>CAVWBP010000013.1:0-37500 GCA_963753165.1 Thermodesulfovibrionales bacterium | reverse complement strand
GTGCGGGCCCCCGTCAATTCCTTTGAGTTTCAACCTTGCGGCCGTACTCCCCAGGCGGGGCATTTAATGGTTTCCCTTCGGCACAGAACCCTTGCGAGCCCTACACCTAATGCCCACCGTTTAGGGCGTGGACTACCAGGGTATCTAATCCTGTTTGCTCCCCACGCTTTCGCGCCTCAGCGTCAGTACAGTGCCAGAGGGCCGCCTTCGCCACCGGCCTTCCTCCTGATATCTACGCATTTCACCGCTACACCAGGAATTCCGCCCTCCCCTCACTGACTCAAGCAAAACAGTTTCTGATGCAGTTTTAGGGTTAAGCCCTAAGATTCCACACCAGACTTGTCCCGCCGCCTACTCGCCCTTTAAGCCCAGTAATTCCGAACAACGCTCGCCACCTCTGTCTTACCGCGGCTGCTGGCACAGAGTTAGCCGTGGCTTATTCGTAGGGTACCATCATTATTTTCCCCTACAAAAGGAGTTTACAACCCGAAAGCCTTCATCCTCCACGCGGCGTCGCTGCGTCAGGGTTTCCCCCATTGCGCAAGATTCCCCACTGCTGCCTCCCGTAGGAGTCTGGACCGTATCTCAGTTCCAGTGTGGCCGTTCAACCTCTCAGTCCGGCTACCCGTCTTTGGCTTGGTGGGCCATTACCTCGCCAACTACCTGATAGGCCGCAGGCCCATCCCCAGGTGTATTGCTACTTTTCCCACTGACATCTCAGTCCGTGGTCTTATGCGGTATTAGCTCCGGTTTCCCGGAGTTGTCCCCCGCCCAAGGGTAGGTTTCCTACGTGTTACTCACCCGTCCGCCACTAAACCAATGCAAAGCATTGGAAGCTCTAAACACCAAATCCTAAATCCTAAATCCTAAACAATCTCAAAACAGTTTCGAATTTCAGCCATTTGGATTTGTTTAGAATTTAGATATTCGAATTTAGAGCTTGGAGTCTCAGTGCTTCGCACTGGCTCCGTTCGACTTGCATGTGTTAGGCACGCCGCCAGCGTTCGTTCTGAGCCAGGATCAAACTCTCAAAAATTACTTGATAACTGACTAGAGCATGCTACGCACTTTTTTAGATTTTTCAAAGATCAAACACGAGATATAATACTACCTGAAATATTTTTGGTTTGTCAATGTTTTTTTATCGATTTGTTCCCAGGCAGACATTTATTATTATACCTCTTCCTTCCCGATCAATGCATAACGTCCCTGTTCTCCGCTTCACGTGAGAGAAGTAATATGTTTTTACCCATAAGAACACGGAGCACGGGAGTCCCTCACTTTCCCCTCCAATGCTTTGCGTACATAAACAACATTGCTTCACTTCGCATGTCGTCAGACACACGACCAGAGGAACCCGGGGGTGAGATCATAACTGCATAGCATGAACCGCGCACTCTCTTCTTTGACAGTCAAACCGTCCATCATTTATACTCTGAACAGCACTACAGCTAAGGAGGATACTTCTCATGGATTTTGGATTGAAAAACAGACTATCACGTATCATCAAGCCGCGGACCGGCAAGACTGTTATGCTCGCAGTAGACCATGGCTACTTTCAAGGGCCTACAACCGGATTAAGAGATCTGAAGAAAACTGTTTCGCCCCTGTTATCACATGCGGATTGTCTCTTCATTACGCGGGGCATGGTGAGAACGTCGATTGATCCGAGAAGCGATGTTGCCGTCTGCCTCCGCGTCTCCGGGGGTCCAAGTATACTTGGAGAGCTGTCGAACGAGGATATCACCACCTCTATGGAAGAGGCTTTACGTTTAAATGCAGCGGGTGTCGGCATGTCGATCTTTGTCGGTGCGAAAAATGAAGACAGGACCATCGCGAACCTCGGAAGGCTGGTAAACGAAGCGGAACGATACGGGATGCCGGTGCTGGCAGTAACCGCAGTCGGAAAAGAGATGGGGAGGGATGCACGGTATCTTGGTCTTGCCTGCAGGATGGCAGCAGAAATAGGAGCCCATTTTGTCAAAACGTATTACTGCAAGGATTTCTATAAAGTTGTTGAGGGATGCCCGGTTCCTGTTGTTATGGCCGGAGGGAAAAAAATTCCCGAGAGAGATGCGCTGGAAATGACTGCAAATGCTATAAAGGAAGGCGCATCGGGTGTTGATATGGGCAGAAATATTTTTCAGAGCGACAACCCTGTCGGCATGATCAGGGCAGTAAGGGCGATTGTACATAAAGGCGCTTCTGTCGATGACGCATTTGAGATATATTCAAAAAGATAATACGGAACCGCATCATTATGTCATACGCAAACCGCTTTCACCGGCTGTTATTCCGCTTGCATGGGATCTTTCTTTTTTGAGAAATACAGGAAGGATTCCGGACAAGAAAGAATGACGGTAAAAAACTCATCGATTGTCATATGAAAGTAGCCGTATATTACAACAACAGTGATATAAGGATTGAAGAACGTCCGGCGCCGGTGATCTCAGGCAGTGAAGTGCTTGTGAAAATGATGGCATCGGGCATATGCGGCACCGATATTATGGAATGGTACAGGATAAAGAAGGCTCCCCGCATCCTCGGTCACGAGATGGCAGGCGAAATTGTTGAGACAGGAAGCAAGGAAGGCGCATTCAATAAAGGGGACAGGGTATTTGTTTCTCACCACGTTCCCTGTTATGAGTGCCATTATTGTGTGAAGGGGAATTATACTGCATGCGGCCTGCTCCATGCGGGCAATTATGATCCGGGGGGGTTTGCAGAATTCGTACGGATTCCGAAAGAGAATGTGACTCACGGAACCTTCCTCCTTCCGGACTCTGTTCCGTATGAAGACGCGACGATGATCGAACCTTTGGCATGTGTAATCTCAGGGCAGAAGCAGCTGGGGTTGAAGAAAGGGCAGACGGTGCTCATCATAGGATCGGGTGTTGCGGGACTTCTCCATTTGAAACTCGCAAAAACGAAAGGGCTGAAAGTTATCGCTGTCGATATCAATGAGTACAGGCTCAGCATGGCCCGTGCATATGGAGCCGACCATGCTGTCGATGGACCGGCATATTCAGTGGATGTACTGAAAAAAATCAACGATGACAGACTTGCGGACTTTGTAATCGTCTGTGCAGCGGCACAACAGGCAGTTGAAACCGCGCTTGCCTCGGTAGAACGGAAGGGTAAAATTCTTTTTTTTGCAGTGCCGCACAATGATATCGTCATTCCCTCGACCAGATTCTGGCGTGATGAAATAACTGTGACATTTTCCTATGGCGCCTCGCCTGACGATATCAGGGAAGCGCTGAGGCTTATGGACAGCGGGAGCATCGAAGTTGCCTCCCTGATCACCGACAGGATTCCGCTCTCTGATATCCAGGAAGGGTTCAGAAGGGCCGCCGAGGGAAAGAACTCATTAAAGGTCATCGTCGTCCCGGATGATATGAACAAGGCATCCCGCCCGATTTCCAGATGAGTATCTTTTTAAGAACAATTGTATACTGAACAGAAAAGAAAGGAGGTTCTCATGAGTTTGTTAAGATATGGTCTGGTCTGTTTTCTGTCACTGATCGTTTTCTGTACGGTGAATTCCGTTTCCTCAGCTGCGTCAGGCACTGATGATGGATTAGACACTGTTTACGAGGGTCTCGACACGGACAAAGACGGGAAAGTGAGCAAAGACGAGTGGGATGCGGTTGATACGGATAAAGACGGGCAGATCACATCAGATGAATGGGAAAAATACCATTACAAAAGCGGGACTAAAGGCACATCAAAGTGGAAGGTAATCATGTGGGTTGACCCTGATACCGACGACTACATGTACCGGGAAGAATTCAACAGCAACAGATAAAAATGAACCGGGGGAGGATATGGGTTCCGATGCAGAGAAAAGGGGCATCGATAATCTCTCACTAAAAGAGCTTGACCTCTACCATGTCCCCCTCTTGTACCCCGAATTTTCTCAGAGGGACAACTGCGGTTCCGTCTGCCAGGGTGAGGTTAGTGATAAGCCCGGACTTTCCGAAGATGGGGAAAGCCCATAATTCACCCTCACGTTCTTCCAGGGTGACCCCGACATGTTCTTCCCTCCCGGGACTCGATGAAATATTCTTGCCGATCCGTGCCTTCACTGTCCTGGCAAGAAAACCGAAGCGCTTCCCCTGCAGCCCCGCGATCTCTTCCAGAACCGGCCTGATGAATAGCTCAAAGCAGACATGGACAGCGACAGGATGCCCCGGCAGGCCGAAGATTGGCGTGCCATTCACGACACCACCTATCATAGGTTTCCCCGGTTTCAATGAAACACCGTGGAACAGAACTCCAGGGGGTCCCATATCATTAATGACTTTCGCCGTCATATCTTTTGTGCCCACCGAACTGCCGCCTGTTATGAGGACCGCTTCAGAGTCCTTCAGGGACTGCGCAACACTATCCCGGATGATTTCATAGTGATCTTTCAATATGCCTTTCCTGAGCGGAATCCCGCCCGCATTCAGTATGAGCCCGGATAAGGTATAAGAATTGATATCCCTGACCTGCCCCGGTTTGACCGGCTTATCTGCAGGGACTATTTCATCACCCGTTGAGAGGATGGAGACACGGGGTCTTTCAAAAACCCGCACCCCGGTTATTCCGAGACCTGCCAGTGCGCCGATATCCTGCGGTCTCAGTTTGTGCCCGGACCGGAGAATAAGGCTTCCCTGCTGTGCATCTTCCCCTGCCTGTATAACGTTCTCACCCGGCGAAACCGGCTTCAGAATTTCTATCATGGTTTCATCAATCTGCTGCGTATGCTCGAACATTACTACGGCATCCGTGCCCTTCGGAAGCATACCGCCTGTTGCAATCTTTGCGACCTCGCTCTGTTTCAGGGACAAAGAAGGCATTTCTCCCATGGAAATTTCTGCCTTGATCGCAAGGTATGCAGGGAGGCTGTCTGTAGCGCCAAAAGTATCGGCAGAGTTCACTGCATAGCCATCCATTGTTGACCTGCTGAAGGAAGGGAGGTCTTCGGGTGAGAGAACATCCGCGGAGGTTACCATGCCGTGAGCCTGATCAAGAGGGACTATTGTCGTTGAAGGACGACGGAAAGGCGCCCAGTTGAAGAGAAGCTCAAGCGCTTTTTCCACAGGGATAAGCTCCTCTCTCCCAAGCATATCACGCATCAGAGAATCTCCATGTCAGTTGAATCTGTTCATGGCTTTTTCCACCCCGTCGCTGACGATCATTGAGACAGCGTCTGCAGCCACAATCAACGCTTCCTTTATCCTGTGTATCTCCTGCCTGGTAAATTTTCTCAGGACGTATTCCTCTGACGGGATGTCGGATCCTCTTCCAATACCAATCTTGACTCTGATGAAATCTTTCGAGCCTATGTTCGCGATAATCGATTCGACACCCCTGTGTCCGCCGGACGAGCCTGTTTTCCTGATCCGTATTTTCCCTGTATCCATATCGAGATCATCGTGGAGAACGATGAGGGTTTCGGGCCCGGCAGGATACTTCCTGAACATTTCCCTGATTACGGGTCCGCTTGCGTTCATATAAAGAAGGGGTTCGACAAGGACTGCATCCTGTCCTTCTATCAAACCCCTTCCTGTTCTGTATTCTTTACGGTCCCGGAGAGCTATTCCATATCGTGCGGCAAGTTCCTCTGCGACCATGAATCCTATATTATGTCGTGTCCTGGCATATTTTGTCCCCGGATTTCCAAGGCCTGCGATAATCCACATGCTTATAATAAAAGCTACCCGTTATAAGTTATCACTGATACGATCTGCTCACGAAGACCAGTTGTCTGCCAACTACTTTTTCTCTTTCTCTTTCTCTTTCTCTGCCGCTTCTCCCTCTTCCTCTTTCTTGCCTTTCTTGGCTATCTCAGGCTCAGCAGTCTCAGGAGCAGCTTCCTCGGCAGGCGCAACTTCTTGTTCAACGAGAGGTGCGATGATATTCACTATGACTTCATCCAGGTCGGTGAGAACCTTGATGTCCTCGCCGAGACTCAGATCGCTCACATGCAACGCCTGGCCGATTTCCAGTCCTGATATATCAATCTTCATCTTTCCCGGTATTTTGTCGGGCAGGCATTCTATCTCTATTTCTCTCAGGACATTCTGGAGAAGTCCGCCGTCTCTTTTCACGCCAACCGGTTCTCCGGTCGGAGTAATCTGCACACTCACCCTTACCTTCTCGGTCAGTGAAATCTCAAAAAAATCTGCATGGAGCAATTCTCTCTGAGTCGGGTCAACCTGGTATTCTTTCATAAGCGCGAGTTTGCTCTCGCCGTCTGCAAACTGCAGGTTCACCATAATCTGCTGACCGGCTGTTGAGTTGATGAACTGTGTGATCTCCTTCTTCGGTAATTTTATCGGCAGAGATCCCCCCCCCCTGTAAAGAATTGCAGGGATCATAGCTTGTCTTCTCAGCGAGCGCGCTGCTCCCTTTCCTTTCTCTTCCCTCTTTTCCGCATGAATAGTAATTCTTTCCATGTATCCTCCTCTCGATGTGTAGCAACCTACACAAAAAGTGAACTTATTGAAGTTTCTTCGTGAATTCTTTTAATCGCCTCTCCTATGAGAGGGGCTATACTCAACACCGTCAGTTTCTTGCATTGTTTTTGCTTGCTGTCAAGCGGGGTGGTATTGGTGACAATGAGTTCTTCGATCACCGATTCATTCACCCGGCTCACTGCAGGACCTGAAAGCACTGCATGGGTACAGGCTGCAACAACCCGTTTTGCACCTTTCGCTATGAGGGCATCGGCTGCCTGTACCGTCGTCCCGCCTGTATCGATCATGTCATCGAGAATAATTGTATTTTTCCCTTTTACGTCGCCGATGACATTCATTATCTCAGACACATTGGCTTCCTCCCGCCTCTTGTCAATAATCGCGATGGATGACTGGAGATTTTTTGCAAATGACCGCGCCCTCTCAACGCCTCCTGCATCCGGAGAAACGATCACGAGGTTCTTCCTCGAATTATATTTTTTCTGCACATACTCAAGAAGAACCGGAGAGGCATAGAGGTTGTCGACCGGAATATTGAAAAAACCCTGTATCTGGGCTGCATGGAGATCCATGGTAAGGATCCTGTTTGTTCCTGCAGCGGTAATAAGATCGGCAACCAGTTTTGCGGAAATCGGGACTCTCGGCTGGACCTTCCGGTCCTGCCGTGCATATCCGTAATAGGGGATTACCGCGGTTATTCTCCCCGCAGATGCCCTCTTGAGGGCATCGACCATAAGGAGCAACTCCATGATATTCCGGTTTACCGGCATGGAGGTCGGCTGCAGAACAAATACATCGGCTCCGCGCACATTTTCCTTTATATGTACACTGATCTCGCCGTCACTGAATTCTGTCACCTTTGCATCGCCAATAGGGATATCAAGGTATTTCGCGATCTCTCCTGCAAGTTTCTTGTGCGCATTTCCCGTAAATAATTCAATACCCTCAGGCATTATCCCTCCAAAAAAGTGAAAAGTTGAAAGTTAAAAGTGAAAAGTTTCCCAACCTTTCGACTCTTAACTTTTAACTCTTACCTCCTGAATTTGCCGTACAAACTCAGGCTGGCTGGGGCGGGAGGATTCGAACCTCCAGATGGGAGATCCAAAGTCTCCTGACTTGCCGTTTGTCGACGCCCCAAACTCTATTATTCAATGAGCGTATCCACTTTGCAGCACCAGTTCGGCTTCATCGCCCTCTGTGCCTTCTCTGCTGCATCTCTCGACACAAAAACTCCGAATACCGCAGGCCCGCTTCCGCTCATTGCCGACACTGCCGCCCCTGCCTCCAGGAGTCGTGTTTTTATCTCCTTTATGACAGGATATTGTTCGATAACGACTGGTTCGAGGTCATTATCGAACATTTTTGTGAGAGCGGCAAAATCTCGTTTGTTTAGGGCCTGACAGAATAGTTTAATATCAAGTGGTTTTTTTTTCAACTCTTTCTCACATGGCAGGGGAATATCTCCTCCGTCCCCTCCAGGCTCTGTCCTCCGGTCAAAGGCATCGTAAGCCCAGGCAGTAGAAACTGAGAGAGAAGGCATTACCAGAAGAAGCGGAAGCGATGTATCAAGGGAAACGGGGGTCGTTCTCTCTCCCCTGCCTTCGACAAAAGCACACGGACCATCGAAAAAAAAGGGGACGTCCGACCCAATCCTGGCGCCGAGAGCACGAAGTTCATCCATGGAGAGTTTCAAATCCCACAGGGTATTGAGTCCCATAAGCGTATATGCTGCATCGCTGCTCCCCCCGCCGAGACCTGCGCCGACCGGAATATTCTTCTTCACCACTATCCGGGCGCCTTTTCCGTATGCAGCGTGTTCCTTAAGCAGGCATGCAGCCCTGTAGACAAGGTTATCGGCAACCGGTATGTTTTGATCACATTCCAATGTTACGGTGAGAGTCCGTTCAAAGTGAAGCGCATCGTAAAGAGTGACACACTGCATCAGGCTTTCGATATTGTGATACCCATCGTCTCTCTTATCGGTAATCCTGAGAAACCAGTTGACTTTTGCAGGCGCCCTGAGCGAAAGAACAGAGGGCACAAGGGAAGGTAAGCGGGCCTTCATTGATTCTCTTGCAGTTTCTTCTCAACCCGTTCTTTCAGGCCTTCGTCTTCACTCTTTCCATGGGATTCTCTTGCCTTTTTCCAGAATTCTGCCGCTTTCTCGCGCAACCCCATCGACCGATAGACATCACCTATGTGCTCGAAGACAACCGGATCGTCCTTGATCCGGTCAACTGCTTTCAAAAGAATTTGAAGCGCCTCTTCATATTTTCCCTCTTTGTAATACACCCATCCTAAGCTGTCCATGATAGATCCGCTTTCAGGCTTCAGATCGAGTGCCCTTGTGATGAGTGCCTGCGCCTCCGTGAGATTGATGCCTCTGTCAGCATAACTGTACCCGAGATAATTAAGCGCATCGGCATGATTCGGGTTGATCTCGATCGTCTTTCGCAGATACCGGACCATTTCATCAAATCTCTGCGTTTTCTCCTGCACAATCGCGAAGTTAAAATTCAGGTCGTCGTGATCACTGAACTTCGCAAGCGCTTCTTTCAGTATTCGTTCCGCTTCTCCATATTCCTTTTTCTGGATATAGGTTACTGCAAGATAGAGATAAACTTCGGGTTTCTCCTTTTCAAAACTAAGGATCTCTTCATAGACAGCGATTGCATCGTCGTCCCGGTCCATCTTCGAGTAGAGAAATCCCAGATACAGGAACGCTGAAATATTCTTCGGCTCCTGCGCGAGTATCTTCTTTAACTCTGCGATCGTTTCTTCATTCCTTCCGATCTCAGAGAGAGCGATCGCGAGGTAGTACCTGATGGAGGAAAGCTGGGGTCTGCTCTCAAGCACAATGCGGAACTCGTCTACTGCCCTATCAAACTGTTCGTCTTCAAAATACAGGATGCCGAGGTTCATATGCACTTCGATATTCACCGGCATCTTGGATTCGATTTCCTGATATTTTTCTATTGCCTTCCCGGTCTCCTTCCGACGGAAATAAATCTGTGCGAGCCTCTCTTTATACTGGAGGTTATACGGATTGAGTTCTACCGCTTTGAGATAATACTCTTCCGCTTCTTCCAGGTTGTTTCTGTTCTCATTGATTAATCCCAGGTTAAAATATGCCGCATCAAAGGTCGGCCTCCGGGCAACCGCTGTTTTGAAATATTCGACGGCTTTATCAAGATCTCCTTTTTCGATGCTTATGGAGCCGAGATAGTAGAGCGCCATAATGTTGTCGGGATAATTTTTTGACAACGCATCAAGAATCTTGAGTGACTCGTCATACTTCTTTACAGAAGCATAGAGAAGACTCAGGAAAAGTGATGCCTCCTTATTATCAGGCTCTATCCTGAGTGCCCGTTTGTATGTCTCGATAGCCTGCTCGGTCTTTTTCTGCGCATTATAGAGTTCCCCGAGCAGCATAAGCGCATTGATATACTCCGGGTCAGCATCGAGAACATCCTCTGCGATCGTCACCGCCTCGGAGATTTTTCCCATCCTGAGGAGCATGGCACTGATCTGCGTCTTCAGATAAGAAGATGCGGGGTCAAGGTCGAGGGCTCTCCTGTAGGATTCTATAGCCTCCTCCCATTTCCCTTCCTTTTCCGCCTCGTATCCAAGAATATAGAGGTAATATGCACCCTCTGAAGGAAGCGGAGGCCTCTCCTGTTTTAAAGCCTCTCTCCCCCCACAGGAAACAATGAATACTGCGACCGCAATAAGGCAAAGGACACGCATGATCATATTGATAAATTATGACATAAAGCCCGGCGGGATCACAATGTGATAGAATCTCATATGGATTTCGTTGATATCATCTTCCCGCTGAACCTTGTCCCCCTCACCTACCGTTGTCCTGAGGTCCTGAAACACATAATCGAGCCTGGAATGATCGTCAGTGCCCCACTCAGAAACAGAATGACGAAAGGGATAGTAATCGGAGAGAGTTCAGGCAATCCTCCCGGGGGAACACGGGAAATTCACGAGGTTCACCGCGACCGTCCTGGTCTGACCTTGAATATGATAAAACTTCTTGCCTGGATGTCCGAATATTATCTCGCTGAACAGGGTCTTGTGCTGAAAAACATGCTTCCGAAAGAAGCGTTCACAAAGGTCAGGAAAAGAAAGAAGAAATCCGACATACCGCGATCGCAAAAGGAAGGACAGGGAGACCATAAATTCACTGTTGCTCATATCGACGATGATATGGTTACCGGCCTCCGGAATTCATTGAAAAAAGGCGGCTATAAAACTTTTCTCCTTCACGCCCCATCCACTGCGCATGAATATTCTTTTCTGATGGAGACCCTCCCGTGGGTTAAAAATGTGATCCTTCTTGTCCCCGAGTTGTCGGCTCTCGATAATCTTGCTCAGCTTCTCCAGACAAAGTTCGGGGAAAGGATATGCATCTTCCATGGCGAATTGAGCCGTGGGCAGAAATCCGAAGTAATGGACAAGGTCCTGTCAGGCAGCATTGATATTCTGATCGGCACCCGCACAGCGCTCTTTGTCCCGCTAAAAGATATCTCTCTCATCGCGGTGCTGGGAGAACACAGCAGTTCATACAAGCAGGAAAACAGTCCGTGCTATAACGCAAGAGACGTTGCCGTGATGAGAGGCTATATCGAGAAAGCAACGGTGCTCCTCTCGTCAATCAGTCCATCCATCGAGTCTCTCTATAACTGTAAAACCGGCAAATATACCCTGCTCACCCTGCAGGGTGAAATGAAACGACCCGGAATCAGTGTGCTCAACATGAGATATGAGAAACTCATCAGGCCCTATCTGTCGAAAACAGTAATCGATGCCTCCGCAAGACATATCAGGAACGACGGGAAGATCATGTTTGTGGTCAACCGGAGAGGGTATTCTTCCCTCCTGCAATGTGCGGATTGCAACACCAATGTGGAATGTCCCGACTGCAGGATACCCCTTGTTTTCCATAAACAGGATAAGTCGCTGAAATGCCACTATTGCGGCTCGGTGCAGACAAGCATACCCGACCGTTGCACTGCATGCAAAGGATACAACCTGCAATTGCTCGGCGCCGGAACACAGAGGGTTCAGGAGGACATTGAGAAACTCACGGGCATAAAGACCCTGAGGCTTGACAGTGACAGGGCAAAGAAAAAATCAGAAATACAAGGATTAATTGACTCGATTCATCTGAAAGAGAGCCGGATACTGATCGGCACAAAACTTATGACAAAGCGTCTGGGGTCTGCGGAAACATTCTCGATGGCCGCTGTGTTGAATACCGACACCCTCCTCAGCATCCCCGACTTCAGGTCTGCGGAAAAAGCGTTTCAGGAGATCATGTCGGTAATCGACAAGATTGAGCCCAAGGGCAGAATATTCATCCAGACCAGAATGCCGGAAAACTATCTCTTTAAAAGCCTGAAGTCATATGACCACGAGTCGTTCCTGAAGGAAGAGTTGATCAGGCGCAGGGATTTGTTCTATCCTCCCTTTTCAAGGCTTGTGCTGATCAGGGTTGTCACGAAAAAAAATATCGCGGGAACACTGTCCGAACTCGTGGATACGAGAGCAGCCGAAGACGATGACGTTGAGATACTGGGTCCGCATTTTTCAAGAAACAGGCAGGGGAAGAATGAATACAAGCTCCTTCTCAAATCCGGCGTCCGGGAAAAACTTCATGCGGCAGCAGAATTCTTCCTCGAAGCGTTCAAGAATTCAAGGGACGTAAAGGTGAGGGTCGATGTTGACCCGATAGAGATATAGCCTCTTCCTTGACCGATAGCAATTTTGTAAGATGCCCACGTCTATGACCATATTACACCTTAAAGAACGGAAGGCCGATTTACCGCTTGTTCTCCGAAGTCCTCTTGTCATATTCATCCATCTTTTCCGCCAGGCTCTTCCAGTTGCAGGTCTGCATGAGTTTTACCACCTGATGCACGGTTCCGCTCTCTATGATCTTCAGCCTCTGCGCCTCATCTTCAACTCCATAAAAAGGGAGCATAATAAAAAAAGCGCGGTCGATATATTTTTTCAGGGGTGAGAGCACATCTTCTCTTCTCGTGTAATAGGGGTCTTCCCCCTCGGCACAGGGTCTTCCGAAAACATTGAACTGTCTGCACGCAGCCGGCCTCACCGGATGCACTGAGCAAGCGCCGTCGATCAGAAACGGGCATGGGTCATTCTCCCTGTACTCTCTCAAGTGGTCCTTGATGATTGCACGCTGGGGACCTGATACTTTTTCCGTCACATACCAGGAAATACCGACCAGTTCCAGGGGATAGACAGGGATTGTCTGATGGGTTTTGCAGCAGTGGGAACACCCCTTGCCGCATGCCAGTTTCCTGCCCTTTCTCAGTTCTGTCTGTATCGCTTCCGAAACACCTCTGTCTACCAGGCAATAGGCATCGAGGAGCAAGGACATCCAGGGGTGGAGCGGTTCGTCGGAAGGGAAAGAGAGCCTTTGGGGCCGATTATAGTGAGCTGCGTTGCTTTTCCGGTTTTTCATACTAATACATTATAAAGCTGACAGACAATTAAATCAGCTTCCTTGAAACTCCCGGCTTGGAAAAATCATCTCCTTTCGGCGATAATAAAACCCTATGGACTTTCTCTTCATCTCAATGCCTTACACGAGGTTCATCTCGCGGTGGTTCTCGAACATGCCGAACATCAACCTCGGCATCATGCAGGCACTGCTGACGGAAAAGGGCAAAAAAGCTAAAAGCTTCCATTTTCATCTCGAATTTCTGCCATTTATCAGAAGAACAAACCCTCATGTCTGGGACCAGTTTCTCGCGCAGTCCGAGCAGTTCGGCGTCGAATACATGGGGCTCGACTATCTCTTTGCCTCTCTCCTGTTTGAAGACCGGTACAGGGAATCGGAGGATCTGTTCAAAGAGCGCCTCGAATCGATAGGCCTGACCTTAACCGATTTCAATACATTGCGGGAAATCGCCGGATCCTTTATCGAATATGCGTTTGGGAAAATATCTCCGCATCTTCAGGGAGCAAAACTCGTGGGTTTCAGCTGCTCCCACTATCAGTTGAGCAGTTCCCTTCTGCTCTGCTCGATGGTGAAAAAAGCATATCCCGGCGTCCGGACTATTTTTGGCGGAAAAGACTGTTCCGGCGCCTTTGCCTCAGAGCTCTTACACCATGTTGACTATGTCGATTTTGTCGGCACCAGTGAATGTGAACTCACAGTCGAGAGCCTACTGAATCATATTGAAGACGGAAGCAAAGAGAGAGTAAATGTTGTTTTCCGCGGAGAAAACGGGACCATCCAGAAAGCCCCGTCCAGGCCCAACACGTCTCTGAACCGGCTGCCCTTCCCTTCCTATGAGATGCAGGATTTCCCCATCCCCCGGAATGAACTCATTATGCCGATAGAGTTCGGCAGAGGCTGTCCGTGGAAACGGTGCACCTTCTGTCCGGACGAATCATACAACATCCTCTGCCAGGCAAAATCAGCAGAGAAGATAAAGAATGAAATCGGACACTATCTGGACCTTTCACCTGACCTCAGGAACTTTTTTATTCTGGACTCTGACGCATTAAAAGATCCGAAAACAATCCTTGAGGTGTCGAAATTCCTTGAAGGGAAAGGGCTTACATTCCATTACGCTGAATTCAGGGCAGAGCGGATGAACAGGGATGTGCTCAGCGCGATTCTTCATTTCGGCACATGGGCGTCCAATTTCCAGATCGGCATCGAGACGTTCAGCGACCGGATGCTTCAGCTGATGAACAAGGGGGTGACCGCACTCAAGAATGTTGAGGTTCTGAAGGCTGCCGCAGAACTCGGTGTTCCGGTGCAGTTCAACCTTTTCACCTGTTACCCGGGCATGTCAACCCAGGAGATGAACGAAAATATAAGAGTGATGGATCTCATTTCACCTATCCTTGTATATGAAAACATCCTTATTTATCCGGGAGAATTCTACCTCCCGACAGACTGTGCGGTTTTTCTGGACCCCGAAAACTTTGGGCTCAGGAAACATACCGACTCTCTCTTTTCTATGTTATTCAAGGACTTTCCCATGCCTTCCTATTCGAATTATCCTTATCCGTACCAGTTCGATAATGATGAAGAACAATACAGGCTTTCGACAATCATGAGGGAAAAAGTCGCCGGGATCAAGAGTAAAAGCCGTCACAATACCTATCTGATCTATGAGGATTCACCTGACGGTCTCAGGATTACGGCTTGCCGCAACGGGAATTGCATCACTCACATGCTGAGCGGCAGGGAAAAGACACTATACCTTTCCGCCGTCGAAACAATTCAGGATGTGGAAACAGTTGCAGAAGTGATCGGAATCTCTAGTGAGGATGCTTCTGTCCTGCTCCAGGACCTCGAACAAAAAGGGCTGGTGCTCCTTTCCCCTGACAGAATCTCCTTTCTCTCTCTCGCAACAAAGATCTGAAGGGTCTGTCGCCAACAATATCGTTTTCTAAGCCCTGTTTTTGTGGTATTATTGTAACAATACGCTATGAAAGTGATAATCATTGGTGGTGGAATCTCCGGCCTTTCTCTGGCATATTTCTTGCGCGAACAAGATCCTTCGTTCGATATTACCGTCCTCGAATCCGAAAAGAAAGCAGGCGGTAAGATCTGGACTGACAAAGTCGAAGGGTTCCTTTGTGAAGGTGGGGTAAACGGCTTTCTGAACAATCGGCCGAGGACTCTCGAACTTGCCGAAAAACTCTCACTCTCTCCGCTGCAAAGCAGTGAGAACGCGAGGAAAAGATTCATTTTTTCAGACAGCATCCTCCATCGTTTGCCCGAATCACCGGTTGCGTTCTTCACGTCCAGTCTCCTGAGCCTCTCCGGACGTCTGAGGATTCTCGGAGAGATATTCGTGGCAAAGGGTACCGGAGAGGAAGAGACGCTTGCTGAATTTGCCAGACGGAGACTCGGCCAGGAGGCCTATGAGAAGCTCATTGACCCGATGGCTTCCGGCATATACGCAGGGGACCCCAATGCCATGAGCCTGAAGAGCTGTTTCCTGAAGGTATATAATCTCGAACAGAAATACGGCAGCCTGATAAAGGGCATGCTGAAAATGCAGAAAGAGGCGAAAAAAACCGGCAAAAAAGTCGGGGCAGGGCCCGGCGGCGTCCTCACTTCGTTTTATGACGGCATGGGATCAATGATACAAGCGCTTGCCGCGTTTCTCGGTGATGCGTTGAAGACCGCCGCGAAGGTGGTCTCGGTCGACAAGGTGAACGACAGGTTTACGGTCCACTGTGCCGACGGCAAGTCCTTTGATGCGGATGCGGTAGTGATTGCTTCACCGGCCCACGACGCGATGGGGATGGTCAAATCATTGGATAAAACCCTTTCTTCTGTGCTCAGCGAAATATCTTATCCGGCTGTTTCAGTCGTGTGTCTTGGCTATAAACGCACCAGGATCAGGCGCCCCCTGGACGGGTTCGGGTTTCTTGTTCCGTACCGCGAAGGGAGAAAGATACTCGGGACGCTCTGGGATTCGAGCATCTTTCCAAACAGGGCTCCGGAGGGCTTTGTACTGCTCAGGACTATGCTCGGAGGGGCAAGGATGTCCGACCTTGCGTTGAGGGAAAGAGACAAACTGATCGATCTCGTTACGGGAGAACTGAAGGATATTATGGGGATAGATGTCCAGCCCGACTTTGGACAGGTATATACCCATGAAAAAGGGATACCGCAATATACACCCGGACACGAAAAAAGACTTGAAAGAATCGATGAAATTATGAAAAGATTTAAAGGTATGTATATAACCGGGAATGCCTATCGCGGCATAGGGGTAAATGACTGCATAGAGAATTCATTTGCACTGGCAATGAGAATCAGGGAAGAAAACCAATAGCAGAAAAAGAGGTCAGGTTGTGTTTTCCGGGTTAAGGTGCAGGAATCTTCATACATAAGGAGGAAAATATGAAGGAAAACGAGATCGTGGAAGCCCTAAAAAAAGAGAACGAAGAATTCAGAAAACTGAGCGAAGAGCACAGAAATCTTGACACACAACTTGGAGAAATGGATACAAAGCGCTATCTCTCTCCTGAAGAAGAACTTGAGAGGAAAAGGATACAGAAACTCAAACTCAGCAGGAAAGACAGAATGGCGGAACTCGTAAGCGAATACAAAAAAGCGAATGTAACAAATTAAGAGTTAACACCGGGGGGGCATGAGCTTTCTGGAAAAGCTCTGCCTGTCAACGCTCCTCTCAAAGAGGGTCCCCTTATTTTCGTGTCCCCCGGTTTCTCATGAATCAGCGGCTATTTCCTATCAACACTATCAGGGAGGAGTATGTGTATGAGAAGCGATATTATTAAAAAAGGGCTTGAGCGTGTTCCTCACAGGGCACTTCTCTATGCCACCGGCATCTGTCAAAGCGAAATGCAGAAACCCTTCATCGGTGTTGCAACCAGTTTTACAGACATCATTCCGGGACATATCGGCATGCGCGACCTTGAACGGTTTATCGAAAAGGGCATCCATACCGCCGGCGGGTATCCCTTCTTTTTCGGCATACCGGGCATATGTGACGGGATTGCGATGGGTCACACAGGCATGCATTATTCCCTTCCCTCCCGTGAATTGATTGCAGATATGGTCGAATCCATCGCGCAGGCACATCAGTTTGACGGTCTTGTGCTGCTCACCAACTGTGACAAGATTACTCCCGGTATGCTCATGGCTGCTGCCCGGCTGGATATTCCGTCGATTGTCGTTACCGCAGGGCCCATGCTTTCCGGCCGCCTGAAAGGCAAACGGTTGTCGCTCGTCAACGATACCTTTGAAGCAATCGGCAAATACAAACAGGGCCTGATCAAGGAAGACGAACTGAAATCGCTCGAAATGTGCGCCTGTCCGGGAGCCGGTTCATGTCAGGGGATGTATACTGCAAATACCATGGCATGTGTTACCGAGGCGATCGGGATGAGTCTCCCCCGCTGTGCGACCGCGCTCGCAGTTTCTGCGGACAAGCGGAGGATTGCGTTCGAAAGCGGCCGGCGAATCGTTGAACTGATAACGAAAAACATAACGCCCCGGATGATTATGACAAAAAAATCCTTCGAGAATGCAATCATGGTTGATCTCGCGCTCGGAGGTTCAACAAATACGGTCCTCCATATCCCGGCAATTGCCCATGATGCAGGAGTGGACCTGCAACTCGAAACATTTGATATTCTCAGCAAGAAAACCCCCCATATGGCAAACATGCTCCCGGGAGGCGAACACTATCTTGAAGACCTTGACTGGGCAGGCGGCATCCCGGCCGTGATGAAGAGGCTGAAGAAGAATCTGCATAACAATATAACCGTCAGCGGGAAAAAGGTCTATGAGATCATTGACGCTGCGGATGTCGCGGATGAAAATGTCATCCGGCCCCTGAATAACCCGTATCACAAAGAAGGGGGGATTGCGATACTGCGAGGCAATCTTGCCCCGGACGGCGCCGTGGTGAAACAGTCTGCAGTGAGCAGCGCCATGATGAAATTTGAAGGCAGGGCGAAGGTTTTTAATTCCGAAGAAGAGGGCATGAAAGCCATTCTGAACGGGAAGATTAAGCCTGGAGACATTGTCGTGATCAGGTACGAGGGTCCAAAGGGTGGTCCCGGCATGCGGGAGATGCTCTCTCCGACTGCCGCGATTGCGGGCATGGGACTGAGCGAATCAGTTGCGCTGATCACAGACGGAAGGTTTTCCGGCGGGACGCGGGGACCGTGCATCGGACACATTTCACCCGAGGCAATGGAAGGCGGCACCATCGCCATCGTGAGGAATGGAGACAGGATACGGATAGACATTTCTCACAGGAAGATTGAACTGCTCCTGTCCTCCGGGGAGATTAAAGCTCGTTTCAGGACCTGGAAACCGATAAAACCGAAAATAACAAAAGGCTACCTGTCACGGTATGCGCGCATGGTCACTTCAGCAGGAACCGGCGCGGTAATGAAGTAACCGGGATGCTTCTCAGTTACGCTATCCTTGCAGGCAAAGGCCGGGGAAATATTTCCCATGGAAAATACGGAAAATATTAAACTCGAGTTCCTGAGACGTACAGACCTTTTTTCCTCGATGACTGATGAAGAACTGCAAGAGATATCCGGTGATATCGTCGTCGAGGAATTCAAAAAGAATGAGATCATACTCCGCGAAGAAGATACCAGTGGATACATGTACATCATTCTTTTCGGAAAAGTGAAAGCATACAAGACCACCGAGGAAGGGAAAGAGATAATCCTCGCCCTTCACCAGTCCGATGAGTTCTTTGGCGAGTTATCATTGATTGACGGGCAGACAACGCCTGCGACCGTATCGGCAATAGAAGACTCGCTCATCTCGATCATCTCAAGAAAAGCATTCTATTCCATCCTCTTACAAAGACCGCCAGTGCTCGAAAAAATCCTCCACATCCTCTGTGCGCGCCTCCGTGAATCGTGGGAAAAAATACGCATCCTGAATTCGAAGCATGCTTCTCAAAAAATTACCATGCTCCTGCTGATGCTTTCTCATGAGTACGGCCAGAAAACTCAGGAGGGTATTTCAATGAATGTAAAGCTTACCCATCAGGATATTGCGGACATGACAGGATTGACCCGTGAATCAGTGACCCGCGCAATGGACAAACTGCAGAAAGACAATGAGATCAGCATTCTCGACAACAAGTTGATCCGCCTGAACGCCGAGTTTCTCCGGCAATACCCGCAAAGGTGAAGAAGGGAGCTTCCTGCGGGCAACAATGATTCATATTCTATGCAACTACCACCCTGTCAGAGCCGGAACTAAGCGGAAATACTGTATCTTGCCGGCACTCATACAACTTATGAATCAAGCGGGACAGGACTAGAGCCCGATAATCTCCCCTTCCATCGTATTCAAATCGACCAGCGCCACGGTCGGAGTTCCGTAGAGCCATGCGCCCACCTCTCCGGGATTGATAATCAGAGTGTTTCTTACTTTTCTCACGTCCGGCTTGTGGGTATGTCCATAGACGACCAGATCAAAGTGACCGCTGTCGGCGAGTGCATCGACAACATGATGTTCATGCATGACAACGATCTTCCTGTTATTGAGCGTAAAGAGGTACGGCTGATTGCGGAGATTCCCCTCCGCCCGTTCCTGGAGCAGCAGTTTGTCCCCGTCGTTATTCCCGAAAACCCCGGCATAGGGGCAGTTTAGTTCCTTAAATAATTTCAGGGTGAATGGAGACGTATAGTCTCCCGCATGGATGACATACTCCACCCTGCTGCGGTTGAAAAGCTCAATCGCCTTTTTTGTGGGCGCTAAATTGTCATGGGTGTCTGACAGAATCCCGATACGCATACTCCCTGCTCCTTTCCCTCTATATATTCTGGCGGATGATATTCTCGATCCCGATGCGCATCATCATCACCGCAATCGCGGCAAGGAGCAGCGCCATCACTTTCCCTATCCCGGTAATTCCGCCCTTCCCGAAAAAATGCATAATCCGCTCTGCATTCACGAGTGAAATCCAGACGATGAACAGATTGATCACGAGTGAAATAACCGTAGGGATAATCCCGTAATGTTCCACGAGTATAAGGATGTTGGTAAGCACTGCGGGGCCGACTATGAGAGGGACGCCGATAGGAACCACCCCCACTTTCAAGTCCGGCTTGGATCTCCCTTCCATGCGCTGAGTGAGATCGCGGACCGCAAAAATCAGGAGCACAATCCCTCCGGCGATCTTGAAATCATCGCCCGTGATGCCCAGTATCCTGAAGATGGCCTCTCCCAATGCCACGAACAAAATGCTTACGATCAGCGCAGTGACGATGGAATCACGGACAACCTCCCGCCTTTTGCTTTTCGATATCCCTTCAGTCATTGAGACAAAGATAGGGAGAAGGAGAAACACATTCATTGCAACAAAAAGAGGGATAAAAGTATTCGGCAGTATTTCTATGATGTCTTTCATTGTTTTAATTATAATACTCAGGAAAGGATTTTAGTAGTTACGCCGGATTTCTCCGGTATGTATCACACGATTGAGGGAACAGGGAATGCTTACCTTTGCGGTCAGTGAAGAGAAGAACAGATGGCTGAGAGAGCGGATGGAAGCGCTCGGTATCCTTGAGAAGGATATCGAAGAGAAGTTCGTGCGTTCATCCGGCCATGGAGGTCAGAACGTGAATAAGACCTCAACCTGTGTCTATCTGAAACATGTCCCGACCGGTATCGAAGTAAAATGCATGAAGGACAGGAGTCAGTCAATCAACCGGTTTTTTGCGCGGCGGGAACTGGTAAAGCGCATAGAGAACCTTGCAGGGCAGTCTGATACTGAATTGCAGAAAATATTGAAGCGGAAAGCAAAACACAGGAAAAGAGCTCAGACGAAATATAGAGCAGGATGACCGGTTACGGATTCGCTCCCTTCTTCATTTGCGAAGAAAATACGCAATGAGTCCCATAGTCCCGCAGAGTCCTGCATGCATCATTTGGCGACTGTGATTTCCTGACTGTATGTATATGTTCCGTCCAGATTGACCTGTTTCATCCTGTAAAGATAGGTGCCTGAACTTTGCACCTTCTTATCATAAAAACTGTATGTCCGGATCACAGAGGACGTACCCGCTCCGTTCACAGAACCGATGAAAGACCAGGAAGCCGACGCGGCCGAACGGCGTTCTATCTCAAACCTCTTGGTATTGCATTCTGAAATCGTACTCCATCCCAGCACGATCCCCCTACCTCTCGGATATCCTGCAAAGTCATCGATAACCGTGCTGCAGACGGTTTTCGTCGTAAAATTCCATACCATTGACCATTCGCTTGATCCGGCGCTATTCTGCGCCAATACACGCCAATAATAACGGGTATTGGGTGAAAGACCATTCGCAGAAAATGATGTGCCCTGCATACCACTCGCATTTACGACCAATGATGCGAATAGAGGATCAGAAGAAACCTGTAATGAGTAGGAATCGGCTTGCGGAGATACATTCCACGTCATTGCAGGGTCTGTCGGCATTTCTGTTGCATTGTTCAGAGGAGAAACAAGGACCGGCTGGTCCGGCAACTGTGGGACAACAACAGGCGTGCCTCCTGCCGCATCTTTTATTGACTGCAGCAGACTGTCGGGGAGAGGCGCTGCCGGTCTCCAGCCACCCCCGAGTTCAAACACCATAATCCCTCCGAGACCTTTGTTCTTCACATACTGGATCTTTTCAACACACGACGTCTCATCGTCGTATGAGATGAACTTGTCATAGGTGGAACCGATAGAATCGATACTTAAATAGGGTGCCTGAGCGGCGCTGTCCCAACGGTAATACTGCAGCTGGTGATATTGATCCATAATCGTAAAGTATGGAATCACCTCAACCGACGGAGAAACAGTCCAACTCTGTCCCGGTGCTGTTGCCCCGCCTGTCGGCGTGCCGCTCCCGCCGCTCCTAGACTGCGCCATAGAATTCGATCCCTATGCCGAGCTTGTTCGGATGTATCCCTGCTGAGAGAGAAGTCCCTTACTAATCCGTCCGCAGACGGCACAGGCTTGCCTGTGCTTTCGAACCAGTATCCCCCGTCATACAAAGGCGCATTATGCCAGGTTATCCATCCGGGCCATGGGCCGGACAGCTCGTACGTCATGATATTGATTTGATCCAGCTTGTCCTGAACAGAAGCGATGATCATTGGTTCCCAGAGCACCGCTGCAGTGAGGAGTGGCCGTGGAGTTATGCTGTCCAACGCGGCCCTGAGTTCCAGTTATGAATGCGGCATACTGCGCGGCAGAAGAAGAGGAGAGCGGCTCCCAGTCAACATCGCATCCCGTCATATCCCCTCGCCGTCATAAGACTCAGCAAATTACTGATTAATTTCCCCCGGTTCTTGCTGCTGGTTGCACTCAGGAAATCAGATTCTGTACCCCAGCATCCAACCGAAATGAGCACCTTTTTCCCTGCTGCATGCGCCTCATTCAGCAGTCGCGCTGAGTTCTCCTCTGTGACGCAGTTTATCGAATCATTAAGAGAGCCGTCCGGATTCGGCATAAGAGAAAAGTGCAGGATATGGGTGACTGCGCTGTAGTCTATCTGCTCGGCGCTCAGATGCCCCTTGTATCCGCAGCCCTGCATCCAGCCCGCATAGTATGCGCTCACCCAGATATCTCTCCGGGCCGGTATCTGCGAGGACCGGGCCTGCTCCATATATCAGGCACACGAGCATGATACAAGGAATAAGAGAGGCAGACCGCATCGTTCTATGCCACTTACTTTTCATATTATTAACCCCCTTTGACTCTCTGCGCAGTTTGACCAAGCTGTCCGTTCTATTTCTGAAGTCAGGAGACACCGGGGCAGAATCTGCCTCTGATATCTCCGGTCATTTCCTTCTGTGCTCTGCTGACCCATCCTGGTTACATCATAACTACCGGGAAGGTAAATTTCTGTGATCGAAATCACAGAAGGAAGAAATTATTGAAGACATTATCTCTTTGCAACGATATTCGAAAATATC
This sequence comes from Thermodesulfovibrionales bacterium, assembly GCA_963753165.1. Classification (GTDB taxonomy): domain Bacteria; phylum Nitrospirota; class Thermodesulfovibrionia; order Thermodesulfovibrionales; family SM23-35; genus JAKLQR01. The sequence goes on along the minus strand of CAVWBP010000013.1, from coordinate 14,568 downwards.
CCGAAACGGGAGTACAGATAAAGCAGAAGCAGGTTTTCGATGTATGAACAGAATTTTTCTGAATTAAGGTATACTATATTGAATTTTCTTTGATGATGACCCAAAAAACAAAGAATATTCGACAGCAACATATCCTCAGGAAAATCTTTTTTCCGGTAATCTTTATTGCTCTTTTTCAACTCATGATTGCGCTTCCGGCGTTTGCTGTCTCTGATATATGGGTAAGCGCATACTATGCGGGCTGGATGCAGGGCTGCGGATACAAGGGCCATCTGAGCGCCGAGCAGATAGACTACAGCGCAGTCACCCATATCCTGCACTTCTCATTGTTTCCTGGTCCTGAAGGCTCGGTCGATGAGGGAATGAATTGTATTTACCCCGAAAACTCTTCTGCCCCTGATAACTACCGCTCATGCGGCAAATAAAAAGTTTTGATTTCAGTCGGCGGGTGGGATACCGAAGCCGGTTTTCTCGAAGCAACCAATGACGGAAACAGGCAACGCTTTATCACGAATCTTGTCAATTTTCTCGCTGAGAGGGGGTATGACGGGATCGATGTTGACTGGGAGCCGCTCTCATCCTCTTCTGCCGCGCAGTATGCCGCATTCATAACTGAACTCAGGGCCGCGTTGGACAGCATAACTCCACGGCCACTCCTCACTGCAGCGGTGCTCTGGGAACCAATGATCATCGCTTCTGTTCAGGACAAGCTGGATCAAATCAATATCATGACGTACGAGCTGTCCGGTCCATGGCCCAAGTGGACCAGCTGGCACAATGCGCCTTTGTATGACGGGGGATACTGGTTCGAAAGCACAGGCAAGTCTGTGCCGTCTGTAGACAATCTCGTGCAGGGATTTTTCTCAGCAGGGATACAACAAAAAAAACTTGGGATAGGGATCGAATTCTACGGGGCGGTCTGGAGGGGCGGCAAGGGTACTCCGACAGGCGGGGTAACAGCCCCGGGACAGAAGTGGAAAAAAGCGCCGCCTGTGGAGATAATTCCTTATTATGAGATTATGGACATGTATTTCCAGCCCTGTTACTACCGCTGGGATTTTTTTGCCAGGTCACCGTACCTAAGTATAGACAACCCTCGTTCATCAAATGATATCTTCATATCCTTTGATGACGAGTTGTCCTGCAGCGAGAAAATATCATACATCAGGGAGAAGGGGATCGGCGGGGTAATAATCTTCGAGCTCGGTGGAGGCTGGAGGCCGACGGCACTGATTCCTGACACTCTGCTCCAGGCAGTGAAAAATGCCGCCTCAGCTCACCCTGACCACTAAGTATGGGGAGGGTTAGAATCGCCGGGTCAGAGAAGCACCAAGGGTATATGCCTCAAATGCTTCCCCGCGCCTGAGATTATGCGTAATCCCTCCTCGCACCTTAAGCATCCAGTCACTATATATCCCGAAAGTGCCGTCGAACGAAGCATCGTAGGTCATGCGGAACCCGTCCATGGAATCGTCCTTATGTATGCCGATGCCGCCTGTGACACTGACGCCGTTGTTGTGATTGATCTTCCAGTATAGAAAGTCAGTTATAGATATCGAGGCTGTCCGAGTCATGGTAGAGGTTGAACCCGATATCAACATGCAGACCGCAACGGCGTCATCACGAACTTTTCGATGTCCTCGGTTTGCTTTACATCAGGCCCCAATTTCCTGATAGTTTTCAGACTCTCGACCGCTTCGGAATACTTCTTTGCATAAAAGAGCGCGAGCGTATGCGAATAGTTCAATGCATAATCGTCCGGCGTTGTCTCCAACTGCGGGAGAATGATGGCTGACGCCCGCTGCGGCCGGTTTGCCCACGCAAGGACACGTGCTTTCTCTCGCAGGGAATCTCTTGTTTCGCCAAAGGCCTTATGATACGTTTCGAGCAGGCTGAGGGCAACAGGATAATTCCCCATCCAGGTTTTTATTTTTACCCGTTCTATCAGCGCATCCCCGTCTTCCGGATGCTTTTTCAGATACATGCAGTAATGCTTGTCAGCTTTGCTCAATGCCCCGCTCCATGAAGCGACCCTCGCGAGATTCAGAAGGGCTGCATCATTATCAGGGGTAAGTTTCAACACCCGCTCATAACTGTCTGCCGCGATAGCATATCGTCCGTTCCATGTCGCAAGCTTGCCCCGGGCCTCAAGATATTCAGCACGTGCCGGGTCGAGTTCCACTGCCCGCTCAATAGCTGCCAATGCAGGGCCGGGCTGGTTGGCGGCTGCATACGCCTGGGAGAGACGATACGAAAGAGCAGCGTCATTCGACGAAAGCTTCTCAGCTTCATGCAGCGCCCCGGCAGCAGCCATTGCATTCCCCATGCGGGCATGGATATCAGAAATACGAACCCATAAATCTCCGCGTTCCGGATTTTTTTCAACAATTGACTTATAGATACTCAATGCTTTTTCAAACCGACCTTCCATTTCAGCTTTGAATCCCGCTTCAAATGATACAGATTGTCCCTGAGTTTTTTCAGACATCCCCTCTGCGGTACTATTTGCCGCATACTTTTCTGGAAGTACCTGCTCAGTCTTCTGGATCTCTGCAAAAACTTCCGGTTTGTGAACCTGTTTTTCCGGAGAAATATCGATCAACACCCTCGGAGAATCTTTTAAAACAACAAATTTTTCTTCATACACGCTGTCTGTCATATCCAAAACAACTCTCACGGTACCGGCGTCATATCGGCTGGCTCTCACGGATTTGAGAAAACCTTGGTTGACCTGCATCTCTTTCTTTAATTCTCTTCCCGGCACAGCATGTTTAAAGTCGATAAAAAGTCTTTCAGGATCAGACAATTTCCCCGTTGCGAACTGTGCAACATCGGACAGAGCAATAATCACCCTGTCATATCCCGGTGCTGAAAGATGCTGAATATCTTTGACTTCGATCAGAGGGGAGTCCTGATTTACGGAAAAAGCATGAACGGGAAAGGACAATATCAGCAGTGCAAGGGTAAAGAACAACGCCATCCCTTTTCTCCATACCGGATGGGAGTCCGGCTTAATAATTTTTATATGTTTTCTCATTTCCGCCACCGCCTGCTTCTGAAAATCCATAAGTCCGCAGCAAAGCGGAGTATGGTAAAGAGGTCATAAAACAATGAAGAGTACCGTAACGGTGTTGCAATAATGCCTTTCAGGAGATACTTCACTCTGTGGGGCTTAGAGATCAGCGTTAAGACTGTTAAAGAAATCAATGTCTCAATAAGTACGGTAATCGCGAGAGGGATCCATAATTTCAGAAGAATCATTATCAGAAGTGTTGCAGGGAAAAAAACTTTTTCCATAGCCGATGTCATGAGTACCCAGCCAATCGGACGGCCATATGTTTTCGTCGTCTCCTCTCCGAAAGACTGGCGGTAAGGTTCCTTGATCACTCTTCGTTCTTCGATCTTATCTTTCTTGTCCTGCGATCGTTTTCGCCACCGCTTGAACGATTTAAAAGGACTCCGCAGCAACGTATCGAAATAATAGCAGCTCTGCAGGAAGGATGAAGACCACATATAAATCTGGCTGGGAAGTTGATTTGCCCTGGGTTCTTCAGAGCGTGCATACACATCGGTCAGCTGGATATTCCGGTACCCTTTGTCGAGCAACGCAAATCCGATAAAAATATCCTCGGAATTGGTGAGGTCATCCCCCAGTATAGGCTCGTACTTGTCAAATAAATCCTTTACATATTTGCGTCGATATGCGACGGCGCAGCCGACGGGATTCGTGATCGTGCCGAAAAATACCATCTGTCCCTTATAAATAAAGCGCTGCAGGAACATGTACAGCACGTCGCGGTATAGATTCGTAACAGATCTCTGCCAATGGCTGAAGAAGCCAGACGGTTTCACAGCCGCTTCTTTCACCCCTGCAAAGAACTTTTCCGCAGCAGGGGTTCGCGACATTGCCTCACGGTCTTTGTACCGGAGAGGAAGAATAGTGCCGCAGGCGCTCGCAATACCAATCGCCTGATAGAGTTCCTGGACGGCCCTCTCGATATAATTGTCCGACTCCAGGATTGTGTCTGCGTCCAGGATAAATTCCACATCAGAATCGAACTCACGGGACTGCCGTTTGATGGTCGGTGTTTTCCCGATCGGGGACTGTCTCTGGACAACAACCATTTCGATACCGTTTAATTCGCCGAAGGCCTTTGCATAGTTCGTCGTATTATCAGAACTGCCGTCATCAATAATGATAATTCTCTTCGGACGTATTGTCTGGCGGACAATTGATGCAAGGCATAGCGCAATATTATGCTCTTCGTTCAAGGCAGGGATGACGACATCCACAGACGCTTTACGCCAGTCTTCAGCAGGGGTCGGCACTGTTTTGTCAGGACCGTGAATATACCCGGCTATACTCATGAGCGTATTCGGACTCAGGATAAAATAGGGTGCAAATGCCATGAAATTCCTCCTTTACAGGATTGTGCCGCTATTCCTGTCCTGTTTGTCTGTACTCAGTCCGGTTATGCCTGCTGCAGTTCCAAAGCCCGGGCACGGGCAATCAGGTCATCTACAGTATCTTCAAGCGTCCATTTATGCTGAAACTGCGCCAGCGAATACATCTTCTTCAGAGAAGGTTTCCTTCTGGAAACATCCTGGTACTCTCTCCCATATGCTTCTTTATAAGGGACATACACAATCGGCGACGTGCTCCCGGCCCTCTCTTTTATTAATTCTGCGAGTTGCTTGATCGAAAGCTCGCGGTCATTGCCCACATTTACAATCTCTCCTTTGCTTAACGGGTTTGAAGCCAGTCTGTCGAGCATAACAACGGTGTCACGGACGTCGCAGAAACTTCGGGTCTGCGCCCCGTCACCGAAGACAGTAAGAGGCTGGTTCGAAACAGCCTGCTCTACAAACCTGGGGAAAACCATACCGTAACGCCCGGTCTGCCTTGGTCCGACTGTGTTGAACAGGCGTATTGTAGTTACGGGCATATCAAATTTCTTTGCGTACGAAATGCCGAATGTTTCATTTGCGAGCTTGCTGGTCGCATAATTCCAGCGCAGGTTGCTCAGAGAACCTATTGTGAGGTCGGTATCTTCAGTGAAAGGAATAGATGCAGATGCGCCATAGACTTCGGAACTGGACGCAAGGATTACATGAGGGTTCCATTTGCCTGCATATGCAGCCCGGAGCAAACGTTCACACCCTGCTATATTCACTGCGAGTGTTTTCACTGGCTCCGACAGCACTCTGAACATCCCGACGATCGCAGCCATATGAAAAATGTAGTCTGCCCAGGCAGCGGTTTTGTCCAGACCCTGCCAGGTGAGCACATTCGCCTCGTCGAAACGAAAAGCGGGGTTGTCCATAAAAGGAAGGATATTGTCTTTTGACCCCGTACTCAGATCATCAATTGCGTGGACTTGGTCCCCTTTACTTAAAAAATACTCTATGAGATGAGATCCAATGAATCCCGCCCCGCCTGTTACTAATACATGCATAGATCAACTCTCCAAATTATCTTATTTTTTATATACTTTGCAAGCATATTCGATAATATACTATAAAATAACCACTAATACAATTTTTTTGTTAATTATTTCGTGCACGCCGTCACCTTCACCCGGACAGGGGATCTCTACCAGCTTCCCCCTCCTCCTCCTCCAAAACCGCCGCCTGAGAAACCACCCCCGCCGAAGCCACCGCCACCGCTTACCCCGCTTCCTCTCGGCGCTGCATACATTGCCGAGGCCAGGCTTGAAGTCGCCGAGCTTAGGGAACGGGAAAACATATAGGGGTTGAATATTCTCATGCCCGTTTGTGACGCATACCATTGAGGGGGTTCCTGATAAATCCCCTCGAATGCCTTCGCCCAGTTGTCGACGACATCGAGCGCAATCGCATAGGGCAGGAACTTTGAGAACAGTTCCTTGTCCCCCATCCGCTGCAGTTTATCCTTCTCTGCCCTGCTCATAAATTCCTGGAATCCAAGAATGTCCATGTATGCGGATGAGCCCGCTTTGGTTTTCGCCGGCATTACCCTTGCAAAGGCCAAAACGGGGAGTCCCATGAGTATTCCGGCGACCACACTCTTTGGTGACTGCATAAGCCATGTGAGCACAAGAATGCTGAAGAGTATCAGCACAACCCCTGCCGTGAGGTAGACCTTTCTGACCTTGTCAGGGCTGACGAGGAAATATTTTTTGTTTACAAGCTCGCCGTAGAGGGTGCTTTTCAGGAGATCAAGTTCTTTATAGAAGTTATTTTTCAGTTCCGATATCATTCTTCCCGGAACCGGCAGCTCAGAAGTGAACAGGCTTGTCATAAGTACTTGTTTCAAAAGGGCTGAGACTTTCATCAGGCTCTTTCAACCTCTTCAGATAGTAATCGGTTGAATCGAAGATCAGTCCCTCGGTCTTTGTTTCCTCAATAGTGAGAAATCCCTTTACCGCCAGTCCGACAATAGTCGAAGTAATATCCCTTGGATCGAGTTTTTCATCCACCAGCGCCCCTACTTCTCCGGGTGTTAAAGAACATTCTTATATTGCGGAGGTTCATACATAACCGTAACAGATTCTTTTACCCTGGGGTCTCTTCCACGCGAACGCCACAGGCCAACCATGAATATGAGAGAAAAAAATGGCAAGACAAACACCCAGTTTTCCCTGATATTCAGCGCCCACAGGAATTTGTTCCAGGCAGACGGCGGGGCAACAAGGCCCTTGTCCCACCCGAATGCTATGGTCAGTCCTTCTTTGGAACTCAGGTTTCTCGTTGCAGAGAATTCTCCGGAATTATGCGATGCTGCATACTCACAGGCTGCCTCTTTGGAACCGGACGCGCCTGTGTAGCAGGCGGCCCACAGGTGTTGGCTTTTGTTTTTCACCGCAAGAGTCACACGGGCTGATGCTTCATCGATAGGCGCCCACCAGTAGTTCCCGGTCACATTCCAGTAGAGTTCGTCATGGTCTTCGAAGAAGAGGATCGCATTCCTTACGGTATACGAGATCACATATGTCTGGCGCCGCTCGACATATGACTGCGAATCACCGATTCTTATATTCAGAACATTTCCCTTCCTCGTTGCCCTGTATTTCCAGTCTCTCCCCGATAGGTCGGTTACAGAGTGCACCGAGAGCGGCGTGGTGATCTTGCTGCCCCGTTCGTCTTCATATTGGAAAGGAATCTCCCGGTAGATGCCGTGTTTCGGTCTCTGGAATTCCACTTCGATAGTCTCCTTTACCGTGAGTTCAGAATCTTCCTGTACGGTGATATCGGCATGGAATTTCTCTATGGTGAAATCCTGTGCAGAGGCTGCAGATGACCCGAAGAGGGCAAAAATGAGGAGGAGAACAATCATCTCTGTGCAACTGCCGGAATAAGCGCAGGCTTTACTCCAACCTCTGAAAGGGCATGCTTGCCGCGAACGGTAAGGTCGCTGATGAACTGAAACTCATCCCGGTTCTCTATGGGATATGCCTTGAGGCGGTAGTGCGTACCCCAGGGTTTTTCTGCGACCACTACGGTCACAGGGTGATCAACTTCGAGATAAGCGCTCGTGAACGCCACGTCGAGGAGTTTCTGCCGGACTATATTTGCATCATGTTCCGGATGGAGATAGAAATCCGCAACACAGAGATGAGTGCGCTTCCCGGTATTCGCGTTATGGATGCCGGTATCCCAGATCTTCGCATGGGGATTGACACCATCGTATCATCGGGGGTGAGAATCTGCAGGGAACGCAGCCCCAGTGACTTAACCTCTCCATATATATCGTCGATCCGGACCCAGTCTCCGGGCCGGTATGGCTGCTCGTAAATGGCAACCACCCCGGCGATGAGGCTGCTCACATAATCCTTGAACGCGAATCCGATCGCCAGACCCGCGGCCCCGAAAATTGCGACAAAGTTCTGTAAGGAAGGCCTTACGATAAGGGGTACGACACTGAAGGCAGCGATGAGGAGAATGAACAGCCTGACAATCGGGATAAACGGCAGGATATAATGACGGAAGCGGCCGGGCACTTTTTCGGCTACCTTCGGGAGAAGTCTCTGAACGATAACGATAGCGATGAATGCACCCGCAATTATTAAAAAAATAAGGAGGAAATTAATTTCTTCAAACCCGTAGAATATTTGGTTGAGATTTGTTTTCTGAGAATCATCCATAAAAGCACCTCCGGGCCTTAAAATTCATCCACAAGATACCCTTCGTTGTATAAGTGCTGACGTATTGCAGGATAACCGGAAAGCGATACCCGCCGGACACCTTCTTCAAGTTTGATCAAACCATGGATTTCGAGATGGTTCATTCCTCTTGCAATTTCATCCGGGGGAAAAGGCAGCAACAGTCGGATCATTTTATCCGGGAGACCGGCATGCAGCAGGAGGACATGTAAAATAAAAGACTCGCAGCGGGTAATATCAGGAGGCACCTCCGGCAGTTCAATCTTATCCAATGGCCGCACCCATATGGTGAGTCCCTTGTCTCCAGCCGCAGCTTTCAGGGCGTCCATATCGATTGCTGTTTCTCCCGCAATTTGCAGGCTGTTCCTCCAGATCGCCCAGCAGACCAGGGGGATGCCCCTGCCACGGGCGGCAATCCTTTTCATAAAATCAGGCGCCTCGTGTATTTCGGGAACGTTTCCGGTCTTTTCTTTGCTTTCTATTTCCTGCTCTGTTTTCTCCTGACCGCTTCTTACGGAAAAGACCGGGTCCCCGTTGTCCGACTGACGAAAGACCAGACAACATTTCTCGGAACTCTTCACGAGCGAATAAAACCAGCGGAGCAAGAGCGATCCGTCAAGCGCCTGCAAAACCAGAGGGACAGGAAACAGGGAATTAATTCCGACCGCCCTGCTCAGGTAAGACCATGCCCAGCTGTTGCAACCGACAAGCCATCGCCCGCCGCTGTCTTTCATGTGCGGGAGAAGTTTCCTTATCAGGTTCAGCCCATTCTGATGACGAAGAAAACATCCTTCCAGCGCAGGGAGCACCACAGTTGTTTTCTTGTTTTTTTGCAATTCATTGAACCATTCACCGCCGCCCGCCAGGATTTCCTCCGGGGCCGGAGGGTTGATCACCGCCCACCGATGTTCTTCTGCCAAGTTCAGAAGAGTTTGACCTGTTCCGCTTCCGGGCGGCCCGATGAGAATCTGAATATTCTGCTCCGTTTTCTCATCTTCACGCCATAGACCGAGAGCAGTATTCAGGGCGTCTTGTGTTTCTTCCCATTCCGGAAATGGAGCAACCCAGTCGAGAAGCTGCTGGGACACGGAATGCAATTCCGCCTGAATGTCAATCGATTCAGGAGCGGGCTGAGAGCGTTGGAAACGCTTCCAGAGAGCCTTCAGTCCGGAGCGCGCCGCTTCGGCCTTTGGTTCCGTCGGTCTGGCAAATGTATCAGGTGTCACAAAAACAAAGAGGGGTATAGTCTGATCTCCCATTAGTCAGATCCTCTGGCTCTCATATATTTCCTTTAGACTCTGTATTCCGGAGCCGAACGTCAATTGGCGGGGCCTCAACTATATGGAGTGTTGTCGAACCGATACTGACACGTCCGTCTGTTTTTTCAAATTCATCGAGAATGCGCGTAAAAAGCTGATTCTTTATCAGACGACGCTTCTTAAAATCAACAACATATCTTACGGAATACTCTATCCAGTTATCGGTAAGTTGAAGGGTTACCATCGGCTCTATTTTCGCGTCCTCGATCAGATATTTATTCACCATTACTTTCCATGAATCTTTTGCAGCTTTCACATAGCCTCCAACGATCTCATTGGCGACCTCTGCAAGAATCTTCTCTGCAAGCCGGAAATCACTCCCGTATTTCACAGGGATGCTGATCTCATCCCAGAGAAAAGGGAAATCTGCCGAATAATTGAATACCGGCTCCTTGAAAACAAAGCTGTTGGCAACGCGGACAATTCTTCCGTTATACTGGTCTGCCTTCACCCACTGACCGCATTCCATAAGGGTAGTCCGAAGCACACCGATATCAATGACGTCTCCCATGATTCCGCCGAGTTGCACACGGTCTCCGACCTTGTAAAAATTACCGAACGAAACAGCTACCCAACCGGCTATACTGGCAATGACTTCCTGAAGCGCAAAGGCAACTCCGGCGCCTGCAACTCCCAGCGCAACGGTCATACCTCCCAGTTTATCGCTGAAAAGAACCGATACGATAAAGACAATGAGAAGAAATCCCAAAAACTTGACGAATTTCCTCGTGCGGTAACGCACCTCAGAGCTTTCGATATACTGTGCCAGTGATTTCTGCAGGATTCTCAGTATCAGGGAGATGAAGACAATTGCGGCAATCAGGATGAGGAATTTCTGCAGGGTGGGATCAGACAGCCAGCGCTCGATGGAAGCTTCCATGGATCAGTCACTCCCCTCCGGATAGCTATATCCGCCGGCTGCGCAGCCTGATTTTTTCATAATACGTATTCACCGGGAATCATCAGAAACTGACCTTCACCGGCTTTCTCTCAACATCAGGGGCCTCAAGTTCGAAAAATTCGGCCTGTTTAAAGCTGAAGGTAGATGCGACGATATTTGACGGGAAAGATTCTATCGTAATATTGAAATCCCTGACTACGGCGTTGTAGTAACGTCTTGCATATTCAATGTTGTCTTCGAGTTCCTTCAATTGAGTCTGAAGCTGCATGAAGTTCGCATTTGCCTTGAGGTCGGGGTATGCCTCTGCAAGGGCAAAGAGACTCTTCAGGGTCTCCTTCAGCATATTCTCGGCCTGTGCCTTTTCTCCAGGGGTGGCAGCCCTCATTGCGGTAGAACGTGCGTTGGTCACATTTTCAAGGACTGTTTTTTCATGCGACGCATAGCCCTTTACCGTCTCAACAAGGTTCGGTACCAGATCATATCTCTTTTTCAACTGCACGTCGATATCCGACCATGACGACTGTACGGTATTCCTCAGACGGATGAGTTTGTTGTAGAGTGTTATACCGTAGGAGATAAAAGCGACGAGGATTCCAAGGGTTACAAGGGTTGGGATCATAATGCCTCCTTTCTTTCTCTGCTTCGAAATATGCCCTGCTCACATTTACCACAATTGTATCACAAAACCCCTGCATCGTCTTCATGGTGTGCTGCGATCGTTATGCCGCATCCTGTGTAGTAAAATGTTATGCTACCTTTTCAATTTCTTTTGCTTCATATTCCGGGAACATAATTATTGCCGGATGAATGTCAAATGACTTTGCAAGTTGTTCAGCACGCCTTTTGCCAATTTCTATTTTCTCATTTTCCAAAAGGCTTATATTGGGGACGCTTATACCAGACCGGCGTGCAAGTTCAGCCTGGGTCCAACCTTTCAGTTCGCTGCATTGGCCTTGTTGGGCGGCAACGTAAATTCTTATTTCGGAGCCAGTTCATACCAAAAATCAGCCAGATACCCTTGTGGATCACTTTTAAAGAGTTGCTTAATGACTTCTGGTTTCCCATCCTTGCACCGCCATTCGTTCACCGTCGCTCGCCCTGTCACGGCAGCTGGGATGCTATCCGCTGTGGGATTCGTCCTGCAATAGGCTTGCATTCCTGAGCTCGGCACTTGTGCCGTGTCGGCTTTCTCCATGCAGGGGAGATTGGCTCCAAAGTGGCAAACCCATACGCGGTTATTCATACACCGCCAAACTGCATTTTGTTGAAATGCCAGCGGCGCATCAGTTGCCACGATCCCTTGCCGAATCATGGATTGAATAATGGAATCCGGCATATTGGGCCCGGTGTACCGCCCATCCGGCATGTCTATGGTCCCCACCGCTGCACAATAGGCAAAGGGGTCGTTATTCGACGATTGCCCTGTCCCGGTATTGGGATTACATTTCCCCGCAAAGTAGTCCCACGCATCGCAAGTTTGGCCATTCTTGAAAGTACAAGTTCCCTGTTCCTGGTCCGTGTTACTGTTGCCTGTGACCTTGTACTCTCCTCTTGTGATGGCGCAGTACTGCGCTGCCTGAGTGACATAGCCAGTGATTTTGATACCACCGACCGGACACTCGCCGCGGAGCATGGCCCATTCCTCGCACTGCCTGTTATCATCAAATACGCAAACGCCATATTCGCCGCCATCGCCGCGCTTCTGGATGACTAGCGTTCCGCCCTGTTTGACACAGTTTTCTGAGGCAGGATTCGCAATCTGTCCTGCTGACTTTTGTGTGGGAGTAGGCTGCGGTATCGTTGCGGAAGTGCAACCAATCAGTGTTGCACCAATACAGAAGGCTAACACCAAATTGAGAACCCGAGATATTGTTTGAAGCATAGCATACCTCCTCAAGATGACCATTGAGAAAAAAGAGCATTCTTTAACAGTGCCCTGATCAGATTCTTATGCCTATGACTTGGTTAGAGCCACCCAACGAGTCTGTAAAAAAAGTCCAAAATCAGACATCGATTTCATTATAGTGAACTTTGGGGGTTATCGCACTCTTTTTATCTTACTCCTCTGTTTCACCTTTCTATAATTTGTCCCTATTATTCATTTTTATAGTTTGATTGAGTAGAGCCGCCTCTTTTTCTTCATTTTCTTTTTTTGGGTAACTGAGCAGGAGAGATCTTTCTTACACCTGTTTGTCAACACCAGACAAAAATCAAAATTGTTGAAGAGTACATCTCGACTAAATACGCCAGAATTTGTATATGGGAAGGCTTTCAAATGGAAATAAATAGCTGTCTCATGAGGAGATGTGTTTGTTCCTTTTTTGGGAGTGAATAATCTTTGGAGAAAAGTCTGCTTTTGAGGGGAGTTGTCTGGCTGTCAGCTTCACAGCGGACTATTCAGGGAAGATGACTTCATCTACTTCACACGCTGGATAGTGATCATAAAAATACATATTTCAATAGTTAATGAATAACATCAGGGAGAATAGGGTTGCGTAGTTTGGTTTCAAAATAGTTCAAAAACATAAGCGAAAGTATAATAAATGCCGACCAGTATAAAAATAATACCCGTTACCTTTTTTGTATAAAACTCAATTTTCGTAATTCTGTAATAGAGATTGTTGATATAACCTGTTCCTGCTGCTACAAGAAAAGCAAAGAGCAGCACCGGCAGACCGGTTCCGATACCATAGATAAGAGGGAGCCAGATCCCTGACTGTGCTTTTATTGCTATTGGAATTAGCCCTCCAAAGAACAGGGCAGCGGAAACCGGACAAAATGCGAGTGCGAATAAAATACCGAGAAGCAGGGAACCGACCTGGCCCTTCTCGATAAGCTTTTTAGCAGTATCTTCGGATACTCGAGGGAAGGGATAGGGGAAATTTCAGCAAATCAAGCATAACCATCCCTACAAGAATCAGTATTATGCCAAGAGCCTTATTCGACATATCTCTGTAGGAAATCCGACAAAATCGGAACATCCACCAGAGTTTTTACGATAAGGATACCGAGGATGATATAGGTAAGACTCCTTCCAAGGGTATAGAGAATCCCGGATAAGAATACAATGTTTCTTTGGGTAATCCGCTGTGAAATAAAGGATACAGCTGCTATATTCGTAGCAAGGGGACAGGGACTGACTGAGGTCAATATTCCAAGCCAAATAGCTGAAGTCAAAAAAATCAATTCCATCGGTTACGTTTCCTTTAGAAATTGCTCTACCTCATCTTTTACATACTGAAAGAATTTATCCCTGTCACTCACAAGTTGCCAGACATCTGGAAGATTTTTCCATTTCGTCTCCTTGCCGTCTGACACCAAAGAAAGGACAAGGGATTTTGTAACAAGCTGATAGTCCTGGATAAAGTGTTTATTTTCCGTTTCTTCCACATTCACAGGCCTGAATTCCAGCCTTCCGTGCTTTAGTTCTTTTGCAAATACGGTTGAATGGCATCGTGGGAATACTCCTCGATAGTGCGGCATGTCGTACATCTGAACGTACCATGGAAATAATACGCGATCACCTTTGAGTTTTGAGATTTCACCGCACGGTGAGACGCAGGGGCTTTCTTTTTTTGCCTTGTAAGGGTTCTTTTATGGCTGGATCTTCGGGACCGGTAAAGCTTCTCCAGATACGGACGTTTTTTCACCCTTTGTTTCTGCGACATTAGTTGCATTGGTCTCACTTTTAGGAGAATTCCTTATAAACAAGAACTCCCAAACTCAAAACTACGAAAATGAAGAGCAGACTTTTTATCAATTTTCTGATATCCAATTACAACCTCCTTAATGTCTATTCAACTATTGCACCGACTATAACGGCTCAGTCCCTTTAATCTGGCAATGCTCAGCAGCAAATAATTGCCGCTTAAAATACAGTGCCACATTTACCAGACCGATCAACACAGGCACTTCTACCAGCGGACCGATCACGGCAGCAAAGGCCTGCCCTGAATTAATGCCAAACACGGATACGGCTACTGCAATTGCGAGTTCAAAATTATTGCTTGCAGCGGTGAACGAGAGTGTGGCGGTTTTTTCGTATCCGGCGTTAAATTTCCTTCCCATGTAGAAGGAGACGAAGAACATCACCAAAAAGTAAATGAGAAGCGGGATCGCCACCCTAATCACATCAAACGGCAGTCTAACAATATATTGACCCTTTGGAACATCTGACAATTATAGTAAAAAGCAAAGCAATCAGAGT
>CAVWBP010000012.1:67500-117783 GCA_963753165.1 Thermodesulfovibrionales bacterium | reverse complement strand
ACGCTTTCTGAATCGAAATAAACTCCTTTTGTTTCTGCGCAAACCTTTCCTGGATTACAATGTTAGTGAAATATCGACCGCTGAGACCTCCGCTTAGTCTCCTTTCTCATCGAGTATACCCGTGATTTCGATTCAGAAATAGAGTTGTTTCACTCCTTCGAGTGGACGGAATCTCCTGAGCAGGCGATGAAAATGGCAGTCTATCTTTAATGACAGGTATGAACTTAACAACAGACCAAGAACAGATACACAGATAATAGCCTGAATTATCAGAGGGTTCATTAACAGGCATGGATAAGCCACTATATTTAGAAAGATTACTATATAAGCTATAATAGCTGTGACCAAAATTCAACATAAACAGATATTGTAAATGTTCAATCCTTATAAAGTGCAATACAAAAAAGATAAAAGGAATCAATACCTGACAGAGTTTAAAAAGCAGGAAGGCACCCATATTTGAAAGGTTGAATGCCTTGGATAAAAGTCACTTTCATGCTGCCAGCAACCCAATCAGATCAACAACCTTATACTTCTATGAATGGCTTTTCACTTCTCCTGACAGAAAGGATTATATCTATTACCCAAAACACAGAAAATGGAATTTTCCTCAAAAATGTGAGTCATGTTCCCTTCTTCTTGATCACAATAGAACACAGAGGCTCTTCATGAATCCCTGACTATTTCAGAACACCTTTCCTATGGAGGAAGGGGAGAAATGCATGCATCTGACACAGTATGAATCAGAAAGTCCCTTAGCTTAAAGAAATCATCCATTCTGCTGAAACTAAACTGATGTTGAGTGGAATGACACAATGTGTCATTAACCCAGAACTCAGCTGTTTCCAAATGGATTGCAAGATAAACCCAATATATGAAGTCTATGATATGATAAGCAATGGACATTAACTGGAAGACATGAAAACACTAATATAAACATCTTCTTTTCTTCAACTTTGCCTGAGGAAGAAATCAAGTCTTTCACCCCTAACAAGGCAAAGGAAAATTCAAAGGAAGAGGTTGTTTTTAATGAACAAAGGCAGAAATGAATCGATTTAATTCTACATCAGTTAAGAGCGTTCTGTATTTTAACCATAACTTCAATACTTCTGAATGTGATAGGATGCGTAAATATGTCGAAACAAACATCTACCCCCTTATCAGTTGTTCCTTATGTAGATTTAAACCGCTACACAGGGGTATGGTATGAGATTGCAAGATATCCCCACAGCTTCCAGGAGGGTTGCGTGGGAAGTAAGGCAACGTATACTCTGAGAGATGATGGAAAGATCTCTGTTCTCAACGAATGCTATGACAAGTCTTTCAGCGGCAAGATAAAGTCTGCAAAAGGTAAGGCATGGGTAGTTGACAAAGAAACAAATGCCAAACTAAAGGTATCTTTTTTCTGGCCTTTTGCAGGAGACTACTGGATAGTTGACTTGGGAAACAAACTATGAATACGCTGTTATCGGAAATCCAACCCGGGAATACCTTTGGATTTTGAGCCGCACTAGGGAAATGGAGGAAGAATTATATGAAGCGATTCTCTCTCGCTTAAAGGATAACCACTATGATACCTCAAGGCTTATTAAAACAGGCCAACAATAGGAGAAACATGACACTGAAAGAATACTTTGACAGCGTAAATGGCACAGGAGTTTTATCTACGGCTGATTCAGAAGGTAAAGTAGATGCGGCAATCTACTCTATCCCACATATTTTTGATGATGGGACATTAGCTTTTATCATGAGAGAACGTCTCACCCATCTTAACCTGCAGTCAAATCCCTATGCGTCATTTCTTTTTATTGAGAATGTCTCAGGTCACAGAGGTGTAAGGCTGTTTTTGAAGAAGGTAAAGGAAGAGACGGACTCAACCTTAATAGCAAAAATGACCAGACGTAACTTGACCCCTGAAGAAGACAAGCAGAAGGGCCCAAAGTTTTTAGTATATTTTACAGTTGAAAAGATACTCCCATTAATTGGAGGCGGAGAAAGCCATATCAGCTTGTCCTGAAGATATCATTGTGAGTGCGATCCCTTATGTCAGCTGCTAAAAGCTGGCCATGAAGGTTAGACCGATAAGCGGTGAGATATCGGTCTTAGTCCTGAAAAGGTCATCGCCGTCCCGGTCCTCGATATATATCTTGTTGACAAAATTCGCACCCCCATACACATCGATCCGTATCTGGGGCGTGAACTTGTAGGAAATACGGGCGAAGACCGGAACAGTCTTATACTCTCCAATGCCATTCGCGATCGGGCCATCCTCCTCAAGGCGGAAGCGATAGGAGCGGTATGCAGCGCCGAACCCAGTTTCCCAATACTTGTCGATGGCGTAGGCAAGTTCGAGGCCCGCAGGGCCCGCAGGGCTTGTGCGGAAGGGATTGACGATGCGGAGGCGTTCGGTCACCTGCCAGTTGACGGTGAGATAGGGAAACACAGTGGTATCCTCGATGTTCGAATAAGCACCCGCACCGAGACCGATGACAGCGTTAGGACGGATTTTATAGGAAATGCCCGTCACAGCGCCATAGGAAAGCGCGTCGTCCCATTCTGCGCCCGATTCTCCGGACCACTGGATAGAGGGGCTCACGAAGAGCCTCCAATTGTCTGTGAAGGAATAGTTAACCGGGAAACTGATACCAAAGCGATCGATCCCTGACCATGGTCGTGCAACAGGGAATTTGGTAAGGCCTGAGAAATCGTATTCATCATACTCATAGGCAAGGCCGAGGCCGAGTCGAAGGTCTTTGCTCACCCTGCCCGACATGTCTAACGCAGAGTTATAGCGCGCAACATTCAACTTTCCACCACCATCAACAGGCGCATTAAACTGGCAGACAGTGCTTGCGGAGAAGGAGAAGTTTACTACATTTCCCGCTGGATTGTATCCGTCTGTCTGCGCGCAAGACGTCGATGGCAGAACAACCACGGAAATCATGACCAATATTATTAGACACAGAATTCCATAAAGAAAAAACCCTCGCAAAGGCTCAACCTCAAATCGGAGACCCATTACATTCCTCCTGATATTACGCAGATTTAGTTTGGTTCTGCTAATTATATCACAGCGCTGTAATCGGATTGAGCGAGGCGAGGTGTGGCATAATTATACTTCAGTTCATTCGAATGCTTCTGAAACTCGAATGAGGGTAGAATCGGTTTCACATAACTTAGCACCCATATAGAGGGCACCCATATAGAGGGCACCTGTCAAGAGAAAAAACGATCCTATTCCAAGAAAGTTGTTCTTGTCCTTGTATCTTCAAGTTACCGCCGTCCATTACCATTGCCGTTTTTTCTTTACTATAGTGCGTCAGTCTTCACTGCGCCACGCACCCATCAGGATTAAGGTCATGCCCTAAGACTATACTGCAAGGCAAACCCTTTCCGCTTACAATGCGGACCAGAAAACCTTCGGTTCCGGGTCGGGTCCATTTGTTATATATCAGATCGCATGGTTGTTAGCCAGCCTATCAGTGGCTCCCAACGCGGACAGTAAAGACGCCGATAACTCTTATGTTACTGGAGGGGACGGTTTGCCAATCAGGTGCTTGGTTTATGCCAGCTAAGTCGTAGGTTCACTGTCCCCTCCAGGGCTCTACACAAATGCTTTATCCGGCATGAATACAACTCCATCCCTCATGATGTAATACGCTGCTCTGGCTAACTTATGAGCAAGAGCGCTGTGCGCTACCGGCGCATTCGTCTTTTGCAGTTTGCGTTGATAATATATTCGGGCCTTGGTATCGAAGAGCCGCGCATGGTCTGACGCCTCGGAAAACGCCCATGCCAGATATTTGTTGCCATTTTTTCTATTGCCGGTACCCTTCTTTTTATCGTTACTGAACCTCCCGCTGGGCACCTTTCTGCAATACGATACGTAGTTGCCCACTTTCGGGAATCGATCAATCGGACCAGTCTCCAGCGTGATCGTAAATGCAAGGATTTTCCCAACTCCAGGAATACTCAATAGACGGTCATAAGGATTACTTAGCTGTATCCTTCCGCTAATGGTGTTCTCAATAGCGTTGATCTGGCGACCCAAGAAGTCTATGGATTCCTTACTCACCTTACCAGCAAGAGATAGATCCTCATTCTCCTGTAAGAGAGGCGTTACCCTATCTGTTGTCAGAAATCTTATATCGTTTGCCTTCAGCTTCACTCCCAGGTTCCGTGCGATAATGCTCTGAAGACTAACGATAAGTGCTGTACGTAATCTCACTATATGACTTCTCTTCCTTAATAGATCTCGTATCGGTCGCTCCTCTTTCGGATAGATGTATCCCTCAGGCAGTATGCCCAGCCGCAGCATCTCCGCAAGCCAGAATGCATCATGCTTATCATCAGAATACTTCAATCCCGAGTACTGCTGAATCTTCGATGGGTTTGCTAAATGCACTCGGTATTCCTCTTCTTTGAGTAAATCAACCAGCCAGTACCAATTAAAGGTCGATTCCACCACAATCCCTTCAATGTCCGGCTTGAATGGTTTAAGTGTCTCCTTGATCATCGCGGGGTCGTTACGAAGCTTTTTCTTAAATATCCTTTTGCCATTCTCGTCGATGATCCCCAAATACGAGTTGTTTGAATGAAGATCAAAAGCTGTGTACAATTTCATACGGCACCTCCTAAAGGTTAAGATTGGTTTCTTCCCTTGAGCATACCGCAAACGATATGCTCAGGAGGTGCCCTCTATATGATTATCAGGTGTTAGAAACAATGCGGCACGAGAGGTTGTCATAAGGTCACCGAGCTACGTATTTGACAGCAGTAATAAAGAAAATAGGACGGTATAGTTATTAAATTATATAAAACTGTCCCGCAAATTACCCTTTAGTATCAACCACTTTATCTTAGTTTTTTTATCCGGCACACTTATTATTTTCTGATATTTACCATTTCTCCCAGTGAATATTTTCAGGTTTGTATTTGTCTTTTGGTTTATCTGTCCCTGTGGGATGTCCTACAGGGATAACATTCAGCGGAATGATGTCTTGCGGGATGTTCAGGGCTTTTCTTGCAATATCCATCCTGTCTTTATACGGATATGCAGCAGTCCAGACCGCACCTAATCCCAACGCTTCGGCAGCTAACAATATATTCTCGCTTGCACAGGTGCTGTCAAGAACCGCTAATTCCAGACTTTTTTCATATGCCTTTTCCGGTATGGCACACACAATAATCGCAGCGCCTGCTTTGTCTAGCATTTTGGCATACGGTAGTCCTGCAGCAAGGGCGTCAAGGATTTTCCGGTCGGTGACAACAACAAATGCCCATGGCTGCTTGTTTACCGCAGTCGGCGCTGCCATACCTGCCCTTATGATTTTATCCAACATTTCCTTACTTACACTATGGCCAGTAAAACTGCGCACACTTTTGCGGCTATGAATAACGGAAAGAGCATCGGACATTTTTTCCTCCTTTTCTGCGAAAGCAACAGACCATACGGGCAACAAAACCATGACCATTACTATACTCATAAAACATTTTACCTTTTTCATATTGCCTCCTTTTTCCCTTTATAAAATGATGAAAGCATTCTTTTATCGGTCATTGCGAGCACCCAAGAGGGTGCGTGGCAATCTGACAGGGGAAGACGGGATTGCTTCACTTCGTTCGCAATGACAACTTTTTATTGCTGGATTTGGGATCTGTATAATGGAGGCTGAATCAGCGGGCGCATTCGGAAGGGTCGCCTTTGAGCTTTTCGACGGCATGCGGGATCACGTCTATGATGGCGTCAAGACTCTCACGGACTGCCTTTGGGCTTCCGGGAAGGTTGATAATGAGACACTTTCCTCTCACGCCTGCTACCGCCCGTGAAAGCATTGCCCTGTTTGTCTTTTTAAGTCCTTCAAGCCTCATTGCCTCGGCAATGCCCGGCACTTCTTTCTCTATTATTTCGAGGGTTGCATCCGGGGTCACATCTCTCGGGGCAAGGCCGGTGCCGCCTGTGGTTATTATTAAATCAACCTGTGCGCTGAATTGAATGAGCTTCTCTTTTATCAGGTCCTTTTCGTCGGGCAGGATGTCATAGGATTTGACTTCGGCGCCGATGCGCTTCAGAAGTTCCTGAATAAGCAGACCGCTCGCATCATCCCTCTCCCCTGTTGACCCCTTATCGCTGAGCGTCAATACCGCAACCGTAATCATAGGCACATTCAGTTCCTAATGCTGTTTACTAACTCAAGAAACCATGGCAAACTCAATAAACTCTCTACGTTCCCAGTTCCCAGCTCTCCAGATATTTTTTCTGGTCTGCAGTGAGTGAGTCGATCTTGATTCCCATTGCCTTGAGCTTGAGAGAGCGATCATTTTGTCGATGTAATCAGGAACACTGTAAACCTTTTTTTCGAGTTTTTTGAAATTTTTGACCATATATTCCGCGCAGAGCGCCTGGTTCGCGAAACTCATATCCATAACCGAAGAAGGATGTCCCTCGGCAGCGGCAAGATTAATCAGCCTTCCATCACCGAGAAGATATATCCTCCGTCTGTTCTTCAGGGAATACTCTTCAACAAAGTCCCGGATAATCCTTCTTTTCGTCGACATCTTTTTCAGGTCGTCTGTGGCTATCTCAACATTGAAATGGCCTGAATTGCACGAGTATCGCTCCGTCCTTCATCACGGCAAAACATTCTTTTGAGATAACACTGACGTCCCCGGTTGCAGTAACGAAAATATCCCCGATCCTCGACGCATCTTTTACCGGCATAACCTCAAACCCGTCCATAGTAGCTTCAAGCGCTCTCAATGGGTTTGCTTCGGTGACAATAACCTTTGCTCCCATGCCTTTTGCTCTCATGGCAATGCCCTTGCCGCACCAGCCATAACCGGAGACAACAAAGACCGAACCGGAGATGAGACGGTTCGTCGCCCTCATGATTCCGTCAATGGTGCTCTGGCCAGTTCCGTAACGGTTATCAAAGAGGTATTTTGTATATGCATCATTCACCGCTATGATCGGATATTTCAGGACACCTTTGTCAGCCATGGCCCTCAGGCGTATAACCCCCGTTGTAGTCTCTTCCGTGCCTCCTATGATATTTTTGAGCAGATCTTTTTTTGTCTTATGGAGTGTTGAAACAATATCGGCTCCGTCATCCATCGTCATATGAGGCTTGCACGAAAGCACATCGTTGATGTGCCGGTAATACGTTTTATTGTCTTCTCCCTTTATTGCAAAGACCGGGATTTTTGAATTTTTTACGAGTGACGCTGCAACATCATCCTGGGTGCTCAACGGATTAGAGGCACAGAGTGTAACCTCAGCCCCGCCCGCTTGCAGGGTCTCCATAAGGTTTGCTGTTTCTGTGGTAACATGCAGACAGGCGGAAAGCCTGAACCCTTTGAGCGGTTTTTCTTTTCTGAATCTCTCGGTAATAATTTTCAGCACAGGCATCTCCTGTGCAGCCCATTCAATGCGAAGCTTCCCTTTTTTTGCCAACGTGATATCTTTTACATCATGCTTTATCATTTATCCTCCGTTCCACAAAAAGTACAGGGAAAGGTATAGAGAGAGAGACAAGAGAGAAATAAATTTTTCTTCTGAACCTCTACCTTTGCCTGTACCTGATTTTTATAGTCCTGCTGCTTTTTTCAAAGTATCCGCCTTATCTGTGTTCTCCCAGGTAAAATCAGGGTCGTTTCTTCCGAAATGTCCGTACGCAGCGGTTTTCCTGAATATGGGCCTTCTCAGATTCAGGGTATCGATCATCCCCTGCGGGGTAAGGAGAAAGTTCTCCCGTATCAGTTTCTCTATCTTTTCCTGCGGGATCTTTCCCGTGCCGTATGTTTCCGCAAGTACCGAGACCGGCTCAGGCACACCGATGGCATACGCAATCTGAACCTGCACTCTGTCGGCTATTCCGGCGGCAACAATATTCTTTGCGATATACCGCGACATATAGGCACCGGACCTGTCTACCTTTGACGGGTCTTTCCCGGAGAAACAACCTCCTCCGTGGCTTCCGACGCCTCCGTAGCTGTCGACAATGATCTTCCTGCCCGTGAGCCCGGTATCGCCCATCGGACCTCCGATCACAAAGCGCCCGGTCGGATTCACAAAATACTTAATATTCTCTTCATCAAGGAGTTCGGGAGGGACTGTGGGCTTGATTACCTGCTCAATCACATCTTCCCGTATCTCTTTCAGCGTAACCTCCGGACTATGCTGAGTTGAAATAACAATGCTGTCAACCCTCAGGGGTTTCCCGTCCCGGTATTCAATGGTGACCTGTGATTTACCATCGGGTCTTAAATATCCGAGGATATCTTTTTTCCTTAATTCCGACAACTTCATGGCAAGTTTGTGAGCAAGCAATATCGGGAGAGGCATAAGCTCTGCGGTTTCATTGCAGGCAAATCCAAACATAAGTCCCTGATCGCCGGCGCCGCCTATATCCACGCCGAGGGCGATATCCGAAGATTGGCCGTGGATCGAAGTTATCACCGCACATGTTTCGTAGTCAAATCCATATTTTGCCCTTGTATAGCCAATATCTTTTATCGTCTCTCTCACAATATCAGGGATTTCAACATAGCAGTTTGTGCTAATTTCACCGGCCACAAAGGCCAGCCCTGTTGTCACAAGTGTCTCGCATGCTACCCTGGCTGTCGGATCTTTTGCGATTATGGTGTCCAGTATTGAGTCCGAAATCTGATCGGCAATCTTGTCTGGGTGGCCTTCTGTGACCGACTCAGAGGTAAATAAATAATTTTTCCCCAACATACGCACCCCCAATAATATTTTCAGGTAATGTTAATTTTAACCCAAAAAGTTCAGATATTGCTCAAAATATTATGTAACCCGGCGATTTCACGACAATACTTACTTGTTCGCTCTTGACTAAGTGCCTTTATGATATTCCTGAATCGACTTGATATGAATCTTCCCCTTTTTCAGCTTCTCAATAGCATTCACTGCAGCGATA
Organism: Thermodesulfovibrionales bacterium; assembly: GCA_963753165.1. GTDB lineage: Bacteria > Nitrospirota > Thermodesulfovibrionia > Thermodesulfovibrionales > SM23-35 > JAKLQR01. The sequence goes on along the minus strand of CAVWBP010000012.1, from coordinate 108,844 downwards.
GCGCCGGATATTGTAGTGGTAAACGGCACCTTGTACTGAATGGCGCTCTGCCGTATCGAAAATGAATCTTTCTGTGCCTGTGCGCCGCTTACCGTATTGATGACAAAATGTATTTCTTTGTTTTTTATTAAATCCACGATGTGAGGCCTGCCCTCTGCAACCTTGTTAATCACCCCGACCTCCAGTCCATGGTCTTTCAGGTACTGTGCGGTACCCCTGGTTGCGATCACGGAAAACCCAAGCTCAAGCAGTTTTCTGACAAGGGGAACTGAAGGGGCCTTGTCCTTGTCTTTCAGGCTTACGAATATCTTCCCGTCCAGGGGGATGTTATTACCGCTCGATGTCTGGGATTTTCCGAACGCAAGCCCGAAATCATTATCTATACCCATCACCTCGCCGGTTGATTTCATTTCAGGGCCGAGGATGGTGTCGACTCCATGGAACCGGTCAAAGGGGAACACCGCTTCCTTCACCGCAATGTGTTTTATGCGCTTCTCTTTTGTAAAGCCGAGTTCTTTCAGTGTCTTGCCGCCCATCAGCTTTGCTGCCAGCTTCGCAAGGGGGACGCCCGTCGCTTTTCCCACAAAAGGGACCGTCCTCGACCCCCTTGGATTTACTTCGAGAATATAGATGTCCTGGTTCTTGACCGCAAACTGCACATTCATCAGGCCTATTACCTTGAGCTCCTTTGCAAGCGCCTTTGTCTGCCTTTCTATCTCCTTGACGATTTTTTTGCTCAAAGAATGGGGCGGGAGCGAACATGCAGAATCTCCTGAGTGGATGCCTGCTTCCTCAATATGCTCCATCACGCCCCCGATGACTACGTCGGTTCCGTCGGATATGGCGTCAACGTCAACCTCAATGGCATCTTCCAGATATTTATCGACCAGCACAGGATGTTTTGGAGACGCCTTGACTGCACGCTGCATGTATCCATCGAGCGATTTTTCGTCGTAGACTATTTCCATAGCCCTGCCGCCGAGCACATAGGATGGTCTTACCATCACAGGGTATCCTATCCGTGCTGCAGCAGAGACGGCCTCCTGAACAGACATCGCGGTGTCGCTGTCAGCCTGTCTGAGATCAAGCTTGTGAAGCAGTTCCTTGAACCGTTTTCTGTCTTCCGCGCGGTCTATCGAATCAGGAGAGGTCCCGAGGATCTTTATCCCTTCTCTTTCAAGCGGCACCGCGAGCTTAAGAGGTGTCTGCCCCCCGAACTGCACGATAACTCCCTCGGGTTTTTCAGTCTCTATGATATTCAATACATCCTCAATAGTCAGAGGCTCGAAATAAAGCCTGTCAGCGGTATCATAGTCTGTGCTGACTGTTTCCGGATTACAGTTCACCATGATCGTTTCATACCCGATCTCTCTCAGGGCAAAGACCGCGTGGACACAGCAGTAATCAAATTCAATGCCCTGGCCGATCCTGTTGGGCCCGGAGCCGAGGATAATGATTTTCTTTCTCGTGCTCGGGTTCGCCTCACACTCGATTGAAAGGATCGAGGCTTCAGGTCACAATCCTCGCTTGATCTCCCCCTCAAGGGGGTGTGCATGGGTCATCCTTCCTGATTTTCAACCTTTATAAAATGGCACTTCATACGTCGAATACAGATATGGCGTATAGGCAGCGAACTCGGCAGCACAGGTATCGACCATCTTATAGACTGCGCGTATAGTATAGTGTCGTCTTAAGTTTCTGACATCCTGCTCCCGGACATCGAGCAGCTGCGCGATCCTTCTGTCTGAAAACCCGTACCGCTTTCGCCTCTTGCAGCATTTCTCTCAGTTCGGCATTTTCACCACGCTCCTGTCCTTTCCTTTGCAAGGGGAGGGTTAGGGCGGGGTTTTTGTGGAAAGCCTGAATCCTTTCTTCCATATCTATGATCTGTTTCATATTCTCAAGGAACCAGGGATCTATCCATGTGAGTTCATATATTTCCTGAATGCTCATGCCTTCCCTCAGGGCCTGTGCTATGTACCATATCCGTTCGGCATTCGGGGTCTTGAGTCTGGATTTAATCACGCTGATATCGGCATCGGTATTTTCAAAACCGTAGCTGCCGATTTCCAGACTCCTGATCGCTTTCTGGAGAGACTCTTTGAATGTCCTTCCGATCGACATTGCCTCTCCGACAGACTTCATCTGTGTAGTCAGTGTCGGGTCTGCCTCAGGGAATTTCTCAAAGGCAAAACGCGGGAACTTGGTGACCACATAGTCTATAGTAGGTTCAAATGATGCAGGGGTCTCCCTGGTGATATCATTGGGTATCTCGTCGAGGGACAGTCCGATGGCAAGTTTTGCCGCAATCTTTGCGATAGGGAACCCCGTTGCCTTTGATGCAAGGGCTGAGCTTCTCGATACCCTCGGGTTCATTTCTATCACCACCATTTTTCCGGTTTTTGGATTGACCGCAAACTGGATATTGGAGCCGCCGGTGTCGACCCCTATCTCACGAATGATTGCAATAGATGCGTCACGCATCCTCTGATACTCTTTGTCCGTAAGGGTCTGCGCAGGTGCCACGGTGATCGAGTCCCCGGTATGTATCCCCATGGGGTCAAAGTTTTCTATGGAACAGATGATAACGACATTATCCTTCGTGTCGCGCATAACCTCAAGCTCATATTCCTTCCATCCGAGCGCGGATTCCTCGACAAGCACCTGGCGGACCGGACTAAGCTTCAGCCCGCGGTCCAGCAGTTCCTGATATTCCTCGAGGTTATATGCGATGCCTCCGCCGGTGCCTCCCAGAGTAAAAGAAGGCCTGAGGATGGCCGGGAACCCGATATGTTCAACCGCTTCGAGCCCCTCTTTGAGCGAACCGACATGGGCTGACTCTCGGCACTTCGAGGCCTATGTCTTCCATCGCCTTCTTGAAAAGCTCCCTGTCTTCCGCCTTTTTTATGGCGTCGAGCTTTGCGCCAATAAGTTCAACCCCGTATTTGTCGAGAATGCCTTTCCCGGCGAGTTCAACAGCAAGGTTCAGCGCGGTCTGTCCGCCCATCGTCGGTAAAAGGGCATCCGGTTTTTCCTTCCTGATTATCATCTCAAGGATATCAGCGGTTAAAGGCTCTATATAGGTTGCGTCTGCAGTCTCCGGGTCTGTCATGATCGTTGCAGGATTGGAGTTTACGAGCACGACCCTGTAGCCCTCCTCCCTCAATGCCTTGCATGCCTGTGTCCCGGAATAGTCGAACTCGCACGCCTGGCCGATGATGATGGGGCCTGAACCGATTAATAATATTGTTTTAATATCAGTCCGTTTTGGCATAATATCTCACCTTGCTACCCTCTCTCTTGCCAAGTCTCCTGTATCGCGACACAGGGCAACTCATGTCATTTCCGCTTATCGGGAATCTTTCTTAGGCACCCTTCAACCAAGAGGGATTTGGGGGATTGTTATAAAAAGGATTCCGGACAAACCGGAATGACAGAGCAATAACCGCACGTCATTCTTTTTTTGAGTCCTCAATCATTGTTTTAAATCTGCTGAATATATGTGCCGCATCATTCGGCCCCGGGCCGGCCTCCGGGTGGTGCTGGACCGAAAATACAGGCAGCTCAACATGCTTCATCCCTTCCTCTGTTCCATCATAAAGATTGCTGTGTGTAAGACTCACCTGGCCGTGCAGGCTTTTTATGTCGACACAGTAGTTATGATTCTGCGAGGTGATCTCAACCCTGCCGGTTAACAAGTCTTTGACAGGATGGTTCCCGCCATGGTGGCCGAATTTCAATTTATACGTTCTGCCGCCCATTGCGAGACCGAGTATCTGATGGCCGAGGCAGATCCCGAAGACCGGTTTCCTGCCCATGAGCTTTTTCGTATTTGCTATCGCATAGGTGACTGTCTCGGGGTCTCCTGGTCCGTTGCTCAGGATAATCCCGTCGGGGTTCATCTCAAGCACTGCTTCAGCAGGAGTTTGCGCAGGGACAACCGTCACCGCAAACCCTGCGTCAGAGAGATTTCTCAAAATGTTGAACTTGACGCCAAAGTCGTAGACGACGACCCTGAAGGATGAGAGGATGAGGGATGAGGGGTGAGTTTTCATAACTTTGAACTTCTGTATCAGCAGATCCCCATTTCCATACCCCTTTATTCCATATATACGTATCTTTCGTGGTTACATCCCTGACAAGGTCGAATGCGGAAATTCCAGGGTGTTTCCTGACCTTGTCCAAAAGAGCTGCGGGATCAGGCTCAACAGTCGAAATGATCCCCATCTGGGCCCCGTGATCTCTCAGATGACGGGTTAAAGCCCTTGTGTCGATCCCTTCGATGCAGACTATTTTATGGTCCAGGAGATACCGGCCCAGAGACTGAGAAGATCTCCAGTTGCTCCGGTAGTCGATATATTCCTTCACCACGAACCCCTCTGCCTTCGGACCGTCAAGGGATTCGATATCCTCTTCATTCACGCCGTAGTTGCCTATCTGCGAATATGTCATGGTCACGATCTGGCCTTTATAGGAAGGGTCAGAGAGTATCTCCTGATACCCGGTCATCGAGGTATTGAAGACGACTTCGCCTATCGTCTCGCCCTCGCTGCCGAATCCCCTGCCCTCAAAAACCGTTCCGTCGGAAAGAACCAGAAATGCCTTACCATTCATGGAGTTTCCCCCTGGATAAGGTGAAGACCGGCAATCCCCTCAGGTCCCACCCTGCAAAAGGGGTGTTTTTCCCTTTGGATGCAAACTGCTCCGGCGAAACCTTATACTCTTTTTCCCTGTCCACTATGACGATATCCGCGTCACTGCCGCGCTTTAACGTTCCTTTCCTGATTCCCAGTATCTTCGACGGGTTGAACGTCATCTTTTCGATTAACTGAGGGAGGGTAAGCACCTTTTCATCGACAAGTCGCAGACTCAGACTAAGCGCGGTTTCAAGACCCGAAATGCCTGAAGGCGCCTGATCAAATTCCCGCATTTTTTCATCTGCATGATGCGGGGCATGGTCTGTTGCAATCACCTCTATGGTACCGTCCTGCAATCCTCTCTTGATGGCCTCTATATCCCGCTCCGTCCGCAAAGGAGGGTTTACCTTGGCGTTTGCATCATAGGTCTCAACCGCCTTTTCAGTGAGGCTGAAATAATGCGGGCAGGTCTCTGCCGTTACCTGTATCCCTCTTTTCTTTGCATACCGCACAAGATCTACCGATCCTTCCGTCGACACGTGGGCGATGTGTAATTTCCCTCCGGTCAGTTCTGCCAGCAGGATATCCCTGAAGACCATGATCATCTCGGCTTCCGCCGGAATGCCTCTGAGTCCGCGCGTCACGGATATCAGCCCTTCGTTCATGACGCCCCCCTCTGAGAGGGTTAAATCCTCGCAGTGGGAGATGACCGGAACATTGAATGCTTTCGAGTATTCGAGGGCCCTTCTCATCATGAGGCTGTTCATCACCGGCTGTCCGTCGTCGGAAAAAGCGATACACCCTTCGTGTTTCATTGTCCCGATCTCTGCAAGCTCGCGGCCCTTCTGCCCCTTTGTGATCGCTCCGATAGGGAGAACGGCACAGTATCCTTCCTGGGCTGCCTTCCTCATAATGAATTCGGTGACGCTTGCGTGGTCATTCACCGGGTTTGTGTTCGGCATGCAGCAGACGGTTGTGAAGCCGCCTTTTATGGCAGCCAGGGTCCCCGTCCTGATCGTCTCCTTATATTCAAAGCCCGGTTCCCTGAGGTGTACGTGCATATCAACAAACCCGGGGAATACAGTCAGTCCGCGTGCGTCTATAGTCTGAAATTCCGGGGCTTCCGCTCCGGATCTCCGCTCTTTGCTCTTTGCTCTCTGCTCTCCACCCTGGGTCTGGATTTCCTTTATCTTCCCCCCCTCAATATAAATATCTCCTATCCCATCGATCCCCTGTGAAGGGTCTACTATATGTCCTTGCGTTATAAGAATCTTCATCTTCTGTATCCCGAGAGCAGATACAGGACCGCCATTCTCACGGCAATACCATTGGTTACCTGTTCAAGAATTACCGACCTGGGGCCGTCGGCTATCTCGGAAACGATCTCGATGCCGCGGTTCATCGGACCGGGATGCATAACAATGGCATCTTTTTTTGCAAGCGCGACCCTGTCCGGTGTGAGTCCCCAGTGTTTGGAATACTCTTCTGTTGAGGGGAAAAACCCCTTGTCCTGCCTCTCCATCTGTATCCTGAGCATCATCAGGACGTCTGCTCCCTTCAGTCCTTCTTCCATTTTATGAAAAACTTTCACCTCCATACCTGCTATTCCCGCCGGTATTAACGTAGGAGGCCCGATCAGCCTCACCCTGGCGCCGAGCTTTATGAGGCTGTAGATATTGGATTTTGCCACCCTGCTGTGTGCGATATCTCCCACGATTGCGATATGGAGCCCTTTGATTGTCCCTTTTTTCTCGCGTATGGTGAATGCATCGAGGAGAGCCTGGGTAGGATGTTCGTTTATCCCGTCTCCTGCGTTGATCACAGAAGCCCTGAGCTTCTTCGCAAGGAGATGCGGGACCCCCGATGAAGAGTGCCTGATGATGATAAAGTCAGCGCCGAGGGCCTGTACCGTGAGCGCGGTATCGATGAGACTCTCTCCTTTGACTACACTGCTTGTGGGAACAGAAAAGTTGATTACATCTGTGCTCAGCCTTTTTGCAGCGAGTTCAAACGATGTCCGGGTCCTCGTCGACGGCTCAAAAAACAGGTTCACCGTTGTCTTCCCGCGCAGGGTGGGAACCTTTTTGATGTCCCTGCCCAGCACATCCTTGAACCCTCCGGCTGTATCAAGAATAAGGGTAATCTCCTCTGCAGAGAGTTCTTTGATCCCGAGCAGGTCTTTTTTATTAAGCACCTTCCTCTCCCTCGCCCGCAGCCTTCATGAGTATCACCCTGTCTTCAAACCCTTCTTCTTTCAGCTGCACCTCTACCGTCTCACTCAGTGCAGTGGGGATATTCTTGCCCACATAATCCGCTTTTATGGGAAGTTCCCTGTGCCCCCTGTCTATCAACACTACAAGCTGTATCGCGGCAGGTCTTCCGAGGTCCGTTAACGCATCCATTGCCGCCCTGATCGACCTTCCGGTGAAAAGGACATCGTCGACAAGAATGATTTTAAAATCGGTAATTTCAAAAGGGACTTCGGTCCTCCTGACAAGGGGCTGCTCTTTCCGTATATTGAGATCGTCCCGGTAAAAAGCAATATCGAGAGAACCCACAGGGATCACTTTTTTCTCGATTTGCTTGATTTCCGATGCAATCCTCCCTGCAAGGTGTACTCCCCCTCTCTGGATGCCGACAAGGCAGAGCTTTTTTATCCCCTTGTTTTTTTCTATGATTTCATGGGCTATCCGTGTCAATGCCCGGTCGATGTCTTTCTTATTCATTAATTCCTTAGGCATAACCTGAAAACTCCCCATAGTATTTGTAAACAGACATAAAAAAACCCTCCTCCGAAACCGGGGAAGGTTGTTCTGTATACACGTTGTGCAACGTCTGCGGTTCTCCTTTGTCCTTTTAGCCTCACAGGGCTATTCTTAAAGGTATTTTATTTAACCACAAAAGCCGAAAAGCTGTCAAATGTTTCCCTTTCATTTTTGTCATGCGGAATTCATTGCAGCATCTCGCAGTATCAGCGGGGCACGAGACCCTGAAACAAGTTCGGGATGACGGCACGGGGCTTTACAAACAGATTCTAAATAGGGCTTGTCACATATATGAGTATACGTTATAGTATTAATCTGAAATGCACATCGAAAAAATCGAGCTGATAGGATTCAAATCCTTTTCAGAAAAAACCATATTTAAATTCCATCACGGCATTACCGGTATTGTCGGTCCGAACGGCTGTGGAAAGAGCAATATTGTTGATGCCTTCCGGTGGGTGCTGGGCGAGCAGAGCGCAAAAAGCCTCCGCGGCGATAAGATGGAGGAGGTCATTTTTAATGGCTCTGGTTCAAAAAAACCCAAGGGCATGGCTGAAGTAACCCTTGTTCTGTCCGGGCTGAACAGTTCGCAGCAATCCTCTTCGGATGAGAACGGAGACGGGGCATCTGATACAGCCTCAGTCACCCGGAGGCTCTACCGGTCAGGTGAAAGCGAATACATTTTAAACAAGACCCCGTGCAGACTCAAGGACATCAAGGATATGTTCCTCGACACCGGCCTCGAGGTAAAAAGCTACTCCATCCTGGAACAGGACAGGATCTCGGAAATTCTGAACGCAAAACCCCAGGACAGGAGGTTCCTCATAGAAGAAGTAGCAGGTGTCATGAAGTTCAACGTGAGGAAGAAAGAGGCCCTCTCAAAGCTCGATTCATCGCGGGCAAACCTGCAGAGAATAAACGATATTATTATCGAGGTAAAAAAACAGATCAACTTTCTCGACAGGCTCGCCAGGAAAGCCGAACGGTATAAGCGGCTTACTGCCGATATCCATGCCATAGAGCTCAAGATTGCCAAGAAAGAGTATCATCTTCTGAAAGAGTCGTTCGGAAAAATTCTTGCCTCATACAATACCCTGCGGGCCGATGAGTCCATATACAGGGCTGAACTCTCAACCATCGAGACGGAAACCGAAACAAGACGCCTTGAACTCCTCGAAAAGGAAAAGGCATTAGAACAGATCCAGACGCAGTTTCAAAGTGTGGAAAGGGAGATCGCCGAACTCGAAAAAAATATTGCAGTGGCACATACCGAGCGGGACAACTTCAAGGAATACCTGTCCAGACTCTTCCAGCAACAGGAAGAGTACCAAACCAAGGAAACGGAGATACAGGAAAAACTGATCGCATTGAATACTACTGAATCAGCCTTGCAGGAAGAGACAGAAAGGCAAAGGGAACTGCTCAGGGAAAAATCGGAACTGGCGCGTTCTCTCGATGAAGAGTTGTCGGAGCATGAGGACCTCCTCGAAGGGAAGAGGCGGGAAATCTTCAGAATATCCGAAGAAATCAGCAACATCAGAAATAATCAGAGCAGACTGCAATCATCGTTTGACGGGTTGACACAACGCGAAGAAACGTCAGGAAAAGACTCGGAGAACCTGAAACAGGCGCTCTCTGAAATAGACGCCTCTCTGAGAGAGCTGGAATTGAACCTTCTGGGGAAAAATAAAGACCTCCTCATGTTGAACGAAAAGAAAGGGATCACCCTCAATGAACTCTCTGCAAACAAGAACCAGGATCGAGAGCCTCAGGGAGACCCTCTCAAAACTGAAAGAAGAACTTGCTTCATATACCTCAAGAATCGAGTCTCTCAGGGAAGTGTTATCCGATGAATCGGGGCAGGAACTGCTCGCTGAAAATGTTCCGTTTTCCATCCTCTCTTCAATCTCTGATGTCATCGAGATCGAAGACGACTACGAAAAAGCCATAGAAAGCGCCCTCTCGGAAAAGGTGAATTCTTTCATCCTCCCTTCACTCGATGACATTGAGCTTGCCATTGCAACGGTCAAACAGAGAGGGGCAGGCAGGACCGCCTTCATCGCTGTCCACGGAGCTCAAACAGAAACTGTCAGTCCGCCCGAGGGCTCTCTCGGCAACGCACTGAACTTCATCCGGACAAAGGAAGGATTTGCCGAGGTTGCCCGGAGTCTCCTGGGGCATGTATTTCTGGTCAGAGATATCCGGACTGCCTATAATCTCATGGCCTCCGGACACCGTTTCCTCTTCGTAACCCCTGACGGAGAAGTAATCGAACCGTCAGGAACTGTGATCGCAGGAGAGATAAAAGGAGTCTTTAAAAGAAAGCGGGAAATCCGTGAGTATGAGTCTGCTGTCGAAAAAAACAAGGCCCAGATAGAACGCTTTCAGGCTGAAATGAGCTCTCTGGTGCAATCGACTGAAGCGGGAGAAGCCGAACTGAAACAGATCGAAGCAGCTATCGTAAGCAGGGAAAAAGATGTCTCCCTCCTGAAGCTCACGGAAGAAAACTTCCGGGAAGACAGGGAAAGGAAAAGCCGCAAGCTCGCATACCTCACGCTCGAGATTGAGCAGCTTTCGAAGGAGAAGGCATCTCTTGCACAACTGCTCTCGGAAAAAGATGACGAACTCAGGCTGGTCGATGTAAAGAAATCGGCGTCGGAACAGCAGAATATCTCCCTCCAGGAAGAGCTTTCCGGGAAACGCTCCCGTCTTGAAGAATACCGGGGTGAAGTAACGGACATCAGACTCTCGATAACCTCGCTCAAAGAGAAAATCGAGTCTGTACTCAAGGAAAGAGAGTCTCTTGGAAAAGAGAGCGCCGAAGGGGCGAGGAAAAAGGAACTTCTGTCCGAAGAACTCTCGTCTGTGCAGTCCCGTATCGTGCAAAGGGAAGAAGAGATGAAGGCCTTCGAAGAAAAGATCGGGTCGCTTGTCTCTGTCGCCGATCAATTCAGGAAGGAGATATCAGAAAGAAAAGAAGTGATCGATTCTGAAAACCAGGATCTCATCGCGAATGATCACAATCTGAAACTTCTCAGAAGCCGGGTTGAAGCGATCTCTCAGAAGATAGCCGAACTTGATATTCAGCGTGCAGAACATAAAATGAAAATAGAGAATATTACCGGACATATACAGCAAAACTTCGGCCTGGACCTCGATACTGCTGAAGTGGAACCTCTTACCGAAGAAGACGAACAGAGACTCACCGAACTTCGTGAAAAGGTCCAGGAACTCGGGCCCGTGAATCTCGGGACGCTCGATGAATACGAAGAACTGCGGACCCGTTATGAGTTCCTGAAAACACAGCAGGACGACCTGACCAAGTCCATTGCAGAGCTCGAAGAAGCGATCTCAAAAATAAACGTGACTACGCGGAAGAAACTCCGGGAGGCTTTTGAAGCCCTGAAGGTCAAGTTCTCCGAGGTATTCCTGATGCTCTTCGGGGGAGGCAGGGCTGAACTTGTCATGACCGACGAAAACAATATTCTTGAGACCGGGATCGATATTATCGCCCAACCCCCCGGCAAAAGGCTCCAGAACATAACCCTTCTGTCCGGCGGGGAGAAGACGCTCACTGCATTGTCGTTGCTCTTCTCAAGCTTTCTGCTCAAACCGACACCCCTCTGCATTCTGGATGAGGCGGACTCTGCCCTGGATGAGGCGAACACCGATAAATTTTCGAGAATGATACGGGATTTCTCGAAAGACACCCAGTTTATCGTAGTCACACACAACAGGAATACCATGGGTGTGGCTGATTACCTATATGGAATTACCATGGAAGAGGCAGGAACCTCCAAGGTAATATCCATGCAGCTCGTAGAAGCATAAAAACCAGGTGAATGAACAGACTCGCTGACGCACTTCCTCACATAAAAGTATCGGATGCCCCCGAAGACCTCATCTGCTACGGGTTTGACGCCTCGGGCATTGAAATCGCTCCTTCTGCGGTCGTATGGCCTGAAACAACAGAAGACGTCGTAAAGATTGTGAAGCATGCCTATGCAAACACCATCCCCATTGTTCCCCGTGGCGCCGGAACAGGCATGACAGCCGGAGCAGTCCCGTCCCAGGGCGCGATCATCATCAGTTTCGAAAAGATGAAACGCATCATCGAAATAGACCAGGAAAACCTCTCGGTGCTGTGCGAACCGGGGGTCATCAACGGGAAACTCCAGCGGGAACTCGAACTGATGGGGCTTTTCTACCCCCCTGACCCTGCAAGCATGCATTTCTGCACCATTGGAGGAAATGTCGCTGAAAATGCAGGAGGACCACGGGCGATAAAATACGGCGTTACCCGGGATTATGTAATGGAACTGGAGGCAGTGCTTCCCGATGGGGAAGTAATCATGACAGGGGTAAGCACTGCAAAAGGGGTGGTCGGATACAACCTCACCGGGCTTTTCACCGGATCAGAGGGGACTCTGGCAGTGGTGACGAAGATCCGTCTGAAGATACTCCCTCTGCCTGAGGAAGTCGTCACACTCCTTGCCATATTCCCTGCGCTCGAATCAGCAGGCACTGCAGTGTCAAAAATAATAGCATCAAGGATTCTGCCCCGGACCCTTGAATTCATGGACCAGGAAACCATCAGGGCTGTGGAGAATTTCAAGCCCGTCGGTCTTCCCGGCAACGCAGAGGCGATCCTCCTCATAGAGCTGGACGGGCATCCCTCTGCGATTACCAAAGAGGCGGAAAAAATTGTCTCGCTCTGCGAGGATCTCGGCGCAGAGGTCCAGATGGCAGAGGACGAACACGCCCGGAACAGGCTCTGGACCGCGCGACGGGCGGTCTCCCCGTCGCTCTATCATCTGAAACCTAACAAGATCAACGAAGATATCGTCGTGCCGAGGAATAAAGTGACAGAGATGCTTATGCGTCTCAGGAAAATTTCCGAGGAGAGCGGAATAACCATTGTAAACTTCGGTCATGCAGGCGACGGAAACATCCATGTGAATATTATGGTCGATAAAAAGGACGAGCAGGAATATGAGAAAGGGGTTAGCCTCGTTAAAAAAATATTCCAGGAGACCCTGTCTCTCGGCGGGACTATTTCAGGCGAACACGGAGTCGGGCTTACAAAGAAGCCGTACATCGGCATGGAGCTTTCGAAAAAGGAGATCGAAATTATGAAGGCAATCAAGAAAGTCTTCGATCCGAAGAATATCCTCAACCCCGGCAAAATCTTCCCTGAATAGCTGCATGCCGCGTTATATGGAACCACCCGCAGGAACTTCACTTAGATTCTTCATATACTGATCATATATAATAGTGCATCTGCCCTATTCATCCGGAAATTTACGAATACTATGGGTTAGAACTATATGAAGAAAAAAATTGCGATGATGATGGAGTGGGTTCGACCCGCAGGCATAGTGCTCGCTTATTTTCTTTCTGAATACCTCGGCACAGACGCCATCTCAAGATTTCATATCCTCGGGCCGGGTATCGTGATACTCATGTCCGGCACAGTTGCTTTTGAATCTCTGTTTCTGGGCGAGGTGGCCTCAGAAAAAATCGGCTATGCGCCAAGCCGGGCTTACCAGATTCAATCGGGCTTAAGCAACCTGGCCACAGCCATAACGGCCCTGCTTGTCCTTATTCTGGAATGGGGGCGATATGCAGATGCAACCGTAGTGACTGTTATGCTGCTGTTCTTTATCCTCTCGGCGGCAAACCACACAGCAACAGCCATCAGGGAGCACAACATGAAGCCCGTCAATCTCATGCGTCCGGTTATGGTAGTGTTGCTGCTGGCCCTGCTGCTCCCGCCTATGATCAACGCGCTGACCCAGTAACCGTTTTGCGGGGGTAAAGATTCATTGAAAAATATACTGCACGCTTTTCAGGTTAACCCGCTGATTTCAGGCGAAACTTACCGGCGGGCATGGCTCTCTTGACAGCAAAGGAGCGTTCCATTTAGAATTGAGTGAGCGCTCACTCATTTATTCCTGAAAATTGTGAGATTGAAGGTCAAGCGATTAAATGTTCAAAAAATCTGAGGACAAAGCTGACAAGCGCACGCTCATCCTTGATGCGGCCATGAAAACCTTCGTGAAACGGGGATATTCCGACACAAGGGTTTCGGAGATCGCTGCCGAGGCAAAGGTGGCCGAGGGCACGCTCTATAATTATTTCCCGAGCAAGGAAGAGATCCTCCTCGCGCTCTTTGACGAAAAATGGGGCGGGATCATCGACAAAATCAAAAAGAAGATCAGCCGCCTCAATGACCCGAACGATAAACTGAAGGCGATTTTCTCAATGGTGGTAACCATGTTCAAAAAAGACCGCCATCTTGCGGAAATCTTTCTTATCGACGTCAAGCAAAGCAGCATTTTCCTGAACAACTACACGATCAACCGGGTCGTTGAATTCATTGACCTCATCGAGGAGATACTCGAGGAAGGGAAGAAAAAAGGGATCTACCGGAAGAACCTCGACAGCAGGGTTGCGAAGATGGTAATTTTCGGGGCTGCCCAGGGGATACTCCTCAGCTGGGTATTGAACGAATCGAAGGCAGTAAAAAGCAGGACCTTTCAATTTTCCCTTTTCCGTGCAGCCCGGTCATTGAAAAATATTTTCAAATCAGGGTTAATGGAAGAAAAACAATGATATTTCAGGACCTGAGAGAGTTTATCCATTTTCTGGAAAAGAAGAAGGAACTTGTGCGCATCACCGCAGAGGTGGACCCGGTCCTTGAGGTGACGGAAATAACTGACCGGATCTCAAAAAAAGGAGGCCCTGCGCTCCTGTTCGAAAATCCGAAAGGCTCAAAAATACCGATCGCCATCAATCTTTTCGGCTCGTATCAGAGGATGAGCTGGGCCCTCGGTGTCGATGACTTCAATACGGTAAACAAGAAATTTTCCCATTTCCTGAATGTAGATGTTGACCTGACATTACGACAAAAGATGGAGACATTGTATGGACTTTATAAGCTGAGCACCTCCAAACCGAAAGGAGGTCAGGAAGGCGCCCTGTCAGGAAGTGATACAGGACAGAGACTTTTCTCTTTTTGATTATCCGGTGCTCAAAACCTGGCCGGACGACGGCGGACGGTTCATCACCCTACCCCTGGTTATTACGAAGGACCCTGAAAGCGGCAAGCAGAACATCGGCATGTACCGCATGCAGGTATTTGACGACAGGTCAACCGGCATGCACTGGCATACCCATCATGACGGCGCCGTGAATTTCAGAAAAACAATCAAGGCGGGGAAACGGATGGAGGTCGCGGTTGTGCTCGGAGGCGATCCGATCACAATTTTTTCGGCAACTGCACCGCTTCCCTACGGCATAGAGGAGTTGTTCTTTGCCGGATTTCTGAGGGGGGCCCCAGTTGAGGTCGTGAGGGCAAAAACTGTAGACCTGCTTGTCCCGGCAAACGCTGAGATCATCCTTGAGGGATATGTCGGGGCAGAAGAAACACGGAGAGAGGGCCCGTTCGGCGACCATACGGGCTATTATTCCGTAGCCGCAGAGTATCCCGTCTTCCATGTAACCTGCATAACACAGAGGAAAGATCCCATATATCCTGCAACCATCGTCGGCAGGCCTCCGATGGAAGACTGCTACATGGGCAAGGCTACAGAGCGGATGTTCCTCCCTTTCATCAAGATGCAGTTCCCTGAGATCGTCGACGTGAATCTCCCGCTCGAAGGCGTATTTCATAACTGCGCCCTGATATCGATCAGAAAAGCCTATCCGATGCATGCCCGGAAAATAATGAATGCGATATGGGGCCTCGGGCAGATGATGTTCACCAAGTTCATCTTCATCTACGATGAGGACGTAAATGTGCAGGATACTTCGGCGGCTGCATGGAAGGCTTTTAATAACGTCGACCCCGCGCGTGACATCCTGATTTCGGAAGGTCCGCTCGATGTGCTTGACCATTCGTCGCCGAGGCCTATCTACGGGGCAAAGATGGGGATCGATGCCACAAAAAAATGGCCTGAAGAGGGGTATCAGCGGGAATGGCCGGATGAGATAAAAATGTCCGATGAGATAAAGAAACTCGTTGAGCGGCGGTGGAAAGAGTACGGAATTGAATAAAACTAAAATTTATCTTGAGATGATCAAGTTCCAGCACAGCATCTTCGCCCTCCCCTTTGCGTATCTCGGGGCCTTTCTCGCGGAGATGAAATTCCCAGGGCTGAAAACTCTCTTCTGGATTACCCTGGCAATGGTCGGAGCGAGAAGCTTTGCCATGGCGGCCAACCGTCTTATTGACGCTAGAGATCGACCGGCGGAACCCGAGGACAGCAGAGAGAGCATTGCCGAAAGGGCTTCTCTCTGTTTCGAATGTCATCATCTTTTCTCTGGTGAGCCTTGGGGTTTTTCTGCTCGCCGTTTATAACCTTGCTCCGATCTGCCGGTTTTTATGGCCTTTTGCAGTCATACCCTTTCTTCTTTATCCCTATACAAAAAGGTTCACCTGGCTTTCCCATTTTGTCCTTGGCATCTGCCTGGGCCTTGCCCCGGTCGGAGCATGGGTTGCGGTGACCAACACTCTCAGCGCGGAGCCTTTTATAATCGGGGCTGCGGTGCTTTTGTGGGTTGCCGGTTTTGACATCTTCTATGCACTGCAGGACAGGGATTTCGACCTGAAGGAGAAACTCTATTCGATCCCTGCACGGTTCGGTATTCACGCATCTCTTCTCTTGACCAGGCTTTTCCATCTGACCTCGATATTCCTGTTTCTCTGGGCCGGGATCCGTCTGAACCTCGGCTTTTTCTATTTCGCAGGGGTATTCATCGCAGGGTCTCTTCTCGCCTACGAGAACAGTCTGATAAAGCCGAACGACCTGTCCAGGCTGAATATGGCTTTTTTCACGATGAACGGGATTATCAGTGTCCTGGTGTTTTTCTTCGCTGCAGCCGAGGTGCTGTTCGGGAGGGGGAAAGTTGTCTGAGTATGTAATCGGAATAACCGGAGCAAGCGGCAGTGTCTATGGTATCAGACTGATACAGGAACTGGCGGGCAGGAAGCACAGGGTCCATGTTGTGCTGACCTCTGCCGGGAAAGCAGTGATGCGGGAAGAGCTTGGAGTTGAAGGTCTCACGGATTTCAGAAAACTCGGTTTACAAAGACACCGGTCTTCTATAAAAGTATGGGAAAACACTGATTTTGAAGCTCCTTTCCTGAGCGGCACCAGCGTACCTGAGGCGGTGATCGCCGTTCCCTGCAGCATGGGGAAACTGGCTGCGATAGCGAATGGCATATCGGGCAATGTGCTCGAAAGGGCTGCCGATGTCGCGCTCAAGGAAAAACGTCAGCTCATTCTCGTCGTCCGGGAGACCCCGCTCAATCTCATCCACCTCGAAAATATGGTGCAGGCAGCAAAGGCAGGCGCACAGATTCTTCCTGCGATGCCGGCTTTCTATCATCATCCGGAAACAATCGACGACATGATTAATTTTGTTGTGGGAAAGGTTTTAAATTCATTAAGGATCGACCATACGCTTTTCAAAGCATGGAAGGCTTGAGAGGAATTACTGCCTATGGCTGGAAATAACTTGACCGGTATTCAATCAAAAATCGAAAACGCTGAACGCCTCACAAAACAGGATGCCATGACGCTCATGGCCTCGAATGACATTCTCCGGCTTGGCCGCCTCGCAAACAGCGCAAAAGAACGGAAGACAGGCCACCATGTCTTTTACAATGTGAACCAGCATATCAACCTGACAAATATCTGCGTATCGAGGTGCAAATTCTGCGCGTTCAGCAGGGACAAAAACGATGCCGACGCCTATGCGATGTCTTTAGACGAAGTGCTCGAAAAAGCCCGGTCGGCCAGACATCTCGGCATAACAGAGTTCCATATTGTGAGCGGGCTCCATCCCGATCTCCCGTTCGAGTATTATCTCGATGCGATTTCCTCACTCAAGCAGGAGATGCCTGAGGTGCATATCCAGGCATTCACCGCGGTAGAGATCGATTATTTTGCCAAGATAGCGCAGCTCTCGAAGAGAGACGTGCTCCTGAAACTGAAGGAGGCCGGTTTGGGTTCTCTGCCCGGAGGGGGCGCCGAGATACTGAATCACCGGGTCCGGGAGGCAGTCTGCCCGAAAAAGGCAAGCAGCAATGAGTGGCTGGAAGTTATGAAGACAGCGCACAGCCTCGGTCTCAAATCGAATGCCACCATGCTTTTCGGTCATATCGAGAGTCTGGAAGAACGCATCGAGCATCTCCTGACCCTCAGGGAACTCCAGGATGAAACAGGCGGGTTTCAATCTTTCATCCCCCTGCCATTTCATCCGCAGAACACAGAGCTTCCGGAATTGAAAAAGCCGACGGCTTTTGAAAGCCTGAAGATGCTTGCGATTTCAAGGCTTGTCCTTGATAACTTCGATCATATAAAAGCTTTCTGGATCATGCTCGGACTGAAGGTCGCCCAGCTTTCTCTTCTCTTCGGTGTTGACGACCTCGACGGCACGGTGGTCGAAGAGAAGATCACCCACGCCGCAGGCGCCGAGACCGACCAATCCATATCGAGGGAAGAGTTGCTGTCTCTGATCACTGAGGCCGGAAGAATCCCTGTCGAACGGGACACGCTCTACAATGTCGTCAGGGTATATGACAACGCGGTGCAGGAGGGTTTCTGTTGAGGCCCAGGGTTGGGCATATACAGTTTCTGAACTGCCTCCCCCTGTATTACGGACTGGTAAAAAGCCATGCCCTGCTGGATATCGAACTTATCAAGGGCCTTCCCACCGCATTGAACGAGAAACTTTTGCGGGGCGAACTCGACATTTCTCCGATTTCCTCTATCGAGTATGCGCGCCACGCGGAGTCGCTCGTTCTTTTCCCGGATTTTACCGTGAGCTCTGACGGGGCGGTGAAAAGCATCCTCCTTGTCAGCCGTTTCCCGATTAAAGAACTATCGGGAAAAAGAGTAGGGCTGACCGGCGCATCTGCCACGTCACATGTATTGCTAAAGCTTGTTCTCAAACACGGTTATAATGTGTTCCCCGAATATTTTCTCTGTCCTCCCGACGTGAATACAATCTCCGGCGAAACCGATGCTATCCTGCTTATAGGCGATGCAGCGCTGCATTATTCCGTCAATCCCGGGGGGTTTTATATCTACGATCTGGGGTCAGAATGGAAAAAGTTGTCAGGGGAAAGAATGGTGTACGCCGTCTGGGCCTTAACCCGCAGCTTTGCCGGGACACAGTCTGCGTTCTGTGACCAGGTCTTTAATATGTTCAAAATATCAATGGAGTATTCCATGGAGCACCTCGCTGAAATCGCAGAATATGCCGCGAAATGGGAACCTTTTACCGCTGAGTTCTTGATAGAATATTTCAGGTCCCTGCGGTTTGATTTTGATAAACCGTACCGGGACGGGCTTCTTCATTTCTACCGGCTGGCAGCAGAGATCGGGGAGATTGAAGCAGTACCCGAACTGGAATTCAGTGTCTCCCATGCAGGCGTGCGCCCGTGAACACAAAAACTGTTCTGGAGAAAGCCTCCTCTCAGAAACGCTTAAGTTTCGACGAAGCAATGGCTCTCTTCGCACATGCCGGTCTTCTGGAACTCGGGGAAGCAGCAGATGCAGTCCGTCGGCAAAAACATCCGGAAGAAATCGTCACCTTTCTTATCGACCGGAACATCAACTACACAAATATCTGCAGGAACCAGTGTTCTTTCTGTGCGTTCTACAGGCCGAAGGGTCATCCCGAGGCCTATGTGTTGAGCGGGGAAGAGATCGAAAAGAAGATTCAAGAGACTGTTCAGCTCTCCGGCACCCAGGTGATGCTTCAGGGAGGGATAAACCCCGAGCTGACGATTGAATATTACACGAAAATGTTTTCAGGAATAAAAGAGAAATTCAATATCAGAATCCACAGCCTTTCTCCGCCGGAGATAGTGTATATCGCAGAATCATCGGGTATGACTCTCGCAGAGACATTGCAGGAGCTTATGAATGCAGGCCTTGACTCACTTCCGGGCGGCGGCGCCGAGGTGCTGGTCGACAGGGTCAGGCAGAAGATCAGCCCGAAGAAGATCCCGGCCTCACAATGGCTGGAAGTAATGGAAGAAGCCCACAGGCTGAATCTCAGGACGACAGCGACCATGATGTTCGGTACTGTTGAAACAGTCGAAGAGCGAATTCTTCATCTCCAGAAAATCCGTGACCTTCAGGACAAAACAGGCGGGTTCATGTCCTTCATCCCGTGGACCTTCCAGCCCGGGAATACGTCCCTTGGAGGAAAACCGGCGTCTTCCCTTGAATATCTGCGGACTCTTGCGATAAGCCGCCTCTTCCTCGATAATTTTTCGAATGTCCAGGGTTCCTGGGTCACCCAGGGAAAAGATACAGGACAGCTCTGTCTTTCATTCGGCGCAAATGATCTCGGGAGCATCATGATCGAAGAAAATGTGGTAAGAGCAGCCGGCATATCACACCGGATTACCGTCGAAGAGATGGTAGCTCTTATTCAAAAAGCAGGAAAGGTCCCGGCACAGAGGGATACGGAGTTCAATATACTGAGGGATTTTCATTAAGTAATGACTGAAAAGGTTAAGAAACATATCCCAAAGGCCAGGATTGCCTTTATCGGTGGTTCCGGCACCTACTCGGTCCGGTTTCCCGAGGAACTGCATATGCCGGGAGTAAAGGTGCTGGGGCAGCAGGTTTTTTCGACACCCTTCGGGGCTAGTCCCGAGTTCACACTCTTTTCGGTCCAGGGAGAACAGGTGCTTACCGTGAAGATGCACGGCTGGCGGGCGGGGGTCAAGCGTGCAGATGCATCCCGGCAGGTCTTCTGGGTGCTGGAGAAGGCAGGCGTCAAAACCATCCTTGCAGAGGGCGGGGTCGGCTCTGTCGCAAGAGATTTCGGATTATGCGACTTCTTCATTCCGGATGACTATATAGACCTTTCAATGCGCAAGGATGTACACCTTTCCGACAACTATCTTCTCATCATGCGGGACCCTGTCTGTCCGTACCTCTCCGGAATCCTTGCCCGAACTGCCGCTGGACTCTTCCCTGACCGGAAAATTCATGGCGGAGTGTATGCGGTGACTGACGGCCGGCATTTCGAGAGCAGGGCCGAAGTTAAGATGATCGGGTCGTTCGGCGCAGATGTCATCGGACAGACGCTCTGCCCCGAAGTGTATCTCGCGCGGGAAATCGGGGCGTGCTACACCGGCATATATCTTGTCGTTAACAGGGCTGAGGGAATCGGTCCCGACTGGAGCCATGCTGAATTAAAGGATATTTTCTATCAGGAAGCGCTGAATGTCGGGAAGATCATTCTTGAGAGTCTGAAAAAGGTAATGAGCGGGAAGAAGAAAGCATGTCAGTGTGCAAAACTCAGAAAGAAGACCCTGTTGAAGCAGCAATTGTAACCATGAATACACCGAACACAGGGATATGGCTCAATTTCCGAATCAAAATCACGGGCAATCCCGAATAGGCTTTGCCTTTCGGGAACCGAAGACGAAGCGGAGGTCTCGGCTTTCAAGAGTTCAATACCATTAAAGGCAGAGAAAGGTTTGCACAGAGAAAGAGGGAGTTTATTTTGATTCGGAAATTGAGCCATATCCCTATGCCTGAATATTTTGTATAGCAATATATTTCAACACAATATAAAAAAATATGGTGCGTAAACCAGACAACTATATTGATCACGAAGAACGGAATGCGGGTAAAGTATCGCGGATGTTTTCCCGGATCGCTCCGCGGTATGACCTGCTCAATCACCTGCTCAGCCTAGGACTTGATATCCGGTGGCGGAAAAAAGTTGCACAGGAGACCGGCAGCATCCATTGCGAGAAGATCCTTGATGTCTGTACGGGATCGGGAGACATGGCGATTGAGCTCTGCAGGTTCTGGAAGGGGAATGTCCGGGTTCATGGGGTTGATTTCTCCCCCCGGCTTCTCGAAATTGCAGAGAAAAAAAGCACAGAGGCAGGACTGAACGACCGCCTCACCTTCCGTGAAGCAGATGCCGAAAACCTTCCGTATAGTGATGGAGAATTCAACGCGGTCACAATCACCTTCGGCCTGAGAAACATCAACAACAGGCATAAGGCGTTGCAGGAATTCTACCGCGTGACCAGGCCCGGAGGCTGCTTTGTCTGTCTTGAATTCAGCCAGCCCGCGAATGCATTTTTTAGGAAAATTTATTCTTTCTACCTTTTAAAGTTCGTGCCCCTTGTCTCTCTCCTGCTCGGATCAGACCCCGATGCATACCGGTATCTGGGCAAGACGATCAAAGATTTCCCCTCTCCCCGTGAACTCTGCAGGTCTATCGAATCAGCGGGATGGAAGGATGTCGGCTACAGACATCTCGCAGGCGGGATAGTCGCAATCCACCGGGGGAGGAAAGAATAAAAGGGGTTGGATAAATTATGACGCTTCAAGCTTCAGGCGGTTGAATTCCTTGAGTTCCTCTATGAGCTGCGCTTCATTAATGACCCCGTTTTTCACGAGCGCCTCCCCGAAATAGATGTAGGAATCTTTCTGTTCCTCCAGTATCATCTCAACCTGCGCCCGCGAGAGAAACTTCTCCCTGACAGCGATCACGCCGAATTTTTCATAGGTATCCTCCTGAATGATCACAATACGTTGGATGTCGTCATCGGTGAGCCAGCCCTTCGTTTTCGCGATTTCGCCGATCTTGCGGTTGTTCTTGACTTGCAAAAACCGCGCGCTGATGACGTCCATCTCGGTGATCAGCTTTTTTTGAAGCAGAAAGGTGCCGAATTTCAGATATTTAAAAATTGTGCTCATACTTACACCTTACAGGATATCCGGGAGTTTGACAATCATCTCCCCGAACCGGGTGAGAATTCATTGCAAACGATGATATACTGATCACAGACCGGATGAAAACTTTATTCTCAAAACAGTGCTGAAGGCCTCCCCGGTCCCTTGACAAACAATTCTTTTACTCCCTATACTTCATATCTAATGGAACCACAGGATATCTACGAACGCGCGATAGAACTTTTCGAGGCCGGCAAATACCCGGAAGCCGAACCCCTTTTGAAAAACATCGTCAGCACTCATCCCCATTATGCCGATGTGCACAACAAACTCGGCATCATCGCACATCACAGGGGTGATCTCAAGGGCGCTTCGGAATATTTCAAAAAGTCTCTCGAACTGAATCCGAACTACACGGAGGCCTCCCTGAACCTCGCGATTACTTACAACAATATGGGCGAATTCCAGAAAGGCAAGGAGGTCTTTGCCCGCGCAGCGCAGATCGCCCATCCTACGCCTACTGCAATGGACCCTTTTATCGCCGGGAAGATCGCCAACGAACACTACAAAGTCGGCAACATCTATCTCGAGTTCGGAATGAATGATGAGGCGATAGAGGAATACCGGAAAGCCATCAGGATGTTCCCCCGCCTTCCCGATGTCCATACCAAGCTCGGCATTGCACTGAGGAACAAGGGGCTGGTTGATGAAGCCATTCCGTATTTCGTAAAGGCAAAGGAAATAAATAAGCATTATGGTCCTGCATGGGTTCAGCTCGGCCTGAGCTATTACATGAAAGGACTTACGGGCCTGGCATTCGAGGAATGGGAGAAGGCCCTGGAACAGAACCCCAATCTGAAAGAAGCGGATGCCTATCTGAAGCTTCTGAAAAAAGAGGTAAAATAGCCCGCGGTGTCCCTCCTTGAGGTCAGGGACCTTGAAATATCCTTCAGGTCTTCGAATAAGCCGGTAAAGGTTGTTTCTTCCCTGGATTTCACAATCGAAGAAGCACAGGTCTTCGGCCTTGTCGGAGAGAGCGGATGCGGGAAGAGCCTCACTGCACATGCCGTCATGGGAATCCTCCCCCATAATGCCTACGCTGAAGGGAAAATAATTTTTCAGGGGAATAACCTGCTCAGTCTTGACAGGGAATCGATGAGAAGGCTGAGGGGAAAAGAGATTTCGATGATCTTTCAGGAACCCATGACCTCGCTCAATCCGGTTCTGACCATCGGGTACCAGATCGCAGAGGTCCTCACTACTCACATGGGTGTCACCAACAAAGAGGCCTTCTCACAAACCGTTGAGCTGCTCCGGGCAGTAAAAATTCCCTCACCCGAAATCAGGATACGGGAATATCCCCACCAGATGTCCGGCGGCATGAGGCAGAGGGTCATGATCGCAATGGCAATTGCCTGCAATCCCTCCCTCCTTATTGCCGACGAACCGACAACAGCCCTTGACGTGACGATACAGGCCCAGATACTGGAGCTGCTCAGAACCCTCAGGGAACAGAGGAAGATGGCCATGCTGCTGATAACCCATGATATCGGGGTGATCGCCGAGAATGCAGCGCAGGCCGCGATTATGTATGCAGGCAGGATTGTGGAACTTTCAAGCGTCCGGGACCTGCTCGCAGACCCAAAGCATCCTTATGCGATAGGGCTTCTGGAGTCTCTTCCGAAAAGGAGGGGTCTTGCATTGAAACCAATCCCGGGCACCGTACCCAGACCGGACAGACTCCCTCCGGGATGCAAGTTTTCTGACAGATGCACCTATATGATCCCTGAATGCACAAAAGAAGAGCCGGCGCTGAGAGAGATCCGGCAGGGCCATTTTGCCCGGTGCATCCGGTCAGAGGAGATTGTGTGGGCTTCCTAGATATTGTTGACCTTAAGAAATATTTCCCGGTCAAAAGGAAGCTTTTTGCTGAGCAGGAACTGCTTAGGGCTGTCGACGGAATAACCTTCTCAGTGAACGAGGGGAAAGTATTTGCCCTTGTTGGCGAAAGCGGATCGGGAAAGTCTACTGTGGCCCGGCTTATCCTCCGGTTATTGCCTCCCACTTCAGGGAATATCTCCTTTCAGGGCAGGGAAATACAGGAGCTGAAAAAAGATTCTTTAAAAGCCTTCAGAAAGTCGGTCCAGATAATCTTCCAGGATCCCTTTGCCTCGCTGAACCCGAGGATGACCGTTCTGGACACCGTCTCTGAACCATTAAAGGTTCATCATATTGTGAAAAGGTCCGAAATCAGGGACAAAGTTACGGAACTCCTCCGGAGCGTCGGTCTCGATGACGATGTCCTCAACCGCTATCCCCACGAATTCAGCGGCGGACAGAGGCAGCGGATATGCATCGCGCGGGCGCTTGCCGTATCTCCGAAGCTGATCGTTGCCGATGAACCGCTCTCCGCACTTGACGTATCCATTCAGGCACAGATACTGAATATCCTCCAGCAGCTCCAGAAACAGTCGGGCATTTCCTTCCTCTTTATCAGCCACGACCTTCGGGTGGTCCAGTACTTCAGTGATGAGATCGCGGTGATGTATCTCGGGAAAATCGTTGAGCATGCAAAGACTGAGGAACTGTTCAGAAAACCAATGCATCCGTATACGAACCTGCTGCTCTCTTCCGCCCCAAAGCTCAGGGTGCGCGGCGAGGAGTATGGCTTCTCAGGCTCATCAGAGGCTGAGAAGATGACTCATCGCCTTGACGCCGACGTGCCGAGCCCGATAGATATCCCTTCCGGATGCCCGTTCCATCCCCGGTGCCCGAAAAAATTCGAGCCATGTGATAAAGTCGTTCCCGGGTTGAGAGAAATATCCGGAAGGCTCATCTCCTGCCATTTGTACTAACCCGGACAAACAGATTTTCCACTATCAAACGCTCATCCGCAACTGATAAATGCCCTGGTCCCGCTACTATGGTATTCGACAGACATCCCGATCTCATCAAAGACAGTGAAGCGCAGGTCTGCTAACGCAGATTACTCCTTGTAGTCTATAGCGTCATCGGGCCGGGCGCATTACTGGGCCACCAGATCTACCCGGCGGTTTTTGGCCCGTCCTTCCTCGCTCTTGTTGGATGCCACCGGCGCTGTAGGGCCTGCTCCGAAGGGGATCAGTCGGACGGCGGCAATCCCGTGTTTGTTGACCAGGGCGGTGACCACTGCAGCAGACCGGGCCTGGGACAACTTGACGTTGGAATCGAAACCGCCAACATTGTCGGTATGGCCGACCACGTAGAGCCTGAGCTTTTCATTGGCCTTGAGCAGCTTGACGATCTCACTGATGGTGGATTCCGATTCCGGCTTGATCTCAGACTTGCCGGTGTCGAAATAAATCCCGTAGACAGCGGCCTTGCCGGTTTCCTCGATGCTGCCGGCCAGGCTTTCGGCATTGGCCACCACATCCTGGTGCATCAACTGTTTTTCGATGATATTGACCTGATACATGCCGTTGCTGGCTCCCTGCACCAATGCCCAGACCTCGGCATTATTTTTGACCACCTTCAGGGTGACATAATAGATGCCGCCGTCTTCAAATTCATAGACGGTTGTGCCGCCGACGGCCTTGGCAGCATTCACATAGTTTCGGGTAACCTGCAGGCCGCTGGGGAGCTTTATCCCCTCGTTGGCATAGTAGTCCACATGGTAATGACGCCCTTCCATCGCCTTGGTCTTGCCGGGACCTGCCGGAAAGTCGTAGCGGTTAAAATCCAGTTCCTGATAATTGTAGATATAAAAACCGGGCATTCGGCTGAACAGGTCCGGGTCCTTGCTTCCGGCCATATCGTTGGGGTCGCCGGCCGCCAGAACCTGATGCAACGGAACTACGCACAAAATCAGCAGCATAACTCCTAAGATTCGTTTCCTCATAAAGTCTCCTTCAAAATGTGGATCAATATGAATGGACCTGATCAGGCCATCCTTGTTTTTCAAGCACCGATATGCCGCCTGGGTTGCGGCCCTCTCCTTTCACTATCGATATCCATATTATAAGCCTTTTGGAACTTCTTCTGCAGGTAACATTCAGGGAGTGAGTGGAAGGCGGAGAGCTCTTCTTTTTCTTCATATAGGTGAAAGTGGCTTGACACAATTCATTTGACTCTTGACTTTCATAGAGCCATACAGTAATTTAAAAAAAGAGGCTGAGTCCTCGGTTGCGGAAACTTAACCAAAGGGCCTGTGGTTCATAAGAACCACGGGCCCGATTCTTTTATCAGATACAATATTATTAAGTCAATAGTATTATCACTCAAAGTTTCTGCAGAAAATTCTTAAGATAATCTTCAAGGTACCTTCTTATTGATAATTTATTCGTTCCGTGATATACATAAAGCATACAAAACAAATGCAAAGAATAATATTCTTTATCACGATTGCCAGTGTAATTGTTATTCTGGGGATGGTTTCCTTTGGGTGTGACTTTTTTAAGAAAGAAGAAATACCTCCGGAAAATTTACCGCCGGTTCCTGAGTCATGTGCTGCATTATCCAATCAGTATTCTCATGCGCTTAAGTTAGCTTATTCATCAGTAGAAGTCAGTCAGTTGCAGATTACAAGAGTAGCAAATCAGTTTGCTCATTGCATGGAAGGCGAAGGATTATCAGAGGCAGAAGCGAAAGGTATTGTAAAGAATATAGAGAAAACGGTCAGGGTCCAAGGAGAAAAGGAAAGCGGTCAGGAAGGGTCTTTCTACCACTAATATCTGTTCCTGTCCCATGCCGTCATAGCGCCATTCGGGACACATCCCATCTTTCGGTACAGTGTCTCAAGCAAGAAATTCTTCGCTGTTTCTGATCATTACAATTTTTCGTCATAGGCTCAATATGTTTCTTTGCACGCATAGAGAAGATAAAATCTCTATTTCATGAAAATTGATTTTTGTGCAGATAAAATTTCAGCAATAGCGATTGCACTGCCTGCGTTCTTGTTTTTTAGGATTCGAGGCTGAAAGACATCATATATCTTTGCCTGCGCCAAAAAATATTCCTATTTGACAAAATTATGAAACAGGTATATTTTAATCTATGTTCGACAACAATTCACTTATAGGAAAACGACTTCTTTGGAATCCATGGCATGTCTCTGCCGTGGCCGGGGAGGATTTCTCTTAGCGGGTTAGTCGGATTAAATAAGAAAACCTGAAGGCCACGGAATAAACCCCGTGGCCTTTTTATTTTGGAGGTGCGGCATGAGATGGGACGCAGAGAAATATGATGAGGTAAAAAGTCCGCAGGTTGACGCAGGGAACGAGCTTATCACTATGGCAAAGGTAAGGGATACTGATTCAATACTTGACATAGGATGCGGCACGGGCAAACTCACCGTCGCGCTCGCACGTCTTGCATCAAAAGGTTTTGTGACAGGGATAGATCCGTCCCATGAAATGCTTGAGAAGGCAGGAACAGTCTCCGGAGATTTACAGAATATCAGGCTTCGGGTTCCGGAGACTCTTCGCGTTTGCAGTGAAGTAAGAAAAACACTTTTTGAATAGAATAAAATTATGATCAGGGGTAAAAATTATGACCGAATTTGATGCCTCCCGGTGGGCAGACGCTGAATTTTCCCGGGAGTACAGGGACAACGCCGAAGTTTACATAATGGAACGAAGAAGGCTTCTTGCTATACTCCAGTCTTTTTACAGAAATTTTCTAAATGACGGTCTGCCCAAAGCAATGCTGGACCTCGGGTGTGGAGACGGTATTCTTACACACGAAATCCTGAAGATCGACAGTTCGGTGTCAGCCATCCTGATTGACGGTTCCGAAGACATGTTGAATAATGCCAGAGAACGCCTGAAAGCATTCAAAAACCTGCGCTATATCCGCGCAAGTTTTCAGGAGATTTTAGGCAATGAGATTCCGGGACGAAATTTCGATTTTATTATCTCGTCATTCGCAATTCACCATCTGACAATGGATGAGAAACAATCTCTCTTCAACAAGATTTATGCGTATCTGAACCCCGCGGGTTTTTTTGTAAATATCGACGTGGTCCTTTCTCCAATAGATGCCCTGGAACAATGGTATATGTCGTTGTGGAGAGAATGGATCGAGGAAAAGAAACTCTCTTTGCACCTTCAGGGCAATTACTATGATGATATTGTCAGAAGGTATAAGGACAATACGGACAATAAGCCTGACACCCTGAATGATCAGCTCAACGCGCTGAAATCTATCGGGTTCAGGGATGTCGACTGCTTTTATAAATATGGAATATTTGCCATGTACGGAGGCAAAAAATAGCCTTTCCCCTTTTGTGACGATACGTGCTAGGGATACATTCCGGGACATGATATAATTACAATTAGGACATGCAAGAGCTATTCTATTTTTTAGGCATCTGGAGCTACAAGAGTTTTTCCTGGAACGACATCCTCGGTATTTTTCTTTTCATCGCAGGCTTTATCATCGGGCTGGGAGCAGTCACCGTTATCGATCTCCACGGTTTTTTGGGAAGGAAATCCCCCTACTGGACAGAGGCAACGATACGCACCCACAAGATCACAAAACCGCTCATCTGGGCAGGCATGTTTTTGGCAATCCTGGGGGGTGTGATCACGTACAGGAATGTCGAATTCACAGGCGTTGCGCCTATCCATGCCTTCCTTGCGGTCAGTGCTGGTATTGAACGGAGCATTCCTCTCTTTCCGGATAAGTCCCGCGCCTCCTGCGGAGAGAGAAAGAGGGGAAAGCACGGGAACTACTCCCTTCTGACATGCAGAAAAAGATTGCGGTGAGTTTTGTCGTCTCGGTCCTTGGATGGTGGGGCAGCCTGTTCCTGCTCGTCTGGTATATTGTTGTCCTGAGATGATTTTTTAGAGTCTGTTTATAAACGCAGGGTTTGTCATCCTCCGGCTTGACCGGGGATCCAGTCCCGAAAGCTTTCGGGATGATAATACTGGATTCCCGCCTTCGCGAGAATGACGAATTTTTATCGGAATCGCACTTTATAAACAGACTCTTTTTGATAAGGGATGGCGGTATAATAGAATCTGGCTCATGGAAAAGAACACAATCCATATTGTTCCCAAATATATTATTTACAGCTTCTTCATCCTCGGCCTGATTTCGGCTATTGCCTTCAGGACGATAATCGTGATTCAACGCGTAGAGCCTGGATGGATAAGGCCTGTCTGGTATACAGGGACAATCGGTTATTTCTTCTTTTTTCTCTACAGGTACCTCATTACCCTGAAAAGGAAAAAAGCGATCGAGGAATTTCAGCTCATTGAAAAACTGAAAGTAAACGCCTGTTTGACAGAGAAAGACAGGGAGGTTGTCCTGTATCTCCTCTCTTCGGTGAAGTACTCTCTTGAAGACATCAACTACGCCATTATATTCCTGTTGTCCGTTCTTGCCATTGCAGCCGACTTATTGCTCAGTTCATTGTAGAAACAGTCTTTTTCCCAAAAGACTAAAAAGAGCTTAACCTTAACCCGAACAGAAAGAACATCAGCGCAATGAAGAGTATCTGGATTATCCAGCCGATTATGCATACCCCCACAGCCCGGAATGTGCTTCTATAATCCAGTGCCTGCCTCACTGCAATGACCATGGCGATGAGCATCCATATGGATGCGCCAAACGTGACAATCTCTGTGACTCCGGGGATGATACCGAACACCCGGATTATACCGGGCGAGCTTGAAAACCCGACAGTGCGGAGCAACTCACCGGGAGTTGCGCGGGTCTGTTGCTCCGGGAGGAGCCTGGTTCCGATAAAATAGGTGAGATATGCCCAGATAAACCAACCGATAAGGGCGCCGACCGTACCGAGAAGCATGCCGCTCAACCCACCGTACCGGAATGTCCCGATACCTGCAGCAACGCTGGAAAGCACGACAACCAGCATAGCCTGCCTTAACGCACCGGGATCGGCTTCAACTTCTTCATAAAGCTGTGCATCTAATTTGGCGGCACGGAAAATGCGGTCTTTCAGATCGGCCATCTCATCCCTCCCTGGATGATTGTTTTAGCACATAGTATCTTAGAATTTTCAGTGAGCGAACACACGTCATTCTCACGCCGGCTCATCCTGTTCACCGGGTCATTTTCTGGAGTATCTGCCCGAGTTTTTTCAGTTCTTCCCCATAGCCTGCCCAGTTCCCCTGCCGTATCTGTTCGTTGAGCCTTTCATAAGTCTTCGCAGCCTCTTTGGCAAGCTGGTCAAGAGGAGTCTTCTCATCTCCTGTCTCCTTTGCCCTGAGAGAAGAGCCAAGCCTTCCCCCAAAGAGCTGCTGGAGACCGAGTTCAAGGTTCTCTTCCATGACTACGTTGTTTTCGAACGCGAGGATGACCCGTCTGAGTTCCGGCAATCCGCCCTTGTCTTCCGCAGCGAGGTACAGAGGCTGCACATAGAGGAGGGAGGTCTCGATAGGGATTATGAGGAGGCTCCCCCGGATAACCTTCGACCCGCGTTGTCCCCAGAGGGTAAGCTGCTGTGATATGTAGGAATCCTGATCGATCCGGGCATCGATCTGTCTCGGGCCGAACACGAGTCTGTCCCTGGGGAACGTATATACTATGAGATTTCCGTAATGGGGCTCATCACATCTCCCTGCAATCCATGCGGCCAGGTTATCTCTTTTGGAAGGGGTATAGGGAAGCAGGAGGATATATTCCTCTTGTTTCTCCTCCGGCAGTTTCATGATCGTATAATAAGGCTCTATAGGCTCCTCGCCATAGGAAGGGATTTCCCACAAATCCTCCTTGTTGTAGAAAACCTTGGGATCGGTCATGTGGTATGTGGAGAACATCTTTGCCTGGATCTGAATGAACTCCCTCGGATACCTGATATGCTTCCTTAAATCATCATCCATTGCTGACAGCGGAAGAAAGAGCTTCGGGAACATGGTGTTGTATACCTTCATGATCACATCGTTGGGGTCGCTGATATAGAACTGAACGGTGCCGTTATACGCATCAACGACAACTTTCACCGAATTCCGGATGTAGTTGATTTTATTATTGAGCGGATTCGAGTAGGGAACCCTGGTTGAGGTGGTATAGGCATCAATAATCCAGAGCAGCCTGCCGTCGTCAGCGACCACAATATACGGGTCCTGATCATACAGAAGAAAAGGGGCAATTTTCCGCGCCCTTTCTATGATGTTTCTGTAGAAGAGAATCCTGCTCGTGGGAGTAATATCAGAGGAAAGAAGGAGTTTTTCCGTCTGGAATTTCACTGCGAAGGCCGCCTTTCTCAAGTACCGATGATAATTCTACGCCGCCTTTCCCTTCGTATGAGGTATAGACATTTCCTTCCGAAGTCGGGTAATTGAACTCAGGGACTTTGGTTTTTATCACGATATAATCGCTGGAGAGTTCACCGAAATAAATTTCAGGTCTCGTTACGGTGATATCCGAAGAAGAAACAGGGGGGATGTCTTTGATGATAAATTCGGGCAGCCCCTCTTTCGAAATTCTGCTCACAGGTCCCATGGAGATACCGAACCCGTGGGTGAACACAAGTTTTTCATTGATCCAGGACCTGCTGGGCAGGTCGTCATGTGAGAGCTCCCTCGGGGACAACATTACCTGCATATACTCGCCATTGACCCTGTACCGGTCATTGTCCACATCCTTAAAACTGTAATAGGTCCTGATCTGCTGGAGCTGGCTGTATGTCCTCTGGGTCGGCGCATCATCCCACAGCCGTATATTCTTGATGGTTGCATTGTTTTTTTCGAGGTCCTTTGAAGTCAGGCTATAAGAGACGTCGAACGGACTTACCGTTATCCTGTCGAGGTCATATCCGAACCTTGTGAACCGGATATGATTTTCTATGAACGGTCTCTCGAGCACGAGTTCGTTCGGCGTAACCTTGAGACTCTGAAGCAATGCAGGATATATCAGAAGGCCTATCACGTAGACAAGCGCGGTCAGCCCCAGCGGCGCAATCATTATTTTCCGGGACCCCCTGAAGGCGCCGGCAATAAAAAGCACCCCGCTCAGAACCGTGAGGACTATGAGGACGCGCAGGACATACATTCTCGCATACACGTCCGCATATCCGGCTCCAAAGATGATGCCCTGCGGAGACAGGAGGAGCTGAAACTGATCAAGATACAACCCGAAGGCAATGTTAATGATAAACAGTCCGCCAAGAAAACTCGCATGGATTCTCACCCGTTTGTCGATGGAGATGTTTTTCTCCTGAACCGTTATGCCTCCCCTCAGAAAATAATTAATCAGTACAAGGAAAAGGGTTATGAAAATGAGAAGGGTTATGAGATTCCTGATAATTTCGAGCCACGGGACAACAAAAAGATAGAACCCAACATCCTGATTGAAGAACGGATCGCTCATGCCTACGCTCAGACGGTTCTGGAAGAGCAGGAATTCATTCCAGAGAGAGCTTCCGAGCAGCCCGATATACAAGCCTGCGAGGATTCCGAGAATGGCAGTTATGGGTTTCACCCATTTTGCAAGCATCGCAATATTCAGCGAGATTTGTGTCTGCCCGTCAAAGAAAAGCTCGATAGGAGCGAAATGGGCCCTGTTTGCAAAGAAGAGGTTTATCATAATGAACACAAGGGAGAACAGTCCGAACGTGAAACCGAGAAGAAGTTGTGTGGAGAGGATTTTTGTGAAAATACTCTGATAATCCAGATCGCTGAAAAAAAGCCAGTCGGTGTAGACCGAAATTAACGTGCCGCCGAAGAGAAACAGGAGGGCGAGAATTCCTGCGATAAAAACGAATGGTTTTCTGTTCTTCATGAAAGACCTCCTGTGATTTTTTGAGAAGAAGTGAACATACAGCAAGCGCTGTCAGGGCATCATGGGTTTATCGGAATATTCTTTTGTTGTGAACGCTGTTGTTCCCATTATACCGTACCCGCATCAAACTTGCCAGTCTTTTTGCAAATTCAGCATACGCTCAGTCTTCCGGTTCCCGGTGAACATGAGCATGCCGCTTTAATTGCTCAAGCTTCATATTCTTCAATTCAAAAATCCTTACTTCCTTTTCTTTGCCTTTTACCCTGACCCGGTCGAGTTCATTGAGCTCTATATGTCCGAATAATTTTTTCTCGATTAATGGTTGAATGTGTTGCAGGGTATATTCGGTGATAATGATCTTTGCATTATAACTTCTTGTCAGTTTTTCTACCCGCGCACCGAGGTTCACATGATCACCGATAATGGTATAATCCATCTTCTTGCCCGGCGCTCCTATATTGCCGATTACCACTTCACCGGTATTGATGCCGATGCCGCAGTCGAGTACCGGCTTTCCCTCCCTCGTCCATTTCCCGTGCAGTTTCTCGAGACTCGCAACCATATGCAGCGCGCACCGGAACGCGCGCTCGGCATGGTTTTCCTGGTCGACCGGAGCGCCCCAGAAGGCCATAATTTCATCACCTACAAATTTATCGAGGGTGCCGTCCCATCTGAAGATGATGCTTGCCATTTCTTCGAAATATTCATTCAGCAACTCTATAACCTGCTCAGGCGATGTCTGTTCCGACAGTGTAGTGAACCCAATGATATCCGAAAACAGGACCGTCACCGTCTTTCTTTCACCGCCCAGCTTTGCCTTCTCGGGGTTGTTGATAATCTGTTCCACGATCTTTGGCGACACATAACTCGAAAACATCCTCCTTATCTCCCCGGCTTTTCTTTCCTCGAAAAAATATTTCGTCACGGTAACCACAACGGCTATTATCATCATATTCGCCGCAGGGTAGATAAAATTTACCCAGAGATTCAGAGAAGCAAAGAGTATCTGAACGCCGAGGATATACCCGGCGAACAGCGCAAAGGAAAGGGCAGCGCCCCTGATAGCGCTGAGACGCGGGAGGAAGAAACCCAGAACCAGGCCTGTCATGGCAAGGACGATAATTTCGATATATCCCGGACTCTTCTGAAGAAAATTCCGGGTGAGGATATTCTCAACGATAGTGGCATTTTTCTCTACACCCGGCATGTTCGCTGAAAAAGGAGTGTTCTTCAGGTCATAGGTCGCAATGGCTGACGTGCCGAGGAACACTGTCCGGTTTTCAATCTCTTTGCGTTGAACCTTCCCTGATAAAATGTCTGCAGCAGAAACAGGGGTGAACGTTCCCTCCCTGCCGTAATAATTAATGAGCATCCTCCCTTTCCGGTCGGCAGGAACAAACAGGCCGCTTCCGAGCCTTACTCCCCTGCTGCCGACAACAGCCATTTCATCACTTTTCAATCCGAGGGACACCCGCGCGGTCAGGAGTGCAAGGGAAGGAAAATATTCATCTTTATATTTCAGATATAAGATTTCCCACCTTAGTTTCCCGTCGTAGTCGGGATGGCTGTATACATGCCCGCTGAGGGTATTATCGAGAATCTGCGGGATATCCGCCATGAGGTCATCGGCCTCGACTGCCTGGATTTGCCTCTGGTCCTCAAGCTTCATAAATACGGAATCGAACAGCGTGTCAGGGATCTCCTTTTGCTCCCGGTCCTTATTTTCAAGCCAGACATCGAAGACCGCTGCCAGGATAATCTTATCCTTTGCACGGTGCAATACCTCACCAAGCGCTTTATCAGACTGTGCATCTTCCGGTTCGGTGTAAAAAATATCTACTGCAAGCACCCTTGGTTGAAGAGCAAGGATCTTTTCTACGAGTTCAGCCTGCAGGGTTCTGCTCCAGGGCCATCGCCCGTATTGCTTCAGGCTTTTCTCATCTATTCCGACAACGACTACTTCACCCGATACATGCGGCGGAGAAATGAAATTTCTGACCTGAAACCGATAGTCAAGGGTAAGTGTTTCAGCACGCTCTTCGACCGCACCCGGCCGCCAGATGAGGAGGGCAAGAAAACATGCTGAAGACAGGAGGCAGAAGACGAATATGCGCCTGCCTATTTTCTGATGAATATTCATCGTTTTCACCACTGATTATTCATGAAACAGAGAAAAGTTGCAAGCAGACTCTGACTGTAAAACAAGGATGGATTGCCGGATCAAGCCGGGGAATAGCGGGGAAAAATATTAATTATTTTTCGGGATATTGCAGGCCTGCTTTCTTCTGGTCTGCAACGACTACAAGGACATACTGTTCAGCGGAGAGATATTTTCGGGCTACTCTCAGCACATCCTCTTTTGTGACTGCATTGATATAGCCGGGGTAGTTCGTTCTGTAGTCAAGCCCGAGGGCGAAGAACTCGACCGCTGCGAAGAAATCGGCAATCTTCCTGTTCGTATCAAGACGTCTCAGGAAACTCCCTGTCAGAAATGATTTCGCCTCTGAAAGTTCCTCGTCCGAAACCGGTTCCGACGTAATTCTTTTGACCTGCGTTCTTATTTCGTCAAGCGCAGTATTTGCAGATTCGTTCTTTGTCTGAAGGCTGATCTGATAATATCCGCTCTCCTTCTGGGCGGCGAAAAAGCTCCGCACATCGTATGCGAGTCCTTTTTCGTCCCGGATGGACTGCATGAGCCTCGAGGAAAAGCCTCCCCCGCCAAGGATATAATTCATAACCGAGACGGCATAGTAATCAGGGTCCTCCCTCCGAATGCCAAGGTTTCCGAACATGAGGGTCGCCTGCGTCAGGTCTTTCTCTATTTTGAGGACCGTCCTCCCTGGTTTCTCTGCAGGTTTTACAGAAACCGCTACGGGGACATCTGCCTTTTTCCATTCGTTCAGATACTGCTGCAGAATTCCCTGCAGTTCTTCCGGAGTGAGGTCTCCGACAACGGAGAGGATCGCATTGTTGGGGAGAAAATATGCCGAGTAGAACTGCATCATATCTTCGCGTGTGATAAGGTTGATTGTTTCGGTCGAACCTTCCAGGAGCCTGCCATATGGATGCGGCCCGAAGACCTCTTTTCTGAATGCCCGGTCTGCGAGGAAAGAGGGGTCCTCTTCCTGATGCTTCAATGAACCTTTGATTAATTCTTTCACCCGCGCAATCTCCTCCTGAGGGAAAGACGGATGAAGGAGGACGTCGGAAAAGATATCGAAGCCTTTATGAATATCCTTTTTTAATACGGAAAGGGTGAGAGTCGTAAAATCAGCGCCGGCAGATATACCAAGAGATGCGCCGATAAAATCCAGCGTTTCGCTTATTTCCGTCGAAGAACGGGTTTTTGTTCCTTCGGAAAGAAGTTCGGCGGTCACATTTGCAAGGCCCGCCTTTTCACCCGGCTCATGAACCTGGCCTGCCCTGACGATAAGCGTAACCATGACAACAGGGAGGTTATGGTTTTCCGAATGGAGCACAATCAACCC
The DNA here is from genome assembly GCA_963753165.1 of Thermodesulfovibrionales bacterium. Lineage (GTDB taxonomy): Bacteria > Nitrospirota > Thermodesulfovibrionia > Thermodesulfovibrionales > SM23-35 > JAKLQR01. The sequence continues at coordinate 72,500 of CAVWBP010000012.1, read as the reverse complement.
GTTTGGAAGCACGGTTCTTGTAATATCAATCGCTAGGGCTTGCGAAGAAAGGAAACAGCAGGCGACAAACATCAAGCTGACAAGAATACTTTTTTTACCTATTCCCCTTTTCACTCTTCACTCTTCACTTTCTTTGCCGGTATCAGTATCCCGACTGTTCTATTCTCTTCATGGAAATACTTTTTTGCCGCCTTCATTACATCCTCAGGGGTTACGTTCCGGATGCCTTCGACATAGGCATCAATTAGCTTCCATCCGCCGAGCATCTCGAACGTTCCGTATTTCATCGCCTGAACGAAAATTGAGTCCTGTCCCATGATGAATGATGACTCGATCTGGTTCTTCGCCTTCTGCACCTCGCGTTCTGAAGGAGGAATTTCCTGAATCTTCTCTATCTCCCGAAGCAGCGCGGATTCGACATCCTTTATATCCTTGCCGGGAGCTGCGGTTGCCGCAAGGAAAAAGACATAGGGATTTTTGCTGAAGCCGCTGTAATCGGCATCTGCAGCGAGAGCGATCTTCTTGTCATACACCATGGATTGATAAAGCCGCGCGCTTTTCCCCCCCGAGAGTATTCCGTTGAGCACTTCAAGGGCATAGCTGTCCTCATCAGGGAAGCTCGGCGTATGATATGCCATGAGGACATAAGGAAGCTCCGCTTCTCTTTTCAGGATAACCCTGCGCTCTCCCTGCTGATCCGGTTCCCTCGACATGACAGACTCGGATTCCGGGCCACGGGGGACATCATCAAACGCAGCCCGTATCTGTTTCATCATTTCCTCTCCGTCAATATCGCCTGCAACTACGATCACCGCATTGCCGGGCGCGTAATAGGTTTTGTAGTATTTGAATAAGGCTTCTCTCTCGATATTTTGCAGATCGGACATCCATCCGATAACAGGCCGTTGATAAGGATGGACTTTATATGCAGCAGCCATGACTTCCTCAAAGAGCGCATTCTGCGGATCGTCTTCATACCGCAATCTCCGTTCCTCCATGACTACACTTTTCTCAGAGGCCGTCTCTTTCGGGTCAAGTGTCAGGTTCTGCATCCTGTCGGCTTCGAGTTCAACCGCAAGTGCAACCCTGTCCGAAGATAACATTGCAAAATAGACCGTATAGTCTTTTGTGGTATACGCATTGTCTGTGCCGCCATTCTTCTGGACTGTTCTGGACAATACCGATGGGCCGTATTTCGGCGTACCCTTAAACATCATGTGCTCCAGCAGATGGCTGAGTCCCGATCTCCCGGCCGGCTCATCCTTCGCGCCAACCCGGTACCATACCTGAAAGGTCACAACAGGCGCCTTGTGTTCCTCGATAAGGATCACCTTCAATCCATTTTCCAGGGTATATTCCCGGACTTCAGAGGCGCCGGCATTCCCCGATACGAGAAAAAAGACAATGGTAAAAAACAGACCGAAATATTTCATATATAAAATATATCATAAAATTTATAAATAGTGGGAAAAAAGTGATCCTCTCGTATGGGAGAGAAATTACTTGACACTTTTCGGCATCTTCGTTATTTTTATGTAAAGTAAAACTTTTAAAAGGAGTTAACGTTATGCGGAGAATGAAACCTTTGTTCGATGGAACAATTCCTTTCCTGATTATTTTCGTCTTGTGCTCTTTTGCATTCGCACAAGACCAGAAATACAAGGACTACACAATAATAAAAGGGGACACCCTCTGGGACATTACGGATAAGGAACTTCAGGACCCCTTCCTCTGGCCGAAAGTGTGGAAAGAAAACCCTGACATTAAGAACCCCGATCTGATTTATCCAAAACAGACGATTAAAATACCACTGTATTTACTCCAGAAAGAGATCGTCCCCGAGATCAAACCCGTGGCAAAACCTGTTGCACGACCCGAGCTCCCCAGGGAGGTGCCGAAAATAATCGAACCGAAAAAAATTGATTATCTGGTGAACAAGACCCTGCTGATTTCCAGCGGATATATTGCAGAAACAATCCCCAATCTCGGGGAAATAGCGGATACACCGTTCGGGACCGGCAAAACGATCGTCGGCAAGGGGGATGAGGCATATATTAAACCTGCTGTACCTGTAAGGAAAGGGGAAAAATTCTATATCATCAGACCCATGCAGAAGGTAATACATCCTAAGACAGGCGAATTTATGGGGTATCTCATTGATGTGGTAGGGATTGCAGAGGTTGTTGACGAGAACGATCCGAAGATCCTGATAACTGACTCTTATTGGGAAGTAACAACAGGGGATCTCCTTGACACATACTATGACATAGAACCGCCTCTCGAGGTTGAAAATCCCCGGAAGCCGGATATCAACGGTTACGTGGCGGCTGCAAAACAATCGCGGCTCATTAGCGTTGAATATGAGATTGCCTATATAGACAAAGGAAGGAGAGACGGCCTTCAGGTTGGAGACATATTGGCGACATTAAAGCAAAGCAAACACCGGATAGAAAACGGGATAATCCAGGTGATAAGTCTTCAGGAAAAGACTGCAACCGTGATCGTCCGGAAAAGCCACGAAGAGGTCGTGTATGGAGACCCTGTTTTAATGGCTAAGTAGGAATAACAGTCAATCTCTTAAGGGCTTTGAGCCTGCTGGGATGTTTCAGCTTTCTCAAAGCCTTTGCTTCTATCTGCCTTACCCTCTCCCGTGTTATCGAAAGATGCCTTCCCACTTCTTCGAGGGTATGGTCCCGGTCGGCGCCTATGCCGAATCTCATTCTGATAACCATCTCCTCTTTCGGCGTCAGGGTTTTCAGGACCTGCTGAATCTGTTCCGAAGTCTCTGTTTTTTCGGCATCCGCATAGGGAGAAGGACTGTTCTTGTCGCCGATAAAATCCTCAAGCTCGGTATCCTCGTCGCCGACAGGCGTCTGGAGCGCAATAGGGTCCTGTATCGCCCTGAAAACCTCCTCAACCTTCCTTACCGGCACTAAGAGTTTCTGCGCAATTTCCTCGTTGGTCGGCTCTCTTCCAAGCTGCTGGGTAAGTTCCCGTGACGCTTTGGTAACCCTGTTGTAGAACTCCATCATATGCACAGGGACCCTGATCGTTTTTGTCTGATCAATCAAGGCCCTTGTAATTGCCTGCCTGATCCACCAGGTTGCGTACGTGCTGAACTTAAACCCCTTTTCATATTTGAACTTGTCAACAGCCTTCATAAGGCCGATGTTGCCTTCCTGTATCAGATCGAGGAGGGGGAGTCCCCTGCCCACATAATTCTTGGCGATATTCACCACAAGTCTCAGGTTTCGGGTTATCAGTTCATTCTTGGCCGTAGAAATCAGTATCTTCGCTTTTTCGATCCGCGTCCACATTAATTTGATGTCATCTATCTTTGCGCCAACTTCAGCCTCAACCTTTTTGAATACCTTCTCCACCTCTTTCGCCAGCAGTTCGAGCTTCTTCGTATCAACATTTTTCTTCTTTTTCTCCCGGATGATAGTCTTCAGCCCCTTCAGCGTCCCATATTTAGTGATCCGCTTGTCTGCTGTGTCAACCTCCTCCATCAGCATCTCAATAATTTCCACGGTCCTGATGAGGGCGTCATCAGGACGCTCCTCTTCCGGGATTGCTTCTTCTTCATCTCCGTTCTCGCTGACCTCAAGTTTCTTGTAAAGCGGCAATGCGATAATGAGTTCACGGATTATTGATTTTCCCTCTTCAAGCCTTTTGGCAAGATCCGTTTCTTCATCCTTTGTGAGGATGGAAATATCTCCCATCGAATAGAAATATGCCTGAACGAGGTCTTCCGTTTTCTCATATTCTTCTGTTTCCTCTTCTGCCTCCTCTTCAACCGGCGTCATCTCTTCATGGTCCACAACCTTGACACCCATATCCTGGAGAATGTCCATCAGGTCTTCTATCTCATCCGGCGAGAAAAACTCAGAGGGAAGCGCATCGTTTATTTCATCATAGGTGAGTATTCCCCGGCGTTTGCCGATATCGATAATCTCTTCGAAAATGTCTCTTTCTCTCATTTCTCTCTCTACTCCTTAAAAGACGCAAAAAGGGCCTTTTCAAAGGCCCCCCATACCCTTTGACAACAGGAGGGAAATGAAGAGGGGTCAAGTCGCACGGTCTATTAGTACTGGTCAGCTCAATACATTACTGCACTTACACCTCCAGCCTATCGACGTGGTAGTCTACCACAGACCTTCAGAGGGATTACTCCCTGGGAGACCTAATCTTGGGGTGGGTTTCACGCTTAGATGCCTTCAGCGTTTATCCCTTCCAGACATAGCTACCCGGCATTGCCACTGGCATGACAACCGGAACACAAGAGGTCTGTCCATCCCGGTCCTCTCGTACTGAGGACAGATCCCCTCAAGTCTCCTCCGCCTGCAACAGATAGGGACCGAACTGTCTCACGACGTTCTGAACCCAACTCTCGTACCGCTTTAATGGGCGAACAGCCCAACCCTTGGAACCTGCTTCAGCTCCAGGATGCGATGAGTCGACATCGAGGTGCCAAACCGGGTCGTCGATGTGAACTCTTGGACCCGATAAGCCTGTTATCCCCGGCGTACCTTTTATCCGTTGAGCGATGGCCCTTCCACTCAGAACCACCGGATCACTAAGCCCTACTTTCGTATCTGCTCGGCTTGTCTGCCTCACAGTTAAGCCTCCTTATGCCTTTGCACTCAACAGCTGGTTTCCGTCCAGCCTGAGGAGACCTTTGGACGCCTCCGTTACTCTTTGGGAGGCGACCGCCCCAGTCAAACTACCCACCAGACAGTGTCCCTTCCCCGGATAACGGGGACAGGTTAGAGCCCCAGTAAGGTAAGGGTGGTATTTCAAGGTTGGCTCCACGGTTACTAGCGTCTCCGCTTCATAGCCTCCCACCTATCCTACACATACATCACCAAAGCTCACTGCCAAGCTATAGTAAAGGTGCACGGGGTCTTTCCGTCTAGTTGCAGGTAACCGGCGTCTTCACCGGTATCTCAAGTTCGCCGAGCCCCTCGCCGAGACAGCGCTCAGATCGTTACGCCATTCAT
>CAVWBP010000012.1:0-62500 GCA_963753165.1 Thermodesulfovibrionales bacterium | reverse complement strand
TTGTTGTGTCACGAAATCTTATTCCCGACTTTCCGTTTCACTATTCCCAGCATATATGAGCATTCTTCACTTTTTATTATATAGGTTATCGCGGTGTAGAGAATCACACAAAACAGTATGGTTCCTCCAAGAGAAAATATTTTCAACCCGGCGCTGCCCTGGCTGCGCCATAATTCTCCGTGCAGGAGTGCAGCCCCTGCGACCCCGGTTACCAGTGATGCAAAGGCGGTCTTCAGAAAGGAACGCGCGATTCTCCTGCCGTCTACCCGTGCAAGCTCTTTTCCTGAGAAAATAGAACAAGAGGGCGAAATTGATGCCTGAAGCAAGCGAGTTTGCAAGGGCGAGTCCGCTATGCTTCAGAGGACCCATGAGCGCAATGCTGAAAAGTACATTTACCGCTACTGATATTGCCGCGATCTTTACCGGTGTTTTCGTGTCCTGCATCGAATAAAAGCTTGCGGTGACAGTCCTCACCCCAACAATTGACCATATTCCGATTGAATAAAAGAGAAGCGCCTGGGCAGTCCCGACTGTGGCTGCATAATCAAACCTGCCTCTCTGAAACAGAAGGTTCACAATCGGCTCTCTCAGGGCGATCAATCCCGCCATCGCCGGGACGGTGATAAAGAAGAGCAGTCTCAATGCAAAAGAAAAATCATTTCTCAGCTCGTGATAATTGCCTTTCACCGCATGCTCCGACAGAGTAGGCAGAACCGCCATTGCCATTGCAACGCCGAAAATCCCGACAGGAAACTGTATAAGCCGCATTGAATAATAGAGATAAGTAACACTTCCCTCCGGGAGATAGGATGCAAGTATGGTGCTGACAAAAATATTAATCTGTGCGACAGCCATACCCATGGTCGCCGGCATAATCAGGAGTGCCATTTTTTTCAATCCCGCGTGGCCGAAATCATATGCGGGCTGAAGGGAATATCCATTCTTCCAGAACGAAGGCAGCTGAAAGGCAAATTGCATGAATCCGCCAAGCACAACCCCGGCTGCTACGGTAATAATCGGCTGTTCCATCATGGGTGCGATAAAGAGCACCGCCCCGATTATAGAGATATTGAGCATCACCGGCGCAAGCGAAGGGATAAAGAATACCCTTCGTATATTGAGCGCCCCCATTGCAAGTGATGCGATACTGATAAAGAGCAGGAAAGGAAACATGATCCTTGTAAGCAGTACCGTAAGTGAAAATTTTTCAGGATCTGAGAGAAATCCGGGGGCAATCACAGAAACAATCGCGGGCGAAAAAATAACCCCTGCAAGGCAGAGGACCCCGACAACTATCAGGAGAAACGTAAAGGTTATTCTGACGAGTCTTCGCGCTTCCTGTTCCCCCTGTTTCGCCTGATGCTCTGTAAGCACGGGAATAAAAGCGGCAGACATTGATCCTTCCGCAAAGAGTTCTCTCAGCAGGTTGGGTATTCTGAATGCCACAAAAAAAGTGTCTGCAACCCCGGTAGCGCCAAAAAATCCCGCAAGTATCATATCCTTGATATAGCCGAGTATACGGCTGATCAGGGTTGCTACGGACATGAGGCCGGCTGCCCTGGTTATGTTCTTTTTTTCGTCTCCTCGATCCATGGGGGATGCCGCCTTATACGGCAATTTCCTTGATTGCTCTGATGCCTTCAATATTGCCGGTAAGGATTACCGCCTTTATCTATGGTAACCAATGGCCGCTCTGTCTTCATCATTCCCTCTATGATATACCTTCCAACTCCTCCTGTGCCGTACACGATATAATGTCCCTTCTGTATCATGCTGAGGATTATAGCAAAAAATGCCTGATTTATTTGCAAAAGACGAGTGTCTTTATATAAAATCCGTCATGGGAATTCTTCAGGAAATTGTTGAGAAAAAGAAACAGAGGGTGAAGGAGGCAAAAGCTGCCAGACCGTTAAAAGATTTCAAAGCTATGATTCATGACGCCTGTCCCCCGGTCAATTTCGGCCAGGCGATCAGGCGTACCCACGGAGAACACATCCGGTTGATTGCCGAGATAAAAAAAGCCTCTCCCTCGAAGGGGATTATCAGGCAGGACTTTGATCATCGCGCAATCGCCCGCGTATATCAGGAAAAGAGTGTCCATGCCGTTTCGGTGCTCACCGAAGAGGATTTCTTCCGCGGAAGCCTTTCGTTTATTCCTGACGTAAAAGAATTTCTCACAAAACCTGTCCTGAGGAAAGATTTTATCTTCGATGAATATCAGATTTATGAGGCGAGAGCAAATAGTGCAGATGCGGTCCTGCTGATCGCTGCGATTCTCGGCAAAAACCAGGCTGCCGAGTTCCTTCATCTCGCAAAAGAGATCGGGCTTTCCGTGCTCTTTGAAGTGCATGATTTCCAGGAACTCGAAACTGCGCTTTCGATACCAGCTGATATTATCGGCATTAACAACCGCAATTTGAACACCATGCGTATTGATCCCATGACGACGCTTCAGCTGAAGAGAGAAATTCCGTCCGGCAGGGTTGTGGTAAGCGAGAGCGGCATTCAAACCAGAGAAGAGGTCCGGAGATTTGACGAAGAAGGGATCGATGCTCTGCTCATAGGCACGTCATTTATGGCGGCGGATGACATCGGGAAAAAGATTGATGAGCTCATGGGTCAGGTATGATACAATTATATTGTGCCGGTCAGAGTCAAGATATGCGGTCTCACTAACTTTGACGATGCGTTTGCAGCGGTTGAGGCAGGTGCTGACGCCTTAGGCTTTGTCTTTTACCAAAACAGTCCCCGGGCCGTATCCCCGCAAAAAGCGGCTGACATTATCAGGAAACTCCCTCCGTTCATTACCACTGTCGGGGTCTTTGTGAACGAGGAACCCGGGAAGATCGAGGAAATAATCACCTTAACCCATCTTGACGTTGTACAACTTCATGGCAGCGAACCTCCTGAAGCATGCTTTTTTTCACGGCCTGCAGTAAAAGCGATACGCGTCAAATCACTCGACAGCCTTGACCCGCTTGTCCATTACCGGGACAGCGTCACCGCATTCCTGCTCGATACATTTTCCCCTGGTGTGTTAGGGGGAACCGGTCAGATTTTCAACTGGGATATCGCAACCTACGCGAAGCAGTTCGGGCCGATCATCCTTGCCGGAGGGCTGACCCCTGAGAATATTTCCGAAGCAGTAAGACATGTGAGACCATATGGAGTAGATGTAAGCAGCGGGGTAGAATCAGAGAAGGGGAAGAAAGACCATCAGAAGATAAAGTCGTTTATTGACAAGGCAAAAGCAGCATGACGGCTCATAAGCTTCTTATTGCTCTTTTCTCTCTGATTCAGAGCAGACCCTCACAACCGTTTTTACATTCCCGCGCGGATTGAAATCACCGATTACCTCAAGAAAACGCGGCGTTAATTTCTTCTCAAGCTCTGCATAAATTTTATTCGTCACCTCTTCATGAGAGACAGGAATACTCCGGAACGCATTGAGATAAAGTTTCAGCGACTTCAGTTCCACAATCTTCTTGTCAGGGACGTACCGAACATTTATCGTTGCAAAATCAGGATACCCTGAACGCGGGCAAAGACAGGTAAACTCCGGGAATTCGATACGAATCTCATAATCTCTTTCCGGTGTCGGGTTCTTCCAGAGTTCCAGCGCCGCCTTGCTGACTGCTTTCTCACCATACTTCATTGCAGAATCATTTCTCCTTTGTCATTTTTCCGTATTGCATGAATTAATTAGTTAATGAGTATAACTTTGAATATACAGTATACCATGAACATCGTTCCCTTGACTTTATTTTCAGCAAGAACCTATAATATATGTTCTAAATTATGGGAACATATACCACATATCAACCACACAATAAAAAACGGAAGAAGACTCACGGCTTTCGGGAGCGAATGAGTTCCCCTGGGGGGCGTAAGATTCTCAAGAGGAGAAGGGCCAAAGGTCGCAAAAGACTGGCTCTTTAATGCAGAGGAACCTTTTACGTTCGCTGGCCAGGAGACGGGATTTTGAATCGGTTTTTCGTGAAGGAGCCAGCCTTTCTTCAAAATATCTAGTCATTTATGCAAGGCTGAACGGATTGGAGTTCAACCGTATTGGTCTTGCAGTTGGCAAAAAGATCGGCATTGCAGTTACAAGAAACCGGGTACGGCGTCTCCTGAAGGAAGCATTGAGAAAGGTTCTCGCTGATATTCCGGTGCATTTTGACTTTATGCTGATCGCAACCCGGCATACGGCAGAAGGAACCTTTGATGATTTTGTTCACGTATTGAAGAAATTTGTAAAACGGGTGCTGAATGAAAAAATTTCTGATATTACTCCTCAAACTATATAGGTACTGCATTTCTCCTCTCTTACCCATGAGTTGCAGATATACCCCGTCCTGTTCGCAATATTCGGTCGATGCAATAAGCAAGTACGGTGCTTTCAAGGGAACCTGGCTCACTTTCAGGCGGATCTCGCGATGCCATCCCTTTCATCCCGGCGGATATGATCCGGTGAAATAAGATATGGAAAAAAGAGCTCTCATCGCGGTTGCGATATCGTTTACAATCCTCCTCGTCTATCAGTTCTTCCTTGCGCCCAAGGAGTCACCACAGATTCAGCCGCCTGCACACCTTGAGGAAAAAGAGAAGGCCGCATCTGCACAAACAAAAGAAGCGGACGTACCGCTGTCAATCCCCAAAGACGCTTCGGCTGATGCAGAAGAGATTAGAGTGGAAACAGAGTTCTATACTGCGGTATTCTCATCTCTTGGCGGCACGATCAAACACTACGAACTGAAAGCCTATAAAGAGAAGGATGGCTCAAATGTTGTTCTTTTAAAAGAACCCGGAGCAATCCCCCCGTTAGGAATAGGATCGAAAGATGATTTTAATCTCGCTGACGCAAATTTCAGTGTTGCCGGATCAGACTTGATCCTGAACAAAAATAACCCCGACGGTTCTCTCGTGTTTCAATATTCAGGCTCCGGCGTCTCTGTCAAAAGGACCTATACCTTTACCAATAATACATACCGGATCGATATCAAAGACGAAGTGTCAGGTGCCCCCGAGTACTGGATAACTGTCGGTGCAAACTTCGGCGTGCATGATACAAAAGATGCGACCGTGCATGCCGGTCCGGTGGTGCTCAAGGGTACGGACCGCATGGAATTCGACACGAAAAAACTGGCCGAGCCGACCACATTAAAGGGAGACATCAGGTGGGTGGCACAGGAGGACAAGTATTTTTTTGCCTCTCTCGTTCCCCTTTCTCCGGTGGAAGAAGCGAAAGTCTGGCAGTATGCGGACTCCCCGCTGACCGCATTGAAGGCAAAGTCCGGCACAAACAGTTTCATCCTCTTTGCAGGCCCGAAAGAATATGAGAGGCTGAAAACCCTGAATGTCGGACTCGAACATATCGTTGATTTCGGATTCTTCTCGATAATCGCCGTGCCCCTCTTCTGGGTGCTGAAGTTTTTCTACAATCTGACAGGCAACTATGGCTGGGCGATCATCCTTCTCACGTTCATCACACGGATACCGTTTATTCCCCTCATAAACAAAAGCCAGAAGTCGATGAAAAAGATGCAGGAACTACAGCCCAGGATGGCTGAATTAAGAGAAAAACACAAGAAAGACCCCCAAAAATTACAGCAGGAGATGATGGGGCTCTACAAATCGCACAAGGTCAATCCTGTCGGCGGATGTCTCCCCATGCTGCTTCAGATTCCGGTTTTCTTTGCACTCTACAAAATACTCCTTATAGCCATAGAACTTCGCAGCGCCCCTTTCATGCTCTGGATACAGGACCTCTCAGCGCCGGATACCCTGTTCGGTCATATCCCTGCTGCGCTTCCCCTGATCGGCGGGTTTGCAGTCGGTCCGCTTCCGATTGTTATGGGAATCACAATGGTCATCCAGCAGAAGATGACGCCGACATCCCTGGACCCGGCACAAAACAGGATCATGATGCTCATGCCGATTATTTTCACGTTTCTTTTTCTGAACTTCGCATCCGGCCTGGTCATCTACTGGCTGATGAACAATATCTTCAGCATCGTTCAGCAGCTCTATGTAAACAAAAAAGCTGCCAGGGCACAGAAGTAACGCCAAATCCGGCATTTTTTCATGAATTCTGCCTTTCTTCCTCTCCCTTGTATCCAGCCGCAAAAAACGCATATGCTATAACAGATGATTCATTCGCATGATGATACTATCGCCGCAATCTCCACTCCCCTCGGTGAAGGAGGGATTGGTATTGTGAGATTAAGCGGCAGGGATTCCGTGCAGATTGCAGAGAAGATATTTTTTTCATCGAGAAAGAAATCTCTCGCAGAGGCCGCCGCATACAAAGCCACCCATGGCTTCATCGTTGATCCATCAACAGGCAGGAAAATTGACGAAGTGCTGGTGATGATTATGCGTGCTCCGCATTCCTATACAAGAGAAAACGTTGTTGAGATAAACTGCCATGGAGGCATGCTCCCTTTGAGGAATACCCTGGAACTTGTCCTGCATCACGGGGCACGGCTTGCCGAACCAGGGGAATTCACCAGGAGGGCCTTTCTCAACGGACGGATCGACCTGAGCCAGGCAGAAGCGGTTCTTGATCTCATTCGGGCAAAAACCGATGAGAGCAGAAGAATCGCTGTCGAACAGCTTCAGGGAGGCATTTCTGAAAAGATAACCGCGTTAAGGGACAGGGTAACAGAGATATGCACCCATGTCGAAGCCTGCATTGATTTTCCTGAGGATGAGATTGAGACCGCAACGAAACAGGATCTGCTGCATTCATTGAACCGTATTCTTGAAGACCTCAGAATCCTGGAGAAAACATATGATGACGCGAGGTATTTCAGGGAAGGACTTTCGACTGCTATCGTCGGCAGACCGAATGTCGGAAAATCTTCACTTTTAAACGCTCTCCTGCAAAAAGACAGAGCCATTGTAACGGAGATTCCGGGGACTACGCGTGATATAATCGAAGAATATCTGAATATCAAAGGACTTCCCTTGCGTATTATGGACACAGCAGGTATCCGTGCCGTACAAGATCTTGCTGAACAGGAGGGTGTGAGGAGGAGCCTGAAAAGCATCGAAAACGCCGATCTTGTTCTTGCTATTTTTGACGGCAGTCAACCCCTGACAGAAGAAGATTTCGAGGTCCTGGAAAAAGTCAAGGATAAGAATACGATTCATGTCCTGAACAAAAGTGATCTGCCTGCCGCTGTTGTGAAAGAGGTTTTTTCATCCTTCATTCCACATCCTTCATCCCTCCTGAAGATTTCAGCCACAGGAGGAGACGGAATAGACGCGCTCAAAGAGCAGATAGTTGCAGCATGTCTGAAAAACTGGCAGGAAGAGAGAGAAGGGGTCGTGATCTCGAACCTCAGGCATAAGATGGCGATCGAACACGCCCGCGGAGCCCTTGAACGAGGGGCCGCTACACTGGAGGGAAACCAGCATCTTGAGATTGTTGCGCTCGAATTAAGGGACGGACTTGACAGGCTCGGTGAAATCGTCGGAGCAGTAACCACAGAAGATATTCTCAATAGAATCTTCAGTAATTTCTGCATCGGGAAATAAGCTGCCTGCGCATTTGCATATTCGAAAGAGTAACAGGTAAAATTATCAATTCCCGGTTAAATTTGGAACGCTGAATTAGTCCGGTATCATGCGTAATTACAAATTCAGCCCATGGGAAGAATTCAGGGCGGGAAATACCCGAGAGGCGCTATGGAATGCATACAGGAGAAATTTAAGAAATTCTGCAATTGTACTTACGAACCGTGTGAACGGAAGAACAAATGCTGTGAATGCCTTCATTATCACAGAAAGAACGGCGAGCTTCCTGCGTGCTTCTTCACAAAAGAAGTTGAACGCACCTACGATCGTTCAATCGCAGCATTCATGCGGTTGCAGAAAAAATAACGTTCAGTTTTTTGCTGTGCACTTTTCACTGTTTTTTATGTGCCGGTGTGGTGGAATTGGCAGACGCGCCGGACTCAAAATCCGGTGGGGGCAACTCCGTGTGGGTTCAACTCCCACCACCGGCACCATATAACCTACTTCTCCAGGAACTGCTTCCAGTTCATGACAAGTATATTCCCAAGCCTGTAAGGCTCATCAGTATTGCACACGACACAACACGGCACATCCGGATAGTCTTGCTGAAAAGATTTCAGGCCGGTAAGCTGTGCTGTGGTAATTGTTCTGGACCATTTAATTTCATAAGCGCCGGTAAGCTTTCCTGATTGCTCCATCAGCAGGTCTACCTCTGCTCCGGTGTTTGTCCGCCAGTAGTACAGGTTAATTAACTGCTGCGATGTCTTTATCCGTTTTATTGTTTCTATGATGATAAACTGCTCAAATAATCTGCCGAGGAGATACGGGTCTGAAATAGCATGATCATAACGGTTAATGATGTTTGTAACGCCGTTATCGAACAGGTAGAATTTGGGATGTCCTGAAAGGCGTTTCCGAACGCTCTTTCTCCATGGCTCAAGGCGAAAACCGATGAGGGTGTCAACGAGTATTTCATAGTATGTCTTGACGGTCATGACTGCCTGCTGGCACTCTCGTGCAACTGTCGAATAGTTTACGATCTCTCCGAACTGACTGGCCGCCATATCAAGAAATCTCGAAAATGCTCCTATCCGGCGGACAAGGCCCTCGGCCTGGATTTCTTCGCGTAAATAAATATCGACGTATGCGTTCAGAAGGTCGATCTTGTCTGCCTCTGTTTTAGCAAGAAAAACGGGAGGAAGTGACCCAAAACGCAGGAAATGCATAAGCTGGGCATTCCCGGATACTTCATTCCACAGAAAGGGAAACAGGAACCGCTGCACTGCCCGTCCGCCGAGGAGGTTTGCATAGCCTCGCCTGAGTTTTCTTGCGCTTGAACCGGACATGAGAAAATGCAGTGAGGTGCTGTCAATAAGATATTGAACTTCGTTCAGAAGTTCAGGGACGCGTTGTATCTCATCGATAAAGACATGCTTTATGTTTTTCTTTTTTTCCAAGACTTCTCTTCTCAGAAGTGAGGGGTCTTTTGAATATTTAAAAAATTGATCGCTCAGCAGTAGATTGATCCCATAGACCTTATCCTTGAAAACATTATTGATCAGGGTGGTTTTCCCTGTTTGCCTGGGACCAAAGAGAAAAAATGATTTGTTCATCGGCAGCTTCAGGGTTCTCCTTACCATAATGTAAAAGTGTAAAGTATATTTACAGCTATGTCAATAGATTGCACTGAGGAATTTTGAATTTTTTATCAAACCTTGAGAGTATAACCGACCGCCCCTACAATATGTTTAATATTGAGACCTGACCCCTTATTTGGCACACTTTTAAAATCTCTCCATTTCTGCTTTTGTTTTTTTCAAATATCTACAGCAAAAATATTTCGTCTTAGGTTTTTACAGGAACCACTTGGCACCATTTTTGCTTTTTATCAAATCCGGTACAAGAGGATCTAAAACGAACAGTAACTTGAGAAAGGAGGCAGGTAATTATGCATGCGCCGGATGGTTTTTTCAATGCAGGCGTAAATGTCGCGAGTGGTATTATTTCCGGGGGTGTTCTCCTGTATGCGGTCAGGAAGACCTACAAAAACCTCGACAGGCAAAGGGTGTACATGATGGCTGCGGTCGCCGCATTCATCTTCGCTGTTCAGATGCTGAATTTCACTGTCAGTGCAGGAACTTCCGGACATCTGCTGGGAGGGGTAACCGCTGCGATCATGCTGGGGCCCTGGGCAGGCACAATCGTAATGGCCATTGTCATTCTTATTCAGGCATTCGTTTTCCAGGACGGGGGCATAACTGCACTAGGTCCGAACATCCTGAATATGGGTATCTGGGGAACGGTGATCGGTTACTTCATCTATGCAGTAATCAAAACCCGGCTCGGTAATATAAGATTCGGAATGTATATGGGCGCATTCATTGCCAGCTGGGCAGCGGTTATGCTCGCTGCCTTCTTCTGCTCTCTCCAATTGGCGCTCTCCGGTGTTCTGAGCCTCAAAGAACTTTTGCCCCCCATGTTAATGGTCCATGCGAAAATTGGGATGGGAGAAGGCATGATCACCTTAATATTCATTTATTGCCTAACGCTGCTTGAGCCCCAACTCCTCTGGCATGATGTGAAATTTGAAGAAGAGATTTTTGCTGAGGGGAGGGCCTGGTCATGAAAGTGAGAATGTGGATAATTGTTCTTGCGATTGCATTGATATGCAGCGTATTCCTGTCTCCGTTCGCTTCCTCACACCCGGATGGTCTGGAGAAGGTTGCCGAAGATCGGGAGTTCATTGATCGGGGGGCGGGAGAACCGATTATCAATTCGCCGATACCTGATTATGTAATGCCGGGCATAGAGAATGAGAACATCGCGGTGCCGGTCGCCGGATTGATAGGAACAGTCGTGGTTTTCCTCCTCACATTGATTATCGCCAAAGCACTTCAGAAACCTGAAGAGGGTTCTTAAGGAAAGGAGGGAGTGACAGATGGCACAGCATATAAGAGTTTTCGAAAGTGATAATGACCTCACTGTTGCGAAAGAGATTCTCCCAAAACATGGCATCAAATTCAGCGAAGCCCCAAAACCTGAAAGGCTCCCCGGGAACGCCTCGAAGGGCATCGTGTATGATATTGTCTACGGCGTTTCCATTCAGAATATCCTCTTGGAAAATAACATCCAAAACAAATGTTTTAAAATGTCGGTGTTATTTTAAGGAAAACTTTGAATCTCAGATATGAAAGCAGTCACAGACATGAGGCAGTTAACAATAATACCTTTCATAATACTCCCTCCATTTCAGAATATATTTGAACTTCCCTGGTTATCGCAAAATCGGTGCCAGCACAATTTTCTTTACAAAAACAGTCCAGGCGCGGTAAATCGAGCCTTATTTAGTACAGACAAGGTTGCCTTTCACTTAGAGTATTCATGAACTCCTTTATGAATACGGCGGATGCAGTATTTTATGGTTAGTTTCTGAACAAGAAAGGTTAAACCGCATGGCAGCTCTCGGCATGTATTTTCAGAAGTGAGACTGCTTTCTCAATATGAGACTATTGGGCCTGCAGAGCATAGATGAAAAGCACGGGGGACTTTTTGCTGAAGTAAAAGAGTTCACGGTAAAATAAGAACGGCAAAGCTCAGGAGACTGAACTTTGCCGGAATGTTAACTGTTGAGACCTGACCCCTTCTGTTAGTTCACCCTCCAAACGTGTACTACCGGTTTTGTCTCATCTGCAAAATGTTCTAACACATACAGGAGACCATTATTCCTATCATAAGCAACATCGCCAATCCGAAATTTCCGCTGTGCCCCCGTACCAAGCATTCCTTCCTCAACTCTCGCAGGGTTATCCAGCAGACAATCGTCAATGTCTATTACCGCATACGGCTGCGGCTCCCATGCCTCCATCTCTCCTGATGCTACCTTTGCAAGGTCCGCAGGGTCATAGAGAATGAACTGGGCGTCAAACCTTGTGCTCCACCAGCCCCTGTAGTCTGAATGACCCTGACAACCGTTTAAGTCCTCAGAAGGACAGGGCGTTCCGTCAGCAAGGCGGCAGAGTGTATATTGGCCAAGGAACTCTGTCTCAATACATGGGTGTTCCGGTCCTGCCGGATGAGCCCAGCCGTACCAGTACTTCGCTCCTGTCCCTTTTGTCCCTGCAAACAGGACAGCAGACTTGCCGGTAGTCGTCGTAATCCAGGCTCCCCCTTCCCATTCGTCCGGATGCTGATAGCCGTTGAGGGAGCGGTTCACCACATCTTCAGATTCTGTTGATGACACATATCGCAGCAGGACAGTCTCCTGAAGATGTGTGCCGGACACTGCCGGTGTTCCGCTGTTATCAATCCAGGGACGGTAGGCAAAGAGCTGCGGACCCTGACCTGACCAACCGCCGTCCCGATAGCGTCCGGTCCCGAGATATCTTCCCTGTGCATGTGCATCTGCCCACGATGCCGGGATCTCAAACATGTATCCATTCACACTGTAGAGCGATTGATCTCCTATATACCACGTCCCCCGGGGATCAGGAGACGACAGGTTCGGGCCTATCCAGGCGTGTGTAGGCGCCTGATCTTCCGGTGATTCATGGAAATGCTGCCCCCAGGCGATATGTATCCTGGGACCCGTTGCCGGAGTGGAGAGATACTGGATCCCGATTCTTGGTATCTCATCATAGGTAGCAAAAAGCCCTTGTGCTGCATCACGAAATTCCTGAATAAAATTAGCTGTATTGAGTGTGTCCGGGTTTTTCGATGCTACCGGCTCAGGGATATTCACCTCTGCGAACTGATTTCCGTTCGGCAGCTCCCCATATGGCATCCGCTCATGCCCTATGATAAAGAGCGACCCAGGGAACCCGTCGGAAGCTCCGGATGAATCGCCATCCGGGTTAAAAGTCATGGCGTTCCCTCCGTAGGCAAATGTAGCCGGACGCTCAAACCCGCCAGGGAGCCTGAAAGCTCCAAGATAGTGAAAATCAACCGGTTGAACGAGCTGCGTGAGAATTTCAGATAGCGGGGTAAGAGAAAAATCAGCTGTCGCCATCGTATTGGCAGTAACTGTTACTGTTTGACTCTGTGGAGCATAGCCTGATGCTGATGCCAAAACCGTCACAACTCCTGCCGGCACATTCTGCAGCGTATATTGCCCTTGAGCATCGGTTGTTGTATGCAGCGTGGTCCCCTGAACCGATACCGCAGTATTCTGTATACTATTCAGGGTCTGCGCATCAGTCACTTTTCCCTGAACGCTCCCGAGTGAACAAGAGAAGGGTCCATAGGCAACGGTGTTATTACTTTCATCCGCTTCTGCAATAGTGTTCTCTGCATCGATTACGGCAAGGATATATTTACAATCCAACGTCTCGCCATATGCAAAACTGTAACTCAAGGTTTTGGTTTTGCTCTTTCCTGTCTTGACCTTCCCTGATGCAACCTGTTTCAAAAACCGTTCTTCTCCACCGAACAACCCGTCATCCGACACATAAAATCTCACAAAAGATGTTGTCGCATCAGTATCGCCTATGTTCTGAATAAGAAGCTTCCCTTTTGCTTTGCACTTTATACCTTTCGATTTATTCTTGCAGCTATAGGTCATCGAATCCCAGTTCCCGGCAAGATCTGCGGCTGCAAGAGTTTCTCCGGGACTGGAGAGCAGCAAAAGACATGCGATAAAAATTATTATCCCTTTCATTTCACCCTCCTAAACGTACCTGGAAAATCATTGTTATCTCGTATATATCCATGCAGAACGGATTAACCCCTCTATAGAGAAAAGCTATCACATCAAGAAACAATTTTCAATATTCACTGCACTGTTATTTCTTCAGGAAAAGCTTCCCCCACCCTTCTGCCACGAGCGTATCGTCATGCTTTTTTATCACTGCTGATGTTTCAACAATTTTCCTGTTCACTCTTCTTATCTCAGCTTCGACAACCGCCCTCTCATTGACGAGGAGAGGGTTTCTGAATCTGACCGTAATCTCAGCAGTGACAGACGGCATGCCCTGCATCAGTGAAGCCTTTACCATCGCTTCATCGAGCACGGCCGAAAGCAATCCCCCGTGCACAATATCTTTGTATCCCTGGTGGGCCTTCCGGAAGGTGAATTCTGAGCATACCTTTCCCTCGAGGAGAGTGAAAGCGAGGTGAAGCCCGTTTTCATTCTCCTCTCCGCATACAAAACAGTACCGGTCATCTTCTAATTGAAGGTCCATCGCTTTAGAAGAAAGAAAACGAAGCAGAGAGAATGCAGAAGCTATTTGTTCATCATCTCAAGGAAATCTTTGTTGACCTTTGTCCCCGTGAGTTTGCCAAGAAGGAACTCCATGCTTTCAACAGTACTCAATGGGGTAAGGACTTTCCGCAATATCCACATCTTGTTCAGCACATCCTTGTCCACAAGCAGTTCTTCCTTTCTTGTCCCGGATGCATTGATGTCTATGCTCGGGAATATCCTCTTGTCGATGAGTTTCCTGTCAAGATGCAATTCCATATTGCCGGTTCCCTTGAATTCCTCGAAAATGACATCGTCCATTCTGCTCCCCGTATCAACAAGCGCCGTCGCGAGGATCGTAAGGCTTCCGCCGGTTTCAATATTCCGGGCTGTCCCAAAAAATCTTTTTGGCTTCTGGAGTGCATTGGAATCAAGACCGCCTGAGAGGACTTTCCCGCTTGCAGGGCTCACTGCATTATAGGCCCGGGCGAGCCTTGTGATACTGTCAAGGAGTATGACTACATTCCTTTTGCATTCGACAAGGCGCTTTGCCCTTTCCATAACCATCTCTGATACCTGACAGTGCCTCTGGGGCGGCTCATCAAAAGTTGAACTGATAATCTCAGCCCCGGGAACCTGCCGTTTCCAGTCCGTCACTTCCTCAGGTCTCTCATCGATAAGCAATATAATCAGGTGAATGTCCCTGTGGTTCTTCTTGACCGCTTTGGCGATTGATTGAAGCAGCATCGTTTTCCCCGTCCTGGGCGCAGCGACGATCATGCCTCTCTGTCCCATGCCTATGGGAGTGATCAAATCCATTATCCTGGTGGAGTACTCATGGAGGTCATACTCGAGCTTGATTTTTTCGGTAGGGTAATAAGGGATCAGGTTATCAAACAATGCTCTGGTGATATTATCTTCCGGCGCTTCATGGTTTATTGCTTCGACTTTAAGCAGTGCAAAATACCGCTCACTCTCTTTCGGGGGCCGTATCTGTCCTGAGACAAGGTCACCTGTCCTGAGACTGAACCGTCTGATCTGCGACGGAGAAACGTAGATATCATCAGGCCCGGGCAGATAACTGTAATCAGGCGAACGTAAAAATCCGAAACCGTCAGGAAGGATTTCGAGTACTCCCTCTGAAAATACATATCCGGTCTTTTCGGTCTGAGCCTGGAGTATTGCAAAAATAAGGTCCTGTTTCCTCATGCCGCTTGCGCCTTCAACATTGAGCTCCCGTGCAACTTCTGTCAGCGTATCGATTGTCTTGTCCTTCAGCTCTGACATAGAGATATTATTTTCTGCAACCAGACTCTTCTTTGGATTATCCATGATCAAACTCCTATAAGGATCTTTTTCGGTGGTTTTTGTTCTACCCGGAAGGACTTTGCCTGTCCAGGGGGGTTTATAACGTTAATACGTGAAGAATGTGTCTTGAACTTAACATACTAGAACTATGCTGACTTTGTCAATACCTGAATAGGAGAAATATGAAATTACAAGGCAGCAGGGTTATTTTGCTTTTTTCTTTTCTTATTTTAGAAATATAATAGAAAGATACGATACGAAAAGGAGGAATGATCGGTGGAAGACATGCTTAGAACAGAAGACCTGTGGGTTTCAGTCGGCGACAGACAGGTTCTCAAGGGAGTAAATTTCTCGATGAAATACGGAGAAATCAATGTGCTCTTCGGACCCAACGGCGCCGGGAAAACATCTTTCATGATGACCCTCATGGGATTTCCACGATACAGAGTAGAACAGGGGAAAATATTTTTTAAGGGAGAAGATATAACCGCTCATGATATTTATGAACGTGCCAGGCTCGGTCTCGGCGTCTCGTTCCAAAGGCCGCCGACCGTAAGAGGCGTAACGCTCAAAAAAATGATCGAGATAATAAATACCAACGGGGCAGACAGCGCAGGGGTCGATGCAAAAATCGAGAAGCTGAACCTGGGAGGCCATTTAGAAAGAGGCCTGAATGACGGATTTTCCGGCGGAGAGATGAAGCGTTCCGAACTTCTCCAATTGATGATACAGAGGCCGGACCTTGTGTTGATTGATGAACCGGAATCAGGAGTTGACATCGAGAATATTGCCCTCGTCGGCGAAGCAATCAATACGCTGCTCGGAAAAGATAAGGTGAAAGACCGGAAGAGGGGAGCTCTCATCATAACGCATACCGGATATATTCTTGATTTTGTGAATGCGGACAAAGGCTATATCGTATTTGACGGAAATCTCTTATGCAGAGGGAACCCCAGGGATATTCTCTCAGAGATAAAGAAACATGGCTACAGGAGGTGCGCAGAATGCCGGTAAGGAATGCATATCTTTCAGAAATACAGGCGCTGGCTGAAAAAGCCAGAGACAAGAAGGCGTTGTATGGGCCTGATCTGGACCTTTCACGCTATAAACAGCACATTGAAAAGGGGAAGATAGAGAGCCTCGAAAGCCTCTCTCATCAGGTCAAGGAGGCTGCGATCCTGTCCGGCATGAACATGAAGGAAGAAAACCGGTCGGGCTCTTTTCTCCAGATCGATCAGTCGGTGGTCTATGAGAGCCTGAACAAAGCATATGAAGGCCAGCTTGAAATGATGAGCACCCCTGCCGCGCTGGACAAATATGACTGGCTTGAGGAGTATTACTGGAAAGCGGTCTCTGCTGATCAGGACAAGTACACTGCCCAGGCCGCCCTGAACATGACTCACGGATATTTCATCCGGGTGTTTGCCCATCAGAAACCGCAGTATCCGGTTCAGTCATGTCTGCTCGTAGCTGAAAACTATGTAAGCCAGAATGTCCATAACGTGATCATCGTTGAGGAAGGGGCAGAGCTTCAGGTCATCACAGGATGTACCCTGTCGAAGAGTGACGCCGAAGGCATACATCTCGGAATCTCGGAGTTCTATGTCAAGAAGGGCGGCAAACTCATGTTCACCATGATCCATAACTGGGCCGACAATTTCCATGTCAGGCCCCGGACAAAGGTTGTCGTTGAAGAGGACGGCGCGTTTATCAGCAACTACGTGCTCCTGAAGCCGGTTAAATCGATACAGGCCTTCCCTGTCGCGCATTTGAAGGGGGACCGGGCGTCTGCCAAATTCAATACGGTTGTGTATGGATTAAAAGATTCATACATTGATCTCGGATCGAGGATAATTCTTGAAGGTGAAGATACACGGGGAGAATCCATTGCCCGGACTATCGCTGCAGACGAGAGCGTTATCTATTCCAGGGGCGATCTCATCGCTGCCACAAGAGGATACTGTCTTGCACATCTCGATTGCCGGGGCATTTTGTTCTCGGAAAAGGCGAAGATATTCGCCATCCCCGAGCTTGCATCCCACGGGTCATTAAAGTCGGAACTCTCCCATGAGGCTTCTATAGGGCCGATATCGGAAGAGCAGGTTGAGTATTTGATGTCGAGAGGCATATCACAGGAAGATGCGGTTTCTGTCATAACCTCCGGATTCCTGAATCTGGATATCCCTTATATACCCGAGTTCCTCGATAAAAACATCAAGGAAGTCATAAAGGCCACGGCCAAAGAAGCGTTATAAGGATGGTTTGAATTTCAGATACTTCCCATGCTAACATATCGAAATTCTTTTCTTATTTTCTACGGAAAAATTAACTAATGGCGAAAATTATTCCTTTCAGGGGAACTCTCTATAATACGTCCAGGATTGCTATGGAGGACGTTCTTGCCCCTCCATACGACGTGATCACCCCGGAATACCGGGAAGCATTATATATGCAAAGTCCTCATAACGTGGTGAGGATAGATTTCGGCAAGGAGCTCCCTTCCGATACAGAGACCGAGAACAGATATACAAGGGCACGGAGATGTCTGGATGAATGGGTGCGGGAAGGCGTCTTCATGAGAAGTGAAAAGCCTTCATTCTATGCGTATGAGATGGAGTACATGGTTGAGAAAAGAAAGAAACGTCTCCTCGGATTCCTCGCGCTCGTAAAACTCGAAGAACTTGGGAAAGGAAGCGTCTATCCTCACGAATGCACCTATTCGAAACCAAAACAGGACAGATTGAACCTCATGAGGTCATGCGAAGGGAACATAAGTCCGATTTTCTCGCTATACAGAAGTTCCGGAGAGGATATAGCCGGTGTTCTCTCAAAAACATCAGCCGGCAAACCATATATAGAGGCTACCGACATTGCGGGCGATGTACACCGGCTCTGGCAGATCGATAACCAGGACGAGATAAAGAGCATCCAGCGCGAATTTGAAGACAAGGCCGTCTTCATCGCTGACGGACATCACCGGTATGAGACCGCCTTCGACTTCTATACGGAAATGGCATCAAAGGAAAGCGCATCACCCGGCAGGCCCTTTGATCACGTCCTGATGTTCCTTGCCAATATGATGGATGAGGGGATAACCATCCTCCCAACGCACAGACTGCTGAAAGAAGTCCCGGAAGACATACAGGGAATACTTGCTCAATATTTCGAGATAGAACCGGTCAACAACGGATTCGATATTGTGGGCAGTCTGTCGGGCAAACAGGGTGTTTTCGGGTTTTTTCAGCGAGGAAGCGATACCTGGCATCTGCTTACCTATAAGGGGGGAGACTTATCCGAAATCCATGCGGATTTGCGAGGGGTAGATGTGATGATCCTGCATGAACTGGTTCTCAAAAAAATCCTTCACACCACTGATATCGGATATGAGATGAATGTCGGCATAGCGCTTGAGAAGGTGAGAAACGGAGATTTCGATGCAGTATTCTTTCTGAACCCGACAAGAGTTGAAGACGTCGAAAAATCCGCCCTCTCTTCGGTGAGAATGCCCCCGAAATCCACGTATTTTTATCCAAAACTTCTTACCGGCCTTGTCATAAATAAGTGGTAATCTCCCGCCTGTTTTCTTTCCTTTTCATGATATAATCTATTAAAAATAAGGAGGTTTCTATGGCATTACGTGTCGCGATAAACGGCTTCGGACGGATCGGCAGGAATTTCCTCAGGACGAGTTGGGGATACAAGGAATTCGAGATTGCCGCCCTCAATGATCTTACCGATGCAAAAACCCTCGCACATATCCTGAAATATGATTCCGTGCATGGCATTTTCGGCGCCGAAGTAAAATCAGGGAATGGGAGCATAACCGTCGACGGGAAAGAGATCAAAGTCTTCGCGGTAACAGAGCCGGAAAAACTTCCGTGGAAAGATATGGGGATAGATGTGGTGATCGAATCTACCGGAAGGTTTGTGGACAGGCCCTCCGCTGCGAAACATCTGGACGCGGGCGCAAAGTGGGTGATTATTTCGGCTCCTGCGAAAGAGCCTGATGCCACAATTTGCATGGGTGTAAATGAGGAAATACTGGACCCGGTGAAACACAAGATTATCTCGAATGCTTCATGCACCACAAACTGTCTTGCCCCGGTTGCAAAGGTCCTGCATAATGATTTCGGGATCGTGCGCGGATTGATGACGACCATTCATTCATATACCAACGACCAGCGGATTCTCGACCTTCCCCATAAAGACCTCAGAAGGGCTCGTGCGGCTGCCCTGAACATGATCCCGACCACCACCGGGGCTGCAAAAGCAGTGGGCATCGTACTCCCTGAGCTGAAAGGCAAACTGAACGGTATGTCCATCCGTGTACCGACGCCCAATGTTTCTATCGTAGACCTTATCACTGAACTCTCACGGGATGTCACCGCCGAAGAGATCAATGCAGCGCTGAAAAGAGCTGCGGAGGGCCCTATGAAGGACATCCTCCTCTATTCGGAAGAACCGCTTGTTTCGAGCGATTTGAACGGCAATCCCCATTCATCCATTGTCGATGGGACGCTCACCATGGTCATGGAGGGCAAAATGGCAAAGGTCCTTGCCTGGTACGATAATGAGTGGGGGTACAGCTCGCGTATGAGGGACCTCATCCTCTATATTGCCAAGAGGATCTGACCATGAAAAAAAGGAGCGCCGTAACCCCTGCGCCAAAGAATAATTTTTTTCATAAACTCTCCGTAGAGGATATTGATATCAAGGGCAAACGGGTCTTTATCCGGGCCGACTTCAATGTGCCGCTCGACGAGAACCTGATGATCACCGATGATACGAGAATCCGCTCCACACTCCCGACGATTAATTATGCCATTGATGAAGGGGCGAAAGTTATTCTTTCCTCTCATCTCGGGAGACCGAAAGGCAAGGTCGATCCCAAATTCAGTCTCGCGCCGGTAGCGAAGAGACTGAAGAGACTGCTCAGCAAGGACGTGCTGTTCGCTCCGGACTCCATAGGAAAGCAGGTGGAGGGCATTATTGCAAAGATGAACGGCGGCGATGTCCTTCTGCTCGAAAACCTCAGGTTTCATCCCGGGGAAGAGAGCAACGACGATATGTTTGCGCGCGCCCTGGCGAAACTCGCCGATGTGTATGTGAATGACGCCTTTGGCACCGCACACAGGTCGCATGCATCGACAGTCGGCATGACCAGATATCTTACTGCTGCAGCAGGGTTCCTCATGAAGAAAGAGATAGAGTACCTCAAGGGCGCGATCGAGAATCCCGTGAAACCTTTTATTGCGATCCTCGGCGGGGCAAAGGTATCCGGGAAAATCGGGGTGCTTGAACATCTCGTCAGCAAAGTCAACAAAGTCATAGTCGGGGGGGGCATGGCCTTCACTTTCATAAAAGCCATGGGTTACGAGATCGGTGATTCCCTTGTTGAAGACGAGATGCTCGAAACAGCGCAGAGGGTCAGAAAGACCCTGAAAGAAAACGGGGTGAAATTCTATCTTCCTGTGGACTGTATCATTGCACAGGATACGGATTCAGGCTCTGTAATCAAGATAGTGCCGACGCTCGAAATCCCGAAGGGATGGAAGGCGCTCGATATCGGTCCGGCTTCAGTGAAGCTCTTTTCGATCGCGCTTCAGGACGCCAAGACTATCCTCTGGAACGGACCGATGGGCCTGTTCGAAAAAGATGCCTTTTCACGGGGCACATTCGAAATCGCCCATGCCGTCGCAGAAGCCTATGCGCTCACAATCGTCGGCGGAGGCGACACCGACCTTGCGGTACACCGCGCCGGCGTCTCAGACGCCATATCCTTCATATCCACAGGCGGAGGAGCTTCATTGCAACTCCTCGAAGGGAAAGAACTTCCGGGTATCGCTGCCCTCACGGACCGCGAAGATGCATAAGTTCTGTCGGCAGCCTTAGCGGGCTATCGTCTCGTACAGTTCGCTGTCAGAATCTGATGCCTGCGAAACTTTATGCGGCAGCTTCTTGTTCTCATGGGAAAGGATGCCGCGTTTCATTTCAACAATCGAAGGGTTTTTGCTCTCAAATTGCTGAATAAGATATGACGCTGCCACTTCCGGCTTTATCGTATCACCGCAGGTAAAGATATCAACCGCAGCATAATCATACTCAGGCCATGTGTGAATCGTCAGATGTGACTCTGCGATCACTACGACTCCGCTAATGCCAAAGGGATTAAATTCATGGAAGGAGATGTCTACTATGGTCGCCTTGGCCTCTTGTGCTGCCGAGACCAATGCATTTCTTACTTTTTCGAGGCTTTTGAGGCTTTCATGATTGCAGTCTCTCAGTTCAACTAAGAGATGGGTACCTAAAGCATACAATTCTCTACCCCCCTTCTCAACTACTAAATTTAACTTATTAGAATTTTTAAGATACAGAAAATTGAGCGGGGATGTCAAGAAAAAATATTACTCTTCTGAAAAAAACCTCCTTACCAATTTCTGATGTTGTTACAGTCTATTGCAAAAACATCACCAGCTACTCTTTTGCCCGAGTTCCCTGTAGCGAAAGCGACAAAACATGGTGTTAAAGCAGCTGTGGTTGGTGGATTTGCAGTACGTCAGCTATCGACCATTCGAACAATCCAATAACTAAAGCTCAATTTCGCTGCATCGCCGGGCCTGAAACCACTGAGACATTTGCAAGGTCACCGCTCTGTGTTAAAGCACATTGCCCGGATTATTCGTCAGCTGCACTACCAGGCGTGGCTGTATAAGCTCCCATTTTCCGCAAAAAACTGTTCTTCCAACAACCTCAAAGACTCTAAATTACTGGACGCCTCAGACCGCTCAGCTCTCTTCTGCTGGCCGATATAGGCAGGGATCGCGACAGCAGCGAGAACCCCAATAATTGCTATAACTATTAAAAGTTCAATTAAGGTAAATCCTTTTTTATCCATTTTGAACCTCCTGATAATTTATCATAGATAATATAAAGCAATTAATCAATATTTTTAAGATTTTTGTCTCTCTCTTTCTTCTTATCGAAAGCAAGAGAGAGATTGGAACGAAGATGGGGTTCTTCTCTTATTCTTAGGCCTTTTTCGAATATCTCAATGGCCTGGTCAAATTTACCCATTTTACTATATTGGCGGCCAAGATTATTATACGGAATTATAGACCCGGGCAGAATTTCAACAGCTTTTTTAAAGGCATGGACAGCATCTGTATCATTGCCCATTTCGCTATAGGTTATACCGATAGAGTTATATATATCCATATGGAGCTGAGCAGTCAATTTAAATTTGAGCGCTTCCCGAAAATATGTCAAAGCATTTTCATAAGTTCCCAAGTTTATACTGAATGTAGCCAATATTATAATAGGTAAAAGCATAATTCTTATTTATCTTTAATGCTTTCTCAAATTGTTCCATCGCTTGCAGTATATTTTCCTTCATCTCTAAAAATAGCCCCGAGTTCATTATAAGCCCTAACATTATTGGGAGACTTCTCGATAACGTCTTCCCACAGTTTTTGCGGATCCTGCCAGAGAGTATTCCGACATAGGTACTGACCGACAGCAAGATACGATAATAATAACTAATATAACCTTTATTTTCATTCGATGAATCATGCAGTCTGCTAACGATATACACCCAATGAAAAAACCTATTGAAGGAAGATATAAACGATGCTCAACAATCACGTCTTTTATGGGAATAATACTTGATTCAACAGAAAGTGTTATGAAAAACCAGAAGATGCCGAAAGAGATAAGTCGAAAGTGAAGGGCTGAATATTGATAACCTGGAACATTTTAAATTGTTATTTGCAATTCTCGAACGAGAGAAAAGATAAACAGCTACTGCTAATCATTGAACAGATAATAAAGAGAAACGATAAGAAAACATGAATATTAAAAAAAGAATGATAAACAGGATATCGGTAATCAAGATTTTGATCTACAGGAAAGACCAGCAACCTCAAATATGTCATGATAACCCTGAACTGGGTTAGGAAATAATCTGCTCTGTTAATATCAGGGGTATCCCTTGATAAAAGATCCATATCCTGTGCAACTTTTTCTATCGGTTCGTTAATATTCAGCGTACTCAATGGTATTATGAGCATTGTCAAAATTATTGGGATAAGATAGAGAAATCTCTTTAAATTACTAGCCCGCTGCACAGAGTTCAACGGCCTATTAAAAAAGGAAAACTCATAAATGAGAATGATGATAGGCAATGTGAAGGCAATTTCCTTTGTCTTCATAGCGAGGATAGCGCAGAGAACAGAGAGTGAATAAGAGAAAAAAGGGCAAATCTGTAAGTTATCAGAAGAAGACTGCAAGATTGTTTGATGTCCCATCCTGTATCCTGTATCCTGAATTCTGTATCCTGAATTTTATATACATAATGAGGGAAATGAGATAAAACATTGTTGCCATTGATGTAGCCCTCTGCACGATATAGGTTACTGCCTGGGTCTGGATTGGATGGGCTATAAAAATAAATGCCGATGAAAAGGCTATAAAATAGTGCGAGGTATCAGGCGTAAGGCGTGAGGCGTAATAGGTTCTGAAAAATGGAGTCCTAAAAGTCAAGACGACAAGATAATAGACAAGGGTCGCATTAATAACATGGATTAGATTATTTATCAAATGATAGCCAAAAGGCCTTAACCCACCCAATGACATAATTAAGAGCTGAAACTGAGCTGTGTTAGATATCTGTTGTTGGAGATATTTTTAAAGGCTGTTTCTATATTTTTTGTTATTTCATCTGTCCACAATAGAACTGTGATCATCAAAGACAAAAGGGGAATGGAGAATATTTGAATAAAGGGTTAAACCGAAAAGCACTATAGAAAAGCAACGCCTAAAATTCTCAGATACGATTTCTGACTTGAGAATATCAGGCGAGATTTATGCCTTCAGTTGCGTGGTTCAAAGGAGAACTTCTTATACCAAGTAATTGTTCTTTTAAGTCCTTCGTTCAGATCAATCTTTGGAGACCATCCCAAAAGCTTTCGCGCCTTTTCATTGCTACAAAAGTGATTTGTTTCGCCCGCTCGTTTAGGCAAGGCACCAAGAAATAGCTGTATAGGATTTCCCATCATATGAACAATTTTTTCAGCGACTTCTTTAATACTATATTCAATCCCGTTTCCAATGTTAATTAACTCCCCAATTGCATTTGGATTTGTAGCCGCAAGGAGATATGCATCAACGATATCGTCAACATAATTAAATTCCCTTGTCTGATCTCCTGCGGTCATCTGAAAGTCCTTTTTTCTAAGACAATACTGTATCAATGCCGGAACAAACATATCATCATCTTGATTAGGGCCATACGTGAGCAATGGCCTTAGCATTACTATTGGCAAGCCCATACTTTTATGAATCATCCGGCAAAAATAGGTCGCTGCAACCTTACTGGCCGAATAAGGAGAAACAGGTATCTCTCGCTGATCTTCATTGAATGGAACAGAGCCATCGCCATATTCCTCCGAACTCCCTGTATTCACAAAACTCTCTAAGGTTACTTTTTCTTTCATAACCCCTCTGAGAAGATTTATTGTGCCTTTTATGTTTATATCAATCATGGGTTCAATGAGTTCAGGGTCCCTTGTAACATCCCGAAGGGCAGCAAGGTGCAAGATGATCTGCGGTCTTGAATTCCTAACACAAGAACATATGGACGAGTAATCTCTTAAATCCCCATGCCATACCGTAAGGTCTTCAATTAAATCTCGAATTCGAAATTGATTGGCACCTTTTCTTAGTAATACATGGACTTCTGCTCCTTCTTCAAGTAGCCGTCTGGAAAGATGGGAACCTATAAATCCTGTAGCACCAGTCACCAGAACCACCTTATTTTTTAAGGATTCCATTCGTTCCAGACCTTCCAGGGAGCATCTTTGCTTTCCCAGTATTCATTAAGGAGATTCATGTCACGAAGCGTATCCATACATTGCCAGAAACCGGTGTGCTGATAAACGATGAGTTCGCCATCTTTTGCAAGCCTTTCCAACGGTTCTCGCTCTAATGTGCATTGATCGTCATCTGACAGGTACCTAAAAACTTCCCGGCTGAATACAAAAAAACCTCCATTGATCATTCCACTTCCTGCCTGCGGTTTTTCACTAAATTCGACCACTTGATCCCCTTGAGTAATAAGTTCTCCAAATCTTGGGGGTGGTTTTACACCAGTAATGGTGGCCAATTTTCCATGAGAGACATGAAATTCCACAAGCTTTCTTATATCGATGTTCGCGACACCATCTCCATAAGTAAGGAGAAAATAGTCTGTATCTATATATTTTTCAATCTTTTTTATCCTTGCCCCTGTCATGGCCTTCAAGCCCGTATCCGAGAGTGTGACTTCCCAATTGTCTTCCCTATGTAAATTATGGATTAGAGGTTCTTTATGATTACTCAGATTGATTGTAAAATCGCTGTTTCTAATCCTGTAGTGGAGAAAATATTCTTTAATTATCTCGCCTTTATATCCAAGGCAAATAATAAAACGTTTATATTTATAATAGGAGTATATCTTCATAATGTGCCATAGGACAGGTCTTGTCCCGATTGGCACCATTGGCTTTGGTATAAACTCGGTTTGCTCTCTCAGCCTTGTTCCAAAACCACCGGCTAATATGACAACAGGGATGTCTTTCATTGTATACCCTTACCCTCTATGCAGAATGCTCAGAAGAACCTGCGCTCTTGGTTTCATGTTTATATTCTTCCCTCACAACAAATAATGGCCTATGTTTTACCTCTAAATATAGTCTCCCTATATATTCGCCTATTAAACCAAGGGAGAAGAGTTGCAATCCTCCCAAAGCCAGTATGGGCAGCAGGATAGAGGCCCAACCTGGTATATACTCGTCAGTAAAAAGTTTGACATATAAGACCCAGAAAGCGCCTATGAGGGTCAAAACGGATATTAGCATGCCTGCTATAGAGGTTAACCTTAAAGGGAAATAGGCAAACGAAACAATTCCATCAAGGCTGAGAGAGAATAATGAACTGATATTAAATTTCGATCGCCCCATTATTCGCGGTTCCCGCTTATAAGGGACGGTAGCATATCTTGACTCTAACTGGAGGATCATGGCTCGAATAAGACGGTTTCTTTCTGGGAGGGCATTGAATTCTTGTACCAATGATTGTGCCATAAGCCGAAAGTCTCCATGGTTATATACTATACTAACCCCCATCATCCTCATTAATCTGTAATAGTTCTCTGAAAAAAATCTCTTTATAAAGGAATCCGCAGAACGGTCTGTGCGTACCCCTAAGACAAGGTCATATCCCTGTTCAAAATGGGTTATCATCTCTTCAATCTTCTCAGGCGGATCCTGAAGGTCTGCGTCTATTGTAACAACCGCATCTCCTCTTGCATGGAACAGACCAGCGGAAATCGAGCCTTGGAAACCAAAATTGCGCCTTAAGGCAATAATTCGCACGTGAGGATCAGATGCAAAGATATCCCTCAAGACCTGCAAGGTATTATCTGTTGACCCATTCTCTACATATACCATTTCATAGTCTGAGATCCTGCGAGAAGAAAAGAGATTTTTCAGCACGTTACTCAACCTCTCATGGGTTGTCTGCAAGACCTCTTCCTCATTATGGCATGGGATAACTATAGAAAGTAATTTGACCCTTTTCATATCTTTCTCTCTATTATAAAGAGACTGACCCCAACCGGGAGGGTTATCCCCGTTGACAAGAACTTGTTCTCAAGCTTTAGCATATATGCTAAAGTCTTATTTGCAAATGTGTTGAGTTCATACAATTGATCACTTACTCTTTTTCTCTTGCCAGACAAAATTTTCTGCGAGAGCCTGACCAAACTTATAGGGAAAAATAAACTGAAATTCCAATACGATACTTTTTCTGTTTTGAAACCATTTTTTTCTAAAGTTTTAATCAGCCCTGATTTAGAATATCTTCTATAATGATGGTTGACCTCATCGTGATTGCTCCATAAGAATTTAAAGGCAGGCACAAATATAATCAATTTTCCGCCCGGCTTCAGAATTCTGTACCATTCACAGAGAGCTTTATCTTCATCTTTGATATGCTCCAAAACATCAGAGGCTATCAGGACATCAAATTGTTGGTCTTTGAATCCTGTCTCCTGCGCATCGGCAACCCCGACCTCCTTTATCCCTCTCTGCCTGCAAATCTCTATCGCCTTTTCATCGATATCTATACCATGAAGTTTTGTAAACCCTTGCCTCTTTAAAAATTCAATTAACACCCCCCCGGAACAACCAATCTCTAATATCTCAACATCTCTCCGATAATCTTTTACTAATCTAAATATGATGTCCCTCCTGCCAACGAACCACCAGTGATTTTCTTCTAATTCATGATACTTCAAGAAATAAGATTGTTCCATTGTATTTATTTCTTGTCAATTTGCTTGAAATAATCCATGTACCATTTAATTGTCTCTGAAAGGCCTTCCCTTACAGAAAAGACCGGTTTCCATCCAAGCATTTGTCTTGCTTTTTTTGAAGAAAGATACTGTTCGGGGATTTCACCTTTAGCTTGATTCAATATGATTGGCTCTAAATCTCCACCGACTCATAAGGGAAAGCATCTCATTGGTTATTTCACGGACGGTTAAAGGTGTATCATTCCCGAAGTTGAATGCCTCTCCTGTGATGCCATCTATCATCCATCTTTTCTGCAAGAAGGATATATGCCTTTGCAGCATCCTTGACATAAAAGTAATCCCTCACATATTTTCCATCACTTCGTTATAAGTGGTCTCTCACCATAAAAGACAGAGCGAATCGTTCCGGGTATAATCCTGTTAAAATTCAGATCGCCTCCGCCAAAAAGGTTGCCGCATCTCGTTACACATACAGGAAGCTCGTAATGGTAAAAATACATCTGTGAGATTAAATCTGCGCAACTCTTGGAGACATCATAAGGATTTCTTCCCATAAGGGGCATATCTTCTGTATAAGGCAATATTTTATGCTCGCCATATGCCTTATCACTCGATGCAACGATTATCTTTTTGACCTGCTTATTCCGCCTGCATGCTTCTAACAAAACCCCTGTCCCTTTAATATTCGATTCAAATGTAGAGAGGGGATTATTATTTGCTATCGGAACAATGGACTGGGCTGCGAGGTGGAAAACAACCTCAACTCTCATATTCATTTAATGCCCTCTCAATAACAGATGCTCCTCTAAATTTCCGGACACAATATTTATCTTATCAATTAATCCCTCTCTATAAATCCTCGATCGAGGGACGTGGTCTCTCACTAAGCCTATTATATTTGCATTAAGGTTTATTAATTCCTCAGTAAGCCATGACCCTAAGAGCCCGGTACATCCAGTTATAAAGACATTTTTGTTCAGCCAGTTATTTTTCAACATATAATGTCTCTTTTCGCGCATATCCTGAATTTTTATTGATTTTACCATTCTTCTGTTTTAACGCAAAGTAAGCATCGCAAAAATTAGCAACCAGGTCATTTTTATCTATTTCAAGGGCGGCATCAATCATCTTCCTTGCATCCTCATCTCGGCCTTTCATCATAAGAGCGAAGGCAAGGCTTGAATAAGGTGTGGAGATAGTAACTTTCTTCTTAACATAAGGTACAGTTTCAAGGATAATTTCATTATAGATAAGCTCTTTGGGCTTCTTAAATTTCTCGATAATTTTAGAATATTTTTCTCTGTTTCTTACAAATATCTGCATTTTTCCCATCCAGATATATAAGAACCCAGTCGTCATCGTTAAGAAGCCTTAAGGTGAGCGGATAAATTGCCAATGTATAATCAGCACACGCTTCATGAACTATGAGATTAATATTATATTGTTCAAGCAATTTTTTCCATAAGGGTGTGCGGTTTTTTATGCTCGGAACACTATCTTGAGAAACAATATCAATTCTTCCCATCTCATCCGGAACCAATGATATTAAGGCATTTGTAAGAGCCACATTGGTTGGCTGTTTGTAATCCTCAAGTGAATAAGCTATTGCATCGGTATCATATACTGCTTCGAGGCTAATAAAACGTGTATCATTGAAAACCTTATAGTGAGGATAAAGCCTCCATATCAGATAACTCCCTTTGTTATGCTCGTTAAACATATTGCGCGTCTATCCGATTCGCAAGAAGAAAACTCGCTGCCCCCACAGGATATTTCGATGTATCAATACCGAACAATTTCGAATAGTTTTTCAGCCCAAAGACAATGGTAAATGTAAATAATATAAGCAGTAAGTAAAAAATGATTGATTTGCCCCTCAATTTTTTTGTTTGGCCTGAATCACTGAAAAATGTGTACTTCCGTGAAAAGGGAATCGCAATTGCAACAAAAAAGGGGATATATCTTACTGAAGTGAACGCAGCTATAGAGGAAAAAATAATAAGGGAAAAAGCAGTTATATCGAAAGCTTTTGACCTGAAAAGGTTTAGTGCCATAATAGTAATTACATACCCAAAAACAAAAAAGAATGAAAGAACATAAATTCTATTCCCAAAATGAACCCCCATCTCTTTTACAGGACTTATATATTCTCTGTTTTCGCTATATAACCATTTCACATAAGTATGAGAGTTCAGGGTTTCCAATAGTTGTCCATTCAGACATGGATTTATATAAGAAAAAACTATTGCCAGGAGGATTGTTGAAAGTAATATTAGGGCTGGTTTCTTTTCTAATGGTTGACCGAAAGGAGACTTGCTCATAAGTAACTTGAATGATTCTGCGAATGCATAGATCATGATAGCAGCAATACCGAAAACAAAGCCGGCATGCATGTTAGCCCACAGGAGCATAAGCGGAGGAATAAAAAACAGAGGCGCTTT
The DNA here is from genome assembly GCA_963753165.1 of Thermodesulfovibrionales bacterium. Classification (GTDB taxonomy): domain Bacteria; phylum Nitrospirota; class Thermodesulfovibrionia; order Thermodesulfovibrionales; family SM23-35; genus JAKLQR01. The sequence continues at coordinate 32,706 of CAVWBP010000012.1, read as the reverse complement.
CGCAGCAGGCTTTTCCCTGAATCTTTCGAGCAGCAGGACGAGGATAAGCATGAAAAGGAAGGAAAATGATTGAGGTCTATCGAGTTTGGATGCTTGAAGCATAATCACAATAAGAGAGGCTATGCCCAGTGAACTGTAAAGACCTTTTTTACGCAGAACAAACCAGAGAAGAAAAACAAAAGAAGAAAAAATTATGGCCCTGAGCAAAACGATGCCGGCTGGACCAAAAAACGAATAGAGCTGATAGTATACAATTTGCGCAATCCAGTACTGTGATAGGGTAAACTTCTCTCTGTCGGTCTGAATTCCTTCGCCATAGAAAGAAAATGGGTCGTCTGCCGGAATCGCTCCGTGCTGATAGATATATTCTCCTGTTTTAAGATGAAAGGGGAAATCAGGACAAACAATAGGCCCTAAAAAACTAATAAAAACTGCGAGGAAAAAGAGACTTATCAATATCTTTTCTTTCACATTATCGCCTGGAATTTGTATTTTAATCCTCCTTTATTGCTGATTTTCTGGTTTTTATCTCTAATTCAAGCTGAGCAATCTTTTTCTGTATACTTTGGTCATCAGGCATCCTGCTCAGAGCATATCTATACGCTTTGAGCGCATCTTCTAATCTCTGCATCCTATAGAAAACATCACCAAGGGATATCAATGATCGTGGATTTGTCTTATTGTCAAGTGCCCGGTTTGCACCCTGGTATATTATCGTATTATAAGACTTCCTCTGTCGGAATTCGACTGTTTTTGATAATATCATTGTTACATAAAATATTTTTTACAAATAGAACACTCATCTGGTCACTATATACCGGAACCCAGTCGCTACTCTCAGTAAGTTCGAAAATGAGAGGATAAATTTGAGAAACTGGATTTACCACTGATAGCACCACATAATTTATATCATAATGACTAAACAGCCTTTTCCACAAAAGGTCATTTGACATGCCGGAGGCACTTTTATTAATGTCAGCTATTTCTAACGCATTTACAATCCAACCGTATTCCATCCTTACAGAGATATTTAATGCCCGGGTATCGATGAAAGTTTTCTTGTGTGGATAGAGTCTCCAGGATATATATCCGCCATAACCATAGTCATTCAACATGTTCCCTGAAAGATTGTTTTTTTCAATAAAATTGACTGCCCCTACAGGAACAGAATAATTATCTGCAACTTTAAATTGAAATCCTTCATGGCCATAGGTATTGCCGGCAAAAAAGACCACCGGATGAAAGCAATGCAAGGAATGTTAACGCAGCCATAATTTTTTGGTAACCGACTGCTGAAAACCTTCTTTTCAATAAACTGTTTATTAAGATATCAAACTCTTTTCCTAAAATCATAGCGCCTATAATGACATAGTAAATCATGAATCGGCGGGCTGAAATACTCGGGACAAGAAAAATGAAAAGCACGATGAGATGAGATAAATCGATCTTCTTCCTTCTTAGAAACAAGATTAACGGAAAGATAAAGACCATAAGTACATATTCATATGGCAATGGGTAGATTTTCGATTTATAAAAAACAAATGGAGAGAAATACTCCTGAATATCCTCATGGATTATTTTGTATTTAAACGGGATATTCATCGATATAAAGAACGCATCCCAGCCGGTTGGATTGACAAAAGAAGCACCAATTGCAAGTACTGAAGCACTGTAGAATAGCAAAATATCCTTCCTTGAATAGGCGCTTTTTTTCAGATAAAAATTAATTCCTTCTCCAAACATGAACGCAATGATAACTGCTATCCCGATGATAAACCCCCCGTGTAAATTGCACCAAAGAAGCATCAAAGGAATGAGTAACAATATCCGCTTCTTCTTTTTTTCTCTATAATCTTCTAAGAGGAAAAATATCAGAGCAGTAAAGAGTATCTGTGAAAAGGACCGGACGTTCGCCCGTAGTTTTGAGAGAAGCTATAAAGACAGTAAAAGTAAACAAAAACGCGACTGGAAAGCTTACAGACCATCTTTGGAGCCTCCAGAACACTAGCATGAGGAGAAGAATCAGCAAGTAAACTTCTTAATATGATAATGCCTGCTGTGCCTGAATAATCGATAAATGAAATAAAAGATGATCTGGCTCAGCCAGTATTGTTTTAAAATGAAATTTTCCCACTCAGGAAATTGATTTTTATTCTCTTCAAGTGCGGATGTAAAGCAAAAAGGATCTTTTTCAGGCAGAGATCCTGAGGCAACGATATATCTGCCATTTGAAATATGCCACCAGAAATCACTGTCCCATAAAGGAATGGAAAGATAGCTGATTGCAAATGATGAAAAAAGAAAATTATCGTTGCAAGTTTTACTTTTTTAAGAAAAGAAGGCATTGCAGTATAATTCATGGATAAAGAGATTTTCAGTCTGCAGAGATTGTTTTTCTATACATCGAGTTTCCGTTTTTGTCCCTTGCATCGAGGATAATCTGTCCTGCATTCGCAGAATGATTACATGACAATACGGCCGTTTGTTGTTTGATATGTCTGTAGTCCATAAGCTCGTTGCGGTTGGATCCCAGGGAGAGTATTCGGGATTCAAGTTCCATCTTGACCGCTATGTAGCGGGAGCATAGCTGATTTGCACTGGTTAAATCCTGGCCAAGGTCAATATTTGTGGCATCACTACCGTCAATTACCCCATTACCGTTCGAGTCGACTTCCCTCAAAGTGAGGCCCCTGCGTGCTGACAGAAGCCAACCCTGGAGTTCTGCTTCTGCGGATACTGTCGCCCGTTGTAAAGCACCCTTTCGTCCTCTTTCCTGCATTCCGATATAACCAGGGATTGCTATTGCAGCAAGGATACCAATAATTGCAACGACGATAAGCAATTCGATGAGGGTAAAACCAGATTCTTTCTTCAAATAATTCATAATTAACAGCAAAAAGGCTGTGCTTTTGCACAGCCTTTTTGCTAAGTTTTTTTAGTCTGCAGCAATAACCTTATTATAGAGTGTATTGGTGTCTTTGTCGTAAACCGTAAGAATAATGTTACCGGCTGCTCCGTGACTACAGTGTATCTGGCCAGCAGAAGCAACATCATTAGGTACCCATAAGCTTAAAGCAGCATTCCATGGAGAAACTTCAGGATTCAGAGACCATCTTGCCTCGATATAATCCGAACATAAACCATTAGCAGCAGCGTAATCCGTAGCAAGCTCTATATTCGTCTTATCCGTAGCGTCAACTGTACCATTGCCATCTGAATCAACTTCATTGAACGTACCACCCTTTCGCGCTGACTGAAGCCATGCTTGGAGTTCTGCTTCTGCTGCAACAGCTGCCCTTGTGACAGCCCCTTTTCTTCCTCTCTCCTGCATACCGATGTAGCCGGGAATCGCAATTGCTGCAAGAATACCGATAATCGCCACGACGATGAGGAGTTCAATGAGGGTAAAACCTCTTTCATCCCCTCTTTTCATCTTTTGAATAGTTCTAAGCATCTCAACCCCCTTCTTTAGTTTTTTTTGAATCCACAGCTGATATATTCAGCCAACCTTCACCTGTTTTCTTTATAATCCTGTCCTGATCGTTACTTTCCATCACCTCCCTTGAAAATTTAGTGATGCAAATTTAAAAGCAATCATTATGCCAACTTTACAGATCAGTACAAAGCAGAGAGAAAGACCATGCAAAAAAAATTATAAGTCAATAACTTATAGAAATAATTTCATATTTATAATTAAGTTTTTATCATGAACTAATCTATTTGTCAAGTTTTTATATCAACAAAAAAACAAAAAATGGCAAAATAGTGACAAAATTTGTCAAGGGGAAGGCACGTTATGATCGTTATTCCCAGCTATTGATATCCTTGCTTTCCCCTTCACCGCCAGGTGAGCCATCAGCTCCGAATGAATAGAGATCATAGTCTCCATGGTTGCCCGGTGATTCATAGTGATACGGCCTGCTCCATGGATCGTTCGGTACTGCTTTCTTCAAATATGGGCCGTCCCAGTTGTTCACACCAGGGTCAGTGAGCAGCGCTCCCAAGCCTTCGCCTGTTGTCGGATATCTGCCGGTGTCGAGTCTGAATGTATCCAACGCCTGGCCGAGAAGCTCTATCTGGGTCTTGACAGCAGACTGCTTCCCTTTGCCTATCTTACCGAAAAATTTAGGCGCTACCAGAGCAGCCAGCATTCCAAGGATTACCATAACAACAATCAGTTCAACAAGCGTGAACCCCTGTGTATTCATGATATGTCTGCGGTTTGTTCTATTCATCTATACCTCCTGATTACAAGTCTTATTTATGGCCTCTTTAATAATACCCGATACAGGCTGAATGCATCAAATAATGTCTCCCGTCTTTTCCCTATATCTTATAGCTTTATAGAGCAAATCAAAGATCATCTTTACCAAAATTATCACAGATGCTAAAATTCCTGCAATCCATGTCTTACAAAAGCATTCGACACTGGCCTGAAAGTGAAAGACCGCGAGAGCGTTTGATAAAATTCGGCGCCGCCCGTCTCTCTGAAGCCCAGCTCCTTGCGATCATACTCCGGACAGGAGGAGGGGGGAAGAGCGCCCTGGATCTTGCTCTGGAGATGCTGAATACTTTCAAAACCCTCAAAAACATCGAGAGCGCCTCTCAGGGCGAGTTTAAACCTCTCAAAGGGATAGGCGCTGCAAAGATTGCCCAGGTCAAGGCCGCACTTGAACTGGGCAGAAGATTTATTGAAGAGCCGAACGAAAAAGGGCCTGCTTTTTCCTCAGCACAGGATGTATTTAAATTTTATAATCAACGGATGAAAACTTTGAAGAAGGAACTTTTTCGGAGTGCGTTACTGGATGCGAAAAACCGCATATTTGCAGACTGTCAATTGTCTGAGGGCACGCTTACCCACTCGCTCATCCATCCACGGGAGGCTTTCCGGGAGGCCATACGGGAGGCAGCGGCAGCGGTGATTTTTGTCCACAACCACCCGAGCGGCGACCCGGCCCCAAGCCGGGAGGATATAAGCATAACCGAGCGCCTCGTTCAGGCCGGCGAGATTGTCGGCATCAAGGTGCTCGATCATGTGATCATCGGAGACGATACGTATACAAGCATGATGGAGAAAGGATATATTACAAATACAAATTCTAAACCCTAAATTCTAAATCCGGAATAGAGCATGGAAAAACTTTTTAATATTATTCAGCATGACTTGTTTCGTATTTCGATATTAGTATTTCGGATTTGACCTGGAGGAGGTTTTATGGCGAAGATTAAAAGGGCGATTCTCAGTGTTTCGAACAAAAAGGGACTTCTTGAGTTCGCGAAGGAACTTTCCGCAATGGGAGTAGAGATACTGTCAACCGGGGGAACTGCCAGGGCCCTGCGGGAAGGGGGTATTCCGGTAAAAGACGTTTCCGAGCATACCGGGTTCCCCGAAATGCTTGACGGGAGGGTGAAAACGCTCCATCCAAAAATTCACGGCGGGCTCCTTTCGAGGAGGAAGAATCCGAAAGATATGGAAGAAATCGAAAAGCACGGGATTGTTCCGATCGATATGGTTGTTGTCAATCTGTACCCGTTTGAAGAAACAATAGCAAAACCGGACGTCACCTTTGAAGACGCGATAGAAAATATTGACATCGGCGGCCCGACGATGCTCCGTTCGGCTTCGAAAAATTTTCAGGACGTTGCAGTGATTGTGGATCCGGCCGATTATGCGCCCGTAATCAAAGAGATGAAGGAACGGAACGGAGAGTTGGCATATAAGCGAAAACTGGAACTCGCGAAGAAGGTCTTCGGCCATACTTCACGGTATGATGCACTCATCACTGAATATCTCGCAAAGGTAATCAGAGAAGGCAGCGAATAATACCTCCATGAAAGTACTGGTTATCGGCAGCGGAGGGAAAGAGCATGCAATAGCATGGAAACTCTCGCAGAGCAGACATGTTAATAACATCTACTGCGCTCCCGGGAATGCAGGCATCGCAGAGATAGCGGAGTGCATAGATGCAAAGCCCGGTGATTTCAGCACGCTCATCGATTTTGTGAAATACGAATGGATTGACCTCACAATAGTCGACATGCCCGAACTCCTTTCACAGGGCATAGTGGACACATTTCAGAGAGAGGGATGCAAGATATTCGGCCCACGGAAAGAAGCTGCGGGGATCGGTGCAAGCAGGGTATTTGCAAAAGAGCTTATACGGCGCTTCGGAGTCCCCTCTGCTGAATACAAGGTGTTCTCATCATACCTCCAGGCCCTGGATTTCGTAAGATTAAAAGGAGCGCCTCTCATTATAAAAACCACTGGTCATGCTCAGGCGCCCGATATCTTTCTGGCCCGAACAGTCGACCGTGCAGCCGAAATACTCAAGCTCATCATGAAAGACAACATGCTCGGCGAGGCAGGGAGACAGGTTATTATAGAAGAGCATATCGAGGGCAAACGGGTATCTTTTGTTGCAATAACCGACGGCATTACCATAATGCCTCTCTCCAGCTTGTCTGTTTTCAGAGCGCCGGAGGATGCCGGGACGGATTTCCCCCCCGGAGATGCCGGCGCATATAGTTTGGCGCACCATCTATCCCCTGAACTTGAATCTGCAATTAAGGAAAAAATCCTGAGACCGTTACTCAAAGCGCTGCGGTCCACAGGCATGATGTATAAAGGCATCCTCTCTATGGATCTCATTATCAGTCACGGGATGCCGTTTGTCTTTGACCTGAACAGCGGTTTTCAGAATCTGGAGGCACAGACTATCCTTCCGCGGTTAAAAACGGACTATGTCGAACTTATGTCGTTTGCCCTGAAAGAGCGGCTTGCAGAGGCGGCTGTTTCATGGGGAGATGAGACCTCATTCTGCGTAACAGTTTTTTCAAAAAGCGGCACCGGACTCCATCCGGAGAGTGCGAAGATAAAAGGGCTTGAAAAAATAAAAGACAGGGAAAATATTATGGTATTCCATGAAAACACCTCTTTTGATAATCACGATACCGTTGCCACCGGCAGCAGCGTAATGAGTGTGAACGCGACAGGATCTGATCTTCAGAAAGCCGGGGCAAAAGCATATGATGCGCTGGAGAAGATTCAGTTCAAAGGAAAGTGGCACAGGAAAAATCTGGGGGATTCTGCACACGAATGAACAAACAGGGGCATTTCCGGAGAAAAGGAGATATCATGAAACCAAAAGTTTTAATAGTAATGGGAAGCGATTCAGACTTGCCGGTCATGGAAGCATCGGAAGAGATTCTCAGAAAATTCAATGTCCCTTATGACTCAACAATCGCCTCCGCCCACCGGTCGCCCAGCCGGGCAGTGAAGATCGCTTCGGAGGCTGAAAAGAGAGGGATTGAAGTGATTATAGCAGGCGCCGGCATGGCAGCTCATTTAGCCGGCGTGCTCGCAGCGCATACCATACTCCCGGTTATCGGCGTGCCTATTGATTCTTCATCCTTCCACGGGCTTGATTCTCTGCTCTCCACGGTACAGATGCCACCCGGGGTCCCTGTCGCAACCGTCGCCGTAGGAAAAAACGGCGCAAAAAATGCAGCGATCCTTGCAGCGCAGATACTCGCACGGAAGGACCCTGACCTTGCCAGGCGGTTAAAACGCTACAAAAGGAACCTGTCTGAAGAGGTCGAAAAGAAAGCTGAGGCATTGAGAGGCCGCACACGATAGAAGATGAAAGTTCACCTCGACTGTTTCCCCTGTTTTCTGCGGCAGTCCCTCATTGCGCTCAGGCTCGGCACAAACGATAAATCTTTCCAGGAGACTGTCCTCAAGAGCGTGCTTGCCGATATCGAGAACGCTGATACCACAAAGCCGCCTGCGCATACGACAACATTTATCCATAGGAGGATAAGGCGCATGCTCGGGAAAGATCCCTTTGAGGAAATAAAATCAGAATACAACAGAAAAGCGCTTGCCCTCTATCCCTCATTGAAAAAGTTGGTTGAAAAGAGTTCCGACCCTCTCTGGACAGCTTCCAGGCTTGCCGTCGCCGGCAATGTAATCGACTTTGGAATCTTCACTTCCATAGACATCGAGGGCGCCATTGCGAAAGCTTTGAAGAATACATTCGCCGAGGATGCCTACCCCGTATTTACCGCATCCGTTCAAGACGCAGACGAAATAATGTATCTCCTTGATAATGCAGGTGAAATAGTTTTCGACAGGCTGTTGATCGAGACGCTGATTCAGTCCGGCAAGAAGATCAGGGCAGTGGTGAAAGGTTCCCCTGTTCTCAATGATGCCACAATTGCAGATGCGCATGAGTCTGGCCTCGGTGAAATATGCGAGGTGATCGAAAACGGCTCCGATGCGGTGGGAACGATCCTTGAATGGACATCTCCGGAGTTCCGGAAGACCTTTGGGGATGCACAATTTATTGTCAGCAAGGGACAGGGCAACTTTGAAACGCTTCAGGGTATCGGGAAAAATATTTTTTATCTTTTCCAGTGCAAGTGCGACGTGCTTTCGCAGGAATTAAGCCTTCCTCCCGGCTCAATGCTTCTCAGGAAATCCTGAACTGTCTGATTCAGCTAGTGACTCCCTTTTTGAATGTCCTCGATCGCTTCCTGTACGGTCGTCCTGACGTTCATGTCTTCGTCGTTCAGGAGCTCATTCAGATAGGGGATTGTTTCTTCGCTGCCGATTACGCCAAGAAGATATGCAATATCTCCTCTTATGACAGGGCTCTGTGTCCTGAGGAGCGGAAGCATCGAGGGTATTGCCTTTGAGACGTTTCCGGGGTCCTCCTCCTTCATGGTTTCAATGAGCGCGGTAGCCCCGATTCTGACCCTCATCCTCTCGTCGGACATCAGATAGCCGATATATTCATAAAGGCTTTTGTCGTGCCTATACATGTCGATAATATTATCGAGCAGGCCGTTTTCCATATAATCAGCAATCGTTTTTTTCAGATCGAAATCATCCTGTTTTGCCGGTTCCATAGCGGATTTATCTTACAACAAACCCTTTCATCCTGTCACCAGCGGCATCAGGTTTTTGGTTAGTATCTGCCTATAACATATGATTCTGACAAAAATTCGTCATTCTCGCGAAGGCCGGAATCCAGTGTTTTCATCCCGAAAGTTTTCGGGACTGGATCCCCCGGTCAAGCCGTGGGATGACAAACATTAAGAATGTTAAAATATTATGTTTATACGCAGATCCTGATTATCTCCTCAATTAAATATATGTCATAGTAATTGTTGTATAATCTCTGTACGGAAAATTTGTCTTCACCAGGGAAAATGAAAATTCACAACACACTTACAGGACAAAAAGAGGTCTTCGAGCCGCTGATCCCGGGCCGGGCGAGTATGTATGCCTGCGGGGTAACCGTATACGATTACTGCCATGTCGGCCATGCGCGAAGCGCCATTATCTTTGATGTAATCCGGAGATACATGCGCTGCAAAGGGTTCCAGGTCACCTATGTAAGGAATTTTACCGATATTGACGATAAGATCATCAACAAAGCAAGGCAGGAGAATGTTGCCTGGGATGTTATTGCGAAACAATATACAGATGCTTACTACGAAGATATGGACATGCTTGGCGTAGGCAGGGCTGATGTTGAACCGAAAGCAACAGAATATATCAATGAAATGATAGAGATTATCGAAGCGCTGATCGGGAAAGGTATTGCCTATGTATCCGATGGCAGTGTGTACTTTTCTGTCGATAAATTTCCCGGCTATGGGAAGCTCTCAAAAAGAGATATGGAAGAAATGCTTGCAGGTGCGCGGGTCGACGTTGATAAGAGGAAGAAAAACCCTCTCGATTTTGTGCTCTGGAAAAACTCCAAGGAAGGCGAGCCTTTCTGGAAGAGCCCATGGGGGCTCGGCAGGCCCGGATGGCATATTGAATGTTCAGCGATGTCCCTGAAGCACCTCGGCAAGAGCTTCGATATCCACGGAGGAGGGGCCGATCTGCTTTTTCCCCACCATGAAAATGAGATCGCCCAGTCAGAGGCATTCACCGGGACCCCTTTCGCAAAGTACTGGGTACACAACGGATTTATTACCATCGACAAGGAAAAGATGTCCAAATCACTCGGCAATTTTTTCACGATCAGAGAAGTCCTCGATAATTTTGACCCGGAAGTCCTGAGGTTTTTTCTGCTTGCCACCCATTACAGGAGTCCGATAGAATTCTCTGACGAACAGCTGCGCGAGGCGGAAAGCTCCATAGACAGATATTACACCACCGCAGTCAGAACAAATGATTTCCTTGAGAGAAACGATTCCGGACATAAGGAATTATCCGGGACCGGCAAATCCTTCAGTGAACTGCTCTCTGCATTTAAAGAAAGATTCGAAGAGGCCATGGATGATGATTTCAATACCGCCCAGGCGCTTGGACACATCTTTGAACTCATCCGCGAATGCAACAGGTTTCTTGACAGTAAACCATCGGGACAAAAAGCCGGGGAGCTGATCCTGAAAACGCGGGAACTCCTGTCAGAGACCGGGACCGTTCTGAATATATTCAGCAGGACTCCGCTTGAATGGTATAGTTCGCTGATGCATGTCAAAAAAATCGGGCTCTCGGAAGAAGATATCCTTGAACAGATCGGGAAACGAAAGGATGCCCGGAACCGTAAGGACTGGCAAACCGCTGATATTATCAGAAGAGACCTTGAAGAAAAAGGCGTTCTCCTTGAAGATAAAAAAGACCGGACAGACTGGAAAATTAAAGTCGGCTGATGAGTGGATCTATGGCCTGAATCCTGTTGCCGAAGCGCTCAGGGCAGGGAGAAAAATAAAGACCCTCTATCTGTCCCTGTCGAGACAGGAAAAAATCGAAGGGTTGAAGCAGGAGGCAGTCCGGTTGGATATCCCGGTAAAAGCAGTCGATCCCGTCTTTTTCGATGAGAGGTTCGGCAAAGGTCATCAGGGAGTTGCAGCAGAAGTGCAAAAAAAAGGGTATGTTCTCCTCGACGACCTGTTGGAAATTCCGGCAGAGAAAAAAGAACCCCCGTTCTTCTTTATCCTCGACTGCATTGAAGACCCAAGGAATCTTGGCGCTGTCTTGAGAGTAGCAGACGCTGCCGGTGTTCACGGCGTCGTGTTGCAGGCTTACCGGTCAGTGAGTCTGGGCGCCGAGGTTTCCAAGGTTTCAGCCGGTTCCGTTGAATACGTCCCCGTTGCGCTGGTCGCCAACATAAAGCATGCAATGCGTGACATGCAAAAAGAGGGGATACTGATCATTGGAGCAGAGTCTTCTGCGGAGAAGACGATATGGGAACAAGACCTCTCAGGTCCTCTTGCGCTCGTAATCGGGTCGGAAGGCAAGGGACTCAGACGGACAGTGAAGGAACACTGTGATGACCTTGTGAAAATTCCGATGCGAGGGATGATCAATTCACTGAATGTCTCTGTCGCAGCAGGGGTATGTGCCTTTGAGATATTGCGCCAAAGATCGAATAATAATAAGAAATAAAGAGATAATTCAATATAATCAGCATTATTTGCGAATTCCTCTAATTGACCTTTTTGTAATAAAAGTTGTTGAATTAATATTCTGATGAAAAGGGGTTAGTATTGCCTTTTTCAACTTCTTTCATGTGTTATGGGAGAGCGTGATGCCACCGTAGCTCAGCAGGCAGAGCAGCTGATTTGTAATCAGCGGGTCGGGGGTTCAATTCCCTTCGGTGGCTCCAGGTCTTTGACTCGACGAGGAGAGGTTCCCGAGTGGCCAAAGGGAGCAGACTGTAAATCTGCCGGCGCAGCCTTCGGAGGTTCGAATCCTCCCCTCTCCACCATATAAATTTTGCAAAGCAAAATTTATAGTGAAAAGTTAAGAGTGAAAAGCAAGGAGGAAGAGAATGAACTTTTTGGAACTTCTCACTTTCAACTCTTCACTTTCAACTGGCTTCAAAGATGCGGGAGTAGCTCAGTGGTAGAGCGTCAGCCTTCCAAGCTGAGGGTCGCGGGTTCGAATCCCGTTTCCCGCTCCAGATTCAAAGTGAGAAGTGAAGAGTTTTCAGTGAAAAATTTAAGGATATAAACAATGTATTTAAAACTTTTCACTCATAACTTTTCACTTTTAACTGGCGTGAAAAGTGCCCATGTAGCTCAGTCGGTAGAGCACATCCTTGGTAAGGATGAGGTCACCGGTTCAATCCCGGTCATGGGCTCCAGTAAAGCTCCGAGCAGAGAGCAGAGAGCTATAAGAAATGATATGAAAAAATACTTCAAAGCAGATGGGCCAGAGACCCAACTGCTTTCGGTACTTTGCTGAAAGCGAAAGAGGAGGAAAAATGGCAAAGGCGAAATTTGAGAGGGTAAAGCCGCATGCGAACATAGGGACGATTGGGCATGTTGACCATGGGAAGACGACGTTGACATCGGCGATCACGAAGGTACTTTCATTCAAGGGGCAGGCGTCATACCGGTCATTTGACAGTATTGACAACGCGCCTGAGGAGAAGGCCAGAGGGATAACGATAGCGACTGCGCATGTAGAGTATGAGACGGACAAGAGGCACTATGCGCATGTAGACTGTCCCGGGCACGCCGACTACATCAAGAACATGATCACGGGAGCGGCGCAGATGGACGGGGCGGTGCTGGTGGTGTCAGCGGCGGACGGGCCAATGCCACAGACGAGGGAGCACATATTATTGGCGAGGCAGGTAGGAGTGCCGTACATTGTAGTATTTATGAATAAAGTAGACATGGTGGATGATCCGGAGCTGCTGGACCTGGTGGAGCTTGAGATGAGGGAGTTGCTGACGAAGTATCAGTTTCCCGGGGACAAGATACCGATAATTCGGGGCAGTGCACTGAAGGCTATGGAGAGTCAGGGCGCGGATCAGGGGGCAGAGGAGTACAAGAGCATACTGGAGTTGCTGGATGCGATAGACAGTTATATCCCGACGCCTGACCGTCCGATAGACAAGCCGTTTTTGATGCCGATTGAGGATGTATTTTCGATATCCGGGCGTGGGACGGTGGTGACGGGAAGAGTAGAGCGTGGGATTGTCAAGGTAGGAGAAGAGGTAGAGATAGTAGGATTGGGAGAGACGAGGAAGACGGTAGCGACGGGGGTGGAGATGTTCCGGAAGCTGCTGGATGAGGGGAGAGCGGGAGACAACGTAGGAGTCCTTTTACGTGGGATAGGGAAGGAAGAAGTAGAGCGCGGGCAGGTATTGGCGAAGCCCGGGAGCATCACGCCGCACACGAAATTCAAGACTGAGGTGTATATTCTGACGAAGGAAGAAGGCGGGAGGCATACGCCGTTTTTCAAGGGATACCGGCCGCAGTTTTATTTCAGGACGACGGATGTGACGGGAGTGGCGCAGTTACCTGAGGGAGTAGAGATGGTGATGCCTGGGGATAATGTGAGTTTGTCGGTAGAGCTGATCTCGCCGATCGCGATGGAGAAGGAACTGAGGTTTGCCATCCGTGAAGGCGGCAGAACTGTCGGCGCAGGCGTCGTCACAGAGGTCTTGGGATAACGACATGAGAGATATCATATTATTCCAATGCACAGAATGCAAAAACAGGAACTATTCGAGCATGAAAAACAAGAAGAATACCCCTGATAAACTCCAGCGGAAGAAGTACTGCAGGAATTGCAGGCGGCATACAATGCACAAGGAGATAAAGGCGTAGGCCAGTAGCTCTAACGGATAGAGCATCGGACTCCAAATCCGAGGGTTGGGGGTTCAAATCCCTCCTGGCCTGCCATATGAATGAACAGAACCGTACAGGATAAAAACAATGTTCAATAGAATAAAGGAATTTTTCCGTGAAGTGAAAGTCGAGGTCAAGAAGGTTGTTTTTCCGTCAAAAGACGAACTCATCGGGTCTACGTGGGTTGTCATAATAACCGTACTGGTCATTTCACTATTTCTGGGGGTTGTTGACATCAGCCTTTCGAAACTGGTGAGAATGGCACTGAGATAGCTATGGATAAAAACTGGTATGTTGTTCACACATATTCCGGGTTCGAAGAAAAAGTAAGGCTCGGTATCGAAGAAAAGACAGACAGACAGGGCATGAAGGAGAGAATCTCCAGGATATTAATCCCGACTGAGCGTGTCATTGAATTAAAGGGCGGGAAAAAGAAGGAAAGCGATAAAAAATTCTATCCGGGATATATTCTTGTTGAGATGGAAATGGATGACGAAACGTGGCACCTTGTCAGGAGCACACCCAGGGTTACCGGCTTCGTAGGCGGGTCAACCCCTGTTGCGCTGTCCGAAGAAGAGGTAGCGGTGATACTCCAGCAGATAGAAAAAGGGCCTGTGCCGCAGGTCAAAACCCAGTTCCAGAAGAGCGAAAGTGTCAGGATTATCGACGGACCCTTCTCGAACTTCCTTGGCAGTGTTGAAGAAGTAGATATAGACCATGGCAGACTTTGCGTTATGGTCAGCATTTTTGGCAGGCAGACACCTGTTGAACTGAATTTTTTCCAGGTAGAAAAGGCATGAGGAGGAAATAGATGGCTAAAAAGGAAATAATTGCTCAGGTCAAACTCCAGATACCGGCAGGGAAAGCAAATCCCGCACCGCCCGTAGGCCCTGCACTCGGTCCTCACGGTGTAAATATCATGGAGTTCTGCAAGGCATTCAACGCACAAACACAGGTACTAGGAGATACGATTATCCCGGTAGTGATGACCGTATATGCCGACAGGTCGTTCACTTTTATTACCAAGACGCCTCCTGCCTCGGATCTCCTGAAAAAAGCCGCGGGCATAATCAAGGGGTCAAGCACTCCAAACAAGGAAAAGGTCGGCAAGGTTACTGCTGCTCAAATCAAAGAGATTGCGCAGAGAAAGCTTCCGGACCTTAATGCATACTCGGTGGAAAAGGCGGAACAGATTATTAAGGGCACCGCGAGGAGCATGGGGCTCGAAATCATAGAATAAAAGAGGGCGACATGGGGAAAAAGTTAAAAGTAGTTCAGGACAAAGTTGAACCGGGGAAGGAATACTTTCTCGAAGACGCAGTAAAGCTCGTCAGGGAATTCACGTATACAAAGTTTGACGAGACCGTGGATCTAGCGGTAAACCTCGGGATCGACCCGAAAAAATCAGAACAGATGGTGCGGGGGACGGTTGTCCTTCCTCACGGCATGGGGAAAAAGGTCAGGGTCCTTGTCTTCGCAAAGGGTGAAAAGGAAAAGGAGGCGTTAGATGCCGGCGCAGATTATGTCGGTGCGGAAGACGTCGTCGAAAAAATAACCAAGGGATGGCTCGATTTTGACAAGTCAGTTGCTACCCCTGATGTCATGGGTATTGTGGGCAAACTGGGCAAAATACTTGGACCGAGAGGGCTTATGCCTAACCCGAAATTGGGGACAGTAACCTTTGACATAGCCCGCGCAGTGAAGGAGATCAAGGCGGGCAAAGTGGAGTTCAAGGCCGAAAAGGGAGGTATCGTGCATGTCCCGATAGGGAAAGCCTCTTTCGATGCGGACAAACTTATGGAGAATGCCAGATCGGTCATTCACTCGATCATAAAGGCAAAACCAGCGACAAGCAAAGGGAAATATCTTAAGAAATTATCCATTTCTTCAACGATGGGGCCAGGGATCTCTGTTGATATATCATCCCTGGGGAAGGGGGTATAAACTGAACAGGTCAGAAAAAGAACAAGCGGTACAACAGTTAAAAGAAGAGTTCGAGAAATCGAAAGCCGTCGTCTTCGCTGACTACAGAGGGCTCACCGTAGCCGAACTGTCCAATTTGCGCAAACTGCTGAAGGAGGGGAATATTGACTTCAAGGTGGTGAAGAACACTCTTGCAAAGATAGCGGCAGAGGGGACATCTGTTGCTGCTGCAAAAGATTTCTTCAAGGGGCCGATCGGAATTGCGATAAGTCATGACGACCCTGTCACCATCGTGAAAAAGATGCTCGAATTCTCAAAGAAGAACAACAAACTCAAGGTCGGGATAGGCCTGATCGAAGGCTCATTATGTACTACAGCGGACCTGAAAACTGTTGCTGAGATTCCCCCGAGACCGGTATTGCTCTCTATGCTGGCAGGTGTTTTCCAGGCGCCGCTTTCGAAGATGGCATCTGCATTGAATGCCACAGTCAGCAAGGTCGCATATGCACTTGAAGCGGTTAAAAATAAGAAACAGGAAAGTTAAACGTTGAGAGTGAAAAAGTGAATACTCTCAACTCAATCAAAGGAGGACTTTAAAATGGCTGTTACAAAAGAAGAGGTTTTCGAGTTTATTGACAACATGACAATCCTCGACATGTCAAAATTCATAAAAGAGTTCGAGGAAAGATACGGGGTGACCGCTGCTGCACCTGTCGCGATCGCTGCCATGCCGGGTGCCGGAGCTGCAGCGCCGGAAGTAGAGGAAAAGACAAGCTTTGATGTCGTACTCACCGCTGCAGGCGAGAAGAAAATCCAGGTAATAAAAGTGGTCAGAGAACTTACCTCTCTCGGCTTGAAAGAAGCGAAGGACCTTGTTGACGGAGCTCCTAAGCCGGTAAAAACAGGCGTATCGAAAGAAGAGGCGGACTCGATTAAGGCGAAACTTGAGGAACAGGGAGCAACAGTAGAAATTAAATAAAAAGGAGACCTATGTCAAGGGTTTTGAGAAAACGAGTAAATTTTGGAAAAGTTCCCCAATTCCTCGAAATCCCTAACCTCATAGAAATACAGAAAAAATCTTATGAGAAATTTTTACAAATGGATTCTTCTCCAGAAAGAAGGGAAGACTCCGGGCTGCAGGCTGCATTTTTAAGTGTATTCCCGATTGTAGACTATAACGAGACCGCTTCGATAGAATTCTTGGGATATACGTTCAGCGATCCCAAGTACGATCTGCGCGATTGCCTGCAGAAGGGGATCACCTATGCCGCCCCTCTTAAGATAAAAGTCAAACTGAATTTATGGGAATTTGTTGAACCAAAGGGGAGTAAGAGACTAAAAGAATCAAGGGAAGAAGACGTCTATATCGGCGAAATGCCGTTAATGACGGATATCGGCACTTTTGTTATCAACGGCACCGAACGTGTTGTGGTGAGTCAGCTTCACCGCTCACCAGGCGTCTTTTTCAGCCATGACAAAGGAAAGACTCATGCAAGCGGCAGATTATTATATTCTGCCCGTGTCATTCCCTCACGGGGATCATGGCTTGATTTTGAATTTGACACAAAAGACATCCTTTACGTCAGGATTGACAGGCGGAGGAAATTGCCTGCCACAATCGTTATGAAGGCTCTCGGCTATTCAAACGAAGATCTTCTCAAGATCTTTTATCCTGTCGAAACGATCCAGCTCAGCGGGAACAAGTTTTCGAGAGCGGTGAGTGAGGTCCTTGTAGGATTAAAATCACTTGGCAACATAACTTCACCGGACACAAAAGAACTGATTGTCAAGGAAGGGGGCAAAATTACCCGTGGCGCCATAAGGAAGATGGAGGCCTCAGGCGTTACAACGATCCCGATTTCAAAGGAAGAGATTATCGGAAGGATTACCCTGAAGGACATTATTGACCCCTCCACAGGAGAAGTGGTCATTGAGGGGAATGAACCCATTAAAGAGGAAGCCCTGAACAGGATCCTCTCTCTGAATATTGATTCCCTGAGTCTCCTTTTTATAGACAATGTACATTATCTTTCTTCTTTGAGGGACACCCTCCTGACGGATAAAGTGAGCACACAGGAAGAGGCTCTGATCGAGATATACAGAAAATTAAGGCCTGGTGAACCACCGACTGTATCTGCAGCAAAAGACCTCTTCAACGGACTCTTTTTCGATCCAAAGCGTTATGATCTCTCGCCGGTAGGACGCTTGAAACTGAACAAAAGGCTTGCCATTAACATAGCGTTAGATACCAGGGTATTGACGGACAATGATATCGTTGAGATTGTCAGGTATCTGTTCAGCCTCAGAACCGGCAAGGGTGAGGTTGATGATATAGACCATCTCGGCAACAGGAGAGTAAGAAGGGTTGGCGAACTGCTCGAAAACCAGTTCAGGATAGGGCTTGTCAGAATGGAAAGGACGATCAAGGAAAAGATGACCCTGACAGACCTTGAAACAGCCATGCCGCACGACCTGATCAATGCGAAACCTGTAATGGCAGCGTTAAAAGAATTTTTCGGCTCAAGCCAGCTCAGCCAGTTCATGGACCAGACGAATCCATTGTCGGAGATCACCCATAAGAGAAGATTATCCGCTCTTGGACCCGGTGGCCTTACCCGCGAAAGGGCGGGGTTTGAGGTTAGAGACGTACACCCGACCCATTATGGCAGAATATGTCCCATAGAAACCCCGGAAGGGCCGAACATCGGATTAATTACCTCATTGGCGACGTATGCCCGCGTAAACGACTTCGGATTCATAGAGGTCCCGTACCGGAAAATTACACACGGCAAAGTTACCAAAACCGTTGATTATCTCTCGGCAATAGACGGTGAAAAATACATTATAGCAGAAGCGACTTCCCCGATGGATGAGAAGGGTAACATCACGGGAGAGACTGTTTCGGCAAGGGTAGGCGGTGATTTCAGGATGGTGTCTCCCGATGAAGTCGAATATATGGATGTATCACCCAAGCAGATAGTCGGCGTCTCTGCTTCTCTGATCCCCTTTCTTGAAAACGACGATGCGAACAGGGCATTGATGGGATCGAACATGCAAAGGCAGGCGGTGCCGCTCCTTCAGCCGAAAGCTCCCATTGTCGGCACAGGCATGGAATATGTTGCAGCCAGAGATTCAGGTGCGCTTGTTCTTGCCAGGCGGGGGGGGGTTGTCGAAAGTGTTGACGCATCCCGTATTGTTGTCCGCTCTTCAGAAAATACAGGCGGTGTTGATATTTATTCCCTGGTCAAATTCCAGAGATCGAACCAGGCTACCTGCATCAATCAGAAAGTATTTGTGAATGTTGGAGACGTGGTCAAATCGGGAGATACCCTTGCTGATGGATCATGCACAGAAGCAGGAGAACTTGCCTTAGGCAGGAATGTCCTCGTAGCTTTTATGCCATGGGGTGGATATAACTTTGAAGATGCGATCCTCCTCAGTGAAAGACTCGTGAAAGAAGACGTCTTTTCCTCCATTCATATAGAAGAATTCAATATCGAGGCACGGGAAACCAAGCTCGGCCCGGAGGAGATCACTCGTGACATCCCCAATGTGGGAGAAGAGGCGCTCAAGGACCTCGACGAAAGCGGGATAATCAGGATCGGCGCAGAGGTGAAGCCCGGCGACATCCTTGTCGGGAAAGTAACCCCAAAAGGTGAAACACAACTGACGCCTGAAGAAAAACTGCTGCGAGCGATTTTTGGAGAGAAGGCAGAAGAAGTCAAAGAAAGCTGTCTTTATGTGCCGCCCGGCATAGAGGGAACGATAGTTGATGTCCGGATTTTCTCGAGGAAAGGCGCTGAAAAAGACGAACGGGCAAAGAGCATAGAAGAAAAAGACATCAACAGATTACAGCGTGATCTCGAAGAGGAGATCAGAATCGTAAAAGAAGAGAGGTTCAAGAAGATCCGCAGCCTCCTTACCGGACATGCGGTAGCTGAAGACATAAAGGACTCCAAGACAAAAGAGGTAATCTGCCAGAAAGGGAAAAAACTGGGAGACAAGCAGATTGAACGGGTAAAAGATGAACACCTCATGCGCATCAAGCTTACAGACGGCGCAGCCCGCGAAAAAATTGACTCCGTTCATAACGAAGTCAATCAGTATATTCGCTATCTTGAGACACGCTATGATGGCATGCTCGACAGGCTGAAAAGAGGAGATGAACTCCCGCCGGGTGTAAATAAAGTGGTGAAAGTGTATATCGCCATGAAGCGGAAGCTCCAGATTGGTGACAAAATGGCCGGACGGCATGGGAATAAAGGAGTCGTTGCCATGGTGCTCCCCGAGGAAGACATGCCTTATCTTCCCGACGGCACTCCTGTTGATGTAGTGCTCAATCCGCTTGGTGTTCCTTCAAGAATGAATGTTGGGCAGGTGCTCGAAACACATTTGGGATGGGCAGCAAGGACGCTTGGACTGAATGTTGCGACCCCTGTATTCGAGGGAGCAAAAGAGATTGAAATCAAAGAGCTTCTCAAGAAAGCCAACCTTCCGGTGACCGGACAGATTACCCTGTATGACGGAAAAACAGGGGAACAGTTCTATAAGCCGATTACTGTCGGATTCATGTACATGCTGAAACTCCATCACCTTGTTGATGATAAGATCCATGCACGCTCAATCGGTCCTTACTCTCTCGTTACCCAGCAGCCCCTTGGCGGGAAAGCACAGTTTGGCGGGCAGAGACTTGGAGAAATGGAAGTTTGGGCGCTTGAAGCATATGGTGCGTCCTATACGCTCCAGGAATTTCTGACGGTAAAGAGTGATGACGTTGCCGGGAGGGCCCGCATGTATGAGGCAATTGTGAAAGGTGACGCAACCCTCGAACCAGGGGTCCCGGAATCTTTCCATGTACTAATAAAGGAACTCCAGAGTCTTGGACTCGATGTAGAGCTTCTGGAGAAGAAAAGCAAGGGGGAGTAGCTTGACAGAAGATATTTATGCAATTTTTCAGAGGCCCAAAGACCCAACTGACTTTGAGGCGGTGAGGATAAGACTTGCGTCGCCGGAAAAGATCAGGGAATGGTCTTATGGCGAAGTGAAAAAACCCGAGACCATCAACTACAGGACGTTCAAACCGGAAAGGGACGGGCTTTTCTGTGCAAAGATCTTCGGACCGATAAAGGACTGGGAATGCATCTGCGGCAAATACAAGCGGATGAAACACCGGGGCGTAGTATGTGATAAATGCGGAGTCGAGGTTATTCAGTCCAAAGGTAAGGCGTGAGCGTTTAGGTCACATCGAACTTGCAACGCCGGTCGCCCATATCTGGTTTCTCAAAGGCCTCCCGAGCAGAATCGGCACCCTTCTCGATATGACTATGCGTCTGCTCGAAAAAGTTCTCTATTTTGAGAGCTATGTGGTAATAGACCCCGGCGATACGCCTCTCAAAGAGAAAGAGCCGCTTTCCGAAGACGATTTCAAGAAAAAAACCCTTGAATTCGGTTCCCGGTTCAAGGCAGGGATGGGGGCTGAGGCCATAAGAGAACTGCTGAGGCTGATCGACCTGGAAACCCTGTATCATGAGCTCAAGGAAAAAATTCATGAAGCGGTATCGATCGGCGTCAAGAAAAAACTTACCAAGCGCCTGAAGGTTGTAGACGCATTCAGGAAGTCAGGGAATAAACCCGATTGGATGATCATGGATGTAATTCCGGTGCTCCCTCCTGACCTCAGGCCTCTTGTCCCGTTAGAGGGCGGACGTTTCGCCACCTCAGACCTCAACGATCTCTATCGCAGAGTAATCAACAGGAATAACAGGCTGAAGAGGCTCATGGAACTGAAAGCCCCGAGCGTCATCATAAAGAATGAGAAAAGGATGCTGCAGGAAGCTGTTGACGCGCTCTTCGATAACGGGAGACGCAGCAGGGTCCTGAAGACAACCACAAAAAGACCGCTGAAATCTCTGAGCGATATGATAAAGGGAAAACAGGGGCGGTTCAGACAGAACCTGCTTGGGAAGCGGGTTGATTATTCCGGAAGGTCTGTTATCGTGGTAGGCCCTGAACTGAAACTCCATCAGTGTGGTCTTCCGAAGAGGATGGCCCTGGAGCTTTTCAAGCCGTTTATCTTTAACAAACTCGAAGAAAAAGGCCATGCCACAACAATAAAAGCAGCGAAAAAACTGGTAGAAAAAGAGAGTGCGGAGGTATGGGATGCACTGGAAGAGGTCATCCGGGAACATCCGGTCCTTCTGAACCGGGCGCCTACTCTCCACAGGCTTGGTATCCAGGCATTCGACCCCCTTCTTGTTGAAGGCAAAGCGATAAAGCTCCACCCTTTGGTCTGCACCGCATTCAATGCCGACTTTGACGGTGACCAGATGGCAGTGCATGTCCCTCTCTCGATCGAGGCACAGATCGAGGCGCGTGTACTCATGATGTCCGTCAACAACATCATGTCACCGGCAAATGGAAAACCTATTGTGGTCCCGACTCAGGACATGGTTCTTGGCATTTATTATCTTATGAAAGAGAGAAGGGGTGCAAAAGGCGAAGGGAAGCTCTTTGCAGACTCTGAAGATGTGATAATTGCGTACGATTCAGGGGTCCTGGATGAACATGCCATAATAAAAGTGAGGGTGAACGGCAGTTTTGTGGAAACCACAACCGGCCGGATCATTTTCAGCGATATTCTGCCGGAAGGGATTTCCTTTTCTATGGTCAACAAAGATATGACCAAGAAGGAACTCGGCAAACTCATCGAATACATATACAAAAAATCCGGAAAACGGAGCACCGTTGTCTTTCTCGACAACCTGGAACAACTCGGATTCAAATATGCGACCAAGTCCGGGGTATCCATATCGATGGCCGATATGCATATCCCTACTAAGAAGCCAGAGCTGATCCGTGTTGCGGAGCAGGAAGTCATCGAAGTGCAGAAACAGTATGCAGACGGCCTTATCACCCACGGCGAACGGTACAACAAGGTTATCGATATCTGGGCGAATGTAACCGAAAAAGTTGCCGATGAAATGATGAAAGAGCTTGGCGCCGAAGACGGGAAAAAACTCTCCGAAGACGAACTCTGGGAGAGAAGGTCGTTCAACAGCATCTTTATGATGGCGGATTCAGGCGCGCGGGGAAGTACTGCCCAGATAAGGCAGCTTGCCGGCATGAGAGGACTCATGGCGAAGCCGTCCGGCGAAATTATCGAAACGCCTATCACCGCGAATTTCAGGGAAGGGTTGACTCCCCTCCAGTATTTTATCTCGACACACGGCGCAAGAAAGGGTCTTGCCGATACCGCGCTGAAAACTGCGAACTCAGGCTACCTTACAAGACGTCTGGTTGATGTCGCACAGGATGTCATCATATCGGAAGATGATTGCGGCACCACCGACGGGATAAGCGTGACATCACTCGTCGAAGGCGGCGAGATTATTCAGCCTCTTGAGGAAAGATTGCTGGGGAGAACCGCAGTCGACGATATCAAAGATCCTTTAACGAAAGAGACCATCGTCAAGAAGAATCAGGAAATAGACGAAGAACTGACCCATAAGGTCATCGAGGCAGGGGTAGACAGGGTCAAAATACGGTCGGTGCTTACCTGCGAGACGAAGCAGGGAGTCTGTACAAAATGCTACGGACGCGACCTTGCACGGAGTGAAGTTGTCGAAAAAGGTGAATCCGTCGGAATTATCGCTGCACAGTCGATAGGTGAGCCGGGGACACAGCTCACCATGAGGACATTCCATATCGGTGGTGCGGCATCGAAAATTGTTGAACAGACCGTGCTCGAAGCGAAAAATTCCGGAACGATTAAATTTATCAATATAAATACCGTAAAAAACAGAGAAGGCCTCCTCGTTGTCATGAACAGGAACGGTAGTATTGCCGTGGTTGACGTCAAGGGGAGGGAGAAAGAAAAGTACTCTGTCGTGTACGGTGCAAAACTCATGGTCAAAAACGGGCAGAAAGTCGAAATAGGCCAGAAACTTGTTGAATGGGATCCTTATTCCATGCCGATACTCACGGAGATCGGGGGAAAGATCGCTCATGGAGATATTGTTGAAGGGGTAACTGTCAAAGAAGAAGTTGATGAAGTAACCGGTTTGTCCCATAAAGTCATCATAGATTATCCCGCGAATATGAGGCCGAGGATCTCGATCAAGGACGAACAGGGCAGAATCACACAAAAGATTCCGGGGACAACCGTCCTTGCGCGATATCTTCTCCCTGCAGGCGCCCATATCCTGCTTGACAGAAATGATATGGTATATCCAGGCGATGTCCTTGCGAAGATACCAAGGGAGACTACAAAAACCAAAGACATAACCGGAGGTCTTCCCAGGGTTGCCGAACTGTTCGAAGCAAGGCGTCCGAAGGAACAGGCAATCGTCACCGAGATCGACGGAATGGTCGAATTCAAAGGCGCGCATAAAGGCATGCGGGTTGTCGTGGTGAAAGGCGGGGACGAAGTGCGCGAGTATCTCATCCCGAAAGGAAAACATGTCGGAGTGCATGAAGGCGACTGGGTAAGGGCAGGAGAGCCACTCATGGACGGGGCGGTGAACCCCCATAACATCCTCGATATCCTGGGACCTCAGGAACTTCAGAGATATCTGGTTGACGAGGTGCAGAAGGTTTACCGGCTGCAGGGTGTTACGATCAACGACAAGCATATCGAGGTAATCGTCAGGCAGATGATGAAAAAAGTGAGGATAGAGGACCCCGGTGATACGAACTTCCTCATCAGCGAACAGGTAGACAGGCGGTTCTTCCAGGAAGAGAATGCCAGGGTGAGAGCTGAAGGCGGAAAACCTTCTCAGGGCAAGCCCCTTCTTCTCGGCATCACCAAGGCTTCTCTCACAACAGACAGTTTCGTATCTGCAGCCTCGTTCCAGGAGACAACCCGCGTCCTCACAGAGGGCGCTATCAGCGGCGCAGTCGACGAACTGAGAGGCCTCAAAGAAAATGTAATTATGGGAAGAATAATCCCGGCAGGTACAGGTATGCCGAGATACAGGAATACCTTCGTCCAGAGAGATTTTCTTCCTTCCCTTTCTGAACCGACACCAACCGAAGAATAGTTACTGCCCGTGAGCCGCGAGGATAAAGAAAAAATCTTTACTCCCCGCGGCTCACGGGAATTTCGTTTTATCGCTGACGCCATGCTTGGAAGACTCGCCAGATGGCTCAGATTCCTTGGTTTCGATACCCTCTATGTTGCCCACATCAGCGACAGGAAACTCGTAAGCATTGCTATGGAACAGGAAAGGCTTATTCTTACGAGGGACACCGGCCTGGTGCAAAGAAAGGCTGTCAGAGAGCATGTGTGTATTCATGCAAATAACCCGGCGGACCAGCTGGCAGAAGTAGTCAATGCCCTGCAATTAAAAGACTTTTCCCATTTCAGCAGGTGCGTTGCCTGCAATGGCCTGCTGAACAGAATACCTGACAAAGCAGAGGCGAAGGATTCTGTCCCGGAGTTTGTCTTCCTCTCAAAACAGGTATTTTTCCGGTGCAGTGAATGCGGCAAATTGTACTGGGAGGGAAGTCATCCAAAACGGTTCAGAGAGAACCTTGCCGCTATTCTTTCGCGTACAGCAGACCATTGACTTTTCACCGGACAACAGGTAAAATAAATAAAGAATAAAGTATATTTATTGGGAGGAGTAAAGTCACTATGCCAATTTATGAATATGTGTGTGAAGGTTGCAATAACTATTTTGCCCTGTTCAAGCATCTCACAACAGCCGATGAGGATTCTTTATGTCCGAATTGCGGCTCTGAAAAGGTGAAGAAACAGTTATCATCCTTCAGCTGTTCCATGCCGGACGACGGCGGTTCGTCAACCGGCGGCGGTTCCTTCTCCGGCGGCTTCAGCGGCGGTGGTTGAAGGCCTTCCTTCTGCTAAACCGTCGGTTTAGCGCGATAAAACAAAAAGCCTTTTAAATTCAACCAGTTAAATAAGGGCACACGTGTTTACGCAACAAAAGCGTAACACTGTGCCCTTTTTTCCTATCCCTTGCACGCAAGACTTTCTCCTCCATCTCTCAGTGAATCAGGGCAGTGATGTGTATATCTCTATAGTGAACGCATAACTTATAGCATTAACAACCTTGTTCTCATTTCGAATGCTTTTCAGAATATCGATAGCAATGCCATTTAAAGGCAAGGTCCTTTTTTGTTTATTCTTGGATTCCATGATTGTTACCGTTTTTCTGGCAAAGTCTATGTCAGGCGGAGCTACTCCCAACCACGAGTGAGCGAAAGTTATGAAAGTACCGGGAGGGATAATTTACAGATGAATTGCATAACGTTCCGGTTCAGCGACGGCGATACGCCGTCCGCTGGAACCGGTTGTTAGCTGACCGTTTTTTCGCCGCCCTGTCAGAAACCCTTGAAGACATTTATGCTACGATCAGGCGATGTCGAAACGGTCAAGGTTCATTACCTTGGTCCATGCCGCCACGAAGTCCTGGACGAACTTCTTCTGCGCGTCCGCGCTTCCGTAGACCTCGGCCAGGGCCCGGAGTTGGGAGTTCGAACCGAAGATGAGGTCGACACGGGTGCCGGTCCACTTGAGTTCGCCATTAACGCGATCACGGCCCTCGAACACGTCTTCGTCTTCCGCGCTTGCCTTCCACGTCGTGCTCATGTCGAGCAGATTCACGAAGAAGTCATTGGTGAGCGTCTCTGGCCGCTTGGTGAAGACGCCGTGCTGGGACTTTCCGAAGTTCGCATTCAAGACGCGCATACCGCCAACGAGAACCGTCATTTCAGGAGCGGTCAGCGTCAGCAGTTGCGCCCGATCAATCAGAAGTTCCTCTGCCGATACAGCGTATTTGGTTTTCTGGTAGTTACGGAACCCGTCTGCAGCCGGTTTGAGTACAGCGAATGACGCCACGTCGGTTTGCTCCTGCGATGCATCCGTGCGTCCCGGCGTGAAGGGTACCGTGACCTTGTGACCGGCGTTCTTCGCAGCCTGCTCGACACCTGCGCATCCGCCCAGGACGATCAAGTCGGCGAGAGAAACCTGCTTGCCTCCTTTTGCCGTCTTATTAAACGCGTTCTGGATACCTCCGAGAGTCTTTAGCACCTTAGCCAGCTGTTTCGGCTGGTTGACTTCCCAATCCTTCTGCGGTGCCAGACGAATTCGTGCACCGTTCGCACCGCCGCGCTTGTCGGAGCCACGGAAGGTGGACGCCGAAGCCCAGGCAGTCGACACCAGTTGGGATACGGACAGCCCCGAAGCCAGAATCTTGCCCTTGAGGGAGGCAATATCCTTCTCGCCAATCAATTTGTGATTCACCGCAGGGATGGGGTCTTGCCAAATAAGATCTTCCGAAGGAACCTCCGGGCCGAGATAGCGTGAACGCGGGCCCATGTCGCGGTGGGTCAGTTTGAACCACGCCCGGGCAAAGGCATCCGCGAATTTCTCAGGGTTCTGCAGGTAGCGCCGCGCAATCTGCTTATAGATCGGGTCGAAGCGCAAAGAGAGGTCTGCCGTGGTCATCATCGGCCGGTGCTTTTTCGACGAGTCGTGTGCGTCAACTACCATGTCCTCTTCGGCCACGTCCTTGGCCAGCCACTGATGAGCGCCGGCCGGGCTCTTGATCAGTTCCCACTCGTATTTGAACAGCACTTTCAGATAGCCCATATCCCATTTGGTCGGGTTCGGCTTCCAGGCGCCCTCAATGCCGCTGCCGATCGTATCGCCGGCCTTGCCGCTGCCGAAGCTGCTTTTCCAGCCGAGGCCTTGCTCTTCGATGCCGGCCGCTTCGGGCTCAGGTCCCACATGGGTCGCAGGACCGGCGCCATGGGATTTGCCGAAGGTATGTCCACCTGCGGTGAGTGCGACAGTCTCTTCGTCGTTCATCGCCATGCGCGCGAAGGTCTCCCGAACATCACGGCCGGAGGCAACCGGATCCGGGTTGCCGTTCGGCCCTTCCGGATTGACGTAGATCAAGCCCATCTGCACGGCAGCGAGGGGATTCTCGAGGTTCCGGTCGCCGCTGTAGCGCTTGTCACCAAGCCACTTGTCCTCGCTGCCCCAGTAGATGTCCTCCTCGGGCTCCCAGACGTCCTCGCGCCCGCCGCCGAAACCGAAGGTCTTGAATCCCATCGATTCCAGCGCGCAGTTGCCCGCGAGGATCATCAGGTCGGCCCAGGAGATTTTCCTGCCATATTTCTGCTTGATCGGCCAGAGCAGACGACGCGCCTTGTCGAGGTTCACGTTGTCCGGCCAGCTGTTGAGGGGTGCCAAACGCTGAGAGCCGGAGCCCGCGCCCCCACGGCCGTCACCGGTGCGGTAGGTACCTGCGCTGTGCCACGCCATCCGGATGAAGAGCCCCCCGTAGTGACCGTAATCAGCCGGCCACCAGTCCTGCGAATCGGTCATCAGCGCGTAGAGGTCTTTCTTCACGGCCTGAAGGTCAAGTTTCTGAAATTCCTTAGCGTAGTTGAACGCCTTGCCCATCGGATTGGACTTGGAGGAATGCTGGTGCAGAATATGAAGGTTCAACTGGTTCGGCCACCAATCCAGGTTCGACCTGCCACCGCCGGCAGTGGATCCCATTACCGGGCTTTTACTGTTTTTTTTCATAAAAGTTTCCTCCTTTCGTTGTATGAATTGTTGAACTTAATTTTATGTAGATTTATCGTTATTATTACTCACCAGCTGGGAACACTTACCTTAACGCATTGTCATCACCTCCACAAGATTGTATACAATTACTATATAGTAATAATTACTATTTAAAGAGAAATAAATATCAGCGTCTTCCGCACTTGTTGCAAAGACCTTCAAGCACTACCTTCTTGTTCAAGACCGTAAATTGTTTCTTGATCTCCTGGGGCACGGCCATACTGTCATACTCCTTGTTGTGAAAGTCTATTATGGTGTTGCACTGAAGGCACCTGAAATGGTGATGCACATCAATGTCAGGATCATATCGTTTCGACTGCCCATACCCCTCAACTACATTTGTAATACCAATTTTAGAGAATGTCAAGAGAGTTCGGTTGACCGTATCAAATGATATGTTCGGAATCTTCCTTACAATTCTTTTATAAATCACGTCCGCAGTAGGGTGGTCTTTTGCCTTGAGAAGCTCCTGATAGATAGCGGTGCGCTGGGGGGTTATTTTCAGACTATGCTCTTTAGATCTTCTATAAAATATATCCATCATTGTATTCACATCTCCTCTGCTTTCCATATTCTTAACTATATAGGAATTATTCCTATTTGTCAAGATTGCCCTGTTTCCTTTGACTCTATATCCTGAGACGGCTACAACCAGTGATATACGACTGTCATTGCCCGACATGATCGGGCAATCCAGAGAAAGGCACTGAATTCACCGGTCGATCCGGAGAATGACAAGCAGACGAAACTATACCTCTGTCCTAACGACCGCATTAGTAAGTATCCGGTACAGTATATTTTTCTGTTTGAATTGTCGGCAAAAGCAGGAATATTGCCTTTTTACACCATCCCCTTTTTGTTTTTTCCTATAGTAAGGTAGTAGCTTTCATTGACAGAGATCATCAAAACGGTGTAGATTTTAATTCAAACAGGTGAAGTCTTTTTAAAGGAAACAACACATGGCAGTACCCGATTTCCAATCGTTCTTCAAACCTTTTCTTGAGATAGCCGCTGACGGCAAAGGACATTCTCTGAAACATATCTTGAAGTGGATGACTAAGCTGCCGCAGGCGAGGGAAAAACGCGTGTTTTCTTCAGAAAGCATCTTGAGGGAGAGGGGCACAACGCATTATCTCCTGATCATGTTACTCCTGGTCAGTTTTGCCCTTTTCGCATCCTGCGGTTCGTCATCGGCTCCCACGGAATGGAAATTCGCCTATATGAGCGACAACAAATGGGACAAGAAGACCAGCGCCGTTCAGTATACGAACCTCGATGCCGTTCATAGCATGGCCAATGACATGGTCATTCAGGGGGTTTCCCTCGTACTTGTTGGAGGTGACCTGATCGATGGCAGGGGCGAGGACACCACCGGCCTGATATCCCAGTACGAGGCATGGCTGCAAGCTATGTCGCCGGTCTACACAGCCCAAATAGAAGTTTACCCAGTGCCGGGCAATCATGAATACTGGTGCGACAGCGCCGACAGTTGTACTTCTGCATGGGAACAGGCGATGGTCCCAACCTTCCCGCCTGGCAGAACGGACAACCCGGCGATGCCCGGAAGGGAATTCAGTTTTGTCCATCGCAATGCCCTCTTTATAGGTCTGGACCAGAACCAGTTCGGACCCTCCTTCCGCGCCTACTATCGAGGCAATAGCATTGACTGGATAGAAGACCGCCTGGCCGAACGTGATGTCTCGCTACAGCCCCATGTCGTTGTTTTCGGCCACATGCCTCAGTTCATGACGCAGTGGGGCTGGACACGGCCCGAAGACATGGAGAATCGTGAAGCGTTCTGGAGCCTTCTCGGCAGGGCCGGGGGACATCTCTATTTTACCGGCCATTCTCATGTCTACGCAGTGGGTCTCGCTTCGACGCAAGATGGCCTCGATTCGCTCTACCAGGTTATCTCAGGTTCGGGAGGAGCCGAAGCGGAGACTACGGCCTGGAACGGTGAATATTACGAAAAGGATCGCGTCCAACCCGTTGACTGGGACAATAATCAGTATCTCCTCGGTTATGCGTTGATAACCATTCGCGGAAAGGACGTAAGCATGGTGTGGCGCTATGTTGACCCGGCATCAGGCATCTTCACCTCAAGAAAAGTTTTCTCCTATCGTCAACCATAGAATAAATCGGGAGTTTTCTGAGGTTTTCGGGCAATGCTCCACAGAAAGTCTTTTTTATTCAGGATGAATCCGTCATTATCACGCAGGAGAAAAAGGAACTCCATGGGGTCTGCCCTTGATCATAGACATTAAGAAACCGGGATCAGTTTGTCAAGCTTCAAGGGCAGACCCCAACGCCTTTATTTTCTTAAAAATGCTGTGTTTCTTTCGCCCGAAAGACGCATAGCATTTTTCTGGTGCTGACCTACACATACGCAAAATCGAGAGGGTAAAACTTTCATTCAATCCTTCATCAAACACGCATCTCCGATATCAGTTGCTTAGTCAGGATTGTATTCGGAAATGCGCAGCATAGGAGCACGTTCTAATAATTTATTTTGAAGAAAAAACCATGTTAAGTCTTTATTAAAGGGAGGGAGATTTTAACCTCTGCCATATCGCCACTCAGAACACATATATTTTCCCCCTTGGCATCTGATGATAGATTGAACATTTGCTAACCCCAGACCAGTTCCATCTGTATCGGTTGTTACAAATGATGGGAATATCTTCTTTATTTCTGAAAGTTTTTATGTTCTTCCATCTAACAACTCTTATTCAATCTGACTTGGGAAGAATAAAATAAAAATTATTTCCATATTGCGTGGCCTCATAACCTACCACACCACCGTGTATATCTACAGCATTTTTTATGAATGTCAAACCATGCCCTGTACCTGGTTTGTTTGAAATATTACTACCACGATATCCTTCTTCAAATATCTTTCCCCGCTCTTCAAGCGCAATATGGAGTCCAGTACTAAAAACGTTATATTTTATTCCATCTTTACTGTGCCCGAAGAAATCTTTGATAGTTTCGTGACCATATGATATATGTTTCGTTTTTTCACCTTTTTCATTAGTTACTTGTTGTGTATATTTAAGGGCATTTGAGAAGAGGTTAGCATATACCTGGGCTACCAAACCCACGTCTACAACACTTATGATTTCTTCGTCAGGGATACCGCTTAGACGATCATCTATTGAAATGTCTGCTTTTTGAAATTGCTCTATGTAACGTTCCAATTGAGGTTGTACTACATCCTTGTTCATGTTGCATGCTTTAGTTCGAAGTGCAAGCTTTCCCTGGTCAAAATGACTTCTGCGAAATAGTGTTTCAAGAAATAGACTCATATTTTTATAGTGTTTTTCGATATTCTCAATTTCTTCCCATAACCCTTCGTTGACCCCGATTAATTCATTTAGAATATTTTCAATAACATCAACCTCATATTGTCCTATCGTTAAACATTCAGAAAGAAAATGCTCTATTTCGTCATTTTTATTTATTTTTCCCTTCAGACGCCGCAGGAAAAGCTTATAAATCATGTTGGGCACGATTACATTATGTTCGATATCTGCAACAAGGGATTGAATAAATTTCAAATGTTCGACATTTTTTATGGCAAGATATTTATTGTGCACATTGAAACCAATTCGGTTTGCATATTTCTCAAAAAAAAGTTCATTGTGCGTATTCATATCATCAATTGGAAATAGCTCTAATAGACCAAGAACGCTACCTATGGGCTTAAAAGGAAGTTGGTCAGTCAGGAGTTTTTTCCCACGTATTGTCAATACGAGGCTTTTCTTATTTGTATAATAAGGACTTTCGTTAGACTTAACCTCAGCGGGAGGATAAGTAAATAATTGCTCTCCTTGGTTAGTTGTTGCAGTGAGGAGCAGAGTATTTGTTTTAGTGTCCATAAGGTAGAGACGAGCATCAAGGTTGAAAAAACATTTAGGAATTGCAATACATAAGTTATGAAAATCTCCAACATCATCAAATTCTTGTGCAAGATCAAAAAAAGCCATCAGAGCAATATGTTCGATTTTTGTAAAATTATATTGCTGGTAGTCATTCTTTTTATTTTGAACTCGCTTTAAAATATCTTCAAATACATACATAAGAGAATCCTCGATTCAGCATTTTTTTAATTTTATCATAATATAGTGACGTCAGATGGAAGAATTGGCTGGAATTACCTAAACTGTCGAGCATTCTCAGTGCAACATGACAAAGTCAAGGAGTCTCGGTGCCTCCAATAACAGATTGGGGTATGATAATCTTCAGTTGCTCTATCGAGGCTCCGAAAATGTGAGTTTCATACAAGTTAAAAGGTATCAAGAATTGAAACTATTGTGAATTATTGGTAGACCTTATTTTTTATTGCCCCTTTAAACATATTAATCAGTCTTATTATGCAAAGGAACTTAAAGCTTGAGAAGCACTGGAAACTTCATTCAGTTTTTTGTAAGCCAGCCGAATACCATATAGAAAATAATTCTTTTTCTTCAAGCAACTGAGTTGAGAAACATGTTTTAGTCTCTGAAGCTTTTTCATTCCCAAAATGCATAAGAACAGTTCCCTTTCAGGCTTGAACCATTTCATGCCGGAATTTTATTGTT
>CAVWBP010000011.1:0-85527 GCA_963753165.1 Thermodesulfovibrionales bacterium | reverse complement strand
AAGCTCGGTCAAAACAATTAGTTTCTTTTATTCATGAGATTCCGGACAAACATCATGGAAATCAAGGGATACGGCTGAATGGCGCTAATTTAAGCGCTTATTCCAAGCCAGTCATAACCAAAGCAGTTATGTTTGTCATTCCACGGCTTGACCGGGGAATCCAGTCTTGAAGCCCGTGGATGCCCCGATCAAGTCGGAGCATGACGGTTGATTATCGAATCATTAGTCAATATTTTCAAATGCTTTCTCTCGTAAATAGCCTTAAATTAGCGCCATTCGGGATACGGCTCAATTTCCGGATAAATTTATTTTCTTGATTATATATTCAAATATTATTATATTTTTATATATATGAACTATTCCGGCATCGGACAGCATTCCCTGGAAAGCAGAGGGTGCAATGAAAATCAGCCCCGGTCTTGACTCCATGGCAAGTACTTTCGATTCCTGTGCCGAAGACTACGATCGCTGGTTTGATAATACCGAAGGCACGATACTCTTCAAAACAGAGCTCGCTGCAGTCCGGTCCGTTCTCCATGAGGTACCGGGACCTTATCTCGAAATCGGCGTGGGTACCGGAAGATTTGCCCGGGAATTAGGGATCCAATACGGTATCGATCCGGCAATGCGGATGTTACGGATTGCGGAAGCGAGAGGGGTTGAGGTCCAGCAGGCGACCGGAGAATTTCTTCCCTTTGGCGAAAAGATCTTCGGCGGTATTTTCATCCTCTTCACCCTCTGCTTTGTGCAAAACCCGGAGCAGGTCATCCGGGAGGCACAACGGGTATTAAGGAAAAATGGGGGATTGATAATCGGCATGCTCAACAGGGAAAGTCCCTGGGGCAGACTGTACGCAAAAAAGAAGGAGGAAGGACATCCGATTTACCGACACGCTCATTTTTTCAGTGTCCCTGAGGTGTCGGGTCTGATCAGAAAATCGGGCCTGTTTATCGAAGCATATGCGTCTGCGCTCCTTCAGCATCCGTCGGAAGAACCGCATGAAGAAAAAGCATATGAAGGCGCACTGAGCGATGCAGGATTCCTCTGCATCCTTGCAAGAAAGAATGGACGGTAAGGGATATGACTACTGATACGAACATGAGGTCGCCTGGACAAAGGATAGAATTATTGGGTGTGCTGGCCCATCCGGTGAGGATCAGAATTCTCGAAGAACTCACCAGAGGAGTAAAGTGTGTCAGTGATTTCGAAGATTTCCTTGAGATAAGCCAGCCCAATATTTCGCAGCATCTCGGGTTACTCAGAAACCATGGGGTGATTGACTTCTACATGGACGGGAGGCTAAGATGTTATTTCCTTGTAGACCCAATCATTCCCGACCTGCTCGAAATCCTGAAGAACGATTATCACGAATCGCTTCCGGCCCCTCCCTGTTGTCCTGTTACAAAAAAAGGAAGCTATCCGGGAAAAAGAAGGAGGTAGTGATGAAAATAAAACTGACAGAACTTTCAACCTGCTCCGGCTGAGCAGCCAAATTCAGTCCAACGGACCTGTCCCAGGTTCTGGGGCAGCTGCCTGATATTTCTGATCCGAACGTACTGGTCGGCGCTGCGAACGCGGATGATGCAGGAGTATACCGCCTCACCCACGAACTCGCGGTAGTTTTTACGGCCGACTTCTTCACCCCTATAGTCGACGATCCCTACTGGTATGGTGCAATCGCGGCAGCCAATTCTCTGTCTGACGTATACGCGATGGGAGGGAAACCTGTTGCGGCGCTGAACCTTGCGATGTTTCCGAACCAGCCTGAGTTCTTCCCCTCCCTGAAACAGATCATGCAGGGCGGGATCGATAAAATGAGCGAGGCCGGTGTGCCTGTTATCGGCGGCCATACGATAAGGGACAAGGAACCGAAATACGGATTCGCAGTCCTCGGGACGATACATCCCGGCATGATCCTTGAAAACACAAAAGCCCGTATCGGTGATGCAATACTGCTGACGAAAAAGATAGGCACTGGCATTATCTCTACCGGGATAAAAGCAGGGATGTGCAGCGAAGACGTGATCGGGGAAATTACTCTGTCCATGGCAGCGTTGAATAAGAGGGCAAGCGAACTTATGCGGGAAACAGGAGTGAGCACCGCAACGGATATAACCGGCTTTGGCCTCATCGGACATATGCATGAGGTTCTCTCCGCAAGTAAATGTACGGCGCGTATCCGCGCGGGCCGTGTGCCGTTTTTCGATGACGCCGTCCGGCTCGTTAGCCTGAACAAAGTACCCGGCGGCACAAGAGCAAACGTAAACAGCTATGCTCCTTTTTTCAGGAAGCATTCCGACGTGACAGAAGAGGAAATCCTCCTTTTAAACGACGCGCAAACCTCGGGCGGGCTTCTCATCTTCGTGCCCGAAGAAAGGAAGGAGAGGCTAATTTCTTTGCTCCTGCAAGAAGGTATCCTTGCAGCACATATTGCTGATGTTGTGGAAGAGAATGTGCATGACCCGGTTCGTATTTTCATCGACAAAGAATGAATGCCTTTTTCTCCTGTCCGACCCGAACCTTACAATTTAAAGTTTGACATTATAAAAATGTCTGCAATAAACTAAAGTTATGTCCGGAATTCGGACATAAGTGAGATAAAATAATAAGTGATGCACGGGGGAGCAGTTAATGAAGAATGGGAATGCTGTTTTAGATGCGCTGCAAAAGAAAAACGGAATGCCTCTTTATACCATTGGGGTAGTATCGGATTTGGTCGGCACGACAAATCAGACGCTGAGGATATATGAAAAACACGGGCTTCTCAAGCCTGCACGCAAAAATAAGAACCGCCTTTATTCAGCAAATGACATACGTTGGATTCTCTGCATCAGGGAAATGATCCACGACAGTAAGATCAGCATAGAGGGCATAAAGAAGCTTCTCGAATATGCTCCCTGCTGGGAGCTCATGCGGTGTCCTGAAAAAGAGCGCAACGAATGTGTTGCGTTTGTAGACCGGACAAAGCCATGCTGGGAACTGAACAGAAGGATCTGTACCCAGAACGGCGGCAAGAATTGCGAAACCTGTGTTGTCTACCATTCCAGATCGATAAAAAAGAACAAGACAAAAGCAAACGGAAACAAGCCCAAGGAACTGATCCCGCGATAAAGGAAGCGGGAAAACTCAATACTCTGCGACATCCCTGCAGGATATGAGTTCTCCCGCTTCAAAAATACTTCCCCTGGTTCATACTATTCATAATATTTCTGGCAGACGCGATATTTAAGCGGCTTTTTCACAATTCTTATCGATCCGCTGCATGTGTCCCTTGACATATATATCAATTTTTATTTATATTTAAGCAATTACGTACATGATATATTTCTCTCTGTGATGATAGTTTATTCTGTATATATACTGTTGAGTATTTCGGGTATTTGTCACCGGACATGCCTTATGATTTCTTTATTATCATTTACTTATATCACAATTTATATCTTTACTATATTTCCCGGCTCCATCTTTTCGTGCTTATTAATCACAAGATATCCCACGCTCAATTCATTATGGAGCATCTTCTTTTATAAATATCGATTTATAGGTAATGATTTCGCAGCGCAGCTGCTGCCTGCATCATTCCGCAAGGCCTTTTAAAATGGATATAAGGATCGATTGTTATCTTTCACTGACATGCGGCTCGGAGGATGCACTGAGAGACAATATTGCCCAGGCATTATTGTCTGAACATGTCAGGGCCGAGGTAAATTTCCATCGCCTTCACGAAAGCGAAGCAGCATCTCTTGGGTTGCAGGGCTCGCCGTCGGTCCTGCTGAACGGAAAAGATATCCAGCCTGTGGATATAAAAGGGTTTTCCTGAAGGACATTCAGGGACGAGTCTGGAAGGCTCTCAAATGTTCCCTCGATAGAGACTTTGAAAATAATCATAAAGGAGGCAAAAGCATGAGCATTGAAATTAAGGTTCTGGGTCCCGGCTGCCCTAACTGTAAAACCATGGAGGAACTTGCCGGAAAGGCAGTGGAGGAACTTGGAATCGAGGCAAATATCGAGAAGGTCACCGACATGATCGAAATTATGAAATATACGATGACAACCCCCGGATTAATCGTCAACAGAAAGCTGAAGCATAAAGGGAAACCGCTGCCCACCCTGGAAAAAGTGAAGGAATTGATCAAGGAAGAGGCCTGATATGCAGGATATTCTGAATATCTTCAAAGCGCTGTCCGATGAAACCAGGCTGAGGGTTTTAAAACTGCTTGCGCAGGGAGAGTTGTGCGTATGCGACATCGTCGCAGCCCTCGACATGATTCAGCCGAAGATTTCCTTTCATCTCAGTGTCCTCAGGGAAGCCGGCCTCATCAAAGACAGAAAGCAGGGCAAATGGGTCCATTACCGTATTGATGATACCGATATTTTCAGGAGATTTCTTCTCCTTTCTCTGATCGAGAGGATTCAGGAAGAATCTGTCCGGGACGACAGTAAAAGATTGCAGGAATTTCTGAAGACCAAGACAATCACGGGAAATGTTGTGGCTCTGAAAAAGAGAAGCATGTGCTGCGGGAGATAAACCGATGGTGAAAGTCATGTTTTTATGCACCGGGAATTCATGCCGTTCACAGATGGCGGAAGGGTTTGCACGGGAACTTGGCATTGGCCTGATTGAAGCTCACAGTGCAGGAATCAGTCCACAGGGAGTGAATCTTCTCGCTGTCGCTGTGATGCAAGAGATCGGGATAGAGCAAAAGTCAGGAAGTTTATTGAGGAGACACGCAATGGCTGATCGAACAGACCTCATTGGATTGCACACAGGACAATGAAAGAGCGATATAAATTTCTGATCGTCCTCACAGTATTTCTCGCCTGTTATTTCCTGCCGGTCGAGCACGCACGGTTTACCAACGCAGTGAACGAGTCGCTGGCATTAACAAAATGGTATGCACGGGAGCATGTGCTCCTCTGCCTTGTTCCTGCTTTCTTCATCGCCGGGGCAATAGTCGTCTTTGTAAGCCAGGCCTCGGTGATGAAATATTTCGGGGCAAAGGCAAATAAATTTCTCTCATACTCGGTAGCCTCTGTCTCAGGGTCGATTCTTGCGGTCTGCTCCTGTACGATATTGCCCCTGTTTATGGGAATCTATAAGCGTGGCGCCGGACTGGGGCCTGCAATCGCCTTTCTCTATTCAGGACCGGCGATCAATGTCCTGGCAATAATCCTTACCGCCCGGATACTCGGCTGGGAACTGGGATTAGCAAGGGCTATCGGTGCAGTTCTTTTCAGTGTTGTCATAGGACTCCTGATGCATCTTATCTTCCTGAAAGAAGAGAGAGCACGCCAGGAAGGAGAAGATTTCGATTTCAGCAATATCGAGGAGTCCCGTTCTCTGGGTAAAACTATCCCCTATTTCTTTTCGATGGTCGCAATCCTTGTATTTGCCAACTGGGGGAAACCGCCTGAAGAGACCCATAATCTTTGGTGGATTCTCTACCACTACAAATGGTGGCTTACGGGCTTTTTTGCTGTTTCTTTGTCTATCATGCTTATCAAGTGGTTCGACAAGGATGAACTGAAAGAATGGACACAGCAATCATGGATACTCGCACTGCAGATATTGCCGCTTCTTTTGGGCGGTGTTCTTGCAGCAGGGTTTTTGCTGGGAAGGGTTGGATATGAAGGAATAATCCCGTCACAGTATATAACCGCTATGGTCGGAGGGAACTCTCTGTTTGCAAATTTCTTTGCATCGTTTGCAGGGGCATTCATGTATTTTGCAACTCTTACGGAAGTCCCGATACTTCAGGGGTTGATAGGGTCCGGCATGGGGAAAGGGCCTGCGCTCGCATTGCTTCTGGCAGGCCCTGCATTAAGCCTGCCCAACATGCTGGTAATAAGGCGCGCGATGGGAACAAAAAAGACGGTCGTGTTCGTATGTCTGGTTATTGTAATGGCAACGGTTTCAGGGATTATTTTTGGTGTAATAGTTGAATAAAAATTAAGGAGGCGGTAATTGGATATCAGAAAATCGTTAAAAAGTTTGCTCATCATTTTCGTAGTTTTGAGTTTGGGGGTTCTTATTTATAAGGAATTCACTTCTAAAAGTGAGAGCAATGCTACTGACGTCGCAGAAACGACAGAATGATATAACATCCGTATCCGGAAAATCTTTGCCAGTTCCAGAGAGCCAGCCTTCAAAAGAACCCGTAACAAAACTAGAAGGAGGGAACCCCTGCATCTCAGCTTGCAGTGAAATCTCACCATGAAAAGGTTATCGCCTATTATTTCCATGGGACGTTCAGATGTTCGACATGCCAGACTATTGAGAAGTATTCCAAAGAAGCCATTGAACAGTACTTTGCGAACGAATTAAAAAACGGAACGTTTGAATTCAGGCCGGTGAATGTGGAAGAACCGGGAAATAAACATTTTATCCAGGACTATCAGCTTGTTACCAGATCCCTTGTTCTTTCTTTGGTATCAGACGGCAAGGAGACGAAATGGAAAAATCTTCCAGATGTCTGGCAGTTTGTGAGTGACAGGGACAAATTCTTTCAATATGTTAAAGATGAGATAGCGCAATTTCATAAGGAAACTTAAGAAGCTATGGACTTCCTCTTACTGATATCATCTCTTTGGCTCGGAATACTGACCTCTGTCAGTCCCTGTCCCCTTGCTACGAATATAGCAGCAGTATCCTTCATTTCGCAGAGAATTACCCGGAAAAATACCGTATTCTTATCCGGCATATTCTATACCATTGGAAGGAGTCTTACCTATATCGTCCTTGGTGTCCTAATTGTTAAAACATTGATAGATGTCCCGATCCTATCGGATTTTCTCCAGAGATATGTCAATAAAATCCTCGGCATCATACTGATTCTCGTCGGGATGATACTGCTGGATTTATTGCGAGTCCCTTTATCTCTTCCGTCGGTATCCGAAGATGTTACAAAGAAGCTGATTGATAAAGGAGCAATCGGTTCATTCCCTCTGGGAATTCTGTTCGCCCTTGCATTC
Organism: Thermodesulfovibrionales bacterium; assembly: GCA_963753165.1. GTDB lineage: Bacteria > Nitrospirota > Thermodesulfovibrionia > Thermodesulfovibrionales > SM23-35 > JAKLQR01. Next base: position 78,555 of record CAVWBP010000011.1, on the reverse strand, counting down.
TGTCCTGTGTCTGCCGCCCTGTTTTTCGGAGGCTTGATTCCCATTGCAGTCAAAGCACAGTCAGGGATAGGGCTGCCATTAATTTATGGTATTGGAACCGCTCTTCCGGTCCTGCTCTTTGCTTTCCTCATCGCGGCAGGCGCAGGACATATCAATAATCTCTACTCCAGGATTACAAAAGTCGATTTTTATACAAAGAAAGCAACGGGTGTCATTTTCATCTTGGTAGGAATCTATTACATTTTGGCATATATTTTTGAGATAATGTAACCTGAAATACGCATTTGGGAAGTGCGGATTTTGAGTGAATAAATTAAGAAAAGCTACTCAGTTCTTTGTATGGCAGGGAACTACTTCAAGCATTACACTCTCTGCTCTAAAAATGGGGATACCCTGCGAACTCTTCCGCAGGGTATCCCGTGTCTGTTTCAGTCTATCCCTCAGTACTGTTGCTCTGTTGTCTTAAGGGATATCTCTTTGTATATTATTTGGACCGCGTCCCGATCTTTACCGCTCGGTGCTCATATTCACGAATATCCAGAATGCAACTATAACTATAAAAGAATCCGATGATAATGAGGTATTCAGGACCTTTCGATGCAAACATATCATAATAGGTAAATAATTCGTCCATTCGGTTCCTCCGTTCAGATTAATGTTCTTTTTCGACTGCCCATGCAGGAGGCGCCTTGAGAACCGGCATCCTGTTGACCATCCACCTGAATGCCCAGACTTCTGTCAAAATGATCGAAGCGGTAATGATAAGCTCAATCCATGAAGGCCAGTACTTTTCGCTTAAAGGCACATACCAGTTATAGGCAAGGAAGGTATAATTGAGCCTGTTGAGGATAATACCGACCATAGTGATGATCGCAGCAAACTTTATCATCGACATGTTCCGCTGCTGCGCACCGCTTGCAAACATGAAGCACGGGACCAGAATAAAGCCAATGACTTCAAGCAGCCACCAGTAGCCCATCGGCGTGTTTATATACTGCACTGCGTGTTCATGGACAACGAGCAGGACTTTGAGGAAAAAATACCCGAACATTGCAACCGAACAGATACGTGCGAGCCCGACAAGGATATCGTTATAATGCGCATGGTGCGCTGCATCAACCTGATAGGCAAACACCTTATGGGTTATTGAACCCTCGAAAATGACCAGGGAGAGTCCTGCAAAGATACTCGATACAAAGTAGAGTATCGGGATAAATTCTGTATACCATAACGGATGGATCTTGGATTTTGCCATCATCATGAGCGCTCCGAGACCCGACTGGTGAAGGGTAGAGAGCGTGATACCGAATACGACTGCGCCGAGAGTCATGATCCCGAGTATTTTTCTCACTCTCCGAAGACCAAGCCACTCTGCGATTGCGGGAGAAAATTCGACGAGTTCCGCGAGCATATAAAGGAAGAAATGCCATGCGACAAGGAACATGACCGCATTCACCCCGAAGTCGTTGCCGATCATGGGGTTATAAATGTTCCACCAGCGCCCGATATCAAGGACAATCGCGCCTGCATAAAAAAGATAGGCAAGGAAACCATTCAGGACCGTTGCCCTGATGATCGCATGGTATTTTTCCACCCTCAGGATGTAAACGATAAAACAGAGGACATACGCGCCGCCTGCGAATGCCACACCGGTGACGACGTCAAAACCGATCCATAACCCCCAGGGATATTGCTGGTTAAGGTTTGTTATCGGTTGTCCGAGGCCGTATGCAAGGCGGAGCACAATCAGAACATATCCGAGAAGCATGATCGGGAGCGAGATCAGATTGAACGGGGTAGCAATATTCCCTCTCGGTTTTAATTCTTTCTTTATGAAATCGATAAAGTCGCTGATACGTTTAATCGATGGTCCTTCCTGTTTTTCCGGCACAACATCTACAAGATTTAACTTTTCTCCAGCCATGCTTTACCCTCTCTCTTTCTTCTAATGTTTCTCTTTTTCATTATGATGTTCTTCATGGTGTCCTTCATCTTCCTTGCCCTTTTTCGTTGCACGGTTTATGCCGAGCATCGCGAGCGGCCAGAGCACGAAAACGAACGGAACAGCAAAGAGAAAACCGGTGCTGTATTCCGGATATGCAACGGTTCCGAGGTCCTTCCGGAACCCTATTTGTTCAAACGGCACAGAGGAAAGATACAGATGGGATGTGCCGCTGACTTCGTATTCTCCGTAAATATGGTCAACGTATTTATCAGGATTATCAGAAATTCTTTTCTTCCCTTCCTCAAGTATCTGTCTCCTTGATCCGGACATCAATGCCCCTGTGGGACATGCTTCAACACAACCGGGGAGCTCTCCTTTTTTGAATCTTTCATAGCAGAGGTTGCATTTCTGAATCCTCGGCATCGCCTTGTCATATTCGAACTTCGGGATGTCAAAAGGACAGGAAATCATGCAGAGTCGGCAGCCGATACAGTTTGAATCCCAGGTAACATGTCCGGTCGGCCTTTTCTTCATGGCTTTGACAAGGCATGCGGCAGCACAACCAGGCTGGTTGCAGTGCATGCAGCGCTTCGGCACAAAGATTGTCCCTTTCTCAGTCTCATACTTGGTGATAACGGTATACTGCGTGTCGGATGTCTTTCTGGGTTCCTTCAGAACATCTTCATTTTTCGATTCCGAAATGTCCGGTATCGGCAGCCCGTTCACCTCAGCACACGCTTTCTCACACCGGCGGCATCCGATACACCGCGTTGTATCAACGAGAATGCCATTAAATTCCTGTCCTGATAGGTCTCCCTTTGCGAGAGATCTTCCCGGCGAGAGAAGGTTGCCTGTTGTTGCCCCTGCAACTCCTGATCCAAAAATCTTAAGAAAAGTCCTTCTGTCCATCCTCGCTCCTCTCTATTCGTTGAAACTTTGCTAGTTCAGTCTACTTAGGTCTCCACTCATTAATAATATTGGTGGTGTTCTGCTTGACTACATGGTCATTCTTAATCCGGGTAATCTCTGCAGGACCTCCCGCCTTTTCTTTATGGCATTCTGAGCACTTCCTGCCCTTATCGAGTTCCATCTTTTCGTGGCACCCAAGACACTGACGATGGTAAGCAGAGAGCAGTCTCACTTTATTGAGATTCTGCTTGTCATATGCAGTCATATGGCAATTTTTACAATTCGGCGGGGTATCTTTCTGTGCTTCAGCGCTGGTCGTGCTCCGGTGGTGACACCCTTCACAGAGAGTCTGAATATCCCGGTGGAAATATGTCGCAAGCCTGCTGTCGTTGGAGATCTTCGCCAGCTTATTGACAATATCCAGATGCGGGAATTTCGAAGGTTCATATTCCTTTTCGAGCACCTTCACCTCTACCTCTTTCTTGAGTTTATCCTGGCTTATTCCTGCGGTAGAGAGCGGTTTCGGCAGGCTTATCTGATCTTTTTTGCCGGAGTGGCAGATTGCACAGGTCGTCTGTTTCGGATTCATCGTCCCGATATCCATAGGCGCAAGCAAATGATGGCAGCCTGCACATTCTTTCTTTGCCTTTATCTGGTTATGGCACCCTGCACAACTGTGCCGGGAAAATACGTTATGGTAGGCATTTGCAATATTGATGCCGTTCCCCTCGGGTTTCCCGGTCAGGCTATGGCATTCCTTGCAGGCCTTCAGGGTCTCATGATGGCACTCAACGCAGTTCTTGGAATATGTCTGGTGTGATTTATGATCGAAGGTAACCCCCTTCATCCTGGAACTTTCGATATCTATATATGATATGTTCTTCTGTTTGCGGTCGGGGCGTGCTACCTTTTCCAGTTCAGCAAGAGTTTTATATTTACCGGTATGGCATTTTACACATTCAGTCGGCCCGGTTTCCTTGTCTCCTTTTTTCTGATATTCCAGATGACAGTTAATGCACTGCTGATGGGAAGCTTTCCGTATCGTAAGCCCTTTCTCTGCTGATACTTTGGTTATGGCAGTCAATTCAGGGCCCCTCTTCGCCGTGAGGTCGTGACAATACACGCAGGATTCTTCCGTGCCTTCCTTATAGGACAGTTTCTTTTCTTCAGGATTGTATATGTGATGACACTGGCCGCAGTCATCCTTGCCGATCTTCTCTTTCAATTTTTTGACGTGTTTGTCGTGATATGCAAAATCGAATTCAAAAACAGGGTATTTCATCTCGACTTTTGCCAACTGTTTTTTGTGGCAGTCGTTGCAGGTTACCGGCCCTGTTTTCTTATTCTCCTGTGCACTCTTCTTATGGCATTCAATACACTGATCGTGGAATGCGTTCATTACCGCTTTCTTGCCTTTCCCTTTTATCTTTTTAGGGAAATCGAAGAGAACCTTATTCTTATCGTTCACAGGATGACAGGTGGTGCACCCCTCCTGCTTTGAAGCTTCTTCATGTTTTTTATGGTCGAAAATCACTTGCGGACGTTCGAGTTTACCGAAAATTTCTGTATGAGCTATACTGATTTTATTATCAGGGGATGTGATGACCGGCTTCTTGACAGCCACCGGTGTTCCGACAGAATATACCATAGTCAGACCGAAGGCAATCAGGACGAGATAGACAACACCTATTAGTAAGAATAATACTGTTTTTCTGCTCATATCATTTTCCTTCCTCGTTTATTTCCCTACTTTCAGTGTTTCGGGAATATCCATCGTCTGAAGCAGTATTTCATCAAAAAACACATTTTTCACGCCAAGGTTCCAGTATTTGACGACATCCTTTATCCCGGTGCTGCAGTTATGGCACGGGGTAATCACTACCTTCGCTCCCGTCTCCTTGATCTGTTCGGCCTTGACCCTGTTCCCCCGCGCCTTGTGCTGCATCCAGTTAGACAAACCAGCCAGCCCGCCGCCCGCGTTGCAGCAGAAATTATGCTCCTTGTTCGGCGTCATCTCGGTGAAATTTTCACAGGTCGCATTCACAAAATATCTGAATTTCTCCGATGCGCCTGCCCTCCTGATTATATTGCACGGGTCCTGAAGCGTGACCGGATCTTTTATCTTCCTCACTATCTTTATCCTGCCGCTTTTTAACAGATCGTAGTAAAACTCTCCCGTCTGTATTATTTCAAACGGCAACTCTTTGTATCCCAGCATCGGCGGTGCCACAAACCTTGTGGCAAAACGAGGATGCCCTCACTCGGTCAAGACCATCTTCTTGACCCTTAGTCGTATCGCATTCTCGAACAACCCCCGCACTATCCGCTGCATCGTCGCAAAATCACGCAAAAACATGGGCATGTTGCTGCTGTCCCAGACGTCCTTGCCCGGAACCGTCCAGTCTATACCCGCTGCATGCATGATCTTCGCCGTACGCTCTATATGGTAAATTCCCGTCTTGGGCTCAGCGCCAAGAGGCAACCACATTACCTCTGCCCCCTCTTTATCTATCGGAATCTCTAATTTCTTATACTCTGCCCCAACCTCTTCCTCCTGCCACTGCATCGTATCCAGCCAGTCATTCTGCCCCAGCCAGACCTGATTCAATGTCGTCGCATGGGCATGGTCCTGGTCCATCTGACGCTGGGGCACCACCCCCAGAACAAAACATACCCGGCGGACAAGCCCTATGATAAACGTCACATCCAGCCCGTATGGACAGTACATGCTGCACCGATGGCAGATGTTGCATTCCGTGAATACTATCCGCGCGCACTGCTTGATAAACTCCGCATCGACCTTTCCGTCCCTCTTCAGCATCTCCCATATCGTCATCCGCATCTTCGCGACCGGCGCATAGCTCGGGTCCCCGTCATTGGACAGGTACCACTGGCACGCCTTCGAGCACAGCCCGCAGTGTATACACGTCTCAAGCACCGCCCTGATCCTTGCAGTCCGCGCTCCCAGGACCGCCTTGATCGTCTTTTCTATCTTCTCCGGAGTAAGCCCCTTTATCGACTCGTCAAGGCCTACATCAGGGTTCACTTCCCTGACATACTCCTTGAAGTCCTTGCTTACTATCTTCTCTTTTACCGCCATGCTCAGCCTCCTTTATTTATAAACCACTTACCAGTCTTTGGAATTCCACAGGGCAAATTGAGAACCCATCCATGTCCTTGTCATGAAGAAGTAGAACATATGGCCCAATCGGGTAAACGGAATTGCCATGAGCATAATCTCTCCAAAAATCATATGGAGAATGACCATCCATTTATAGGGCAGCAACATCTGATGATACGCCAAAAACCCTGTAAAGAAAGGGAGAAATGAAATTGCAAGGATCAGAAAATCAGAAGACGAACTCACAAACTTAACCTCCGGGGCAAACACCCTTCTGAGGAAGAAGGCAACACAGGAGAATATGACCAGAAGGGTTACAATATCTGCAAACCCTTCAGAGAATGTCCACCAGGTTATACCCCAGGATTCATGGATAAGTATGTTATGGGAAAGAAGGAATATAGGGAGAAGCACAAGACCGATATGGAATACAAAGGTGAGAGTGGTGATTGGCCATCTCAATCTCCAGTTTCTGCTGGCAAAGGGGATGGCCCAGTGAAGAAGTGAGCGAAGAGCTGCCTTTCCATTGATAAAGGGAAGAACCGCTTTTTCATTTTTTGCCATTATATACATCGCTCTTATCTTAAATATGCTGCCTCCAATAAACACGAAAAAAGCGATCCAGACCAGAGGGCCTCTCACTAAATTATATAAAGACGGATCTCTTATGAAATCAAACATGTCTTACTCCCTCTTTCATATTTCGTTTACAGGGATTACCCTGCGATAATACTTGCCATCGTCTACACATCGAACCAGGAGTTTGCTCCCGTCAGGACTGAATGCAGGGTCCCAAAGGGATTCATACCCTTTCTTCCCAATTTTTCCATCGACAACAACAAAATATTTTCCGTTTCTTTCCGCTTTCGCCGCAACTTTATCGCTTCCCGGACTGAAAACCGGGGTCCAAACATTCTCGAATGTTTCCGGCCACGGAGAACCATCAACCGCAATAGTCCATTTGTTATTATTTTTTATTGCAACTGCAACCTTCTTGCCGTCGGGACCAAAAACAGGAGTATCCACGACCTGGTTGAATACCGTATTCCATGGGGTACCATCGACTGCTACGGTCCAGTTACCCAATCCTTTCGCAACAACAGCCGCTAATTTGCTGCCATCACTATTGTATACCTGCTTCCATACTTGTGAGAAATATCCCCATATCGGCTTTCCGTTCATTGCAAGTGTCCAGCCTTTCGGGGTCTGCACAGGGGCAACAAACTCGGAACTTCCCGGCTTGGCGATTGGCTCCCAGACGACTCCAAATGTTTGTTCCCAGGGGGTTCCGTCTATCGCAATGGTGTATTGCACAAGATCAGTCCTGACAACAGCAGCGACACGATTGCCGTCGTGGCTGAAAACAGCGCCCCAGGTATTCAAAAAAGTATTGTCCCAGACAGTCCCATCTACCGCAACTGTCCAGTTCTTTTTCATGAAACCGACATTATCCAATTCCGCACGGCGTTTGGTCAGTACATGGGAAGCGGTTTTGGTTCCGTCCTGACTCATTGCAACATCCCTTGCATCAAAAAATGTATTCTCCCAAATTTTTCCGTTGAGACAAACAGCGCTCATCTGGTCTTTATTGATATTGACTGCAATATTCTTTCCGTCCGGACTCAGGGTGAGATTCCAGACGTAATCGAATTTTTCCTCCCACATTTCACGGTCGATGATAACAGACCATTCATAGTCTCTCAGCGCAAGTGAAATCAGTTGACCGTCAGGATTGAATTTCAGCGAGTATACCCTCTCAAAGGTCTCTTCCCATGTTTCTCCATTCACACAGGTAGTAAATCTTTTTTCTTCGTTTCTGACGGCGTTGGCAATTTTCTCACCATCATCGCTGGGGACAAGTTCACGAACTAATGGAAATTTCTTTCTTAACTCGTTTATATCTGTGACATATTTCTCTTTCGTATCCCAATCCCAATTTCCTGAACCATTCATAGTTTTCCCTTTTCTCTTCGAGATAATGTTGTTAAATAATTTCTGTCGTGCATTTTACAGTAAGAGCCTGAAGCTTTGAGTGCTTCAATAAAGAATACATCTCTCTTACTATATTTCGGTTGTATGGTTAGCAAAATTATCATAAGTTCTGCAAAAAAGTCAATAACTATTTTCCGCAGGATTTTCCTTAAATTTCTATTATCCATTCATATATGAACGGTATTTTTATGTATGAAAAAATCGTCACACGGCACATTCGCAGGAAAAGGCTGCCTTATCTCCCATGACCTTTCAATTTTTTATCTTTTCCCAGAGAATCTCAACTTCCTTCACAATCCGGCCATTACCGTATTTTACCAGCGGGACACCACTGACTATTGACTCGCTTACCTGTTCGGAAAAAGGAAGAAGCGCAAGCACTTCTATTCCCTTGTCTTTGCTTGTTTGTTTGATACGCTCAGTATTTGTTGTATTGAGATCAAACTTGTTGACCACAACTTTTGCGGGGATATTGAAATGGCGGGCGACCTGTAAGACCCGTTCGAGGTCGTGCATCCCGGAAAGGGTTGGCTCTGTTATAATTATTGCCAGATCGGCTCCCGTAAGCGAAGCGATAACCGGACACCCTATTCCCGGAGGCCCGTCGATGAGCACATAGGCCCTCTTTTCGTCCTCTGCAATGCTTGTCGCATGCTGTCTGACAAGGGTGACCAGCTTGCCTGAATTTTCTTCCGCAATGCCCAATGCTGCATGTACCATCGGCCCATACCGGGTATCAGAAACAAACCATTCCCCTGACATATTTTCTTCCATAAACACTGCCCCAGAAGGACAGATATGACTGCATACCCCGCACCCTTCACAGGCGATGGGGTCTATCATAAAATGCTCGCTGATTGCATTAAAACGACAGGCTTTTACACATTCGCCGCATCCCTGGCACAGACCGCTGTTTACCACCGCGGTCTTTCCGCTCCTGAACTCATGATGTTCTCTGATCTCAGGGTGCAGGATCAGATGCAGATCTGCCGCGTCGACATCGCAGTCGGCCATAACCTTGTTTTCCGCCAATGCGGCAAGAGATGCCGTGAGGATTGTTTTTCCTGTTCCTCCCTTACCGCTAATGATAGCTATCTGTTTCATCGTATCTTCAACCAGTACAATTCCGGAATATACCGCATGCTGCGTTGTCCATATAATTGCACCTCATGGGTCTCTTCATTTCCTGTACACCATTTGTTGTATTTCGGATAATCGCACCATGTCATGGAATTTTTTTCTATATTCATTTTTTTCTTTTACAAAAGGAATCCCCTGTGAATAGAGAGAGGCAATCTCTCTGTCAAACGGAATACGCATAAGTATTGGGATATTTTTAATACGGCAATACTCATCAACTGACCTGTTTCCAATAGTCGAACGGTTTATGACAACTCCAAATGGTATCCGGAGTTTTTCCAGCACCTCAACGGCCAATGTCATATCGTAGAGGCCAAAAGGAGTCGGCTCGGTAACGAGGATGCAGAAATCGCTTCCTCTCACCGAGCCGATAACAGGACAAGAAGTCCCTGGGGGACTATCGATGATGACTGTCTTTTCAGAATTGGTGTATGCTTTCACCTGCCTGATCAGGGGGGGTGACATAATTTCACCGATATTGAGCTTTCCGTGAATAAACTCTATATCTCCGGAATAGCCCTGCTCAATACTACCTATTTCTCTGGGTATCTCGCTGATTGCAGACCTGGGGCAGAAGAGACTGCATCCGCCACAGCCGTGGCAGAGATGAGGGAATACCAAAACACCACCCCTGGTGTTTTCTTTTCCTGGGAATACTGCAATCGCATTGTAGGCGCAAATCTCGCGGCATTTTCCACAGAAGTCGCAAAGCGCCTCATCAACCTGAGGGATTGGGATAGTGGCAACATTCTGAGAATGGATTTCTGGGTTCAGAAACAGATGTGCATTCGGCTCCTCAACATCACAGTCGAGAAATTGGACATTATGCAGAGATAAGGCCAGATTCACCGCAACAGTGGTCTTTCCTGTACCGCCTTTACCGCTCGCTATTGAAATGATCATAATCCCTTATAGAATGCTCCTGCTGTATTCTCTAATTTATGCCCGCATCATTTTTACCCCGCATTTGGGGCAGTTGACTGAATAGCATGGGACTCCCTGCTGATGGGGAGTTTGCTCTCCGCAGTTCCGGCATATACAACTGCCTACCGCTCCTCCAGCCCGTCTGTTGCCTCCCGTTCCGCTTTTGCCACCGCTTCTTCCCGCGCCTCTTCCCATCTCGGCGCCAGCACCAGAACATTGCCCCTGACCTTTCGGCATTTAATCACCTCCTTATTTTCCATGCGCCATCATGGCGCCGGTTGTTGGTCCTTGTGTGGCTTTCAATTCCCCTTTTTTGTATTGTTCTATAGCTTGTCTGACGTTGCCGGATGCACCTGTTATTACAGAAATCCCTGCCGCATGAAGTGCCTGGAAGGCATTAGGGCCCACATTTCCTGTAACTACCGCGGTTACCTGCCTGTCTGCCATCGCCTGCCCGGACTGGATCCCTGCGCCCCCGCTCGCATCAATATTCGGATTTCTGACCGGCTCGAACTCCATAGTATCAGTGTCAACTATAAGAAAGTACCGGCATCTCCCGAACCTGGGATCAACCTGTGCATCCAATGTGTTTCCCTGTGAACTTATGCAGATTTTCATAGTGTTACCTCTCTTCGCTCCTTCCGATGGTTCCCTTTATAGTCTGACAGGAAAAAAGTCATTGCGACCCGCTTAGAGGCAGTAACTAATTGGGTGAGGGATGGCCCGTCCTCTTTCTCACTGCCGGAAGGGGGGCGGACCGCAATGACATCCTTAAGCTCTTTTTCCTGTTTCTGGTCCTAATCCCCGTGGTCCTGATCTGTCTCTAAATGGCATTGTCATGCACCTCCTTTCCTTGTTATGCTAATGATAATCATTATCAATAAGCAGTAAATTTTTTTATCCCATTCCCTGACAGGCTGCACACAATCCGTAAAACTGAATGAGATGATTCGTAACCTTGAACTTGTATTTTTTTGAAAGTCCCTTTTCTGTCTGTTTGAGGAGTTCGATCTCTTCATCGATAAAATCCGTATAATCAATAATCCGTCTACAGCCGGTGCAGACAAGATGGTGGTGGTGGCCGATACTCTTTGGCCCCTCAGCCAATTCATAGCGCGCCCTGCCGTCCCCGAAATCAAATTTATACACCAAACCCATATGCACCAGCAGTTCGAGAGTTCTGTATACCGTTGTCAATCCGACAGAGGGATACGCGCCATGTACCTTGTGATATATGTCTTCAGCGCTTACGTGATCTGCTGTTTCATTGAGGACATCAAGGATTACCTGTCTCGGCATCGTCATCCTGTAACCGCAACCTTTAAATTTTCCATGCAGCCAGGGTGGCCCGGTTCCATCTTTCCAGGGCATCAGTACGTCTCCTTAAATATTATTATTGATAATGATTTTCATTTTCATTATAATAAAATCAAGAAACAGCTGTCAAGTATTTTATATAAATCAGTGAGGGGGATGTTCTCATAGAGCTACTGTTGCATAAATTGTATCGGTTTTCTACAGCAAGAAATATGTCCTCGTTTTTTTATAATAGAAGAAAGGAGAAAATACAATGAACGCGCAAGAGAAAACTTATAAGATACACCCAATCGTAATGGGCACAAAAGCTTTTGACAAAGGAATGATGACTTACCAGCATGACTACGGAAAACCCTACACTATTCCAATTTACTGCTGGTATCTTGAGGGTGGCGATAAAAAGATACTTGTGGATACAGGCGAGTTTGCTCCCCTGAAATCAAAGGAGCGGGAGGAAGCTATTGGAGGAAAGATTTACACATTCGAAGAAGGGCTTGCCCGGTGGGGGTTGAAACCTGAAGATATCGATATCGTAATCCACACCCACTTGCATAACGACCATTGCGAAAATGACGATAAATGCAGGAACGCGGTGTTCTATGTACATGAAAAGGAACTCGAAAGCATTCACAACTCTCATCCTCTGGACTTCCGCTATATGGAAGATTATATCGCCGACGTTGAGAAGAACGGTCAGATCCGGAAATTGTCCGGAGATGCCGGCATCCTTCCCGGTATCAGGGTAATACATACCCCTGCCCATACTGAAGGAGGCATGACAGTATTGATCGATACTGAAAAGGGCACCGCAGCGATTACCGGTTTTTGCGTGATCATGGAAAATTTTAATCCGCCGCCAAGAATTAAGGCTATGGAGATGGACGTCATACCGCCCGGAACCTCAATAAACCCGAAGGAAGCATACAATATTATGATGAAAGTCAGAGAAATGGCGGATATCCTGATCCCGCTCCACGAACCTCAGTTCGCCTCGGTCGATACGGTTCCCTAGAGATATGCAAGAGAGTTGCTAACCCTAAGGAAAACGGACCGTGTTCATATTTACCTTCTTGCGACGAAGTCTGAGATATCTGTTTAGATTCTGTGGCATCTTTTCATCCCGGTCGTTTTCAGGGAAAATCAACCAAAGGTGACGGTTATTGAAACAGTAATAAGGGATATATTGAAAATACTGCTTCTTTTCTGAAAGGTTGTCTGCTACGGGAAAATATGAGGGAATTCTGTCTAATGTGCTCTCAAGAATACACCATTTCCCCATCTCGTTTTTATAGACCGGCCAGCAATGACCACCGATGGATTTTCCATTTTCATCATATACCTCTCCCAACACTACTCTCACACAGAAGGGGCTTATACCGCTTGCCAGGAACAGGCTTCCAAGCAGGAAGCTGCTGTCTTCACAGTCTCCCTGCTTCAAGGTACAAATTTCAGGAGGGAAGAGCCAGAAGTCTTCCTTTCGCTGCTGTTCACTATCGCGGACATATTTGATATTCCTGGCTACAAAATCCCAGAGAACTCTTGCCCTCCTGTCAAAATCTCCTGGGTGTTTAGTTCTGGGCAATTTATTTCTTTCCGCAAGTTTGTTTATTACCTCTTTTAAAACAATATTATCTTCAAAAGATATCCATTCTCTTATGTCTGCCTTTACCTGTGTATTGCTGGTACCAATTACATACCTTTTCTTCTCTATCATGGTATTCTGAAGTATGAGATCACCTTCCCAGTTATAAGGCATGTATTTGCTCCTATGGCAAAGGTTTCTTTGATTACACCGTAAACGGTATCTGTGCCTCAAACTTCGTGTTTCTCAACCCTGCCGTAAAATAGTTGGGCGTCTGGTCCGGCGGCATGCGTTTTACAATCGCTTTATAAAACGCCCTGTATCCTCTTGTGAATCTCCCGTTGTTCCATACGTGAAGAAGGTTTGCGGTGAAGAGGCCGTTGAAATCGCCGTCTGCAGAATACTGGTTGTCCTGACAGCCTGATATCAGCAGTATAGATGCTTTTACTTTCTCATCCGTTCCTCTCAGCTTTGGGTCTTTCAGTATTGCATCATAAAAGGTCTTATTATTCCGGTAGGTCCGCAAGGCAACATCCGGAGGCATGAAACGGTAACGCATTTGTTGGGAACTTATGCTTGAATTCCGGGCCTGCATGGTGCCCTGATAATAGGCCATCTTGACTACAGTACCGCTGTGGCAGCTGTCTGAGAATACCAAAACGCGCACACCTTTTCTGAATTCTCCGAGCACTGCATAGAGTTCGTCATCTACAAGTTCACCGTCGTACAAACACCAGGTTTCATCCATTGCATCAGGCTCGTCGCCGTTGATATCCGGCAACTGACCGCCGTGACCCGAATAACTCAGCATAAAAATATCACCTGGTTTCAGCGCCTTGGCTGCCTTTGACAGTTCGCCGATAACCGCCTTTCTCGTTGCCACTCTGGTGAGAAGAGTCTTAACCCTGAATTTCTTAGACTTCGCGATGTCAGCCATGTCCATAGCATCAGCCTCGCAGGCATTGAGATTACCCGTCCATCCCTGATAGTGTTTTGGATCAACCGAATTTAGGCCTATCGTTAATGCAACACCTTTTGGCATCTGGTTATCCTTTCTTTGACTGTTATTTTTATCATTAGAATATATTATAGCATATGCTAACTATTGCTCTTCTGAGCATTTTTAACAAAAAAACAAGAATATTCCTGAGATTGACAATCTTTTTTATTTTTACTTATAATGAATCATGGAGGACACGATCCGACATGAAGAACACCTGTTCCGGCTTACCCTATGAGAATGACAACAGCACATGGCTGGATTCCTTCCTGCTCTCTTTTCTGGAAGAGCCGATCTGCAGCACCTACGGATGGGGGCCTGTCCAGATATATCCTGCATACACCGAAATAATCAGGCAGGATACGCCTTCCCATGCTGTCTATTTTCTGAAATCAGGAGAGGTCAAATTAACGTGGGCAGACCAGGAGGGGCATGAAGTGATTGCCGGACTGAGACATCAGAACTGGCTTATCGGCGCTCCGTCAGTGCTCCTGGGGAAACCTTATTCTTTCACCATAGCTACATTGACCCAATGCGCGTTGAGATGCATATCTGCAGAAAAATTCCTGCATCTTGTACATTCAAATACAGATTTCTCCGTTCATTTAATGAAACTGCTCAGCCAGGAAATATTCAATCATGCAAGAACACTGGTGACACTCGGGTGTGTTCCCGCAAAAGAACGCCTGAAGCATATGCTGTTCAGGTTCCTCCCCGATATGCCTTCAAAAAAGGTGGCTGACAGACAGGCAAAAATCACTCTGCCATTGAAATATAAGGAACTGGCCCAGATTCTTGCCGTTACGCCCGAGCATCTCAGCCGTCTCCTGAAGGAACTGGAGACGCGGCATGAAATTCAGAGGAGAAAAGACGGGTCCATTCTCCTGAATCTGGACTCTTTTCAATAACCCCACTGGATACCCGCCCCGGTATTCCCTGCTCCTTCGGAGTAATCGTGCGCAGTGTCAGTCATTTCCCGCAACCGGCCATTCCAGCAGTTTTTTCTCTATGCTCTGCAGGGACGCCTTGACTTTTGTTAATCCCGGAATTGAGCAATATCAATGACAAATACCGTGAATTCTGTATAGTAGGAAATAGAATCCCGATAATACCAAACCTTTCGTGAGAAAGGGGCGGAAAGCAAAGGGTGCTGAGTGTATACAAGCACAGCCGGGCTGCCGAAGGAGACGAGAGAGGCATGTCCGGCTTTTTATAATGATATCCCCTGCGGGATTCTGCAAAATAACCCGGCAGGGGATATCAAGTTCAAAAAGAAAGGAGGCATGTATGGTTATCCATGATCTGAATGCGGTTCATAGGAAATATACAGTTTAACGAAAACGTCGCCATCGAAAAGCACACCCACGCATCTGACCAATGCTGCTGGAACTGTTTCTGGTCGGTCATGACTTACGGTGTTTATGGTGTGAGCAGGAAATGGACATGGTGGATTTCCGGGATCTCTGTATGGGATGGGAAGGTGAAACAGGTATGGGGAATGCTTAACGCTGCAACAGAGGGGAACGGGAGAACCTGCCATGGAATGGCTTAAAGACATAGTGACAAAAGGCATCTATTACTCGAATATCGGCATATCGGATTATGTTGCCTGGTCTCAGAAAATGATCAGGGAGTTCGGGGACCAAATCATCCCTCAGATAAAAGAAATCCGCAGGTGGTCTCTTGTTCTTGATTCTTCTGTCTCCGGCGATATGACGAAACTGAACTGCTGGCAGTTTATGGGCTGCGGGCTCCAGATGCGCAGGCACTGTTCTCCTTTATCGGGCACATGTCCGTGTCCTGCCTCAATAGAACGATCGCTTGACGGGGTCCATGGCGGCAGGAACGCCGGGCGGGTCTGCTGGGCTGTGCTGCAAACACATTGTTATGGTTCAGTACAGAAAACATATGAACAGAAATACCGCACCTGTTCATTCTGTGATTTTTACTGGTCAGTGGCGGATGAGGAAGATGCCGAATTTCTGGACTCTTATGCCATAAAAAGAGGTTAGCCCGTATCGTTCATGAATTTCCGACTGAATACGGCGGGCATTCCTCAATGCCGGGAATCATACTCCGGATGATCATAGAGGATGGCCATCCTGTTCACGATCCATCTGAATGCGATGACCCCCATAGTTATAACCCCAATCGTTATCACAACCTCTGTCCAGAGCGGATAGTATCGTTCGGAAGCGTTCCAGTTGTAGGCGATAATCGAGGTATTTATCCGGTTGAGCACAATTCCGATGACCGTGACGAAGGCTGTCCAGCGGGTGAGTGTCACATTCTGATACCGTACTCCACAGGCAAAAAGAAAAGAAGGCAGGAGCACAAACCCGAGGATTTCTACCAGAAACCAGTACCCGTACGGAGTATTCAGGTATTCCCAGGTATCTGAATGAGCTATCCCGAACACTTTCAGCATAAAGTAGGTAAAGAGCGCTGCAGATGCACCTTTGCCGAGACTCATGGTAAGCCTGTCAAATTTCGCATGGTCGAACTGTCCCACCTGTCTTTTGAAAACCCTGTGGGTAAGCGTGCTTTCAAATATAACCATTGCAAGTCCTGCGATAATCGCCGAGAGAAGAAAATAGAGAGGCAGGAGTTCCGAATACCAGAGCGGATGGAGTTTGTGCGGGGCAACGAGGAACAACGCTCCGAGTGCGGACTGGTGGCCGCCGGCGATAATGACCCCGAATACCGTCGCCCAGACGGCCAGTGTCTGAAAAAACCCACGGAACTTCTTCAGGTTCACCCACTCGAAAAACGCAGGGCTCCATTCCACGAGGAGGACCATGATGTACAAGGCAAAATGCCATGCGATGAGAAACATAATCGAGGTAAATCCGTACGACACGACCATGGGATAGGGAAGCCGGTAATAACGCCCGAGGTCAAAGAGCAGTGCGAAGACGGCAAACAGGTATCCGAGGAGGCTGGTGAGGATCGCCGGCCTCACAAAATGATGGTATTCTTTCATGCCGAAGAGATAATACATGGTTCCCATGACGAGTCCGCCGGCAGCGAGGGCTATTCCGCAGAGCACGTCAACGCCGATCCAGATTCCCCAGGGATTCGTATCCGTCAGGTTCGTCGACGGTCCGAGTCCATAGACCAGCCTGTATATCATTACCGGGATCGCCACGATCAGGATAAGGGCAAAGATCGCATTCGACAGGGTGAGATTGCTCTTCAGGTAATCGCCAAAGTTCATGCCGAGAAATATCTTGTCCCGGACCCAGGATGACGAAGGGGTTCTACTGCTTCTTTCCATCTTCCCCTCCCTTCTTCTCAGACGCGGCCGGTTTTTCTTTCTCCTGTTTTTTCCGTGCCTTCGATATGGCATAAAATGCCGCAAAGACAAGAGGCCAGGCAGCAATAATTTCGAATGTTTTTACCGAGAAGAGAAACCCCTTGCTCGTAGTAGGGATTGGTTTCGTCCCGATATCCGTCCTGAAGCCGATCTCATCAAAAGGCACTGATGAGAGATAGAGCCAGCTCGTACCGCCGACCTCGTGTTCTCCGTAGACATGGTTCACGTATTTATTGGGGTTATTCGAGATCCTCTCGTGAGCAAGCTGTATAAGATCACTTCTCCTGCCGAAGCGGAGAGTCTCTGTCGGGCATATCTCCACACAGGCAGGCACACGTGCCTTCCCTGCTGTATCCTGTCAAAACAGAACGTGCATTTTGTAACCCTCGGCGTAATAGGGTCATCATATTCGTATGCAGGGATATCGAAGGGGCAGGCTACCATGCAGTACCGGCAGCCGACACAGACACTGGGGTCATAGACAACTGCACCGCCCGATGTCTTTTTGAAAGGCATCGACAAAACATGCCGAGAGACATCCAGGGTCCTCACAATGCATGCACTGCTTCTTGACATAGACAGGTTTGGCGCCCTTTTTATCCTGGAACCGGTTCACCACGGTGAAAGTTGCGGCATGGGTTCTTCTCACCTGTTCAAAGACGGATTTATCTTCAAAAGATTTAAGCGGCTCATTCGGGTTTTTGTTCCATTCATTGCATGCCCACTCGCACCTCCGGCAGCCGATGCAGCGGGTCGTATCGACAAGCACGCCATACCTGTCGGGGTTCAGCCGGAGTGATTCTGCTGCCGACGCGTTCGGCTGCTGCCTGCGAGACAGCCGCCGGTTATCGCAGCGGCTTTCTTAAGAAATTCTCTTCTGTCCATTCCCAGTATGTTCCCTTTCCTATTCCTCTTCGTCTGCATCCCCTCTGTTCAGAAACTTATAGAACGCAATGAATACGAATATGGCAAGCACAGCCACGATGTACTCATACCCTTTCGCCGTGAAAAGCTGTTCAAGGATATACATGTTCTGTCCTTTCCCGAACATACGTATTAACGGTCTCAAAATAGTATTTATATTTCACCCTCTCCCAACCCTCCCCCCTCAAGGGGGAGGAACCAACTATAATCCCCTCTCCCCTGGCGCGAGAGGGTAAGGGTGAGGGGGTAATTTTCATGTTTATCATTATGAGGCTGTTATAATTGCCATAGCATATCGTCCGGTTTCCGGTCTTCCCATCATGACCGGTCCTCCTGAAAGTACCGCACGGTGTTCCCCTTCTTTTCTTTATGACAGTCCCTGCATTCCTTTGTTTTCGTAATCCCCATCATGTCATGGCATCCGATGCACTGGCGGTGATACGCTGCAAGAAGCCGGGGTTTGTTCAAATTCTGCGAATCGAAGGTGAGGGCATGGCATCGTCTGCAGTGGGGCGGATTGTCTGCTTTCACTTCTGCCCGTGGATCGCTCTCATGGTGACAGCCCTTGCAGATTGTTCCGATGTCCCTGTGGAAATAGGCCGCCATTTCAGATTTGTTCGATATCCCGATTAATTTTTTTACAATATCCCGGTGGGGGAATATCGCAGGCTCGAATTCCTTTTCGAGGACTTTGATCGTCACTTTTTCAGGGACTTTCCGGGTTGAGAGTTCCGCAAACGAAATCTGGCGGACCGATGACTTCCTCTCCTTCCTGCCGCTGTGGCAGACAGCGCAAAACTCCTTTTTCGGACCTTTCGCCTGCACGTCCATACCAAGCAGATGGTGATGACATCCTGCGCAGTCCTTTTCAGATTTTTTAATTGCATGACACCCTGAGCATCCGGATTGCGAAAAAACATCATGATAGGCTCCCGCGATGTTTATGCCCCTGCCCTCCGGACTCCCTGTCAATCCATGGCACTTCCTGCATGCCTTGAGTGTTTCATGATGGCAGGATCTGCAGGTCTTCGCATTTTTTTCATGCGCGGTATGATCAAAAGGCACACCCTTCATCTGCGCATCATCAAGAAAGAGAAAAGGCCTTTCCGGCTGATCCCGGTCGGGTCTCGGCGCCTTTGCAAGTTCGGCTGCCGTCCTGTATTTTCCGGTATGGCATTCTGAACATACAACCGGTCCTGCCTGCTCACCTTTGCCTGCAAAGTCCAGATGACAGTTTACACACTGCGCATGGCTGATTTTCCTCATCGACAGGCCCTTTTCTCTGGCAACTCCGGTGATGCGTGCTAATTCAGGCCCTCTTTTCTTTGCAAGATCGTGGCAGGAATAACAGGATTCCTCTGTGCCTTTCTCATAGACAAGACGGAGTTCCTCAACCTCTTCTTCCACGTCATAGATATGATGGCAGTGACTGCAATCCTTATCGAGTTTTTTGACATGTTTCTCATGGGTTATAAAATCGAATTCACTGTGCGGATACCGCATCAGACCCGATGCGAATTCTTTTTTATGGCAGCTTCCGCATTGCACAGGTCCCGCTTTCACTTTCTTCCCGATCAGTTGTGTATGGCAGCCGATGCACTGTGTATGATATGCATCCATGACAGGTTCTTTCTGATTTGTTGTTTTTTTGAACGGAAAATCAAAAAGAAAATCGCCTTCTTCGTTCTGAGGATGGCAGACCTTGCACCCCTCTTTTTTGTATTTTTCTGTATGAATTTTATGATCGAACACTACCGGCGCTCGTTCCAGCCTGCCAAATATCTCGGTATGGGCAATGACGAGTTTGTTGTCGGTTATGCCTTCTTTCGTCTTCAGTTCTTCCCCGGAATACAAATCTCTGGACAAATGCATCATTATGGCAAGAAACAGTGCTGCCACAAGAATCGCTATGCCGATACCCTTCTTCATTCCTCTTTCTGTTTCTCCTGCTTTTTCTCGTGCACTCTCAATGCTTCCGGGATCTCCATGGTCTGAACCAGCAATTCACTGATGAACATGACATGCATGTCTGCGTGATAATAATGGATCAACTCCTCAATCGTTTTATGACAGCTGTGGCAGGGGGCGATCACAATCTTTGCGCCTGTGGCCTGGAGCTGCCTCATCTTCACCTTGCCGCCTTCCATCCTGATGAACTTCCACGGAGGGCCATAATTGATTACCCCGGAACCGGCGGTGCAGCAGTAATTGTGTTCAAGCTTCGGTGTCACCTCTCTGAATTCCTCACAGGTCGCCCTGACGATGTACCTGATCATCTCCCCCATTCCTCTGTTCCTTACAATACTGCAGGGGTCCTGCACGGTAACGGGACCCTCTATCTTTCTGGCTATCTTCAGTTTTCCGTCCCTGATCAATTCATAAAAGAACTGTGTCGGCTGGAGATAGGTTATGGGCGGTTCTTTCCACCCTAACCACCGGGAGCCGTCATACACGGCGGCTCTGAATGAATGCCCTCACTCACTCGTCATGATCTTCTTTACCTTCAACCGCATCGCGGCTTCAAAATGCATCCGCTCGACCATGCCCATGGTCTCATAGTCACCGACATGCATTGCCTGGTTGGTGCTGTCCCAGCCGTCAAAAGAAGGCATGGTCCAGTCAACCCCTGCGACATTCATGATCTTCGCGATGTTCGTGAGAAGGTTTGTCTTGAATTTCGCCTCCAGACTGTGCGGTGAATACATGACCTCTGCGCCTTCCTTGTCAAACGGGATCCGGCCGTTCCGTATGTCCATCCTGCAGTTCATCTTCAAGCCAGAGGGCAGTGTCCACCCAGTCGTCCTGCGGAACCCAGGACTGAGAATAGGTATACATATGACTGTTGCCCTGGTCCTGGAGATACTGGGGAACTACTCCGAGAAGACCGCAGATCCTGCGCACCACCGTCATCAGATATGCCATGTCGATACCGAAAGGACAGTACATGCTGCACCGCTTGCAGATATTGCATTCCGCATAGGATATCCGCGCATACATTTTTATGGACTCTGCATCAACCTTATATTTCCTGCGGATCATGTCCCAGAGCGTCTGGCGGACTTTTGCGACAGGGGAATAACTCGGATCACGTTTATAGGCAAGGTAATAATGACAGGCCTCTGAACAGAGCCCGCAATGAATACAGGTCTCGACAAATGTCTTCAGCCTTCCGGCAGACTCCTTTTCAAGGACATGCCTTATGACACCCTCTATCTGTTCCGGCGTCAGCTTCTTCGCTGTCTCGTCTATGCCGGGGTCTGAGACCGGCCTTCGTTCAACCTTGATCAATAGATCACCTCCGGATATTTTTCCAGAACATTTAATAATCCCTCGTATGGCGGACTGCGCCGAATTCCGATCCGGTATAGGCCCTTGTGAACCAGAAATACATCATGTGGTTCAGTCTTGTAAAGGGTATTGCAATCAACATGAGTTCTCCGGCAAGTATGTGGAGTGTGAGCATCAATTCATACTCAAGCATAATCTGATGGTACGCAAAAAATCCTGTAAGGAACGGCAGCACCGCGAGCGCGAGAATTAGGTAATCGGACCCGAAGGTGACAAATATCACCTCCGGAACAACGAGCCTGCGTATGAGAAAGATAAGAGCGCAGAGGATAACAACCACCGTCATGACATCTGCTATCGTCTCAGGAATAGTCCATAACCTGAAGTTCCAGGATTCCTTGATCAGTGCGTTATGAGCGATAAGAAAGACCGGGGTAACAAGAAGGCAGGTATGGAAGAGGAAAGTGATGACCGTCATCCCCGGACGTTTCCGCCAGTTCGTGCTTGCAAAAGGTATGACCCAATGGAGAATCGACCTGAGGCTGTACTTCAGGTTGATGTAGGGAAAGACGACCTTGTCCTTTTTGGCGAGAGAAAGCATTGACAGGAATTTATAGAGATTTCCGCCGATGAATATCACAAATGACAGCCAGACAAGAGGTCCGCGAATAAATTGATATGCCGCCGGGCTTGTCAGAAATTCATAGAGAGTATTCATGTCTCACATTGATTCATGTAATATCATTTACCTTTGCCACCTTCCGGCAGTATTTCCCGTCCTCTATGCACCGTATCAGCAGTTTTTCTCCGTCAGGGCTGAATATGGGATTCCAGAGGGCTTCATACGTATTCTTCCCGGGCTTTCCATCCATCACTATACTATATGCGCCGTTTCTCTCTGCTTTCACCGCGATATGATTGCCGTCAGGACTGAACACCGGTTCCCATATCATGTCAAAATCCACCGGCCAGGGAGCACCGTCAACAGCAACAGTCCATCTGTTCTTCTCCTTCACAAGGGCAGCGACCCTCTTATGGTCAGGACTGAATGCCGGATGCAGGACCGCGTCACTGAATGTTCTTGTCCATGGTGAACCATCGACTGCTACAGTCCACTTGCCGAACTCGGGGGCAACCACGGCAGCAATTTTCTCTCCATCGGTGCTGTATCTCTGATGCCAGACCTGGGTAAAACAGCGGTCCCAAACAGTCTTTCCATTCATCGCAAGCGTCCACCCGCGCGGCGTCTTTACCGGCGCTGCAACATCATGTGTGCGCGGATGAAACACCGGCTCCCAGATTCCGCCGAAAGTCGCATCCCAGGGTTTCCCGTCAACCGCGATGGTGAACACTGTCTTGTCCAGTCTTACCCCGGCTGCAACCCTGCTGCTGTCGGAGCTGAAGGCAATGCCCCATATGCTCAAAAAATTCCTGTCCCACGCTTTCTCGTCAGCTGCAACGGTAAGGATATTCTCCGCAAAGCCAAAAATGTCGAGCGATGCAAGCCGCCTGGTTTTCACGCGTGTTGCCACCCGCTTCCCGTCAGGGCTCATCGCAAGGTCCCTCGCTTCAGGGAATGAAATCCCCCATATCCTTCCGTTCTGCGCAACAGTGTGCGCGTTCTCTTTCTTCACAGTTGCCGCCATGTTTTTGCCGTCAGGACTGATCGTGATGTTCCATATAAAATCATAGGGCTCTTCCCACAGGACATTATCCACCGCAAGGGTCCACTCGTAGTTCCGCAATACTGAACACACCGCACGGCTGTCCGGGCTGAACTTCAACGACCAGATTTTTTCATACTCCGCTTGCCAGGGATTGCCGTTGATACATACAGTTGCTTTCTGGGGCGCGGTTTCAACAATGGCGGCTATCCGTTCACCATCATCGCTCACACTGCATTCCTGGACGATAGGATATCTTCTCTTCCATTCGTCGATATCGGTTATCACACGGTCCCGGATATCCCAGTCCCAATCGTCAGTCAGCATCCTGCGTCTGTCCCTTTCCTGGAGCAATGAATACACTGCACGGGAACAATCCTGCACGCAATTCCCGGCTAAAGAATACCATAATTTTTATGTACTGCGAAACGGAGGAGATATGGCTCAATTTCTGAAGCAAAATCACGGGTAATCTCGATGAGGCTGAAGACGAAGCGGAAGCCTCGGTTCTCAATTGCACGAGAACATTATAATCGGAGAAACTTATGTTCTTTCTCAGAGGGAGTTTATTTTGCTTTGGAAATTGAGACATATCCCTTCCTCAAAGTATTTTTTCTGACATGCTCTCTCAGTGGCCGCATCCACCGCCATGTCCATGCCCGGCACAGGTGAACTGTGGGTTAAACTCAGGCAGCTTCTGGTCCTTGAGCAGGGTTACGTTTTCACCCACCGTCTGTGCCTTGGCCTGGAACACCTTTATTCCGGACTGCTGTAACTTCATAAGGGCGCCCATCCCTATCCCGCCGACGACAATTGCATCGACCTTCTCATTGTTCAGCGCTTTCACAGGATTGCAGGCGCCGTGCTCATGATGTTCGTCCTTATTCTGGATTGACCTCACCGCATTCGTATCGGTCTCGACCACAATAAACGCGGGCGCGGAACCGAAATGTCCGTATACTTCGCTCTCTAACCCTTTCGGGGCTGCTACCGGAAAACAGATCTTCATTTTTCATTCCTCCTTTTCATTAAACTTCCGAATCTCTATGGTTAATATCACTCATGGTGGATAGAGTATTATCGCGGATTTAAATTCTGATGAGAAATATCGAGACAGAATTTCCCTCGGAGGTCCGCTGAAGCGGACCGAGAATGAGCGAAAATACTCTTTCCACCATATTCATTTAAAAATCCATGAATAGCCTTGCTAATACGGATGTGTTCCGAAAATTACTTCTTTGTTGAATACTTTCAGGACCTTTGTCTTCAGGGCTTCAATATCTATCGGGCAGTTCGCTGTCTGAGTGGCTTTCATTACACAGGTGCCCAGATGGACCGCGTCGAAATCCCTGTCGTACAATTTCCCCATATCCGCCATAAGGGCGATCTTCGGCATGATTACTCCGGGGCAGCCCCCGCAGTCGTCCATACCGATGACCTCTATCTCGTAATCCTTCCAGCGCTCGTACTCTCCCGCCTTCTCCGCAATTCCCTTGAAACATTTCAGACAGCCCCCGACACAGCTGATCCCTTTAATGTTCCTGCAGGCGATGATAGCTATCTTCTTCTTTTCCATACCTTATCGACCTCCGTTCTGAAATAGTTAAGTGTTTTTTCGCGTGAGACAAGCCTTCCTGCGACCACGCTTCTCCGTTTTCCCATTGTCTTGCTCATCGTCTGATCTCTCAATGCTGCGGCTCTTACAGGACGGACATCCTGACGGACTCCCGGTGCCACATGCAGTCTTCCATGTATACCTGCAGGCAAGACAGGCGAATGTCCTCGTGTCCGTTGTCTGAATGTTCCCTCCCTCTATTCTCAGGGCTTTGCCCTTAATCAGCGCTTCGGCCACTTTCTTGTGTGCAGACTCGATGATCCTTCCAAAAGTCTGGCGGGAGATGCCCATATTTTCTGCCGCGTGTTCCTGGTACATCCCTTCGAGGTCGGCAAGCCGGATGGCTTCCATCTCGTCCGGGGTCAGGACGACCTCTTCAAGGTTGAACAATGGTATGCCCCTTGGCTTAAAATAATCGCTCCCGGGCTTCCCGCATACTTTTCTCTCGCATTTCGGCCTTGGCATAATCGGTAGTTCTATTATGAGCATATGCCCATTATCATGTCAAGAGGAAATTGGGAAAAGAATGTGAATGGACGGATAAGGCTCCATACAAACCAACCAACGTTCACCGAGATTATTACATCGGGTTGTTCCTTCCCGTATCAGTCACCTTTGATACTTGATATAATTGTGCTAAGTATAACTGGAATTTATAGGGGGTAAAAATGCCTTTGCCAATTTTCACAAAAAAGCTCGCAGATCAGAAGATAAAAATGTTTTGTGATAATCGTGTTCCTCCTCATGTCCGGAACAAATTGAAATTGACACATAAATTTAGAGGGAATAGTCTCACTATCCATGAAGAGAGAGCACCATGGCGAGAAGATATGAAAGAATGGACCTCTCTTTCAATTGCACAAATACGATATGACGAAAAGACTGGTAAATGGTCGTTATATTGCGCTGACAGAAATAGCAAGTGGCACAAATATTTAAGTTTGGAGCCCTCAAAAGATATTGATGTAATATTAAATGAGATTGATAAGGATCCCACCGGGATTTTCTGGGGTTAAGCTGGACTGAGGCCAAAACCTTAATGGCACAGAGGCTTAGCAGTCTCTTATAGAGTTTTGTATCAGTGAGGGAGTAACATAACAGACTCAAGCAGAGTTATAAGGAGAGGGGTCTTTCCCTCTCCTTGTTTCTTGTAAAGCCTAATTTCATATTTCAACCAGTAATTGGACTTCTTACCCTTTCTCGCAAATACAACACTCGTGTTACACACAACTATTACCGCTATGAAAGAGAACATGATGCCAGCCTCAGCTGTACTGACAAAGCTCTCTAGTGTAGTGATCCTAATGTTTACTTCACATTTAGTCAATATTTTGCCAATACTATGCAGTGTCTCGGTACTGTGACGCTCCATGAATATTTTCGGTATGATGTCAGACAATTTTATAGCTGAAATAATGACAGCTCCGGAACAAAGCCGCGATGAATACGTTCACCCTGATCCTCTACCTGCGTACCTAATAACCAGGCACATGCATTGTATTAAGTTCAATTGAAAGCGTCTAATATGCTCTTATCTACAGAATTTCACCTTCACAGGTGTTTATGTGTCCGATACTTATCGACACAGATCAGATCATGTACTGTGATTAGTAACCGTCAGTTTATTGTGATAACGGATAGATTCTTGACGTCAATATCTAAACATCCCGATAGACTATTCCGTCGAGACGCTATAGCAGAGCCATTTTTTCGTTTCAACAGCCCTTCTTACATCGGCATGCGGCAGAGACCGCATCGGCAATTTTTAATGTCACAGTTCAGGTATTCGTCAGGGTTCAATTCTGGCGAGTACGATGGCAAATAGAAAACCTCAATCTGTTCTGTGTGCTCCTGAAGCCATTTTTTGACAACCTTGCTGTGATGAGTCTTTAGGTTATCCACTATCAGAAACACTTTTCGCCCGGTGTCTTTGATCAGTCTCTTCATAAACTTGATCATTAGATCTGCATTCATGGCCTCTTTATATATCATGAACCGCACTTTGCCCTGATTGCTGATGGCTGAAACCATACTCATGCTCGTCCGATTGGCATTGAGCCGGATGGTCGGCGTTTTCCCTTTGGGCGAATACCCCTTAGACCGATTTTCATCATTGCGTAGTCCCGTCTCATCGCACCAGTTGATATCAGCTCCTTCCACCTTTGCGCGCTTGGCTATCTCGGGATACTCTGCCTGAAGCCATTTCTGCACTTGCTCCGGCCTCTGCTCATATGCCTTGCGAATCGGCTTCTGCGGCGTAAATCCCCATCGCATTAGATATTCCCCAACCGTTCGGATTGGCATTTCTATGCCATGTTGATGCTTAATCAACTCCTGCACAGCCTGACGGGTCCACAGCGCAAACGGCATCTTCAGCTGATCTGGAGTCTTGTCCTGTATTGTCTTTTGGACCGCCGCTTCTTGCTCCTTGCCAAGCGTCCTCTGCTGCCCAGTCCGCCGACCTCGCCTTCCCTTTGATAATCCCTGCATCCCCTCGCGTTCATATCGCTTATACACTCTGCAAGCATGGGTTGGAGCAACCCCTACCACCTCGGCTATCTCCGTGTATCGCATACCCCGCTGACGCAGTTTCACTACCTGCCTCCGAATCTGATACTGCGCATCCTGACTTAGTGTCCGTGCATCGATCTTTTCCATGCATGTATTTTACCATATTATTGCTCTGTTTAGTTGCTAGGTTAATAATAAATTGTTACAATCAAAAACCCATGATGCCTTTCTTACAAAAGGGCATCATGGGCTTATGTGTTATATATAGAGTCTGTTTATAAAGTGCGATTCCGATAAAAATTCGTCATTCTCGCGAAGGCGGGAATCCAGTATTTTCATCCCGAAAGCTTTCGGGACTGGATCCCCCGGTCAAGCCGGAGGATGACAAACCCTGAGTTTATACACAGACTCTATTTAAATACTCCTGTAAACCTATCTGTCCCTGAACCGTATATCGATAAGATGCGCGGAGCAGGAAATGCACGGGTCATATGACCTCACAAGCATTTCTGCGGCAAGGGTAACTTCTTCGTCCGTCCTGTCGAGTATTTCCGGAATAAGCTTCATCAGATCGTACTCGATATTCCCGGTGTTCTGGTTCGTCGGGATAATACAGTTCGCACCGGTAAGAATCCCGTTTTGATCGGTTACATAATTATGGAATAGAATGCCCCTCGGCACCTCAACTGCCCCGACCCCGTTCCCTGCCCTTACCGGTATCTTACCCTTCTCATTCAGTCCGACCACGATCTCCTCGTCATAATTCAGCGGAGTACTCATAAGATTTTCAACTATCGCAATCGCATCTTCCAGACAATGCACGCACTCCACAAGCTGTGCAGCTGTATTCAGGAACGGGTTGATGCATTTCGGTTTCAATCCGACCGCAGCAGCGACTTCCTTTGCCTTCGGGAGGAGCTTTTCCGAGTTCAGGTTGAACCGCGCCAGCGCTCCGACAGCGTAGGAATCCCTGCTCAGTTTCGCATGCTTCGCAGAGGAGTGGGGAACGACAAATTCGTTCGTCATTTTCCGGTAATCCTTCTTGCCCATCCTGACCCCGTCGGTCGAACCGAGGTCTCCCATGAGCATCGGATATTCGTTGTCATCGCTCACAAGGGCAACGTATTCCGTGTCCCTCTCGAAATCAGGGAACTTGAGTTTCAATGCGAGTTCAACGGTTGCATCCATGTCGGGCCTCATGCCTGTAAGCATTGAATGCATGGCCTCAAGGTCTTTCGGCCTGGGGAGTTTGGTGAAGCCTCCCACGATTGCGGAGATCGGATGCACATGGCGGCCAACGAGCACGTCACAGACGTCGTTGCAGGTCTTTTTCATCCGCAGGGCGCGCCGCACCACATCGTTGTGCGTATTGATAAGCGGCACAAAACTCTTCACGCCCAGAAGGTCGGGCGCAACGAGAAGATAGATATGAAGGATGTGACTGTCAAGGGTTTCATAATGCAGCAGGAGCTTCCTCAGTTTAAGCGTCTGTTCAGTGGGCGTTATTCCAAGGGCAGCCTCTGCCGCCTGTATCGAGGCCAGGGTATGTCCGCAGGCGCAGATGCCGCAGATCCTGCTCGTGATATGCTGTGCTTCGAATACGGAGCGGCCCCGGAGCATCCCCTCAAAGAAGCGCGGCGATTCAACAATATCGAGGCGGCAGGTCTCCAGTTTTCCGTTTTTTACATTGATGACAATATTCCCGTGTCCTTCAACCCTCGTGAGATATTCGACGTTTATCTTTACATTCCTCTTGCTCATATCAGTCAAGCTCCCTGCATTTGTTATACATATTCATCTTGTTCAGGACCAATTCCATGGGTATTTTATATTTCGCGATCACGTCCTTCGCGCCCTTCTCATTCGGGTTGCTCACCATGCCCCGGCAGCCGTAGCAGATGTTGCCGTTGTTGATGCACCAGGAGTTGCATCCGGCCCGCGTTACAGGGCCTAGACAGCTCACCCCACGGTCGTACATGCAGACGTTTTCGTTCAGCTTGCATTCGACACAGACGGGATAATCCGGCGGATAATACGGTATGCCCTGGAGCGCCGCTTTCAGCACTGCGACAAACTCAGGTATATATACCGGACATCCGTGGACAAAATAATCGACCGGAACAACCTGGTGCACGGCCTTCGTCTGTTCAGTCGGGAAGAACCGGTGACTGTCTCCGTACACATAGTGTTTGATATCTTCGAGAGGAAAATTATTCTTCATCCCGTTCACCCCGCCGATCGTTGCACAGGAACCATAGGCGATCACTGCCCCGGCCCTCTTCCGGATCTTTTTAATCCTCTCCACTGCGTGGAGATCGGTAATGCTGCCCTCGACAATGGCTACATCCACTTTTTTCCCCCATTTCTCAGACATCACCTCACGCCACTCGACGACCTCTATCAGGCCCAGGACGTCCAGAACAGTTTCCCCCATATTGGCAACCTGAAGCTGGCATCCCTCGCAGCAGGCAAAATCGAAAAAAGCAACCTTCGGTTTCTTCATGTTACATTGCCTCACTCAAGTTTTTTATTTTTTCATAGTGGAAGACGGGTCCGTCCTGACAGCAGTAGAGGTTCTGTATCTGGCAGCGGCCGCATTTCCCGTTCCCGCACTTCATGTTTCTTTCGAACGAAAGGAGGATCTGTCGTTCCGGAATCCCCTTTGATAAAAGCTCTTTGATGACAAAATTATACATTACCGGCGGACCTACCACTGCGGCAAAAGTCCTCGCAGGTTCTATATCGACGCCGGGGATCAGGGTCGTAATAAGTCCTACGTTTCCAGCCCAGTCGGGATCGGCCCGGTCCACGGTGCATGCATAGTAGAGGTCGGTACGTTCGTTCCACTCTTCGAGTTCATCGCCGAACAGGAGTTCCTTCGGCTGTTTGCATCCGAGCAGGATATGCACCTTGCCGAAATCGCGGCGGTTATCCAGGACATAGTGGATCAAGGACCGCAACGGCGCCAGGCCAAGGCCCCCCGCAATGATCAGCAGGTCATTCCCTTGCAGTTCCCTTGTGGGGAATCCTTTCCCGTAGGGTCCCCGGATGCCGATCTCGTCTCCTGCTTTGAGCTTATGAAGGGCGTTGGTCACCTTTCCGACAGCCCTGACACAGACATCGAACGAGTCGCGGCCCGAGGGAGAAGAAGCGACGGATATCGGCACTTCGCCTATTCCGAGGAGGGAGAGCATGATGAACTGTCCCGGTTCATGGTCAAGCGGCTGCCCGTTCCCGAGGGCTATCTCGAACAATTTCTCCTTGTCCGTAAGCTGCTTCGTCCTGAGGATTTTCGCCTTCTCCAGTTTATAGCCTGAATCTTTTATAACCATCTTTTCCATACTCTGTCCTCGCTCTCTTTCAGGAGTTCATTGAGCGTCTCCTTGAGATTGATGTCCGCCATACAGGTGCGGGTGCACCTGCCGCAGCCTGTGCAGAAGAACCGTGCGAACCGTTCCATGGGGTAGCGGAATTTCCGGTAAAATCTGTGCCGCTGCCGCACCGAACGTTCTTTCCTGAAATTAAACCCGCCGGCCACCTTTGCAAAGGGCTCAAGCTGACAGGAATCCCAGACACGGTACCTGACGCCCTTTTTGAGGGTCAGGTCAAGCTCATCCCTTATATCGAAGCAGTAGCAGGTCGGGCACACGTTTGTGCAGTTGCCGCAGGCGAGGCACCGTGCTTCAAGGTCTTTCCAGACACGCGCCCTGAAAGACCGGTCGAACAGTTCGGGGATATGTTTTGTCTCTATAGGAACTTCGTTGGCGAATATTTTTCTTTTGGCATCACGCAGCTTCCTGAGTTCGTCGAGCTGGGATGGTTCAGTCTTATCAAAAGACCGGGTCGAGGCAACGATTTCGTCCCCGGCCCTGGTATTCACATGGACGACGAAATAGTCACCCAGATCGGTAAAAAAGAGGTCGT
The DNA here is from genome assembly GCA_963753165.1 of Thermodesulfovibrionales bacterium. Lineage (GTDB taxonomy): Bacteria > Nitrospirota > Thermodesulfovibrionia > Thermodesulfovibrionales > SM23-35 > JAKLQR01. The sequence continues at coordinate 47,383 of CAVWBP010000011.1, read as the reverse complement.
AGCCCCCACCCGGAAAACTTGCATCCACAAGGTTGCAGCTTGCATATTCATCACAGTACTCATTGCACTCCAGGCCGATCAGAATGATCTTGTTCTTCCGTGTCAGGTAATTGTAGTCCTTGGGCCGTTCTGAAAATACCATATTGAGGCACTGGATTCCCGCGAGGTCGCAGGTGTGGGCCCCGAAGATGGTAAGCGGTTCATATTCAACCACTGCCTCCGCCTTTACACCCTTGCCTGCACTGTATTCAAGAAGCGTTTCGCGCTGGGGCATAAAATATTTCTTCAGCGGCAGGACCGTCGGGATATACTTAAGTGCTATCTGCCCGGCTGAATCAACCGGCTCAAACGCAAAGCTTTTGAACCCTTTCGGGACCGGGGCCACCAGTTTCTGCTTTTGGGCAAGAGTCGAGATGAATTGATCAAAGTTCTCCTTTTTCAGGACTACATAATGCGTGTCTTCCATAGTACCCTCTTCAATAATCTAAACTCGTTCACAGCAAAAAATCATAGTGTATCGATCTGCAGAATTACTATTTAGAGTCTGCGGATAAAGTACGATTCCGATAAAAATTCGTCATTCTCGCGAAGGCGGGAATCCAGTATTTTCATCCCGAAAGCTTTCGGGACTGGATCCCCCGGTCAAGCCGGAGGATGACAAACCCTGAGTTTATACACAGACTCTATTTATGGGATGTATCGTTTACCCTATGTTTTATACTGTAAAATCTCATCATCCTGTTTGTCAATTTGACATTCACAGGGATAAAATGAACTGTTATCAGGAATTTTAAGGGTATAATAAGGAGCACAGTATTCCAGGAGGGGTATCATAAATGGTTCATACCGGACTCGAAAGAGTCCTGAAACTCTGGCCGAAACAGCTGAAGGGAGCGCGCGTCGGACTGCTGGTACACCCTGCTTCTGTCAACAGGAAGACTATACACGCAGTCGACCTCTTCAAGAAAACAAAAAAAATTACCTTAAAGGCCCTCTTTGGTCCTCAACATGGAATACGGGGAGAGACACAGGATAACATGATCGAATGGGAAGGGTTCCGCGACAGACAGACCGGGCTTCCCATTCACAGCCTTTACGGACATACGAGAAAACCCGGACCGGAAATGCTGCAGGATATCGATACAATAGTGATCGACCTGCAAGATGTCGGCGCACGATATTATACCTTTATCTGGACGATGGACCTCTGTATGCAGGCATGCGAAGCAATGCGGAAATCAATAGTTGTGCTCGACAGGCCGAATCCGATCGGCGGACTTCGGACAGAAGGTCCGGTGCTGAACACGGCATTTACCTCGTTTGTAGGGCTTCGTCCCCTGCCGGTCAGGCATGGGATGACGATCGGAGAGACAGGGAATTACCTGAAGAATGAGTACTATCCGGACCTTGATTTCCATGTCATACCCATGGAGGGCTGGAGACGGAAGATGTGGTTCGATGAGACAGGTCTTCCCTGGATTATGCCTTCTCCGAATATGCCCACCCCCGATACTGCCCTTGTCTATCCGGGCATGTGTCTTCTTGAAGGCACGAACCTCAGCGAGGGAAGAGGCACTACAAGGCCCTTCGAACTGTTCGGTGCGCCTTTTATCGAACCCGAATTACTGGCAAATCACCTGAAAAACTATAAATTGCGGGGGGTCACCTTCAGACCGCTCTGGTTTCAGCCGACATTTCAGAAACACGCAGGAAAATTGTGCGGCGGGGCCCAAATCCATGTAACCGAGAGAAATATTTTCCTGCCGTTTAAAACAGGAGTGGCCATACTGAAAGCAATCCATGATCTCTATCCGAAGCACTTTGCCTGGAAGCAGCCGCCCTATGAATACGAAACCCGGAAACTGCCGATAGACATCCTTGCAGGAACAGACAGGCTGCGGAAAGAGATTGAGCAAGAGGAAAAGCTTGACCGCATGGAAGCGTGGTGGCGAGGAGGAATGCCGGGAGTTCAACAGGAAAATAAGGAAAAAATATTTGCTTTATAAATAAAACTCTCATGCCTTTGCATACTATGCGAAAACCATTTTTCAGATTTCTAAACTGATTTTAAATCAAATGTCATTCCAGCTTGTCTGGAATCTCTCTTGTTCATTCCTCGTTGAGACAACAAATAAAGAAAGATTCCTATCAGGTCGGAGCATGACATTTTTTGTATATTTCCCTGCCCGAGTAAGAATGCTAAAAAAAAACCCCTCTGTGTCCCCCCTTGCCAAGGGGGGAATTAAAAGGGGGTTATGAAACAGATCCATGCATTCATCCTTGCTGCCGGCAGGGGTGAACGGCTTCGCCCGATCACCGACCATATACCCAAGCCGCTTCTTCCTATTGTTGGAAAACCGGTTCTTCAAACCGTCCTTGAGAAAATCTCGGTTTTGCGTATAAAAAAAATCGGGATAAACCTCCATCATAAAAAAGAAGCCGTTGAGCGCTGGATACAACAATCTTCGTATACACATTCTCTTACCCTTTTCCCCGAGGCCCCTCTTCTCGGTACAGGAGGCGCCCTGAAGAACGCTGAAACGTTTCTCAGGAGCGGCGCATTTCTCGTGCATAATGCAGACATTGTCTCGGATATCGATTTGGCAAAACTCATCGAATCGCACCTCTCCTCAGGGAATCTCGCAACCCTTGCAATACACAACTATCCTGAATTCAATACATTGGAAGTGGATGAAACAGGTTTTTTGAAGGGAATTTTTCCTAACCCTAACCCATCAAGGGGGAGGAAAGGTAAAGACAATATTTCTCCATTCCCTAAGAGGAACATCAGTCAAGATATAACCCCCTCCCCCGGCGGGAGGGGATTATGGGGAGGGGGAAAAATTCTTGCCTTCACAGGGGTTGCTGTCTATCAGCCTGAGTTTCTCAACTTTTTGCCGGAAGGTCCTTCAAGTGTTGTCGATGCCTGGTTCAATGCCATATCCGCCGGACATACCATAGGGACCTTCGAGGTGAGCGGCTGTTCCTGGAGCGATATCGGCACCCCGGTTTCCTATGCGAGGACAGTCATCGATGCACTGAGAAGAGAAGGAGAAACCGTCTTTATTCACCCCTCCGCAGAAGGATGCGGCGGTATAGAGATAAACGGCTATCTCGTCATAGAAAAAGACAACGCCATCCCCAAAGGTATCTCACTGAGAAATTGCATAGTACTGCCTGAAACTGATATCAGGGGTTCAGTCAAAGATTATTTAGAAAATTTTGCCGCCCTTGCGAAAGGTTCCCTCTCTGCTCCCCCCCTTGTCAAGGGGGGGATGGGGGGGTTGTCATTCGAAAACTGCATTCTTGGACCTGACTTCAGCATTAATCTGAATGAACCGGAAATGCTCGGGGCAGACGAAGAGGATGAGAGAATCCTCATCGGCGTCGGCGGATCGGACAGACAATATTTCCGGATGAAGAAAGACGGGCAGAATGTCATATTCATGCAATGTAAGGGCGACGATCCCGACTTTGAACGACACATTGAATACTCCCGTTTCTTTCAGAATTATTCTGTTCCCGTCCCGGCCTTGAGAGAAACAGACCTTCGGGGCAGAACCGCTGTTTTCGAAGACCTTGGAGACATATCCTTCTACAGCTGGCTGAAATGCGCCCGTGAAGGGGAGAGAGATCGAAACAATATACAGGCAGGTCCTTGATATTCTGATCTCAATCCATGCCGGAGCGACAGAACATGTTGCCGAATGCCCGCTGCTTGAGAGCAGGATATTCGATTATGCCTATCTCCGCTGGGAAACAGACTATTTCGCTGAAAGCTTTCTCCGGGGTGTCTGCAAGATGCTTCCCGAAACAGTTGCAACACTGAGCGATGAGTTTCACCGGCTGGCAACGACTGTAGATTCATTTCAAAAAACGATCATCCACCGCGATTTTCAGTCGCAGAACATTATGATCACGGCGGGACATATTCCGAGGGTTCTCGACTATCAGGGCGCACGAATGGCGCCGCCTGCATACGATGTGGCGTCAATACTCTGGGACCCCTATTATCGTCTCGACGATGCCTTGAGAGAACGGCTGCTGGAATATTATGTCAGGAAGATGACCTTTACGAAAGGGTATCCAATGGGGGTTACCGAAGATGAATTCAGGGAATCCCTGCTCCACTGCCGCCTCCAGAGGCATATGCAGGCCCTGGGTGCATATGCCTTTCTTTCAGGAAAAAGAGGCAAAGAATATTTCCTGAAACATATTCCCGAAGGACTCCGTCTATTGCAGGAAGATGTTGCCCTGTCAGAAAAAATCTATCCTGAGATCTATACAGTTGTCATGGGGTTGAAAAAAATAGTATTATAAATGTCTCTGTGGTTCACTCCCGCACACAGGAGTATGGATTCCTTGATTTTCAGGATATCCGGTTTTTATTCTTTCCAGTCGGGGCGTAGCGCAGCCTGGTAGCGCACACGGTTCGGGACCGTGGAGTCGGAGGTTCAAATCCTCTCGCCCCGACCAGTCATTTTCTCTTATCACTCAACCCGTAATTTCTTGCCGCTTCTTCAATACCCCGCCGCAGCATTGCACATGAATTCGGCAAAGACAGGGCCTACCGTCTGATTCGCAAGAGTATTCGGATGTGAATCGCTGTCTGAATGGCTTCCCTCGTATTCGTAGCGCAACATGTTCGCAGTGGCGCTTCCGTCATTTTGCCTTGCAAGATAATCAAAAAGATTGAAGCACCGCACATTCGGATGCCCGCTCAGATAGGCATCGCTGCAGAGCCAGTCCGCAAATGCCCTCGCATTTGCTGCAGTGGTTGCATCTGTTGCCAGTCGATGTAACGGAGGATTCGACATCACAATGAACAGACGGTCTGTCCGCGTATCGAAAAAGTCCCTCATTCCAAGATACCACGACTGGTACTGCGCCAGGGTTGCAGCATCGGGGATATCCGACGCAGGGAAACACGACTTAAAGGCAATCACCTGATGATTGTTAAGAATCTGATTGCGTGCATTCACATATTCTGTTTCAGTACTCGTCCATAAATTATAGAGTCCGTCAGGGTCTGTATTGTCACCCGGTATATTGTAGTTCGTTCCTGTAACGTCTCCCTGGGCATTCCGCAGGCCGTCCGAGTTATACCCGTGGTCCCAGAATACAAACTGTGTGCCGTGAGAGGAGTTATATGATGCGATTACGCTTCTCATATCACCTTCAACTACAAGACCTTCGCCCGTCGAATGGTGAAGAAAGAAAAGGTTGGTGAGCGTTGCGGGAGGAGGCGCTGAGCTGCTCCCTGTCGTAAAGCTCCAGACATAATCAGACGCCATCGCATTCCCCGCATTATCTCTTACCCCCGTGGTTATGGTGGCAGTATAGGTTGTGTTCTCATTCAGGCTTCCTGAAGGGGTAAAGGTTGCGGTCGTGCCTGAGTAATTGACCGTACCGATGACACCGTTCACGGTGAATGTTGCAGGTATTTATGGTTGAGGGATCCAGTGCCTCGGAAAACATTGCGGTAATCAATGTATTTACAGACACTCCTGTTGCATTGCCTGCCGGACTTGTCAGTATCACCGAGGGAGATGTCGTATCAATGCACTCTCCGGTATCAAAGAAATGGACTACCTGGTTGTTCGTTTCACTGATCTCTTCTATAGCATTATCTGCATCAATCACCGCTATGACAGATTGACACGAAGCCGAACTGCCGGTCGAAAATTTGTAACTGAACTTCTTTGACTTGGTTTTCCCCGTTTTCATCGTCCCGGTGGACACCTGCTTCAGTTCCGCATCTGTTGCATCCTGCGTGGAATTCGCCGAAAGATAAAACCGCACTGCTGCTGATGATGCATTCTCAGTGCCGGTATTCGTGACCCTCAGAACTCCTTTGATCTTGCATTTCATCCCCTTCTTCGTATTCTTGCAGGTCTGGGATATTGATTGCCATTCCCCGGTGAGATCAGGAAGATCGGGATTGTCCACTGTCCCCGTTCCGCTGAGAACAACATTCAATGTGGGTGTGTCAGGGTCGTTCGACAGTATCTGTAAGATGGTGTTCCGCCCACCTTCAGCGGATGGAGTAAACACAACAGTTACCGTGCAGCTTCCCCCTGAAACGAGGGTCGGTGAAAGGCTCGGGCATGTGCCTGTCTGCAGGCTGAACATGCCGGCGTCTGCTCCGGAGATAGCCATCGAACTGATCACAAGGTCCTGTGCCCCTGTATTGGAGAGCGTAAAGGTCCGGGGTAGTGATGCAATGCCTGTATTGATATTCCCGAAGTTGAATGACCCCGGAGAAACGCTGATGTTCGGCAGATTACTTACTACCGCGCCATACTCATACGCACCCCTGTCAACACCTGGACCTGCGGGACGTGCAGCTCCTGTTATATCATCAGAGGGGACCAGACCACCAAGACTGCCGGACGGAAGACCGCTGTCGACAGCAGGACTGCCTGCCTGCAGATGTGCATCAAAATTATCAAAGCTGGTGTTCACCAATAAAGGGTTCGAAAAGATATCATGCGAACCGGTGGAACTCAGAATCTGGGCATTATGAATAATATTGTAATCCACATGTCCCGCAGTAAAACCATTGGGATCTCCGTCGCCCACAAAATGGCTTAATGTTCCGTCGTCGCGGAGGAAATAAGGATATCCGGTCCAGATATTATTCTGGAGTACTGCAGCTTCAGTGCCGTTGCAGGACGGCTGGTCCGGAAAATCAAGGGTAATACACTGTGCTTCAATAAGAGCCCAGCCATGACCCGCTATGGTAGAATTCACAACCGACGCCGTATCGCCGCGCCCCAGGTTTAGAGACAGGGAAGCCCCTCCTGCCCTGCATTGGTCGCCGCTTTCATTGTCCCCCATCTCCTGGGCAAACGATTTCTGAAAAAAGTAACCGCAATTACCCACAACAAGGGAATTCACTATTGAAGAAGATCCCCCAGCTTTTATCTGATTGCCCGCGTTCCCCTCTGCCGTTGTCCTTCTGATCTCAACCATGCTTCCGGGGTTGTCAACCCCCACATAAAGAAGGTCGACTCCGTCGGATGTGTTATGCCTGATCACAGAATCTTCGATAATCCAGTGGCCTCCGGAACGCCCGACTCCTATCCCGTCTCCGTAACCGCCTGCAGACTGCGCCCAGCAGTGGTCGGGTTGCATTCCCGGGTAGGTCTCAACACATCCGTTCCATTCAACAGCGACTCTTCTGAAAGTGATCGTACCGCTATTTGAGTCATCACCCTCCCAAAGGTCACCATCCCATCCGATCAAACCGTTCCCTGCGATTCTTACATCCTCGACAGTCCAGTTTGAGATACGCCCTGCATGAATACCGCCTCCGGAGAGCCCATGAATGTTCAGATGTCTCAGGGTAACATTTGAGGAGTCAGAAGCATAAATCCCCCTGTCTGCCCACTCACCATAAGGATAGGTGTCCCGTTCGCAGCGCACAGAAAGATTGGAATGATATTCAACGCATCCCGCATGATCGGTAATTTCAAAGCAGTCAATTATCGCATCTGAAGTCCCTTCGAGATTCAGTATGTGATATGTTCTCTGCGTACCCCACAATTCAGGCGGGATTGAACATCCTGAATCCCACCCTTTGCCGAGGATTCGGGTTGGATTGAGAGAATCGGTGCCCGAGGGGACAGGCGGGAGATAACAACCATAAGACCCTTCTGCATCACACCATCCTGTATTCGGTGCTCCATATCCCATCATATAACTCCCTGCATCAATGAGTAATGTGTCACCGCCATTGATCCTCCAGCTGCCCCCGCTGTCAAGCGCCCAGAAAGGGTGCGCCCAGGCACATGCCTGGTTTTCGCCGGAGCCCGGATACGCTGCATCCGCCAGGCCGCTGCATTGCTGGGCAGTGCCCCCATCGGTTCTGATGTAATAAGTGGCAGCCTGGGAAATTGTTGCGGCAGAAAGCAAGAAACAAAGAATACTCAAACATGTGACCACTCTTTTCATGGTTCTTCTCCCCTTTACCGTTACCGGCAGATTGCTTTTTTCAGAAAAACTATTCTGAATTTATATATTACGCAGCTTAATACACTTAATCTATTAGCAAAAATTCCTGGATATGTCAAATGAGGGGATGAGGCCCGGCTTCTACCGGGGGAATGGGGGCCTGTTCTCTTTACCCGCCGATTTTCGACATGGGTCTTCCGGAGCCTCGCATGAACTTGACAAGGTTCTCCAGACCGGCCTGGCGCATGCTGATATTGTGGCCTTCGGGTTTTACCTTGACCGAAAGGATGATGAGGCGGTGTATTTCGTCATCGGAAGTGTTCTGCCTCAGGGCAGGTTTCAGGTCGATTTCTGTTTCGGAAAAAAGGCAGGGCCTCAGTTTCCCATCTGCTGTCATACGAAGCCGGTTGCACTCTCCGCAGAAATGGTTGCTGAGGGGACTGATAAATCCTATTACTCCCTGAGCGCCTTCGAGCCTGAAATAATGTGCAGGGCCCGACTTCCTCACCGGCGCCGGCACAAGCGTTCCGATGTTCCCGACACGGGAGCGTATCTCGTCTACAGAAACAAACCTCTCGGGGCTCCAGAGGTCCTGTGAATCGAATGGCATAAATTCAATGAACCGTATCTGATAAGAAGTGTTGAGGGTCAGTTTTGCGAACGCCTCTATTTCGCTGTCATTAATGCCCCGGATGGGAACCATGTTGATCTTTACCGGAACAAGCCCGGCCTTTTCAGCAGCCTGTATCCCCCGCAAAACCGCGTCGAGGTTCCCTCCCCTCGTAATCTCCCCGTACTTTTCCGCAGACAGGGAATCGAGGCTTACATTCACCCGGTTGAGTCCGGCTCCGGCCAGTTCCTCTGCGTGCTGTTCGAGGAGGATACCGTTTGTAGTGAGACTGAGATCACTGATTCCGGGTATCTGTTTTATGAGCTGAACGAGGCGCGCGATATCCTTTCTGACGAGTGGTTCACCTCCTGTGATACGGACCCTTCTCACCCCTATTTTCGCGGCAACTTTCAGAATTCTCGCGATCTCTTCATACCGGAGGATTTCCTTATGTTCTATCGGCACAACCCCTCCGGAAGGCATGCAGTAGATACAGCGGAGATTGCACTTGTCGGTGACCGAAATGCGGAGATAATCTATGGTTCGGTGGAAACCGTCCCTGAGGCTGCTCATTTTTTCTTTTTCAGGTTCTGTTTCGCGCTGATTTCGTCTGTTTTCTTCTTTGCGATCTGGGCTTCATTCGTATCCGGGAAGCGTTCTACCACCTGGTCGAAAATTACCTTTGCTGTCTTGGGATCCCCGATTTCCACAAAAGAAAGCCCCTGCTTCAACAGGGCAGAGGGACCCTTCTGGCTCTTGGGAAACTTCTTCAGGAGCGTTTCATAGGAGAGGATGGCGCTTTCGAAGTCCTTCTCCCGGTAATATGTCTCCCCGATCCAGAACTGTGCGTTATCAGAAAGTTCGTTCTGCGGGTATGTTTTAAGGAAGAGTTCGAATTTTTCCCGGGCTTCGCTGTATTTCGCGTTTATGAATAAGGCATATGCAGCATCATAGTGCGCTTTTTTGTCGGCATACTGTGTTTTGGCGTTCTTATCCGTACCAGGCGCCGCCTGAACGGGTGTCTCTTCAGTCTCCCCCGCCTTTTCTTCCGATTGCTCTTTCAGCGCCGCTTTGTTCTCTTTCACCTGCGATTCAACAGTATCGATCCTGGTCTTCAGTTCCTTGATCTGGCCTCCCAGCGCGGTGAGTTGGGCTTTCAGCAGTTCCGTTTCGGTCGAAGATTCCTTCAGCTTGTTTTCGACAAAATATTTGTTCTCATCAAATCTGCCGCTCAGCACCTGGATGTCCCGCGATGCGTTGGACAGCATGGACTGAATCTCTGACTGGCTCTGACGCATGACATTGAACGATTCCTCTTTTGCCACTCCCGCAGTCTTCTCTTTCATCCCGTTCAGCTCATTCTGCATGGCTGAGGAATCTCTCTGCAGTCTCCCGATATCCTGGCGGAACGCTTCCATCTCATCAGTCGTGACACACGCGGAAAGCATCGTGACCGCTGCAGTGAGGAGCAGAACATGAAAGACCGTGTTGAGATGCACAGGGGAAAGAGGCCGTTTCGAAAACACTATCTGCCTGCCTCCCTCAGCACGACAAAATGCGCCCTTCTGTTCTTTGCGAAGCATGAGTCTGTCAGGTCCGCGCAAAGAGGTTTCTCTTCTCCGTAGCTTATCATCTGGATCCTGTCCGAAGCGATGCCGAGGGCAACAAGGTAGTCACGGACTGACTTTGCCCTTCTGTCGCCAAGCGCAAGGTTATACTCGTTTGTGCCCCGTTCATCACAATGGCCTTCGACAGAGATTTTTGTTTTGCCATTTTTCAGAAGCCAGGCAGCAATTCCCTGCAGTACCGGCTTTGCCTCATCCCGGATATCGTATGAATCGTATTCAAAATAAATATCTTCAAACAGCCCGCTCTCTTCTTTGAACCGTGCCGGGTCCTGTCTGGTGTCCACCTTTGCAAGCGTCTGTTCCGTAATCTCTTCCCCGGTTTTCACCCCTGTCCTGTCCTTGTCCCTCTCCCATCCGGGGGATTCTTTCTGAGGAACTGCCGCCTGCTCCTTCTGCGAAGGCGTTTCCTGCTGGGGTGGCTGTTCCGGTTTTACGATCTTCTTCTGCTGGCAGCCGATTGCTGCAATTGCGAAAATAAGAAGAATCAATACTGCAATCTTTTTCATATATTCCTCCTTGGAAGGGATTTCTCTGTTGTTTTGCTATTGAAGCACTGCTTCATTCTAAGGACCTTCACCCTGCTTTCTCTCCTGCACCAGCCGGGACTAATTTGGCGACCACCTCGGTCCTGATGCCTTCATTCCCTTAGGGATGATTCTCTGCTGGGCTTCTCCGTTCGCTCTCATGATATAGATCCCCTTGACGCCGTCCCTGTCGGACATGAAAGCGATATACCTTCCGTCAGGAGAAAAAGAGGGCTCTTCGTTATTGCCCTGCCCCGTGAGCTGTGCAAGCCCTGTGCCGTCCGGATTGATGATGAAGATCTGGTTGCCGCCCGTCCTGCCTGAAAAAGCGATCTTGTCGCCCTTTGGCGACCAGGACGGCGAGGTATTGTAGGAACCTTCATAGGTTATCCTCCGCACATCGGAGCCGTCTTTTCGCATGAGATAAATCTGGGGACTTCCGCCCTTGTCCGAAACAAACGCAATATACTGTCCGTCAGGAGAGACCGAAGGGGATACCTCAATACCATATGATGAGGTGAGTCTTGCGGGCTTGCCGGAATCGAGGCCCATCCTGTAGATATCAGGAGTGCCCTCTTTTGAAGAAGAGAAAACAACCTCGCTGCCGTCAGGGAAAAAGTCTCCGGCGATATTCGTTCCGGTCGCTGCATACACCTGCTTTTCTCTCATGCTCGTAAAGTCTAACAAATAAATACCCCATTGTCTATTCCTCTCGGCAGAATACAGAAGACGTTTTGCGTCTCTCGACCAGCGGGGAGCAAGAAGGATATTCCCTTCTAATCCCATGCTCGCAATCCTGTTTCCGTCCCAGTCCATGGAACAGATTGATTTCCCCTCTTTTTCGCTCCTGACAAACGCAATTCTTGACCTGAAAATGCCTTTCTCGCCGGTAAGTGCCGAGTAAATGTCATTTGCGATCGAGTGGGAAAGCGGACGGAGGAGTTCTTTCCCCGCGCGGTACTCTTTTCTCAGTATCTCCTTTGCTTCATACACGTCATAGAGCATAATGGTTACCTGCAGCTCTGTCGTTCCCCTGACTGATCCCTTTACCACGGCTTCAACGCCAAGTGGGGTCCAGTTTTTCTGACTGAAGGGTTGTTCAGGATTTTCGAGATATGCGTTCTTGTCTATGGGGGCGAAAAGACCGGTAAACTCAAGGTCATCCCGGACAATCTCCGGGACCTCATGTCCTGAAGGGCCGGAGAATTCCTGTATGGCAATCGCCATCTTCTTCAGCCCCGGCGACGTGATGTCGATATAGACCTTCGCTTCTGCTTCGCAAGTGAAGAGTGAAGAGTGGAGGGTGAAGAGTGAAAAAAAGAAAAAACAGAACAGATAAACTCTATCCTTTACCCTTTCAACTTTCAACTTTCTGCTCTCGACTCGCCACTCTTCACTCGCCACTCTCCACTTTCTTCTCATGGATAAAACCTCACTCCGAGTTCTATCTCATCAGGCGGCGGGGAGAGGGGGCTTGCTTTTGCGAGCGCCTTGATGGCGGATTTGTCAAAAAGTGAATTGCCGGAACTCTTCTCAACCCTCTGCACAATCGCTGTCCCGTCTTTTAATATCTTCACCGCAATCACCGCTTCAATGTCCTTCCTGCCGATATCAGGATAAACCCACTCCTGCCATATCTCTTTCGTAATCTTCGAATAATACTCATCAAATGGCATCCCTTTGCCTTGTCCTGTCGCTTGTGCATTTGTTTTAGTCTTCTTCACGCTGCCCGCCTTCAGAGAGATAACCTTGCGGAGGCTGACTATCTTTTCGAGCTTTGCTATCTTTTTCTTCGCTGCATCCTTCGCGGCAAGGACTGCGATCTTGTCTTCGAGCAGTTTCTGCCGGACCATCTTGTCCTTTGCGCTTTCCTCCTTCATATTTTTCTTTGGGGTTTCTGCGGGCTGGGCAGCAGCCTGTGTCTCCCGGGGGCTCTCTGTCCTCTCGTCTCTGTCAAAACCGTTCACCGCGCCGGGGTTGACAAGCTGGACTATGTACGGCGAAGGCATTATGATCTGGCTGGACTGACGCATGACAAGGACAACTATGAGGAACGCAACAAGATGGACGGCAAATGAAAGAGCAGCCGTTCTCTGGATGCTCGGTTCCCTCATTTCAGGCTGATCTTCGGCTCCGTAATCATACCGAGCTTCTCTATGCCTGCCTCCTTGATCTCACCCATGACTTCAACCACAAAGCCGTAAGGCACATCTTTGTCTGCCTTTAAAAAGACATTCGGGTTCAACTTGCTGATCGCCTGAAGTTTCCTGCCCATTTCATTGATCGAAACGGAGTTGTCATTCATATAGATAACCCCGCCTTTTTTCACGATGAGGGTAATCCGCTCTTCAGGGGGGAGGTCTTTCCCTTTTGCCTGGGGAAGGTTCACGTCTATCCCCTGCTGCAGGAGGGGCGCGGTCACCATAAAGATGATAAGGAGGACCAGCATCACATCAACGAAGGGGGTAACATTGATCTCTGACATGCACGGTTCGTTCTCTGGTGAACTTCATGCGGATTCCCTTGAGAAGAAATCGAGGAGTTCTTCAGCGAAATCCTCCATTTCGATAATCATCCTCCTCGCCTGGCTCAGATAATAATTGTACGCGATGACCGCCGGGATTGCGGCAGCGAGACCCGCTGCGGTGGCAATAAGCGATTCCGCGATACCGGGGGCGACCACCGCAAGCGATGCGGCGCCGGCTGAGCCTATACCCATAAACGAGTTCATGATCCCCCAGACAGTTCCGAAGAGGCCGATAAAAGGAGTTGTGGAACCGGTTGTGGCAAGGAAATTCAGATATTTCTCAAGCTTCGCCGATTCAAGAGCGCCGTATCTTTTCAGGAGTCTTTTCGTCTCGCTCTTTTCCTTCACCGTGTCCGTGTATGCCATCCTGAAAAGGTTTGCGATGGGACTCATCGTGTAAGCCTTCGTTGCCTGAAAAAGACTCTTGGCATCCCTGCTCGACCGGTATGCCCTCAGGAACTGTTCGGATTCCTTGTGCGCCCTGGAAAAGTATTTCTGCTTGAAGAATATAATCGCCCAGGATACGACCGAGAAGAAGAGAAGGATCAGCAGGACTCCCTTCACAATAATTCCTGCCTGCAGGATTAACTGAAGCGCTGAATGATTCATAGGTACCTCATCGTATTCATAGTTTACAACAAATTTTATTAATTAAAATGATTTCAGCCCAAAAAGTCAAATAGAGTTTCTGTTATAATATCTGCTAATATTTCTTTCTGTGTACCGCCAACGGATTTCTGCGTGCTGTATGCTGTTTTTCGACGTCGGAGGGGTTGCCGAGCGGTTTAAGGCGACGGTCTTGAAAATCGTTGTAGGGGCGACCCTACCGTGAGTTCGAATCTCACCCCCTCCGCCACCTAACCTAATTTATAGCAAGATTACTCTGTGTCATGCTAAAATTATCTATAATTTTAGATGCAAAATGCATAAATTATCAGGCGTGTTCATGATGACTATTTGAGTTGTCGTTCTCTATTGAAAATTGGCACCTGTCATTGGTTTTTATAAAAAGCTGAATATTAAGCAGTCAGGAGAGTATATATGAAAAAGGAACAGATTACCGCGCTCTTAACAAAAAACCGCGACAGCCTTAACGATTTTCATGTAAAGACCATCTATCTCTTTGGCTCGGTTGTCCGTGGAGAAGAAAAAGAGTTGAGCGATATAGATCTCCTCGTGGAATTTGATCCCGGAGCGCATATCGGACTATTTGAGTTCGCGCGACTGCAAAGGATGTTATCGGTCATGCTTGGTTGCAGGGTCGACCTGGTGACTCCCGAAGCCCTGCATAAGTCAATAAGAGGTCGGATCCTGGAGGAAGCGATTCATGCAATATAGGACCTGGTTGTTCCGGGTCAACGATATCCTTGATGCAATCACTGCGGTTCAACAATATGTAGCAGGGATGACCTATGATAATTTTGCTGCCGACAGGAAAACTGTAGATGCGGTAATCAGAAATTTGATTATTATCGGTGAAGCTGCCGGGCATATTCCCGATGAAATCTGTCAGGCGCAACCGGAAATTCCCTGGAATGACATGCGGGCAATGCGTAATTTTGTCGTTCATGAATATTTTGGAGTGAGCGACCGGATACTTTGGGACACTGTGCAAATGAATCTTCCACCGTTAATCCGGCTTCTTCGTATTCTTGCGGAGCAATATTCGGAAGAAGGGCCTCAATAAAATCCACCCTCATGCCTTAACAAACGTCTGCGTTCCAATTTCCCTTTGAGGAGCAGCAGAGAAAGCATTACCATGGAAAATTTTCTATAACAATTTACTCTTTCAAGTAAATCACTGCTATGCTATGTTCTTTCAAGAGCTCGGAAAAAGCCAAGTTGGTATAATCATTGTTAGGCGGACGGAATAATAGACTGGATACTAGACAGGTACTGATCCTTACATCTGGGGAAGGGAAACGATTGACTACATCTTCGAGCAAGCTCAAAGCCGTCAAGGTAGTTCACACCCTAATCTGGGCCTTATTGGCAGGCTGTGTGGTTGCCATCCCATTTATTGCCTGGCGTGCCGAATACTCAATATCGTTTTGGTTGATTGGCATAGTATTCATCGAAATCATAATATTAGGCATCTTTGGCGGGCATTGTCCCCTAACGGGCGTTGCTGCGAGGTACACAACCGATCGACGCGACAATTTCGATATCTACTTGCCAGAGTGGCTTGCTCGAAACAACAAACTCATATTTGGCAGTCTGTATGTTCTCGGCGTCCTAGTTACCGTTGTCTTATGGTTCGTGCAAAGCCATTGAATTGACTAACTATATGACGCCTAACAAAGTAGAGTTCCTCTACGATACAGTAGCAAAAGAATATGCAGAAGCATTTTCTGGTGAACACGAAAAGAAACCGAAAGACCAGGAAATACTCCGCAGATTCTCGCAGGAGATCGGGGACAGAAGGCCGGTATGGGATTTCGGCTGTGGTCCCGGTCACACTGCACAATACCTGAAAAACCTTGGCATTGAAATCTCAGGGCTGGATCTGTCAGAGAAAATACTGGAACAGGCAAGATCAATTCACCCGGAGATAGACTTCCGAAAGGGAAATATCCTTGAGCTCGAATTTGAAAATGACTCAATAGCCGGTGTTGTAGCTTTTTACGCTATAGTCCACTTCACAGAAGAACAAGCAGGGATAGCATTCCGTGAAGTATTTCGTGTATTACAGCCGGGTGGAATATTCCTTTTCACATACCACATTGGTGAGGAGACAATCCATATAGACGAGTTTCTCGGCAAGAAAGTCGATATAGACTTCATGTTTTTCACTACTGATTTCATTTCCAGTTGTCTGAAGGACAGTGGATTTGAAAAGATAGAGATAATCGAGAGAGAACCATATCCCGGGGTGGAGTACGAAAGCCGAAGGGCTTATGTGTTTGCGATAAAGCCAATCGCGCGAAAATCGCCCTGACAAGGCGCTACACCTGACCGCTATTCCGCTGCGCTCCATCGGGGCAATCTCATTTTCGAGATACAGTATTCTTAAGGAGCTCATACACTATGCTGGAGAGGTCTGGTTACAAACTTGAACCCGCAGTGGCCCCCCTATTTCCATATTTATTGCCATATTTATATATTGCTAATTATCCCGATCTGTAGTATCGTATAGTTATGGATAAAACCCATTTTGAATGGGACGAGGAGAAAGATAGGGAAAATCAGTCTAAACATAAGATTTCTTTTTCAGAGGCTCAGCAGGCATTTCTTGATCCTCACCGTGTCATCGCTGAAGATATTACTCACAGCAAAGAAGAGGAAAGATATTACTGTATTGGCCGTGTCGGTGACGGCATAATGACTGTGAGATTCACATATAGAAATAATGTTATCCGTATCTATGGAGCAGGATACTGGAGAAAGGGGAGGAGGATTTATGAAGAGCAAAATAAAATATACCGATGAACCAATGGGCAAGCTAAGAGTCGTTGAGGACTTTCTCCCGCCACCGGATCAGCTGGTTTTAAAGGAAGAACATGTCAAGGTGACTATCGCTTTGAAAAAATCGAGCGTTGACTTTTTCAAAAAAAAGGCAAAAGAGCATGATATCTCATATCAGAAAATGATTCGTCAGGTTATAGACTGGTATGCTTCAAGATATCAAAAAAGCGCCTGACACACACTATAAACAGAACCATCCCCTTTATACTCTTACTGCAGGGTATACCTCGGCCCGCCTCCGCCTTCCGGCAGGTTCCAGACGATATTCTCAAAAGGACATTTCAGGTCACAGGTCTTGCAGTGCAGGCAATTGCTGAAGTTCACTCTTATTTTGTCACCTTCCAGTTCATAGACCCCCGCAGGGCAGAACGCCGTGCAGGAAGCGCCTTATACTCTGCAATACATTTTTTGCATTTCGCGTCATCTTTCAACCGGATATGGCTTTTCTGCTTTTCGTCATGCGCGGTGCCGGAGAAATACACATCCGTTAATTTGCTCACAATAATTCTGTCATCCGCCCTCGGCAACGGTTCGGGTGATGCTGCTGCCGTAAAAATGTTTCATATCCTCGGTTGTCGAGTAATCGGGTTTTGTTTTCAGGTCTCCGATAGGGTGTGGCCCCGCCGGTAAGCATCTGGAATCCAAGAAGCAGCCCGCCCGGGAAGGGCACTCCCATGGCAACCGCAGGAGTAAAATTGCGGCCCTTCCTGAGATCGGAGTATATCCAGCTGTTTTTCAATTTCTCTTCATACTTTGCCAGCTGGTTTGCCGAGAAATCATTCGTCCTGAACGCTTCAAAGAGAACTTCAGCCGCAAGCATTCCCGATTTTATGGAGGTATGGAGACCCTTTCAGCTTTTGCGAATCGACAAGGTTCGCGGAGTCGCCGGTTATCATCACGCCGTCGGAGGTAAGTTTGGGGATGGAGAAATACCCGCCGCAGGGAAGCGTCCGGGCGCCGTAATGTGTGGGCTTTCCGTCCTTGATAATATTAAAAATCAGCGGGATGCTGTTTGTATTTTTGAAGTTCCTTGTGCGGATCGAACTGCGGGTCTTCGGAACTGAGATGAGCGATAAGCCCGATGACAACCTGGGTCTCGGAAATACAATAGACAAATCCGCCGCCGGAAAGTCCTTTCCGGAACGGATATCCGAGCGTATGGATACATTCTCCCTTTTTGAGAGGATTGCTCTTCAGTTCATAGATCTCTTTTACGCCGAGTTCATAGAGGGAAGGAGCCCTGCCCTGATCAAGATGCAGTTTTTCAACGATGCTTTTCCGCAAAGTACCGTTGCTCCCCTCTCCCAGCACAACGACCTTTGAGTTCAGAATATACCCGGGAGTCTCATATTCGCCATTCTCCTGAAGACGTTTGTCGTCCGTCCGGACGCCGGTCACTTTTGTGCCTTCATAGAGAATTTCGACTGCGGCAGTTCCCTCAAGCATCATCACTTTGTTCTTTTCCGCAATTTGAGCAAGCCAGCCGACAAATCTGGAGAGCGAAAGAAGATAATTGCCGTGATTATTCAGGAACTGACGGAGTAAAAGGAATTCTGATATTCCCCTTCGTGGTCAAAAAATAAATGGATTCCTTGTCCACCTCTGCATCAATGGGGCAGCCAAGCTGCTTATGGTCAGGCAATAGTTCCGAAAGCACATCAGGGATGAGCACTGCTCCGGAAATGTTATGCGCGCCGAAATACGCGCCTTTTTCGAGCACCGCAATTTTGTCTTCGATATCGATTTTCTCTCCCTGCTGTTTCCCGTTCTCAATCTCTTCATTATGTTTCCGGACGAGGTTCGTCAGATGAATTGCACTGCTTAAATTGGCAGGACCGCCGCCGACAAAGACAACATCGAATTCTATAACTTCACGTTCCATAGGTTATTCCCCTTCCCTGTTATTTGATGCGGCTGCAGGGTTTGCAGCAAGAAAAACGGCAGAGGGAAATACTGGGGTATTTCCCTCTGCCTCTGAAAAAAATACTACCGGCTGGTCTTAAAGCCCGAGGGCTTCAATGATTCTTTTCTTTTGTTTTTCAATAACTTTCTGACCGTGATCAAGGTTTCTGATAACCTCTTTCTTTGCGCCACTGGAGAGCTCCACGCCTTGGTCTATAAGCTCCGAAACCTTGTCCTTCACATCTACAGTGAAATCGTTCACGCTGTCGATTGTATCTTCGACTAAATGGACCGTTTCCTTCTTTATCTTCCGTGCTGTCCTTGCAATATCCTTCCTCGTCTCTCTTCCGGACTTCGGGGCATAGAGAAGTGCAAACAAGGCTCCGACGGCTCCGCCCACTAAAAATGCTGCGGCTATCTTCTTATAGTCATCGTCCATGGCGTCTCCTTTCGTGACGGGTATTACTAAAACTTTAACAGGTTGCCGCAATAGAGTCAACTTTTTGCATATATTCCCTGTATTCCTCCGTGGCTTCCCGCTATGTTTTTTGCCCTGATTCCGTTACAATGTAAGAATGTCTGAGGAAAAACCCACCATAGCGGACAAGATGAAAAACCCCCAGTGGAGGGTGATCATCGCAGCTTTTGTCCTCCTTCTCTTTTTCTATTTATGGGGCCAATTTTATGCAACAGGCAGGTCCGACCTGCACACGATCAGCTACAGTCAATTCCTGCAGCAGCTCCAGGACGGGAACGTACAATCCGTGTTAATAAGAGAGCTGCAGGTAAGCGGCGAATTTACAAAGGAAATCTTTCTCCATCTTCCCGGTGAAAAAGCACCGGTCTCAGCTAAAAAATTCCAGACGTTCCTCCCCTCTTTTCAGGGGGAAGGCCTGCTCGCACAACTCCGTGAAAAGAACGTGGCGATTTCCGTCGAACCTTCGGAAAAGGGATCATTCCTCTGGCAGCTCCTCATCGGAGTTTTGCCGTGGGTGCTGATTATAGGAGTATGGATTCTGATTATGAAACGGGCGCAGCAGGTGCAGGGAGGCGCGGGTGGTCTGTTCACGTTTGGCGCTAGCAAGGCAAAACTTTTTGATGCAAAAAAGATAAACATCACATTTAAAGATGTGGCTGGAATGGAAAATGTAAAAAATGGTCTCAGGGAGACGGTCGAATTTCTGAAAGACCCTTCCAGATTCAAAAAGCTCGGCGCGAAAATTCCCAGGGGGGTGCTTCTGGTCGGACCTCCCGGGACAGGGAAAACCCTGCTCGCCCGGGCCACGGCAGGTGAGGCAGGCGTGCCCTTTTACAGTATCAGCGCGTCGGAATTCATCGAGATGTTCGTCGGGGTCGGCGCCTCACGGGTACGGGATATGTTCAAGAAAGCGAAGGATTCCCAGCCGAGCATTATCTTTATTGACGAAATCGATGCAGTGGGCAGAACGCGCGGCGCAGGCTTTGGAGGCGGTCATGATGAACGCGAGCAGACCCTCAACCAGCTCCTGAGTGAAATGGACGGGTTCGAGTCCCATGAAGAAGTGATCGTTCTTGCGGCGACCAACAGACCGGATGTGCTTGACCCCGCGCTTCTCAGGCCGGGACGGTTTGACAGGCATATCGTTATCGACAGGCCGGGGTTGAAAGAACGCAAGGCGATCCTCGAAGTGCATACCCGGGGGAAAATCGTTGCAGAGGGTCTGGATTTTGAAAAGATCGCACGGGGCACGCCCGGAATGACCGGAGCTGATCTCGAAAATATTGCGAATGAAGCCGCGCTCATAGCCGTGAGAAAGGGCAAGGAAAAGATAGAGATGAGCGACTTTGAGGAGGCGCGCGATGTGACCCTCATGGGTGCGGTGAGGGAGGAGACCATAAGCGAGGCCGAGAAACAGATCACTGCATATCACGAGGCAGGCCATACCCTGGTTGCATGGAACCTGCCGGGCACGGACCCGATTCATAAGGTAAGCATCATACCGAGGGGGATGGCCATGGGAGTAACACAGCTTCTCCCGCAGGAAGACAGACACTATTATCCGAAAACGTACCTGATGAACCGGCTGAGTGTCGGACTTGCCGGAAGGGTCGCCGAGCAGATCGTGTTCAATGATATGAGCAGCGGCGCACAGAACGACCTCAAGGAAGCAACCGCCCTGGCCGAGAAGATGGTGGCCCAGTGGGGAATGAGCGACAAGGTCGGTCCGGTCAATCTGGGGAGAGGCGAAGAGCATCCTTTTCTCGGCAGAGAACTCGCGCAACCGAAACGGTACAGTGAAGAAATGGCCTGGCTTATGGATCAGGAAATCAGGGAACTCATTCATCGATGCAGAGAAAAAGGCACAGGAGATACTCTCACGGGAAAGGAATGTCCTCGACGCCCTGGCAAACGCCCTTATAAAAGAAGAAGTCCTCGAAAAAACTGCTATAGAGAAGATAATACAGGAATCGAAAAATTCATGATATTTCAAAAGTATCCGCAAGCCGGGCAAAATCTCCGATACTCAAGGTCTCGGGTCTCCTGACCCCTTCGATTTCCGCTCTGTCGAGCCATTCCTTCACATTTCCCCCGAAACTTTTTCAGTGAATTGGAGAGCATCTTTCTCCTCTGTGAAAAAGCGGTCCTGACAATCCTGAAGAACTGCCCTTCGTCCCGGACATTCACCGCGGGATGTTCACGTATTCTGATATATATGACCGCAGAATCAACTTTGGGAACAGGTCTGAATGCCTGTCTGGGAATAACAAATTTTAATTCGGGGTCTCCCAGGTATTGGACCATGATCGAAAGCACTCCGTAATCTTTCCCGCCGGGCCTGGCGACGATTCTCTCGGCAACTTCTTTCTGGACGGTAAGGGTCATGGACTTGAGTCTGTTTGTGCGAAAATCCGGAATTCCCTCTTTTCCTGAAAGAGGAATGTCCTGAACCCCTTTTGGCATATTCAGATATGCTGAATTCTTTTCAAGAAGCCTGAAGATGATCGGCGTCGTAATATAGTACGGGATATTCGCAACGACCTTGAATTCGGGGAGGTCTTCGTACGGATATTCAAGCGCATCCCCATAGACGACTTCGACATTTTCCTCCTGAGCATACTCATCCCGTAATGCCCTGTATAAGGCATCATCGAGTTCGATGGCAATTACCCTCCTCACTGTTCCGGCAAGTATCCGGGTAAGTCTGCCCGGTCCGGGACCGATCTCCACGACGAGGTCTTCGGGTTCAAGCCTCGCTGCTTCCACGATCCTTTTCAGAATGGAAGGATCAGAGAGAAAATGCTGTCCTAACCGTTTTTTTGCCATATTAAGAGACTATTCCCCTCAGATTTTTTGCCTGCGGGAAGTCTCCTGCTTGATAGTATTGAAATGCCAACTGCACTGACTTGTTGATATCCATTGCTTATTTATATAAGTATACAAGATTGCGGTACTTCCCGTAGGGATCCAGCGTTACACAAGATAGTTCTGAAATAATACCGCAAATCCCAAAAAAGCAAAGAATCCCATTACATCTGTCAGGGTCGTCAAAATAATGCTTGAGCATTGAGCCGGATCCAGTCCTACGGCTTTCATCAAAATAGGAATCGAGGAACCGCATATTCCCGCTACAATCAGATTTACCAACATGCCCAAACCAATTACAAGACTGAGATAGGGGTTTCCATGCCATACCCATGCAACAAGTGCCGTGACAGCACCAATGACTATTCCATTGATTACTCCAATGCCCCCCTCTTTTATAAGAAGCCGGCGCACTTTCTCTCTCGGTATTTCTCTCATGACTAAACCCCGCATTACCACAGCGAGAGACTGTGCTCCTGCGTTCCCGCCCTGACCCGCAACTACCGGAAGAAATACCGCAAGTATTGTAATCTTTGCAATAACATCCTCAAACATTGCCACCACAGCCGCTGCAAGAAATGCAGTAGCCAGGTTTACATGAAGCCATGGAAGGCGTTGTTTCAGTGAGAAGCTTACAGGAGAGAAAGTTCTTTCGTCACCCCCTGCGCCAAACATTCTTTGAAGATCTTCAGTCACTTCTTCCTGTATTCCCTGAAGCAATTGCTCGGCTTTAATAATCCCTAAAATATGATTCTGGCTATCCACCACAGGGGCAGCAAAGTAGCGTCTTTTAGAAAGTTCGTTTGCAGCTTCCTCTCTGTCGACAAAGCAATGAAGAGAGAAAACATCTTTGCGCATAACGGACTCGAGGGAATCCTTTGGTGTTGCGAGCATTAAGTCCCGCATATTTATTACGCCCACAAGATGTTCTTCATCATCGATGACATACGCGTAGGACGAAGGGTATCTTCTTTTAGTTAATGCACGTATTTTCTCAACCACCTTGCCAACCTGGATATCTTTATTGAACGAGAGAAAGTCAGTGGACATAAGTCGACCGATGCTGTCTTCAGGATAGGTAAGAACCTCCCGGAACTGTTCCTTTAACTTATCAGGGACATGTTGAATCAAGCTTCTGCGAGTGTCTTCGGGAAGATGCATAAAGATTGTTGTGGCAAACTGCGGTTCGAGTGAGGATACTATTGACTTGAAAAGCTCAGGATCAGCATTTGCAAGCAAACTGGCAGCATAGCTTACCTGTAAATGCTTCATGGCACGTACGATGAGGGGTATGGGCAGCACCTTAAGCACCTCTATCGCATCATTTTCATCCATCATTTCAAGACTATGCGTGGCTCCGACAATGTCTTGTTCGAAATACTTCTGTGCCAGAGGCAGTAAAGGACTGTGTTCCGCCATCTTATACCCTCCTGTCAACTCAGAATTTAGATCCTCTGAACTGCAAATATCCAATAAAAGACCTGCTTCAGCAGCGAGAGAAACCGAGATATACGGTTCTGCAATAGCTTAAGGACTATGCTCATTATTATTCTACTTATTTCTCAAAGACTATTTTCAGCAGTTTACGAAATGCAAAGCCGCTACTGAAAATTATTTTTGTCTGACGGAGAATTATTTTACCGATAAGAATGGAGACAGTTTTTCAACTGAAAAAAAGGATATAACTTAAAAGCTGATGGATCAAAAGAATTTTTCTTTTGTAAATGGGTGAAATAAAATCTCATCCCCCCCTTCTCATAAAACGTGATTATTATTTGAGAGCCTATCAAAGAATCGACAAGCTGTCAACTTTTGATATAATGATTGAAAGCGGATTCCATCGAAATAATTGCAACGTTGAATAACAATAAAATGCCGGAATGAAAGGGAAGATGTTCTTATGCATTTTGGGAATGAAAGCTTCAGTGTCCCCGACTTCTTCATAAACTGCGTGAAGAAGAAAAAAGATAATTCGTTGCTCTAGTAATTTATTATGCAAATTGATCTGAATATAGAGCCCCGAAAAGTCTACAGTTGGTCTGTTTTTAAAAGAAAGAAACCGCCATATTCTATTGCCTTGGACGGATTTGTGAATGCTACCACGAAGAGAGATCCTAAAGGACCCTATGCTAATTTTGATCATCATTCCAAGGCTGACAGACTGGCAACACGTTCTACTTCCGAACAAGTTCACCTGGAAATCAAGCTGGGGTTGTTCGATACCTTCAGAAAAGATGGGGTTCCGGAAGCGCATATTTATGTGAATGACCCGGATGAGGATACCTGTCTTGCCTGGTGGTTATTAAAGAATAATGACCGCGTGAGAAAATATTCGGATCCCCGGATTAATCGACTCGTATACTGCGAAGACAGACTGGATAGCACAGCAGGAGCGTACCCTTTTGGCGATACTTCAATGAGAAGAAAAATGGCCTGGATTTTTCAACCTTACCATGAAGCACGTTTTGATGGCAGAGTTGCGGAGATGGAAGAAGCGGACATGAGAGGGATCATTGAATCTGTCGAAGCCAGAATTGACCGTTATTTTCTGGATGAAAGCAAAGAGCTTTCCCTTAAAGGCAACTATGAATCAATCGGAGGCGGGGCCGGCTGGACTTTCACGAAGGAAACGGGGCCAGCCTCAAGAATGGCTATGTATAATGATGGGATCACAGCCTTTGCTGCCTTAGTGGCAGAAAAATCAGATGGGTCATATGTGTATACTTTAGGGAGAAGGTCTGTATGGACATCATTTAATCTCGAAAAGTTATACGCGAGACTGAATGAAGAGGAATCCCAAATTGTGAGTGATAGTAATAGGTGGGGTGGTAGCGATACAGTCGGGGGATCTCCACGCGATACAGGCAGCAGACTATCTCCTCAAAAACTGCAAGAAATAATTGATGCTACCCTGAATATGTAGCAGGAGGATGATCAGAAGGGAAAAGCCGAATGAGTTCGAACAGTGCTACGAATGTCTGCCCTGATAATATTTTTTTCTTCTCCGAACAAACAGGATTAGGTTTCCGCGATGATTTGTGCTATAGTGGAAGCATCAATATATTATAAGGAGGCAACATGACAACAGGAAAAGCAAAATGCGCAGCAAAAACCAAGGCAGGAAAAGCGTGCAAGAACAAGGCAGCAGGGAAATCAAAATTCTGCGCATCGCATAAGAAAAAATAACCGGATACATTTCCCGGTTTTTTAGAAAATAGGTTTTGCGCTCAAAAATCCTTCCCGTGGATAGAAGAGAAGTTATATTCTGAAGCGGACTTTGATCTCTATCACTCGATGATTTTGGGCACCCTGTAGAATTTGTCGGTATGAGCCGGAGCATTTTTGAGAGCTTCTTCGCGGGGCAGTGAATCCCGCGGGATATCATCACGCACAACATTGTTGAGCAAAAGCACATGAGACGTGGGTTCGGTATCCTTGGTGTCCAGTTCATTGAGCTTTTCTATATAGTCGAGGATGCTGCTCAACTGTGGGCCGAAGACTTCTTTTTCCTCTTCAGACAGAGAAAGCCGCGCGAGCACCGCAATATGTTCGATTTCTTCCCTCGAGATCTTCACAGGAATCCCTTATATCTTCTCAAGGTTAGCGAACCTCACCGCGAGCCTCTTCACCCCGATGTTCGGGAAATTCACCATTACCTTAATGTCATCGCCGTCGCCGTAGCAGTCACGCACCACGCCGATGCCCCAGGAGGGATGTTTTACCCTGCATCCCGCGGTATAAAGGGTGAATGTCTCCTGGGAAGCGTTCTTCTTCTTCAGCGGTTCAACTTTGATTACCCGCTGTCCCGTTATTTTTTCTATCAGGTGGCAGCATTCTTTCGGGATATCTTTCAGGAACCGGGAAGGTTCCTGGTTCTGTATTTTCGCATACAGCTTCCGCTTGCTTGCACCGGTAAGCCAGAGGACCTCCTTCGCCCTTGTCATGCCGACGTATAACAGTCTCCGCTCTTCGGCTACCTCGTCCTCCCTGTCGAGCGCTTTGCAGTAAGGCAACACCCCTTCTTCGAGTCCGGAGATAAACACGATTGGGAATTCAAGGCCTTTGGCATTGTGCAGGGTCATGAGCGATACACAATCGCCGTTCCTTGCTTCATCCATCTGGGTGACAAGGGATATTCTGTTCAGGAACTCATTAATATCTTTCCCTTCTGCAGATGCGATAAGTTCTTCCACATGCTTGACCCGTTCCTCTGCCAGCGTCTCTTTATACCCTGTCTTCTCAAAGATGTTTTTTATCATGTCCGCCGGGGTCTTGTATTTTGCAGATGAGAAATGCTCGATCTTTTTGACAAAACCGGTGAGTTTCTCCTTCACGGAAGAGGCGAAGTGGTCGCCGCGCAGCAAAGACTTCATCGCGTCAAACAGGGGGAGGGACTTCTTCTTTCCCTCGAGTTCTATCTTGGAAAGGGCTGCCGCGCCGATGCCTCGGGGCGGAACATTGATGATCCTCCTGAAGCTCACGTTATCGCCATGATTCAGGGCAAGCCGCATATAGGCGGCGATATCCTTGATCTCTTTCCTCTTATAGAAACTGATGCTCCCGACAACACGGTATGGCAATCCCTCGTTGCGCAGCGCATCCTCGATCACGCGGGACTGAAGGTTCACCCGGTAGAATACTCCGAAATCCCTGTATGCGTATATGCCTTTGAGATAGTGTTCTTTAATAATTTTTGCGATATATTTCGCTTCATCATCATACGTATTCAGCCAGCTGTAGTGGACCTTCTCTCCCTTCCCGTTCTTCGTCCAGAGGCGTTTGTTCTTCCTCTTCAGGTTCCTCGCAATGACCGCCGATGAAACCTTGAGGATATGCTCTGTTGAACGGTAATTCTGTTCCAGTTTTATGAGCTTTGCTCCGGGGAAGTCCTTCTCAAAATTCAGGATATTATTAACATTCGCCCCTCTGAATTTATAGATACTCTGATCATCGTCACCCACGACGCATATCTTCTTATGTCCGGAGGCAAGGAGTTTGAGCAGCTGATACTGGGCAAAGTTGGTATCCTGAAATTCGTCTACGAGGATGTACGAGAACTTTTTCTGATACTTCTCCAGAAGCTTCTGGTTCTGCTGGAAAAGATTTACCGTTACCATGATAAGGTCATCAAAATCGAGGGCGTTGCTTCTCTTTAATTCGTCCTGGTACCTCACATATACCTTCGCAAGTTTTTCGTCAAAGCCAAACCCGTCTCCGGTTGAAAGGAACTCCTCTGGGTTGATGAGAGATGCCTTCAGGTAACTGATCCTCGATACGATGCCCTTATAGAGGGCTTCATAAATCTTAAAGTCCTTCAGGATATGTCTTACAAGGTTGCACCGGTCGTCCTCGTCATAGATGGAAAAATTATTCTTATAGTCGAGCGAATGGATTTCCTGACGGAGAATCCGGTTGCACTGGGAATGGAAGGTGCCGATCCATGCAGAGTGCATATCCTTTTCAAGCAGCGCGGTGATTCTCTCTTTCATTTCGTCTGCTGCCTTATTGGTGAAGGTGACCGTGAAGATGGAGTCGGGACGCAGTTTTTTGGTCTTGAGGAGATAAGAATACTTGTGGGCAATGACTTTCGTCTTGCCGCTTCCGGCTCCGGCAAAGACAAGCAACGGGCCGGAACTATGCCTGAGGGCTTCTTTTTGCTGGGGATTTAAATCATGCATCACTCTCTCCTTTGATCTTTCATGTTAACAGATTCCCGTAAATTAAATCCATGCCGCGTCCATCACTGACGTCCTCCCGGCTTGCAGCTTTCCTGTTTTTCTTTCTGCAGTCCCTCAGGAATCCGGGGACGGCTTGCTTCCTACTCAACAGTAACACTCTTCGCCAGGTTCCTGGGCTGGTCCACATCACACCCGCGCAATAACCCGATGTGATAGGCAAGCAGTTGTACCGGGACTGCAAGCAGTATTGTCATGAGATAGGGATTCGTCTCAGGCATCATGATGCACTGATCAGAAACCCTGCATACCTCATTGTCCGTATCATTGGTAATTACGATGATCTTCCCCCCCCTGCTCTTTACCTCCTCGATGTTGGAGAGTATTTTTTCATACAGGGAATCCTTCGGAGCGAGCACCACTACCGGCAGCTCTTCATCAATAAGCGCTATGGGTCCGTGTTTCATTTCTCCTGCGGGATATCCCTCGGCGTGTATATACGATATCTCTTTTAATTTCAGCGCGCCTTCAAGGGCCACAGGATAGTTCATCCCTCTGCCGAGATAGAGGAACCCCCGTGCCTTGAAGAATTCCTTTGCGATCATACTGACCTGCCTGTCAGTGGACAGGGCGCTCTCCACTTTCCCGGGGAGCAGCAGGAGTTCTTTTAACAGTTTTTTCCCGGTGTCTGCCGGTAAGGAGCGCTGTATGCCGCTGAGGGCAAGCGTGAAAAGGTAGAGCCCGACAAGCTGTGTGGTGAAGGCCTTAGTCGACGCGACCCCGATTTCAGGGCCGGAATGGGTATAGAATACCGCATCGGCTTCTCTTGATGAAGTGCTTCCCAGCACATTGCAGATAGTGAGCACTTTCGCCCCGAGTCTTTTTGCCTCTCGCTGGGCTGCCAGGGTATCCGCGGTCTCGCCTGACTGTGTGATGACAATCATGAGGTCCTGCGGGCCGACGAGAGGGTTCCGGTAACGAAATTCCGAGGCGATGTCCACTTCAACGGGTACCCTCGCAAGATTCTCGATCATATACTTGCCGATAAGTCCCGCATGATAGGAGGTGCCGCAGGCAACAATATATATTTTCTTCACTGCTTCGAGATCTTCTCTCCTGAGACCGAATTCAGTGAGGTACACCTCGCCGCTTTCTGCATTGAACCTCCCCCTCAGGGTATCCGCAATTGCTCTGGGTTGTTCGTAAATCTCCTTGAGCATGAAATGACGGTAGCCGCCTTTTTCCGCCATAGACGGACTCCACGATATGACAGTTGTCTCCTTCTCTCTCACCCTGCCGTCGAGCCCGGTCACCGTCACCCCGCTCCTGCTCAGGACCGCCATCTCTTCGTTGTCGAGAAAAATAACCGTACGGGAATAATTGAGGAAGGCCGGGATGTCGGACGCAACGAACGATTCTCCCTCCCCCAGTCCGACCACGAGGGGGCTGTCCTTCCTGACGGCGATAATCCTGTCCGGATCGTCCTCCTTCATAACCGCAATTGCATAGGTCCCCTTTACTTCCGTGAGCGCTTTTCTCACCGCATCTTCGAAGGGGAGCGACTTTGCGTGTTTCGCAATAAGATGACAGAGCACTTCGGTATCCGTCTCGGAAGTGAAGTGATATCCGTCCCCGGTAAGCTGCTGTTTCAGGGAAAGATAGTTTTCTATGATGCCGTTATGCACAAGCACAATGCCGTCAGAGCGGTGAGGATGCGCATTTTCGTTTGACGGTCTTCCATGGGTTGCCCATCTCGTATGTCCAATGGTGATAGTGCTCTGTGGATTTTCCGGTTCGATGAGCGAAGCAAGCTCATGGATCTTTCCCTTGCTCCTCCTCACCTCGATACGGGCATCAGTAAAAAAGGCGACCCCTGCCGAATCATATCCCCGGTACTCGAGCCGCTTCAACCCTTCGAGCACAACGGAAACCGCATTTCTGGAGCCGATATATCCGATAATTCCGCACATATCAATAAAGTGAAAAGTTGAAAGTCGAAAGTTGAAAGTCGGGAAGTAAAAGTGAAAATTTTCCAGGCATATCTTTCAGATAAATATTTCTCATAAAATTACCCCTGTAATTAAATCCTTCCGGACAAGCCGGCATGACAGGATATGAATGACAACGCTATCCTACCGGTAGTTTTATCGGTAACTGTATTTATTTATATTTAGTTTTTCTTTTTTTAACTCTTACCTTTTCACTCTTCACTTTTAACGATTTTTTTCTTGCCCAGCCTTCGATATTAGTCTGTTTGATTCTGCTGACGGCCAGCGCCTCAGCAGGAACGTCCTCGGTGATAGTAGAGCCTGCACCCACATATGCTCTTTTCCCTATTGTTACCGGTGCAACAAGCTGCGAATCGCTGCCGATAAACACATGGTCTTCAATTTTCGTGGTATGCTTCTTCTTTCCGTCATAATTGCAGGTTATCGTTCCGGCGCCGATATTCACATCCTTGCCGATATGGGCGTCACCGAGATAGGTCAGGTGGGAGGCCTTGGTTCCCGGACCGACGATGGACTTCTTCACTTCAACAAAATTGCCGATTCTTGCTTCCCTTCCGATAACGGACCCCGGACGGATATGGGCAAACGGCCCTACGGAGGCCAGTTTTCTCACCACGGAATCCTCGATCAGGGTCGAATCCTTGATAACCACCCCGTCCTCTATGACGCTGTTGCGTATCCTGACGTTTGGGTAGACCACACAGCCTCTTCCGATGCGTGTCTTCCCTTCGAGGTGAACATTCGGATAGAGCGTAGTCTCTTTTCCGATATCGGTAGCTGAAGAGAGGAAAACCGAAGCAGCCTCCACAAAATTCACGCCCTTTTTCGTAAAGCTTCTGATCATCCGGTCTTTCATGAATGCCCTTGCCCTGTCGAGCTCTTCCCTCGTATTGACACCGATAAATTCTTCTTCGTTGCCGATGCAACAGGCATCTTCCTTCAACCCTTTCTCCCTCGCAATATGCACAAGGTCGGTCAGGTAATATTCCCTCTTGTCCGGGTTAAGGCGTATGTCCCTGAGCAAGGGAAGCACATGAGACCCTATCGCATACACTCCGCTGTTGACTTCCCGGATCAGCTGCTGTTCAGCGGTTGCATCCCTTTCTTCAATCACTGACAGAATGCGGCCCCGGTCATCGCGGAGGATCCTGCCGTATGAAGCCGGATTTTGCGAGGTGAATGACAGCACTGAAATATCGTTTCTCTTCTTTTCATGGTATTTGAGAAATTTCCTTAAGGTTTCCGGAGTCACGAGCGGCGAATCACCGTTCACAATAAGCACCGACCCTTTAAAGCCGAGGAGGGAGGGTACAGCCTGCAGGACCGCATGTCCCGTGCCTTTCGGTTCCTTCTGTTCTGCGAAGGAAATCTTACCGCTTTTCTGCATCGATTCTCTGATTGCTTCAGAATGTTTTCCGACCACAAGAACAAGTCTTTGCAGTTTGAGCTTTGAAAGGGCATTGATTACATACCGGAGCAGAGGGGCGCCGTGCATTGTGTGGAGGACTTTCGGCAGGGATGACTTCATCCTCGTACTGAGACCTGCAGCAAGAATGACTCCCGCTATATTCATCCTCTTAATCCGGTCACCTTTGATGGGGTTGCAATACCGCCTGAAAGGATAATTCTTATACCCTCCTCTATTGAAATATCGGTGTAATAAATATGTTCATCACGAAAAAGGGCTATATCGCCGAAATAAATAAGGTTCGTCGGGATATACACTGCCTTGAGGTGCATTCCGGGCTCATCGCTGCGGGTTTCCAGAATGCATTCTTTTGTAAGAAAGCCGTATGCGTAGACTTCCGGTCTCGGATACTCCACCACGACAAACTTTTTGAAAGAAGAGAGCTTGCTCTCAGGTGAAAAAGCGTCAACGAGCTGTTTGACCGAGTTATAGATACCTTTAAAAAGAGGTATTTTAAGCAGCAGATTCTCTATAGATACAATGATTCTTAAGCCAATGACATTCGTCGAGATTATACCGACAATAAAAACCAGCACAATCGCTGAAATAAACCCAAGACCAGGGACATGGTATCCAAGGATTTTAAAGTACATGGGTTCCAGAAGGCCGTCGACAAACCGGAAAAACCACCCGATGATGAGGAAAGTAATTATTGCGGGGATAGAGATCAGGAGCCCTGCAAAAAATCTTCTCTTGAAGGTGGCACGGATAGAGATACCCATATTATTTTTCTACTTCGGCTACCGCTTCATCTGACACATCGATATTGGTATATACATTCTGAACATCGTCGTGGTCCTCAAGCGCTTCAACCAGACGCATTATCTGTATTGTCTGTTTCTCACCGAGACTTACATAGGTTTTCGGAAGCATGGTGACTTCTGCAAGAGAGGGGACCATGCCAGATGCCTCAAGCGATTCTTTAACCCGGTCCATAGTTTCAGGGGCGGTGATAATTTCGTAATTGTCTTCTCTCGGATCGTTTTTCATGTCCTCAGCCCCGGCTTCAAGCGCCACCGACATGAGACTGTCTTCGTCTGTCTTTGCCTTTTCGATCAGGATATACCCCTTCTTTTCGAACATCCATGAAACACAGCCGACCTCTCCGAGGCTCCCGC
This sequence comes from Thermodesulfovibrionales bacterium, assembly GCA_963753165.1. Lineage (GTDB taxonomy): Bacteria > Nitrospirota > Thermodesulfovibrionia > Thermodesulfovibrionales > SM23-35 > JAKLQR01. The sequence goes on along the minus strand of CAVWBP010000011.1, from coordinate 15,158 downwards.
CGTGCTTTGCCATAAGATGCCGTATCTCCGGGCCTGTCCTGTTCCTGTTATCCGTAAGCACATCTGCCAGTATCGCAACCCCGCCCGGCCCGTATCCTTCATAAAGTATTTCCTCGTACGATACCCCGGGGAGTTCACCGGTGCCCTTCATGATCGCCCTTTTGATATTGTCGCCGGGCATGTTCACTTCTTTGGCCTTTTCGATTGCGACTCTCAGCCGGGGGTTGCCTGTAGGGTCTCCGCCTCCGAGCCTGGCGGCTATCACAACCTCCTTGACAATCTTGGTGAATGTCTTTCCCCGCTTTGCATCGGTACTGGCCTTCTTATGCTTGATTTGCGCCCATTTGGAATGTCCAGACACGGTGACCCCTCCGGATAGAAATGCAGATTTATCTGCAATGACTGAGTATTACAGATTATTTATGATAATTCCCCGGTTCGTTTACTGTCAAGACTATATCCCGTAGTCCTTGATCTTGGTGAGGAGGGTCTTGTAACTTACTTTCAAAACCTCTGCCGCCCGTGACTTGTTTCCGCGGGTCTCTTTCAGCACTTTCGTAATCCTCTCGGTTTCCGCCGCCCGCGATGCTCCCTTCGCAACAGCCTCCAGAGAGCCGTCGGCAGGGTGCAATTTATCAGCAGGTTCAGCATGAGGGGATTTGGAGAGGGCAAAGTGCTCCAGAGTAATTGTCCCTCCGTCAGAAAGGATAATCGCCCTCTCTATGGCGTTTTCGAGTTCCCTGACATTCCCTTTCCAGTAGTAATTGCAAAGGGAATCAAGCACATCCGAAGAGAAGGATACAGAGGGTGTCTTCAGTTCCATGGCATATTTGTTTATAAAATATTCAACGAGCAGCGGGATATCTTCTCTGCGCTCCCGGAGCGGGGGTATGCGTACAGGGAATACATTTAGACGGTAATAGAGGTCTTCACGGAACTTCTTTTCCTCGACCGCTTTTTCAAGATCCTTGTTGCTTGCGGCAATTATTCTTACGTCGACCTTGACTGATTTTTCAGCTCCTACCCGCTCTATCTGACCGTCTTCGAGAACCCGGAGGAGTTTCGACTGCAGGACAATATCCATATCCCCGATTTCATCCAGGAATATGGTCCCTTTATCGGCAAGTTCGAATTTCCCGAGCTTTTTCGACTCCGCACCGGTGAACGCACCTTTTTCATGCCCGAAAAGTTCCGATTCGAGGAGTTCGCGGGGGATTGCGGCACAGTTGATCGGAACAAACGGGTATTGTTGCCTGCTGCTCAGATTATGGAGCGCCCTGGCAAAAAGTTCCTTTCCGGTGCCGCTTTCGCCGACGAGCAGGACCGTAGTTTTTGTGGGCGCTACTTTCTGGATGATCTGTGCTACCGCAGTGATTTTCTCACTCTTCCCTATAATCCGGGGCAATCCGAGTTGAGCGGCAAATTCCTCTTTGAGGAGGATATTCTCGGTAACAATCCTCTGAGTTTCGATCGCACGCCTGATGAGCATGAGAAGATGATCGGTATCAAAAGGCTTGGTGATGAAATCAAAAGCGCCGCCCTTCATCGCCTCGACAGCGGTTTCTACAGAACCAAATGCCGTCATGATAACTACCGGCCTCATATGGTTCTCTTCTTTCGAAAATTTGAGAACGTCTATCCCGTTTTTTTTGGGCAGTTTCAGGTCGGTAAGGACGAGGTCCACCTTGTGTTCGCGGAGAAGGCGAATGCCCTCCGGTCCGTCCCTCGCAACAAGAACCCCGTATCCTTCAGCCTCGAGGGTCTCTTTCAGCATCGCGGCCATTGATTCCTTATCTTCTACAACGAGTATGGTCTCCATAGTGCCTTATATTTTTGCCTTTTTTAACGCATCCTTACAAGAGCATCCCCTCCGGAGCGGTATTTTCACGAGTGCTTCTTTCAGGAGAGCCTGTAAACTGCCGGTCGTTTTGTGCATCGTCTCTATCACCTCTGTCACCGTCAGCTTTCTTTTCTGCAAGCCGGCTGCGGAGTTTGTCACCACAGCGATGCCTGCATAACATATCTCTGCTTCCCGTGCAAGCGATGCTTCAGGCATTCCGGTCATACCGACTACATCAGCGCCGATGCGGGCAAAAAACCGGATCTCTGCCTTTGTTTCAAGCCTCGGGCCTTCAGTGCATACATAAGTCCCGGATTTTTTTATTGCGGCTGCTGATCTCCGGGACGCGGCAAGAAGGATTTTTCGCAATTCCGGACAGTAGGGTTCGGTGAAATCTATATGCACGACACCCGCCTTCCCTTCATGGAAGGTAGACTCCCTGGCCCTTGTCATATCTATGATCTGGTCCAGAACGACGAGAGTTCCAGGGGTTGTCCGGGAACTGATTCCGCCGACAGCCCCGACCGAGAGTATCCTCTCCACTCCAAGTTCCTTAAAGCCCCAGATGTTGGCCCTGTAATTGACCTTATGCGGGGGGACCGTATGTTTCTCGCCGTGCCGGGAGAGAAATACAATTGTCTTCCCGGAAAACTCTCCAATAAGATAGGAACCTGAAGGAGGTCCATAGGGGGTTTTCATCCTGATTTTTTTTCTGATATCAATCCCGCTGATCTGATATAATCCACTCCCGCCGATTATCCCTGTCATGAATCTCTCTCCTTAATACAAGACTCGTTTCGGTCGTTCTGAGAAATTGTACCATATATGACCGATGAAACCTATCCCGCAGCAACCATAAATTTTTACTTTATGTTTCAGGGTGGAACCTTGCAGACAGGCTCACTTAACCTGAAAACAGAAGGGGGAGAAATAATTCTGCCGCAAGTAATCTGCAGTGGTAACGACATTTGCTCCCCGGTATCTCATAAAACAATGAACAGACATTTGCGAAACCCTCAAAGCACTGTGGCAAATAATACACACCTCATTGTCGGGGAACAACACGGCAGGCGGGGAAAGAAGTTCGGATCAATATGGGGCAGTCAGGGACCCAACCCGCAGTGTCAACTGTGAAGCCAATCTCCACGGATATGCCTATTTCCAAATAAACATAACCAGGAATAAATCCGCTGGCACTATATTTGCAAACCTCTTTAAGACTTAAGACTATTTCCATACTCACAAAAAATTCTGGACAGAGAGAGGTTATGCGTTTACAGAGGACATTAAAACAGCAAGTAAGCTTCGAGGGCATAGGGCTTCATACCGGACGGAATGCGAGGGTCTGCATGAAACCTGCCCCCCGGGATACCGGGATAATATTTATGCGCAAGGATAAGGACCTTGCGATTAAGGCGTCTGCAAGTTATGTCACGGATACCGCCTTTGCGACTACTCTCGGATTCAACGGAGCCAAAATTCGTACGGTAGAACATCTCCTTGCAACGCTCGCGGGTCTCGGTATAGACAACCTGATCATTGAAGTATATGGTTCGGAAATCCCCATCCTGGATGGAAGCTCCATGGAATTGACAAGCCTGATCCTGAAAGGCGGAATCGCGAAACAGAGCAAGAAGAGGCCTCACATCAGGATCTTGCACCCTATTCTTCTTTCTGACGGTCAGGCCGAAATCGCGGCGCTTCCGTACAACGGGAGACATATCACCTATCGTATCCATTTCAATCACGATCTCCTCGGTGAACAGAACCTGAGTATTGAACTCACTGAAGAAAACTTTGCGGTCGAGATAGCCCCGGCACGGACTTTCGGGTTTCTGAAAGACGTCGAATATCTCAAGGCAAACGGATTCGCACGGGGAGGCTCCTTTGAGAATGCAATCATCCTCGGAGAAGGCGGCGTTCTGAACGGTTCAGGGCTCAGGTTCAAGGACGAATTTGTCCGCCACAAAATCCTTGATCTTATGGGTGATTTATCGCTCCTCGGATACCCTATTTACGGCCACATCGTTGCCAACAAGTCAGGTCACACCACAAATCTGAAATTCCTGAAAAAACTCCTCGCCCATCCTGAAAACTGGGAGTTTATGGCAGAAGCAACCCATGTCGAGACGCCTGCGTATATTTAATATCTTTATTTATCAATAAGTTACAATATTTATCCCCATAGTCTTCCCGACAGGCCGAAACATGCCACAGACCTGAAAATTTCCTGAAAAAACCCTCCTCCTCTCCCGGATACCGGGCGTTTATGATAAAGTTGACCAAGGCTGAGACACCTTCCTATATTTAATATCCTTATTTATCAATAAGTTGTAAATTTTACTTGAATTTTTCGTCGGAATAGAGTTTTATAGAGGAGAAGACCGCAAAAAGAAGGCTGGAGGATATCTTCTCCAGCCATAAATATCTGTGTCAACATGGTGAGGTAAATTATTTCTTCTTTGCGGTCTTCTTCGCTGTCTTTTTCTTCGCTACTGGTTTCTTGGTCGCCATGTTCTGTTCACCCCCTTTCTTCTCCGCATCTCTCGGTAAATGAAAGAAATGCGGAACGCTTAGAGTCTTCCTATAAGCGTGATCCTTTTCCCTGACAAAATTCTTTTCAAGTTTGAGTCGCCCTTTTTCTTTTTCTGTTTATACTCGTCTTCCTCTATCATCGTGCAGCTGATCTTCTGTTCGAACCTTTTTTCCAGGTCTTTTAATTCCCGCGTGAGAGATGATGATGCTCCGATGACAAAAAGATCAACCGCTCTTCCGTTCTCTCCCTCAGCGTACTGGCCATAAATGAAGGCAGCTTTTGCCCCTGCGGCACGGATAACTGCCTTGAGCGCACCGGGCAGCCCGAGGGATTTGGTGATGAGGTTTTTCAGTTCCGAAAACAGTGGCGATTCCGTGTTTGCCTGAAAATATTTCAGGTTCACGATCCTTTCGCTTGTCACGATTTCCATCTTTTCGAGATTGTCCAGTTCCCGTTTGATGCCCGATGGATTCTTTCTGAGAAGCTTGGCAATTTCCCTGATATAGAATTGTTCGTCAGGGCTGTTAAGAAGGAGTGAGAGAACATCCGCCCGTATAGATGATGAAAATAAACTTTTTAACATATAGTCATTTATACTCTATAAAATTCTATTTGTCAACAAGAAAATTACATTTGAGAACAGATAGTGCATTTTTGTAAACGATCCTATATTAAGAACAGCTGTTCTCAAATAGTAAACTAAAGTTCTCTTTCGAGCATCTTCCGCACCCGGCGGAGATTCCGGATGTCGTCAGAGTCATTTTTCTTCGGTGTTTCGAGGATGAGAGGAATACCGGAAAAATGCTCGCGGGTGATAAACTGCCGCAGTCCCGCACTCCCGATATTCCCGCAACCGATGTGTTCATGCCGGTCGACATGCGACCCTGCAGACCTTTTCGAATCGTTGAGGTGAATGAGCTTTACCGCGTTCCGTCCGAGGTGCCGGAGAATTTCATAAGGATTCCCCCTTTTACAACCAAACATGCCAAAGGGTTTATAGCATACCTATTTCAGAAAATACTGTGAAATATATCTTAGGGCAAGTAAGACAATAATAATTCCGAGCATGAGTTTAATGGCCTTTTGGGGCACGAATTTCTGGAACCTGGCGCCAAGATAGATGCCTACAAATCCGCCTGTCCCGAACAAAAATCCCAAAAACCAGTCAGGTGAGGTAGCCATCCCGGCCTTTGCGGGAATGATCCTGAAGCATCTCAGCCCCTTCAGCGCTCCTGATATCGTACCCGGCGGCAAAGGCATGGGCAGTATCGATGCACACCCCTCCGATCAACGTCCCCTGCACGCCTTCCATAATTTCGGAGAGTTCGGTCATCAGCGAGGAAATGTCCCCTTGCTCCCCCGCAGTATTTTCTATGAGGAGAGCGACCCTCCACTTCCCCTGCCGCGCGACTGCGTTCAGCGCCCTGATTGCCCTTTTCCGGGCAACGTGCGCCGCATCAGTTGATGAACTGCCTGCATGGAGAATTACATACTCGGCGCCGATTGCATCGGCCCGGTTCATTTCCTCAATCAGCAATCCAACGGATTTTTCCTGAAGTATTCTCTCATGCGTTGCGAGGTTAATGAGGTACGAGGCATGAATATATACCGGGGAGATATCATACCGCGCTCTCAGGGATATAAATTGCGCAGCGGACTCCGCAGCGATCTCCTTCACTGCCCATCCCCTCGGATTATGGGAGAATATCTGCATCGTGGTGCAGCCGAGTGCATGGGCCCTCTCCAGGCTAAGGTGAAGGCCGCCTGCGATAGAGGTATGGACTCCGAGCCTGCGCATAGTCATTGTTTCAGTCTCAAAATAATAGCTACTAACCAATGCGTTAGTGAGCGATCAAATTTGCATAACTCCCCCTCGCCCCCTCTTAGGTTAAGAGGGGGTTGGGGGGCGTTACTTGAATCGATTTTGAACCCATTAGTATAAGTCACCATCTGCCGACCATCCCCCTTCGAACATAACCCCACCTTCACCTCCCCTTCACTTAAGGGGAGGACGGGAGAGGTTAAGAGTGGGTTGAGGGTATTACTTAAACCCATGTCACTCAACTTATGAATCCCTTAGGAATAAGATTGCATACTTGGTTATTTTTTACAATAATTGTCAAAGGCATAGTTTCTCTTGTCTTCGGGACACAGGGCGAAACATTGAAAGATTTCTTTCATATATTTATACTGAAACCATCCAGGTGATGGGAATGAGTGAAAAAAGAGCAGCAGGGATCCCCGAAGAAATGTTTGAGCTAATCAAACGCTTTGAGGATAACAAAGAAGCCTACCGCTCGGGGCAATATAATGAAACTCAGCTCAGGCGCGAGTTTATTGATCCTTTCTTCGGGATCCTTGGATGGGATGTCGATAACAGACAGGGGTATGCCGAGGCTTATAAGGACGTAATTCACGAAGACGCCATAAAAATCGGCAGCGCCGTAAAAGCTCCTGATTATTGTTTTCGTATAGGCGGCACGAGAAAGTTTTTTGTTGAGACGAAACCTGATGAATATATACGGCGATGGAACGATATAGCCTTCGTATTCTCCCGTGAAGCAGTGCTGAAGGGATCATTCGATAAATACGCTGAGACAACGAAGCACAAAAAAGGCACGGCTGAAGTCGATAGCGAATTTCTCAGGGAAATAGAATCATGGCGGGACATATTTGCACGCAATATAGCCCTACGCAATTCAATCACCCAGAGGGAACTCAACTTCTCGGAGAACTTCCCATCCGTTCCATCAACTTTTCCGATCCGGCTGACAAAGCCCGTCATGACAGAATGGTTTCATTGGTTGAACAGATGCTTTTGCTCAACAAACAGTTGCAGACAGCCAAGACCGACCACGAAAAGACTTCTCTCCAGCGGCAGATTGATCTCACTGATAAGCAGATAGACCTTTTGGTCTATGAGCTATACGGGTTGACAGAGGATGAGATAAAGATTGTTGAAGGAAAGAATTAATTCTTCGTTTCATCGGAGAGCGGTCACATCCACATAACTTGGCTAAAGTGCAGGAGAAGATAACCCCTCCTGACCTCCCCTTTCATAAAGGGGAGGATATATGAAAAATCTGCAGGCATAATGAGTCCTTAGCTGTTTCTCCTTACAACCATAATAAACGCAATGAACAAAATCGCCGACAAACTCGCAGTTATTGCACTAAAATAAAATATCAATTCGTTCACAGAACGACTTCTATTCAGAAAATACTGTGAAATATATCTTAGGGCAAGTAAAACAATAATAATTCCGAGCATGAGCTTGATCGCCTTTTGGGGCACGAATTTCTGGAACCTGGCGCCAAGATAGATGCCGATGAATCCGCCTGTACCGAACAAAAATCCAAAAACCAGTCAGGTGAGGTTACCATGCCGGCCTTTGCAGGAATGATACTGTAAAATATAACCCCAAAATGATGTTAGTAATGTGCCCATCAGGGCAGCGCCTGCAACTGTATAAACCGGCAGATGGAATACCGCAACGCAGAATGGCGCGATGATGGCGCCTCCTCCGATTCCATATGTGCCGCCGATTATTCCGACGAAGAAGGCGAGAAAGAACATGCCGACTGTGCTGAATGAAAATCTCTCTCCCCAGAATTCATATTCTACTTTTTTCAGGCTTACCGATATCGTCTTCACCACAGCCTCAGGCGGAAGTCCCGAAGCTACCCTGCTTTTTTGCTGTTCCCTGAGCTGTTTTGTCCTTTCCCTGAACTTATCTTCGAGGGCCTTCATCTTTGCCTTCCCCGCCGAAGCTTTACCCGTAAGTTCATATATGAGGCGAATACCGATATAAAGGAGCACACATCCCACAAACAGTTTAAAAACCCTCGGATCAGGAAGATAGAGCACTCTCAGATAGTAGCCGATAAATACCCCGGGAAGCGTTCCGATAATCACCACCCACGTCAATGGCCATGCCATTCTCCCTTCCTTGAGGTAACGGTATACTCCGCTCGGAATCGCAACAATATTAAAGACAAAATTAGTAGCGCTCACAGATGGGCTTGTGAAATTGAGGTAACTCATCTGGAATGGCAATAAAAGAAAAGCACCTGAAACTCCGCCCATGGAGGTAAAGAAAGAGACGACCAGTGCCACAAGGGGAGGAATCCACGGAGCAACTTCAATTCCGGCAGTCTCGAAATACATAAGAACCTCCTTTACTTTGGCAATTCAGTAACACGAATATATTTAATTATCGTGTTTATACACAGTATCATATACCATTTGACTGAGAAATAAGCGGCAAGATACCGCGTATATGATGCCTCCCTCCTTGTCGAGCAGCCAAGCGCATGGGATCTCATCTCTCTTTTTCGAGCCACCGGTCTCCCGTTGCCATAATTCCTATGGCGCCGAGTGGAGCGGTGAGGAGTATCGAGAGCACGGCAACTGCGAGGATAACATCTCCCGACTTTACCCCCATCTCAAGTGGCACCGCCCCTATTGCGGCCTGGACAGTAGCCTTCGGAATGTAGGATATCACACAAAACAACCGTTCTCTGAAATTGAGGTCCGTCCCCATGAGACTTATGTAGGTACCGACGCTTCGCCCTGTCAGGGCGATAAAAATCAGGAGCGCGCCGGCAAGGCCTGCGTCCCAGGCGACCTGGATATTCACCTGGGCGCCGACAAGGACAAAGAGCAGGATCTCGGCGAAGATCCAGACCTTCGAGAGTTTTTGGGAAATCTTGTGCGCCCTGATCTCCACCTTTTCAAGGAGGATGAAGCCTATCGTCATAACTCCGAGAAGCGCAGACATGGCAATCTTTGCCTTGAGAGAGTCTTCAACCCATGTAAGAAGCACGGAGACAGCGACTACCACGATTGTCATCTTCGTTGCCCGCAGGTTGTATCTCTCGAATATATGGTAAAGGACATATCCCGTCAGGACGCCTGCTCCAATTCCAAGGAGGATCGATTCGGGGATTTCAAGGAGTTTGACCCCAATATTCGTCTGGGTTCCCGTGTATATACCGAGCAGGATGGAAAAGACAACGATCACAAAGACGTCATCCACTGAAGAGGCTCCGAGGATGAGCGTCGGGATCCCTTTTTTCGTTCCCCGTTTTTTCTCCATATACTGGAGCATCATAGGGACGACTACCGCCGGCGATACCGCAGCGATGATGGAGCCGAGGATCGCCCCTTCGAGATAACTGATGCCAAGGAGGGGAGGCGCAAGAACGGTAATCACCGCCCCCTCAAAAACCGCCGGGATGCATGACATAAGGAGGGTGGCCCTGCCTACCCTGTTCAGGGTATCCCTCCTGAGTTCAAGTCCCGCCCTGAGAAGTATGACGATGAGCGCCACCATTCTCAGGTCCGCCGATACTTTCAGGAGTTCCGGCCTGATGATGTTGAAGACGTAGGGACCGAAAAGGATGCCGATGATCAGCATTCCCAGAAGACCGGGCAGCTTTATCTTCTGAAAGAGATAATTCGAAAAGAGACCGAGAAGCACAATCACTGCAATACTGAATGCCATGAAACCTCCTCAACAAAAAACCCCTACTTTGTCTGCACCGCTCCAGGAGTTCCGTGCTGCTGTTGTCTGCTCCTGGCGCTCTGCTGACAGAGTAGGGGTCATCATTTCCGGGTGAACGGAACGGTTTAAGGCGAACCCCATCGCCGACGGTCTATTATGCTATCAGGAATTTATCGTTGTCAATGGAAATCACCCGAAAAAATAAAAAGGCAGACCTGAAATACGGTCTGCCCTCTTATTCAAGAATGGAGGTGAATTTATTTTTAATGTTTCATGGTTCTATGATAATAGAAACATATGAAGAAATTATGAACGGAATGCGAAGAATATATGAAAAATTGCCGGAAGCAACCTAATATGGAGTTAATACACCATCTGGCCGGTGATGAATTTATATGCCCTCTCGTCCCCTGGTTTCTCGAAAAATTGTTGCGCGCCTCCCTGATCAATGATCGTCCCCTCATACATAAAAAAGACGGTGTCCGCAAGCCGTTGCGCCTGGAAGATATTATGCGTTACCATAAGAATCGTCATCGTTCCCTCCTCCTTCAGCCTGATAATCATCTCTTCGATAACCTTTGTATTGTACGGGTCCAGCGATGCGGTCGGCTCATCGAGGAAGAGTATGTCCGGCTTGAGGACTACTGCCCTTGCGATCCCGAGCCTCTGGGTTTCCCCGCTTGATAATGCCAGGGCATTCATGTCCCTTTTGTGGGTCAGCCCGACAAATTCCAACGCTCTCTCTGCCCGCTCTTCCACTTCCTGGTTGTTCACATTGCGAACCCTCAATCCGTAGGCAACATTGTTGAAAACAGTCGTATGAAAAGGACCTATTTTCGGCAGGACAAGGCTGATCTGCCTCTTGAGCCGGATGTCCTGAGGGATCTTGCCGGTCCCGGAGGAATACTCCACCTCGCCGCTGTCCGGCTTTTCGAGTAAAGCGCAGACCCTGAGGAGCGTGGACTTGCCGCTTCCGTTTGGCCCCATCAGCAGGTACATACCAGGCCTTCCGAAGGAGAACGAGCAGTCTTTTAGAATATGTCTCCCGGAATAGCTCTTGTTGAGTTTTGTGACCGATAATTTCATATTCAGTCCCCTGTTTTGAGCAGCCCTCTCTTCTGAATAACGTAGAGGCCGATATTTATGGCGAAAGAGATGATGAGAAGGATGATACCCAGGGCAAGAGCAAGCTCGAAGTTCCCCTTGTCTGTTTCGAGCGCTATCGTTGTCGTCATCACACGGGTATAATTCGCAATGTTTCCGCCGACGATCAATATCGCCCCGACCTCCGCCATGACCCTGCCGAACCCTGCAATCACTGCTGACATAATACCGTACCGTGCTTCCTTCACAACGGCAATCGATGCCTGGAACGGCGTCGCCCCAAGGGTGAGCGCAGCCTGTTTCACGATAGGGTCAATTTTTATAATCGCCGCATGAGAAAGCGCGGTGATAATGGGCAGCGCAAGGATTACCTGTGCGATGACCATTGCAGACGGGGAATAGAGCAGTCCGAGAAAACCGAGCGGCCCGCTCCGCGACAGGAAGAGGTACACGAATAATCCGACTACGACGGGGGGCAAGCCCATGAAGGTATTGAGAAGACTGATGATGAACCCTCTTCCCGGAAATTTTCTGAACCCGATCAGAGTGCCGGCGGGAAGACCTGCGAGCGTCGAAATCATGAGGGCAAGTCCCGAAACTTTCAGGGAAAGAAAAATGATGCCGAGCAATTCGGGATCAAGACCCGCTATGAGGACGAGTGCTTTTCTGAACCCTTCGATGAGAGAATCCATGGTCTTATTTTACCCGAATACGTGTAATCTAAACGTATACGGTCGGCATGGAGGCATACTTGAAATTATCATTTGACAGATATACCTTTCTCTGATACTTTTGAACATATATACCAACAAGGAGGGAGATTGTATGACCTGCGGAGCAAAACACAAGACCGCTGTGAAGAAAACCACAGCAAAGAAAGCCACTACCAAGAAGACGACAGCGAAAAAGACCACCGCAAAACCGAAAACAAAAAAGAAGTAGCGTCGGTTCAGCCTGCATGATGGCAAAGGGCGGCGTTGAAGCCGCCCTTTTTGTTTCCAAAAGACAAAGGCTATTTCGCATTGGGAGTAAAAAGCTGATTCCCGTTTTTGTCCTTAAACGATCCGACCGCCTGCTGCCCTTCCTTCGATATAAGCCAGTTAATAAATTGCATGGCCTCTTTATATTTCACATGTTTGTGTTTTTCAGGATTTACCGCCATAACTCCGTATTGATTGAAGAGGACAGGATCACCCTCAAGGACAACCGACATTTCGAGCCGGTCCTTGTCCTTTGTCGCAAGCCACGTGCCCCTGTCAGTCAGGGTATACGCCCTTTTTTCATTTGCGATCCTCTGGGTTTTCTCCATACCCTGGCCGACTTCGAGATACCATTGCTGCCCGTTCGGCTCGATTCCCGCCTTCTTCCAGATCGCGAGTTCTTTTGTATGAGTGCCTGATTTGTCGCCTCTCGAAACAAAAGGGCGGGAGCTTTCCGCAACCTTCCGGAATGCGTCCGCTGCTGACTTCGTGCCCTTTATTGCAGCGGGATCATCAGGCGGCCCGATGATGAAGAAAGTCGTTGTACATTACGTCATGACGGTTTACAAAAAATCCTTCCTCTACCGCCTTCATTTCCTGTTCTTTTGCGTGGACAAGAACAAGGTCTGCATCCCCTCTTTTCCCGATTTCTATCGCTGCACCCGTTCCCACTGCGACAACATCGACTTTAATTCCGGTTTGCTTCTCAAATATCGGCAGAATGTAGTCCAGCAACCCGGAATTCTGTGTGCTCGTAGTCGATGCGCACAGTATCCGCGTCTCAGCTGAAACGACTGAAACAGTCAAGAGTGTGAAAATCAGCATTCCCGTGAAAATTCCCGCTAATTTCATAACGCCTCCTTATCTCCTTTTCCTGTTCGTATGCATGACGGACGGGATGGCATCCGGATAAAAAAGGTTCACCCCGTGTCTCTTGTAATCCGCGATAATCTTCTGCCCTTCCGGTGAAGTTACGAAGGCAATAAAGTCCATGGCCTCACGGTATTTCACCTGCGGAAACCTGTCAGGGTTCATCGGCAATGACACTGTAAAAGTTCTTTAACATTTTGTCTTCTCTGTAAAGAATCTTCAATCCTATTTTCGGTTCAAGGTTGAGAAATGTTCCCATGTCAGTCAGCGCATATGCCTTTTTCTGGTCGGCGAGTATGAGCGTTTCCTTCATGTTCGCGCCTGCCTCAAAATACCATCCCTTCCCTTTCGGATTGATGCCGGAATCATCCCAGATATCCAACTCCCTGATATTGGTGCCGGAATCGTCGCCCCGTGATACAAATGCAGCCCCTTTTTCAGCAATTTCCTCGAACGCGTCGATCGCTGTCTTTGCGGCCTTGATCCTGGCCGGGTCATTTCCGGGCCCTGCAATAACAAAATCATTATGCATGACCGCCCTTCTGTTCACCCCATATCCCTCGGCAACAAATTTCTCCTCGCGAAAGGGATCGTGTACAAAAAGCATGTCGGCTTCGCCCTTCTTCGCTATCCTGATAGCCTTTCCTGTTCCTACCGCAATAATCTCGACTTTCACATGGAAGAGCGTTGCCTTTTCATATGCAGGGATAAGGATATCGAGGAGCCCTGAATTCTGCGTGCTCGTGGTTGAGGCAATGATGAGTTTTGTTTTTCCTTTTGCCATGGTTCCTCCTTCTTTATGGATATGGCTACTTTTGTTCAATCAGCGCGCCTCCTGCTGCCTTCTCTGCAGGAATCTTCTCTTCTCTCAATATCCCTGGTCCGGCTTGTCCTGTTTTCTGCTTCAGTCTGATAACTTCTATCTTTTCGACCGCCTTTACCCACCTGTCCGCTGAGAGATCATCGGGCAAAACCGCAATAAATTTGCCGTTCTTCTTCAGAGGCTTATCATCAGCCCTGTCGGCGATAATGATATTCCTGCCGTATGGCGCAAGAAGAAGTTCTCCATATGATATCAGGGAGCGGTAGCCGTCGGGGGCAGAGATGAGCAAAACTGTATTCAGATCAGGTTCTATCCCTGCGTTCCGTATGATTTCTATCAGCGGTGCACCTCCGAAATGTTTCAGTCCGTGATACCCTTTTCCGTCTCCGATCTGCTTGGTTAAAATGTCGAGGCGCGGAGATGAGGAAATATCGCTGATTTTCAGAGTTTCTTTCACTGCGCCGGCGACGGTAAATCCGGGCGAGAAGAGTTCAGGCATTTTTTGTGAACGTAATTCCGGATGGAGGTCGATCACCTCAATGGCGCTGATATCCTCAAGGGACCGGTCAGAATAAAAATCGTTTGCAACAACGAGCTTCGGCATTCCGGGCTGGCGCTTGAGCGGGGCCAACCATTGGGTATATGCCTCCGGCTGGTGACAATTCGCACATTCCCGGTGAGGCATGACCGGCTCGGCAGACAATGCGATGATAATGTCTGCCGGATTTCGATAAAATATTTCGCCCCAGGAGAGGACCGTCTGTTTCCCATCCTTGTTCTTTACGACTATCGCAAGGTCAACGGGCTTGGAAAAGTCGGCTGCTTCCTTCTGCACCGTTGCAAGTTCAAGCAATGTCCTGAGGGGCACGCCGCGGTAGAAAAATGCTCCGTGGTAACTCCTGTCTGTTGCAACCTCGTTCAGTCTGACATTCACCGATTCAAACCGGCGGAGGTCGTCTGTGGTCAGATTGAGCGGCTGTTTTACCACTCCTGTAATGCTTATTGACGGCTGAGAGGCGCTCAGCGCTGCATTGCACCATAAGAAAAGAATGCAGAGCATACATATCAGCGTTCCTGTTTTCTTCATAACATCCCCTCTTTGCTAAGTTTACTGGCCCTGCCCATCTGCAGATAATACCACACCATAAGAAGAATCAAAATTGTGAATCCCGGCACTATCAACGAAACTGCCGGAGAAAGCGGCAGAAAGAATTTTCAACGTTACAGTTTCAATTTAATACCGACATAAAAATTCCTTCCCCATCCGGGAACCCGCCACTCAGACTCATAATCCAGGTCAGAAAATATTGTTTACTGCCAGATACGCCTCATAATGCTTCAGGAAACTCTTCGAAATCCTGGCATTTACGATAAAATAATCCCCTGTCTTAATAGTCTCCTGCGTTGGTCTTTGCGGTGTAGGCAGTTGATTATAGGACTCACTCACATAATGCAGGTAAGGTCCACAGGAGTAAGAATATACGGAACAATATAGTTTA
>CAVWBP010000010.1:0-59038 GCA_963753165.1 Thermodesulfovibrionales bacterium | reverse complement strand
ACAGATTTCGGGAGATGACCTGTCATGGTTTTTTAACCAGTGGATTGCAAGAAAAGGGGTGCCCTCGGTTGAGGTGAGCGAACTTAGAGTGGTTATGAAGAAAGGCGTGCCCACAGTGGCATTCGATCTCAGACAGCAGGGCGAGCCCTACCGGCTGACACTTCCGGTCAGGATAACCACGGAAAGCGGGGGAAAAAGCGAGGTGCTGACACTGCAGAAAGAACTGGAGCACTTTGAGGTTCCGGTGAAAGGCACTCCTGTTGAGATAACCTTTGACGCGGAGTATGAGGTGATGAGGAAGATAGCTCCGGAGGAATTTCCTCCGGTCATTGCAACACTCCTCGGCAGCGAGAAAAGGATTGTTGTCATGTCCCGGGACGAGCGGCAGCGCTCCAGGGAAACAGCAGATGCCCTCGCAAAGGCCGGTTTCGTGATAAAGGAAGATCAGGATATTAAAGATGAAGATATCAGAACATCATCTCTCCTTGTGCTGGGGCATGATAGCCCTGTACTCCGGCGTCTTTTCGGAGGTGTTCAGAAACCAAAATCAGGTTCAAGCCTTTCTGTGCAAAAAAATCCTCTCAACCCGGACAAAGTCATTGCAGTGGCGTCCGGTGGCCCGGGGGATGATTCTCTCCGGTTTGTCCGGGATATGTCACGATACGGAGAGTATTCGGTTGTGCATTTTGAGAAAGGGAGTGCGCGGGAGAAAAAAACAGAGGATTCGGAAAACGGTATTATGTTGAGTCTCGATGAGCCTGTCCTGGTTTTCCAGCCGCAAAAAGCTGAGAGACTTCAGGATATTCTGCCTTCACTGCTTCATGTGCCGGTCATTTATCTGGGAGAACGGCATACCAGTTACGAGGACCATAAAGGACAACTCAGGGTCATCCGGTATCTGCATGAAAAGGGCAGAAAATTTGCGATTGGGATGGAGATGTTCCAGCAGGTTTTCCAGAAGTCCATCGATGAGTACCTGGACGGCACGCTCAACGAACGGGAGTTCCTGCGGGCAACCGGATATTACAAGCGCTGGCAGTATGAGTACAACAACTACCGGGAGATAGTCGAATATGCAAAGGCAAAACATATCCCCCTCGTAGCGCTGAACATCCGTTCGGAAATCGTCCAGAAGGTGGCTGCAGCAGGGATGGATTCACTCAGTGATTCAGAACGGAAGGAGGTCCCCGTGAGCATGGACATGTCGGACGAAGAATACCGGGGGAGGCTCGAAAATATTTTCGAAAATCACAGGCACCGCGGGAACAGAAGCTTTGAAAACTTTTATCAGTCCCAGATACTCTGGGACGAGACTATGGCGCATGCGGTCGTTCAATACATGGGGGAAAATCCCGGACATCAGATGGTCGTCCTCGCCGGAGCAGGTCATATCATATACGGATCGGGAATCCCCAAAAGAGCTCACCGTCTCAACGGAAAACAGTATACGGTGGTTGTGCCTGATGACGCAGGCATCGACAGGGATGCCGGCAACTTCGTCCTTTTTGCTGGACACCAGGAGCCCCCGCTTTCCCTGAAACTGGGCATCATGGCCAGCAAGACGGAAGCAGGCCTCAGGATCGATCAGATTGTTCCGAGGAGTATTGCAGCAGCAGCCGGGATTGAAGAAGGAGATATCCTCATTGCCCTGGATGACTGGAAGATCACAGAAATAGATGACGTCAGGATTTTTATGTCTGACAAGCAGCGCGGCGACACAATGAAACTCACTGTATTAAGAAAGAAATTCCTCTTCGGATACAAACCGCTCGAATTGACTGTAACGATCTAGGTCGGATTATTCGTAATCCGGGCAGGCGATACGGTTCAATTTCCGGATCAAAATAAACTCCCTTTGTTTCTGTTGGAAACTTTTTCTGACTTTATTGTTCTTGAACTATTAAAAGTTGAGACCTCCGCTCCGTCTCCGGTCTCATCGAGGTTACCCGTGATTTTGATCCGGAAATTGAACCGTATCCCTTTTTAAAATTATTGGATAGCAATACGGACTGACACTATTTAAATATTTCTCCGGTCTCCTTGTACCAGAGCAGAAGGTCAAGGTGAGAGATCGGGATCCGGATTTCTTTTGCAAATACCTGCATAGCTTTTTCTATCTGAAGATAGCGTACCCTGCTTATTGATTCCGGGATCTTCTGTATTACCCCGAGTTTCAGAAGATTCCTGAGGATATGACGGTCGAGGATAGCGATTTTACTGCCTAAACCGATATTTCTGAGGAAGTGACTCGCCTCCTTGTACCCGAAGCCTTTGATATTTTTCACCAGCCATTCCCTGCAGGCAACGGCATCTGAAAAGTCGCCAAGCACTTGTTTCGCTGATACTGTCCCGTCGCGCAAAAAAAGGGCGCGTGCGTTCACAAGATATTCAGCCTTCTTGTTATGGAACCTCACGCAATGGAGGTTTCTCTTGATCTGATCAGGCGTTCCCCTGAAGAGAAGGTCCTCCTGGCAAAGGCTGGTTATGGATGCCCAGCAGGCTTTTGCTTTTGACTGAGGGGTGAGGATACAGAATGAGAGTTCACAGAAGATATCCCGGTCAGAGCCGGTATCCCAAATTTTCCCGAACTCTGCTAACGCGCAAGAGATTTCCTGTCGTTTTTGACGATAAATTTTTTTCAGAGTTTGGCAGGGTCTGCCGGAATGATCTTTGTCATAGTTGAAATAGTGTATCACGGCGGCATCAATTCCCGGTAAAAAATGAATGTCTTGAGATTGCTTTGCTCTGCTCGCAATGACAGGACTGGTTTTCATAATTTGTCATTGCGAAGGGCTTCATCCTGAAGCAATCTCGTGTCTTGTTCAATGAGAATTGTTATCACGAAGGACATCTTATTGGTGAAGAGCATATTGTGTATAGTACAATGATAAGTATGTCAGACGAGAGGAATGTGTATAACTATGATATCATCGCATAACATGGAAGAAGAACAACGCGCACATTGCGCACTCCCTGGGAACGAAGGAACCATTCACCGTGCTGCTGAGGAATTGCATATGCAGGAGAGAAAAATTATGGATTTCAGTTTCCCGGTCAACCCTCTCGGCGTCTCGAAGAGGGTTAAGGCGGAACTCCGGCAGCATCTGAAATATCTGAATATATACCCGGACCCTGAAGCGAAGCGATTAAGAAAAAGATTGTCACAGTATCATGGAATTGATTCTGAAAGGATTCTATGCGGGAACGGCAGTTCGGAACTTCTCCATCTTCTCGTAAGGGTATTAAGGCCGGGGAGAGTTCTTGTCCCGGCGCCTACACATCAGGGATATGAAAAAGCTATTTCCAGGATACGGGAGATCGATGAGGGAGAAGATGCTGTTATTTCTTATCATCAGATGGAAAAAGCGGACGGTTTCCGGATCGATGCAGAGACGTATATCCAGGCGATAAAAAGTATGGTTGCCTCTCCAATCCATGCGTTGTACTCTTCGCAGTCTGTCTGTATGGCATTCCTTTGCAATCCGAACAATCCCACAGGAAGGGTTATTAGGCAAGACGAGGTGAGAAAGATCGCAGAAGCGGCAAAGGAGAACAAATGTTATCTTGTGCTCGATGAGGCTTTTATGGATTTCTGTCCGGGTGAATCGGTTCTTGCAGATGGCGCAGAGAATCCCTATCTCATTCTCTTGAGGACCATGACATATTCCCATGCACTTGCGGGTCTCAGGATAGGGTATGGCGTGTGCGCCCGGGAACTTGCACGGGAGATGGAAAAATGCAGGGAGCCATGGACAATCAATTCCCTTGCGCAGAGGGCTGCTGCGATTGCCCTGAAAGACAGCGCATATCTGAACGAAACATGCGCTTTGGTTCGGAATGAAAAGAGGTTTCTCGAAAAAAAGTTCACTAAACTTGGGATAGAATATTTCCCCTCCGATGCGAATTTCTATCTTATCAAAATGCATGATGCGCAGAGGGTTCTGGCCCGGTTAAAAACAAAGGGCATTCTGGTTGGAGATTGCTCCGGTTTCCGCGGACTCGACGATACCTATCTCCGTATCGCGGTAAAGTCGCATAAAGAGAATGCGGTGCTGAGTAGAGAGCTGACGAAACTCGCGGGTAAGGAAGGATAGGACGCCATGCCGTTCAGGCAATGGCTGAGGAGCGCCAATTGTGCGATTGAAGGGATACTCCAGGCTGCGAAGACACAGCGGCACCTCAGGTATCATTTTATTACCGCTGCTTTTATTCTTCTGCTGAGTTTTGTCCTGGGAGTTTCGCGGACAGAATTTCTGATCATCGCCCTCTCCGTGATCGCAGTGCTTCTCGCGGAAATGTTCAATACTGCCATAGAAGTAATCGTGGACATCGTCTCACCTGAAAAAACCGAGAAGGCGCGTATCGCAAAGGATATCGCAGCGGGTGCGGTACTCATAACCGCTTTTGGTGTTGCGGTCATCGGCTATATCATCCTGTTCCCCTATCTTAAGGATTCATTCCACACAGGAGTAACTGTTGCAAAACATTCAAAGGAAGAAATTGCCCTCATAGCGTTTATTCTTGTAGTTATTCTTGTTGTGATCACCAAGGTATATCTCGGGAAAGGCCTTCCCCTCCGGGGAGGAATGCCGAGCGGCCATGCAGCGCTTGCGTTTGCAGCCTGGGTCGCAACAACCTATATGACGGAGCATTTCACCGCATCGGTACTGTCTTTTGTTATCGCGGTGCTCATTGCACAGAGCAGAATTGTCGCAAAGGCCCACACCATATGGGAGGTTATTCTCGGAAGCCTCATGGGTGCATCGGTAACCTTCCTCTTGTTCAGAATATTTTCGTGAATAATCATTGCCGTTCAAAATATTCAGGCATAAGGATATGGCTCAATTTCCGAATCAAAATAAACTCCCTCTGAGAAGGTTCATAGCTTTGTGTGACTGCAGTGACTGTATACAATTCAAAGCCGAGGCTTCCGCTTCGTCTTCAGCCTCATCGAGACTACCCGTGATTTTGCTTCAGAAATCGAGCCATATCCTTAGTAAGCTGAATTAAATAATATTTTGAACAATATCTGCATTTTTTGAGATAATAGACCATGCGTGAATTGAGAAATGCGATTGTTGAACTTTACAGAAAAGCCGCAACGTCTCTGCCTCAGGATATAGAAAAGGGATTGCGTCGTTCCCTTGGAAGAGAAAGAAAAAGCTCCAGTGCATGGGCAGCGCTTTCGGTAATTCTCGAAAATATATCGCTTGCCAGGGAAACCGGGAGACCACTCTGCCAGGATACAGGAGTTCCCGTATTTTTTGTAAAAGTACCCGTCGGACAAAGTCACCGTAAGATCAGGCAGGAGATCATCAGCGCAACCCGCGCCGCTACAAAGAGAATACCGCTGCGGCCGAATGCCGTGGATATTCTCACCGAGAAGAATTCAGGCGAGAATACCGGCATCAATTTCCCGATTCTGTACTTCGAAGAGACAGGAGGGGAAAAACTGGTCATGGACCTTATCCTGAAAGGCGCGGGAAGCGAAAATATCGGTCAGTTGTACAAACTTCCGGACGCGGCGCTCAAGGCGGAGCGTGATCTGGAAGGAGTGAGAAAATGCGTGCTTGACGCTGTAGTCAGGGCGCAGGGAAAGGGCTGCCCTCCCTACATAGTAGGCGTCGGGATCGGCGCCTCAAAGGACCAGGTAACCATGAGCGCGAAGGCGCAGTTCCTGAGGCGGCTCGACGATACTGCCGGGAGTGTTGCTCTCTCCAGGCTGGAAAAGAGGATAGTGCATGATATCAACCGGCTGGGCATCGGTCCCATGGGCCTTGGCGGGAAGACGACCGCTCTTGCAGTGAAGATAGGCGTGAACCACAGGCATCCGGCATCGTATTTTGTTGACGTATCGTTTATGTGCTGGGCGGACAGAAGGGCGAGGATGGTTTTTCACATAAAGAATTCAAAATTCCATATTCAGGAATAAGCATGCAGAAAGGGAAAACCATACAATTGCCGATGACCGAACAGGATGTCCTTTCCCTGCATGTGGGAGAAATAGTTTTTTTGAACGGGAAGATTGTAACAGGGAGGGATAAAATCCATAAATTATTGTGCAGGGATACAAGGGCGAGACAAGAGGTCCCTTTTGACCTCAGGGGAACAGTCCTGTATCACTGCGGCCCTCTCATGAAGAAAACAGCGGGTGGATTTGAATGTGTTGCAGGAGGACCGACAACGAGCATGCGGCTTGAGATGTACGCGCCGCAGGTAATCTCGGAATACGGGCTGAGGGGAGTCATGGGAAAGGGTGGAATGGGCAGCAAAACCCTGAACGCGATGAAAGAAAACGGTTGTGTCTATTTCCAGGCAATCGGCGGCGCTGCGGTATATCTCTCGAAAAGGATAAAAAAAGTCGTCGATGTATGGAAACTTGAAGAGTTCGGCATGACCGAGGCAATGTGGTTGCTTGACGTCGTGGATTTCCCGGCTATCCTGACCATGGACGCTCACGGGAAGAGCCTCCATGAAGAGATAGAGAAGCAGTCTTCCGATATTTTCAAAGAACTCGCCGGGCTGAGATAATCACGACCGGTCAGTGGTCTTTCAGTCCCTCAGTTTTTTCGATTTGATCCCCTTGTAGATTTCCATCGACATCATTTTTATGCTACAATTCTATCCATAATGGAGAAACAGAAAGTTGTCCTGAATTTCCTGGACCGGAGAATAATGAAAGGACATGTGGAAGATTTTTCTCCGCAGGAAAACCGTATAGTTCTCCTCGATCAATCATCCCAGAAACATATAATACCCCTGAGCGAACTGAAGGCGGTGTTTTTTGTCAAAACGTTCGAGGGGAATAAAATTCATAAAGAATCAAAATCCTTTGCCGGCGCCTCATCAGGGAAAAGGGTCCTTGTCCGGTTCAAAGACGGTGAAACCCTGGTCGGACATCTCGAAGGAAATGTCCCCTGGAAAAAAGGATTTTTTCTCGAAACGAAAAAAGGCGGGTTCTCCCTCAGGCCTGTAGACAGCAGGAGCAACAATCATAAGGTGTTTGTCGTGTCGACCTCTGTCGAAGACGTTACCTGTTTTTAGTCCTGTAAACGCTCACCGGTGACTCTTGTATAACTGATGATCATCTCCCCGGAATCCTGCCTCCTGACGGTAACGTCGACATCGAACGCATCCCTGATCGTGTCTTTCGTGAGGACCTCTTCCGGCGTTCCGGCGCCGAGTATCGATCCTTGTTTGATGAGCATCACTGTCTCGAATTGCATCGCAAAATTCATATCATGGAGCGCCATCAGGATCGAAATATTCTTCTGCTTCTGCAACTCTCTTAAGAGTCTGTAAATCTCAAGCTGGAATTTTATATCGAGGTTTACCAGCGGTTCATCGAGGAGGACAAGTCCTGAACCCTGAAGAAGCGTCATCGCGATAAACGCCCGTCTCCTCTCGCCTCCGCTGAGCTGTGCGAGAGGGACGTCGGATTTCCCCTTCAGGCCTACGAGTTCCATCGCTTCTTCCTCGGTCATATCCGGGAGGATTTCATAGGGATAAAGACCCATAGTGACAAGTTCCCTGACTGTAAACGGTATATGCATATCAAGAAACTGGGGGAGATACGAGATGAGCTTGGCCCTGTCTTTCTGTCTGTATTGATGCAGTGATTTTCCCCAGAGAGTAACCTGGCCGGCTGATGGTTTCAGGAGGCCGCTCGCGAGCTTCAGGATAGTGGACTTGCCGGACCCGTTTGCGCCGAGCAGTCCGATGAACTGGCCATTGAGTATCGAGAAAGAAAGGCGGGAAATGAAATGCGTATCCCTTTCATATCCGAAGCCCACTCCCGAGAGTTCAAGTATGGGGAGATCAGCCCTGGAAGACATCGCGCCTCCTCAGAAGATAGAGAAAATACGGTGATCCTATGAGTGCGGTAATAATCCCTGCCGGGATTTCCATAGGGGAAAGGAGTGTTTTCCCGATGAGGTCTGAAATGCAGAGAAAGCCTCCGCCACAGAGAGCGGAGACAGGGATGACATACCTGCTGTTTGCTCCGACGAAGAACCTTACCATATGGGGAATGATGAGTCCGATGAAACCTATGGTGCCGCCGAGCGATACAGAAGCGCCGGTCATGAGTGCGACGGAGATAAAGAGCAGCAGTCTCTCCTTCTGTACTGAGAAGCCGAGACTGTGCGCCAGTTCATCTCCAAGTATGAGCGCATTCAGCGCCTTTGCCCTCAGAAGCGAAATGCCGAGACCCGATGCGATGAATGCAAGCCCGTATGGGATTACCGACCAGTCAGCCATCGAGAGGTCGCCGAAGATCCAGAGCACAGTCCTCCGCATCCCTTCGCTGGTCGAAATGCTCACAAGAAGCATCATGGCGGCGTAGAAGAGAAATCCCAGTCCGATCCCTGCAAGGAGCAGCCTCTCCGGAAGAAGACTGCCGCGTTTCCATCCGAATATCCCCACCATGATACTCGCAGCGCATGCTCCGGCAAATGCTGAAAGGGGAAGCGTGAATTTCCCGAGGAGGTAAAAACCTGAGAGGATACTTAACGCTGCAGCGAACGCAGCCCCGCTTGATATGCCAAGAACATAAGGGTCGGCAAGGGGATTTCTCAGGATGCCCTGAAGCACGGCGCCTGACGTGCCGAGAGCGATCCCTATAAGGAATGCGACTATCACGCGGGGCATCCTTATCGAGAACAGGATCTCTTTTTCGATCGGGTCGGGACTGAAGGGACTGATGAGAGTCGGTCCGAGAAAAAGAGAGACAAAAAAGATACCGAGAGAAACAACGATAAGCAGGGTAATTTTCACTGAAGGCATGCAGCCATCTCCTCTATCCCCATAAGGATCCTCGGCCCCATGCGGTAGAGGTTGTCACTCAGGAAGAAAACTTTTCCTTTCTTCACCGCAGGCGCCAGCGCAATTTTATTCAGAAACCCCTCCGACATCTCCCTGATTTCAGTATGTCCTTTGCCGATGAAGACAATATCAGGCGACTGACGGAGGACTTCTTCCATAGAATATTTCGGATATGACGTCTTTGCCTGCGCGGCTACGTTTTCATGGCCAAAGAGGGCTATGACATCGTCGATTACCGTCCCGCGTCCCGCAACGATCAACGGTTCCGGCCAGATGACAAAAAGGATTTTTTTCCTGTCAGAAAATTGTTGCTGATGAAGTGATGCACCGGTGAGCGCATCCTCTATTTTTTTCGCAAGCGCAGATGCTTTGTCCGGAACGCCAAGCACGGCGCCAAGTTCCCTGATCCCCGCAGGGAGTTCCGCGAGTCTCCTTGCCCTGAATACGAAAGTCCTGATCTTCAGGGAGCGGAGCCTCTCCTCGAACTCTTTCGGATTCCCGTCGGTAGTAAGAACCACGATATCCGGCTTCAGGGAGATGACTGCCTCGAGAGAGGGATTGGACATGCCGCCGACTTTCGGTTTTTTCATTGCCTCCTCAGGATAGTCGCAGAACTGAGTGACGCCCGTGAGTCTGTCGCCAAGGCCGATGGCGAATAATATTTCTGTGACATTCGGGGCAAGGGATATGATGCGTTCAGGAGGGGCGGCAAAAAGGGGAGACGGCGAGCAAAGAGCAAGGGTGGTTAAGAAGACTGAAGAGAGCAGGAACGATAGTATCCTGAAAAAAACGGACGAACTGCCTGACCTGTGCATTCTGAATTGTAACAGACTTTCCTCATACGTTGCATGGAATGAAAAACAGGCGAATTGAAAAACCGTCTGTGTGAACGCCTCAGGGAAAACACATGGGGTATAATAGATACTATGACCGAACACCCTTATGGAGATTTGATCCGTGAGCTTTCCGGCCTCTGCGGGATTATCCCCGAATACTGGGATATCTTCGGCAACAAGCATGAGACGTCGCAGGAAACTATGGAAGGCATTCTCAGGGCAATGAAGTGCAGGATTGATTCCTCCGCAGACGTTGTCAGGGAGATTCAGCAGAGAAAATGGGGGACTTGGGAGGGATTTCTCGATCCCGTTCATGTACGGTCTGTCAACGATCAGCCAATTTCAGTCCCGGTGTATATTCCGGCCAAAGAAGGGGAAGAAAAAAATATCCTGATTTCGTGGTGTATAGAGAACGAAGAGAGGCCACCTTCATGTCCCGGTGAAGAGGGAGGAAAGACGGAACGCCCGCACAGGAACGACATGCAGACAATATCAGGGGATCGCCTCCCGATATCAGAAGAGCAGTGGTTTGACGGAAAACGGTTTATCAAGGTTTCTCTTGCAGATACAGGAAACCACGAGACAGGCTACTATCGCATGACTGTCCGGTGTACACATCCTGACAAGGTCTTTCCGAAGGAGACCAGTGAGAGAGAGAAGACTGCAAGAATTATCATTGCCCCCGATGCCTGCTATCTGCCGCGAGGAATTTTCGGCTCGGAAATCATGGGGCCTCTTCATAAGCCTTTATGCTGTCCGGTCACTGCGTAACTGGGGGATTGGTGATTTCACCGATCTGAAGAACATTGTGGCATGGATTGGAGGATTGCAGGGTGGATTTGTGGGGATTAACCCTCTCCATGCCATTCCGAATACACTCCCATTTGGCATCAGCCCCTATTCGCCAATCAGCAGGTTGTACAAAAATTATCTCTATCTGGACATCGAGGCAGTGCCTGAGTACGCGGAATCGGGAGAGATGAAAACAGCCCTGTCAGTCCGGGACATCGGGAGCACGATACAGGAACTCAGAAAGAAACAGTTTGTCGGTTACGAGGAGATTGCATTCCTGAAAGAGACGGTTCTCAGGAACTGCTTTGAGGTCTTTTACAAAAACCATTACAGGGAGGATACGCCCCGGTGCAGAAAATTCAGGGAATACCTGTCCCTTGAAGGCCCTCCTCTGGAATCCTTTGCACTTTTTATGGTCATCCATGAGCATATGAAGAAAACGGGGAAATATTCATGGCAGGAATGGCCTGAAGAGTATCATGACTGTTCAGGCAGCGAAGTCAGAGACTTTGCAAGCAGCCATAAAAAAGACGTGCTCTTCTATCAGTATATGCAATGGCTTATCGATCAACAGATGGAATCCGTCGGGCAAGAGGCAAAAAAGAGGGGAATGCTCCTTGGTCTTTATCAGGATCTTGCAATCGGCTCTATAGGCGGAGGCAGCGATGCGTGGAGCAACCGGAGCGTCTTTGCCTACGCAGCAGAAGTGGGCGCGCCTCCCGATGATTTCAGCCCTGATGGACAGAAATGGGGGTTCCCCCCTCTTATCCCTGAAGCGCAGAGAGAGACCGGATATGAATTATTCATCCAGACAATAAGACAGAACATGAAGCAGGGAGGCGCCCTGAGGATAGACCATGCCCTCGGCATGTTCCGGTTGTTCTGGATTCCACGGGGTATGCACCCGAAGGACGGTGCATATGTGAACTATCCCTTTGAAGACCTGATCAGAATTATCGCGCTGGAAAGCATGAGGAATAAAACCGTGGTGATCGCTGAAGACCTTGGTACGGTCGGGGATAATGTGAGGGAGACGCTCAGGAGGTTTAAGATGCTCTCCTACCGGCTTCTCTATTTCGAGAGGGATTATCCGGACCCTTCGTTTTCAAGTCCGGGCAAATATCCTGCAGCGGCACTATGTGCGGTAACAACCCATGACCTTCCGACCCTTTCAGGATACTGGCAGGGAAGGGACCTGGAGGTTTCAAAAAAGGCAGGGAAATATCCGGAAGAAACCCTGTTCGACAAAAGAGTGGAAGAACGGGAAAGGGACAAACGGCTCCTGATCTCTGCCCTGAAATCCCATGGGGTGTTACGGAAAAATTATCCCCTCAAAAGCGGGATGACCGACGAGCTCTGCAAGGCTGTCTATCAGTATCTCTCCCTGACACCCTGCAGGATGGTGGTAGTAAATTTTGATGATATTCTCGGCACACTGGATCAGCAGAACCTCCCGGGAACTATTGATGAACATCCGAACTGGGTTCAGAAAACCCCAATTCTTCTTGAAGATGCGATGAAGGACAGACGATTTCCTGATCTCTCGGCAGGGATCAAGGATGAATTTCCCTTGCCGGAAGATTCGCTGTAGCAGGGCGGATAAGGCTCTATTTTCTTTTTCCGGCATATTGGTTAAAATGGATAAACTCTGTTTCCCGGAGGTATCATGGCTCACCCAAAGGTTCTTGCATTAGTGCTCGCCGGTGGCAAGGGTGAACGGCTTTTCCCTTTGACCGCATTCCGTTCGAAACCTTCTGTCCCTTTCGGAGGAAGGTACCGGATAGTGGATTTCGTTCTGAGCAACCTTGTCAACTCGCATATTTATTCGATCTATCTCCTTGTGCAGTATAAATCACAGTCGCTCATTGAACATGTAAGGATAAACTGGAATTTTTCTTCAGTGATCAAAAACCATTTCGTTACCGTCGTCCCTCCCCAGATGCGCATGGGACCTGAGTGGTTCCAGGGGACGGCCGACGCAGTTTTTCAGAATCTCGCTCTCGTCCAGCAGCATGATCCGAAGCTCGTGATTATCTTCGGGGCGGACCATATTTACCGGATGGATATCCGTCAGATGATCGATTTCCATATCGAGAACAATGCATCGGTGACTGTCGCTGCGCGTCCTGTCCCGCTTGAACAGGCTTCTTCATTCGGCGTCATTATGGTCGACAATGAAAAGCGCATTACGGGTTTTCAGGAAAAACCCAAAAAGCCCCTCCCGATGCCTGATGATCCTTCGCGTGCGTATGTTTCCATGGGGAATTACATATTCAACAAAGAAGTGCTCCTCGAGTCTCTCGCAAAAGCGCAACGGAAAAAGCTGCATGATTTCGGAGCCCATGTCATCCCGGAACTGGTAAAGACCGGCAAGGTATTTGCGTACGATTTTGCAACAAATATGATTCCGGGAACGATGCCCTATGAGGAAAACGGATATTGGCGTGATGTGGGAGCCATCCCGGCATTTTTTGAGGCTCACAGGGAAATGCTCGGACAGTCGCCGCTTTTCGAGATGGAAAACAGCCACTGGCCTGTTCATCCATCAGGATACGAGGGGTCGGCGTCAAAGATCATGAAAGCTGACATACGAAACAGTATTATTGCAGAAGGGTGCGTCATTCATAAGGCCAAAATACGGAACTCTTTTATCAGGAGCGGGGTGGTTATCGAAGAGAATGTGAACCTTGAGGACTGCATAATAATGGACCAGGTGGTATTGAAGAAGGGGTGCAGGCTTAAAAAGGTTATCGTTGACAAACTGAACGTGATTGAAGAGAATGCACAGATCGGATTCGATACTGAGAAAGACCGTTTCCGCTGCCATATAGACGCTTCAGGTATTGCGATCGTGCCGAAAGGGGGAAAACTGATCAAGGGTTCCCGATAATACCGTGACAAGGGAAAGAAGCGCTATCGCTTCCGAAACAGGAAAACCTGTATATTTGATCGAGAGGTGAACTATGGATTTTTGGGAGAAAGTGAAAAGAGATGTTCGGAAGGGATTCAAGGAAGGACTTGTTTTTGTCAGGGAGGGGGTAGCTGTCGTAAAAGAAAAGGCAGAAGAACTCACCGAAGAGGGAAAGAAAAGGCTTAAAATTTTTGACATCAACACAAAAGTGCAGAAAGAGATGTCCGAACTCGGCGGCAGGGTTTATGCCCTGGACTCGAACAATAAAAATCCAATGCTGGATAAAAAGGTAAAGACGACCATAGGGAAAATAAAGAAACTGGAGATGCAGATTGCGAAACTGGAGGGAAAGCCCATGGTCAGCGCAAAAACGAAGTCCCGGAAACGCGTCCGGAAAGCGCAGAGTAAATAAACCTGTCCACGGGAGGGAAGCATGACAACAGTTATTGTACTGCTCATCCTGATTTTTCTTGTTGCGATATTTTCCGTTCAGAATGCGGTGCCTGTCTCTATCACCTTCTTCTTCTGGAGATTTGAAGCCTCACTTGCAATCATAGTGTTCCTCTCGGCGATATGCGGATTACTTGCAGGGGTGATCCTGGCGATGCTGATACGGAAGAAATCAAAAGGACAGAAAGAAGAGAAAAGTCAGATTCAATTTCCGGATCCTCCTGCGAACTTGTAGAACACTTCTTTTCCTATTGCGCCTTCCCTCAGTATTTGGAAGTCTTTTCCGGTAACGTCTGCAATCGTCGATGGATTCCCCCCGGGTGTTCTTCCTCCATCAACAACAAGGTCGATAGCGTTCCCGAAATATTGAACAACGGTCGCGGCATCCTGCGCGGGCGGCATCCCCGATATATTTGCACTTGTTGCGGTTATGGGAAAGTCGACGGCCCGGGCAAGATCGAGTGCAAAAGACCGCCCGGGAATCCTCACTGCGACTGTATGTGTTCCCGCCGTCAGGTATTCTGAAAGATTTTCTTTTGCAGCCAGTATAAGAGTAAGAGGTCCAGGCCAGAACCTGTCCATAAGGGAAAGAGTTTTTTTGCTGACCGGAGCCGCAACAAGCCCGAGCATTTCTCTCTTGCCGATAATCAGCGGCAATGCTTTCTCTCGCGGTCTTTTCTTGATTTCGTAAAGGTTTCCCAAGGAGCCAAGGAGATCAAATTTAACTCCGAGAGCGTAAAATGTCTCTGTCGGATATGCAATGATCCCGCCTTTTTCCAATATTCTTATCGCTGAGACGAAAGCCTGCCTGTTGTTTTTCCTGTGTAGTTTCAGGAGTTTCACAGCAAGATACTAACACAGCCTCAGGGTATTTTTCAGTCTGTCAGGAAGCGCTTCTGTCTGGCAGAGAAATTTCAGAGGTTAATCAATTATTTGCTTGACATTTGATAGATTTTACTTTAGGATTCTAGAAATGAATATATTTAGGAAGGAGGTGCAAAATTGAGAAAAGTAACACTAATAGTTATTTCCTTAGTTTCTTTACTCCTTTTATTTGGGTGCGCGACAAAGGATTATGTGAAGCAGCAGATAGACCCGCTTATTGACAGAATCAGCAGGCTCGAAGCGAGGGTATCAGCCGTTGAATCGAGGGTGAGCGCCATCGAGGCCAAGATGCCGGAAATCGACGCTGCCAAGCAGGAAGCTCGCGAAGCGAAAGCTTTGGCCCAGGATGCGATCAGAACTGCGAAAGAATGCTGTGACAAAGCGGATATGGCTATGAAAAAGGCTGAAGCTGCCGCAAGGAGAGCTGAAGACTCAGCAGAGAAAGCCGAGAATGCTGCGGCAAAATGCGCGAAATCGTTCGAATTACAACAAAAGAAATAACAGGCCAGGACAACAGACAGGGCTAAGAATCAAGGGGTTCTTAGCCCTTTTGTATTTTCCTGTGGCGAGATGACGACAGGCATCCCCCGCTTTTCCCTTAACGCAGAGAGCATTTTTTCCTTGTCTATTTTCTCGTACAGATTATTTTTCCGCAACAACCGTGCTGCCTCGTCAAAATAATTAAAATCTTTCAGGCTGATGTCCTTATGAACCTCTATGTAGATTTTCTGGTTGAGCAGCCCGATCTTTACCGGCTGTTTCACGATAGACACATTGGTTTTATTCGGTACTATCCTGAAGAGCGAGGGAATATCCTCGGGATACATCCGGATGCATCCGTGGCTTGCCCGTCGCCCAACCGCATAGGGACGGTTTGTCCCGTGGATGAGGATACTCATTGAGGAAAGCCGGAGAGCGTGCGAACCAAGGGGATTCTCCGGGCCCGGAGGCACGACCTTCGGCAACTCCGGTCTTTCCTGGCTGATGGATGCAGGGACATTCCATGGGGGGTCCACTATTTTTTCCACCACCCTGAAGGCGCCGACAGGGGTATCGGTTCCCTCATCGCCGATCCCGATCGGAAAAGTCCAGACCTTAAGCGAAGGATTTTTTTTCGGGAAATAATAAAGCCTCATCTCGGAAAGGTTGATAACGATGCCTTCATAATCAGGCATTTCCGGAAGAACCCATGCAGTCGGGACCGAAATCGATTCCCCGTCACCGGGGACAAAAGGATCAAGTCCTGGATTCGCATCGACAATTTCGTTATAACCGATCCCGAATTTTCTCGCAATCTCGATTAATGATTCATTTGTTTTGGTCGTATAGGTTTTGAGTTTACCGATCACCGTGGCGTTCTGGTCATATTGGTGGTAGGCCTCTGCTGAATGTGACATGAAGAGAATAAGGACAAGAGAGAAGAAGCACAGGGGAATCCTGCAATATGCCCTGAAGAGATATTTCAATTTCGTATTCCCTCTATGATACGGTCAATCCTGGATTTGGGAGGGCCGCTAAATACTTGTTTCAGCTGGTCTGGTGAGAACCGTTCCTGAAGGAAGGAGAGAATGTCCATTCTCCCCTTCCAGCAGCCGATAATGTTCCTGCATGGAAGACCTGCATTGACTTCTGTACAATACGAAAGTTCCAGCAACATTCCCATTTGGATGCAATATATTGTCATGATACTCTGCCCTTCTGAGGAAGGGGGTTCAACCCCCTTCTTTTATTTGGGTTTCGGGAATTTTTCCAGATCTTTCACAAGTTTCTGAATGTCTTCATCAGGGAGCACGTAATCTTCGAGTTTCCCGGACAAGAATGCGTCGTATGCGGCAAGGTCTATAATTCCATGACCGCTCCAGTTCATGAGGATCACCTTTTCCTTGCCTTCTTCCTTTGCTTTTTTCGCTTCTTCTATAACCCCTGCAATCGCATGGTTTGTTTCAGGGGCGGGAATAAACCCTTCGGTACGGGCAAAAGAAATGCCCGCAGAGAAAGTTTCAAGCTGCGTATATGCCCTTGCCTCGATGAGTCCGTCCTTGAGTATCCGGCTTACAATCGGGGCCATTCCATGGTATCTCAGTCCGCCTGCATGGATAGGGGCCGGGATAAACGAGTGACCGAGAGAATGCATGGCGAGCAGGGGGGTAGTCTCTGCAGTGTCTCCGAAGTCATACACATACGGGCCTTTGGTCATGGTCGGGCATGATGTAGGTTCACATGCGATAATCCGTACATTCTTCCCGTTGACTTTGTCCCTTACAAATGGAAGCGACAATCCTGCGAAATTACTCCCTCCGCCGGCGCAACCGATCACAATGTCGGGATATTCTCCGATCGAAGCGAGCTGTTTTTGTGCCTCGAGACCGATAATGGTCTGGTGCAACAGGACATGATTCAATACACTCCCCAGGGAGTACCGCGAATCTTTCGTGGTAACCGCATCTTCTATCGCTTCACTGATAGATATTCCCAGACTTCCCGGATGTTCCGGATTCTGTTCGAGGAACTTTCTTCCCGCATTGGTATCGGGACTGGGGCTCGGGACACACTTCGCACCCCATGTTTCCATGAGTATCCTTCTGTAGGGTTTCTGGTTGAAACTGATTCTCACCATGTATACCTTTAATTCGAGGCCGAACTGGTTACAGGCAAAGGCGAGTGCGCTTCCCCACTGACCGGCGCCGGTCTCTGTGGCGAGGCGTTTAATGCCGAATACCTTGTTATAATAGGCCTGCGCAATAGCTGTATTCGGTTTATGGCTGCCTGGAGGGCTCACCCCTTCATTTTTGAAATAAATGCGGGCCGGCGTCTGCAGGAAATTTTCCAGAAACCGTGCCCTGTGGAGAGGTGTCGGCCTCCATATGAGATATTTTTCAAGAACCTGATCCGGGATATCAATCCACCTTTCTGTGCTGACCTCCTGTTCAATCAGGTTCATAGGGAATACGGGGGCGAGCATGTCAGGCGTTATCGGTTCGCCGGTTCCGGGATTGAGCGGCGGGGGAAGGGGATGCGGCAGGTCTGCCTGGATGTTGTACCATTGCTTCGGAATGTCCTTCTCATTTAAATCAATTTTTCTGTTCACAGAAGCCTCCTTTATTTTGGTCGATGTATCGCATAGTATGGTATTTTACTGATTACTTATATTTTTTTAAAGTATCTTTCCCCTCGCTTGACAATACACACCCCGTACAGTAAAGTATCCCCATGCGAACACCGTTTCTTGCGGCAAACTGGAAGATGAATAAAACTGTCGGAGAGACAAGAGATTTTCTCGCTCAGTTTATCCCCCAGGTCGGGGATGTCTCCGGCGTTGATATCGTGATTGCGCCCCCATTCACCTCCCTTGCAACGGCAGCAGCCGAGGTTCAGGGAACGAATATCATGCTCGCGGCCCAGAATGTATTTCATGAGGAGAAGGGTGCATTTACCGGTGAAATCTCGCCTCGTATGCTTGTTGATATCGGCTGCAGATATACCATTATCGGACATTCAGAGCGCAGGCAGTATTTTCACGAAACCGATGAGATGGTAAACAAAAAAATAATGATAGCAAAGCAAACAGGATTGGGAGTGATTCTCTGCATTGGTGAATCGTTAGAGGAGAGAGAAGCGGAGAAGACCTTTGCTGTGCTGTCAAGGCAACTGGAAATTGGGTTGAATGGCATTGAATACCAGAATATCGTCGTTGCATATGAACCTATATGGGCGATCGGCACCGGAAAGACGGCAGCGCCTGAACAGGCACAGGAGGCGCATGCGTTTATTCGGGAACGGTTAAGTATTTTCTATGGAAATAATGCCGAGAAATTAGGTATAATATACGGCGGTAGTGTTACACCGGAAAATGTCGATTCCCTTATGGCATGCAGAGACGTTGACGGTGCGCTTGTCGGCGGCGCAAGCCTTAAGGCAGAGAGTTTTTCCAGAATCGTAAAATTCAGGAAGGTGCAATGACAATACTTCTTATTATCATCCATGTTATCGTCTGTTTTTTCCTTATCGCGGTTGTTCTCCTCCAGAGCGGCAAGGGGGCAGAACTCGGTGCGGCATTCGGAGGATCAAGCCAGACCCTCTTCGGCGGACGGGGGGCTGCCACATTTATGAGCAAGTTGACAACAGCAGCTGCGGTCATATTCATGCTTACTTCATTTACCCTGGCAGTTGTGACAACAAAAGGCAGCTCTGTAATAAAAAAGGAAACTCCGGTGAGTGGGCAACAACCATCGGTTCCTTCTTCGTCCGGCCCGGTACAGGGAACAGGGAGCATACCTGCTCAAAACTCACAGCCGGGAATACCAGCCCCCGCTCAATCACAGGGCAAATAGTCCAATTCCTCGTTTGAATTAAATTAGGTTAACCCGGATAATTCCTATCGAACTCTGTTTCAGTGGTTGTCATTATCCGGCTTGACCGGATAATCCAGTTCTTTTCCCAAAAACTTTTGATACTGGATTTCGTCCTCCGACTTGATCGGGGGATCAAGTCGGGGAATGACGGAGAAATATCTTAAACAACTTTTGATATCTCTGTAGAGTAATAACATACACTGATCATACAATACTGCATCCGCCGTATTTATCCGGGAATTCTTGGTCAGGGATAGGTAAGCTGGAGTCTCTGTACGGCGCTGGACGCGCCTGATTTATCATCAATCTCAATTACGAGAGCCGAAAAAATGGCTTCACCTTTCGCAGTTTCGAAGCGCATAGGCATGCTGGTAAGGAAGCGTTCGATAATCTGTTCCACTTCTATGCCGATAACGGAATGACTGGGACCGGTCATTCCCACGTCAGTTATGTAGGCGGTACCTCCGGGCAGTATTTTTTCATCGGCTGTCTGCACATGGGTATGGGTTCCGACAACTGCGCTTACCTTGCCGTCCATATAATATCCGAATGCGATCTTCTCTGACGTAGCCTCTCCGTGGAAGTCGATAAAAATGATATTCGTTTCACGTCTCATTTTCTCTACCTCTTCTTTCCCCACTCTGAAAGGACAATCGAAATTCGACATGAATACACGACCGGAGAGATTGATAACCGCGACTTTTAATTCGTTGGGAAGCGTATAGAGAAGGCTCCCGAAGCCGGGCACGCCGGGAGGGTAATTCAATGGCCTCAAAACCCGGTCCATCTTTGCGATCTGGGGAACGAACTCCTTCTTGTCCCATACGTGGTTGCCGGTAGTGATGGCGTGAATACCGTAGTTGAAGAGTTCTGTCGCTATCTTGTCGGTGATACCGAATCCACCGGCAGAATTTTCCCCGTTTGCAATTACAAAATCTATTTTATACTTGCTTACTATTGAAGGGAGCAGGGCTTTTGTTGCAACCCTGCCCACCTTGCCCACGATGTCACCAATGAACAATATTTTCATATGTGCTACTTTGCATATTCTACATAGCGTGATTCCCGTATCACCGTGACCTTGATCTGTCCGGGATAGGTCATTTCGGATTCTATTTTCTTTGCAAGATCTCTGGAAATGAGTGACGATGTTTCATCGCTCACATCTTCAGGTTTCACGATTATGCGGATCTCCCTTCCTGCCTGTATCGCGTAACACTTTTCAACCCCTCTGAAAGACATGGCCATCTGCTCAAGTTTTTCGAGACGTTTGAGGTAGTTTTCGATGCTCTCTTTCCTCACCCCGGGCCGTGCAGCAGAGAGGGCATCCGCAGCTGCGACGAGCGCTGCCTCGACAGTCGTCGGTTCCCCTTCCCCGTGATGGACCATGATTGCATTAATGACTTTATGGTTTTCCCCGAGTTTCCGTGCAATATTTGCTCCAATTTCCTGATGAGAACCCTCAATCTCGTGGTCTACCGCCTTGCCGATGTCGTGGAGAATTCCTGCGCGCTTGGCAAGCTTTACATCGATCCTCATCTCACCTGCCATGAGGCCGGCAAGGTATGCAACTTCGCGTGAGTGCTGGAGGACGTTCTGGCCATAGGAAGAGCGGTATCTCAATCTTCCGATGAGTTTTATCAGATCCGGGTGAATCCCTGAGAGCCCGAAATCAAATACTGCTTTTTCTCCTTCCTCACGGATATAGGCGTCCACTTCCTTTTTTACTTTTTCAACGATCTCTTCAATGCGGGTAGGGTGGATCCTTCCGTCGGTAATCAACCGTTCAAGAGAAAGCCGGGCAATCTCCCTTCTTACCGGATCGAACGCCGACAGGGTTACTGTCTCCGGAGTGTCGTCGACAATGAGATCAACGCCGGTAGCTGCCTCGAGAGCCCTGATGTTTCTGCCTTCTCTTCCTATGATCCTGCCCTTCATTTCGTCATTCGGAAGGCTTACCGAGGAAACCGTTGCATCAGTGACATAGTCGCTTGCGTATCTTTGTATGGCAGAACCGATTATCTCTTTTACCTTCTTTTCTGTATTCTCCCGTGCTTCCTCCTCGATCCGCTTGGCGAGTTTTGCCGCCTCAAACTTTGATTCTTCCTCAATTTTTCTAAAGAGTTCATCCCTTGCGTCTTGTGAACTCAAACCGGAGGTCTTTTCGAGCAATTCTGTCTGATCTTTTATTAACTGGTCATATGTTGTTTCTTTTTCCCCGATGATTCTTTCCTTGATCGAGTAATCTTTCTCCCTTTTTGTGAGTTCCTGTTCACGTTTTTCGATCTGCTCATATTTTTTGTCGAGGCTTTCTTCTTTCTGTCTGAGCCTTTTGTCAAGATGGTTTAATTCTGAACGCCGTTCCCGTATCTCCTTTTCGACCTCTGCTTTGGCCTGATAGACTGTTTCCTTTGCCTCTACCAGGGCCTCTTTTTTGATTCTTTCCACTTCCCGATTGGCCTCGCCAAAGATTTTTTCTTTCTCCTTGTCGAAGGCGGTTTTTGTGTTTTTGAGCTTTGTCTGGGAGATAAGGACGACAAGACTGCCTGCAAGAATACCGGCGAGAATGCCAGCAAGTACATAAAAAGCGATATCCATATCTATAGAAAACCCCCTTTCAAGATATTTCCCTGTTGAGGGATAAGGAATTGGCTGCTGTTTTTTTTGGTTTTTACTGCAGAGGCTGGATTATGGCTGTAAAGACATCCCTGGAGGTGAAAAACGGATTATATTATAAGTAATTTTCCCATTACTCTCTATTTTAAAGACACCGAATGCTGTCCTCCACAGACGCATGCTTATCATACAAACCAGTCCTGCAATAAGGGCGAATAAAAAGCCCACCCTGCCGTGTAAGGCGATATTAGATCCGCCTAGTGTATAGGTGGGTGCCATGAAAGAACCTTCAGGCTTCCCCGCGATCAGGCTGCAGGGCATGCACACCGGTACTTTACGGAGGCTCCCAAAAGATCTAATTTGCCGGATCAACATATTCACCTTATCACCAACAGGGCAGGCAAACACCCTGAATGTATACTCATTACCTCCTTCAGGTATTTCATTCTTCAAGTTTAGAATAAAACAAACCCGATGATTATGGCAAGGAAAAAATTTTGGGAAAACAAGGCCAAAAAGGTTATTTTTAAGTATGTTATGCGGGTAAATTTCAGAGAATATACTGAGATTATGTTCTGGGTAAAGCTTTGGGAATGAAGTATGTGCAGGACAGATTCCCTTCAGCGATGCATGCTTCGCGGGTGACTTCTTTTCCGAGGAGTTCCTTGTACATCTGCAACTCGTACTGGCAGGCTTCCCTGTATTCAGCGGCCAGTTTCATAATAGGACAATTGAACTGTTTCAGTACATAATGGTTATTGACAGGGGCGAGGTCTGCAAAATAGCCTTTGGATTCAAGAAGATCACGCAGTGCGTATACTTTGTCCTGAAAGGTCCTTTTGTCGGAAATGGCGTCTTTGGTCTCTTTCATGATTCTCATTTTCCGCCATTTGAAGATTTCGTTTATCTTATCCGATCCATTGTTTTTTTCAATGTCTTTCAGCATATCGACGGTGAATTCACAGTAATTCCTGGGGAATATTTCATCAGCCTTTTCCGTAAGCTTATAGAGAAAAGCAGGTCTGCCTATCCCCTGCCGTTTTGTGACAAAATCTATGAGGGCTCTTCGTTCCAAAGACAGTAGATGCTGCCGGATACCCATGGAGGTGATGTCCAGCTCTTTGCTGAGTTCATCGATAGACATTGTACCCCTCCTTTTCAGGAGAAGGAGGATACGCTCTCTGGTCGGATTGTCATGAAACATATTCTTGTATAACGATATCATAACTTTCTATTTTTGTAAACAAAAATATATATTTATACTATATTAGCAAATATTAAGCAGAAACATACGGTTATGATGCAGTTTCTATCCTGTTTCTCCCCAAGGTTTTTGCCCTGTACATTGCAACATCGGAAGCGTCAACAAGTTTTTCTGCCGAGTCAATTGAGGCATCCGGAACGCTGGCTATGCCTATACTTACGGTAATTTGAGTATCGATTGTCGGGAAGACATATCCTGCAATTGATTTCCATATTCTGGCTGCGGCATATAATGCCTGTTCCTTGCCGGTTCGGGGCAGGAGGGCAACGAATTCCTCGCCGCCCCAGCGCGCTGCGGTATCAACTTTCCTGATACTGTCCTGAATGATCCGGGTGACTTCCTTTAAAATAATATCCCCGGTGTGATGACCATAGGTATCGTTAATCTTCTTGAAATGATCGACATCGACCATAACGCAGGAAAGGGGAGAGTTGTACCGCATCGTTTTTGCGAATTCAATCTCTATGATTTTCTCGAAATACCTTCTGTTGTAAAGTCCGGTCAGCGGGTCGGTGCTTGCAAGAACTTCAACTTTTGACAGGACTTCTTCAAGCTGACGGTTTTTTGCTCTCAATTCGTCCTGCAGGGCTTTTGTTCGCAGCGAAGCATATATCCGCGCATTCAGTTCGGTTTCATTGTACGGTTTTAACAGATAGTCGTCAGCACCCGCATGCAACCCCTGCACCTTATCCATGGTAGACCCTTTTGCCGTGAGCATAATAATCGGAATGCCGCGGGTATCTTCATTCAACTTCAGCCAGCGGCAGACTTCGTTCCCGTTTATATCCGGTAAAACGAGGTCGAGAATAACGATGTCGATGGGTTCTGTTTTTACGGATTTGATTGCAGATTTGCCGTTGGCCGCGAGGATGACTTCGTACCCAACTGATTCCAGATACTCTCCTGTGATTTTTGCCTGCAGTTTGTCGTCTTCTACCAGAAGGATTTTTTTCCCCTTCATATGAAATGCCCCTATTCAGAAAATCGCTTTTTGGAATAAGCCATTAAATTTATACCCGAATATCAATAAATTGCAAGCGAAAACATATTATAATCATAATTGAATATCAGTTGGTTGTCGAGAACAGAGTACAGGAGACAGAGGTTGCATGATACAAAGATGAGCACTGCACCGGGCACATTAGCAAAAAAGATTTACCAGCTTGTCATCGGCAGGCTTGATGGTGAGAATATCGGGGACAGTGCATATGAGGAGAAAATCCGGTCCCTTGTACAGAAGGGGATTGGCGGATTCATCATTTTCGGTGGAACGAGAGAGGCAGTCAGGAGCTTTCTCCGGACTCTCCGTTTAGAAGCAGATATCCCGTTGTTTCTTGCCTCAGACATCGAGAGAGGCACGGGCCAGCAGATTCGGGGTACAACACTATTCCCCTGTCAAATGGCTTTGGCGGCAGCACTCGATATCCGCAATGCTGAAGAAGAAATCCTGTTTGATCGGGCAGTGCAAGAGATTGCCCGGGAATCAAAAGCTGTGGGAATCAATATGCCGCTCATACCGGTGCTCGACGTCAATCAGAACCCGGATAATCCCATTATCTGTACACGGGCTTTCTCCGACAGCCCTGAAATAGTTGCCTTGTTCGGTTCGCGCGCGATAAGTATCCTTGAAAGGGAAGGCCTTCTCAGTTGCGCAAAACATTTCCCAGGACATGGAGACACCGCCGTAGACTCACATATCAGTCTTCCGGTTATCGGAAAATCTCCGGAAGAATTCATGGCTGTGGATCTTCTTCCTTTTCAGCATGCGATCAGCGCCGATGTAAGCAGTATTATGATCGGACATCTCAGGGTGCCGGTCTTTGATGACAGGCCTGCAAGTCTTTCAAGGCCGGTCGTTACTGCGTTGCTGAGGGAAAAACTGGGGTTTGAAGGGCTCGTTATGACAGATGCCCTGAATATGCACGCCCTTAAAGGATACGGCGACGTTCCCGTACAGTGTATCAATGC
This sequence comes from Thermodesulfovibrionales bacterium, assembly GCA_963753165.1. GTDB lineage: Bacteria > Nitrospirota > Thermodesulfovibrionia > Thermodesulfovibrionales > SM23-35 > JAKLQR01. The sequence continues at coordinate 34,141 of CAVWBP010000010.1, read as the reverse complement.
AGGGGTCGATATTCTGCTGCATCCCACGGATCCTGATCAGACTGTCGGGGAGGTCGTCCGTGCGATCGAGGCCGGGGATATTTTGGAGCAACAGATAGACACCGCGGTAAGCCGTATCCTCAGGCACAAGAAGAAAATTGAGGAGCGCACCGAACCGGATATTGAGTATACAAGCAATCAGGAGCTTGCAACGCGGATATTCGACATGTCGATCACTCTTATGAAAGACACGCCGGGGGTGCTTCCGCTCTCACAGAAAGACAGGGTTTCCGTTCTGTTCTGCGGAGATGCATCGTTTTTCCCGAATTCTCCTCTGAGGAATTTTTGTGGCAAAGCTTCGGTTCTCTCCCGGACAGATGAGATGCAGGGACACGTTCGCAACGAAGTGGCAGTATTTGCTATCTTCACCAGTGTCGCTGCCTGGAAAGGCAGTTCCGGCATTCATGAGGAGGAACTGTCCCTTATTCATAGGCTCTCAGGGAGAGCAAAGCATTCTGTCGTTCTCTCGTTCGGGAGTCCTTATGTGCTCAGGCATTTCAGGGACGCAGATATCCTTATCGCTGCATATGATGTTTCAGAACAGGCTCAGAATGCGGTCATCAGGTGTCTTGAAGGGAGAAGCGGATTTCATGGAAGACTTCCGGTCAGGCTCATATTTGGTCAATAATACCGGTTGATGCAGATATTGTTCCAATAATTATTTCACACCATCTGCATTCTACAAATACATTTTTGGGGTAAGAGTAATGGAGAGAGGCATAGGCAATGAAATTGGATATCGTCGCATATCAGGGTGAAGCCGGTAAGCCCGCCATCCTCTTTATTCACGGCCTGGGAATGGATAAGGACATATGGATCAACCCCTCCAATGCCAGGATTCTCGGAGGGATGTTCCCGCTGAAAGTCCTTCTGAAGAAATGTTTCCCGGATGAGGACCCCGGAGCTGCCAGAACACTCTTTGAGATCTTGCGACAGAAGGGGTATACGGTTGTGACCTGGAGCCAGAAGAGACCGGCAGGACCTATTGATACGGCAGTTCAGGAATTACAGGAAGTGATCAGGATAGTCCATGCGATGGACCATGAGTCGATATTTCTCATGGGTCACAGCAGGGGAGGGCTGATTGCGAGGAAATATCTTGCGGGCACAAACGAACCGGTGCAGGCGCTGATTACTCTCGCAACTCCCCATCATGGCAGTACTGTCGCCGGGATTGCCCGATATGTTTCACCTCTGGCTGCATGGCTGGCCCCTGTAATTCCGAAGGGAGAGAAAGGCACTCTCCGTTTTGCCCTCCAGCGGGTCCTTGAATTTCTGAGGAGCAGGGCCCTCAGGGAGCTTCTTCCTGAATCGGGTTTTTTTCAGTCTTTGGATGATGGGCCGATGGAGGGTGTATACTACGCATCTGTCGGGGGAACGAGTCCGAACCTCTTTACGCTGTCCGGCATTGTTGTCCCGGATATTTTTGAAAAGATTATCCCGGCCACACTCTTTCCGGAAGAGATGAAACAGGGGAAAGGAGACGGCCTGGTATCAGTGGAAAGCTCACGACTTCCCTGGTGTCATGAGCACTACCTGTTCGGTCTGAACCATGCGGAGCTACTGTTCGATGAGAGGGTGAGTGACAGAGTGGTCAGCATAATCGAAAATATAAACAGGGGATAGAGTATGAGCGAGAATACTCTATCCCCTGTTTTGCCATGAATTGTTATGGAATAAAAATTGGGCTAGAGTGAAACCCTCATCCCCCCGTAGACTGAAAATCCCGGAGTATTATACCCGCCTGCTTCTTCGTAATCTGCATCAAAGAGGTTTTCGATCCGCCCCAATAAGGTGAGCCATTTCGCTACCTTGTAGGAACCGCTCATACCGACAAGGGAGTATGAAGGCAGGTATCTTTCTACGCTGGAATCATACCTCTTGCCGACAAAAAGATAACTGAGCATTATATTCATCTTGTCAGTCGAGAACTGAGAGGAAACAGTAATTTTGTCCTTCGGACGCCGTGTCAGCACCTGTCCGGTAGCCTTGTCCTCTGTATCAAGATACGTGTATCCCGCTTTTATGGATATATTTTCTGTCACGGAAGCCGAAGCATTCGTCTCGACTCCCTTTATCTCTGCCTCGGCAATATTCGCCGCAGACCAGGTGAGCGGGTCTGTCTGAATCAGGTTCTTATAGTTCTGGTTAAAATAGGTGAGCGACACCGTTACCTTTCCGGGAATAACATCTTTTTCTGCGCCGATTTCCCATGAGGTACTTTCTTCAGGCTTCAGGTGCAGATTCCCATAGAAAGGAAAAAACAACTCGTTCAATGTCGGCGCCCTGAACCCTGTTCCGTAACTGCTCCGTATTCTGACCGCAAAGGGTTTGTAAGAGTAGAGTGCACCGATCCTGTAGGTTGTCTTGCTGCCTGAAGTCTCGTGGTCATCGTATCTAACCCCGGCGTTCAGAATAAGGTCCCTATTGAAAAGTCTTATTGCATTATTCAGATACAGAGCTTTGTTCGTGAGAGATTCGTCAAAATTGCCTATATTTTCTCCTGTTTCATTTCTGAATTCCACCCCTGCAGTCACGGTATACCCCTCCGAGCAATAAAAATTATTCTGCCAGTCTATCGTGTTCATACGGGTGTCTATTCGGTAATTATTGAATTCAGTATCAGGGTCTTTGAATTTAAGGGATTCCCGGGTTGTCGACAGGGTAAGAACTTCTTCCAGTACAGGCAGAAGAAGAACCCTGCCTTTGCCGGACAGGAGGAAAGAATTCCTCCGCTGGACAAAGTTGTCATCATCGGAAGGCAACATTGAGAGAAAATCAAACCCGTCGAGTTCTGTCCGGTCGTAAGAATATCTTCCGGTAATTTCGAACTCCACGGCATCCGACGGTTGTATGCCGAATTTCCCTGAAATGAATGAATTCCTGTAGCCGTCTTTTTCCTGCCCTGATTTTGCAGCCGATATTCCGTCGGTCGAAAGATGGCCGGCTGTCAGCCGGTAGCGCATTGTGTTTTCACCGCCCGAAACAGTCGCTGAAGGGGTATAGCTGCCGAATGACCCTGCTTCGAGCGATATGTTACCCCGAATTTTTCCTCCACCCTTTTTCGTGAGGATATTGATGACGCCCGCCATTGCCTCAGAACCATAGATCGTGCTCTGCGGTCCTTTGACGATCTCTATCCTTTCGATATCATCCGGAGAAATCCCGGAGAAATCGAATGAACCTGTTGTGGTGCTATTGACCCTTATCCCATCTATAAGGATCAGGGTATGTGTTGAGTTGCCGCCCCGCAGGAGAACTGTCGCAACAGTTCCTGCACTTCCGTTCTGGACGACATTCAGTTCGGGGACTGTCCTCAGGACGTCAGGGAGAAGCTGGACGTTCATTTTTTCTATATCTTCCCTGGTAAGAACAGTTATGTCACTGGTGCTTTCCTCGGCTGGTTCACTCAGCCGTGTTGCCGTTACGATGACCTCTTCAAGCGGGACCGGTTTTTCCCCGGCGAATGCAAATGAAATGGTCGAGAACGGTGCGATGGCAAGCACGATAAATAAGGATAAGAGTTTTTTGACATAAAACCTGGAATTGAGACAATGCAGCGTTGCGTTCATGGTTTTCCTCCCTCGGGAATTTGAGTGTGTGTTCAGAGTTTTTGTCCGGTTAACATACAACTCTGAACGTGTTTTTGCTGGATAGGTCTTCCGGCTCAGGGCTTTTCCATACCTACTTGCCCACCTTCCCACCATGGTTTTCCCATGGCAGTGGCATAATGAGTCATCGGTCATTTGTCAATAGTCGATTTAAACTATTGCCTGTTGCCTGCTGACTGTTTTTGGGGCTTTCGTTCCCTTCACGGCTGCGGGGCAGCGGGAGAATCACCATTGTGGCTCACTCCTCTTCCCTGACATCCAGCCTGCTTAGAAAATATTCACGGTGAACTGTTAAGTTTTGGCTCTCACCTCCTCTTCTCAGAATGTGGAATTTTATAGCACAGTCTGTCTGTGGATTTCAATGGAAAACCATGGATTTATTTTTTTCAGTGTATTTCGTTGCTGTCCAATATAAGGAGGTTGAGGTTCGAACATGTTCCAGAGTACTCCGCTACCTCCCTGTAAAGGAGATCTTGTATGGCGTGATTAATTGTTGCGGTATACGCTCGTTTTTTATTTACCAGTGAAAATTCCTTCCGAGCAGCGCAAAGAGTTCCTGGTTGTGTGGATAGAAGTAATCGTTCAGGTACTCGTAAACTTCCGGGCCCACTTCCGTTCTGTTTAAGCCGACATTCCTTGGTTTCATGTCCCTGACTTTAAAATTTCATCAACTTCCAGAAAACGAAATGCCTGCCTGAGGATTTCCTCCGGGTCACTGAAAAATTCCTCACTGCTCAGGACAAGGAATTGTTCCCGGGGGAAATACTGCATGAACCGCTGTAACTGTTCCCCGTACAGGCCCCGTTTTTTGTACGAGGCATGAAAATAGACAGGATTTGTAAAATCGTTCTCGTGCAGTATTTTCTCCAGTCTCCCCTCTTCTGCCTGAAAAGCCTTCAGTATCGGCAGGGGTTCACGCTTTTTTTTCACCTCATGAAAGTAGTGGGAGATCGCCCTTTCGGTCGGGTTCCTCAGAATCGTAATCAATTTAGCCCCGGGAACCATCTCATGAATACGCTTTGGTACAAGCGGATTAAACGAATACTGGGGAGTAGCTTCCCCGGTTATACGGTCAGTGCTCACTCTCTTTCTGAGAGGAAAATGCGCGCGATACCATTGTGGGCCTTTTGCAAAATGTTTGTTGAAAAAGTGAATTTCTTCTCCGTATCCGCTCAGGACCTGGGGGTGTTGCGATAAATAATAAAAGAGGCTTGTTGTCCCGCCTTTCATTGCGCCTATTATTATGAAATGCGGCAGAGAGCGGAACCGGGCCGTTGCATATCTCATCTGAAACCGCCATCGTCTTACTGTTTCACGGGTGGTTACAATAGCTGATTCCGGCAGTATATGTTTCAGAGAAGACATCCTCTCATCATGAGCGTGCAGAATGCACAATGTTTGCGACAATTATACTCTTTTGCTGCCTGACTCTATTTTCTCTTCGGTAAATCTGTCGATGAGCTTGCCCTCGTACTCCGGAAGGTCTTCGAAGTTGAGCGGTTTTTTCCGGTTCAGGTTGACTTTGAGAAGCAGGAAATTCAGCTCACGCAATTTTTTCAGACGTTCTTTCTCATCATCAAGAGTATTGAACAATGCGCACATATTGATCAATTCTTTCCGTGATTCAATCTCAGGCGGGACGAAGCCTGCATTTTTGAGAAACCGGTATGCCATCCTCAGATCGTCGGGAATAAACGCCTCGTCCTCTAACTGCAGGGGCTTCCCCTGTCCTTCGAGGTTTTCGAACTCACCGTTCTCGATGGCTTCGAGAATCCTTCTCTCGGCAATCTTGAAAAAACAATCCATGCAGATACTCTATCGTATCCCGAGCATCCTGTCCAATGCCAGCTTGGCCGGAATACGTATCTCCTCGGGTGTCCTGACAATATAGGTGTTTTCCTTAAGCGCCCTGAGGATACTTCCGAGGGTTGTTTTTTTCATCGAGGGACAGAGCATGTCTTTCCGCAGGGGATAAAAAGCTTTGCCGGGATTTTCTTTCCTGAGACGGTACATAAGGCCGATCTCTGTCCCGACAATAAATTCCTTTTCCGGGGAAGCCTTTGCGCAGCGAAGCATGCCTGATGTGCTGGTGACATGGTCTGCAATTTCAAGCACCTCAAGCCTGCATTCCGGATGGGCCATAAGGAGCGCACGGGGATGTTCTGCCCTCGCATTTATTACGTCTTGCCGGGTGACTCTCTCGTGCACATGACAGAACCCGTCCCATGCGATGACCTTTTTCTTTGTATTGCGCTGTGCCCACAGGGAAAGGTTCCGGTCCGGGACGCTGATCACCGTATCGAAAGGAAGGGATTCAATGACCTGCACAATATTTGCTGAGGTGCAGCAGATATAACTTTCCGCCTTAACCTCTGCCGTAGTATTCACATATGCAACCACAGGCACGCCCGGGTGCTCCGCTTTGATATCGCGAAGCGTGAACTCTGCCGGATAGAGAAGACCCGGCGGATTATTGAATCCGGGGAAACTCTTTCTCTCCTGCCTCGGCGAATTCGCGCGGATCATGTCAGCCATGGGGCATCCGGCATCTATCTCCGGGAGCAGGACGGTTTTGTCGGGCGAGAGGATCGAGGCGCTTTCAGCCATGAAATGGACGCCTGCAAATACAATTACCTCGCAGTCAATTGTAGAAGCCGTTCGGGAGAGTTCGAGTGAGTCTCCGGTGAAATCCGCGATCTCCTGAACCTCGTCACGCTGGTAATTATGGGCCAGAATAATTGCGCGTCTTTTCCCCTTGAGTTCAAGAATCTGTTCCCGAAGAGAGGCTGAATCAGGAGGCATCTAAAACCTGACGGTTTCCTTCGAGAGGATGGAAGAGTTGGTAAAAAGCACAGAACCGTCTTCCAGAACGATCTTGTAGATTCTTTCAATTTTTTTCGCGGTGGGAGACGTGCTGCCTGTCGTTTCTCCGTTGCAGAGGGAAAGGACCTTATTTACGTACTGCCGTGTCTCGGAAATCGGAGGAACGTACCCGTATTTTTCGACTGTTCCCGGTCCTGCATTATATGCAGCGAGCGCGAGGGTCAGATCGCCGTTGAAACGTTCGAGAAGGTATTTGAGATATTTTGTGCCGCCCTCTATATTTTCTTCAGGATCGAAAGGATTCCTTACGTTCATATCTGTTGCCGTCGTCGGCATAAGCTGCATGAGCCCAATTGCCCCTTTTTTTGATATCGCCCTGCTGTTCCAGTTTGACTCCGTCTTAATAACTGCCTTAATCAGAGTAGGGTCGAGGTTGTATACTGCGGCTTTCTCGTGAACGATGCTGTGATAATCGGAATTGTCCCGGGCTTTTGACTTCAAAACAGTAGTATCGACAGGTACGGTATTGTTGTGATCCTTCAGGACTTTGGATGCTTTTTTCCCGATGGGAGCATCTGTGTAGCACTCGATACCATTTCCGTCGATATATTTAAAGATATCAGCATATGCGAGAGGAGAGAAAAAAAGGAAAAATGCTACCAGAGAAAAAACACTTTTCATAATTGAATAGTATCATTAAAGAATCGATATGTCAATATTTACAGAGAGTTATACAGTTTTTTTCAGCAGGTTCTCTAACTCTCTGCGATACCTTTTATAAGGCCTTCAGGTTCTGCGGGAATCTTTCTTACGGGTATTTTCAATGCCTCTTCCATATCGGGGAGGGTAACGTCGTCCAGAAAACGGTCTTCGCTGTCCAGTACTACATCCGGCACAAGGATCATTTCATAACCGTCTGTTCTGTCGATAATTGTCTTGATCACGTCTCTGCCCGTCAGGAGTCCCGTGACAGTGACCAGGCTGCCGAAAAATCGGTTTTCGACCGGCACCGTATCGATAAGAAGGTTCTCTTTTTCCGAAAGTCTCTCAACATATTTTTTCAGATACGGATAGAAAGACTGCCCGGTAAAGGTAAGAAATTTCTTTCTGCGGGGCAGATTTTTCGGAACCTTCAGTTTCTTCGCCTGGTGCAGGAACAATGGGATCATCCCTACGCCGTTCTCTATCTGGTGCAGGTCTCCGTATTCCTTCAGGGGAGGGAAGGGATGCCCGGCCTTCAAATACAGTTCATCCGCTCCATAAATGACGGCGGTTCCATGTTTTTTCAGCAATCTCTTCTGAAATGTCTCCATGATCTCAAGAGCATTCTCAGCGTCTTCTCTCTCAACCGGTCTGATGGTGTGTTTTCTGTATGAGGTGAGACCGACAGGAACGACTGCGATCGAGAGGACATAAGGATGAAACTTTTGGAGATTGCTCAGTGTCTGTCGGAGTTCTTTCCCATCATTGTATTCGGGACAGAGAACGATCTGGATGTTGAACCTGATCTTCTGGTCGGTAAAGAACTTGAGTTCATTCAGGATATCAGGGGCCTTTGCGTTGCCAAGGAGCCTGTTCCGCAATTCCCTGCTGGTTGTGTGGACGGAGATGTACAAAGGGCTCAGCCTCTGCTCGACAATTCTTTTTTTGTCCTCTTTCGTCAGATTCGTAAGCGTAATATAGTTGCCGTAAAGAAAGGACATCCGGTAGTCCTCATCTTTTACATAGAGGGTTTTTCTCAGGCCTTTCGGAAGCTGTTTCACGAAACAGAATATGCAGTTGTTCCTGCAGGTCATGATTTTAAAAGGTTTGAAATCAACTCCGAAATCTTCCCCCTCTTTTTTTGCATACTTGATATACATCTTTTTCCCGTCACGTTTCACGGTGATGTCCAGTGATTCATCTGCGCTGTAAAAGGTAAAATCGATGGGATCATGCAATATGCGTGAGTTGGCCGAAAGGAGGATATCTCCTGAACGGAGGCCGGTTTTTTCAGCAGGACTCCCCGGTTGAACCGCTTCTATTGTCAGACCGTGTTCAGGGTGCATGGGTCAGTGTCAGCCCCCGGTAAATATAATGGAGTCCGGACAGTATGGTAACCCCGGCGGTGATCAGGAAGAAGGAAAGAGGGATATCAGGAAGGTACAGGATGTTGATGTCAATAAGAATATAGGCGATGAGAAGACTCTGCACCCATATTGTTGCTTTGCCGAGCATCGAAGGTTCGACTTTTGAAAAGCCCAGCATGAGATAGAGGAGAAACCAGCCGACGACAATGGCAATATCCCTGCTGATGACTATTATGGTAAGCCATTTGGGAATCCAGCCATACACGGAGAAAATGACGAAGGAAGTGACGAGAAGGAATTTATCTGCCAGGGGGTCGAGAAAAGTCCCTATGGCAGTCCTCTGATTCCTGAGCCGGGCGAAAAGTCCGTCCAGGGTATCCGTGACCGCTGCGATTATGAACAGGACGAGTGAATAATCGTAACGTTTATAAATTATCGAGGTCACAAAGACAGGGATGATGAGTATTCTGAGAAATGTAAGAGTGTTGGGTATATTCAATACCCCCACGACTAAGCCCCCCATGAAAGATCACCGGAAAATAAAAAAATTACAAGTTTGAAGTTACAAATAAAAAATACCCTGCAACCGATAAGTCAAAGTTTATGGGATATTAAAAGGTATTCCCCGGAAACTGAGTTTCGTTCCGGCCTTATTATAACATCCCGGAACTTTTTTTCCATCCCTTGCCGAACAGAGTATTTGTGCATAACAGAGTTCGAGCGCAAAACGATAAGTGCGTGACTCCTGCAGGGCGAACGAAAGATATTTCTCCGCCAGGGCATTTTTTTTCTTCAGAAGCGCTATTTCTCCAAGCCCGAGTGTGCAGTAAATCACCCCCCGCGGGTCTTTTGTCTTCCTGAAGAGACCGAGCGCTTTTTTAAAAAACAACCGTGCTTTTTCAGAATCGCCGGTCATCTTGTATGCAGTTGCAACCCCCCAGAGCGTATAGGAATAACTGACCCGGTCCCCAATCCTTGTATAGAGCCGGACGGCTTTTGAGAAATACGCGAACGCATTGTTATAGTCCTGCAGCATCCGGTATGCGTTCCCTATTCCACAGAAGGAATAGGCCTTTCCGAACGTATCCTTGAGGTCTGTAAATATGGTATTTGCTTCTTTGTAGAATTTCAGCGAATCCCTGAAGTTGCCCGCGATCCTCGATGCACCCCCGAGTCCGCAGAGACAGTACCCGATCCCCTGAGTGTCTCCGAGCGACCGGAACCGCCGGTAAGCTTCTCTGTAGAGCCGGAGAGTCCCGGCGATATCTCCCTGAATCCGCAACGCGCCCGCTTCTGCCCACAGGGAGAAAGCAACGCCCTGCCTGTCTTTGTTTTTTTCATAGAATTTTCTTGATCTCCGGATGTATCGCAGCGCGTCCCGCCACTTCCCCTGGGCCCTCAGCGCGAGTCCGAGCCCGGCCTGAGCATCAGCGGTAATGAGAGGGTCCCTTGTTTTGCGCGCGAGGGCGATTGCACCGGAATAGGAATGTGCCGCCTGATCGAAATCACCTACCATACGGAAAATATCTCCTGCAGAGAGCATGCAGCGGAGCATGCCGTCTTCATCATGCATCTTCCCGTAAGTCTTCAGCGCCTTGAGAAAGAGTCTGAGCGCCTGCCGGTAAGAGGAGCTTTCTCTCAGTCTCTCAGCCTCAAGAATGATTTTATTCAGTGCGGGTGAGTTCTTTGAATTGTCTGACGATTGTGCCATATTCGTGTGCGCTGAAAAAGCCCGATCCCATGACAAGGATATCAGCCCCGGCGGATATTACTTCGAGTGCGTTGCCGATTTTAATTCCCCCGTCTACCTCAATGAGTGTCCGGAGCCCTTTTTCGGTAATGAGTTTTTTCAGTGTCCTTATTTTTTCCTTTGTCTGCGGAATAAATTCCTGTCCTCCGAACCCGGGGTTTACCGACATAAGCAATATCATATCCGTATCAGCAAGAATGTCCTCAAGGCTCCATACCGGAGTCGCGGGATTGAGAGAAACACCGGCCTTGATCCCGTTTTCCTTAATCCAGTGCACGGTCCTGTGCAGGTGGAGCAGCGCTTCATAATGGACGGTCAGATAGTCTGCCCCGGCTTTTATAAAATCCATGAGATACTTGTCGGGGTTTTCTATCATTAGATGGACATCGAGCGGCAGCGAGGTGATTTTCCTGATCGATTCGACGATCGACGGACCTATGGTAAGGTTCGGAACGAAATGCCCGTCCATGATGTCGATGTGGAGCAGGTCAGCTCCTGCTGCTTCAGCTGCCTTTATCTCCTCGCCGAGCCTCAGGAAATCTGCTGAGAGTATCGAAGGTGCAATTTTTGCCATATATTTTCCCTATTGATAAAGTGTACCTATAATAAAAAGAAATCAGAATACCTGCAAGTAAATTGTATCTCCACCCTTTATTTGCCTGCCCGGGTTTGGTTTCTGTGCCTGGACTATTTCTCCCGTTCCCTCGGTGACCACCTTCATGTTGAGTTTCTCCGCAAGGTCTTTTGCATGTCCGGCAAACATGCTTCTGAAATCAGGGCAGAAATAGGTTTTTTCATATGGCCCGAGGCTGACCAGGACGGAGATACTGTCGCTGATCTGTTCTTCGGGCCTTGGTTTCTGTGCAATAATCCTGTCTTTTTCGACCAGATCGGAGTGCACTGCGATCACTTTCGAGATTCTCAGACCTTTTTTAAAGAGGACCGTCTCGGCATTTGCGAGTGTCTCATTCACCACGAAGGGGATCGACCATACTCTCGGGCCTTTGCTGATGACTACCTTGATCCCCCGTCGTTCTTTCACGGACTCTCCCTGTGGGATATTTTGCTTCAGGATATTGCCCTGGGGCACTGCAGAATCATATTCCTCTCCTTCGATCTTGAGATACAATCCTTTGTCGGCCAGGAGTTTATTCGCTTCAAGGAGGGTCTTCCCATTGAGGGCCGGCACTTCAACGGTTCTGCTGAAACTGAGCACTTTGAAGGTGAGATACCCGAAGAGAAGTCCCAGGATAATGAATCCGATGATATAGAAAGGGAACTTAAGAACGTTGCCGATCTGTCTCTGCATCAACTCTCCTTATCAGGCATACGGGGTTGCTCAAACCTTGCTGTACAGATATTGCCTGAAAAATTATTTCACCCGATGATTCTATCAAAAATATCTCTTCACGTCACTGAATAAGAATCTTCCATGCCCCTTCAGCAAGAGGTGAACCGCGGCGCCGGTCCCGGCATATCGGAGCCCTTTTCAAGGCCGTTTCCCGGATTCCTTATATCTTTCCCGAAAAACTCTATCGCCTCTTTCACCCTGGAGATATCAACCTTTGTGTCCAGGCAGGGGCCAAATGGGCGTTCATTTGTTATTCCCAGAATCGGGATCGGATATGTATCAACAATGCCGCCGCTGAGGTCGTTTTCACAGGCAACGGCAACGACGGCATCCGGTTTTATCTCATTCACGGTCCTCCGCGCAAGTGAGCCTCCTGTCGCGATAAAAAGGGTAATGTTGTTTTCCTCCGCAATCTGAATGAGGTCTTTGATCTCACATTTCCCGCAGCGTTTACAGTTGTAAATATTATAGGTGAGCCTCACATCGCATTCTTTTCTCTGGAGACAGTGCGGAAGGAGAAGGAGGATCTTTTCCGAACGCCATTTCTCTTTCCTGACAAGACGGTTATTAAGATCAATAATAAATCTCTGGTAGCGCTCCTTCCTGTTCTTCGCAAGAGAACCGGCGAACATCAGAAGCGGATAGAGAAATTTAAGGGTAAATCCCCTGATCAATCTACGGCTCATCGAAGAAAACACCTTCCTGTAATTTTCTGCCCTGAAGGAATTCACCGGCGGTCATAAGCCGTCTGCCTTCCGGTTGAAGTTCAAGGATCGAGACAAGCCCTTTGCCCGAACCCACAATGATTTCTCCTTTTGCTTTTTCGATTCTGCCCGGCATGCCGGAGCCGTCGAGCGCTGCAACCCTGGTGATTTTAATCCTTTCCCGGTTCAGAGAACAATACGCACAGGGCCAGGGATACATGCCCCGGACAAAATTCCGTATCTCTTCGGCAGAGTTCTTCCACACAAGCCTTCCGTCTTCTTTCTTCAATGGCGGTGCATAACTGGGGACGCCCGCTTGCGGAACCGGCACAAGTCTCCCTTCTTTTATTTTCCCGATCGTTTTCATCAGGACTGATGCCCCGAGAGCGGCAAGCCTTTTGCTCAGTGTTTCAGCAGTATCATCAGCAGCGATATCCGTCTCCTCCTGAAGAAGGAGCGGTCCGGTGTCGAGTCCTTCGTCCATGAGCATCGTGGTTATGCCCGTCTGCTTCTCCCCGTTCAGAATCGCCCACTGTATCGGCGCCGCTCCCCTGTATTGAGGGAGGAGCGATGCATGTACATTGATGCAGCCGTGAGGGGGAATTGCGAGAACCTGTGAGGGAAGGATTTTCCCATAGGCGACGACAACGATCAGGTCCGGGGCTATACTCTCAAGCTCAAGGAAAAATTCAGCATCTCTGATACTTTGCGGCTGCAGAGTTCTTATCCCGCTGCCGAGGGCAAGCTCTTTAACCGGCGGGGCCGTAGCTAAGCGGTCCCTTCCTCGTCTTTTGTCGGTTTGTGTGACCACGGCGGAAACCTCTTCTCCCGAGTCGAGGAGCATGCTCAGCGAGGGGACAGCGAATTCAGGGGTGCCGAAAAAAACTATTCTCATCTTTTAATTTCAGACAACCAACGATCACCATGCTCATGCAATAAAAATTTCTCTGATTCTTACAGAGAGCAGAATGCGCACAGAGTTTTCTTCTGAGGAGATTCCGAATTGAGAGTTTCGCAATGATTGTGTATCATTCTTTTGCCGATTCCTTCAAAGACTTCTTATACCTTCTCTTGAAGAACTCCCTCCTGATGGGGCTCATCCTGTCAATGAAGAGAAGCCCGTCCAGATGGTCGACCTCATGCTGGATGGCCCGGGCGAGGAGGCCTGAAGTCTCTATCTCGACCGGTTTTCCCTCACGGTCGTGACCTTTCACAAAGACTTTCTCCGGTCTCCTGATCGTCGTCATATAACCGGGAATGCTCAGACATCCCTCTTCGGCGTCGAGTATTCCTTCCTTTTCGGCAATGACGGGGTTAATGAGCACAATCAGGCGGCTATTTTCATCTTTTATGCTGAGGTCAAGGACACAGAGCCGCTGAGAAACTCCCACCTGATTAGCAGCAAGACCAAGCCCCCGTGCATAATGCATTGTTTCCACCATGTCGTCGATAAGGAGCTGAATCCTGGAATCTATGTTTTCAACAGGGGTTGTCTTTTGTTTGAGGACCTTCTCAGGAAATTTCTTGATTTCTAGCACTGCCATAAAGGTATTATAAAACATTTCGGAAATACAGGTAAGCGGGATGAGGTTTTCCAGAGTTTTCCCGTATTGTTCTTCGTGTTTCCGGAAGAGGTAACCGGTCAATTGCACAGGACGCATTTTGTTTTTGAAATAGTGAAAGCAGGTATATTATAATCCATAGCAGCAATTATGCTGGTTTCTGAATACAGTGCAGGAGGGGTGCTATTAAACAGATACAATTCGATTTGAAGGAAGACCGGGAGACTTACAGACACAGCACATCCCATATCATGGCACACGCGGTAAAGGAACTCTTCCCCAAAGCAAAACTCGCCATAGGGCCGGCTATAGAAGACGGCTTCTACTACGATTTTGACATCAACAGGCCGTTCACTCCGGAAGACCTCACTGCAATCGAAAAGAAGATGAAGGCGATCATCAAAAAAAATGATCCGTTCGTGCGCAGAGTCATGCCGCGGAGCGATGCAATCGAACTTTTCAGGAAACTGGGGGAAGAGTATAAAGTCGAACTCCTGAACGAGATCGCTGATGAAGAGGTTTCCCTGTACGAAGAAGGCGGTTTTGTTGACCTATGCAGGGGACCGCACATCGAAACCACAGGACAGGTCAGGGCCTTTAAACTCCTTACCATAGCCGGAGCATACTGGCGGGGCGACGAAAAGAACAAGATGCTCCAGAGGATATACGGCACCTCTTTTCCAAAAGAGGAAAAGTTAAAAGAATATCTGGATTTTCTTGAAGAGGTGAAGAAGAGGGACCACCGGAAACTCGGCAAGGACCTCGATCTTTTCAGCACCGGCGACGAAATTGGAGCCGGCCTGATCGTCTGGCATCCGAACGGAGCGCTCATCAGGAGGACGATAGAGGATTTCTGGTTACAAGAACATTATAAAGCAGGGTACAAAATTCTCTATACCCCCCATATTGCCAAACTGGACCTCTGGAAGACAAGCGGGCACCTCGATTTCTACCGCGAGAATATGTACTCCCCGATGGAAATCGAAGGCGTGGACTATGAACTCAAGCCGATGAACTGTCCTTTTCATATCCATGTCTATAAGAGTTCCCTGAGAAGCTACAAGCATCTGCCGGTGCGGTATGCAGAATTGGGCACTGTGTACCGGTATGAGCGTTCCGGCGTGCTCCACGGTCTCCTTCGGGTCAGGGGGTTTACCCAGGACGATGCCCATATATTCTGCAGGGAAGACCAGATCGAAGACGAGATACTGAGTGTCCTCGATTTTACCCTTTTAATCCTGAAGACATTCGGTTTTTTGCAGTATGACGTCTATCTGTCTACACAGCCGGAAAAATATGTCGGCACTCCCGGGAACTGGGAACGGTCTACGAACGCACTGAAAAGGGCGCTTGAGATGAAAGGGCTCTCCTATGAAGTAGACCCGGGAGAGGGTGTCTTCTATGGTCCGAAGATAGACATTAAGGTCAAGGATTCACTGAACCGGCAGTGGCAGTGCAGCACCATACAGGTGGATTTTAATAACCCCGAGAGGTTCGATATGCAGTTCAGGGGAAGCGACGGGAAAGAACACAGGCCGATCATGATCCACCGTGCGCTTATGGGTTCACTCGAACGGTTTTTCGGTATACTCATCGAACATTACGCAGGGGCCTTCCCAGTATGGCTTGCACCCGTCCAGGTTATCATCCTGACCATTGCAGAAAGACACAGTGAGTATGCACGGTCCTTATCAGCGCAGTTCCTGGCGGCAGGGATACGGACAGAGGTGGATATCGAGAACGAAAAAATCGGGTATAAAATAAGGAATGCCACTATTTCAAAAATACCCTTTTTGATTATAGTAGGCGATAAAGAAATGACCGAAAACAGGGTGGCGGTAAGAAAAAGGAGCGGCGAAAATATCGGACCGTTCACTCCGGAAGAATTCATCGCAATAGTGAAAGAAAAAGCGGAAGAGAAATCCCGGGAATTGTAATGCAGGAGGTGGGAGCATAACACGGGATATCAGGGTTAACGAGCAGATAAGGGCAAAGGAAGTAAGATTGATCGATGCTGAAGGAAATCAGTTTGGAATCCTGCCTGTCCGTGAAGCATTGCGCATTGCAGAAGACAAGGGCCTCGATCTGATCGAGGTTGCTACGAATGTTGTCCCCCCGGTCTGTAAATTACTCGATTTCGGGAAATACTGTTATCAGATAAACAAGAAACAGATGCAGAAGAAGGCCATGGGCATCAAGGAGGTCAAAGTCAGGCTGCAGATCACCGAGTATGACCTCGGGCTGAAAGTGAGAAATATCAGGCGGTTCCTCGATGAAGGGCACAAGGCAAAGATTACAATGTACTTCAGGGGAAGGGAGATTGTCAGGCCGGAACTTGGGATGAAGGTATTCGTAAAAATAAAGGAACTGCTCACCGGTAAATTTAACGTGGAACAAGGCCCGAAACTGGAAGGAAACCACATAACTATGGTGGTGACGCCCAAATCATGACAGACCATCCCTGAACCCGGCCACCCGCGTTTTTTTTCATTTATTCAAAAACCTCTTTAAATTTTTTGCGGATTCGTTTAAAATACTATGCTCAGGTTCTTGAAAAGAGGAGGATACAGGATGCCGAAACTGAAAACACACAGGGGAGCGGCAAAAAGATTCAAAGTTACCGGCTCCGGGAAGATCAAGAGGGGAAGCGGATACAAGAGCCATCTCCTTACGGGTAAGCCCGCAAAGAGGACAAGGAGGCTCAGAACAGCTTCGCTTGTTTCTGACGCCGAGTATCATAAAATTAAAAGGCTTATCCCTTATCTTTAGAGAAAGTAAGAAGCAGGAAGCACGCAGGAACGCGTCAGAAGAATAAACAGGAAGCAGGAAACAGTTTGGAGGTAATAGATGCCAAGGGCAAAAGGTGGATTCAAGACACGACGGAGAAGGAAAAATATCCTGGAGAAGGCCAAAGGATACTACGGGGCGAGAAGCCGCCTTTTCAGGATTGCAACAGAAGCCGTTGACAAGGCGCTCCAGTATGCATACAGAGACCGCAGGGTAAAAAAACGCGAATTCCGGGCTCTCTGGAATATCAGGATAAACGCAGCTGCACGCGCATGCGGCATGACGTACAGCTCGTTTATTTCGGGACTGAAAAAAGCGGATATCGCGCTGAACAGGAAAGTCCTCGCGGACATGGCCTACAACGATCCGGCTGCCTTCAGTCAGCTCGTAGAAAAAGTCAAAAGCTAATACGCGAAGTGGATGACGTCACTGCGCTTAAAGATTCATTTCTTTCGGAAGCTCAATCAGCCGCTTCTCTCCCCGAGATCCAGCAGCTCAGGGTAAAATATCTGGGCAAAAAGGGTCTTGTCACTGCGAAGCTCAAGGCCCTCTCGACCGTTGCTTCCGAAATACGTCCGGCCTATGGGAAAGCCGTCAACGAGGTGAAGAATTTCATCGAGGAGGAAATAGGGAAGCTCGAATCTCTCCTCAAACAGGCTGACCATAAAAAGCGGGCTGTTGCAGAGGCCCTGGACATAACCCTCCCCGGAAAATATACGCCGTTCGGCAGGGAACATCCTCTCAACAAGATCCTCGGAGAAATTACCGATATTTTTGTTGCGATGGGATTCGAGATAGAAGAGGGCCCCGAGGTCGAACTCGATTACTATAATTTTGAAGCCCTCAATATCCCCAAAAACCATCCTGCCCGGGACATGCAGGATACTTTCTACATCTCGGATGATGTCGTCATGAGGACCCACACCTCTCCGGTCCAGGTCAGGGTTATGGAGAAAAGGAAACCCCCGCTCAAGATCATCGCCCCGGGAAAGGTATACCGGTGCGATGCCGATATATCCCATACCCCGATGTTCCATCAGGTAGAAGGATTTATGGTCGATTCCGGTATCGCGTTCAGCGACCTGAAAGGGGTCCTCGAAGCCTTCATCCACGGCATGTTCGGCGCCGGAACACCGGTGCGTTTCAGGCCGAGTTTCTTCCCGTTCACCGAACCGAGTGCGGAAGTAGATATTGGGTGCATCTTCTGCTCCGGCAAAGGATGCAGGGTCTGCAAGACGACAGGGTGGCTCGAAATACTCGGTGCGGGCGTAATCAACCCCAGGGTGTTTGAGATGGTGGGATATGACCCGGAAGTCTATACCGGTTTTGCTTTCGGCATGGGTGTGGAACGGATCACCATGCTCAAATACTCTATCGACGATATCAGGCTGTTCTTCGAAAACGACCTCCGGTTTCTGAAACAATTTTAATACCGTACCTTTTATTCAGCGAAAAATCTGCTATACTCAATTCATAAGTGGGAAAAATGTTGGATAGTCAGAATAGCATATTATTACTCCGGCAAATAAATACCTTAAAATGTCATTGCCCGCATGTGAAGCGCGTCGGGAATCCTTCCGAATATAGGCGCATGCTGACAAGAACCAAGAAGGATTCCGGACAAGCCGGAATGACACACTGTAAATTTTCATGTGTTTAGTTGCCGGAGTAATAAAAACAGAGGAGATGATACCAAAAGGTGAGCGGAGTTGATTTTACTGACATCAGACTGAAGCATGTAACCTGGAGAGTTAGGCTCGATGACTTTTTTGAAGGGAAGCCGGGCATGACAGAAGAAGAAGCAACTTCTCACAAGGCTTGTGAGATGGGAAAATGGTTGTACTCTGAAGGCATGAAGAGATATGGCACAATGCCGGAGATGCAGGAACTCGAGAAAAAACATATTGAACTTCATGCGACCGTAAACAATATTATGACGTTGAAACACTCCGGGAATATCTCCGCTGAAAAGGAAGAAAGGGAGAAGTTGGATAAAATCCTGAGGAAGGTCATGTTCCTCTTGGTTGACATCGAGCAGAAGCTCATCACGCAGCATATCAATGATAAGAAAGACCTTTCCTGACCCCCCGGTATCTTAGCCTGAGAGAGGTCAAATTATGAGAGAAAAGCCCCTTTCCTGGAAGCAGAAGATAGATCCTGCTGCAGACAAAATCATCAGATATTACCTCCGGATTCTTGATCAGATAGAGCTGCCGGTACACACGGGATGGCTGACTCTCGACGAAGATTCCCTTAAAATACTCGAACAGAAAGAAATGCACGGATGGACAAACCATTATGAAGAATATCTCAGTCTGGAATCTTATTTCATAAAAAGACCGCTTGTGCAGAAAGAATCCTCAGGGAAAGGATCGGACGCGCATCTCGACGATTTTAAACACTGGCTGTCCCATGAAATCAAATCCCTTCCGAAAGAAAGCCGGGAATTCTATAAGAAGAGACTGTCGCCGTTTTATGCTCAGAAAGCAATGAGGGAATATCTGCAGAACAGGACAGAAGAACAGATACAGGAACTATTCCGGGAACTCGTGAATGACATGCTCATGCTTGAGTTGCACAAGACATTCGTCGGGATGGGAAAAGCAGAAGAGAAGAAACCGCAGGATGCTTTACAGAAAAGATTCAACAAGCCCTCCCTGTTGATGGAATCCCTGGTTGCAATGCATAATGCACTCTCTCTGGCGGTCTTTAAGGTTCCGTTCTATCAGTTGATGAGGGATGCAATAGAAGGCGACACCACTGCATTTTTCAGGCTGTTGCAGATCGATAAAACCGCGGTCGAATTTGAATGGGCCAGGAAGATGATCAGGAAAGCGCAGCTTACGAGTGATAAAAAATTTTTCAGAGGCATGGCAAAAGCGCTCGCGGCTGATCCGATCAGGAAGAATAAAATATCCGGGCAGGCCTTGCTTCTCATTCTGCTGTTCTGGAAATTCGGACTGCACAGATTGGACAACGATGAGGTCCTTGAACTTCTGGAAAGCGTCGGCATGCAAGTTGAGAGCGACCATGATACATTCAGACAGTTTCTTGCGAAAGAAATACGGCCCCTGTTTCCGGGAACGACTTAGCCGTCCTTTTAGTCGCCTGATTTCCAGTCCCTATAGTGATTTAGTTCATTCTGGATAGTCTTGAGCACAAAGAAAATGACGGCTGCGTCGTCGGTAAACCCCAGCACCCCCATGAAATCAGGTATGGTATCGAGTGGTGAAAGGAAATAGAGGAGGGCTGCAACCGCGAGCAGTATCGTATGCGTCGGGACTTTCGTGTAATTGCCCTTATGCCAGTCTTTGAGAAGGCTTACGAGCGTTGCGATGTCGTCTTTAAAATTCTGTATCAGCGGCTGCTTGTTTCTTGCGTATTCCTTCACCGCTGAAAGCATGTGCGAACGCTTTTGCGGGTCTTTTACATATGAATTTGCGAGTTTCAGAAACCTCGCGAAGCCCTTCGGTCTTTTCATAGACCTATTATATCCCAAATGCACTCTACGTGTGATCCGTCAGGAAGGCTTTAGCCCGTTTAAGTCATGAATTTTGTCGGATATTGACAGGACATAGTATTTTCGCGGATTTATTTTGCCGATATTCATACCCCCCCTCCCCTTGACAAGGGGGGATATAAGGGGGGTATGAGGCAAAGTGCCTTGGAGGTCGAAGACCGAGAATGAGCGAAAATACTATGTCCTGTCACAGCAATAATAATCTGGATTTGAAACCATTTTGTATCGGGGGAAAGCAGGCAAGGTTAGTGCTATAATAGAGCCGCATGGAGAGCTGCAAAAGAAGGCCGGCATGAAGACGAAAATATTCCTCGCGTTCCTGGTAGTCATATTCACCGCGCTTCTTTCGAACTTCCTGTTCGAATGGTTCATCATGAGGGATTTCGAAAATTATATCCGCGGGGTGCAAGAGGACCAGCTATACTGGATAACGGCGTCTGCGGAAAGCGGATACGAAAATGATCGATGGAATGACGCGGTATTATCTGAGACCGTCCACTGGGCGATGATGATGGGCCTTGATATCAGGATCCTCGATACGGACGGAAATGAGATTACCTCATCACCTCAGATCATGGAATCGCTCTCACCGGTGATGAAAAAACGAATGGAAGGGCTTTTTCATGTAGAGAAGACCACCGGGATATTCCAGGAATATCCTCTTTACCATCAGGGCGAGATAATCGGGATGCTTTCGTCGAGGCCGTTCCAGAAAAAAGAGATCGCAGAAAAAGAGCGGGTGTTCAAAAAGAGGACAAGGAACTTTCTCCTGATCTCTTTCCTGATAGCCGGAATAGGTTCTCTGATCATCGCTTTGCTCCTCAGCCAGTACCTCTCAAAACCCATAACGGAACTCAGGATGGCTGCGGAGAAGATTACGCAGGGCGATTTCAGTGCAAGGACAGTTGCCAGGAC
This sequence comes from Thermodesulfovibrionales bacterium, assembly GCA_963753165.1. Taxonomy (GTDB): domain Bacteria; phylum Nitrospirota; class Thermodesulfovibrionia; order Thermodesulfovibrionales; family SM23-35; genus JAKLQR01. The sequence continues at coordinate 13,010 of CAVWBP010000010.1, read as the reverse complement.
GTCTGACGAGGTGGGAAAACTCTCTGTGGTGTTTAATAGAATGGCGGAATCACTGCAAAAGGAAGAGAAACTGAGAAAACAGCTCATGTCCAACATCGCACACGAACTCCGGACGCCCCTGACTATCATAAAAACACAGGCTGAAGCTATCGTGGACGGGGTAGTCACCGACAGGGAGCAAGGCCTTGAAAATATCAACAGTGAGATTGGGAAATTAGTGAGGCTTGTAAAAGGGATCGAAGACGTTACGACTGCGGAGGCGAGTTTTTTCAGCCGGCTGGAAGAGACGGAACTTAACCTCAGGGAATTCCTGACTGGGATCGCTCATGAACTGCGCCCTCTTTTTGACGGGAAAAACCTCAGCATCGAAGTCCTTGATGACAAGGACCTGTCTGTTACTGCCGACGCGGAAAAACTCGAGATAATCATCAGGAACCTCCTCTCGAATGCATTGAAATTTACCTCACAAGGCGGGGTATCGATCCTTTACGGAAAAGAGAAGGCCAGGTTTTTTATTGAGATACGGGATACCGGAAAGGGGATACCTGAGGAGAAGATCCCCCTGATATTCAACCGGTTTTACCGTGCAGAGAAAGCAGATGACGGGGGGCTGGGCCTCGGGCTTGCAATCGTGAAAGAACTGGTGACGGTAATGCACGGTGAAATATTGGTGGAGAGTAAGCCCGGTGAAGGAACGCGCTTCACAATTTTTCTCCCGTTGTCCTGAGCAGGACTATTCGTCACTCTCCTGATATGGAAATGGCATGGCCCAATTTCCGAAGCAAAATAAACTACCTCTGTTCTTATCCAAACCATCCTCTGATTTAAAGCGCATGAATTTTTTATTCAAAGACCTCCGCTTCATCGCAAGTATTGTTTTTCCAAAAGCAGGTTCCCTTTTCAGTTTCTCCCTATAACAGACGCGCGTTGCATTATCCTTGGAGAACAACCTTTCGAATGGAACTTCTTACCCTGAAATTTTCGATAGCGTGTATTTCCCGTTCAAGTAAACGTGCTCGAATACTTTTTCAGCGACTCAAGACTACATTTCGAAGCAAGCAGGGAAGATGACTTCATCTACCCCGCACATCGAGAAACTCATACTAACGTGTTTATTTCGTCATAAAATTCTTGCTATCACAAGTCTTTAAATCTTGAATGAATCAACTTCCGATGTATTGCATTAGAACTTCATGGAATAAACACTAGCACAAAAAAAGCATATTGGATAGGAGGGAAAATAAGATTTCCAGACTATGCCTGGTTCCTGTATCTTGCAAAGAGATAAAATCCTATAAGAAAAGGGCCCAGTCTCAGAAGCATTTTTCCGGTAAATCCCCATAAAAACTTATACACTGCAATACGCAATTCAGTGGCTGTCTCGATTCCTCTGTCCATGAATAATATCGTCAAAATCATCATTGCAAGAAAAAATATATAGAGAAAATGCATTAAAAAAAGCATAACGAGACAATCGATACAGGCTCTCAGCCTCCTCTTTATGAATGGAAAAAGAGCTGCCAGAATCGATATGGTTACTGGGGCACTAAACGTATAATAAGACTTATCAATCTTCGCTTTAAGAAGAATATCTTTTCTTTTCAATGGGGTGAATTTGATGTTGATTACCGAATCCTCTCTCGTGATTTCAGTCAGTTCTGTATCCTTCAGCGCTGTCACCACTTTAAGCGATACAAAAGTAACAAAGTAGGAATATGAGTCATCGATCTGTTTCCAAAGCACTAAGGTTACAATATACGAGATGAGAAAAATAAGGATTGCTTTGCTGACAGAAGATTTATGAAAAAGATACTTATTATTTGTTTGCATAATTCAGATAAAGGAAAAAGATGCCCAGAGACAGGGCAATCATAATTCCCTGTCCAATGTAGACATGGAGATATTCAAACAGACCCTTGTAATACAACGCTGCATAGACAAGCGCTAAAACTCTGAGGATATTAAAAAACTGAATAAGAACAAACCCCGAGAGAATACCTTTCAGTTTATTTTTCCAGCTTGCGGGAAACACCAGTACTGCACCGGAATAAATAAATATCGCTTCAAGCCCATTGCACCCGAATTGCAAGTCAAGGGTCGTATCATACAGATACAGAAGCGACCCCTCGTAAGAAAAGGTGATGGCTGTATGTCCGAGTATCTTTGAAAGTATCCAAACGACCACCTGCGAGTATATCTTATTGATATCGATTATTTGCTTAAAAGGCGCAAACCATATCAGAAAGAAGAAAAGGACCATAAGAGAGATATACATGACAAAGAAACGGGATATGTTTATCTGAGAATGATTAATTTCTTCAGTCTTTTTTTGTGCATGTCCTTTTTTCTTTTTCATATTCTTGAAGGGCTAAACAGGAAAATCAATGTTGGACCTGAATATTTATGCCCCTTTGTATCCCTGTCTCTCTTGGAAACCATTTCCGGGATACAAAAAGGGCATTAACCTATCCTAACTTATTCGTCTGCGTTTCAGATAAGAGACCGCTCAGTTGCATTAAAGGCTGCCCCTTATGCATAATCAAAATACTCTGCTATTGCGTTCTTCTCCTCATGAAATAGAGAGCAAGAAGTCCCTGCAAAAACAAAAGGATTATTATTCCCCATTCACTTAGTGTAGGCACTGAAACTACCTGTGGATTTAATTCCCATATTGTCGGGTCTCCCGGAGCTGAAGTTGCAGGATCATCCGAGCAGACAGGTATTTGTCCGGCAGCAATCTCATCGGCTACCGAGCCGTTTCCGTTTGCATCCCAGTTGGCACATCCCTGGTTCTGAACAAAAACAACCCCAAGGGGGACAGATGTTCTGTAAGAAATCACTACTTCGTTCAGCGCTGTGGCTTCATCTGTTGCCCCGGGGTCAGGCGCTATTATTCCCTCCCAAATGACTCTGTTCCCGACATTATCATAGACACAATTAGTCGTTACCGAAGCCCCTTGTGCCTGGCAGATCAGACTGCCTGCCACATAAGTTGTCCCTACCGGAATAGGATCTATAATTGTGACTGCCGTAGCGATAACAACACTGTCGTTGATCCATACCATCCTCCATACGAGTTCAGGAAATCCAAGAGCGCTCACAGTCTTATAGCCAGAAGGCGGATCAAAAATTGACGGTGCGTTCACGGTAGTATCCTCGGAATGCGCTGTTATTTCCCGGTACAGGATCAGAGGTATCTGAGGTTACACTTACTGTATTGGTAATGGTTCCGCCTCCAACCGGCGCAGTCACTGTTATGGTGTATTGATTGCTTCCACCGGCGGTGATCGTTCCAAGACTGCAGGTCGGTACCCCGATTGGGGTCCTCGGCACAGCCCGTTGTAGATACAAACGTCACCCCCGCAGGCAGGGTATCCGTCACCACTACGTTTGCCGCATCTGACGGCCCTGCATTGCTTGACCGTTACCGTATAGGTGAGCGTCTGGCCTGCAACCACTGGATCAGGACTGTCACTCTTCGTAATAGAAAGATCGGCGCTTGCATTCACCGATCGTATCTTCGCTGACACTGTTATTGCCCGGCACTGGATCAGAGGTGTCTGAGGTTACACTTACGTTATTTGGTAATGTTCCGCTGTCCGCTGGCATTCACCGTTACCGTTACGGTATATGTTAGGCGCACTCCCTACCGCAGGGCTTGTTCCGTAGCTGCAGGTCGGTACTCCGGTTGCATGTGATCTTCTGCCAGCCAGTCCCTGTAGCATTCATGATACGCTCACTCCCAGCAGGCAGGGTATCCGTCACCACTACGTTTGCCGCATCTGACGGCCCTGCATTGCTGACCGTTACCGTATAGGTCAGCGTCTGGCCTGCAACCACGGATCAGGACTGTCACTCTTCGTAATCGCAAGGTCGGCGCTTGCATTGACCGTCGTATCTTCGCTGTCACTGTTATTGCCCGGTACAGGATCAGAGGTATCCGAGGTTACACTTACATTATTTGTGAGTGTTCCCGTTGTCCCTGCATTCACCGTTACCGTTACGGTATATTGTTTGTTTCCACCGGCGGTGATCGTTCCAAGACTGCAGGTCGGTACCCCATTGGGATCCTCTGCACAGCCCGTTGTAGATACAAACGTCACTCCCGCAGGCAAGGTATCCGTCACCACCACGTTTGCCGCATCGGACGGCCCTGCATTACTGACGGTTACCGTATAGGTCAGGTTGTTCCCTGCAACCACAGGATCAGGACTGTCACTCTTCGTTATAGAAAGGTCGGCTGCGATTGTATTGACTGTTGCATCATCCGTATTATTGGTCGTATCCGGGTCAAAGGTATCTGAGGAGCCGACACTTGCCGTATTGGTCTGCGCATCATAATCGTTCATCTGGGCGACTATATCAAGCAGCACATATCCATATGCCGGTATCGTCCCTACCGTCCATTCTCCTGCAGCATCGTCATAGCTGCCCTGTGAAGGACTTGATGATACATAGTTCATCCCGGCAGGCAGCAGGTCATTGATCACCACATTCGTTGCATCATCAGGTCCGTTGTTCCTTACCACAACCGTGAAGACTACATTGTCGCCAAAATCCACCAGATCCTGGTTTACAATCTTCTGCACCGCCAGGTCTGCCATGGCAGGCTGTGTCTGATTTATTACCGCACTGGACTGATTGTTCGTGATATCAGGGTCTGTCTGGTCGCTTGCAGTAACCCTTGCGGTATTGATGATCTCTCCCGCATTCACTACCTGCGCCGTTATCTGAAGGGTTGCACTGCTGCCAACATTCAAAGCCCCTATCGTCCATACGCCAGTGCCTGAAACATAACTGCCTCCGCCATCGTCACTTATATAAGTTAAACCCGCAGGAAGAAGATCGGTAAGCGCAACTCCTGTTGCGTTGTCAGGACCATTGTTCGCTACGGTTATGGTATAGACAATGGTGTCTCCCACTAATGGCGAAGGATTGTCTACTTCCTTGATAACCGCAAGGTCTGCTTCGTTCGCGCCTGTATTCAATATAAGACCCGATGAGTTATTGCTAAGATCAGGGTCCGGTACGTCTGTAGCTGTTATGCTCGCTATGTTGATGATCCTGCCGGATTGATTTGCCGTGACTGTTATGTCAATGCTCACTGTCGAGCCGACATTTAAAGGCCCGATGTTCCATATGCCCGTTGCAGGAACATAGTCACCTCCGGATGTGTCGCTCACATAGGTCACTCCAGTAGGAAGGATATCCGTCACCTGCACTCCCGTTGTATTGCTCGGACCATTATTCGTCACGCTGAGTGTGAACACTACGGTATCCCCAACTCCGGGACTCATATCGTCCGCTGTCTTGGTGATCGAAAGATCGGCAAGTGCATTGACCGTCGTATCTTCGCTGTCACTGTTATTGCCCGGTACTGGATCAGAGGTATCTGAACTTACACTTGACGTTATTGGTAATGGTTCCGCCTCCGGCGGGCGCGGTCACTGTTATCGTTATGTCAGGCGCAGCACCCACCCCAAGGCTTGCCCTTGTGCAGGTCACTACCCTGCGGCCTCTGACAGGCTCCAGCCCAGTCCCCGTGGCACTCACATAGCTCACCCCAATTGGCAATGTATCGCTTACCGATACGTTTGCCGCCGTGCTCGGCCCTCCGTTGCTTACGCTCAGCGTATACGTCAGGGTGCTGCCGGTAACCACAGGATCAGGACTGTCACTCTTCGTTATAGAAAGATCGGCGCTTGGTGTCAGGGTATCCGTATCCGTTGCACTGTTATTGCCCGGAGTTGGATCAGTTGTTCCTCCCGGTGCCGTAACTGTCGCGGTATTACTCAATGTACCGGTTGCCGATGCGCTTACCGTTGCCGTTACTGTATAGGTTACCGTGCCTCCAACAGGAATATTCACCGTATCGCTGATGTTGCCGGTGCCTGTCGCTGTGCATGTTCCCCCTCCACCGCCTGAACAGGTCCATGAAACATTCGTCAAGCTTGCCGGGAAGGTATCACTTACCGTTGCACCTGTGACATTGCTCGGCCCGTTGTTTGTCACCGTAATCGTATAGGTTATCCCCTGCCCCGGTACTGCCGTCGCCACGCCGTCTGTCTTTGTAATCGCACAGGTCGGCAACGACGCTGACCGTCGTATCTTCGCTGTCACTGTTATTGCCCGGTACTGGATCAGAGGTATCCTGAGGTTACACTTACATTATCTGCGAGTGTTCCCGTTGTCCCTGCATTCACCGTTACCGTTACGGTATATTGTTTGTTTCCACCGGCGGTGATCGTTCCAAGACTGCAGGTCGGTACCCCATTGGGATCTTCTGCACAGCCCGTTGTAGAGACAAACGTCACTCCCGGAGGCAGGGTATCCGTCACCACTACGTTTACCGCATCTGACGGCCCTGCATTGCTGACCGTTACCGTATAGGTGAGCGTCTGGCCTGCAACCACAGGATCAGGACTGTCACTCTTCGTAATCGCAAGGTCGGCGCTTGCATTGACCGTCGTATCTTCGCTGACACTGTTATTGCCCGGTACAGGATCAGCGGTATCAGAGGTTACTGATGCATTGTTCGTTAAGGTACCTGTTGCCCCCATATTTACTGTTACCGTTACTGTATACTGCTTATTCTCGCCTGCAGCGATTGTTCCAAGGTCGCAGGTCGGTACTCCGTTTGGATCACCTGCACAGCCATTTGTTGATACAAAGATTACTTCAGGTGGGAGGGTATCCGTCACTACAACGTTCTGTGCATCAGAAGGACCTGCGTTATTCACGGTTATTGTATACGTCAGGTTCTGTCCTGGAAGCACAGGATCAGGGTTGTCTGATTTCGTGATGGAGAGGTCGGCAACTGGAATGATTGTAGTTATGCCATTAGCATTATTATTTGCTGTATTAGCATCAGATGAAATGGTTGCAATGCTTGTATTGACCGGGACTACTCCTGAACTTGGCGCTGTATAGCTGAATCCAAAGCCCAGGCTTTGTCCGCTTGCAAGGATACTCGGCATCCCGGTGAAAGTGACCTGGCCATTGGCTGGATTATAGCTTGCGGTTACCCCTGACGGAAGGCTGGTGAAGGTTACCGCTGCCGGATAATTACCCGGGCTTCCAATGATTGCGGTATAAGTGACCCCGGCTGCAAGATTAGCCCCGTAATTTGCGAACAGGAAATTTCCACTGACAGATGACCCCGCAAGTGCAGTCGCTGGGACGCTCACTGTTGTAAGCACATCAGTTGAACCAATACCCGTGACAGCTGTATCGCTATTGTTAGCCAGATAAGATTCCTCCGGGGAGGTAGTATATATATTAGTCGTAACAGTCACCGGCCCGGTGGCGGGTGCTGTATAACTGAAGGTCATTCCCAATATGGTCTGTCCGGAAGATAGCGTCGTAGGGAGACCGCTTAGAGTGACGGCACCGGTTGCATTGTTGTAAGATGCTGTTACCCCAACCGGCAGATTCGCGAAGGTTGCCGTTCCCAATCCCGGGGTCATTGACATATCGTACGTTACGCCGAGAGCGGGAGAGCTGCCATCGTTAGTGAAACTAAAGGTGCCTTGCACTGTACTCCCTGCAGTTGCTGTACTTGGTGCAGTTACCGAGGTCGCGACATCTACAATGATAGGGTCAATAATCAGTGTTTCTTCCTGATATGGCGTGGAGTAATATGTCCAGAGATCAAGGCCCTTGGCATCCCCCCATCCCGCAGTAGTTGAGCAATCAGAATTTGAATTGCCACCAGTCTGCCACAGGCGGTAGTTGGTGGATGAGTCAACGCCGTTTAAACTGAACGGCGGCGACGGAGCGGCAGGTGTTCCCGTAGGACATAAAGTACCATTGAGGTTGCCGACAAGGGTTCCACTGTTTGTGATATACCCCCGATCATCGAAAAAAACTGTCCGGTCACCAGGATTGTTTCCATTCAGCCTCGTGATGGTAGGACCTCCACCAGGGTTGTTCTCTGAATCTATAATCGGGAAGTGGACATCTCCGTTATGACCGACGACACGAAAAGGGTATGGCGTAGGACTTGATGGAAAATTACTCTTATCCTGGTCTTTTCCGTCCCAGAAGACTGCATGTGTTCCTGTCGGAGCTATTCCTGTCAGTACAGCGTTACTAACATTATCCGGGTCGAAATTTATGCCGTCAAGGCTGACTACTATCAGGTATGTTATGGTGTCTGTAGTCGTAAAATGAAAAGTCCCGCCTACTCCTGTCGTCGTAGTAGAACCACCAATGTATCCGCTGAAGCTTACATCGCTTACCGTAGGCGTAGGAGGCGCTGTTGGAATGCTGAGTATACTTAGCACACTGTTTACCTCTGCGTTATTTGGTCCTGTGGGACTGACATCACTGAAGAATATTGGATACTGAGGAATCTGGGTTGTTAAACCGGGAGGAAGAGAAGTCACCATTGCTTCATTCCCACGCAGGTCTTTGAAAAGAGGCTGTCCATTATCCAGAAAACCAAGGGAATTTGCATACAGGGCATACCCGTTTGGATCTAACCCCCGCAAGTCCTGCTCATAACGATAGCCATCGCTCGTAATGTAATAGTGTGTAGAATAAACAGGACGTGAGTTTCCACCGGTATAGCCAATGAAAGCATAGGTGAACAGACGCCCCTTGATGTCGGTGACAGAGGTCGCATTGGCACGCACGGTTACATCCCACGCAGAAACAGAATTGTTTGAGAGCGCGGGTGGATCAATTACACCATTCGGGTTGCCACCTGTCCCTGCGCTGAATTGCACACCATAGATACCCGTTGAAGGTACTCTGTAAGCACACGGCTGAAACCCATTTGGCACTGTAACAGTATTATCAGCACTGTTAGGCCCCGCAAGCTCTTTGAGCCGTGTATCAATAAGTCCGGTTCCTGCACCGAAATAGTGAGGCCCTGGTTCTGTAGAACCTCCGGAACAGGAAAAGTCAGTAGTACCAGGCAGGGTCTCGTTCCCCGGGATACCGAAACTTTGGGGATTATAGATATAAATATCTCCTGTAGGAGGAGTAGCAGAACGGTTACGTGAACCCAGCAGTATATACTCTCCTGTCTCGGCATAAACATAGAGAAAGCCTCTGCGATGAACCTTGCCCACATAAAATTGGCCTGGCTGGAAGTCAAGATTTGCACGGTATCCACCGGCAGGATAGGTTGAGGGATAAAGCGAACGACTCCCCTCGGCATAGGCTAATTCTGCACAACACAAAGAGATTATTACTATACTGAATGCTATGACCAACAAAATCTTGTGATAGTCAGTACGGAGGGGCAGTTCTTGCGGACAGATCGACCGAAGAAAAATCCCTGGATATGTAGCGTTGTCTTTTATCTTTTTCGTCGATTCACACTTATCCTTCATATGTTCCCCCCCAATTTTATCTATTTATATTAGGAAATTCGTGCAATTAAGAGATGCACTTTTAATCAGTTTCCTGCCGGAAATAAGAGTGCACATTACAGGCTGCATTTCTACGTTCATAATTCATTATATCATTTCACTTTCACTTTAATATCATTAAGAATTTGAGCATCGGCTCTACATTGCGAATTAATCTTTAATTATTTGCTTTACCCTGCCGACCTCTCCGGTTTGCAGGCGGACCTTAATGCCATGGGGGTGTGACGGAGAATTTGTGAGGATATCTTTCACAATTCCTTCGGTGAGCTTTCCTGTCCGCTGGTCTTTCTTCAATACGATCGAAACGCGCGATCCCGGCCTTATATCAGAGCGATTTCTTCCCTCCATTACCCTGCTCCTTTTTTGTGAACCTTGTTCTGGTGGGTTACTCAATAAATTTCGAAGCATTTTTTAAGTTGTGCACGCCATGAGTTAATGATACCGAAATCAGAAAAAATTGGGTAACACTTTTCCATTTATGGTAATGGTTATAAAGCCTTTCATGTTCAGCCAGGCCTCGACAGCGATGCGCCAGGCCGCTTGGGGCTGAACCCCGTCACTGCATAGTATATCATTCTGCAAGTTTGTTATCCAGGCATAGGCATCCCTCCTTTCCCATTTGGAAAAAGTTCTTTTGCCGGCGAAGTACACCCGGCAGGCGTTGTTGCCGTTCAAGCATGGACGAGGTTGGTGATTAAGATCATGCTCAACCGTCGAGGCATACGCCTCCAGGTGTTCGCGCGGGCAACAGGGTCTGTAGCGAGAGCTTGGCGGCGAGCCCATTTTTCAGCTCGGTTTGCGCCTCTTCGATCGCACCGTTGTAAGGCGGATAATGGACCGGGCTATTCAACGGTAAAACAAAATAATCGGCAAGTACGTCATTGACAGCTGCATGATTGAGGTTGCCGCCATTGTCCCGTTTGAGGAACAGAGGTGCCCCGAACCGATTGAAGGTTGCCGCAAGATAGCCGGATATCTCTTCGCCGCAGGGAATGTCTCCCGTCATGGGGTTGAACTTATAGCGGGAAGCGAGATCCTGCATCTGGTTCAGGTACACCTTAGCGCCGGTTGCGTCACGCTGCTCGTATTCGCACGGGTCCATGGACCACGCGACGTTCGGCACGTTCCAGCGGATGCGCCGCAGATTCTGGCGATGGGAGGTATTGAGATCATGCCGCGCCATTGCTACCATTGCCTGCAGCTCCCGCCTTGATACGGCAGACCCATAGCGCGCATATAACGCGCCCGTGCCCTGCGTGCGATTATGCCCGTGAGATAACTGTGCTATATCCTGCTCAAGCCTGCCAAAATCCGGTGGCTTGACCTTGGGAGGACCCGGTTGCCGCACCAGGGGCGTATCTTTTTTGCGCCGCATGCGCCACCGTATAAAACTCGGGTAGGGCAGCCTGACGGCGCTGCATATCGCCCGATAGGGCATCCCGGTCCTCTCTCTTATCTGGTCAATTATGGCAAGCATACGAGTTATCGTTTCTTCCTTTGCTTTCGTTTTTTTTCACCAGAGGCACTGGCGCTTCTTTTCGCACCGGCGTTCTGGAGCTCATACGCATGCAGCATGTCCCGCACTTCTACCGTCTTCTCAGCGACAAAGAGCTTCTTCTGGAGTTCGGCAACCTGCTCCTGTAAACGCTGCTTCTCCTCGTCTTTAGGCGTGTTCGGCCTGCCGGGGTCTCTGTCTTCCATGGCCTCCGTCATGGCCTGTAGTGCCCGGCGTTCCCACTCGTAGTAGGTCTTGCGAGATACGCCCAGCCGGCGTGCACCTTCCTCGGCTGTTATCTGACCGCTGCGCACCGCAAACACCACCGCTGCTCTCTGGCGGGCACGCTCTTTGTCCTTTGAATCGCTCATATCACACTCCCTTTGCAACTAAAATCCTGTTATCCTGCGGATGAAGAGAAAATCGGCTTCGCCAGTTTTCTGCGTTGACATCATTATTAAGATGTCTTTTCACTAGGGTTTCTCACTTTTCCGCAAGGCTTCGCCGGAGGGTTTCATGTCCTTTCTGAGGTGTCTCCGCTTTCCTTGCTTCCTGTGCCTTTGATAGCGTCTTTTCCAGCCTGCCCTGCACTGTGCTCGTCAAGAGCGTCAGGCGCTTTTTCTCCAGCAGCGCCTGCAGGCGAGGAGAAAGCGCCGGCCCTTTGTCCAGGCTCACCCTCGGCTCCAGCGCCTGGAGCATCCCCTCCATCGCCCGCTTCTGCCAGTGCGAAAGCACCATCCAGGGTATCGACAGCTCCCGGCATATCTCCGCCGGTCTGCGCCTCTCCGTCCATACCGACAGAACCGCCTTGCACTTCTCCATCGCCCCGTAGTTCATCGTCTGCCGCTTCTTCTCGCTCTTTATCTTCTCCGTCTTCTCCATTGTCATCTCCTTTCTCGTTTAGATTGTAAACCACTTCCTGCGTTTTGTCGTCGCTCTTCGGCGTCAACCGACAACCGCAGCCTGCCCTTTTCCGCCCGCAACACCACCGACTGCCCCTCCATGCGGCCCACCATGTAAAACGGCAGCCGCGGCTTGCCCCTCAGCGCCATCTCAAGCAGGTTGTCCTGGATGCCCTGCTCGATCGTCTTTCTGAGTTCGCTTTGGATCTCAAAATACCGGTCCGCAGGACACAGTCCACCGATCCCCTGATGCGGCCGCTTGTGGTTGTAATACTTCACCCACTGCCGTATCCTCTCAACCGCATCCTCAAAACTACCGAACTGTGCCCGGCCCAAGAACTCCACAAAGATCGTCTTCCAGAACCGCTCGATCTTCCCTAACGTCATCGGATGGTGAGGCTGCGATTTGATATGGTGGATCTGGTCTTTCTTCAACTCCGGCTCAAACCGGCTGTTACCGCGCCAACTCGTGTACTGCCGCCCATTGTCCGTGAGCATCTCTTTAGGCGGGTTGTACTCAGAGGCCGCCCGGCGGTATACCTCAATTACGTTCTGCGCTGTCTGGCTCCGGAAGAGCTCCAGTCCCGTTATATAGCGGGAATAATCGTCGATATACCCGATCAGATACGCATAACGGCCCCCAAGACGAAACGTAAAGATGTCCGTCTGCCAAAGTTGGTTCGGTGTTGATCGCTCGAAAAACCGGGGTCGGGTGATATTGCGCTGCCTCTTCTTGGGTGGGGCCGTCATGAGAGATGCGTCGTGAAGTGTCTTGCGGACTGTCTCGGGGCTGGCTGAAAGGAAAAACATCCTCTTTAAAAGCTGAGATATCCGCTTAATGCCGAAAGGCGGGTTGGCTTCTTTGATCTCGACGATCTTCTGCTTCACCGGTGTGGGAAGGCTACGCCCATTACCGGTGTAAGCTCATGGAGAGCCCAGCTTCTCCATCGCGACGATAAGCGCGTACCCAGCGCCTTACCGACCCAATGCCCACTCCGCATTCCTGTCGGATAATCGAAATAGGAATGCTCCCCTCAATGTACTTCTTAACTATTTGAAGCTTGAAATCCGATCCGTAACGCCTGCTTCGCTCCGGAAACTTCTTCTTTGCACCGTTCTTCTGTACACTCTTTACTGGTTCCATCGATGACACTCCTTTCGTTTACCTAAACTTGGAGTGTCACCCTATTTTCCTAATTCCTTGGTATCATAAACTGGTCGTTAGCACACGCT
>CAVWBP010000009.1:0-274172 GCA_963753165.1 Thermodesulfovibrionales bacterium | reverse complement strand
CTGTAGGTAGCATTTTGCAATACAGGACCGGATCTCGTCGATATGCTGTTCTATGGTTTTTTGAATGGCTGTCTTTGAGAGGCCGCCGCGAACCGATACTTCCTTGATTTTGAACTCTCTCTGCCCCTTGCTGCCGGGCTTATCGCTCTCTTCTCCCAGCTTTTTTTCATCTTTTACTGCCTGCGTCCTCATCAGAGAAGGCACGGGTGCAAGGCTTTCTTTTGCCACACCGCCAACGGCATAGTCAGAAACCCCCTCCGGCAGCGGGAGGGGTTGCCTGACCGTTGTCACCTGGCCATCCTTGTTGCGAACCTCCGTGTCGACAGCAACGAACGAGGTATATGCAGTGAGCAGATTATAGGCAAGTCCGAGGCTGGTCACTTCCTGAATGCGCTCATCATCGGGTCTCAGCCTGTTGTAATCGGACAGCAGGGCAATCCTGTGCCGTGCCCACAAATAGCGCAGCGCGGAGTTCTCATTGACCGGATTTACCGATTTCACCTCGATAGTATCTATATAGGGTTTATCGCCGGAAACTCCCTTGAGAGTGATCCTTCCCTGCGGCCGGCCGCGCCATTTTCCAAATACGATAACCGGCCGCTCGGCCAGCACGTCCGGGATGCCCGGGGGCTCAACATCATATGCCTGGAATGTGTCAAAATCTATTTCTATGTTGGTGAGCACCGGCGACCGGATCAATCTGCGCAACCTCTCTGCCTGTTCCAGTGCCTCTTCTTTTTTGGTGACAACAAACGGTTCTCCCATTCCGACACGGGCCATCCCCTCGATAATATGGCGGTTCACGCTCGATCCGATACCGAAAGGGAACATGTTTGCATTGCCGAGATTCTTCCGGATCAGGTCAAAGGCCTCTTCTTCAACCGTCACATAACCGTCTGTTGCGATGACGACTGTCCGCGCATATCCCTCGCCTTTGGGCAGAGCGAATGCCCGCTTCAGTGCGGGCAGGAGTTCAGTGCCCCCTCCACCCTTCTGGCTGTCAATTACAGAAATTGCTTTGCCGATATTTTCCTGTGTAGCGGGAAGAGATTTTTCCGACAGAACGGTCGATCCGCCTGCAAAAAGGAGGACATTGAATGTATCAGTTGGCCTCAGCCCGCTGATGAGGTCTTTCAGTAATGTTTTCGAGATATCCAGCGGGAATCCGTGCATTGAACCCGACACATCCACAATAAAAATATATTCGCGTTTGGGAATCTGAGCGGTTGTCACCCTCCTGGGCGGCTGCATCATGAGCAGGAAGAAATTTTCTTTCTCCCCTTTATACAAAAGAAGACCCGATTCTATCTGTCCGCCGTCCAGCCGGTATTGGAGGATATAGTCCCGGTTGCCGCCGTATTTCTCTGCCTGGTCAAGTTTTGCCGCGGCAATTAAAGGGCCGTCATAGCTTACCTTCACTTTATGTGAGGGCGAGGTGATTTCTTTCACAGGCATGCCGGCATTCAGGTTGACGGTAATATCAAAGGCATAGTGCGGAGATTCTCCCTGATGGAGATAAGGGTTCTGTATCCATCTTTCAGAGGGTGGGGACGTATCCGCCGGTTGATTTGAGTAGCGGGGACCAACGACGGTCGGATAGACAAATTCGTACACTCCTTCCATCGGTACCAGCAGTTCCGTATAGCTGAGTTCAACGGTAATCACATCCCCCGGCAGTATATTTGCGACGTTCATCTGAAAGACATTCGGCCGCTGCTGTTCCAGCAGGGAAGCGCTTTTCCCCTGCTGCTTCGCCTGTTCATATTCCTGCCGCGCTTCTTCGCGCTTCCTGATCTGCGCGGTAATAACCCGCGTGCCGACCGTCATCTTCATGCCATATACCGCTGCCCTTGTGGAAGCCGGAAATACATAAATGGCTTCGAGGGGACGCTTTCCTTCGTTCTTATACACCTGGGTAACTCTGACGTCAGCGATCACTCCTGAAATGTTTACAACCGCAGAGGTGGACTCCAGGGGAAGCTGATCAACATCCGGATCATCGCTCAATACATAAAAATACGGCGACAGGGTCTTGTCACCGGATTCACTTTGTTGAGAGCCGACTGATGCTCCCATGAAGAGAAGCAAGATGAGAGTACAGAGAGTAAATAATCTTGAATACGTTCATAACAACCTCCTTAAGATCTTTTCGACCGGTCTTAGTCTCTTAGACAACGGGTGATCGGAAAAAGTTCCCGGAGGAGGTGAGAATTTTCTCTCCCTAAAAAATGCTTGCCCAGATTTTTATTGCGGTAACAGCAATGAGGACTGCAAGCAGCCACCTGAGAAGCTGCACCTTTGTCTTTTTACTGAGAAGGCTTCCCAAGCTCGCAGCAGGGACAGCGCCTGCAAGGAGTGCAATAGTCATAAGGAAAGGGACCTGGCCTGTTGCGACCTTTCCGACCAACCCTGCGGTTGAAGAAAAAATCCCGATTGCAAGCGTGCTTCCAAGGGCAACCCTGAGAGGAATCTTCAGCAGGTATAACAAAACCGGTATGATGATAAAAGCGCCTCCCTGGCCGACAAGTCCGAGGAAAAATCCAAGAAAGACACCTATCAGTATTGCTTCTGATTTCTTGAAATGCACCGCGTCTTCAGTCGCATCATCCTGCAGATAACTGCGAGGGATAAGCATCGCAGCAGCAGCAAGCAAGGCTAATAACCCAAAAATGAAGAGCAGATATTTGTCCGGCACTGACTTCGAGAAAAGAGCTCCGCTCAGTGATGAAAAGAACAGCGCAGGTCCGAGCGTCAACACGAGGGATTTATTCACAAGTCTCTGTTTTCTGTAGAACAAAAACGCAGTGAGCGATGCAAAAAACCCTTGCACCATAGTGAGACCGGTAATACTTTTCACCTCTATTATATTGAACCCGAGCAGCGGGGGCAGATACAGCAAAATCGGGAACATGATTATGCCGCCCCCTATTCCGAGCAAACCAGAGAAAAACCCGCCTGCCGCCCCCCCCAGGAAGAGAAATGTATACAGTGTCAAAGGCATTTATTGACCCTCAAAAACGACCTTAAGACAGCTTTGCCAGTGCCATTTGATATAGATACAAACTATAGATAATTTACTATTCATAGATATTATCTATAGTTTAGGCCGGACTCATTGCCTCTGTCAATCTGAAAGATGGACACGAAGTAACCCTTCAGTGAAGAGTTCAATCCGAATAATTGGGAAAGTTCAATCCCCTCCTTTATAAGGAGAGGTTGGGGAGGTTTGAATATTTTTCCAAAATACCCCTCCAACTTCCCCTTGTAAAGGGGAGGATTTTTCTACCAATATTGAATGGTTTCGATATGACAGGAAATCTTTTACGAGGGGGGAATCCCTATCTCATCCCTTAAGGCCCGGAGTATCATGAGGCTTTCTTCGATCTTTTCCGTCTCATTGACTTCGAGGAAAACCCCGATATCATGTTTTCTTCTTAGCAGCGCTTCGAGGGCCTTTATTTCCCTGCAGCCGGGAAGAAGATACCAGTGGTCTGTGAGACCCTTGCGCCAGCCGTTGTTTCTATGGATATGCACATACTGAATTTTCTCTATTATTTTTTGATCAAGAGAGTTTATAAATTCGACTGAGTTCATGCCTGCCAGTTCAACATGACCGATGTCCAGGGTAATAGAATCCGCATAAGTATTCCAGAACCATATCACATCCCTCGTGTCTGTGGCATTTTCAAAAGAGACGGGGGCAATTGACTGCAGTTCACCGAGCAGCGACTTGAAGGTTATTTTATGCTCTCCGGTAATTCTTTGCCAGTCGAGGGTCTTTTCATCATGCAGGATAAGTGCAAGGTCTGCCCACTCTGCCATTATTTTAATACTCCTGAACATTTCCCTGTCCATGATGGAATAAAGCACAGGATGGATAACATACCGCATCCCCTCCTCCCTGCATTTACCCGCGCACTTCTCCATGAGCGCGAGATTGTCTTTCATTCCATGGTAAACACTGATCTGAAAGAGGTCTACATCCCATAGCCCGACTTCTTCAGGAGAGGTTATTCTTGTACCAATATGCATCTTTTACACTCCAGGGGGCAAGCTACACTTTCCCTTTGAATGCTGTCAAAGTGAAATAATGTTTCACGTAATTTCTTCCCTTATAGGGTATTTTCTAAGACTTATTTTTATCCTGCAGCCCCCCCGTTCAATTACTTTACAGAAAATGATGTCTCTTGGGAATCCTTGACTTTTCCCGCCTTCACGGAAAGAACGACTGTATATTTGCCTTTTTTTGCATCGGACGGCATCCTGATGGGAACAGTGGAAGAATATGTCCCGCTCTCCCGGTAAACCTTCACCTCGGGCCTGCTGTATGTTTTTCCCTTATACCGTATCTCCCTTGTTTCTGTAACGGCTATCTCACCGCCTGTACCCAGCAGCGCGTAGGTCGTTCTAAGGTTTACCGTCTCGCCTGGAAAGATGTTTTGCGGAACTGCAGCGGCATCTTCAATCTTTACCCTCAACCCCTTGGAAGGCTTATAATTATACTTATCCGCAGTATCCTGTCCGTCCCTCTTCTGATCATATGCATAATGTCCTATCAGTCCTCCGGCAAGTGCTCCCATAAGTCCGCCGAGCACCGCCATTTCTGTCTTGGCGCCCCGAGACCCGAGAAGCGCACCTGCCGTTGCCCCGGTCGCTGCTCCAATTCCCGCTCCGGTGGCTGCGCCTCTATGCTCCCCGGATATTGAGGCACAACTAAAGAGACCTGCCGTAAACGTTAAAAGTACCAGTATCGATAGAATCCTGAAACGCATAGCTTTCCCTCCATTCCATTTCTGATTTTTTGTAATGACCCTGAATACAGTCCTCCCGGAATAACGCTGCCTCTTTTTATGCCAAATTTCTCACTGGGACCCGTGAGTAAGGATCATTCCCTGTTATTATACCCTACCGAAAGAATGATAATAATTTTCACTTCCGGGAGCAGCTTCTGCTCCCAGTCTACTCGTCAAGAATTTCCCTCAGACTTTTAAGGTTGCCATAGAGAACCAGCTTATCACCTTCCTGCACCCTTTCATGATGTTTGCTCGGGATCGGCAGCCATTTTTTGCCCCGCTCGATTCCCAGGATAATGACATCCTGACTGCGAAATTTCCATTCCGCGAGCAATACGTCTATGAGCTGCGAATCCTTGCTGACCGTCTTCTTTATGAGGCCATATCCCTCAAGGAAATGAAGGATATCTTCTGCATCTTCCTCTTCAAAAGCAGGGATTCTTACGAGCTTTCGTTGGATAAAGCTTTCCCATTTCTGCACGAAGCCCCTCGATTTCCCGATCCTGTAGATGAGAAAAATACCGATCAAAAAGAGGATAAAATGGATCGGAAGTTCATATCCCTTGCTTGTTACGACAGATGAGGTCGCCGAGATGATTACTGCAACGATTCCCGCATTGCCCAGTATCATGAGAATGCCGATGATTTTCCTCCGCAGCGGATTGTTCACCACCGTCTCGGCTTCCCGCGTGGTGAACCCTGTCCCGGTGAAGGCCGAGAGGGCTTGAAATACCGCTTTTGGCCTGTCAACTCCGGTCATCATCAATGCAATCGCACCCGCCCGCACAATCAGGAAGGAAATGAATATTGCGAACAACGTCGGGAGCAGAAAATACAATCCGGTCATATTGAGCTCCTTTCTCCTGGCCTCTCTCCGTCTCTGATTCTTCTTCTCACTATTATAGCGGAAGAGTGAACATAGTCGGATAAGTGCTTGCAAACGTGCATTTAAGGACTGTCCTGCTATATAATTTCTTTATATGCAACCGCCCGTATTATTTAAAGAATTGCCGGCAGTTCCGGTTTTTACGGCAACAAATTTGTTCGAATACAATGGATGATTTTTCAGACAATATCTGTCTCGCAAAACAGTCGCCTGCTCTCACAACGTCACTGCTTGACCTCGCGACGGATATCGCCGTTCAGAAAGAATTCCCTGATCTCGACCGCTACGCAAAAAACCTTATGGGCGCTCTGCAAGAGGGAGACATTCCCTTAACCGAAAACGCGCTGCTCAGCCTGTATACACAATTGCATGGAGCAGGCTCCAGGTATTCTCCCCGCGAAAAGGAGCAGCTTTCGAAAAGGAAAGGATATGGGTGCTATCCCGGCGGCCTTTCCCCGCTCGTAAAGGCGGTGCAGTTTATCAGGCCTGATTCAGTGGTTGCCGACCTCGGGGCAGGGAACGGACTGCAGGGGTTATTGTTACAGTGCATCTGCCCGCACCGGAAAACAATCCAGGTCGAGCTTTCCTCCGAACTAATCCGCGTCGGCCGGATCTTTCAGCATGCGCTCGGAATCGATACTGACCGCGTAGCGTGGATTCACGATGATATTGTGCATGTATCGATTGAAGAAGCGGATTTTATTTATCTTTATCTGCCGGCAAAACCTCTCGATGGAGGGAAGGAAGTATATGAGGCTATCGCCCGCACACTGAACCGTACCGAGAAACCGCGTGTTATCTTCAGCATTGCCGATTGCCTGGCAGGTTTTCTCGGCAAGGAGTTCTCCATTTTTTATACGGACGGCCACCTCACCTGTTTCATCAGAAAATAGCTGACTTCATCCTTCACATCGGAAATCAGGGGGTATGAGTCAATTTCTGAAGTAAGATCACGGGTGATCCCGAATAGGCTTGAGCCTTTCGGGACTGAAGACAAAGCGGAAGCCTCACCTATGAATTGAGTGAAAACATTACAGATCAGATATAAGGTATGTACAACAACTAAAATAGTTTATATCGCTTCAGAAGTTGAGTCATACCTATATACAAGGTGCTTTTGTTAAGAAATGCTTTCATCTGTAGTTGATAAATTCAACATGAAAATCGAAATCTTTCCCTTTCAGCATCTGTATTACCGCCTGAAGATCATCGATCTTCTTTGCCCGTACCCTCACCTGCTCTTTCTGAATCTCTGACTGCACCTTGAGCTTCATGTCTTTCACAAGCTTGACAATATCCTTTGCCTGTTCAGGAGATAAGCCCTTCTGAAGGGTAACTACCTGCCTCACCGTATCACCAGCCGCCTTCTCGATATTGCCGAAGGCCAAGGCTTTCAGGGATACAGTTCGCTTCACAAGCTTGTTCTTGAGAATTTCTGTCAGGCTTTTCAGTTTGTACTCATCATCCGTGATGAGAATGATCTCCCCCTTTTCCTTATTCAATTCAATACTGCTTTTGCTGCCTTTGAAATCAAAGCGCTGGCTTATCTCCTTCTCCGTCTGCTGCACGGCATTTAAGACCTCCTGCATATTAACCTGGCTTACCACATCAAATGAATGTTCATCTGCCATAACTGTCCTCTCACAACATTTTCTAGCATTATCGCTGTTTTGTTTATTTCCGTCAAGGTGAGTCAACTGGGGTGGGCGGAGCCAGGCATTCACGATGTAGTCGGTGCACGTATGGTTCTGATGGACAGAGCTGACTCTTTCCATCAGATAACAGATTTGACCGGTTTTCCTGAACTGCTTTGGAAGGGAAAGGCAGCCAGGCTAAGCCTGACTGCCCAGGAGGTTTATCGGATCAGTGTGTATTACTGCCAGCAGGGCATGTTGTATCCCCTGTTCGTCCCTTGCGGGGCTTTTGCATTCAGCGTACCCTGCAGTTCGCCGATATCTTTCTCCAGTTTTGCTACCGTCTCTGGTGCTGTCTTCGGGTTCCGTGTAGCTTCGAAATATTCGAATTTCTTTGTGTTCAGCTCTTTTCTCAAGTCAGCCGTTTCATCGAGATACTTCTGATCATAGCTTCCTCTCCCGCCCATCATAGGCCCCCCGTATCCGGGTCCCATCATGGGAGTACCGCTGTTGTATCCTGCACAGGGATACGTTCCTCCCCAACCGGGACCATTTGCATACACTGCAGCGCCTGTTCCGAGAAGTACTAAGACTGCGAAACTAATGAGTACCTTTTTCATGATGTGTCTCCTTTCTGTTTGTTCTTGATTGTAGAATAGAAGAAAATTGTGAAGAAAAGATGAAGCGACAACTGTGAAAAAAAATCTAATGTGGAAATGAACTACCCCGGAAGGATTCCCGACAAGCGGGAATGACAGAATAAGGAAAACATTACCCCCGATGCAGAGCATCGAGAAACTATTTGATTAAAAACTTCCCCGTGAAAGCCGGCGGATGATACGGATGGCGTCTTCGACCGTATTTGCTCCCTGAATAAAATCCATGTCTTCGTTACTTATGGTTCCCTCAGCCAGCATGGTGTCGTGCATGAAGCGGCGGAGGTGGTCCCAGAAGTCCCTCACCATCCCGACAACCGGGAAACGCTCAAGTTTCCCCGTCTGTGCGAGTGTTATCACTTCGAAGGCTTCATCAAGCGTGCCGAAACCACCCGGCATGACGACAAAGGCTGAGGAGTATTTTACCAGCATTACCTTGCGTACGAAAAAGTGTTCGAATTCGATGAACTTGTCGAGATAGGGATTGGGTTTCTGTTCAAAGGGAAGCGTGATATTGCAGCCCAGGCTCAGCCCCCCGCCTTCCTTTGCGCCCCTGTTTGCAGCCTCCATAATACCAGGGCCTCCTCCGGTCATGACCGCATAGCCTGCATTGGCAAGCGCCCGGCCAAGCTCGCGCGCGAGTTCATAATAGCGGTGCCTTTCAGGAAATCGCGCCGATCCGAAAACCGTGACGCAGGGGCCGTCAAATTCAAAACTCTCGAAGCCATGCAGAAATTCGAGAAAGAACCGCACTGCACTCTCGAGATCTTCGCCCCGTTTCCTGCGGCCCGAGAGAAAAAGTTTCTCTGCGCCCACGACCTGGTTGAGCAGCGAAGTCGACTGAATGATTTCCGACAATCCCTTGTTATTCATGCCTTGCTCCTTTATATTTTCTCAAGCTCGATCTTCAGAGGTGCTGCATGCCATATTTTTTCGTTGTACTCGCGTATCGACCGGTCCGATGAGAACTTCCCCATCCGCGCAACAGTGAGGATCGACATTTTGGCCCACTTCTCCTTGTCTTTGAATGCGGTGCTTATGCGGTCCTGGCAGTCAATATAGGACTGATAATCGGCAAGGACCATCTGCTCATCACGGCAGAGCAGTGAGTCAACGAGAGGCTTGAAAAGGTCTGTATCCTTTTTGGAAAAGAATCCGGAACTGATAAGATCGATTGCTTCTTTCAGGTCCGGATTCTCATTATAGTATGCCATGGGATTATAGCCCTCAGATTTCATGGCGGAGATTTCTTCGGCACTCAGACCGAAGAGGAACATGTTTTCAGGACCCACCTCTTTCTGGACCTCTTTATTCATCCCATTGGATGTCCCTATCGTTAATGCGCCGTTCATGGAGAATTTTATGCTCCCTGTCCCTGATGACTCTCTTCCCGCAGTAGAGATCTGTTCGGAAAGGTCGGCAGCCGGATAAATTTTCTGGCCATTCTTTACATTAAAGTCAGGGAAGAAAACAACATTCAACCGTCCTGCCACATCCGGATCGTTATTCACCACCTCGGCAACGGAATTGATCAGTTTGATAATAAGGTTCGCGATAAAATACCCGGGAGATGCCTTGCCTCCAAATATGAACGTACGGGGCATGATGTCCGTCTGTGGATTTCTCTTGATCCTGTTATAGAGTGTAATGATGTGAAGCATGTTCAGGTGCTGGCGCCTGCATTCATGGAAGCGTTTCATCTGTATGTCGAAAAGCGTATCAGGACGAACGGAAACTCCGGTCCGGTCATGGAGAATCCCTGCGAGATCGGATTTATTTTCATGTTTTACCTGGTGCCACTTTTTTATCAGGTTCGGATCATTTGCAAAGGCTTCGAGTTGCTTTATTTCCTCCAGGTTGCTGATCCAGCCGTCTCCGATTGTATTCGTGATAAGTTCGGCAAGTCCCGGATTACTGAGCACCATCCAGCGTCTTTGTGTCACGCCGCTGGTTACATTGAGAAACCTCTCAGGATAGAGTTCATAGAGATCCGGAAAAACCGTCTTCTTCAGCAGTTCGGAATGGATTTCCGAAACCCCGTTGACTGCATGGCTTCCCAGGCTTCCAAGATGTGACATCCGGACATATTTCTGATCGCTTTCATCGATAAGAGAGATACGTGAGCTTTTTTCATTATTGTCCGGGTACTTCAGCCATATCTCGTCAAGAAAGCGCCGGTTTATCTCATAAATGATTTCAAGGTGTCTCGGGAGGATGTTCGCGAATAGGGAAAGAGGCCACTTCTCAAGTGCCTCGGTCAAAGTAGCATGGTTTGTATATGAAAAGGTATTCTGTGTGATGTACCATGCCTTGTCCCAGTTCACCAGATGCTCATCCACCAGGAGTCTCATGAGTTCCGCAACCGCAATTGCAGGGTGGGTATCATTCAGCTGCACCGCAAAGGAGCTCGAGAAGGCATTGATGTTTTTCCAGCGCAGGAGGTGCAGACGGATCATGTCCTGGAGAGCACAGGAGACAAAAAAATACTGCTGCGCGAGCCGCAACTGTTTGCCGATATACGGCTCGTCGTCGGGATAAAGAATCTTGCTGATCGATTCCGACGCGATCTTCTCGTTGACTGCGCCGAAATAATCCCCGATGTTGAAGGCCTCATAATCAAATGATTCGACCGCCTCGGACTTCCAGAGACGCAGCAGGTTTGTTGTGGCGACTCTGTAGCCGGATACCGGGGTATCATATGCAGTCCCTTTGAGCGAAAATTTGGGAATCCAGCGCACCCGGAAACAGTCCTGCTCGTCATAATACGATTCGGTATGGCCGCCGAGATTTACATTGTAGGTAATCTCATGGCGCCGGACCTCCCATGGATTTCCGTGGCAAAGCCACTTGTCCGTCATTTCAACCTGCCAGCCGTCCCTGATCTCCTGACGAAAGGCCCCGAATTCATAGCGGACACCGTACCCGATTGCAGGGATTTCAAGTGTTGCGAGTGAATCCATGGAGCAGGCTGCAAGCATCCCGAGGCCGCTGTTCCCAAGACCGGGCTCTTCCTCCTGCCCGGCAAGTTCCTGCAGATTAAGTCCTAATCCCTTCAGCGCCTGGAATATTTCGTTCGATATGCCGAGGTTGATAAGGTGCATCCCGAGCTGTGGTCCCATGAGAAACTCGTCGGACAAGTACGCAACAACGGTGATATCTTCTGTATAATTCTGAACGGTTTTGATCCATCGCTGCATCAGCCTGTCCCGGACTGTATACGCAAGCGCCAGGTACCAGTCGTGCTGCGTTGCCGTATCCGGAACCTTTCCAAGGTGGAAGTAAAGATTATCGAGAACAGATTGCCTGATTGCTTCAACACTCAGGCCGGTGCGGTATTCCTTCGGCATTCTCAATTATACCTCTTTTCCGCTTCCGGGGAAACCTGCTCCGCATGCAGGCAGTTCTTCTCACGAAAAAACGATACGAAACTGAATCGTTGCCTCAAATAAGAAAACGATACAAAAAATCTTTAAAAATGTCTTCTATAGGGATAGCTATGGGAGGCAGGAATGAGGTTAACGATGACAGAGAGGAAAAAGGCAACGACAGTAGTGGCTGTCCGGTATCAGAAAGCCAGGAAGAAAGAAAAGGGAATCATATTGGACGAATTCACCAAATTGACAGGATACGGGAGGAGGTATGCCTCATACGTATTGAGAAGCCACGGCAGGAAGGTGAGGATAAACAAGAGCTATGTCATACAAGGCGATATCAGAAAGACAGAAAGGAGGAAGAAACCCAAGGTCTATGATGGTGCGGTTGAAGAAGCGCTGAAGAAGATCTGGTATATCATGGACTGCATCTGCGGCAAGAGGCTTGCCCCGATCCTGAGGGATGTGGTGCGGCGTCTTGAGCGATTCCATGAAATCAGAATTTCTGGGGACGTTCGGCAGAAGCTTAACAGAATCAGCGCTGCTTCGATAGACCGGCTGCTTGCCAAAGAGCGGAAAAAGCATCAAATCAAAGGCAGGGGGAATACAAAACCCGGGACTCTGTTGAAGCATCAGATTCCTATACGCACCTTTTCAGACTGGAACGAACAGAAGCCTGGCTTTGTCGAGATCGATCTTGTTGGCCATGACGGAGGGGACAGCCACGGGGATTATGCTCAGACCTTGGATGTTACCGATATCTGTACCACGTGGACTGAAACAGAGGCGGTCAGGAACAAGGCACAGATATGGGTGTTCGACGCCCTGAAGGACATTCGGCAGAGAATACCGTTTCCCCTTCTGGGGATAGATTCAGACAGCGGCGGGGAATTCATCAATGACCACCTCTTCAGATACTGCCAGGAGGAAAAGATAACCTTGACCCGGTCCCGACCTTACCGGAAAAATGACAGTTGTTTTGTAGAGCAGAAAAACTACTCAATTGTGAGAAGGGCAGTTGGGTATCTCAGGCATGACACCGAGGAAGAACTCGCTTTCTCTCTTCGCCTCTCTGCATTCCTGGATTGCGTTTGGTATCTGACAGAAAAAGGAGCGACTATTCATACACATATTCGCCTACTCTGGCTTTCTGCACATACAGGAGTTCACATGAATTATCGCCCGTGTCTTTTCGGGAAAGACTCGAGTTCCACCATACTTGCTGTCCTTTATAGGTGCCGTTAAGGTTCACGAGAAAACCCTCCAGGACCACCTTCTGAGTGTCTTTAACCGCTTTCAGCGCCCCGAAAATATTTTGAGTAGCGGGAATAATATGGGTATTCGCCGAGTGCTCTGAAACAAAAGAAACTGTGAAAGGACTTTCCGGTTTATACTCGAAAAAATACCACCGGTCTCTTTGACTGAATGTTACATATTCCAGGGAATCCGGCTGTGCCAGATCACCCCATGCAAGCGCAAGGTCAAGGGGGATAACCTTCCCCGTCCATCCGGAAGAATAAGTTTTCCTGCCAACCACTACTGCAGCCACCCTGTATGTTGCAACCGGCTTCAGGGTAAACCTGCCCCCTTCTGTTTCAAGTCTGATGACTTCTTCTCCATTACAGGGAGACTGAAGGGGACCTTGCATTGTATCGATCTCTTCATACTCAACAGAGGCGGGCTTTGGACTGTTGCATGAGAAGAGAAAAAGCAAGAGACCTGCAGCAAGCATCGGGAGAAAGAATACTTTACGCATTGCAATGGGGCTGCCCGGAAAAATCGTCATATTTGATTATAATAAACCCATGGTGAATGGGAAAACTCTAAAGCGCCCTCCTGCCGCGTTATTCTCCGGAATACTGAAAATACTTTTCTGCAGTGAGAGAACGCGGTGAGCATGATCTGCCCCTCGTGGCTTTCATTCATCCTGTACAATCCAATACGGAAAGCGCTTACTGACAGGGAAAAGATACTTGCTGAATCCGGCGTCCGGGAAGAGTCAATTGTACTCGAGGTCGGCGCGGGCAATGGCTTTCTCACGGAGATGCTCGCAACGCACGCAAGAAAGATCTATGCAATGGAACTGCAGGAAGGCATGGTCAGAAAGCTCAGGAAACGGGTCTCCGGGTTCGGACAAAAAGTCTCCGTCATAAGGGGCGATATTGCATCGACAGTTCTGGAGGAAGGGTTCGCCGATGTCTGCATCCTGTATTACAGCTTCCACGAATTCTCCGGGAAAGAGAAGGCTGCAGAAAATATCAGCAGAGCGGTAAAAGCCGGAGGCATTGTCTCTCTCTACGAGCCCACAATAGAGGTGGACAAGGATTTAATGCTGAAGACCGCTTCGTTGTTCGAGCAACGAGATTTCGTGAAAATCGTGGAGAAAGACGGTTTTTTCACCCGGTTCGTGAGTCTTAAGAAAATGCCCTCCGTGAAAAAGCAATAAAGGCCAGGGGTTATCCCGCTCAATGCCTTGTGTCCCATTCCTTGGCTTTGCGGTATTCCCTGAACATCCTCTCACGTCTTCTGAACTCAGACGAATGCATCAATCTCCGCCCGTTCCTGTTCTCCTCGCCAATCTCACTGTGAAGCATTTCATGATAAATCACATATCTGAGGTAATACAGGGGGATATTCTTCCTGTCGAGGACAGGGTGAATCCGTATGATGTTGTTTTCCCTGCAGTAACTGCCCAGTGTCCGCCTTCTGACCGACCGCCGGTGACTTTTCCGTCCCCATCCGATCGAAGCATGGATCCTTTGATCGAAATATTCGCGGTTTATGGAATCAAAAAGCTCTTTGAGGTCGAAATATTTCCCCTGAGTACTTCCTCTGTATGGTCTTCCATTGCCTTTCTTGATACACTGCCGGTTTTCCCTGATAAATTTCGTGATGAGGGGTGTTTTCCGACTGCTGTTTTTCAGAAAGGCCGCGATCTCTCTGATCACGTCGTCACCAGCGCGCAGGAACATCCAGTGCAGCCTCACCGAAACAACGTTGTTTTCCGGTTTGACCGATACCATACGGGTTGAATTGTCGGTGATAATGAGGGACACCGGTTTACCGGCGCCCTGTCCGAGTATATCTTTCAGTCTGTCCTGATTGAGAGCATAGGGAATGGTTAACGGCAGCACACCGAGTCCCGGGGGTTTTCCTTGAGACCGGACTTCTTCCGATTTATCACGCACACAGGTCATGGCTGCAAAAATTATAGACAGGTTCAGGAATAATGTCCATAGCATTGTGAAAGGTATTCCAGGCTTAACAACAGGTTTGGAAAGCGAATACTCTCTCACTATTTCCCGCGCCTTTTCCCTCGTCAGGAAGCGTGTTTGTCTGAAGAGGGTTTTGCATTCGTCAACCGTCAGATTGTCTATAAGCGCAGTGATCCCTGTTTTATCTTCAAGATGGGCGCCATACTACAAAAAATACCTTTTGTGCTATGATAAAAAACCTTTGTGGCAAATACATCAGGAGGCTTCGTATGGGAAGGTATCAAGATTTATATCAGAGGAGTATTGAAGACCCGGAGGGGTTTTGGGGCGACGCCGCTGCGGATATCACCTGGTATAAGAAATGGGACAAGGTGCTCGATGCATCGAACCCGCCCTTTTACCGCTGGTTTGTCGGCGGTGAACTGAATACCTGCTATAATGCCCTCGACAGGCATGTGGAAAACGGCCGCGCCGACCAGACAGCCCTCATCTATGACAGTCCGGTAAGAAACAAGATACAAAAATTTACTTATCGTGAACTGCTCGATCAGGTATCAAAATTTGCAGGTGGGCTGAAAAGCCTCGGTGTGAATAAAGGAGACACGGTAGTTCTCTATATGCCAATGGTGCCGCAGGCAGTAGTGGCGATGCTTGCCTGTGCACGGCTCGGCGCAATCCATTCAGTGGTCTTCGGCGGATTCGCTGCAAATGAACTCGCGCTGAGGATCGACGATGCAAAGCCCAGGGTAATCGTCTCCGCGTCAGGCGCTATTGAGGTAAAAAGGCTTATCGAATACAAACCTATTCTCGATAAAGCAATCGACCTGGCAAAGCATAAACCTGAAACATGCATCATCCTCCAGCGCCAGGTGGTAATGGCCGAGATGCTCCCGGGCCGTGACCTTGACTGGGAAGAGCTCATGGCAAAGGCAGAACCTGCCCCCTGTGTCCCTGTCAAAGCAACGGACCCTCTCTATATCCTCTACACCTCAGGGACTACAGGAAAGCCAAAAGGCATCGTGAGAGACAACGGCGGCCATGCGGTTGCCCTCAGGTGGAGCATGGAAAATATCTATGACACAAAACCCGGCGAAGTATACTGGGCTGCTTCCGACGTGGGCTGGGTTGTAGGACATTCATATATCGTATACGCGCCCCTTATAACCGGCTGCACGACAATCCTTTACGAAGGGAAGTCCGTCGGCACCCCTGACCCCGGCGCATTCTGGAGGGTTATCTCTCAGCACGGCGTGAAAACCCTTTTCACCGCGCCGACCGCGTTCCGTGCAATCAAGAAAGAAGATCCGAACGGAACCTATATAGGAAAATATGACCTTTCCGGTTTCCGCTATCTCTTCCTGGCCGGCGAAAGGACCGATCCGGACACCTATCACTGGGCGCATAATCTCCTGAAGAAGCCGGTCATCGACCACTGGTGGCAGACAGAGACCGGATGGCCGATCACCGCAAACAGCCTGGGCATCGAACCTTTCTCTGTCAAGCCCGGATCAAGCACAAAACCTGTGCCCGGATATGACGTCCAGATACTCACGAGCACCGGGAAAAAACTCGGCCCAAACAAGGAGGGACTCGTAGTAGTGAAACTCCCCCTCCCCCCCGGAACACTGCCGACGCTCTGGAATGCCGACCAGCGGTATATCGATTCGTATATGAAATTATTCCCCGGATATTATTTCACAAGTGACGGCGGATATATGGATGAAGAAGGCTATGTGTTTATCATGGGGAGGGTT
This sequence comes from Thermodesulfovibrionales bacterium, assembly GCA_963753165.1. Taxonomy (GTDB): domain Bacteria; phylum Nitrospirota; class Thermodesulfovibrionia; order Thermodesulfovibrionales; family SM23-35; genus JAKLQR01. The sequence continues at coordinate 257,863 of CAVWBP010000009.1, read as the reverse complement.
GATGACGTTATCAATGTCGCGGGCCACAGGCTCTCGACCGGTTCTATGGAAGAGGTCGTGGCAAAGCACCAGGATATTGCCGAGTGTGCGGTCATCGGCGCAAAAGATACCCTGAAAGGCCAGCTCCCTGTTGGGCTGGTGGTCCTGAAGTCCGGGGTGGCGAGGGAAGATGTTGAAATCAAGCAGGAACTCATCCAGATGATCAGGAACGAAATCGGCCCGATCGCCTGCTTCAAAGAGGCGGTTGTTGTTCCGAGGCTTCCGAAAACCCGTTCCGGCAAGATACTAAGGAGTACCATGCGGGATATTGCTGACGGGAAGACCTATGCCATACCCTCGACAATCGATGACCCTTCGATCCTGGGAGAGGTCGAGGAAGCCCTGAAAAAAATAGGCTACAGCCGGACAGACGAGAAAAGCTGATCAATGCAGGGACTGCGCGTCGGAGATTGTGAACTCTTCCGGCTCAACGGCGGAAGGTTCGAACTTGACGGCGGCGCGATGTTCGGGGTTGTCCCCAAGGTGTTGTGGCAGAAGAAATATTCTGCAGACAGCGAAAACTATGTCCCGCTCGTTGCCGACCCTCTGCTTATAAAAACTCCTGATACGCTCGTACTGATTGAGACAGGCCTGGGCAATAAGCTCACGGAAAAGCAGAAGAAAATATTCAGGATACAGAAACCCTGGTCGGTCGTTGAAGACCTGGAACATGCCGGTATCCGGCGCGAAGAGATTGAGTTTGTCATTCTGACCCATTATGATTTCGATCATGCAGGCGGGGTAGTCACGGAGGCAGAGGAGGGTGAATACACGCTGACATTTCCCCGCGCACACCATGTAATCCAGCAGCAGGAATGGGAGGACGTCCTCCATCCGAATAAAAGGTCCATCAATACATACTGGCCGGTTAATTTCGAGCACCTAAGGGACAGCAAGCGGATCAGGCTTGTCGGGGGTGAAGAGGAGATCGTACCCGGCATCAAGGTAATCCGCACCGGGGGCCATACGCGGGGGCATCAGATCGTTCGTATCGAATCAGGAGGAGAAACCGCGCTCCATCTCGGCGATCTGCTTCCTACCCATATCCACTTCAACCCTCTCTGGATCATGGCATACGACAACTTCCCGCTTGATTCAGTCCGGGAGAAAGAAGAATGGGAAACAAAGGGACGGCAGGAGAATGCCTGGTTCACCTTTTACCACGACCCTTTTATGCTGGCATGTAAATTTGATGAAAAGGGGAATATTCTCGAAAAGATAGCCTAGGCCTTTAACAATTCAAAGGCCTTTTCTACAGCTTCACCCGCGTTTTCTGCAGGAATAACTCCCTTTATGTCCCAGGTGCGAATACCGATAACCGGTTTGCCCATCTGGAGCGCAAAGGCAATCTCCGAGAGGGTGCCATATTCTCCGCCGACCGCGATCAGCGCATCTGCCGTACGGGCGATGACAACGTTCCTCCCTATGCCGAGACCTGTGACAATCGGGATATCGATATACTGATTTACTGCTTTTGCATCATTCTGGGGAAGAATGCCGACGGTGAGGCCCCCTTCTGCCTTAGCCCCACGGGAAGCCGCCTCCATGACACCGCCCAATCCGCCGCACACAAGCACAGCGCCATTCCCCGCGATCAGACGTCCGACTTCCTCGGCTTCTCTCAGGAGCGCCTTTTCAGTCCTTCGTCCCCCTATAACCGCGATAATTCTTTCTCATGTCTCAGATTCTCACCATATGGTTATTTCTTTCTCAGATTGCAGCATGCTCCTTCATCTTCATGCCCTGAAAAGTGTCCCTTGCCTCCATAATTTTTTCAATATCCCTGTAGATCTCCTGCCTGTTCCTGCCCCATACCGGCAAAATCAGGATGTTATCCGGCGCAGTGGCAAAGAGCCTCTGGAGAACAATGCGGGGGGAGAGACGCTCCATAAAGTCGCAGACAAATTCCAGATATTCTTCGTAGCCGAATACGTGGAACGGTGCTTCTTTGTAGAGAACCTCAAGAGGGGTGTCCCTGACGACCTGGAGTTGATGGATCTTGAGGAATCCGACAGGCAGCTGCGAAAGTTCGTCCGCCATTCCGAGCATTTCTTCCCGTGTCTCTGTGGGGAATCCGACTATGATATGCGCTCCGATATGAATCCCCCTGTCTTTTGTCAGGTCAAGGGCCTGGAGAAACGCCTTGTAGGTATGGCCGCGGTTTATGAACTCAAGTGTCTTGTCATAAATCGACTGCATTCCGTATTCGATGAGGATAAAGGATTTTTTTGCGAGGGATTCGATGAGCCGGATCTTCTCCTTATCAACCGTATCGGGTCTCGTGCCGATTGCAAGCCCGACCACTCCTGGTTCGGCCAGGGCCGTATGATAGAGGCTCTCCAGCACGTCAACCGGCGCATAGGTATTGGTATATGGCTGGAAGTAAACGAGATAATTCTTTGCCTTATACCGTTTCTTCACATATGTGATACCGTTTCTGATCTGTTCGACAACCGGGAGTGTCGGCTTGCAGGAGTTCGGCCTGAAGCTGTCGTTGTTGCAGTAGATACAGCCTGTCGTCCCGAGAGTACCGTCCCGGTTCGGGCATGTGAAGCCGGCGTCTACATTGACTTTATACACAGTTGTACCGAAACGTTCTTTAATATACGAACCGAATGAGTTGTACCGTCTGGACATACTTAATTATTTCTCGTTGACAGGGTTTCTGTCAACGAGACCCTTTCCCCCCCTTGCGAGAGAACAGTTTCAGTGCTCTCTCGTCCCCGTCATTCGCGGTTTCAGGATTCAGACTCCTGAAAACTGAATATGCTCGGCCTGTATTTTCGTGCTGCCGCGATAACCGCTTCGCTGCCGATAACCGCGTGAATCCTCAGTGCCTTTTCCATGAAGCTCTGTGAGAAATATCGCCCTCTTTCCAGGATAAAACCGGCACCTCCGGAAATCCGTTCGCATTGAGCCAACGCTTCAGTTCGGTGATGCCGGCAAAACTTGTCTCGAAGACAGATGACAGGGAATTTCTTCGCTATCCTTTCGACCGCTTTCCGGCTGTTCTTCCTCGGAGCTTTCGAGAATAACCCTTCAATCAGGCTGCCTTCAATGTCTATGAAAACAATACGCTCGCCTTTCTGTAAAATCAATAACAGGCCTTTCTTCTGCTTCCTGTCCCGCTTGTGCAGTAACCCGATAAATACCGGCTCTCCGGGGGTGTAAAAGCCAGGAAGGCGAAGCCGTCGCCTCCCGAATGTGCCTTGATCGTTGCAGCCTTGCCCGTGCCTGTCAGCCCTGTCAGGAAGAGGTTATACCCCGGCCTTTCGACTGCCAGTATCGAGTCAATAGCCCTCGTCTGACCGATGAATTCTTTTAACGGTTCGATATCGCTCGTGCATTCAAAAGCAAAAATGTCCTGCGGACAGACCCAGCGGAGTTTTTCTATGGGAACAGCATATTTCTTCAGTCTTACCGCTTTCCTCATGATATCCTCCTGTTTTACCGGTAATTATATCATGGAACAGGGACGAGGAGACTCTACCGATGGGCTGGAAATACCTCTGCCTCCTGTCGGCAAACAGCGCAGTATGATCTCCGTCTGAATCAGACTCACGAAAAAAACGAGTTGCAAGGCATTCTCGTTTTTAACAATGAGAACTGCAGAAATGAGAATATAGTCCTGACAAAAAGCACTTGCTTTAAAAGATGCACTGACTATGTAACTGCCGATAAAAATTGAATTTATGACTTACGCAGGCCAGGGAGCTTTCTCTGGCATTGATTTTGCTTTTTTATAATAAAATTGCCAAAGGAGGATTACAGAATACATGTCCGTTCTCAAGGAAACAAAGAGCCTTCCCTCTCTACTCCGCGACTTCGGACCGCAAATCCGAAACCTTCATGCAACCAGGGACTGATATTGATGAAAAAATATCCGTCTCCGCCGATAAAAGGGGGAGGGAGGCAATGTATACGGAAAAAAGCATGAGAAATGTGAAGGACTTTGAAGTGTACCGGTTTGTGTTCGAGACCGCGATTGAGATATTCGAAGAGATATTTGAGACATCCAGGAAGTTTCCTCAAGAGAAGAAATTCCTGACCGAACAGATCCGGAAACATGCACGGTCGGTCTGTACAGACCTTGCGGAAGCCTGGCACATGAAAAAACAGAAAGCCTCATTTATCAACAAACTCTCTGACGCAGCACAGGCGGCATCGAAAACGCAACGCTTCCTCGAGTATGCGTCAAAATGCAAATATATCGATCCCGGGGTTTTCAGGAAACTTGATTCCAAATATGAAGATATCTTCGATATTCTCTGCGATGTGACGAGGGATTGACCGTACAGGGGAGATTCCTCCCTTCGCGGATAAAAAATTCATTGCATTCCGTATGTTCTGATATCGCGCAAAAATAGCCTGTTTTCTTTCCTTCCGCAGAAGTCTTCTCTCCCTCGTTGGTGAAAGGGCCGGAGAGAAGTGGGATTTCCATTGGTATTTAAAAAAACCTGACTGTTTGCTATACTCTTTCTGTTACCGATTTCCATTACAGCATATGCACAAAACCGAAGGGAGACTCCTGCTTTACACATCAGTCCTGTAACTCTCGGGAGGATAAAAAACTCTATGGATACCTTTGCCGAAGATGAAATCCTGAAAACTGCGCGGGAGATCAAGCTTCTGATGCTCGATGTTGACGGCGTACTGACAGACGGAAGCATTATCTTTGATGAAAATGAGAACGAGTTTAAGATATTTCATGTGCGGGACGGCCACGGAGTAAGAATGCTGATTCGTGCAGGAATTAAGGTTGCGTTAATCACCGGGAGACATTCCCGGGTCGTTGAAAGAAGAGCGCATGAACTCGGCATTACCGATGTGATTCAGAAATGCTACGATAAACGTATCCCGTATCGCCAGCTTGCCGAGAAATATTCAGCGAGCGACAGAGAAATAGCATACATCGGTGATGATATCGTCGATATCCCTGTTTTGAAGAAATGCGGCCTTCCCATCGCGGTTGCCGATGCCGAAGAAGAGGTGAAGGCACAGGCAGCTATGACCACAAAAAGAAGAGGCGGCAGGGGGGCGGTGAGGGAAGTGTGCGACCTCCTTCTTAAGGCGAAAGGGGTATGGGGGGATATCATCGATGAGTACTCTCAAACTTAACCTGCCGACAATCCTGACGCTCAGCAGGATTGTTCTGATCCCTGTATTTATATTCACCGTTTACCTGCATCCCCTCTTCGGCGCGTTCATCTTCAGCATCGCCTCTCTTACAGATTTTCTTGACGGGTATCTTGCGCGGCGGTCGGGAGACATTACAAAATTCGGGATTATCCTTGACCCCATTGCCGATAAATTCCTTGTTATTTCCGCCCTTATTGTCCTCGTGGACATGGAGAGACTCCCCGCATGGATAGCCATCACAATTATTGCCAGAGAATTCCTTGTTACCGGGTTAAGGGCAGTTGCCCTCTCAAAGGACATCGTCATTCCTGCGGAGATGGGCGGCAAGATAAAGACGACTTTTCAGATAATAGCAATCCTCTGCCTGATCCTGAAGCAGAGTCTTTTCGACATAGATCTGTATGATATCGGTATCGTCCTGATTTGGGGGGCGCTCGTGCTCTCTCTCGTCTCGGGCGTCCAGTATACTATTTCGTTCGGGAGAAAAATCTCGGAATGAGCGCCTTGATCTTCAGTCTGCTTTTTCTTGCTGCCTTTCTTCTCGGATCTGTGCCATTTGGTATAATAATAGCAAAGATCAAGGGCGTCGACCTGAAAAAGGTCGGAAGTGGAAACATCGGAGCGACAAATGTCCTGCGGTCGCTCGGAAAGTGGCCGGCAGCCATTACCCTTTGCGGAGATATTTTGAAAGGAACCCTCGCGGTAGCATTCGCACGATATTTTGAGGCCGGACCAGCCTGGGAAGGTCTTATCGGCATATCCGCTATCCTGGGACATAATTTCTCGGTCTTTCTCGGGTTCAGGGGGGGCAAGGGCGTAGCCACAAGCCTCGGAGTGCTGCTGATCTATTCTCCGCTCGCAGCAGTTCTGACCCTGATCATATGGCTTGCCGTCGTTGTTCTCACAAAATATTCATCGCTGGGCGCACTCATATCTTTTGCGCTCCTTCCGTTGAATGTCTTCCTTTTTGATACAGGGGACAAGGGAAAACTCTTGATTACCGTGCTCATCGCTGTTATTATTTTTCTCAGACACAGAGAGAATCTCCAGAGACTCTTAAAGGGCACCGAGAGAAAGATAGGACAGCGGATATGATACAACGCATTCTCCTTTGCATAATGCTGCTTCTTCTCCCTTCCCTCACTGCAGGGGAAACACCCTACGATGAGCAGCTGAACAAGGGGATCCGGAATTCGGACCCCTCTGCGTATATCCTCATCGAGGAATCGAAAACAGAAAACGCGAAATCCACAGAACTCCTGAGGGAGGCGCTGAAACATTCCCCCGACCTTCCCGCCGCATATTTCGAGCTTGCAAAGGCAAGGGTTTCTTTCCAGCCCGACAGGGTATTCGAGGCTGTCGATTATATGCTTCAGGGAATCAGCATATACAGGCAGAATTTCTGGTGGTCATTCATGCTGGCATCCTCACTCCTCACAAGCCTTCTCTTGTCATTCCTGCTTACTACAGGAATCATCATTCTCATCAGGCTTTTGAAGGATATCCCGCTGATTTCTCATGAAATTCAGGAAAACAGGAAAAAAGTCCTGATGCTCCTGGTCCTTGTTCCGGCCTTCTTCGGTCCTCTTTATCTTCTCGGCAGTCTGCTCATCCTGCTCGGACTCTATATGACCAGATGGGACAAGGTCGTCCTCTATCTCTACCTCGTTTTTCTGCTCTCCTCTCCCTGGACCTTTTATGCGCTTTCAACAGCGATGTCGGCTCCTGCTTCCGGTGCGCTGAAAGCCGTCGTGGAAGTCAATGAAGCAAGGGGGAACACCTATGCGCTTTCAGTTTTACAGAACAGAGAAAACCCCGTTGAAATTTTTTCTTACGCCCTTGCATCAAAACGGGAAGGAAAGTATGACGAGGCCATCGCTTCGTACAACAAACTGCTTGCGCTGAGACCGGACCCGCGTGTGTACAATAATCTCGCAAACTGCTATGTGGCCCTCCAGAACATGGAGGAAGCCAAGGAACTTTACAAGAAATCGGCCCAGATGCGCCCTTCGGCTGCGGCACTGTATAATCTGAGCCAGGTATATCGGGAGACGCTCGACTTTGGGAAAGGAGGAGAATATTTCCTCGATGCACAACGGCGCGATGTGAATGCCGTTTCGCAGTTCAGGGCCATTTTTTCCAGGAAACCGAACAGGTTTGTCATCGACGAAGACCTGCCGGAATCAGTGCTCTGGAACCATGCCAGGACAAAGACCTACCGCATCTCGACGATGGGGTTGTCGCTCCTGCCGCCCTGGGCAATCCCTGCGGTGGCAGTGTTCATGGGAATTCTCTTTTTTGGGATGAATGGCCGCATAAAGAACAGGGCTTATCGGTGCACCCGGTGCGGAAAGATCATGTGCAGTAAATGTGAAAAACATATTCTCTGGGGACATATGTGCCCCCAGTGCTTTAAATCTCTGGTGAAACTTGATGAACTGGATGCACGGGAGAGAATTGCGCGGATTCTCAATGTCTATGAACACAAGAAAACGCAAAGGGACATCATTAAGATCATCACCCTTTTCCTGCCGGGTTCCGGTTTTATCTATGCCGGGAATATCATAAGAGGCATGCTCTTTCTCTGGCCTTTCCTGTTCTTCCTGCTCATTCCCCTGGCGAATTCTTTCTTTGTGGTCGGGATGCCGAAGTTTTCACATCTCTGGCTGAATCTCGTATCACTGGTTCTTATGGTAATCGTCTATGGTTTGGCTAACATCATTACCAGGCGGAGGATTTTAAAAGGATGGCTTTAGAAGGCTCTCTCAAAGATTTCGGTCTCGCTGATATTCTTCAGCTCATCTTCTTCCAGCGGAAGACCGGGGTTCTTACAATCGACAGCAGGATGGACAAAATCAGGCTGCTCTTCATCGAAGGGCATATCGCCGGCGCCGAATCAAAACGGAGGATAGAGGCAAACAGGCTCGGCAAAATCCTTGTAAAAAAAGAAATCCTTCGCGAAGAACAGCTTCAGGGCTTGCTCGATGAACAGCGGAGCACCAATATCAAATTCGGCAATCTTCTGATCAGAAAAGGACTGGTCACAAAAGAACAGCTTGAGGAGATACTGACAATTCAGATTAAAGAGACCATAATCCAGGTATTCGCCTGGAAAGACGGCACCTATGAGTTCACTCCACAGGAAGTGCCTGCAGATAAAGATATCCCCATATCCATTGATACCCAGCACTTACTCATGGAAGGGTTGCGGATTGTTGACGAATGGACGCTCATAGAAGGGAAAATCACACTCGATACCGTATTTTTAAAAATATCCGGCCACACTGCCGAACTCACCGAGAACGAAGAGGATATTCTCTCCCTGGTCGACGGTGAAAACGATGTGAGCACCATTATTGACCTGAGCGGACATGACGATTTCGAGGTATCGAAAACCCTTGTCTCTCTGCTCGAAAAACATGCGATAGAATTGACAACAGAGGCGCCGGTTGTTGGAGAGATACCTTTTACTGCGCCAAAGAAGCCTTCAGCCTCTTACCGTCTAACCCCAGTCTTTGCAATCGTTCTTGCACTGCTAGTATCCCTGTATTCTGTCTTTATTGATGGCAGCCAGATGTTTAAAAAACTGAGGGCCGCCGAGACAATCGATGATATAAGGTTCGAAATCAAGGTTTACAAATTCGAGCACGGTGCATACCCTGAAAAACTCGACATGATTTCCCGGAAAGCGGACCCGTGGGGAAACCCGTATTTCTACACTCAAAATAATTATGCCTTCATTGTCCTCAGCCCCGGACCTGATGGTGTCCAGGGGACATCCGACGATATTTATTAACATTTCCAATGACCGGGAATAAAGCGTTAGTCCTCCTGAGCGGCGGGATCGACTCCGCGACAACACTCGCGATTGCAAAATCCGGGGGATACGAAATCTATGCCCTGAGTTTCGACTACAGTCAACGGCACGCAAGGGAGCTTAAGTCTGCACAGATGGTCGCCTCGGCCTTTGGGGTTGAACAGCATCTAGTGATACAATTCGATCTCAGAGAAATAGGGGGTTCTGCACTGACCTCCGATATGGCAGTGCCGAAGAAACGTTTAAAAGATACCTTAAGCGGTTCGGGACCTTCATCCTTCATCCTCCCGTCACTTACGTTCCTGCCCGGAATACCATCTTCCTCTCCTTCGCTCTTGCATGGGCCGAAGTTCTTCTTGCAGAACATATTTTTATCGGCGCGAACGCAGTCGATTACAGCGGGTATCCTGACTGCAGGCCGGAATATCTTAAGGCATATGAAGCAATGGCCAACCTTGCAACAAAGGCCTCCGTTGAGAAAAAAATGCAATTTCATATTCACGCACCCCTTCTCCGGATGAAAAAATCCGAAATTATCAAAAAGGGGACTGAACTGGGACTTGATTATGCGCTGACTTGGAGTTGTTATGACCCGCAACCAAAGCAAAGCTCAAAGCATGAGCAAATAAGAGTGAAAAGGCAAAAGAAACAGAGTCTCCGTACCCCAAACTCTAACGCTGGCACGTCTTCATACCCTGCGGCAGATGCGACAGTTGCGTGTTCAGGGCCAAAGGGTTTCAGGAGGCGGGGATGCAGGACCCTTTAACAGGTTAGCAAATCTTTCGCCAGGTGAAATATTGGGATACTACTTATGAAATCTATGCATAAATTACCTGTCAGGCTGAGAGGTCATCACCTGATATGCCTTCATTTCTTCAATGGCGAAGGATACAGCCCTGACTTTGTGGCAAATCTCAGGAATGTTCTGGAGAGGGCAGAGGCAGGGGAACAGATCAATATTTGTGAGGGCGCCGACGATGTCTGCAGTGCATGTCCTTCTCTGCAGGAAAAACGCTGCCTCTATCGTGAAGATTCCGAGAAAGAGATCAGGGGAATGGACAGGGCAGCAATTGAATTGCTCCGTATCCGGTCCCGGGTGAAGATCTCATGGCCTGAAATAAAAGCACGCATGCCGGAAATATTCGCTTCCTGGAGCGGGAAATTCTGCAGGGGATGCGACTGGTTTTCCGTATGCAGGAATAACAAAATTTTTACCCTCCTGCTCGATGAAAAAGCTCAAAGTGAATTTTGACGAGATTCAGAAGGCGATGGAAGACGTCGTACGCGACAACTTCGATTATTTCCTCGATATCGAAACCGGGGAAGTGATCGCCTTCTCCGAAGAAATGCTGGAGGAAGCTCAATCCAGCCTGCATGTTGAGGAATTTGATGATTTGATGGACGAGATTGAATCCATAGAATTTGATGAAGTGCCCGACCTGCCGGAATATATGGAAGACGAGGTTGAGATAATACTCGAAATTCTGCTTGACGAAAGTGGACGATATTTCAGGATACCGGAAAGACCTTCCTCTGTCGCCTATGAATCCATGTCCCGGTTTATTGATACGGTCACAGACCCCGCGCTGAAAACAAAGCTGCGCGACGCCCTCGATGGAAAAGGAGCGTTCAGGAACTTTAAAGACGTGTTAGTACATCATCCCAAAGAAAGAAAACGCTGGCACAGTGATAACGCAAAAACAATGAAAAAAGAGATCAGGGGATGGCTTCATACCATCGGGGCCGATCCCCTCTCATAGCATTTCCTTGCTTACCCTCTTCTATCCGGACATCTCCACTGTATTTTCCCTGAAGCCGCTCCGGATTTTCTTCAATTCTCAGGCCTTCTGAGAAACACCGGACACTATTTAATTATTTAATGCCCATTTTGTGCAGGGCTTCATCCGCAGAACTCTTGGACGCCGGCGCCTCTTCGGGCAGATAGAGCATGACACCACCCCTGACAGGCCTTATAGTTATCTTCCCTTCGCCTGACAGTTTATTCGTAACCTCAACAGGGTTTTCGCCTTCGAAATATTTTTTGAACGCCTCGTTGAATCCTGAGTAAACACTGTGAATACCCTTGTACCCTTCCTTCCTTAAACTCACGACAGCCTTCTTAACAAACTCCTCATGACTTAACTTTTCTGACATGGTTCCCTCCTCCTTTGTTTGTATTGTATTCCTATAATGGTCTTATATACCCATATATGTATCCACCATAACGTTATCAAAGTAACGCTGTTTCATCAAGTTTTATCTTCTCATCAGAGTCAATGGCTGTCTGCTTTCTGATTTCTTCTATTTTTTTCAGGGGTCTCTCAAGCATATTGCTCCTCGTCGTGACGAGAATATCGTATTCCTTTTTTGCTGCATCCAGTCTCTCACCCATGCTTGTGAATTTATCCTTATAGGCATTCCATTGCTTCGAAAACTCACTCAGCAGGTTTAGTATTTCCGCAGCGGTCCGTTCAAGATTGAAATTCTCGATTGCCTGTCTTATAACCGCAAGCACTGCATATAAGGTAAAAGGAGAACATAAGATAACTTTCTGTTTCAGTGCCTCATCCATGATTGTTGTGTCCGCTTCATTGATAAAACTGAATACCTGTTCATTCGGGATAAACATAAGCACATAATCGACCGTATTTTCGGCAGGATTAATGTAATCGCGTGAAGTCAACTGTTTCATCATGACTTTTGTATTCTTTAAGAGTTCATCTCTGTACCGTTTCCTGTCGTGATCAGATTCTGCATTGAGATAGTGTATATAATTGTCAACCGGGAACTTTACATCCATATTGACCTTCATCTGGTTCGGAAGATAGAAAGTATAGTCCGGCCTGCCTGATGAACTGTCCATCGTCTTCTGTTTTATGTAATTAATCCCTTCCACCATGCCCACAAGACGGATGATATCTTCTGCCATACGTTCACCCCACTCACCTCTTTTTTTGGAGCTTGCAAGCGCATGACTGAGCCGTTCGGTAGTCTCCTTCAGGGTGAACGTAACTTCTTCGTGCTTTTTAATAAGGGTAGCAACCTCAGTAAATTTCTCACCACTCGCCTTGCCAACTTCCTCGATTTTTCTCTGAACCTCGGAGAGTGTTTTCCCTATCGCCTCGATATTCTGGTCAATCAGTTCCTTTTTGCCGTCGAGTTCCTTCTTACCGTCTACCGTCTGGGTCTTCAGTTTCTCTTCAGCAAGCCGGATAAAATCATCTGCATATTTTTTGAATTCCTCGGTATTTTTTGTGAGGGCATCCAGAGAGAGGGCCTTAAATGTATCGCTGAGCCTGGCTGCCATTGACTCAAATCGTTCTCTCTCTTCTTTCAGGTGTTTCTGGGCTTCCTCGAGTCTCGCCTTCATTTCACGCTCGATGTCAAGCTCGTTTCTTGTCTGTTCAAGCTCGAAATCCTTGTGCTGAACCTGCTGCCTCAGTTCCTCTACGCGCGCCTCGGCTCCGCTTGCCATTTTTTCCAGTTCCGTGAGCTGGTTTGCATATGACGACTGGATATCGGAGACCTGTTTGTCCGACTGTCGCTGCCGGCGTGAAATTGCAAGGAGCCATGCGATAATGCCGCCTATTATCAGGCCGGAAACAAAATATAGTATGGATGTCGTCAATGGATACCTCTTTCCCGGGCTTCATTATTATACATGTTCATAGACCAGAATCCTCCCGCCGTTTCGTGTCTCCTCTATCCTCTTCACGAGCTTCTTCTTGTGGAGGTTCAGGAGGCGTGTCCCGCTCGTGTTCATCCCGAGTTTCAGCGCATCCGACAGGTCTTTGGCGGTTATTTTCCCTTTTTTCATAATAAAATCCAACGTCTCTCGCAAATAATTATTCAGACTACCGATAAGGATTTGCCTGCCGTCCTCCATCCGCGCCGGCACAGCCAGTTCTTTTCTCTCAAGCGCAACCTCGATATTCTCCTTCTGATTCTCATTCAGTCCCGTAAGGATAATATACTTTTCTCCATATTCGCCACCGAGGAGGCGGGAGATGAGCTTGGCGATAATTTCATCGGCGCAGGAATAATCGATAATTCCGATATTCGAGAAATCAAGGGCTATAACCTCACCGTCTTTTTCTTTCTCGATATCCCTCTCGATTCGGTTCCTTATGTTTTGCCCGGACTGACGGGTAACAAGATCAGATGAACGGTTAAGGAGTTCTTGTTCGAGGATATTTTTTAGATTGCAGGAAATCATATTCTTCTTTCAATTGAATCAATTGAATCATAAAACGATTTCCTTGTCAAGGGTACCATAAGTGCCTCCAACTCCAGCGCCAAAAAATCAGAGGAGAACATGTACTATAGAGGACCTTACACCAGCTACATCCGGAAAGGGTATAATAGAGAATCTGTCCATAAACTTGTATTTTAACTACGACTCACAGAGTGAATCCATTTATTTCAATGGGTTATGGATTTATGGGTCCCCTCTGTGAGTCGTAGACCGGTCAAACCGGAGGATGACAAAACAGGACGTTGCGGACCAACACTCCTGTTTTGATTTTATAGTAAGCATTTGATAATATTCTATAGCAAGATAAGGAAACCCGGCCAGGCGTCGAATCCATGATCAGCAGACTGAATAGAATAAAAATACGGATATTTGAAAATATACGGTTTAAGCTTGCGTTATTCCTCCTTGCGGTCCTCGTGGTGACTACCTTTATTTTTTATATGTTCATTGTACGGATGACAGACCAGTATGTCCTGAACGAACTGATAAAACGCGGAGAATCTCTGGGGAGAAGCACCGCGGTATCGGCAGCGCACAGCATGCTTCTTGGAGACTGGCTGGGGATTGATGCCATCATCACGAAATTGCAGAATTTGAACACTGATATAGAGTATATTGCAGTGGTGAATGCGGACGACACAGTCATTACCCATTCTGATCCGGCACAACGGGGCACAATTTTAAAGCCTGCCACGGGAACCCTTCTGAAAGAAACTTCAGACCACACCGTTATTCAAGAAATATCAGACGCTTCCCGCAGTTATTTCGAGATAGTGACCCCGATTATGTTCAAAGAAAAACAGCTTGGCGCTGTGCTTGTCGGCATGAACAAATCGTTGCTTATTGATTTAAACCAAAGAGCCCGGAGAAGAATACTCTCAGGGTTTGCTGCAACATTCTTTCTCGGAATTATCGGAATTGTCTTGCTCTCCGCTATTCTTACAAGACCGATTCATGAACTTTCTGCAGGAGTCGATGAAATTAAGAAAGGCAAACGCAGTAACCCTCTCAGGGTTTATTCAAAGGACGAACTTGGGAGGCTGACAGAAAACTTCAATGAAATGTCCCGATTAATACACGAACAGAAACAGAGCCTGAATACCTATGCGCAGGAACTGGAAGAAGCATATGTAGCGACCGTACAAGTGCTTGCAGCAGCGATCGATGCAAGAGATCCGTATACCCTCGGCCATTCGACAAGGGTAGCCGGATTATCCATGAAAGTTGGACAGGCGCTCGGTCTCGGGAAAAAAGAACTCGACGATCTCGAGATCGCCTGTCTTTTCCATGATGTGGGAAAAATCAAGACTCCGGATATAATTCTGAACAAGAGAGACAAACTTGATACGTCTGAATATGGACAGATGATGCATCATCCGGAAATCGGCGCTGAAATTCTGAGCAAGGCCCCCTCGCTGGTGAAATATATTCCCGCAGTGAAACATCATCATGAATGGTTTAATGGAGAAGGATATCCTGATGGATTAAGTAAAGACCAGATTCCTTTCTCTGCTTCGATTATTGCCATTGCCGACGCCTATGACGCCATGACCTCACAAAGGCCATACAGGAATGCACTTTCAGAGGAAGAAGCCTTCAAAGAGCTTCTCAACTACTCCGGTACGCAATTCGATCCCCTGCTTGTCAAGATATTCATCGAGGCGATCCGGGACAATAAAATCCTGCCGGTGGTGAGGTCTCTTTCATGAAAGGACTCCTCTATAAATTCATTGTTGTTGCGTTATCTCTTTTCCTCTTTTCCTGCTCCTCTCTGAGGCAGAGTCCTGACAGAGATTCCCTCTCGAAGACCGCACAGGGGTATCTCAGGGCATATGAATACCATAACGCATTGCAAACATATCAGCGCGCCTGGAATGATAACCTTGACGACACCAGACTGGGCAATGATTATATTCAGGTGATCGAATACATCAAAAAAAGCGCTGACCACGCCTATGAAAAAGAGGACTTCCCCTCTGCAGGATACCTGTATCATGTCCTGCTTCAATATTTCCCTCCCGCCGGAATGCGTGCAGGTTCTTTCTCATTTTCGAAAGACGCACTTCATGCCGGCATGAAAAATTGTTCAAAACACCTTGATGTGCGGGGGCTTGAAGAATACAGAAGGGGAAATCTTAAGGCAGCAATCGCAACCTGGAAGTCTATTCTCGTTTTTGATACCCACAATGCGGAGATTAAAAAAGCCATACAGACCGCCTCTACGCAGCTGAAAAACCTGGAAAAGAATTATTAAAGGATTTCAACTGTCCCCATCGGTTAACTCTGTCCGGACGAGCGCAAGAATTGAAGAATGGGGGACGATAAGGTATTTCTTCCCTTCAAACTCTATCTCCATGGCAGAATCCTTAAGGAATATTGCATAATCTCCTTCGGTTGCCTGCAGGGGGATATACCTTACTTCTTGGGTCGTGCCCGCAGCCCAGGGTTCGTCGGAAACATTCGGGTTATGGATTGCGTAGCCCGGCCCTGCTTTTACCACATAGCCTCCGACAACTTTCTCCTTTGCTTTCACAGTATCCGGGAGATAAAGCCCTGAACTTGTCTTGTCCATACCTTCATCCGGGTCGATGAGAACCCGGTCACCGATAACGATAAGGTTTTTCTTTGCCTTCATAGCGGTATTTTAAAATATTTCGGAATCCTGATGCACATGAGCAGCGGTCCCTCCTCCATATCAGAGGGTAAAAACATCTCCCTTCGCAGGCACATGCGTTGTGAAACCAAATTTCTCCTTTACCAGTGCACCAAACGAGAGCGCCACCTCCTCTTCACCGTGCACGATAAAAACTTCCGGTGCATTGCGAAAATACGAGAGCCATGCCATGAGTTCCGCCCTGTCTGCATGTGCGGAGAAGCCATTGATGGTATAGATCGAAGCCCTTACCGCAATCTCCTCACCGAGGATGTTCACACTCCTTGCCCTGTCGACGATCTTCCTCCCGAGGGTCCCTTTGCCCTGGAACCCGACGAACACAATACTGCATTCACGCCGCCAAAGGTTATGCTTCAGGTGATGACGGATCCTCCCGCCGTCGCACATTCCGCTCCCTGCGATCACGACAATCCCTGATTTTATTTTATTCAGGGCCATCGAACCCTGGACGTTCTGCACGAAGTGCAGCCTGACGGCGGGATCAAAATCCAGTTTCGCAAAAAGTCTCTTGGCTTCATCGTCAAAAAGCTCCGGATGCGCCAGGTAGACTTTTGTTGCCTCTTCTGCGAGCGGACTATCGATGTACACCTGCAGACCTGGGAGCTTCTTCTCTCTCACGAGATCGTTGAGGATATAGAGCAGATCCTGAGTCCTCCCCACTGCAAAAGAGGGGATATAGACATTGCCGCCTTTTTTGAACGTTGTCTTGATCGCTTCAGCGAGCTCGTCTATACTGTCTTTCAGAGGCTTATGGAGTCTGTTGCCGTAGGTGGACTCCATGACGATAAAATCAGCTGCAGCAGGGGCTGAGGGATCCTGCAGGATGGGATTCCCCCTCTTCCCGATATCACCTGAAAACACGATCTTCTTCTCTTGCGCGCCGTCCTGAAACCAGAGTTCAAGCGAGCCGGAGCCGAGAATATGGCCGGCTTCAACAAACCGGTACTTCACTCCATTGCCGAGAGGGAAAACAGTGTTGTATGTTTTTGTCTCGAAAAGCTCCATTACGTTCCTCACATCATCGATCGTATACAGTGGAGAGACAGGAGGCATGCCTGCTCTTTCCGCCTTTCTCGTCATCCACAGCGCATCATTTTCCTGAATATGCGCGGAATCCGAGAGCATGAATTCGAGAAGATCCCTTGTAGCAGGCGTAGTGAGAATCCTCCCCCGGAATCCCTCCCTTGTAATCCTCGGCAGCATGCCCGAATGGTCCAGGTGGGCATGGGTGATAAAGATATACCTGATCTCCTCAGGCCGGAAATCAAACTCTGTCCTGTTTATTTCGTCTGCATCCTCACCCTGAGAGAGCCCGCATTCTACGAGCATCTTCAGTGCATTGCACTCCAGATAAAAACAGGACCCTGTCACCATCCGTGCGCCACCAAGAAATTTCAGCTCCATTCCAGTCTCCTCTCAATCTTTACTATCCGGGTTACTCTTACAACGAGTCACAGGACCCCGCTGTCTCTCCCGCAACAGTCTGCGGCGTTATCATCCACTGCAGAGACCATATCCCTGATTCGTTTCTCTTCAGACACACGACCCCTGCCATCTGAAAAGTAATGATATTCTTTTCCGCATCACCGCACAGGAGGAGGGAAGAGAGTCCGGCAAGATGGGGGAGATGACCGACAAGAAACAGGTTGTCCGATAAACCGGTCAGCCTCTCCTTCCATATTTCCGGATTCTCAAGGGGTGACAGGCCATCTTTTTCCGATATTCCTTTCATCGGTTTGAGATATTCATAGAGTACTTCTGCTGTCTGCCGCGCCCGCAATTTTGTACTGTGAATTATATCATCCCCCCTGATATCGAGTTTGGAAAGGTAGGAAGCAACCCTTGTAATATCCAGCAGCCCCTGTGAGGAGAGAGGCCTGGAAGGGTCTTCCTCTTCCCTTTTGGCTGCTCCATGCTGCACCAGATAAAGATACATGGAATACCTCCTTTTACTCAGTTCTTGTGTCCGGTGACATGAATCTGTAAACCTTCTTTTTTGTATCTGATGTATTCAACAAGCCCGAGGAGGTTGCCTGCAGATATCGTAAGAAACCACGACAACGAAATTGCTGTTGCCGCCTCGGGTTTTATGCCAATGAGTCCAAAAAAGAGTATGAAAGCCCCTTCCCTGACCCCAAGCCCGGAGATCGAGATAGGGAGCATGGTAAAAAGAATGACGAGGGGAAGAAATACGAGCAGCGAAAGAAAGGGGACGTTCTGCCCAAGACCAAGGGCAAGGACATAGACAGCAAGAAAGCCGGAAAATTGGACAACAACAGATATGAGCAGTGCGTGTGCCATAGTATTCTTCTGGTTCCGGTATGCGTGAAAAGAAGAATAAAAGGCCGAGAGCATCGGTATCCTGTTGCCAAGGCGAAGACCGAAGATGAGAACGCTCGCGATAAAAAAAGATACCACAGCGGCAGGGAGGAGCCACACAATGTCAGAGCCCTGAAAATACGGATAGCCGAAAGGAAAGGCCAGTGCGCTTATGACGATCATTACAAATAAGCCGAGATACCTGTCCATAAAAACAGAGGCAAATGCGAGGGTACCTTTCCCGGTTGCCTGATAGAGATAATAGCCTTTCACCGCATCTCCTCCAACCAGTCCAGGGAGAAAGGTATTGAAGAACGACCCGATCATATAGAGCGAAAACAGTTTCCGCATTTTCATCTCTCCCGGGAGGAGAAGTTTCCAGCGCACGGTGGATATAAACTGGGCAAAGAGATAAAGCGCTATTGCAGAGAAAAAAGCGGCCGGACTGAGATTTCTCAATACAAGGAATACCCGATCGAGGCCGGTTCTTGAGAGAACGAGGTAGAGAAGTCCGGAGCTGATGCAGATTTTCAGTATGAGAAGTGCTGCTTTATTTGCTTTCAGGGCCAAGGATCTTCTTAATCACATAAATGGGTTTTCTTTGACTTTCGTGGTAAACCCTCACGAGCATCTCTCCAAGGAGGCCCATGCCGATGAGCTGTATGCCGACAATAATCAAAAGGGCGCCAAGAAGAAGCAACGGCCTCCCCCCGATATCATGACCAAAGAATAATTTATCAAACGTCAGATAGAACAGGATGAGGAACCCGAGGAAACCGCTCAGGACGCCGACCGGTCCGAAGAACTGAATAGGCTTTGTTGAAAAACTCTGGAGAAACTTCACGGTTATGAGATCAAGCACCACCTTTACTGTACGCGAAATGCCATACTTCGATTTCCCGTGCAGCCGTGGATGGTGCGTTGTCTCGACTTCAGCTATCCTGACTCCGTACCAGCTTGCAACTGCCGGGATAAATCTGTGCATTTCTCCATACAACTTCAGGTTCTTGATGACTTCCCTCCGGTATGCTTTGAGCGAACATCCGTAATCATGGAGCTTAACGCCGGTGACATTACTGATCAGCCAGTTCGCGAGAATAGAAGGGAGCCTCCTCGAAAGAAAAGGGTCTTTTCTATTCTTTCTCCACCCGCTCACCAGGTCATTGTCTTTGATCAACTCAATGAGCTTCGGTATATCAGACGGGTCATTCTGCAGATCCCCGTCCATCGTTACCACGACATCTCCCTGTGCAAAATCAAACCCTGCAGCAAACGCCGCGGTCTGTCCAAAATTTCGTCTCAGGCTGAGGACCAGCACATTGGTATCCTGCCGCTGAATCTCTTCGAGCAGAGAAAGCGTCCTGTCGGAACTTCCGTCATCAACCAGGATAAGTTCATATTCCGTGTTTAAGGTGTCAAGGACACTTTTCAGCTGCTCATGGAGCAGCTGAACGTTCTCCTCTTCATTATACACAGGTATCACAACTGAAAGTGTCATCAAAATCTCCCGGGGTTCTCCTTCTGCAGTCCTTTGAAATCATAACACAGATACAGGGAATAGTCCCTGATTTTTACCCGTTGTTTAGTATAAGCGGTAAAAACCTTTTTCTCAACTCTGCTGAATGCCGAGGCAATCTTTTCAGGCAGTCCGGCATCATCTTGCCTTACAAAGATCGCATCATACCCGAGAAGATTGCCGAATCCCGGCCACAGGTCGTACTGGTTCATCCTCCGGTTAAGATTCACACAGTAGGTAACAGGATTGCCCCGGACATAGAATGCAAGTTCGCTCGCAATCTGATATCTGTCAGAGAAGATAAACACAGGATGTGATGAAGACATCTGCTCATGGACCTTTGTGACCTCGGCTCCCAGCTCCTTCCAGCCCCTGAGCCTCGCCGAGGGGTCGAGATTCACCGGCAGACCGAGCACAGAGGGATAATGTGCCACCGCGGTCACTGCAAATGCCAGGACAATCGCTGCATACAGCAGGATTTTCCTGCCTCTCCCCCATAAATGGATCCCTTGTAACGCGTATGCAGAAAACGCGATAACCCCCGTGATAAATCCCGGAAGGGCCCAGTTCGCCTGGACTTTTGCCTGCAGACTTTTCAGAAGAAAAAAGGCGACAACCGGAAAAGAAAACCAGAGGAGGAAACCACCGGCAAGGGTTTTTCTGAGCTTCCACAATGCGACGGCCATGAAGACCAGAAGAAGAGGCGTAATCACGCCGAACTGTGAACCCAGGAATTCAATGAAACTTTCGATAGATATCTGAAATCCCTCTGACACATGCGCCTGGCCTGCAGTATGCCTGATTGTAACCCAGTCATGATTCATGTTCCAGAGAATTACAGGACTGAAGACGACGAGACTGAGAATCCACGCAAGATGAGGTCCCCTGGTGAGCAAAAGCCCTCTCTTTTCGCGCGAGGTGAGAAGATACAAAAAGCCGGAGAGCGCAAAGAATGCCATGGTATATTTTGTGAGAAGGCCGAGACCGATGGCAAAGCCAAGGAGTATCCAGGAGAGAACTTCCCCTCCCCGCTCTTTTCCCGGACTGTCCCCGTACCCTGTCTGCTCAGGGGGGTTGAGGGAACTGCCTATGTCAGCAGCTCTCGTGAAGAGATAGAGCGATACTATCCAGAAAAATATGAACGGAGAATCTATGGTGAAGATCACTCCAAAGGTCGAAAAAAGGGGGATGATCTGGAATAGTACCGCAGACATAACCCCGGCCTTCTCGTCGTAGAGTCTTTTCCCGATCAGATAGAGGAATATACTGCTGAGCAGAGAAAAAACGACCGCCATAATTCTGATCCCTATCACCTGATCTCCAAAAATTTGTGTGCCGATGAATATCAGATAGGCGATCATCGGTCCTTTTGAGTAATAGCTGATGTCCAGCCTGCGGGACCATTCCCAGTAGTGGGCTTCGTCCGGTCCCAGGTCAAGAGGGGCGTGGAGGATATAATAAATACGGAAAAGGCTGATCACAAAAAGAGAAAGATACAGAATCGTTGTGGAAGGTCTCTCTCTGAACCTCAGCGATGACCACCGGTAGAGCCCGATTACTGAAAAGGATATTCCTGCTCCGAACAATGCCCCTGCAATAATATCAGAAGGGTAATGCACACCCACATATACCCGGGACAATGCCACAAAGAATGCAATCAGATAAAAGGCGTACCGCACGCGGCCTCTGAGCAGAACGATGAAAGGAGTAGCAAATGCAAAGGCATTCGAGGCATGATTTGAAGGCATTGCAAAGGATTGGCTGCATCCCTTGAGGAGTCTGACCTGATCCAGAACATGACATGGCCTTACTCTTTCAAAAATGTTCTTCAGTTCATAGGAAAACCAATCGTTGAGGAGCAGTGCTCCGAAGGCAAGAACCAGCGCAGTAATCGCATCTTTTTTATTTCTGAGCAGAAAGTACAAAAAAACGGGCAGGTAGAATACATAGGACCTGTCGGTAATAAAGGGCATGAAAAGATCAAAAAAACTGTTCTGGAGGCCATGGTTGATAAGAAAAAAGAGGAAGATATCTAAGCCAGAAAAGCTCATTCAGGCTGGGGTACGCTTTTCCGGGACACTTTTTTGTTCTGCTTTTTAACCCATGCAATGATCGCCTCAACCATTGCTTCAATCGTGGCTTCTTCCGGCATGATATGGACCTTCAGCCCCGCCTTCTGCACCGCCTTCGCGGTAACAGGCCCTATGACGGCAATTGTTACTCCCTTGAGAAGCTGATCAACATCCTTGCCCATAATCTCCTGCAGATTATTGAATGTGGCAGCGCTGGTAAATGTTGCTATCGATATTCTGCCTTCTTTCAGGAACCGTCTGAGTCTCTTCCCGTGAGACTCGGGTTTGACGGTCCTGTATGCCACAGGCACATCGATCTTGCCGCCGAGTTCCCTCACCTTATCCGGAAAAATTTCCCGCGCCACCTCGGCACGGGGAAGAAGGAACCGCATGCCTTTCAAAGGTTGGCCAGACAACCCCCCGGTCCTCCCCTTGGTAAGGGGAGGGATAAATGCCTTAATGAGTCCTTCTGCACGGAATTCTTCCGGGATCAAATCAACCTGTATTCCGAACTTTTTCACTTCCTGGGCTGTCTTCGTGCCGATCGCACAGATTTTGATCCCTTTCATATCCCTGATATCCCTCTCCTTCCCGAACATGCGCTGGAAGAAATACTTTACTCCGTTTCTGCTCGTAAAAATAATCCAGGTATATTGCTCTATCGCATCGATCGATTTGTCGAGATCCTTATAGTCTGCAGGAGGGACAACCTCTATGGTAGGGAATGAAATAATCTCTGCACCGAGTTCAGCCAGCGGCTCAAATCCTTCACTCTGCTCTCTGGTCACCAGTATCCGGTGGCCGAAAAGGGTCTTTTTCTCATACCATTGCAGAGAGTCCCTGAGTCTTACCACCTCTCCTACTACCGTGACTGCAGGCGGCCTGATGTCTTTCTCTTTCACAAGCGCTGCAATGGTGTTCAGAGTTCCGACCAGTGTGGTTTGATTCGGTCTTGTCCCCCAACGGATAACAGCGACCGGAGTGTCGGGTGGACGTCCGTGTTCGATTAATTTCCGGACAATAAGGTCAAGGTTCTTTACCGCCATAAGGAAAACGATTGTGCCCACGCCGGTTGCAAGCTTCGACCAGTCGATTACGCTTTCCTTTTTCGTAGGATCTTCATATCCGGGCACGACCGCGAAGGACGACGAAAGGTGCCGGTGGGTAAGAGGAATGCCGGCATATGCAGGGGCCGCGATTGATGAACTCACTCCCGGTACTATTTCGAATTCTATCCCTTCCTCTGCAAGCGCCTCTGCCTCTTCACCTCCCCTGCCGAATACAAAGGGGTCACCGCCTTTCAGTCTGCATATCGTCTTCCCCTGTTTTGCCCTTTCCACAAGGGTCCTGTTGATTTCATCCTGTGTCATCGTATGATGGCCGCCGCGCTTTCCGGCATAGATGAATTCCGCATTATGGTCGATATAATTGAGCACCTGGGCGTTCAGATGGAAGTCATAGACAACGACATCCGAATTTTTCAGACAATTCAGCCCCTTGATGGTCAGGAGGCCTATATCACCGGGCCCCGCGCCCACCAAATATACCTTGCCCTTCATTTTATATTCTCTCTGCATAACCCTTTGAATCTTTTATCATAAACCTTTCCGGCCTAATAAATCATCTCCAAAGCTTGTCTTGACAGGAATGGAAACCCATTCCATCTAAAAAGCACATATAGTGCAATTATACGCTCGATGATTGATGGGCAGTAGATGAATAAATAGGGCTCAGGGATATGGCTCGATTTCTGAATCGAAATCACAGGCAACTTCGAAGAGACGAATACAAAGCGGAGGGCTCGACTTTCAAAAGTTGAATACCATTACAGTCAGAGAAAGGTTTGCATAGAGAAAAGGGAGTTTAGTTCGATTCGGAAATTGAGCCGTATCCTATGGAGGGATGCTTCTTCCCGATTGCTTCGGTATTTCCCGGAACACACCAGATCATAATAACAACAATCGTCTACTGCCGGGTATATGAGCAGAAGTGCCCGCTTACTATGAGTTCATCGCCTCCCTGAGGGCCTTGCCTACCTTGAAATGCAGGACCTTTTTCCCCGGCACATCAACCCGTTCGCCCGTCTTGGGGTTCCTCGCTTTTCTCGGTCTCCTGAGTTTGGGCTTGAAATTACCGAAACCGCGTATCTCGATCTTCTCACCTTTCACAAGCGCTTCCTTGATGCTCTCAAACACTGTCTCTACAACAATCTCTGTCTGCTTTCTTGTGAGACTGCCCACTCTTTCCGAGACCTTTTCTATGAGGACTGACTTGGTCATATATAACCTCCTACGGTACGAATAAATATTTTAGTTTTACGCCTGGGAAGATTTCTTTCAATTCCTTCGGTACCCCTTCCCGGAGCAGATTGATGACCGATAGCTTCTCTTTTTTCGTAACTACTACAGGTTCTCCCTTGATTCCGGCGAGGCTCGCAGCAGCCTTTATTGCATCCTCAAGGTTGCCCAGTTCGTCGACAAGTCCTGCCTTGAGCGCCTGTTCGCCGGTAAAGACCCGGCCGTCAGCAATCTTCTTAATGTCATCGCGGAGCATTCTTCTTCCCTCGGCAACAGCCGTAATGAACTGTTCATGTACGTTATCGAGCACATTCTGGAGTATCTCCCTCTCCTCTTTCCCGATGCCCCTGAATACCGACGCGATGTCCTTGTGTCTTCCGCTTTTTATCACTTCTGTCTTCACCCCGATCTTATTCATAAGCCCTTCGAGATTGGGAATCTCCATAATCACTCCGATCGATCCCGTCAGAGTGCCCGGATTTGCAATGATTCTTGAAGCAGGGGCAGCGATGTAATACCCTCCGGAGGCGGCAACAGATCCCATGGACACTACGATCTTCTTTTTGACAACGGCCTTGCGCACTTCTTCATAGATCTCCTGTGAAGGCGCCACCGCACCACCAGGGCTGTCGACACGCAATACAATAGCCTTGATTGACGAATCTTTTACATATCCCTTGAGTTCATCAATGGTGTCTCTTGAATCGAAAATCGGCCCCTCTACGCGGAGAAGCGCGATCTTGTCCCCGAGAGTGACATTTTTCTGCATGAGCGTAACAATCAGGCTGATAACGATGAGGAAGAGAAACAGAAAAAGAAAGATTAAGAATGCCTTCTTCACTCCTCTGCCTTTTTCAGGTTTTTCATGCTCAGACCAATTTTTCTTTCTTCACAATCCACTTTTATTATTCTCACGTAAATCTCATCGCCGACGTTCAGGGATTCCTCGATCTTTCCTGAGGAGGGCTTTACGATTTCTGATGAATATACAAGTCCTTCCACTCCGCCTTCGAGTTCCACAAAAATACCGAAATCCGTGATGGCGAGCACCTTTCCTTTTGCCTCGGACCCGAGCTTGAAACTCTCCGGAATATCCTGCAGCCAGGGGTCCGGCATGAGCTGTTTCAGTCCGAGGGCCATCTTCTCTGCGGCAGGATCAGTGTTGAGAATAACCGCATCAACCTTCTGTCCTTTCCGTAAAACTTCAGAAGGGTGCTTGATATGCCTTGTCCAGGACAGATCAGAAATATGGATAAGTGCATCCACTCCTTCCGGCAGACCGACAAAAACACCGAAATCGGTAATCGTCTTTACCTTCCCGGTAATCGTTTGCCCTGTTGTGTACCGCTCGGAAACAAGCTCCCACGGACTGGGCTTTATCTGCTTCAAACTCAGGGAAAGGCGTCTTTCATCTTTGTCCACCTTTAATACCATAGCCTCCACACTATCCCCAACCGAGAGATATTTTGAAGGATGTTTAGGCCTCGGCAACCAGTCGATCTCAGAGATATGAACCAACCCTTCAAGCCCTTCTTCGAGTTCGATAAACGCTCCGTAGTCAGTAATGCTCACAACCTTGCCATTCACGCGCTCTCCAACAGGATATTTTTCATCGACAAGTGACCATGGGTCAGGCTTCCGCTGTTTATATCCCAGGGTAACTTTCTCGTTTGCCTCGTCGTATTTGAGGATCAGGACTGAAATCTCGTCTCCGACAGCAAAAAACTCAGACGGATGACTGATCCTGCCCCAGGAGATATCTGAAATGTGAAGCAGTCCGTCTATCCCTCCGAGGTCGACAAAGACTCCGTAGTCCGTGATATTCTTGACGGTGCCCTGCATAACCTGGCCTTCTGCGAGTTTTTCCAGGGTTTCAGCCTTTTTCTTCTGCAATTCCTGCTCAAGGAGCGCCCTCCGCGAAACAATGACATTGGAAAGTTTGTTGTTCAGTTTGATGACTCTGAAAAGCATCCTCTTGCCGACAAGGCTGTCAGTATCCTTACGGGGTTTGATATCCACCTGTGAGCCGGGAAGGAATGCCTGCACACGGGAGATGTCTACTGAAAATCCGCCTTTTGTCTTCCCGATAATCTTCCCTTCGACAGGAGTTCCGTCCCGTAAAGCCTGCTCAAGGTTTTCCCAAACCTTTATTTGGGTTGCGCGTTCCTTGGACAGGGTTACCACGCCTTCAGCGTCTTCCATGTTTTCGACGTATGCTTCTACGATACTGCCCTGTCCCAGCTGAGCAACTTCCTCCTCCGAGAACTCATCTATAGGAATGAACCCCTCTGATTTGTATCCGATGTCCACGATCACCCCGTCCTGCCTTACAGACACCACCTTTCCTTTCAGTATGGTTCCTTCTTCTATGCTGTGAAAGGTCTCAGCATAGAGTTTTTCCATTTCATCGTTCTTCAGTTCCACTCAGCCATTATCCTCCTATATCTCTCATTCTTTTTTCGACATCTGTAATGATCCATGCAGGAGTTGAGGCCCCTGCGGTAATACCGATTGCTTTTGCGTTCCCTGACCCATGCTTTTCTTATTTCGGATGCAGTCTCTATATGATATGTCGGCACAGCAAGAGATTCACATAATCTCGTGAGCTGTGTTGTATTCGCACTGTTTTTCCCGCCCACGACAACCATCACATCAACTTTTCCGGCCATTCTTTCCGTCTCGTTCAACCGGAGGGCCGTCGAATTACATATTGTATTATATACCTTGATCTCTTTTGCAAGTTTCAGGGTGCTGGAAAGAACATTTTTTAAGGCTTCCAAAGGTTGCGTCGTCTGGACAACAACACCGATCTTGCGTTTCAGTTTCGGGAGGGGTGTCTTTCCGTTAACGATAACGGCATCACTCCCTGCATAACTCATAAGACTCTGCACCTCCGGATGGTTTTTCTCCCCTAGGATTACGACCTGATACCCCTCTTTACTAAGGAGTTTAGCATAATACTGCGCCTTTTTTACAAATGGACAGGTCGCATCAATTATTTCATAGCCCCGTGAGACTATCTCCTGAGATATTTCGAGAGGGATGCCATGGGTCCGTATTATCAAAGCCCTGATGTCTCTTTTCGCCTCAATGGAATCTATCGGCACTATCCCTTTCTTCCTGAGCCTCTCCACAACCTGGGGGTTATGGATAATGGGACCGAAGGTATACACCCCCTTCCGTTTCTCCTGTGCGATCTGAAATGCTATATCAATCGCACGCTTCACTCCGAAACAGAATCCGGCCGTCTTTGCAACAAGGATCTTCATATAAATAGCGCTATATATAAGAACAATATGAATTTGTGTCTTTATCCATATTATTTCCTAAGACCCGCTGAAGAGCTTTTTTTCAGATATTCCAGTATGCTTTCCTTCACCTGCTCAATCGAAAGAACCGAAGAATCAATCACAAGCGCATCTGATGAGATGGTAAGGGGAGCGATATCTCTTCCGGCATCCCTTGCATCCCTGTCTATTATACTCTTTTTGGCTTCATCCATACTGATCGTGATCCCTTTTTCCCTGTACTGGAGATAGCGCCGCTTCGCCCGCTCTTCAACCGAGGCATTGAGGAAAACCTTTGTCTGCGCGCCGGGAAACACAACGGTCGTAGTGTCTCTGCCCTCTGCGACAAGATTATTGTACCGGGCAGCGTCTCTCTGGGCATCGAGAAGGAAGTCCCGAACGACTTTTCTTGCAGAAAAAACTGATGAATAATGATCGATCTCGGTTGACCTGATGGTATCGGACACATCGATTCCGTTCAGAAACACCTTTCCGTCCTTAAATATGATATGGTTCTGGCCAAGGACCTCCGCAATCCTCTCGTCACTGTCTTCAGCATCCACCATATTCTTTCTCAGTGCGAAAGCCACGGTCCTGTAAAGGGCGCCGGTATCAAGGTAGCGGTAACCGATCTCCTGTGCAATCGATTTCGCAACTGTGGTCTTCCCTGACCCTGACGGCCCGTCAATCGCAATAACGTCCCTCACAAGGTAAGTCTCCTCACAATATCAAAAAACCCGGGGAACGATATATTCACTGATGATACGCCGTGGATCTCTGTCACGCCTTCCGCATTCAGCGCCGCGATGCTCAATGCCATCGCAATCCTGTGGTCTTCATGACTTTCAAGGACTGCGCCCTGCAAATCCGCTCTCCCTGCAATGCTAAGTCCGTCAGGAAACTCCTCTATCTCAACCCCCATTTTTCTAAGCTCTTTGACCATGCTGCTGATCCTGTCGGATTCTTTCACCCGGAGTTCTTCAGCCCCCCTGATGGTCGTTGTTCCCCAGGCCTGTGTTGCTGCAATACAGAGGATAGGGAATTCGTCGATCATCGAAGGGATTTCCTCTTTCGTGATCGTGACAGCGTTCAGGCCGACGCCCTTGCTGCAGTGGATGTCAGCAACCGGTTCGCCTGAGAGTTCTCTCTCATTCTCGATCCTTATTTCCGCTCCCATCCGTTTCAGCACGTTCAGGAGACCGGTCCTCGTAGGATTAATCCCTACGTCCTTTATCGTAATATCGGAATCTTCTCTTATCAGGGCGCCGACAATGAAAAACGCGGCGGAGGAGAAATCACCGGGGACATACACATCGCGTGCCTGTAATTCGGTCCCTCCCTGTATTCTCACGGAGAGTCCCTCAATGGTTATCTCTGCGCCAAAAGCAGGCAGCATCCGTTCGGTATGGTCCCTCGATTTCGCCGGCTCTGTGATTTCTGTACTGCCGTCGGTATAGAGCCCTGCAAGGAGTAACGATGATTTCACCTGGGCGCTGGCGATCGGCATCGGGTATCTGATCGGCTGTAATTGTCTTCCTTTTACTGCAAGAGGAGGGTATTTGTTGTCTGCGCGGGCTGCAATATCTGCGCCCATCCGCACCAGGGGAGTGATAACCCTTGCCATTGGCCTCGATCTGAGGGACCTGTCCCCGGTAAGAACGGAAAAAAACGGATTCCCTGCAAGAACGCCGGCCAGAAGCCTCATTGTTGTCCCTGAATTACCGCAGTCAATGACATTATGGGGTTCTTTCAGGCCATGGATACCGTTCCCGTAGACAATGACATCCATGCCTTTATCGTCTATTTCGACGCCCATTTCCCTGAATGCTTTCACGGTGCTGAGCGGGTCATCGGCCCGCAGGAAGTTTCTGATGACGCTCTTCCCCTGTGCGAGCGAGGAGAAGATTACCGCCCTGTGGGATATGGATTTATCCGGTGTGGGATAAAATTCTCCGTGAAAATGGCTGGCTTTTTTAATCTCAATTCTGTCCAATACCTTCCCTCAGTGTCCGGGCTTTTCTGAATTCCCGTTCGAGGGATTCAGGATCGACAGCCCTGAGATACTGAACTGCTCTGTCCAGATTCTGCCTGAAAATCTCGACAGAGGCGATCACGTTCTCCTTGTTCAGGATGCAGATATCGCGCCACAGCTCCGGATGGCTTGATGCGATCCGCGTTGTATCGAGAAAACCCGTTCCTGAGAATCTGAAATAGGAATTATCGATGTCCGCTACTGTATTCACCATCATATATGCAAGAAGATGCGGCAGGTGACTCACCGCGGCATAGATTTTATCGTGTTCACCGGGATCGATGAGCAGAGTGACCGAACCGAAACTCTTCCAGATGGCCTTGACTGTATCGAGAGCCTTTTTGTCTGTCTTTTCAGAGGGCGTAAGAATGCATTTTGCACCCTCAAAGAGTTCCGCCGATGCCTTATCAATACCTGACTGGTCACCCCCGGCAATGGGATGTCCGCCGACAAAAAATACGCCCTCCGGCATCAGGGAGTCCATGTCGTGAACAAGGCTTCCTTTTACGCTCCCGACATCCGTAACGATTGTGTTTCTCTTCAGTGATCCTCTGATTTTTTTTGTGATATCGAGAAAGCTCCCGACGGGTGTTGCAAATAGAATCAGATCTGCGTCAACGCATGCGTGTGCAGGGTCAAGATCGAAGGTGTCAATAATACCGGTCTCCTGTGCTCTTTTCAGGTTGTCAGGATTCCTGCCATGCCCGATGATCTGCCCGCAGAGCCCCTGTTTCTTCAGTGCAAGTGCACAGGAAGCGCCGATCAGCCCGACGCCGAGAATCGTGACTTTTTCAAACCGCATTGATCAGAAATTCCTTCCCTATATTTCTCTTCCTACTGCAGCCGCTATAGGTTTCAGTTCTTTCATCAGTTTCTTGAAATCATCAGGCCGCAGTGATTGTTCACCATCCGAGAATGCTTCCTCGGGATTGGTATGGACTTCTATAATAAGTCCGTCGGCGCCGGCAGCAACCGCAGCTTTTGCCATAGGCGCAACAAGGTCCCATTTCCCCACGCCATGACTTGGGTCAACAACTACAGGGAGATGGGTGAGTTTTTTCAATACAGGCACCGCGCTCAGGTCAAGGGTATTCCTTGTAGCGGTTTCAAAAGTCCGTATACCCCGCTCACAGAGTATCACGCGCTGATTCCCCTTTGACATGATATACTCGGCAGCCATAAGCCATTCTTTTATCGTGGCGGACAGCCCTCTTTTAAGGAGCACGGGTTTCTTCGCAGTGCCGACTTCAAGGAGCAGCCGGAAATTCTGCATATTGCGGGTTCCTATCTGTATGATATCCGTATATTTGCTCACGACTTCCATATCCCTCGGGTCCATAATTTCTGTAATCACCGGCATCCCGGTCTTTTTTCTCACATATGCAAGGTATTTCAACCCCTCTTCTCCGAGGCCCTGGAAAGAATATGGCGATGTACGCGGCTTAAACGCCCCCCCCCTGATAAATGCAGCGCCTGCATCCTTTACCTTCTGGGCTATATGCATCAATATCGTTTTATTTTCTACTGCGCAGGGACCCGCAAACACCTGTATCTTCTTGCCTCCGATAATATTGCCTCTTACATCGATATGCGTATCTTCAGTCTTGAATTCACGGCTTGCGAGCTTATAGGGTTTCAGTATTCTCAGGGCGTCTTCGACCCCGGGCATTGCCCGTATCGCATTTTCTTCATCCTCTGAGATCTTCGAAGTATCGCCTATAACACCGATAATGGTCCTTTCCGTACCTTTGGAGACATTTGCCTGAAGGTCGCGGCCTTCGAGTTTCTTAATGATATGTTTAAGCTGTTCTTCGGTTGCTCCGGGTTTTAAGACAAGAATATCCATCTATTCCTCCATGCTTCTTCTGTTAATGATAAATTTCTGTAAACCTCCAGACTGAATAGTGTCTTTCCATTAAGTCGTTGTCATCCTCCGGCTTGACCGGGGGATCCAGTCCCGAAAGCTTTCGGGATGAAAATACTGGATTCCCGCCTTCGCGAGAATGACGAATTTTTATCGGAATCGCACCTTATAAACAGACCCTGAAGAGCCGTTATTGCCCGCTTTGTATCTTTTTCAATGCTTCAATAAACCGCTGATTTTCTTCGGGCAGTCCAATGGTCACCCTGATCGCCCCGGGTCCCATCGGCCTGATGATTATACCCTGCCGGAGTAATTTATTGTAAAGGAGCTGTGCATCCTCCACGACCATATAAATAAAGTTTGCCTCTGTGGGAACATACGATAAACCGAGCGAAGACAATTCTCTGTAGAGATATTGCCTGCCCTGTTCATTGATCTCTCGGGAAGTTTTGAGATGCGCTTCATCCTGAAGGGCATGGAGCGCAGCAGTCTGGGCGATCGAATTCGTATTGAACGGAGGCCGCAACTTGTTTATTTCAGTGATAATCTCACTTCTCGCAATCCCATAACCGATCCTCAGTCCCGCGAGCCCGTAGATCTTCGAAAAAGTCCTCAGGATCAGGATATCCCGCCCTCCCCGGAAATATTTCATGCTGTCTGCATATTCGGGGTCTGCGACATATTCATAATATGCCTCATCCATTACTACCAGAATGCCGTCGGGAAGTACTTTCATGAGTTGATCGAACTCCTGCCTTGTATTCATCGTGCCGGTCGGGTTGTTCGGATTTGCGATAAAAAGCATCTTTGTTTTCGGCGTAACCGCCTTTCCCATGGCTTCAAGATCATGGGTGTAATGCTTCAGGGGAACCAGCACGGGTTTTCCGCCAAGGGCCTGAACTCCCATCGCGTAGACAACAAATGAAGGATGCGCCATGACAGCCTCATCCCCTGGCTTGAGATATGTCCGCACCGCTATGTCGAGCAGTTCATTCGAGCCGTTGCCGAGGATGATCTCGTCTGCGTTCACCGAGAGTTTCTCTGAAAGCGCTTTCGTAAGATAATATCCGCTTCCATCAGGATAGCGGTTCAAGCTGTTTGCATTCTTCTGCTTCGCCAATTCTTCGTGTATCGCCTTGAGCGCACGCGGTGAGGGACCCAGAGGATTTTCATTCGAGGCAAGCTTGACAGAGCCGCTGATGCCAAGTTCGCGTTCAAGCTCTTCGACCGGCTTTCCGGGGATATATGGTTTGATGGCTGAAACATACTCAGGTGGTTTGATCATTAAAAACCTCCATAGGGATAAGAGCCAAGAACCTTGAGGTACAGGCAGTCGTCTCTCATTGATTCAACGGCCTTTTTCAGTTTTTTGTCCTCAATGTGGCCCTCCATATCAACAAAAAATATATATTCCCAGGCCTTCCTTTTCGAAGGCCGTGATTCAATCTTTGTCAGGTTGATCTTCGCCTTTTTGAAAGGCTCAAGCACGCTGTAAAGGCTGCCAGGCTTATTCTTTACGGAAAACATCACCGAGGTCTTGTCCCTTCCCGACTTTTTCGGAAATTCTTTTGATATGACGAGAAACCGTGTAAAGTTATGTTTGCTGTCCTCTATGCTCTTCTCAACAAACTTGAGGTTATAAATCTCTGCTGCCAGTTCACTTGCGATTGCAGCAGCCTCATCGTCCCGTGAGGCCAGTTCTGCCGCATTGGCAGTGCTCGTTGCTTCAATAATGGGCACTCCGGCCATATTGGCTGCAAGCCATCGCCTGCACTGCGCAGTAGGCGGAGAGAAAGAATATATCTTCCTGATCTTCGTTTTGTCCCCGCTCTTTGACAGGAGATTATGGGTAATTTTCAGCATGACTTCGGCAGAAACCTTAAGGTCGTAGTCCATGAAAAGATCTAGAGTGTAGCTGATAATTCCCTCGGTCGAGTTTTCTATCGGTACAACTCCAAAATCTGCCTTTTCGGCTTCGACCGCGTCAAACACCTCTTTTATCGTGATCACAGGAACAATAACAGACGCTGAACCGAAATGCCGGATTGCAGCAAGATGGGTGAATGTTGCGAGAGGACCGAGACAGCCGATCCTGAGCGGTTCTTCAAGAGAAAGTGAAGCAGAGAGGATTTCTCTGAAGATGACCTTCACCGCCTCGTTCGGGAACGGACCTTTATTCAGAGAGGTCAGTCGTTCCAGTATTTCGCGCTCGCGCTCCGGGGAATAGAACTTCGCTTTCTCGTTCCTCTTGATATGCGCAATATCAAGAACGTTCCTGGCTCTCTTATTGAGAAGTCCGAGAATTTCGTTATCGATTCCGTCGATTTCTTTTCTTAATTTCCCAAGTTCTTTCATAGAGTTACCTCATAATTAAAGAGAGAGATTTCAGGAATGATCATTGAACAAAACGCTTGCCCTCCAGAGTTTAGAGATTAATATTACCCATTTTTGCTTATTTTTTCAATTGTTTGTTGAAAATTACGGGATGAAAACAAGTATTGCTGCGGTTATTTGCCCGGAGGACTTCCGACACCAGGGATATTCTATGACCTGATCCCCAAGCATTTGCCCTTTTTCATTGTTTCGATCCGCAAGAGTACGGAAACCCCTCCAGCGATCACGAAAGTGCCAAATGAATTGATCGTATAAAGTTATTTATAAGGAAAGGATTGAACAATCCTTCATCTTTTGTTGTCATCAAAGAGAGAACTTCCTTTACTTCCAAAACTCTCATCTCCGGCCTTGCATTTCTCAGTGTGTCAAAGTAATCGGAAATTGCGGTCATCTGGCTGCAAATGTGCTGCCTGTAATGAGGAATCGCGTGCTGGGGATATCCTTTGCCGTCATATCTGAGATGGTGTTCAAATGCTACGATGGGGGCCAGAGGTGTCAGTCCATCTATCCGAGCAAGATACTGTGCTCCATAGACCGGATGAAGCATTATCCCTTCCTCTTTCAACTCATATCCACCTTCCTGCTTCATCTGATCTTTCGGAATAAGGAGCTTTCCAATATCATGGAGGAGTGCGGCAATACCAATATCAGAAAGTGAATCTTCCTGTATCCCGAGGGTCTTGGCCTGAAACAGGGTAAGGACCGCTACATTGGTTGCATGCGTATAATAGGCATCACCGGCAGACTTGACAGGGCTCAGGATATTCAGGATACCGATCTCTTTTTGCATCATGACGAGGAAATGCCTCACTAACTCTTGAAAGTCCGGGACATTGAGTCTTTTAAACGGGGATACCCTCAGGTATGCCTCTCTCGTTTTTTGTCTCAGCTCAGCGGTCATGGAGGAGAAGTCGGCATCCGCGGAATCAATATTCATATTTATTCTGTCAATTTCAATGTCGACCACCCCGATCTTTATATGGGGATAGGAGAGAGGCTTTTTGTCTGTTGTCGCGATATCAGAGACAAATTGTCTCAATTCTGAAAGAGTAATTCCTTTCACAATGTCAATGCGGGAAATTCCTTTCCTCCTGAGCCGCTTTACCAGGGTCTCACCATGCGTCCCTGTGTCTCTCAAAGGGTTCTCGTTCACAATAAGTTCGTCCTCCACAATTACCATTTCAAAACGCCCTGACTGTTTCAGCAGTGTATCGAGAATGGAAAAGGATTTCGCGGTAAGTTCCTCGACAGAAGCATGTTTTTTCGAGTAAAGCATGCAACTCGAAACAGAAGACATGAGCATTACTATGAATCCCTTAACGGTTTCCATCTAAGCCTATGCTTCCTTTTTAAATGGTGTGATTCTGCTCTTATCACTTCGTTTTTAGAATTTAATCCCTCTTCTATCAGATCCCGAACCGATTCATATGGATAGTTTTTGAGGGTCTTATATATCTCCTCTCTCAGTCGCTCGGTAATCCCCCGGTACAAGATGCTCCTGCCTGCAAGCGACGTCCGCAAGACTTCCACGGTTTGCGGATCGCCTATTTCTCCAAGGGCTCGTATTATCGGGATCTTGTCCTGTATGTCAGAGCCGCTGATTTCCTGTTTTTGAAGCAATGCGATTAACCCCCCGACAACCTCTTTAGTTCTGAAAGAACTGGCGAGCAAAACAGCCTGGTGAATCTTTTCTTTTTCTTTTGAGTCTAATAACTCCCTGAGCATTTCAATAGCATAGCTATCTCCGATACTCAGTAAACATTTCATGGCAGCAAGACTTACTTTAGGATTCTCATTCCGGCAGTAAGGTTTTATCTGGTCAGCCATTTCTTTGCTGCCCGTCTCTGCAAGCATATAGAGCATATTTCTTTTCACGAACCACCTTTTGTCGGCAAGTCTTTTCAATGCTTCGGGGATGAGCTCATCGCCAAATTGTTTGAGCAGATCCATCAGAAACCGTCTGATAACCTGAGAATCTTCTTCGGCAAGCGCATCCATAAAATAGGGGATGAGTTTCTGCCTGTAGTACTCGCAGATCATTGCTATCTCTCTTCGCTTCTGTCTTCCCAAAATTCTGAGAGAATTAACCAGGAGGCCGATGAAATCAGAAGAATGATAATACTCAAGAGCATCTGCATTGATGTCCGGAAATCTGTGGAGGGCTTTGTTCATTTCAAGGATTTTGAGGATCTCGACAAACTGTCCGAATTGACCAAGCCATAATAGTTGTTCGGTCTGTTTCCTCATAATATTCACCAAAGATCGATACTCTATCTCTGATACTATTTCGGAACGCAGCAGTTCAAGGATAATCTGATTGAATCTCTGGTCAATAAGTTCATCGAAGAACTCGTGTTCAAGTTCAATGAGCTGTGAAGTTTTCAGGTCCGATGTATTCAGGACAAAGAGTTGCTGAATATCCTGCTGATATTTGTCAGACAGTAATTTCTCAAAATTATCTTTCTTGAGCAATTCTGCACTGTCAGGGGGGAGAAACACGTCATCAAGGACAAGTGTTTCGTGCAATTGAACATCACCGATATACCCGTGCGAGCCGGCAGTCAAACTGGTGATAAGGTCCATCAGATTCTGCGGCAGAGCGATTCTCTGTTCATTTGCAGCGTCCAGGAAAGCAATGATATCTTCAAACGGCATCTCTGCCAACGCTCGATTTGTCAAGTCGATATCTTGTGAGAATGTCCTCACCGAAGAAGAGAAAAACTTCTTCTTCAGATCAGGCCTTAACAGATTGAGAAATTCGAACATACGTTTGCAGTCCTGACCCGAAAAAGTCCTTTGTGGAGAACTTCTCATGTACGCAGTAATCACCCTGTCATAAGTTTCTTCTTTGATTTCCGCTTCCGAACACTTATTCAGCAAATTCGAGAATGTTTCCGGAGGGATATCTCTGACAGCATCGGTGATATCTTCATTTTGGAGTGTGTTTTTGATCAGGCCATATATATATTTCTCCCACAGGGGTATCTCTTTCGTTGTCTGATCAGTCTCGCTGGTTTTGAAAGAAAAGGTTCCATAATCAATAAAAACGACCACAACATGGGGGAAGTTATTTTTTTCGAATACTTCTTTTACTTTTGTTACCGGCAAATGGTCCATCTTCTCCAGGATGAAACAATTGAACTGATACAGTTCATCTTTTGTCAATCCATTTTTGAATGTTACCGAAGCGACGTGTATCTTGTTCAGGTTTAAAGCAAATTCCTGATAAACCGGATTTTTTTTATCCAGCTGATATTCATCAACGATGATTGTATCTTTTGCGATACCGAGAGTAATTTCAGGCCTGAACTGGAACAGTTGTTTGAGAAAATCAAAGGCCCTCGTTAATGATCTCTCCATTGAGGGATGCTCTTTAGGATAAATCGCTACATTCCGGCGTGAAATATTCAGCTCAATGATGGCATAGCTCAAAAGTTTCGCATCGAGCGGTATTTTTTTGTTCTTATCGTTCACAGCTTATTATTCCCTTCACGGCTTTGAGTCTGTTATCGCACCTTGTTCGTGAGAAACGCTCCCGGAATGTTAAGGCTTTTTATAAGGCTTTATATTATTCTAATAAAATCCCGGGTTTTTTTCACCCTACTCAGGTAGGGTTGACTGCTTATCCATATGGGGAGATAATAAATAGAGAAGGAATATTCAGTAGCACTTCAGGTCCAAAGTGCAGAAATTTCTGCGGGAGGAGCTCATGCTCGGTGAGTATGGAATCATAGGGATAGCAATAATACTCTGCCTCGGAACTGTCGTTTTCTTTCTTGTCCGCTCTTCTCAGAGAGCTGCAAAGGCCGATACTCAGGATACAGCCTGTCTCAAAGAAATTATCGCGAGAGACCGTCAGATCCAAAAAATGGACATAAAAATAAATCAGCTCGCTGAACTGAACAGTCGGTATCTGTCTTTTATGTTGAAGGTCCCGACGATTGTGCAACGCCTGAATTCTACTTCCAAATTACACACAATCATGCTGGCAATAACAGAAATGGTGAAAGACGTTGTTGTGACTGAAACAGTGGAACTCTATCTCTACGACGCTTCGGATAATCAGCTTAAAAAATTGTCCATAGAGGGTGTGTTAAATCAGGAACAAGTCTCTTTCGCGCCTGGAGAAGGCCTTATAGGTGCAGCGGCAAAACACCGTTTCGTTATGATGAGAGAACATTTCAATAAAATGAACCCTCGCAGCAATGGACATCAGGGCCTGGATTCACAAATCTGGATGGCAGTTCCCATTATCTTCAAAGAAAGGCTCCTTGGTGTAATCGGCATAGGAAAAATTGACAAGCCTGCAGGAAATGAGAGCGACTTGTCAAAAATGATTGCCGACATTGCAGCTGTCGCTCTCATGAACCAGACAATCCTCTCTGAAGCACAGCTCAAGGCAAATACAGATCCTTTGACAGGATTGAATAATCGCAATTATTTATTCAGGATGGCGCAGCATTATATCGAGCAGTCAGTTCAGGAAGAGACTGCGCTCTCTGTTTTTCTCTTTGATATCGATAATTTTAAATATTACAACGATACCAACGGGCACAGCGCAGGTGATCAGCTTCTTATAGAACTGAGCCAGCTTATGCGCGGTTCTACGAGAAGGGAGTCCACAATAGTCCGATACGGGGGTGAAGAATTTATCATTATGCTCCCCCGGATCGATAAAGAAGAAGCCTTTATATATGCTGAAAGACTGAGGGAAAAAATCGAGAATCATCCTTTCAAGCACAGAGAAAAGCAGCCCATGGGTTTTGTTTCAGTAAGCGGGGGCATTGCGAGTTTCCCGGATGACGGTGATTCAATATATAAAGTTATTGAACTTGCAGACCTGGCCCTTTATCAGGCGAAAGGAAAAGGCAAAAACCAAGTTCTTCCCTATGAGCCCAGGCTTTCTCAAAAGACGGGGGCAGAAACAATACCGGAGCAATAACCTCATTGATTGCCTGTACCCCGCCCGTTCCGTTGCTGCCATTTGAAAAACGATAAAAATAGGACGGGGTTTGAAACATAATAACCCGATATTCTAACGGTGTTACCATGTTACGGGTTACGTTATCCCCTGCACCGACCGGTGCTTACCCGATTATTGCCTTCAACACCCCGGCTCTCCCGGATGGCCGCAGCAATTCTGAAACTTTGTGATCTTGATAAGGCTGTTCTTTGTGATAAGGCCGAGCTTCTGCCAAAAAGGGACGGGTTTTTTCAAATTCCTGATCACTGCCTTTATGTCAGGCTTTTCACTTGCGCACATGGTTTCTTCCCCGAGATTGATATAATTAATATTATTATAGTATGCACGCCTGCCAGACGGCCAGACGGCAGGCAGCTTCTGAATAATCACTATGAATCCCCGGCGTTTCAGAACATTGAAAGAAGCCCCTGCCAGACAGGGACCGGTTATCCTCTGGATGAGCCGCGACCAGAGGGTGAACGACAACTGGGCCCTCCTGTATGCGCAGCAACTGGCACAAGAACGGAAAGTCCCTCTCGCAGTGGTATTCTGTCTGGTTCCGGATTTCCTTGGCGCAACCATGAGGCAGTATGGGTTCATGCTGAAGGGACTCCAGGAAGTCGAAAAAAGACTGGCAAGAAAGAACATCCCTTTTTTTCTCCTGACAGGGTCGCCGGAAGATGAAATCCCGAAGTTCATCAAAAAAAATAACGCAGGCGGGCTGGTGAAGGATTTCGATCCGCTCAGGATTAAACTTCAGTGGACAGATGGTCTGCGAAAAAAAATCGAACCTCCCTCTCTATGAGGTCGATGCCCACAATATCGTCCCCTGCTGGGCAGCGTCGCCTAAGCAGGAATTTGCAGCATATACAATACGTCCGAAAATCAAACGTGCGCTGCCTGAGTTTCTTGAAGAGTTTCCGAAGCTCAAAAAACACCCTGTTTCATGGCAGGGGAAAATACCTAAGAATAACTGGACCGGAATTCAGAAAACGCTGAAAGTCAGCAGCATACCCGAGGCTGACTGGATCAAGCCCGGCGAAAAACATGCGTTGAATACGCTCAAAATATTTATTGAAAAAAAGTTGCCCTCATACGCCACGAAAAGAAATGATCCTGTTGCTGATGGACAGTCGAACCTTTCACCATATCTGCATTTCGGGCAGATTTCAGCCCAGAGAGTGGCACTTGAGGTTGAGAATGCTTCAGTCGACAAGGCATCACGGGATACCTTTCTGGAGGAACTCATCGTCCGGAGGGAGCTTGCTGATAATTTCTGTTTCTATACTCCACAGTATGATAAATTTGAAGGCTTTCCCGCCTGGGCCCGAAAGACACTGAATGCCCATAGAAAGGACAGACGGGCATATTCCTATACCTTACAACAATTCGAATATGCAAAGACACATGATGAACTCTGGAACGCTGCGCAGACGGAGATGGTAAAAAGAGGGAAAATGCACGGATATATGAGGATGTACTGGGCAAAAAAGATTCTTGAGTGGACCGGGTCGCCGGAAAAGGCTATGGA
This sequence comes from Thermodesulfovibrionales bacterium, assembly GCA_963753165.1. GTDB lineage: Bacteria > Nitrospirota > Thermodesulfovibrionia > Thermodesulfovibrionales > SM23-35 > JAKLQR01. The sequence goes on along the minus strand of CAVWBP010000009.1, from coordinate 217,664 downwards.
GATCGCAATTTATCTCAACGACCTGTATGGGCTTGACGGCAGAGACCCGAACGGATATACGGGAATCGCCTGGAGCATCGGCGGAGTCCACGACCGGGCATGGAACGAACGGCCGATTTTCGGAAAGATACGGTATATGAGTTATAACGGGTGCAAGTCGAAATTCGATGTGAAAAGATATATTCAGCATATACACTCATTGTGAGGAGAGCAAGGGACGAGAATAGAGCGAAAATACTCTCTCCCGGACTGTTCCTACCTGTTTTTCTTCCGCATTTCCTGAGCGAGCCGCTGCAGCACATCCTGCACAGGTATCGGGTCTCTTCCGGTCACTTCCCTGAAGCGGTTGCGTGAGGGAATTGTATTGGTCTTCAGCCCCTCGGCGAGTGCAACACCCACGCTGTTCGGTACTCCTGTTATCAATTGAATCCAGAGAGAGGAAAGGTGAACTGCAAAGAGGGGAACAGGAATAATCACATTCCTGAAGCCACGTATCGCCTTTCCGCAGAGCGAGAGGAGGTCACGGTACCGGATGATATCAGCGCCTATCTCAAAAATCTCATGTCCTCTGATTTCCCTCTGCACAAGGGCGGCGAGACAGCCTGCGGCATCCGTCAGCGCAATAGGCGCACAGAGGGAATTCAGCCACTGCGGGGTTACCATCACGGGAAGACGTTTTGCGAGAAAATATACGATGAGATAGGACACGCTGCATGTCTCAAGGAGGATGCTTGCCCGGACTTCGGCAACAGGGATGCCATGTGAAGCAAGGGCCTGTCCTGTCTTCATCCTGCTTGTGAGGTGCGGCGACGCATCCCTGCCTTCAGGAACAATCCCTCCCAGGTAAACAATTTTTTTAACCCCTGCCTTCTTTGCTGCAGTGCCTGCCGCGTTTGCCAGTTTGATATCGAGTTCTTCGAAATTCTTCGCGCCGAGGGAATGAATCAGGTAGATCAGAACATCGGCACCCCCGAGGAATTGCCCGGCACTCGACAAATCAAGCAGGTTCACCTGTTTCCAGACAAGACGGTCATCGTGGATATCAGGGGCAATCTCTTCCTGCATCCGATAAGAAGCGGTGACGGTATAATCAGGCGTCTCAAGAAGCTTTTTGATAAGAGTGCGCCCTACACATCCCGGAGCCCCCAGTATCGCAATATTCATAATTCAAATATACCAAATACAAGAAACTTTATGAATTATAAAGAAAGATTTGCATGGAAACAGAGGGAGTTTAGTTCGATTCGGGAATTGAGCCGTCTTCTATGATGAGGCTATGAACAATCCGAGCTAATACAGCACATTACTCTGGAAGAGTTTTGCGATAAGATTTTTATGGTATGAATAAGTGAATATCTTTTTCCGCTCCATCAATTGATAATACTCATCGACTGAAATGCCTTTCTCGAACGTCCTGAGAATGAATATGAGTAGTTTAGGTTGCTTCGTTACACTCGCAATGACAACCTCTCTTGCCGGACTCACATCCTACTTCGCTTCCCATTTCAGTTTCTCGATCAGCTTCGTAAAGGAAAACTCGTATCGTTCTTCATGTTCTGCAAGAAATTCCGACAACCTGGCCTGCACAGCCTCATCAACCGACACCGCGGCCTGAAATGTCATCCTCCCGTCGGGAGCCTTGACCGGTTTCATGCGCAGTTGAGGGTTGCTCTCGATCGCTTCCCGCAATTGCTCCGACGCCTGTTCTTTCCCCTCCTGATATTCTTTCTGAATTCCCCCAATCGAGCCCAGAACCTGCTCCATGACAGAAACCCGCTGCTGCTCTTTCAGGCTCTCTATCGCGAGGATGCCGTCTTTTCTTTTAAGAAACTCTTCCGGAATCATGTTCAATCCGAGGGAATTGATGAGACTCATCTGTGTCTCACGAAGTGATTCGGGCTTGCTCCCTTTCATCTTCTTCCATAATCCGTCCCGGTCCAGATCGCCTTTATAGTACTCGCTCAGGATAGTCTTTATTTTTTCCTGTTCTTTCAGCTGTTCCTTTTCTTCTGCGGTCATTTCACCTATCGCAGCGGCCCGTTCCATCGCCTTTTCAAACGCACTCTTTACTTTTTCCATACTGTCAGCCTCCGTCATTGCCTCTTGCTGATTTATTAAACAGAAAAATAAAATGGTCATGCTCCGACTTGATCGGGGCATCCAGCTCCTCTATTTCTCTGCCTCGCCAATTATCCCGGCTATCTTGTCTACCATCAGGGCCACTGCTTTCTTCCCTTTCTCCACCGAAGCCTTATTAGGGTTGCCCCATACCCCTCCGGGCCAGTATTTCACCTTGTCTCTCACGGTAAACGGCTTCGGGATCTTCGGATATTCTTCCGGCGATCTCCCTTTGACCAGTTCAGGAGCAAGGAAAAGCATCATCGACGTTTCCAGTTCGCCTGCATGAGAATCGTTCGGTGTTTCTGCAATTCCTGAAAGCTCTTTCCAGAGCACGTCATACGGTGACAGGACAGCTATTTTGATCCCTTTGTATGCATAGATCAGTTCTTCCGCCGTCTCTTTCATGGCAGAGATATGGAGGCTTCCTCCGTGGCCTGAAATAAGAAGGAAATTCCTCAATCCCTTTTTATATGCCTCGGTTATGAGATCATGCGACAGCCTTCTCAGGGTTTCCGGTGAAATGCTGAGTGTGCCCGGATGGTCCCTGGTGGTAGTACAGACTCCGTAATACACAAGTGGAGCGAGGAAAAACTTCTTTTTCTTTGCGACGCGCTTCAGGATTTCCTGTATGATGAATGAATCCGTATGCAAAGGCAGATGCCTTCCATGCTCCTCGATAGTGCCGAATGGAAATACAATCGTCTTCGTTTTCCTGAGATACTGACTGAATTCCTGCATCGTAATATTTTCCAGAATATACATATTACCCCTCCGGTAAAGGCTTTACTCAACATTTTACAAAGAGACAGGAAAAAATTGAAACCTCTATTTCAGAACAGCCGCGATACCTGCTTCATATATGCAGGTATGCCCTCTGGTTCCGCCAGCGGATATCGACAGGTGTTTCAAAAAAATCCGAAAGGTTTTTTCTTGTCAGGACTTCTCCGGTTTTCCCCTGTGAATGGATACGTCCCCGACGCAATAACAGGGTATGCGTAAACACAGGGAGTATCTCTTCAATCCGATGCGAAACGTAAATCAATGTGGGAGCGGAAGCCCCTCTGCTCATGAGTTCTATCAGGGACAAAATTCTTTCTCTTGCAAGAACATCCAGTCCTTCACAGGGTTCATCCATAACAAGCAGGCGGGGTGACCCGGCGAGGGCACGCGCGATCAGCACCTTCTGCTTTTCGCCCTGCGACAAAGTCCAGTAAGGCTGCTGTGCGACAGGAGAACATTTGAACCGTCTCAGCAAACGTTTCGCATTTTCGATGTCCTTTGCCTTTGGTTTCTCATAAAGCCCGATCGTGGCTGATCTTCCGCTCAGGACAATCTCTTCCGCGGTCTCTCCGGCATAGAATTTTTCCTGGAGGGAAGAACTGATCCACCCGATCTTTTTCCGCAATTCACGGATATCATACTTTCCGAACTCTCTGCCGAGCACACTCACCTCTCCCTTTGAAGCCCAGAGATATCCGTTCACAATATTCAGGAGCGTAGTCTTTCCCGATCCGTTCAACCCGACAAGGGCCCAGTGTTCACCCTTCTTTACGGTCCAGTCGATATTCCGCAGGATATCCCTGCCCCCGTTTCTCCAGGAGACATTGTGCATATGAATAATAAGGTCTTTTGTCTTCATTTCAGGAAAAATACAATCTTCATATTGTAGCAAGAAGTCATATGGTTTGATTCAGCGGTGGCCAAGAGGCACAGGATAGTGTTCTGTCTGCCTGGAAGCAGCTCTCGCCTTTCCATTGGTTTCAGACTTTTTCCAAAGCAAATCGTAAAGCTTCATCTTTCTCCGCCTTTTCCGAACAAGATAATTGCTTATAACTTTGACAAAGCGCTGTTCTTGTAATTTTATTCATATCGTGAATGATTTTCATTCAAGCAGAGAATTATTTTTCAAGGAGCGGTGGATAACCCCGCAGGTAAAGGCTGCAATCAAGAGCTTTCCGGTCGTGGTAATTACATGGGCCAGGCAGGTAAAGAGCACTCCGAAGCTTCTTTATTCCTTTTTCTTCAAAACTTCTAACCATCCATCCAGTCTCTGCTGGTATCATGTCTATTTTACAGACATCTTGCCATTTTTATTTGTAAGTATTCCAACTTTTTCCCAAAAAACCTTCCTGATTTTTCGCTGTCCGGCCTTTTCCAGAGTAAGTCGTAAATCTCCATGTTTCCTCCTTATAGAAACTCTAATTGTTATCAAAACACCCCTCTGTCCAGAGTCCTGTATTGAATCGCCTCTGAGATATGGTGGGAATGAATGTCCTCTGATGCATCGAGGTCGGCAATGGTGCGCGACAGTTTCAGTATTCTTGTATATGCCCGCGCCGAGAGGCCGAGTTTCTGCATGGCGGTATCGAGCAACGACTGGGCATCTGAACTCGAGTTTGCAGTATTTCTTGATATGCCTCGTCTTCATCTGTCCGTTGGCATAGATCCTTTTGTCATTCTTGAAACGTTCAAGCTGGATATCCCGTGCAGCAACAACCCGCTTCCGTATATCTGCCGACTTTTCGCCGGCATACTCGTTTGACAATTCCTTGTACGGAACCGCAGGAACCTCTATGTGGATATCGATGCGGTCGAGCAGGGGGCCTGATACCCTGTGACGGTACCGGTGTATCTGTCCGTGCGTGCAGGTGCACTGATGCCGGTTATCCCCAAAGTACCCGCACGGACAGGGGTTCATGGCTGCAAGGAGCATGAAGGACGCCGGATAGGTGATCGAGGCTACCGCACGGGATACGGTGACCTCTTCATTTTCGAGCGGTTGCCGTAAAACTTCGAGTACATTCCGCTTGAATTCCGGCAACTCATCCAGAAAAAGCACCCCGTGATGCGCGATGCTGACTTCACCGGGCTTCGGTACCTGTCCCCCGCCAATCAATGCGACGTCCGAGATTGTATGGTGCGGGGCACGGAACGGCCTGATTGCAAGAAGCGGCCTCCCGTCCCTCAGCAGTCCGGCAACACTGTGTATCCGCGTTGTCTCAAGGGCCTCGTCAAAGGTCATACCGGGAAGTATTGTCGGGAGTCTTCTCGCGAGCATGGTCTTCCCCGAACCCGGCGGCCCGATCATCAGCACATTGTGTCCTCCTGCTGCAGCAACCTCAAACGCCCGTTTGGCATGCTCCTGTCCTTTGACCTCGCTAAAGTCATCCTCATACACCGAATTCTCTTCCAGTGCCTTGTGTACATCGAGTTGAAAGGGTGCCCTGATATTGGAGTCCATCAGGAACTCGGTAATTTCGGGAAGGCTCCTCATACCGAACACCGGCAGACCACGAACCACTGCTGCCTCTGATGCATTCTCGTGAGGGAGAAGCAGTCCCCTCAAGCCGAGTTCCCTGGCCCGCATCGCCATCGACAGCACGCCCCTTACGGGTTTCACGCCTCCGTTCAGTGAAAGCTCGCCGGTGAGGAGATACCCTTCCAGTGACGACTGGTCGATCACTCCTTCAGCCACAAGGATACCGAGTGCGATAGGGAGATCGAATGACGACCCTTCCTTCTTCAGATCGGCAGGGGCAAGGTTAATCGTGATCTGCCTGAGGGGGAACTGGAACCCGACATTTTTCAGTGCAGCCTTTACCCGGTCTCTGGATTCCTTTACCGCGGCGTCGGGAAGACCTACCAGAGAGAAATGCGGCAGTCCCCGCGAGGTAATATCGACCTCGACCTCGACAATATGGGCGTTAATACCCAGGACGGTTGCGCTGAGCACTTTCGATAGCATATGCTTAAATTATATTTTTAAGCCGTCAAGAAAAGCAATATGGTAAAATAATTGCTGTTCCACACTTTTGAAGGAGATTCCATGGCTAAGGTACCAATAAGCATAGAAGAAGAAATGAAGGGTTCTTATCTTGATTATGCGATGAGCGTAATCATAGGAAGAGCGCTGCCGGAAGTCAGGGACGGGTTGAAGCCTGTCCAGCGGCGGATACTGTATGCAATGTTCCGGGAAGGGCTGCTCCCGGGAAGAAAATATTCAAAATGTGCCGGCGTCGTCGGTGAAGTCCTGAAAAAATATCATCCCCATGGTGATACCGCGGTGTACGACGCCCTTGTGAGGCTCGCCCAGGATTTCAACATGCGGTATACTCTCGTTGACGGTCAGGGCAATTTCGGTTCTGTTGACGGGGACCCGGCCGCTGCGTACCGGTATACGGAAGCACGACTTGCAAAAATCGCAGAAGAACTGCTTGCCGACATAGACAAAGAAACCGTCAATTTTGTTTCTAATTTTGACGAAACGTCAGAGGAACCCGTCGTGCTTCCCTCTCGGGTTCCGAATCTCCTTGTCAACGGATCTTCAGGAATCGCTGTCGGCATGGCTACCAATATCCCTCCCCATAACCTTGGTGAAATTATCGACGGGCTAATGACGCTTCTGGACAATCCGGATGCATCATTAAAAGATCTCATGAAGAGCGTCCAGGGCCCTGATTTTCCGACCGGGGGCATCATCCATGGAATGAACGGCATTTTTCAGGCATACTCCGAAGGGAAGGGTCTCATTAAAGTAAGGGCAAAGGCGAGAATCGAACGCGAGCATCGTGGCGGTGAAAACATCATCGTCACCGAACTGCCGTATCAGGTGAACAAAGCCCGGTTGATCGAGAAGATCGCCCAGCTCGTGAGGGAAAAGAAGCTCGAAGGCATATCAGAATTGCGGGACGAGTCGGACAGGGATGGGATCAGGGTTGTGCTCGAACTGAAAAGAGGCGAGATGGCACAAGTCGTTCTCAACAACCTGTACAAGCACACCCAGATGCAAACAACCTTCGGGATCATCATGCTTGCGCTTGTAAATAATCAGCCCAAGGTCCTCAAGCTGGACGAGTTGCTTAATCTTTTCCTGCAGCACCGGCGGGATGTCGTACTCAGGAGAACCCGTTACGAGTTAAGAAAAGCTGAAGAAAGAGCGCATATCCTTGAAGGTCTGAAGATAGCCATCGATCACCTCGATGCGATCATAGCGCTTATCAGGAAATCGCAGTCTCCGGAAGAGGCAAGAACAGCATTGATGAGTGATTATCCTCTGTCTCAAATCCAGGCGCAGGCTATCCTGGACATGAAACTCCAGAGGCTGACCGGTCTTGAACGGGAGAAGATCATACAGGATTACAAAGAAACCTTAAAAGAGATTGCCCGGCTGAAGGCTATCCTCGAAAATAATGCCCTTGTTTCTCAGATCATTCGGGACGAACTCCTGGAGATAAAGCAAAAGTATGCTGATGCAAGGAAGACCGAGATTATGCCGGAAATGAAGGAGATTACCATAGAAGACCTCATCACCGACGAAGAGATGGTGGTCACTCTCTCTCATCACGGGTATATCAAGCGAAATCCGTTGAGTGAATACAGAAGCCAGCGCCGCGGCGGCAAGGGACTGATCGGGATGGAAACAAAGGAAGAGGATTTTGTGAAAGAACTCTTCATCGCCGCGACCCATGCGTATATGCTGTTTTTCTCCAACCTCGGCCGTCTGTACTGGCTCAAGACTTATCAGCTCCCGGAGGCAGGACGTGCGACAAAAGGGAAGGCCCTGATTAATCTGCTTGCGCTCTCTGAAGGAGAACGAATTGCCACCGCGCTTCCCGTGCGTGATTTCACGGAAGAATATCTCGTCATGTTTACGAAAAAGGGAACGGTGAAAAAGACCGCCCTCGAAAAATACAGCAACCCGAGAGGAAAGGGAATCATCGCCATCACCCTTGCAAAAGGAGACGAACTGATCGCGGTCAAGAAGACCAACGGGAAGAGTGATCTCATCATCGGGACAAAAAACGGGATATCTATCCGGTTCAATGAGGAGGATGTGCGTGATACCGGAAGAACGTCCATAGGCGTTCGCGGGATCAGGCTGACGAAGGGAGACGAGGTTGTATCCGCTGAGGTTGCGGAGGAGAAGACTGCAATTTTAACCGTCACAGAAAGAGGCCTCGGCAAACGATCCAACATTTCGGATTATCCCGTGCAAAGCCGAGGGGGCAAAGGGGTCATCTCGATCAAAGTCATAAAAAAAGGCGGGAAGGCTGTCGGCCTCCTGCAGGTGAGAGACGAGGATGAGATCGTTATGATAACCAGTTCAGGAAAACTCATCCGGACTGTAGCCGGCAATATTTCCCTGCACGGAAGAAACACCCAGGGCGTAAAGCTCATGGACGTAGAGGGAGATGATAAAATTGTCAGCATCGGGAAGGTTGTCGAAAAAGATTAGCACCCTCTCAGGCGTGAAATTCCACCACATCCCTGTCCTGCAGGACATAGGTCTTTTCAACTCTCTGGCCGTCAAACCGCGCTGAACCCCATATGCGGGCATACTTCAGGCCCCCGGTAAAATCCTTATGGATTGTTCTTGCGAGGTCAAGAATAGTAGAACCCGACGGTACGGTGAAGGGCTTCGACAGGTCCGGCTCTTTCCCCGGAGGCTTCGAATACACTCTGATTATGCCTGCAAGAGCGAACAGTTCTCTTTTCAGTTCCTCGATATTTTCTTTCTTCCTGGCAGAGAGCGCGACACAAGGATAGGTCTTTCCGTATTGTGCGCTGAGTCTGAGAAATTTCTCGTCCGCATCCGGCAGGTCTGCTTTGTTGCAGGCCAGAAGAGTTCTTTTGCGCACAATATTCCGCCCTGTTCCGTCCTCTGGCTCCGGGAGCAAAGGAGTGACTGGCCGGATATTCCAGCGCTCAAGTTGTTCAATGAGGAGTTCCGCCTGAATCTCAGGGCCTTCTGAAAGATCGAGCACAAGCGCCAGTGCATCTGAATACCGCAGGATACCCGAAACCCACCCATCGGTCGATTCATTGCCTATCGGCGGCAGATCAACCAGTTGAATCTGAATATCCTCAAAGGGCATCATTCCCGGAAGAGGATTCAGTGTCGAGAGAGGATACTCGGCAATAACGGGAGAAGCGTTTGTCAGACACGCGAGGAGCGAGGATTTGCCGGCATTCGGAAAGCCGACGAGACCTATCTGTGCCGCTCCTTCTTTCTGCACAACATAGAGATCTCCCCTCCCCCCTTTCTTTTTGCTCATTGCCTCTTTTCTCAACTGAGAGAGGCGCTTTCTCAGATCAGCTCTCAGTTTATCCGTACCTTTATGCTTCGGAACAGTTGCAATGAGGTCCTCAAGCGCGCTGGTCTTCTCCGCCGCAGTGACCGCCTGTTTGAACCTTTTTTCAGCTTCGAAATATTCCGGCGGGAGATTAGCAGGCATGATGATCCGTCCTTATAACGCCGCTTTCGTTCATTTCGGTAAGATTATTATATAGTATTCATGAATCTGCACAATATGGAACGCTGAAGAAAACCGCTGGAGAAAAAAATAGTGGCAGAAAGGACTTCTGCCACTATAATGGGGGGAGTTTATAAAAACCTTAAATCCTTGCTATATCACTTTACTGTAACAGTAAAAATATTAGCAAATGCTTTAATAAATGTCAATGGGGATTCTGCTCGGCGGTGATTAATAATTTTTATTTACGTATAAGAGAGCTAATTTTGCGGGAAAAAGGGACTACAGTTTTCTGATACACTGACTGACGCGGTAGTACTTCCATTCTTCCTGGGCGTTGTCTTTAGCCAACACAACAGGGTCCCGTTTCTCGTCAAGGAGGATGACCATATTGTCCTTCATAAGGATTTTTCTTATCGATGCGCCTTTTGGAGACCAGGCAAAAACCGTATCGCCGCTGGCAACCTCTTTGTTCGGCTCGACCAGTATGAGGTCGCACAATTCAAGCCCCCCGCAGGACGAGAGTGCTTTCGCGGTAATGTAGAATGCATTCGAATCGTCGGTTGTTGCGTATTCGAAGGTCTGGGCTACCAGCATAGGATAATCGAGATCTATAAAATCTCCCCAGGCCAAGACCTGGGATTCATCAAGGACAGGGATTTTTCTCGAAATAAAAATTTTATCAGATGAATCGGATTCCATCGAAAGGAGAGTCTCCAGGGGCACTTCCAGCGATCTGGACAACTTCAGCAACGTCTCTCTCCCCGGTCTCCGTATCCCGGTAACCAGCTGGCTGACATATGCACAGCTCACCCCCATTCGTTGAGCAAGAGTTATTGCCTTTATTCCCCTTGCCTTCATAAGCTTTCTCATTTTTTCGCCGAATGTAATCATTCTATTAATTATAATATATCCTCTCGCTATATTTTAAGCATTTTTTCTTTCCTGTTCCTGTTCCTGCCTGAAATTCGGGCCGATTCCCCAATCCTTATTTTTAGCGTTTGTTAAATAACAGTCCATTGCTGCGGGAGGAAAATCCTCTCATAGGTCATCAGGGCAAATCTGTCGGTCATGCCTGCAATGAAATCACACACCATCTGATGGTTATTGCTTTTTCCCCCTGTCGGAACATGAATAGTTACCTCTTGAAGGTGTTCAATATAATATGCATATAAGTCGCGGAGGATTCTCTTCGCCTTTTTGAACTCCCGGAGTATCATTTCACTTTCGTATACGCGCTCATAGAGGAAATCTCTGAGCCTGTAAGTTGTGGTGAGGACCTCCCCGCTCATGGCAAGGGATTCCAGGTCTGTTTTGAGGGATTGATAAACCACATCCTTCACCATAGTGTCTATTCTTTGCGCATGGGTATCTCCGAGCGCTTTATTCACATTTTTAGGGATGTCCGTCTTTTTTATTACTCCTGCCCTCATTGCATCGTCAAGGTCATGGTTTATATAGGCAATGATGTCGGAAATCCGGACAACCTGTCCTTCGAGCGTATCTGCCTTATGCGCTTTCGATTCAGGGATAATCAGTCCTTTTCCCTTCGAATGTTTGAGAATACCGTTCCTTACTTCGTGGGTAAGGTTCAAGCCTCTGCCGCCTTTTTCAAGGAAGTCAACAACCCTGATACTCTGCTTGTAGTGGTCAAACCCGCCGGGATGTATCTCCCGCAATATATCTTCTCCGGCATGACCAAAAGGGGTATGTCCAAGGTCATGGCCGAGCGCAACCGCTTCGGTCAGGTCCTCATTCAGTCTCAATGCCCGTGCTATTGTTCTCGCAATCTGGGATACTTCGAGCACATGCGTCAGTCTTGTCCTGTAATGGTCCCCTCTTGGCGCAAGGAAGACCTGGGTTTTATGTTTAAGCCTCCTGAAAGACTTCGAATGGATAATTCTGTCCCTGTCCCGCTGGAAGCATGTCCTGATATCGCCTTCTTTTTCAGGCTTCACTCTCCCTTTACTCCGGGCGCTCAGGCATGCCCCTGGATGGAGGATTTTCCGTTCGATCTCTTCTGTCTGCTTACGGATTTATCATGTCTTACTGAATCACTTCGATGTCCATATAGGGCCTGAGCGCGGCAGGAACAAGTATGCTTCCGTTTTTCTGCTGATAGTTTTCGAGAACCGCAACCAGGGTGCGGCCGATTGCGAGCCCCGAACCGTTGAGCGTATGCACAAACTCCGTACCCTTCTTCCCCTGCCTTCTGAACCGGATATTCGCTCTCCTGGCCTGAAAATCCGTGAAGTTTGAACAGGACGATATCTCACGATAACGCTGCTGGCCGGGAAGCCAAACCTCGAGATCATAGGTCTTTGCTGAAGAAAATCCAAGGTCGCCGGTGCAGAGTGCGATCACTCTGTAGGGAAGTTCCAGTTTTTGAAGGATCTCTTCAGCGTTCCCTGTGAGAGACTCAAGCTCGTCAAAAGAGGTTTCCGGCGTTACGAACTTCACCATCTCAACCTTGTTGAACTGATGCTGACGGATAAGCCCCCTCACATCCTTTCCATATGACCCGGCCTCTCTTCTGAAACATGGTGTATATGCGGTATAGTTAATCGGAAGGTCCTGCTCGTTCAGGATTTCATTCCTGTGGATGTTCGTTACCGGCACTTCGGCGGTGGGAATGAGAAAAAATTCGGGATCTGCGATCCTGAAGAGCTCCTGTTCGAATTTCGGCAGCTGCCCTGTGCCTGTCATGCTCTCCCGGTTGACGAGAATGGGCGGAAAAACCTCTTTGTATCCTTTGGATGTGTTCAGATCGAGCATGAAATTCATGAGCGCACGTTCCAGCTTTGCCCCCATTCCCTTCATCAGGGAGAACCGTGCCCCGGCAATTTTTGCCCCCCGGTCAAAATCAATAATATCGAGCATCTCGCCGATGTCCCAGTGGTTCAAAGGTTCGAAATCGAACTGCCGCGCTTCACCCCATCTCCTCAATTCTGGATTTTCCGATTCATCCTTTCCTGGAGGCACCGACTCATGGGGGATATTGGGGAGGTTTAAGAGAAATGCACCCGTTTTCTCTTCCAGTGTTTTAATCCGGTCATCGAGTGCCTTTATCTGATCGGCAACGCGCTTCATCGCTTCGATTTGTGGCGTTGCATCCTCTTTCCGGGACTTCAGTTTCGCTATCTCTTCCGACACGACATTCCTTTTATTCCTGAGTTCTTCCGATTCCCTTTGGAATGCCAGCCGTTTCTCCTCAATCTGAAGGAATTCATCAAACGTTACGGGGTAATGTCTGTCGTCGAGAGATTTTTTTATCAGCTCAATATTTTCCCTCACAAATCTCGCATCAAGCATCCGCGCTTCTCCTTTCAATACTCTGCGCTTGCACTCAGTGGGTTCAGGGAAGAGCGTCTATCCCTGCTATTTCCACCAGTTTGTCTTTTGAAGAAATCCCTTTTATTACCGTAATGGCAGACTTCCTGATCCGGAACTCTTCTGAAAGGATTTCTCTGAGTTCTTCATTCGCCGAACCATCAACAGGCGGCGCATGGACTTTTACTTTCAGGGAATCAGCGGTGAGACCCGTGATCCCTCTGCGCGATGACCTGGGCTCCACCCTGACCTTTATCGTGATACCTTTTTTCGATTTTGTGAACGGAATTTTCATGAAACGGCCCGACCAGCATTATTCACTGAGTTTTTATGGTAAACGGACTGCTATCCCTTTTGCCCTGAGATATTCCTTTGCCTCGTTGACTGTATATTCCCTGTAATGGAATATGGAAGCGGCGAGCACCGCATCTGCTTTTCCCTTCGCAAGGGCATCGTAGAGATGTTCAAGGGTACCGGCCCCGCCTGAAGCTATCACAGGGATCGATACCGCCTCTGATATCTCCCTGGTCAACTCGATATCGTATCCGTTTTTCGTGCCGTCCTTGTCCATGCTGGTGAGCATGAACTCGCCTGCTCCGAGTTCTTCCATCTTTCTGGCCCATTGAACGGCATCTATGCGCTTCATCGTCCTCCCGCCGTGAGTTGAAATCGCCCACGTTAAAGAATCCTGCGGCGGTATTCTGAGGCACACCTCCTGTAAGTCCTTCTCATCAAACCAGTCTTCGCCGGTCGCATCGAACTGTGTGCCCGGAACCCTTTTCGCATCGATTGCGACGACGATACATTGACTTCCGAATTTCTCTGCCGCCCTGCTCACAAAATACGGGTCTTTTACTGCGGTTGTATTGATCGAAACCTTATCACACCCCGCTTTCAGGAGATCCCTTATGTCGTCAAGCGTCTTTATGCCGCCTCCGACAGTCAGCGGCATAAACACATCCTCTGCGGTCTTCCTGACGACATCAAGGATGATATTTCTCTTTTCGTGTGAAGCGGTTATGTCAAGGAATATAAGCTCGTCAGCGCCCTGTTCGTCGTAAAACCGCGCATTCTGGACCGGGTCACCCGCATCACGCAGGTTCACGAAACTCACCCCTTTGACGACCCGGCCGTCTTTCACATCGAGACAAGGGATGATTCTTTTCGCTAACATTGCCGCTGCGAAACCATTGCAAGCGCTTCTTTAAGGTCCAGTTTCCCGGAGTAGATCGCCTTGCCTGTAATCGCTCCCCAGAGATTCTTTATCTGCATGAGATGCCTTATATCCTCGATGGACGAAACCCCTCCCGATGCAATAACCGGTATTTTCACGCTCTCTACAAGCCCCTGCGTTGCGGTGACATTCGGCCCGGTGAGCATGCCGTCCCTGCTTATGTCGGTATAGATAATGCCGGCGACCCCAACCATTTCGAGCCCTCTGGCCATTTCCACGGCTTCGATTGTCGTGACCTCCTCCCAGCCGCGGATAGCAACTTTCCCGTCTTTTGCGTCGATTCCGACAAGAATCCTGCCCGGATACCGTTTGCACGCTTCCGTCAAAAGCTCAGGATCTTCTATCGCTGCGGTGCCGAGGATAACCCTGTCAATCCCTGCCGAGATAAGATTTGCGATATTCTCGGTGTCCCTGATGCCACCCCCGACCTGAAGGGCAATGTTTACTGTCTTCCTGATTTTTATGATGATATCGAGATTCTTCTGTCTGCCTGAGAATGCTCCGTCAAGATCAACGATATGGAGCATCTTTGCTCCGTATGACTGCCATTGCCGCGCAACACCGGAAGGATTGTTCGAATACACCGTCACGGCGTCTTTCTTCCCCTGCAGAAGCCTCACACACTGGCCGTCTTTTAAATCTATTGCTGGAATCACGAGCATGAATTAATATAACATAAAGAAAATGAGAAATTATAAGCATAAGCCTGTATGGATCGCCCTTTCTTTCCTCATCCTGACCTGTATCCTCCGTTTCTCTCTGCCTTCTCAGGCTTCTTATGTTGCTCCATTCAGGGTCCCTGAAAAATTCGTGTATGACCTGACATGGACCGGCATCAAAGCCGGCACCGCCTCGCTCGAATCAGTGAATGACGGGGACAAAGTGAGAATCATCTCTACCGCCAGGTCAGCAGACTGGATTTCGGTCTTTTATACAGTTGAAGACAGAATTGAGAGCACTCTGTTCAGGGAACCTGAACAGACAGGGGTCGGTCGCCCGCACAGTTACCGAATAAAAATACGCGAGGGAAGGCATCGCCGGGATAAGGAGGTTCTCTTTGACCAGCCTGCGAACAGGGCTACCTATATTGATCATCTGAAAAAAGAAAGAAAAGAGTATACTCTTCCTGCTCCTATTTTTGACCCGATATCAAGTTTTTTCCATGTACGCCTGCTCAGGCTGGTTGTCGGAGAGCCTGTCTATGTGACCATCTTCGACAGCAAGAAGGTCTGGAATGTGGAAGTCCAGGTCCTGAGGAAGGAAAAGGTTTCTCTCCCGATCGGCACATTCGATACCATCGTAATAAAGCCGGTACTGAAATCAGAGGGCATCTTCTTCGGAAAGGGTGAAATCCTCATCTGGCTCACCGACGACACAAAACACATCCCGGTAAAACTTCAGACAAAAGTCGCTGTGGGAAGCATTACCGCCACCCTGGTTCAGGGAATTTATTAAATAATCGCCCGATCGTTTATACTATGAACAACCATGGGCGCCGTTGAGCGGATACGCAACCTGACGAGACCATATTGGCCGCGGATTTTAGGAGGCATCGCCTTCGGACTCCTGGTCTCCGGCATCACCGCTGCAATAGCCTGGGCAGTTAAGCCGGCATTGGATGAAGTGCTTGTCGGAAAAAAATATGAGTATCTCACATTCCTCCCGCTTGGGATCGTAGTGCTCTTTTCAGCAAAAGGGTTTTTCAGCTTCTGCCAGGCGTATCTGATGAGGTCTTCAGCAATGAAACTGGTGCGGGAAACCCGGAACACGCTCTATCACCATATCCTCCGTCTTCCAATAGGATATTTCCACAAAGAATCATCGGGGGTAATCATATCACGGATAATAAATGACGTGGAGAGTCTTAACAGTCTGGTCTCGGACTTTCTGAAGACATTCATTGTAGAAATACCAACGGTGGTATTTCTCCTCGGCGTAGCTTTTTACCGCAGATGGGATTTGACCCTGCTGAGTCTGCTTCTTTTGCCTTTTATCGCATACAGCACAAGAAAATTCGGGAAAAGCGTCAAGAAAAAGAGAAAGGAAACACAGAGAAAGCTTTCTTTCCTGACCCAGAGAATCGGGGAAACGATTTTCGGGGCGAGAATTATCAAGGTCTTCAACCGGGAAGAAACCATGCAGGAAAAATTTCAGGACGATAACAAAAAATATTACCGTGAATTCATGAGGGTAGTCAGGCTCAAGGAATTCACCAGGCTTGTTATCGATGTAGCCACGGGACTGGGGATTGCCGGCGTGCTCTGGTACGGGAGTGTCCTCATCATTCAGGGGTCTATGACTGCCGGTGTGTTCGCTTCTGTGCTCGTGGCAATTTATATGATGTTTTCGCCGGTAAAAAAAATAGGGGAAGCGTACACAGGGATACAGGAGGCCAGAGCTTCAATCGAGAGAATAGACACCCTGCTTATGGAAGAACATGAAGAACAGGGTGAGATCAGCGTGGAGAGGTTCAGAGAATCCATCCGGTTCGATCATGTTTCTTTTTCTTTCCCCGGAACCGCCACACAGGTTTTGCGGGAGGTGAATCTGGAAATCAGGGCAGGGGAAGTCATCGCGATAGTCGGAAGGAGCGGTGTCGGGAAATCAACCCTTGTTGATTTAATCCCTAAATTCCACCTCCCTACGAACGGAAAGATAATGATAGACGGAATCGATATCCGTAAAATCACGCTACATTCTCTGCGGCACCTGATCGGAATTGTGAGTCAGGATATCATTCTCTTCAATGATTCAATACGGGAGAACATAGGATTTGGCAATCCCGGAGCATCGGAACAGGAGATTTTCGAAGCCGCCAGAATGGCGTATGCCGACGAATTCATCCGTGAATTGCCGGAACAATATAACACTACTATCGGAGACAGGGGGCTAAAGTTGTCCGGCGGGCAAAGACAAAGAATAGCCATAGCACGGGCGATTCTGAAAAACTCCCCTATCCTGATCCTTGACGAGGCTACCTCCTCGCTCGATTCGGTCTCCGAAGCGCTGGTACAGAAAGCCCTCGACGAATTAATGAAAGGCCGGACGACCATAGTCATTGCTCACCGGCTTTCGACGGTGAAAAATGCCGACAGGATATTGATTGTCGAACAAGGGAGCATAGTCGATACAGGCAGACATGAAGAGCTCATCAGCAAAAATTCAACCTACAGAGCACTCTATCATGCGTTCTCGTAACAGGAATTTGTATTCGATTCCCTTGTCTTGCGGTAAGGAGGATGCGCGTGGAAAGAGAAAAAGTCTCGGTAACAATCATAACGTACAATGAGGAGGATAATATCCGGGCCTGTCTCGAGAGCATCTCGTGGGCAGATGAAATCGTTGTTGTTGACTCCGGCAGCAACGATAAGACTGTCGAAATATGCAAGGAATATACTGAACGGGTATTTTTTAACACCTGGGAGGGAATGAAGGAGCAGAAGGCATGTGCGGTGAAAAAGGCTTCCCATTCCTGGGTCTTCAGTCTGGATGCAGATGAGCGGGTGACCGAAGCCCTGAAAAATTTTGTCCTGAAAGAATTACAAAATCCTGCGGCTGACGGGTATCGTTTCCCGAGAAAAAATTATTTTCTCGGCAAGTGGCTGAAACATGGCGGATGGTATCCCGACCATGTTTTGCGGTTATTCAGGAAAGATAAAGGGCATTTCGGGGGAATCAACCCGCATGACAGGGTTATTATAGAAACCGGGTCAGTCGCAAACATTGAGAGTCCGATTATCCATATCACCTATAAATCCCTCTCGCAATATATACACAAACAGAACTTGTACTCGAGTATATCCGCACAGGAAAAAGTGAAGGCAGGAAAACCCGGGAAGGTTTCTTCCTTCATGATCGTGATGAAGACAGCAGAAAAATTCTTTGAGGTCTATATCATCAAGAGAGGTTTTCTGGATGGATTTCATGGACTGATCGCTGCGATCGGTGCAACATGCGCAGCCTTTTTTAAACATGCGAAAATATGGGAATTAACCCGCAATAAATATTCTCCGGTTCCATAAGGAGATGTCGTTATCCATGCTGCATTGAATGCCATCTCCATGCGGTCTCCACAATCATGCCGATATCCGCAAACTGCGGTCTCCATCCGAGGGTAGTAATTGCCTTTTGACTGCTGCCGATCAGGACAGGCGGGTCTCCTGCGCGTCTTTCTGCTTCGATCACCCGGAAATCTCTGCTGCTGATCCGCCTCACCGTGTCAATTACTTCTCTCACCGAATGGCCTGTCCCGTTGCCGAGATTAAAGGAATCACTGGTCTCCCTGTCTTTCACATATTCGAGCGCTTTCATATGCACATCCGCCAGGTCCATGACATGGATATAATCCCGAATGCATGTGCCGTCTTTTGTCGGATAATCGGTGCCGAATATCCTGATGTCTTCTCTTCTGCCTAACGCAGCTTCTATGGCCAGCGGAATGAGATGTGTTTCAGGGTCATGCTGCTCCCCGATTTCCGTGTCAGGGTCAGCGCCTGCAGCATTAAAATATCTCAGGTTAATATGCTTTATGCCATATGCGCTGTCGTAATCCTTTAATATCTCCTCGATCATGAGTTTGCTCCTGCCATAGGGATTGACCGGTTTCTGGGGATGGTCTTCAGGAATCGGTACTGTCCCGGGGATGCCATATGTCGCACAGGTAGAGGAGAAAATGAAATGGCGCACCTGAAACTCCCTCATCGCTTCGAGAAGATTCAGGGTATTTGCGACATTATTCAGGTAGTATTTTGCAGGGTCGGCAACTGATTCACCAACATAGGCAAAGGCGCTGAAGTGCATGACTGCATCAATCGCATATTCCCGGAAACAGCGTCTAATCTGCTCTTTCTCGGCAAGGTCTCCGAAAAAGAATTCTCCCCACTTCACGAACTCACGGTGGCCATACACGAGATTGTCAAAGACGACGGTTCGGTATCCCCGCAGAGAAAAAAACTTGTTCACATGTGAGCCGATATATCCTGCCCCGCCTACGATGAGTATCACAGTGAATGCTCTTTGATGAGCCGTGTAAAATACCGGATTGTCTTTCTCAGCCCCTTTTCAAGCGGTATGGTTACCTGCCAGTTCAGTCGTGCCTTAGCAAGCGTGATATCAGCCTTCCTCTGTCTTGGATCATCCTGAGGAAGCGGTTTATAGACTATTTTCGATTTTGAGCCTGTCAGTTTTATTACAAGCCTTGCAAGTTGAAGGATCGAGAACTCCCGGGGGTTCCCCAGATTCACCGGACCGGTGAAGTCATCAGGACTGTTCATAAGCCTGATGAGGCCATCTATCATGTCATCCACATAACAGAAACTCCTCGTCTGGCTTCCCTCTCCGAAGACGGTAATCTGCTCGCCCTTCAGGGCCTGCATGATAAAGTTGCTCACGACGCGGCCGTCATTCGGGTGCATCATCGGGCCGTAGGTATTGAAAATCCTTGCCACTTTTATCCTCAGGTTATGCTGGCGGTGGTAATCGAAAAAAAGCGTCTCCGCACATCGCTTCCCTTCGTCATAGCATGCACGCAATCCGATTGGGTTCACATGCCCCCAGTAAGTCTCCGGCTGGGGATGGACATGGGGGTCTCCATATACCTCACTGGTAGAGGCAAGAAGGATCTTTGCCTTTATCCGTTTGGCAAGTCCGAGCATATTAATACTCCCGTGGACCGATGTTTTCGTCGTCTGCACGGGATCGAACTGATAATGAACCGGTGAAGCCGGACAGGCAAGATTATAAATTTCGTCCACCTCGACATAAAGGGGGAAGCAGACGTCATGCCGAAGAACTTCGAAATAGGGATTCCTCACAAGATGTACAATATTTGCCCTGCGGCCTGTATAGAAATTGTCCGCGCAGAGCACCTCATGTCCCTGTTTCAGGAGTTGTTCACAGAGATGAGAGCCAAGAAAACCAGCCCCTCCGGTGACCAGAATCCTCTTGCTGTCAGTTCTCATCTTTTTCTCAGTTTTCATCCTTACCCCCATTCGCAATTTCGTACAAAAGAAGGATTTTTTTTCTCGCTTCGACTTCACCGATATACGAAAATCCCTCTAAATCAGCATCGTCTGCGTCTTTCTTCTCCATGAATACCACGGAGCCGTTTTTCATTTTAGACTTATCCGGAGTTTTTATCAATGTAACCGGCCTGTTGAGATAATAGGCAAGGTGCGGATTATCCACACGATAATCGTACAGAGAGGCATCCTGAGGAACCAGCATATTTATCTGCTGCGCAGCTGTCCTGTAATAACTCAGATTTTTTGCATGATAGGGAAAGTAGAGGGATGCCCACAATACCTTTACTGCAAGAGTTGCGAGAAGCAACACTATTATCTTTCTTTTCGCGTCTCCGGTTTTCCCTATAAGCAGGAGAGAGAGAACAAAGACTGTTCCAAGAAGAAAAAACGGGGAAGAACCATGAAAAAGTTCAAGCCTTGTGCCCCAGAAAAGAGCAAGCGGTACGGCGAGGAACAGGCAAATGCCGAGCACCTGCAGGGACCGCGTGGTCCATAACGGCATGCGTGAAGAACTACTGAGGGTGGATGCGATCGGAATGGTGAGCAATAATGCAAGCGCTCCTGAAACCGGGAGGATATAGCGAAGCCGTGCCCCCGGCATAATCCAGTAAAAAGGAATCGAGAAGAGAAGGAAAAAGAGACAGTACATGGCAAGTTTTCTATGACCCTGTGTTTTTTCTCGTATTTCTTTGTGCGCCCATAAAAATATGAGAGGAAACCACGGCAGATAGGCGATAAGATAGAGGAAGGGGAATTCAACGAAATGACGAAAAAATCCGCCGGCCCTAAGGGGCTCCTGACGGGTCGCAATCTCACGCCACCAGGTTGTCAGCAATGCTTCCAGCCCGATTTTCTCAGCGAAAGGGATAAACCATGCCGAAAAAATTGCGAGCGCGGCGCAAATACCGGCCGCGTGAGCTGCTGAAAAAATACTCCTTATCTCTCTTTTATAAATGAGATACGGGACCACTCCGCAGTAAAAAAACGCAGGCGCCTGAACGCCTTTTGTAAGGGTGGCAACGCTCACGAAAGAGAGGGAGAGAATCCATGCAGTCAGGGGTTTTTGAAGGTATTCGTGGAGAAAATACCAGAGGAGCACCGCAAGCGTGATAAACAGAGTGAAAGTCATATCGATTTCAGCCCGCACCGCTTTATCCATAACGTCGGTAAACGTCAGGAAGATCAGGCCGGGGATGATGTACCAGGCATCCCGTATCTCCGCGATTTTCCTCCAGAAGAGACTGAGCCCCAACGCACAGAGAAAGGCGGATATCACCGAGAGCATTCGCGCGGTTGTCTCTGATACGATACCGCTGAGCGAGAATATACCAACGAGCAGCCAGTTAAACAGAGGCGGTTTTTTCAGATACGGTACGTTCTCAACATACGGCACTATCCATTCACCGGTCTTGAGCATAGTGTCAGCAACTATGACCCTCCTGCCCTCCTCGCCCTGAAACTCCCTCAGATGAATGTACGGGATATTCAGGAGCAGACAAAAAAGCAGGAGGAGAAGGATTCCCTTTATGACCGCCGCATTCTTATGCATTGCTATTCATCAGGGAAGCATCGGCCAGACATACATCCACGATCTTTTTTAATTGACCGTCAAAATCGAGATGTTTTACGGTCTCCCTGATCTCCCCTTTTGCAAGGTGTGCGCCCAATGCGCTTTTCATCGCTTCAGCCACAGACCCTGTATCCCGCAGATCCCTGATAATATATCCTGCGCCGTCACTGATAATCTCGGCACAGCCGTTCGCATTGCTCGTTATGGTATACAAACCCATTGCGAGCGCTTCCAGTGACGCATTCGAAAACGGATCATAAATGGTCGGCAGGACGAAGGCATCGGCAACCTGGAGAAAGGGGGCAACTTCCCGTTGAGGACCGAAAAAATGCACTCTGTGCGAGAGGCCTTCCTTTTGGCAGCAGGTTTTGTACCGGTTCTCGTTCCTGTCCTTTCCCACAACGAGCAACCCGGTATGCTCGGGGAGCATACACAATGCCCTGATCGCTTTCATGAGTCCCTTCCGTTCGTAACCGCTTCCGAGGAAGAGATAATAGAACCTGTCCTTTCCAAGTCCAAGGCTTTCCCGCAACTGTTCTTTTTGGGAGAGCCCTTTCTCGAACGTGTCCGCGAATTCATTCCACTCAACACCATTATGCACTACCTCGATCTTCGGGTCTGTCGAAGGGTAGTAATGAAGGATTTCGTTGCGTACGAGAAAGGAATTGCAGAAAATCCTTCTGAGGGAATCAGAAAGAAAGGCTCTGCGTTCGATCCTGAGCATAGCCTTATGAAAGGGGTTCGCTTTCACAGTCAGGCATCTCAGAGGCGAACTCTCTGCGCACCTTCTCTCAATCCATGCTGCATGGCAACCGCCGCCGGCGCGCAGATGCGTCTGATAGTCTGTCCGCTCCATCCCTAAGATACAGTCGTAACGCTCCTTTTGCAGATAGCGTTCCGCCGCTGCATTAAAAGTAAGCAGCCTTAAGAGGTTGTTCCTTTTCGCCTGGCTGAGCGTAACCCATCCGATATTTTTTTCAATACCGTCCCACTTGCCGCGTTCCGAAGTAAGCACATCAACGGAGACACCTCGTGCGGCAAACGCGCTGATCAGCCGCGTGGTATATTTTTCGGCTCCGCCGTACGGGGTATACGTACTCTTAATAATCGCAATGCGCATATTCTGACCGACCCTTCTCATCTCTTCTCTTCTCTTGCATCAGGATATCACCGGGCCAAACGTTCCCCATGTGGATTTTCCCGTCCTGTATTCTTTTTTTTCATCAGAATTTCTTCATATAATGCCTCATAGGACCCTGCGGTATGCTCAAGAGAAAATATTTTTGCTCTCTGTTGTGCCTTCCGGATAAGAGATTCCCGCAATTCCGGATTCTCCATGAGGAGGTTCAGGGTCTGGGCCAGTTTTTCTGCATCCCGTGACGGCACATAGAAACCTGCATCGGCAAGAACCTCCCGGTGCGGAGGAATGTCTGAGGCAACTACGGGAAGCCCGGAGGACATTGCCTCCACGAGCGCAATCCCGAATCCCTCCCATATCGAGGGAAAACAGAAGATATCAATCGCTCTGAGAAATACAGGGACTGTCTTTGGCGCAATGGTTCCCAGAAAAATTGCATGGACGTTCCGTTCGCCCGCGAGATCTTCCAGTTCCTTCCTCATGGGACCGTCTCCTGCAATGACCACACAACTTGCTCCGATGTGCGAAGCAGCCTCGATCAGATATCGATGCCCCTTCTGTTCAACCAATCTCCCTACACACCCTATGAGGGTAAGTTCCCGGGGAAGGTTCAGGATCTCCCGTGCTCTTGCCGGGGGAAGTGAACAATTGAATTCATCGAGAGGGATGCCGTTATGGATCACCGCTATCTTTTCTTCCCCGATTTTGTCATACCGCACGATATCCTCCTTCACCGCGTTCGAAACCGCCACTATTCTGTCGGTAAATTTTGACAGGGAGTGATTGAGAAGCCTCCGGTGCAGTTTCTTGTCTCTTGTATAGATATTGTGCACAGAGGCGACGATACACGGTACGTTCGCGAGGATTGCTGCAGCCCGCCCGTAGATATTCGCATGATATTGATGGGTGCGCACTATCGTGATATTTTTCTCTTTGATTATTCTGTACAGAGAGAGAATTGCCGCGAAATCGAAACGGCGCGACTTCATCCGGTTCAGAACAAGGACTTCATACCCCTCCCTGAGAAGTTCCTGCGCGAGCAGGCCCCCTTCCCGTATACAGCAGATTACGGGATAAAACTTCTCCTTCTGATACCCCCTGATTACCCGGGTAATCGTGTTTTCAACTCCGCCTACCGGAAGGGTAGCAATTACATGGAGAATATTCATCCGCTGAGCATCCGTCGGGTTTGTTTCCTGGGCCGGCGTGATGCCTGCATCCCCGCGGGTGATATCCATGCCGGTATCGGGCATGCGCTGCTGACGCTTCCTCACCGTGATTCCTGTTATAAGTCCAAATACACACAGCAAGAGGTGGATGTTCATGAGCGATTCTGTTAAGCCCGCCACCAGATAATGTACTGCCACAGAGAGTGCGAGCAGGCCGAATATCCGTTCTCCCTGCAGACCGTTTATCCGATTTTTTCCCTGCCTGACAAGTGCGGAGAAAAGAAACACCAATGCGGAGAAGCCGATAATTCCATTGGTTGCAAGTATCCAGAGATACATATTATGCGGCTGATTATATTTTCCGATGAGAGCAGGATATTCTCCGGAAGCGACAAACGCGTCAATCATGGATTTATAGTCGCCGGTGCCTACCCCGAAGACCGGATTCGAGAGGAACATCGACATCGCTGCTTTCCACATGGCAAAGCGGGCGCCCAGGGAGGTCGCCGGGTCACCGGAAACAAACAACACGATATCTTTGTACGCCTGGTCAATCCTTGCCTGGACGAGCTGACTGAAGAAATAGGCTGATACATACGCGGTGAGAATAAGCGCGAAGAGCAGGAAGAACGTTCTCTTTCTGCTCACCAGAAAATAAAGAAATACTCCCCCTGAAAAAAGCATCCCCAGCCAGGCGGTCCGGGACGTTGAGAGCAAAACAGAAACAATACTTATGGCTACGAATAACCACAGCGCGGTATTCTGATAAAATTTCCTTTTACCGGGCAGGGCAAAAAAAAGCGCCACCGCGCCATAAAGACCGATCGCGTTGAGGTTTCCGAACCATATATGATGCATCTTCAACGGCATGAGCGGCAGGACATATTGTTTGTGCCCAATGACACCTCCATAGGTCAGCAATCCGATCACATCGAGCACAAAAATACCCGCGAGCAAAGCAGCCAGCAGGGACCGGCAATATCTGTCCCTTTTTCCCTCATCCTGCTCTGTATCGAGCAATACCGAGACCATCAGATACACAAAAAAGAGGTTGGCCGATTGTTTCACAATGCCGATTCCTTCCTGCAAATCCTGAGAGAAAAGCAGGCCTGCGCACACAACACCAAGATAGAGACCGATAGGGAGCAGTAAGGGCTGCCGCAAAGCACGGGATACATCAAGCCGGCACTTCGTATTCAAAGCGATCATGCCAGCTGCGGATGCGAAGATCAATCCCATGAGGATGCTGCTGATACTTTTCGAAAGGGGCAGGGTAAACCCGTACAGGAACAATCCTGCAAGAGGGACTAAATAAAGCTTCCTGCTGCACTCAGACATAGCGGGCATCCATGTAATTTATCTATGACGTTATAGTATACTTAAAAAAGGTTTTTTTACAGCGTTTATCAGGAGGTTTTATGCATATTGGAATAATTGGCGCAGGGTATGTCGGACTCGTTACCGGCGCCTGTTTCGCCGAGTTCGGCATCTTTGTGACCTGTGTTGATAAAGACGAACAAAAGATCAAGAGCCTTAAAAAAGGCAAAATTCCCTTCTATGAGCCGGGGCTCGATACGCTCGTCCAGAAAAATGTTGCGCAGGGCAGGCTGAAATTCACGACAAAGATCGCGAAGGCCGTCGAATCCTCTCTTGTCATCTTTATCGCGGTCGGAACCCCCCGGAGAGGCGACGGTTCTGCCGATCTGAAGTATGTGGAAGGGGTTGCACAGGAGATCGCAAGCCATATAAATGGATATAGGGTGATTGTCACAAAGAGTACTGTCCCTGTCGGCACCGGGGAAAAAATACGGGAGATCATCTCGCAAAACCTGAGGGAACAGACCGATTTTGATATTGTCTCCAATCCGGAATTTTTGCGGGAAGGCTCAGCGATTGAAGATTTTATGAGGCCCAACAGGATTGTGATAGGAGCAAAAAGCGCTCAGGCAGTGGCAATCATGCAGGACCTGTATAAGCCTCTTTACCTGATCGAGACGCCTTTTGTAATCACAAACATCGAAACTGCCGAACTGATCAAATATGCCGCCAATTCTTTCCTTGCAACCAAGATCTCTTTCATCAACGAGATATCGAACCTCTGCGAGCGCATAGGAGCAGATGTCCATATGGTCGCAAAGGGGATGGGGCTTGACCAGAGGATCGGACCCAAATTTCTCCATCCCGGTCCCGGATTTGGTGGCTCCTGTCTCCCCAAGGATACGAGCGCGCTCCTCAAGATTGCCGAGGCGCATGATGTTCAGCTCGGCATTATTGATGCCGCAGTAAGCGCAAACGAGAAACAGAGAGCTTATATGGTACAGAAGATCCGGGACGAGATGGGAAGCCTGCGAAATAAAACCCTGGCGGTCCTCGGCCTTGCTTTTAAGCCGAATACCGACGACATCCGGGATGCCCCTGCCCTGACGATCATTCAGAGTCTGCAGAAAGAGGGCGCCAAAATCAGGGCGTATGATCCTGTTGCCATGAAAGAAGCAGCCAGGCAGATACCGAAGATGAAATGCTGCAAGGATGCGTATGACGCGATGAAAGGGGCAGATGCAGTCGTACTCATAACAGAATGGAATCAGTTCAGAAACCTGGACCTCGCCAGAATCCTAACGCTTCTCAGGGAGCCGTTTTTCTTCGATTTGAGGAATGTCTATGATCCTCAGAAAATGAAGGCAAAGGGATTCCGCTATTTTTCTGTCGGCAGGGTATAGCCCGCACTAAATCCTTCCCTTTTATAAAATGGTACAATCAAGTCATGAAGGTCGTCTGTCAGAACAGGAAGGCATATCACGATTACCATATCGAAGATTCTATCGAGGCAGGCATAGCGCTCCTGGGGACAGAGGTGAAGTCTCTGAGGGAAGGAAAAGCCAGTCTTAAAGAGAGTTATGTTATGATAAAAGAAGGAGAAGCGTTTCTCCTGAACTGTCATATCAACCCCTATACTCACGGCAACCGGATGAACCATGACCCGCTGAGAACCCGGAAACTCCTTCTCCACAGGAAAGAGCTGAACAGCCTGGCGGGGAAGGCGACAGAAAAGGGATTTACGCTGATACCTCTGAAGATATATTTTAAAGACTCCTTTGCAAAGGTTGAGATAGGACTTGCAAAGGGGAAACGGCTCTTTGAAAAAAGGGAAACCATAAAAGCACGGGAGGCCCGGAGAGAAATCGAACGGGCCAT
Source organism: Thermodesulfovibrionales bacterium (assembly GCA_963753165.1). Taxonomy (GTDB): domain Bacteria; phylum Nitrospirota; class Thermodesulfovibrionia; order Thermodesulfovibrionales; family SM23-35; genus JAKLQR01. The sequence continues at coordinate 190,631 of CAVWBP010000009.1, read as the reverse complement.
GAAAGACAGTAAATCGTGTAAGCACTAAGCAGTAGACACCATAAGCTATTCAGTGTTTCACTGCTTACTCATACAGTTTACGTGTTACTCTTTACCGGAAAAAGGGGGCGAAAGGGCTCGACGGGGGTTTACGATAATCAGGTGGCATGCCGTGGTTCCGTCACCACGATAAAAAGCGGAAAACAAACACAAACGCCAATAACGAACTGGCTTTAGCTGCTTAATTAACTAAGCAGCCGCTGCCCTGAAATTGTCTGTGTTTCAGGTCACAGCGTCATTCAGCAGGCTGGCTCCGGGGACTTTCCTCTGACCCCGGGGTAAGACAAAGGGGGATGGGATTTCGGGACGCCTGCCTGACGGCAGCCCGGCATCCGAGATACAATAGTCAGGATACGCATGTAGAAGCCTGAGGGCAGTACTTTCGGACGCGGGTTCAATTCCCGCCGCCTCCACCAGAATTATATTTATAATCAATAACTTATAGCCATTTTAGCAAAGCAACCACTATCAAAGGTTTGCGAGCTTTAATGGCTTTTTTGTTTTTTATACTCAATAGGATATTTAAACCGTCACTGAAAGTTAATTGTTCTCTTGCGGAATCCTTCCTATAGCAAACAGCTCTAAGCACTATTTTGATTGTGTATGGTACAATCGGAAATAGACAGGGTTAATTTCTATCTTTTCAGTAAAGAAGAAATACCTGTTCAGGGGGAAACACGTTTCAATGGATAGAGAACTCCGCATACTTATCCTCGAAGATGTTCCTGCTGACGCTGAATTAGAAGAGCATGAATTAAAAAAATCTGGAATGGTATTCATCTCAAAGATTGTAGATACAAGAGAAGCCTTTCAGAAGGCAATTGAAGAGTTCTCCCCCGATATTATCCTGTCAGATTATGATCTCCCTACTTTTGATGGTCTTGCAGCATTAAGAATTGCACAGGAAAAGTGCCCCGATGTGCCTTTTATCTTGGTTACCGGTAAAGTCGGAGAAGAATTTGCAATTGAAACCCTCAAAAAAGGTGCAACCGATTACGTGATGAAGAGCAATTTGAAGCGTCTTGCTCCTTCGGTACAGAGGGCATTAGAAGAAGCTAAGCAGATTGCCGAGCGCAAGCAGGCAGAGAAGAAACTGCGAGAGACCATAAATCTTGTTGGATCTATTGCCAATAATCTTAGGGGAGGTATGGTTTATCAAGTTTGCCTATGCAAGGATGGTTCAAGAAGATTTACTTATGTGAGTGAGGCAGTAGTGACTCTTTATGGTTGTACTCCGCAAGAGGCAATCGCAAATCCGGATTTAATTTATGGGAAAGTTCATCCAGATGACAAACTTCGAGTATTGCAAGAAGAGGAAGAAGCAAATAAAGCATTGTCCACTTTTAGAACTGAAGTTAGAATGTTATGTCCTTCTGGGGCAATAAGGTGGTCTTCTTTTATTTCAAACCCGAGTACCATGGAAGATGGCTCCACCTTCTGGGATGGAATCGAGTTTGACATCACCGATCGCAAGAAGTCAGAAGAGCTTTTACTATCAAGCGAAAAGACCTTCCGTAGTATTGTAGAGTCTTTGCCTGTTGGTATGTTTCTATATCAGTTACATGATGATGGGCGACTTATTTTTACGAATGCAAACCCCGCAGCTGATAAAATTCTTGGCGTTGATTGTTCTCATTTCATCGGCAAGACCATAGAAGAAGCATTCCCGCCTCTTGCTAAGACAGAGATTCCAGAAATGTATCGCCGTGTTGCTTCTACCGGAACACCCTGGAATACTGAAGAAATTTCCTATGTGTACGGAAAGATAGAGGGAGCATATGAAGTAACTGCCTTCCAACTTTCATCAAATAATGTAGGTGTCCTATTTTCTGATATTACCGAGCGCAAGCAGGCGGAGGGAGAGATTCAAAAAAGAGTGAAAGAGCTTGAAGATTTTTATGATATGGCTATTAGCAGAGAATTGAGAATGATAGAACTAAAAGAGAAAATAGAGGAACTGAAAGAAGAATTAGAAAAGTTTAAAAAGTACCAAAACCCTTAAACAAGATTGTCTCTTATTTGCATATTACAAACTCTATTCCTCAATAATGAACTCTCCTTGTTTTTAAACAATTGTAGAAGGTGGAATCTTTAGGCCCGTCCTCTTTTTGTATCCGAGCATTTTCTGCCGCAGCGCTGCGAATAAACAGACAGAGAGCGATGCCGCGATGCCGGAGAGAAAAAGACTTTTACGCAAACGCTCTGGTAAAATGACAGGAAGGCATGCCTATCATGAAATTGAATACCCTCAGGAGAATTCTGCGTGTAATGCCGGATTACCTCTACAGCAGGTTTCTGAAAGGGAAAAAACTCAGGTATCCACCCACGTTCATCGTAGGATGCGGACACAGCGGGACGTCACTCCTTTTGGCAATACTCGGGACACACTCCCGGTTCTATGCCGTCCCTTCAGAAACATCCGTCGGATTCCGCAAGCACTGGAAAATGAGACTGAACCTCTGGTTATTTGACATGAATACAGTCTGTGCGGGCAAATCAGGATGGATAGAAAAAACCCCGAGACACATATATTGTATCAGGAGATTTCTGGAAATCAGACCTGACTCCAAAATCATCCTGATGATCAGAGACGGCCGTGACGTTGCCTGCTCGATACAGAAGCGCACGGGCTCGCTTGAAGACGGCATCAGGCGCTGGATTGAGGACAACAACGCGGGGCGGCAGTTCTGGGAACACCCGAATGTGTATGTCATAAGGTATGAAAACCTTATAGAGGATTTTGACTCAACGATGAGTTCCCTCCTGGCGTTTCTGGGGGTTGACTTCGAACCGGATATCCGGGAGTATCACAAGACTCCGAAGCGTTATTATGCCGATGAGATCGCAAAACCTCCGGCAGCGCATGAAGAACATCACCGTCAATACCGCAATTGGCAAATCAATCAGCCCCTCTTTGACGGGAGAGGCAAGTGGAAAAAAATGACTGATGAAGAAAAGACACTTGTGAAGGACCTCGCCGGTCAAATGCTGGTTGAATATGGCTATGTGAAGGACCACAGCTGGTAATACGATTACCCTTGCCGTTTGAGAAACCGGAGCTAGTGTGGTGTCCCATAATTAAGTTGTCATTCCGAACTTGATGCGGAATCTCGCTTTTGGTATGAAGAAAGACCTGAAACAAGTTCAGGGTGACAATAAATGTCTGGATATTTATGGGACATTACACTAGCCATTGGTTTTTAAAAATATTTTTATTTTATAATACGTTGTGGTTGCCGCCGGGCTCAAGTGCACTACCTCAGACATAAATGTCTCTTTATTGAGCTGCGACAGCAGGTTTCTGAAAGAAAGGAAAGGAAGAATTATTATCCCGTGAAAAAAGGATTTCTTATACTTTTTATTCTCTTTGTTTCCGTATTCCCCCTTTCCGCGCAAAAAAAGGCTCTCGTATCGCTTAAGTTCAGCAGCCAGGAAAATACTCTTCGAGTCGTTCTGGAGGCTGAGGAATCCTTTCTTAAAAGGACAAAAGTGACTACTTCGTCAACACAGATAAAAGCGGAATTTCCTGAGCCCTATACCCTCACCCCTCCCCAGGGAATGCCTTTTGAGCTGATAACTGCCGAAAAATCTCTGGTCCTGAACTTTAAGGAAAAAGGAGAGACCAAAATGTTCCAGCTTTCCTCTCCTGCGCGGCTTGTGTTCGATATACAGAAATCCGATATACAGAAGAAGGAACTGTCTGCTGAAAAACAACCTCTTCCCGTGCTCGCCAGAGGCCTCTGTGCCGATGCAGGACATGGCGGCTTTGATTTTGGCATTACTTACGGCAACGCGAGCGAGAAAGAGATAATGCTCTCCCTGGCAAAAGACCTGGCCTCTTTTCTTGCCAGGAAGGGGAAAAAGAGCTTTCTTACCCGGAGAGCAGACCAGTATATATCAATCAGCGAACGAATCAACTTTGTGAATCAAAAAATCCCGGACGTATTTATCAGTCTGCACGCCTCAACCTCACAGGGGTTTGTTCTTTACAGCCCCCGGTTTGAGGAACAGGCGTCAGTTGAAGCAGGAGATTTTTACAGTCTCTCCTCCAGGCAGAGAAAATATGTTCAGAAAAGCAAGGCCCTTGCCGAGAGTATAGGGAAAGCGCTGAAGGACGAATTCAAGGCAGAAATCATTCAACGGGAAATGCCGCTCCCCATACTGAATTCGGTAGCATCACCGTGCGTGCTGGTAGAACTGCCGTCCCCGAAATACGTTCTCTATGACCAGCAGATGAGAGAAAAAGTCATCAAGGCGTTCATACAAGGAGTTGCCGCGTATGAGCAATAACGCATTCGCGGCAGAGCGTGGAGCATCATCCATTCATCCTCTGTCAGGCGAGGTTCTCCCGGATACCGGCAATCTCATTATGAAAGTTCAGGGATAAATGAACACAAAGAAAACGATTGCACTTGTGCTCCTTGGCATCATCTTCCTGAGCGGCGTCGTAGGAGGATATTTTTATTTCTCCAGGGTTTTTTCGAAAGAAAAAATGCACGACGAAGAACCGGCAGGCGGCATCGCGCATATGGATGGCTTTTTCACGGTAAGAGTCTATTACCCTATCGGGAATCGCCTTCAGCTTGAAGAGAGAAGGCCTCCACGGAGCAGCCCGAACACGACAATAGCCGAAGCGACTATCGAGGAATACCTGAAGGGGCCGGCGGGCGCTGCAGCATCGGCCATTCCCCGGAATGTCCAGCTTTTAGGTATGTATCGGGGAGCCGACAGTATAGTCTATGTCAACCTGTCTGATGAGTTCAGACGAAATTTTCAGGGTGATGCCCTGGCAGAGTATCTCCTGTTAAAAGGTCTGTATGAAAGCCTTATTTCCAACATCGAGGATATTCAGGACGTAAAGGTCCTTATAGAGGGGAAAGAAGCCGAGACTCTCGGAGGCCATCTCTATCTTTTCCACCCCCTCAAAGATATGGTCTCGCCGGAATTCTGATAAGAATGTCATGCATCGAGGAGAGATGAAAGAGAAAGGAAACAGGCCAATCGGTGTTTTTGATTCCGGAATAGGCGGCCTCACCGTCCTGAAGGAAATCATCAGGGAATTACCGCAGGAAAGCACTATTTATCTGGGGGATACTGCACGGGTGCCCTATGGTATCCGTTCAGCCGAGACAGTAATAAGATATTCCTTCGAAAATACGAATTTTCTCTCTTCCAGGGACATCAAGATCCTCGTGGTCGCCTGCAATACTGCTTCTTCAGTGAGTCTTCAGGCGGTGAAAAACAGCGTTGCGATCCCTGTCATCGGTGTTATCGAGCCGGGGGCAAAAGCTGCTGTCCGGGCCACACGGAATAAAAAGATCGGCGTAATCGGCACTGCGGCAACGGTTCACAGCAATGCATATACCAAGGCCATCCATGCGATAGACAACACCTTACAGGTCTTCGGTCTCGCTTGTCCCCTCTTTGTGCCTCTGGTTGAGGAAGGCTGGATCACAGGAAAAGTTGCGGCAATGGTCGCAAAACAGTATCTCGGCAGCATGAAAGAGAAAGGCATCGATACGCTTGTCCTGGGGTGTACGCACTATCCACTGCTGAAAAAGGTCATATCCCGTGTCATGGGCAAAGAGGTCACCCTGATAGACTCAGCCGTTGAGACATCACGGGAAATAAGAACGCTGCTCGAAGTATTCGATTTAAAAAGAGAGCAGAAAAAATCACCATCGAGAGAATTTTATGTGACAGACTCTCCGGAACCTTTCGTAAAGGTCGGAGAGATTTTTCTTGGAGAAAAAATCGACTCATATAGAACAAATAATTGTCGGAAACTGAGAGACGGAGGACTGATGAGAGCTGACGGAAGAAAAAACAATGAAATGCGCACAGTGAACATCCAGAGGAATTTTATAGACTCGGCAGAAGGTTCAGCCTTGATTTCCATGGGGCATACGCAGGTGATCTGTACCGCCTCAATCGAGGAAAAAGTGCCGCCTTTTTTGAGAGACCAGAAAAAGGGGTGGATAACCGCTGAATACTCTATGCTCCCCAGGTCAACCAAGACAAGAACAACGAGGGAATCGGCCACCGGCAGAGTGAGCGGCAGGACCCATGAAATTCAAAGGTTGATCGGGAGGGCGCTGAGGTCTGTCGTAGATCTTTCAGCCCTTGGAGAAAGGACCATATGGATAGACTGCGATGTCCTCCGTGCAGACGGCGGTACCCGCACGGCTTCCATCACCGGGGCGTTCATATGCCTGGCAGACGCACTGCACTATGCCCTGAGAAACGGGCTTATCGAGAAAACCCCCCTCAAAGATTACCTCGCCGCAGTCAGTGTCGGGATAATCAATGATACTCCGGTGATTGACCTCTGTTATATGGAAGACTCAATGGCTGAAGTTGATATGAATGTTGTCATGACAGGAAGCGGCAAATTTGTCGAGATACAGGGCACGGCAGAAGGGCTCCCTTTTTCAAGGGCTTTGCTCGACGGCCTCCTCGGGCTCGCAGAGGACGGGATACAGCACCTCATAAGCATCCAGAAACAATTGATTGAAGGAGAGAAGAGCTGATAAAAAAGCTTTACGATATGCTAAAATAAAACAATAAAAAAATCAAAAAATTCAGAAGTTGGGATATAGGAAAGAATGAACAGTTTGAATGCATACAGAGGATTGTTTATATGGTTGATCATCGGGGTCATGATGATCCTCCTTTTCAACCTTCTCGGCACTCCGCAAAAATCCGATCAGGAAATAATCTTTTCTGAATTCATGACGAAACTCGAAGCCGGGCAGGTCGAAGACGTGATGATCAAGGGGGACGTCATCACCGGTCAGATGAAGGACGGGAAGAAGTTCAAGACCTTTGCAGCGGACTTCCCGGACCTCGTAACCACGTTACGGACGCAGAATGTCAAGATTACGGTAAAGCCGGAAGACCAGAACCCCTGGTACTGGAACCTTTTCTTTTCATGGGGTCCCATCACTGTTCCTTGTCGCAATATGGATATTCTTCATGAGACAGATGCAGACCGGCGGCAATAAGGCATTGTCTTTCGGAAAAGCCAAGGCAAAGCTGGTCTCGGAAAAATCCGTGAAGATAACGTTTGCCGACGTTGCCGGGATAGACGAGGCAAAAGCAGAGGTTCAGGAGATTATCGATTTTCTGAAAGACCCTCAGAAATTTCAGAAACTTGGCGGCAAAATCCCCAAGGGCGTACTGCTCATTGGCGCACCGGGGACAGGCAAAACACTCCTTGCGCGTGCTATCGCCGGCGAAGCCAGCGTTCCCTTTTTCTCGATATCCGGCTCGGACTTTGTCGAGATGTTTGTCGGGGTTGGCGCGTCAAGGGTAAGAGACCTTTTTGATCAGGCGAAAAAGAGCGCACCGTGTATCATTTTCATCGATGAGATAGATGCAGTGGGACGCCACAGGGGAGCCGGTCTCGGAGGGGGCCATGATGAGCGCGAACAGACTTTGAATCAGCTTCTTGTCGAAATGGACGGGTTCGAGGCAAATCAGGGAGTGATTATTATTGCCGCAACGAACAGGCCCGATGTCCTTGATCCTGCCCTGCTCAGACCGGGAAGGTTTGACAGACAGGTCATTGTCCCCCAGCCTGACGTGAAGGGGAGGCTCGATATACTCAAAGTCCATACAAGGAACATCCCTGTAGATGAGCAGGTCAAGCTTGATGAAATAGCCCGTGGAACTCCCGGGTTTTCCGGCGCAGATCTCGAGAACCTTGTGAATGAAGCCGCCCTGCTCGCTGCGCGGAAAACAAAGACCAAAGTTGAAAAAACAGACTTTGAGACAGCCAAGGACAAAGTATTGATGGGCGTCGAGAGAAAAAGCATGATCATAAGCGATACCGAGAAAAAGAACACTGCATACCACGAGGCAGGCCATGCCCTTGTTGCCAAATTAACGCCCGGCACGGACCCGCTTCACAAGGTCAGCATCATTCCGAGAGGACGGGCGCTCGGTATCACACAGCAGCTTCCCATTGACGACCGATATACCTATCCGAGCGGATACCTGATGAATGCCCTTGCCGTTCTTATGGGCGGAAGGGCTGCAGAAGAGATTGCCCTGAACCATCTGACGACCGGCGCGGGAAATGACCTCGAAAGGGCAAGCGACCTTGCACGAAAAATGGTCACCGAGTGGGGCATGTCTGAAAAGCTTGGTCCGATCACCTACGGGAAAAAAGAAGAACAGATATTCCTCGGAAGGGAAATAGCGCAGCACAAGGACTACAGCGAAAAGACGGCAATTGACATAGACGAAGAGGTCAAAAGGATAGTCATTGAATCATATAACGCCGCAAAAAATCTTCTCATAGCGAACAGGGATCTTCTCGATACCCTGGCGAAAACTCTGCTGGAGAAAGAGTCAATGGACGGTTCGGAGATAGATATGCTGATACAGGAAGTGGAGTCACAAAGGACCGTACCGGTGTGAACCTCGCCTGGCGAAACTTCTCGCTGGACTTCTCAAAAAAAACCTGTATCATGGGAATCCTCAATGTCACCCCGGATTCCTTTTCCGACGGCGGTCTGTATTTCGATGCATCTGCGGCGATCAAAAGGGCTCTCCAAATGGTCGCTGATGGCGCCGACATCATAGACATAGGCGGTGAATCCACCAGGCCCGGCTCTGAACCTCTTTCCGTTGAAGAGGAACTGAACCGCACAATCCCCGTTATCAAGACCCTCGCCGGGGAAATCCCGATACCTATTTCGATAGATACCTGCAAGGCGGCAGTCGCGAAAAGAGCGCTTGATGCAGGAGCGGCAATGGTGAACGATATCGGTGGATTGCGATTCGACCCGGAAATGCCGTCGGTCGTCTCACAGTATAAAGTGCCCGTTGTGGTCATGCATATCAGGGGAAAACCGAAAGACATGCAGCAGAATCCGGTATACGCAGCGCTCATTCCTGAAATCCTCGCCTATCTCGAAGAAAGCATCGCAATTGCAACCGAAGCAGGAATTGCTCAGGATAAGATAATCATAGACCCGGGCATCGGTTTTGGGAAAACATTCGAACATAATCTTGAAATACTCCACAACCTCCCTATGCTCTCCGCATTGAGAAAACCGGTTCTTATAGGCCCGTCCCGAAAGGCGTTTATCGGCAAAATCCTTGGTGACGCGCCGCCGGGAGAAAGACTCGAGGGCACTGCTGCAGCAGTTGCGATATCAATTTTCAACGGTGCGCACATCATTCGTGTGCATGACGTAAAGGAGATGGTCAAAGTCGCAAAGGTAGCGGATGCCGTCAAAACCATGCAGATACGCAGGGCATGAAACTCCTCCTCTTCTACGCCCATAAGTGGTGGTTTAAAACCGCGTCGAAAAGCCTGCCCCATGTCCCTGAGATCGACAGGGAGGAGTCCATGGAGAATGCAGTCGTGGTTTTCTATCATATTGAAAAGGAAGATGAAGAGAAAGGGAAAAGCCTTCTCGACAAATTCCTGAAAAACATCAAATGGCTTGCCGGGAAATTCGACACCAGGAATGTCGTCATTCACTCCTTCAATCACCTTTCTTCAAGCAAGGCGTCTGCGGAATATGCAGAGGGATTTATCAACAAGGCTGCGGAGAAATTGCAGCATTCAGGATACACAGTTCTCTCCACTCCGTTCGGATATTTCAATGAGTTCCTTATTCATGTCGGGGGTGAGAGCCTTGCAAAAGTATTCAAAGAACTCTGAATGCATCCTGCATCATAAACTTTACAATACGGCAGATAGAGTATTTTTGCGGAAATTTATCAATACTACCGGCTAAGTTTCATAATTTGATACAATAGATTTCTGATGCCGATGGATAAAAAACAGTATATCGACAAAAAAATCTTCGAACTCATGCTCGCATGGGGCGATCTGGTCCTTGCCGCCGGCGCGGTTGTGATTCTCCTTCTGGGGGTGCTCGACTATCTTGTGACGCCTGAAAATTTCAGGCGGTTCCTTTTCTACAGGGTGGGGTGCGCTTCCATTCTGGTATTCCTCATATTTCTCAATAATGTGAACAAAAACAAAAGAAGCAAATTTCTTCAGATCACCATCTTTACCCTGGCCACCGCTGCGGTAGGTTCCATGATCGAACTTATGGTCCTCTCCTTCGGTGGTCATGAGTCTATTTACTACGCCGGCATGATTCTTCTTTATATTTTCTGCCTCGGGTTTGTTCCGTTGAACTCGATCAGGCTTTCACTCGCATATGCCTTCTTCGCTTACAGCATTTATATCGTCCCGATATTACTCTTTGATACCATTACCAATACCAGAGTATTTCTCACCAGCAATATCTTTTTAATAGCCTCGGCATTATCCGCAGTTCTCTGGAGATTTTACAATGACAGACTGCTCTTGAAAAACTTCTCTCTCGAATATGATCTTTCCAGGGAGAAGGACCGTCTCGAAGACATCGTGCAGGAACGGAATCAAGACCTTAAAGTATCAGAGTCCAAACTCAGATCTCTCTTCGAAAATGCCACGGATGGAATTCTCATTACCGATGAGCATGGGGTGATTCTCGAAGTGAACCAGGAAGCCATGAATATATATGGTTTTGCAAAAGATGCGCTTATCGGCACCAACCTCGAACTCCTTGAGGCAGATATGCATAAGGCTGTCCTGAGGGAAAGGATGAAACGGTTACTCGAGGGGAAATCACTCCTTTTCGAAACCCAGCATTACCGGAAAGACGGGAGCAAGGTCTCTCTTGAAGTCGGCGCGAAAGTCGTTCAGATAGCAGATACTATGCTGATACAGTTCTTTGTCAGGGACATCACTGAAAAGAAGCTGCTCCAGGAACAGGTGGTCCATACACAAAAGATGGATTCGATTGGAGCGCTCGTCGCCGGCATTTCCCATAACTTCAATAATCTCCTGACAGCGATACTGGGGAATATTGAACTGATCTTCGCACGCGGAAATCCCGACGAAATCACCGCCCGGAGAATGAAAAGCATAGAGAGTTCAGCCCGGAAGGCTGCAGTAATGGTCTCGACCTTGCTCAATTTTTCGCGGAAGGAAAAATTCCATATGGTTCCCCTGAATCTGAATGATGTCGTGTATGAGGCCATCAAACTCCTCGAAGGGGTAATAGAAAAGAGAATAGGGATAAAAACAGAGTTCGACAGTATCTCTCGGATTGAAGGCGATCAGAGCCGTCTCGAGCAAATCATCCTCAATATCATCATGAACGCACGGGATGCAATGCCGGACGGAGGACTCATAACGATAAAGACCCGTGAAATCACTATTGAAAGAGACCGGGTTGACATGCCGGCCTTTATCCATCCGGGCCGGTATATTGTACTCACGATCTCGGATACCGGAAAAGGGATGCCTCCCGAGATCGCACAGAGAATTTTCGAGCCGTTTTTTACGACAAAAGGGAGAGGCAAGGGCACCGGGCTTGGTCTTTCCCTTGTATACAGGACTGTCAAGGACCACAAAGGCTATATTACCGTTCAGAGCGAAGCAGGCAGGGGCAGCACTTTTTTTGTATATCTCCCCATATCCGGGAAAGGCATTCACCTGCCCGTACATCCTGAAATTTCCTTTTCACCGGAAACTCAGAATATCCTGGTGATCGATGACGAAGAAGAAGTCCTGGAACTCGTCAGAGACATCCTCGAAACACATGGTTACAGGGTCTTGCATTCTACGAACCCCCTGTCTGCATTAGATATTGCCAAAAATCTCGGGACAGCCCTGCATCTTGTCATTACAGACATCATGATGCCGCTGATGAACGGGAAAGAACTCATAGAGAACCTGAGGATAATAAGGCCTGATATCCGCGTCATAGCCATTTCGGCATACAGCGATGGGGTATTGGAGCAAGACTCAAAGATGGTTGATGTATTTCTGCAGAAACCGTTTGAAGCTTCCAGCCTGCTCTCTTCGGTGAACAAGGTCATCGGGAGCAGGGCCAGTAAATTCCCTTCGTAGTAAGAACCTTGCAGAAAAATTCAGGGTTTATAATACATAATCTCACGGGCAAAAGGATCAACCTGCTGTATGAGGGCGCTCAGGGTATCAGGGGATAACGGCGCGAACCGGGCTGCGAACCTCACATTCTCCTCAAGCTGAGGAACCGTATCACATCCGATGACCGCTGTGGTTATCTGCTGAGAGAGCGCGAAGCGGAAAAAAGGTTCGAGGGTATCCACCCCCGGCAGTTTTGCTGCAAGACCTCTCAAATATACCTTCATGCCTATAATGCCCATCTCTTTTTTCATGGCGAAAGGCAGCACATGCGCAAGAAAGCTTTTGTATGAAGGTTCCGCGGGATTGACCGGCAGCAGGATTGTATCGAAGTCAGTAAGTTCGATACACTTTCTCAAAACAACCGGATCATGGTGGCCGGTGACTCCGATATATCGTGTCAGTCCTTTCCTCTTCGCTTCGACAAAGGCATCGATCGCACCTCCCGGACCGAATATCTCCTCAATTTCTTCATCGGTTCTCACATCATGCACCTGCCACAGATCGAGATAGTCTGTCTTCATATTGGTTAACGTCTGATGAAGATGCGCGGTTGCACCCTCTTTGTCTCTGGCGTGAGACTTACTGGTGAGAAAAATATCTTTGCGTTTTTTCCCTAATGCCGCGCCATAGTATGACTCGCTCCCTGAGTATGCACGTGCGGATTCAAAATAATTAATGCCGAGGGCTAACGCCCTGGAAATCAGCTCTTTTGCCTCTTTCTCATATCCAAAGGTCCTGAGGATACCTTCTCCGCCGAGACCCAGGATACTGACATTTATTCCGGTTTTCCCTAATTTCCTTTGCGGGATCTGCATGATTACTCCATAAAAAATCTCTGTGACGATGCCTTGTTATTGGATGAACAGTTTCAGGAGGAAGAAACCACCGATTATGACAGCCGCAAATCCGAGGACTGCGATGAGAATGAGATTTTTCCTGTTCTTTCCCGTCTCTTCATGCCTATTCTGCTTGCGGAGATGACTTTTGTCCCTCTGTTCGGGCAAAGGACTCCCTGTTTTCCTGAAGCCCTGTTCTGCCGGCTCTTCCTGTTTTTTGCGGATTTCGAGGAATTCCGACAGAGTGAACTCTTTATATTCAATCTCCAGGTCATCTGCGGGCTTATTCATCTTTTTGCCGCAGTGGTTACATATTTCTCCGGCGGACGATTCCTGCCCGCAGAAAGGGCATTTCATGTGTAGCTTCTTCTCGTCGTTCGTGGCATGCATTGCCCTGCATTTTAATATTGCCTACTACAAATTGCAAGAGGCCTTTACCCGTTTTTCAGCTCTGAGGTACAATGGGCGCACCGCACCGCTTTCAGGGGAATGACCGAGAGGCAATAGGGACATTCCTTCGTCGTCGGAGCCGCAGGGGGAACTTCCTTCTCTCTTTTCATGGTATTGACGGACCGGACAACAAAAAATACCGACAGCGCAACAATGAGGAAACTGACAACGGTGTTCAGAAACAATCCATAGTTTATTGTTACTGCACCGGCATTTTTTGCGTCGGCCAGCGAGGCATAGGGCTGTGATACGGTGCCTTCTTTCAGAACAAGAAAAAGATTCGCAAAATCTACATTCCCGAGAAGAAGTCCGATAGGGGGCATGATCACATCAGCAACAAAAGAACTTACGATCCCCCCGAAGGCGGCGCCGATTATGATTCCTACCGCCATATCAACGACATTTCCCCTCATGGCAAATTCTCTGAATTCTTTCAGCATAGTTCTTCTCCTTTCCTGAACTGAATTCATCGTTCAGAAAAAGCATAGCATGGCGCCCCGTGCGGGTCAATAAGCCGAGCCCTCTGACCAGGGCATGATATGCGCGCGTATTGACAGAGAGTATGCTGCCTTGTAGAGTATCTTTATTATGTCGCTCGACCGTCTGAAAAAAGATTTGCAGAAACAGGCCGATCCGGACAGGGCAAAGGTTCTCTTACGTTTTTTCAAAACAGGGAAAGGTGAATACGGAGAAGGGGACCGGTTCTTCGGGATACCGGTCCCGGAACAACGGCAAATTGCAAAAAAATACAAAACCCTGTCCCTTCAAGACCTGCAGGAGCTGATTTCGAGCAGAATTCACGAGCACAGACTGGTTGCCCTCCTTATCCTCATTCTTCAGTATGCGCGTGCTCATGAACAGGGCAAAAGGGATATTGTGAAGTTCTATCTCGACAACACACGGCATATCAACAATTGGGACCTCGTCGACCTGTCTGCAGAAAAAATATTAGGCAGCTTTTTGTTGGGCAATGATCGGGAAATTCTCTGCCGGCTTGCGGAATCTCCCAATCTCTGGGAAAGAAGGATTGCGGTCATGTCCACCTTTGCATTCATAAGACAGGGTCAGTTTGAAGACACCTTTCGCCTTGCGGAAATGCTCCTCAGGGACCCCCATGATCTCATTCACAAGGCAGTCGGCTGGATGCTCCGGGAAATCGGCAAGAGAGATCAGGGGAGCGAAGAACGGTTTCTGCGGGAACATTCTCAAACAATGCCGAGGACCATGCTCAGATACGCCATCGAACGGTTTGAGCAAGAGAAAAGGACTTCATATTTAGGTAAAATACAGAGAAGAACGGGAAGGGAGGAGCCATGAAAAGATATAAAGGCAGTATAGTTTTTCTTGTCCTCTTCATAACAGCCCTGACAGGTTGTGCAATCAACCCGGTCACCGGACAGAAAGAGATCATGTTCATGTCAGAAAGTCAGGAAATCGACATGGGAAAAGAATTCTATCCGAATGCCCTCTGGGGGGATATCGGCGGAGGAGGGGAGTTCAGGGATACACAATCAAAAACTTATCTGAAAGAGATTGTCTCCAGAATTCATAGTGTCTCCCACAGACCAAATCTTCCCCTGGAATTTGCTATCCAGAACAGTTCAGTCCCGAATGCATGGGCCATCCCCGGGTATGTCGTGATGACAAGAGGATTGCTCGCAGGGCTTGAGAATGAGGCTGAATTCGCGTATATCATGGGGCACGAGATGGGACATGTATCAGCGCGGCATTCCGCACAGCAGATGTCTTACGGCATGCTGCAGCAAATCGGCCTGGGCGCTGCGGGCATCGCACTCAGCGGGAGCGACTATGGGGATACCGCACTTACGGTCGGCGCAGTCGGCAGCAGTCTTCTTCTTTTGAAATACGGCAGGGATGATGAACTGGAAGCAGACAGGCTTGGTATCCTTTATATGACCAAACTGGGATATGATCCGAAAAACGCACTGGGTGCGCATAGAAATCTCGAAAGTATTTCACAGGAATATATGAAATCCGCGGGAAAAGACCCTCAGGAAAGAGTTTTTTTTCAGGACCTCCTCTCAACCCATCCGAGAACATCGGTGAGAATAGACGAAATCCGGCAAATGATCGCACGGACTCCTCCTGCTGTTATCACCGGTGACGGGAGTTTCAGGGAAAGATTTCAGACCAACCTCACTGGGCTGAAGAGACTCAACACGCTCTATCTGGATTATTATGACAAAGCGGTAAGGGCGCTGCAGGAACAGGATATTTCCGGGGCAGATTCATACATCGCACAGGCCTTGAGTAAAGATCAGGGCCAGCCCTCATTCCATACCCTCAAGGGGATGGTCATGCTGAAAAAGAAAGACTATGGGGAATCGGAAAAATATTTTCGTGCAGCGTTGAGCATTGATAACGGATATGAACCGGCACAAAGGGGGCTGGGGATGCTCCGTTACGCAGAGAAAAATTATTCAGAGGCCATACAATACCTGAAAAAGAGTCTCTCGCTCTATCCTCAGGACCTTTCTTCCCATTATTTCCTGGGAATGAGTTATTACCAGTCGAAATCGTACAAAGAAGCAATACCAAATCTGAACCTGTTCGCCGAAGCACAGCCGAAGCACGCACAAATACATGGGATCCTCGGAATATGCTACGAGGAAACAGGAGAAATCCCTTCAGCATATCAGGAATACATGCTGCAGACGAAAGTTGCTCCTGACAACGATATGGGCAGACATGCCGCATCACGGGTTACTGCCCTGCAACCGTACCTGAAAAAGAAAAAATGACAAGACGAAAACTGAACTCCTCGACAATACCATATGAATATTAAAATACTTAAGGAAATCGGCAAGAGACTTCTGGAGGAATTGCCCAGGGGAAGCAAGGTGTTGAAATCTGCCCTGGGTACCGGCGCCTCGGGCGACAAGACCTACGATATTGATAAGCGCGCTGAGGATATTATCATCTCCGGACTCGAAAAATCAGGAGAGGCGCTGACCCTTATCGCTGAAGAGTCTGGTATAAATGTGTTGCGGGGTGGCGGGAAACACGTGTTGATAGATCCGGTAGACGGGAGCAGGAACGCGGTTTCCGGAATTCCTTTCTATTGCACCTCGATAGCAATTGCCGATGGTGATACGGTTGGAGACATCGAATCCGCATACGTGCTGAACCTGATCAATGGCGATGAATTCTGGTCAGAGAAAGGGAAAGGGGCTTTTTACAATAATACGGCGGGAAAAGGGCAACATGACGATATACTGTATCTGGTCGCCTATGAAGCGCAATCTCCGGGAAAAGATATCGCCCGTATCCTGCCCCTTCTTGGAGAGGCAAGAAAGACGCGCTGTTTGGGCTCTACCGCCCTTGACCTCTCCTATCTGGCGTCCGGCGCAATCAGCGTATTTGCAAGTCCGTCTCCCTCGAGAACCATAGACTTCGGTGCAGGCTGGCTCCTTGTCAAAGAGGCGGGCGGGGTATTTACCGATATGAAGGGGAACTCAATCGAACAGGTCGGGTTAGGCCTGAAAAAATCCACGCCTCTCCTCGTCTCCGGAAACGAAAGACTGCACGAGAAGGCATTGAAGCTGCTCCAAAAAATCTCCCTCGGATAATACGGGTTAATCATCAAATATCTGAAAAGTTGTTTATTTTTTTCTGTCATTCCCCGACTTGATCGGGGAATCCAGTATCGAAAGTGTATTGGAAAAAGAGCTGGATTAGCCTGTTCCGTACTTGATACGGGAGTCAAGCCGGATAATGACAACCTTTGGAACAGGGTTCGCTATGCATTCTCCTGCGCTTCAGTTTCTGACGTTGTATTTCCCTCTTCAGAAAAAGCTTCCTGCATAGGTTTTTCGCTTATCTCTGCTGCCGGTTCGGTTGGAAATTCTTTTCTATAGTAGTAGATCAGAACGATAGCGATGATGACAAGGCCAAGGTAGGTCTGGAAACCGATGGAGACAAGCTGATACGGAAAAGAAAAAATCGGTCCCACCAGAGGGATGAAGGTAAAGGGATACACAAGAAGACTGAGGAGAAAACTCGCGACAAGATGGCCGACAAAAAGCACGCTGTAGAGCCAGAAGCCGTTCGGGTATGTTTTAAGGAACTTTATTGCCCCACTGACAGACTTAAACACACCGGTCCCTTTGAAGAATAAGGCTGCTATCCCATAGAGGGTTATCGACAGGATTCCGAGGATCATTGTGAAGAGAAGGATTATCAGGATGAGGGAAAAGAAAATGCCGAAGAAGAGCGCGAGGGTTGAATCCTGGCTCTGCGCAAAAGAGATAATCGCTGCTATTCCGCCGACCAGGAGGCCAAGAAAAAAGGAAGCGATGATAAAAATGATGCCCATGACAGAGGTGAACCCGATGAGCCGGAGGAAAAGGCGTTTCGCTTCCTCCATAAAAATGCGGACGGAAAATTTCAGGTCCTCCTCGAGCACAGACCTCCCGATAACACCAACAGAACCGGCAAAAACATAAATTTCGAGCATGGCAACAGCAAGAAAATACACCACAAAACTTGCAAGAACCATGAAAATAAGACCCAGGTATTTAGACAGGAGGTCTGAGGTCCCCCGGAACATGTGAAGGATGTTCTCAACGGACGTCAGAGTGGTAAGATCTATGCCGAACATGATGAATGCTATGGCAAGAGGTATTCCGACTATGATGAAAAACGCAAGGACAATCGTGAATATCATGCCGACCTGGATCAGAACTAGCTGCCAGTTCCGGTTGATGAGCCTGAATCCATCCTTAATGGCTTCAATATATTTCATTGCCGTCCTCTACCACAACCTCTTCATATACAGCATCGGGTAATTCTTTAATAAATCGTGACGGCCTCATGAATCCGAGGCCGTACCAGTCTTCCGAGGCAAGGGGATAACAGAGAGAGAGTTCTTCCTTCGCCCTTGTAACCGCAACATAAAAGAGCCTTCTCTCCTCTTCTTCGTCATCAGTTCTCAGGGACTTGGCTGAGGGGAACCTTCCGTCGATCAGACCAATCACAAAAACCGCCTTCCATTCAAGGCCTTTTGCCTGGTGTACTGTAGAGAGTATAACACATTCCCCGTCCGCCCCTTCTTCGTCTCCTTCCCCTCCGGACACGCTCTGGAGGCTCAATTCACTGACAAAGAGTTCCAGGGAAGTATACTGCAGGGCGAATCGTGTCATCTGCTCGATATCTTCTATCCGCTCCTGCGCATTTGGATAATGGCGGTAGAGATAATCTTCATAGCCGGTCCTCAGAATATGTTCAATGGCGGTTGCAGGGGGTAAGATGCCATGCCCGTACTCTCCTTCCCTGAGGGTTTTCAGGAGGTGAAGAAAGAGATGAAACGCATCCAGGGCTTTGCGGGGCACAAACCTGCCCAGATCAAAAACCGTATCAAAAGGAAATTCCGAACGGTTCATCATATCCCAGAGTTTTGCCGCGGTGATATTTCCGATACCGGGGATTAATTTCATAATACGTTTCCAGCTCAGTTCGTCATAGGAATTTACAAGAACCCGGAGAAAAGAGAGGATATCCTTGATATGCGCGAGTTCAAAAAACTTGAGGCCCGACCGTACTTCAAAGGGAATTCCCCTCCGCTGGAGTTCCATCTGCAGCTCCATCGACTGGTAGTGTGAGCGGTAGAGGACTGCGACCTCACTCAAGGGCATCCCCTCTGCATTCATTTCAATTATCCTCTGTGCCACAAAATCAGCCTGCTGAAAGACATCCCTGAGCGGCACAATATACGGGATGCTCCCGGGACTTTTTATTGAATGGAGTTCCTTCTGAAACTGTCTTATGTTATTGACGATACTTTTATTGGCAAGGGTCAGTATTTCGGGGGTCGACCGGTAATTCACGGTGAGCGTGTAGGTTGTCGCATCCGGATATCGTTCAGGGAATTTGAGGATATTCTCGAAATCAGCGCCCCTGAAAGAATAGATTGACTGGGCGTCGTCCCCGACTACCATCAGGTTCCTGTTTCTGTATGCGAGCAGATCGACGATGTCAGCCTGAAGCCTGTTGGTGTCCTGATATTCGTCGACGAGGATATGGAGGAATTTCGATGCGTAATGCTCTTTTATCTGCTCGTGTTCGAGGAGTAATTTCTTCCAGTTGCTGAGCAGGTCATCAAAGTCCATAAGGTTGAGCGCAATTTTCTTGTTTTCATAAAGCACCATAATCCGCTGAATATCGTCCGTCACCTCGGTGAAATGCGGGAATCTCTGGTGCACGATCTCTTCGATACTGCGTTCAGAATTCATCATGAGACTGTGCATCTCGCAGAGCACAGAGCCTTTTGGGATGATGGTCTCTTTCTGTTTTCGCTCCGGAGCACAGATATCGAAAAGTTCCTTTGCGTCTTCCCTGTCCAGGATGGAAAACCCCTGCTTGTACCCGAGAAGGAGACAATGGCGCCGCAGAACCATATTTCCGACATGATGGAATGTGCCTCCCCGGAGACCCTGGATATTCCTGCCGATCAGAGACTCCGCCCTCCGCATCATTTCCTTCGCAGCCTTGTTCGTGAACGTTAAAAGGAGGATACTCTCCGGTCTGACGTCCGTCTCTATCAGCCGGGCAACCCTGTAGGTAACAGTTCTTGTTTTTCCTGTCCCGGCGCCTGCGAGCACAAGAACCGGGCCGTTCTGATGGAATACAACCGCATATTGTTCAGGATTCAGTTCCTTTCTGTAGTCTATCCTGAGATCCGCAGACTCCCGATGGAGACGATACTTTTTCATCCGAGTCTTCCGGCAATCTCCCGTGCAAAATCCGAAAGAGATTCATCACGGGCGCCAAAAACGATATAGGTATTCCACTCCCCGAGACGAGAAAACAGTACGGAACGTTCGGGGAGAACCTCGGCGGATTTTCCTGTTGACCGTATCTCTCTGGCCAGATCTTCACTTGAGATGTCTTTTGCCGATGTGCCTCCGGCATAAAAAACAGGAAGGAGAAAGAGATGGTCTCCTTCGCGGAGATTCCGTATGAATGCTTTAACATATCCCTCTTTCATCAGTCGTGTCGGCCCGTAACCATGGGGCTGGAAGATATAACAGATCTTGGCGCGGATTCTCCCGGCACAATCCATCAACGATTCTATTTTGTGCGGATTGTGGGCATAATCATCAATGACCAGATGCGTGCCGTTGTTCAGGTGAACATCGAAACGCCGTTCAATACCCGAAAAATCCGGAATGATTTCCGCAATTCTTTTCAGAGCAACTCCCTGTTCAGAAAGCAGGGCAATACATGCAATGGCATTATAGAGATTATATTTGCCGGGGAGGGAGAGTTGAAACTCTTCACCCCGCAGGGTAAAGGTCGTGCCGAACGGCTTATAGTCTATGTTTATCGCACTGGTATTCCGACCCGGAATCGACCGAGAACCGGACCGGTTCGGCAAAATCACACCGGCTTAAGTTCCGGTCATCTGCATTTATGATGACCTTTTTGTTCGTATTCCTGCCAAGGGCCTCGAACATTGCCGCAGTCTCCTCCACCGGATTATGATCAAGGCTGAGATTGCCGATGAGGGAAAAGGAAGGATGAAAATGAATGAGCGAACCGTCCGATTCACAGGCTTCTACAATTAAAAGGTCTGATTTCCCGACGAGAGAGTTTCCAGGGGCGCCCGCTTCCCTGAACTGCTTCACCCTTCCGCCCCCGATAAAATTCGGCGCCATATTCAGTTGTCTCATAAGAAAAGCCAGCATCCCTGCGGTAGTGGATTTTCCGCTGGTGCCCCCGACTGCAATAGTCTTATAGGTTCCGATGATCTCCCGCAGATATTCAGGACGCGTCTTCACCGGTATACCGGTCTCTCTGGCTTTCCTCACCTCAGGCTGGTCGTCCTCGACCGCGGTGCTGAATACGGCGAAATCAAAAGAAGTGTCGACACCAGAGCCGTCCTGGGGGACAATCGTTATGCCTTTTTCTTTTAAAACCTTGCAGATATGATTATCAGGATCACGGTCAAAGGAGCGGTCAGAGCCCACAATAACATTCCCCTTGTCCGCCATAAAACATGCTATGGCCGACATGCCGCTCCCGCCAATCCCTGAAAAGAATATCTTTGCCATACGTAATCTTTATTCTAACTCAAACAGAGCGATCATTTGCGGTCATTGATAAAAGACTTCCCCTCCCTTCCAAGGGGAAGCGATATGGGTATTGGGGAGAACTCCCCCTCACCTTTCCTTAGATAAGGAAGGAGCGCCCGGCATGAAATCTATTTGGCTTGATAAAAAAACGCTCAAGCAGGTATAGTATCATTTAAAACTTTTACGGGAGGTGTATGATGTTTCTCTTGAATATAATAGATGTAGCCCATGCCATGGCTCCCCCGCAAGGCGGAGGCGCGCAGCAGGGAGGTCCTGCAGGACTGTTAACGAGCCTTCTCCCTCTTATCCTCATCTTCGTAGTCTTCTATTTTCTTCTTATAAGACCCCAGCAAAAGAAGGCAAAAGAACAGAAACAGATGATCGACAACCTCAAAAAAGGCGACAAGATTATCACCTCAGGCGGCGTGTACGGAATGATCGATGCGGTCGGCACCAGTACCATTACCGTGAAGATTGCCGAAAACGTAAAGGTAAAATTCGGCAAGGCATACGTTGCAGCATTGAGGGCCACCTCTGACGAGGAATAAGACGGGGGACGAATGAAGAAAAAGGTTCTCTGGAAAATAATCCTCATCGGCATAACCGTTGTTCTTGCAGTCGTCTTCTTTCTTCCCAACACCCCTGTTTTCGAGCATATGCCCGAATGGTGGCAGAAAAGCATGCCGAACAAGGGCATCGTATTGGGACTTGACCTTCAGGGAGGCCTCCATCTTGTTTTTGAGGTCGAAGGGGATAAAGCTGTCACTATTACCACGGAGAGATTCGCATCGAGACTGAGAGAACTCCTCGAAAAGAAGAAAGTGACGGGTGAAGTTGCAGTAAACGGTCTGGATATTACGGTGAGTCCTTCAACCAATGAGGTTCGCAAGATGGTAGAAGACAATTATCCGAACCTCGTAGTGGCCGAAACCGGCAGTAAACTGGTATACCGGATCTCTGCGAAAGAAGCAACCCGCATTAAAGACAGTTCTACTGACCAGGCACTGGAAACGATCCGCAACAGGATCGACCAGTTCGGGGTCTCGGAACCCACCATTCACCGACAGGGTGAAAATGAGATTGTTGTTCAGCTTCCCGGAGTAAAGGACCCTAAACGCGCCATCGACCTGATAGGGAGAACCGCTCAGCTCGAGTTTAAAATCGTGGATGACGAGGCGAATATTGCTGCGGAACTGCCTGCTTCAGTATTACCCGGAGAAGAAGAGGCGCTTATGAGACAGATTGCCGACAGGGTCCCCGAAGGGGACGAGATTCTCTTTGAGAAGAAGATCAACAAGGAAACCGGCGCAGTGCGCAAACTGCCGGTCCTGCTCAAGAAACAGGCGGTCATTACCGGCGACCTTCTGAGCGATGCCAAGGTGAATATCGACACACAGTTCAGCGAACCCTATGTCTCTATCGCATTTAACACCGCAGGGGCAAAACTTTTTGAGGAAGTCACCGGTGCAAACGTGAAAAAGAGGCTCGCAATCATTCTCGATAACACAGTATATTCTGCGCCTGTTATCCAGGAAAAAATCGCCGGAGGAAATGCGCAGATAACCGGGAATTTTACAATGGATGAGGCAAAAGACCTGAGCATAGTGCTCAGGGCAGGCGCCCTGCCCGCACCCATGAAGATGCTTCAGAATGTTACGGTCGGACCTTCTCTCGGAAGGGACTCTATAGAGGCGGGCAAGCTGGCAGCCATTATAGGAACCATCGCGGTTGTTATTTTTATGATCCTTTACTACAGGCTTTCCGGTGTCATTGCCGATTTTGCCCTTTTTCTGAACATCGTCCTCCTGCTCGGCGCCATGGCATCTTTAAATGCAACCCTCACCCTCCCCGGTATTGCCGGTATCATTCTCGCAATCGGCATGGCGGTTGATTCCAATGTGCTGATGTTCGAGAGGATGAGGGATGAGTTGAGGGCCGGCAAAACACCCAGGGCAGCAATTGATTCCGGATACGACAAGGCCTTCTGGACTATCTTTGATTCTCATGTCACCACACTGATAACAGCTGCCGTGCTCTTCCAGTTCGGAACGGGTCCGATAAAGGGTTTTGCCGTAACACTCAGTCTCGGTGTTGCGATTAATCTTTTCACCGCACTTGTGGGGACAAAATCAGTCTTTGACATAATAAACAGCAGGCGCGAAATCAAGAAGCTGAGTATTTGATCAATTCCTGTAAGGAGAACGCATGATTGAGCTGATAAAAAACCCGAATATAAACTTCCTCGGCAAGAAATATATCGCGTTTGTCGTTTCCGGCATTCTCGCCGTTATCGGTATTATCGCGATTGTTCAGATAGCGACCGGACGCGCAAATCTTGGAATAGATTTCGCCGGAGGGACAGCGATTCAATTCAAATTTGAAAAACCTGTTGCGCTCCATGATATAAGGGCAGCGCTTGAAACCAGCGGCCTCAGGGACTTCGACCTCCAGGACCTTCCGACTGTCAATAAAATACTGATCCGGGTGAAACAGACTGAACAGGAACTCGGCCAGGTGTCAGACACCATCACCACCATTCTCAGTCAGAAATTTCCGGACAACCGCTATGTGATAGATTCAACGACGGTTATCGGGCCGAAAGTCGGCAGCAGATTAAGGATGGATGCGGCACAGGCTGTTGTAATGGCAGTTATCGGGATTCTTATCTATGTGGCCTTCAGATTCCAGTTTAAATTCGGCGTTGGGGCTACTGTTGCAACGTTTCATGACGTCCTTGCAGTCCTCGGCATATTTTTCCTCATGGGGAAGGAAATCAATCTTATCCTCATCACAGCCCTTCTCACCATCGCCGGATATTCTCTGACCGACACTGTTGTTGTGTTTGACAGGATACGGGAGAACCTGAAAATGAGACAAAAGGAACGTGTCGAAACAGTAATGAACAGCAGCATCAATGAAGTGCTGTCCCGGACGATCGTTACCTCGCTGACCGTCCTTCTTTCTTCATTTGCGCTTTTCTTCTTCGGCGGAGAAGTCCTCCACGATTTTTCCCTTGCTATGATCATGGGGGTTATTGTCGGAACATATTCTTCCGTATTCGTTGCAAGCCCGGTCGTTCTCCTGTGGGGAGGGGCGAGACCTTTTGCGAAAAAATAACAGAATGCGCAAGGCGTAACGTGTCCGGCGTAACGTATCCGGGAAAGACGTTCATCCTCCTGTCCTTGCGCCGTCACTCATTCTTTTTCCACGACTTACGGTTTCCCTTTTACGGTCTTTAGATGCACCGTCGCTGGGTTGTAAATAAAACAAACCAGGAATACATAACTTACCTGTCTCGCGCCTCCTCCATATCTCCGGTCCTTGCTCAGATACTGGTGAACCGTGGCATTAAGACGCCTGAAGCGATACACTCGTTCCTCAACCCCCAAGTTTCGTGCCTGTCCGACCCTTTTCTCATCGAAGGGATGGAAGGTGCTGTGGAAAGGATCATGGCGGCTGCGCACAGGGGTGAACGGGTCCTTATTCATGGTGATTACGATGTTGACGGGATATCTGCAACAGCAATAACTCTGAAAGTACTGCAACAGTCCGGCGTGGATTGCCGCTATTTCATCCCGGACAGGATGGAACACGGCTATGGATTCAAACCCCATGCGGTAGAGTTTGCAAAAAAAGTCGGTGCAACCCTCATTGTGACCGTTGATTGCGGCATCACTTCATTCGATGCAGCGGCCCTCTGCAGGGAAAAAGGAATAGACCTTATCATCACTGACCACCATGAACCCATGAGAAAAGGAAAGTCCGGAGCAAAGAGCCTAGCGCAGCCAATCTCACCGATTACAGGTCAGGAGGCTGACTCTTTGCTGCTTCCTGATGCACACGCAGTAATCAATCCGAAAATCTCAGACCCTGACTCTGAACTTTCCATGCTGTCGGGCGCCGGGATTGCATTTAAACTTGCGCAGGCCTTATCAGCAGCAGACAAGAACCGGGGTCATGATTTACTGGATCTCGCGACCCTCGGTACAATGGGGGACATTGTGCCACTATGGGGTGAAAACAGACTTCTTGTGAAAGAAGGTCTGAAGTTGCTGCAGAATAGTTGCCGTCCCGGGATACTGGCATTGAAAAAAGTTGCAGGGATTGAGGGAAAAACATTGAGGACAGGCCATCTCCTTTTCACTC
The DNA here is from genome assembly GCA_963753165.1 of Thermodesulfovibrionales bacterium. Taxonomy (GTDB): domain Bacteria; phylum Nitrospirota; class Thermodesulfovibrionia; order Thermodesulfovibrionales; family SM23-35; genus JAKLQR01. The sequence continues at coordinate 165,099 of CAVWBP010000009.1, read as the reverse complement.
TGATCCCGCGGATAAACGCAGCCGGAAGAATTTCAAACGCAGAGAATGTCGTCAGGTTATTGCTCACTGATTCAGAAGATGAAGCCGTTGATCTCTCTTCATGGCTGGACAGATGCAATACCGAGAGGCAGCAGATCGAGGAAAAGGTCTATCAGGAAGCAATGCGTCAGCTCGCGGACAAAGGGGTGCGGTCCGTAATCGTCCTTTCCTCTGAAGGATGGCATAAGGGCGTCATCGGCATAGTCGCATCCAGGATTGCAGAAGCGTTGTATCGTCCGACGTTTATTCTTTCGAGAGAGGGAACTGTTGCGCGGGGTTCAGCGCGGAGCATTCCTCCTTTTGATATTTACCGGGCTCTCACGCAATGTACGGAATACTTAAGGGATTTTGGCGGTCACCGGCAGGCTGCGGGGCTGGAAGTCAATGTCAGTGACATTCACTCTTTTGAGGAATGTATGAACAGTATAGCAGAAGAAAGACTCTCTCCTGAAGACTTAGTTCCTGTAATCGAGATAGACGCCACGGTAGACCTCGCTGATATAACGTTCGACCTCGCCAGAGAATTTGACATAATTGAACCCTTTGGATGCGGGAACCCCGAACCTCTTCTGGGCGCAAAAGGACTCGAAGTTCTCTATCCAAAGGTTGTGAAGGATCTGCATCTCAAGATGAAGCTCAGACAGAAAAACCGCTCTCTTGACGCGATAGGGTTTCATATGGCCCCGATCTATCAGAAGATTGGAACCTCATCAACGGTTGATATCGTTTTCACCCCGTGTGTCAATATATGGGAAGGAAACACAAGCCTCCAGCTTCATCTCAAGGCGCTGCGACCAAGCGCCTGATTCACCGCAGATCTTCCTAATGTATATCCTCTGTCAGGCTGTTGCAGAATAACTATCTCACCGCGCAAGAAAACCAGGGATACGGTTCAATTTCCGAATTCAAATAAACTCTCTTTGTTTCTGTTTAAAACTTTTTTTTGACTTCAATGGTATCGCAATAGGCAAGGTTGAGCCCTCCGCTTCGTCTCCGGTCCCGAAAGGCAAAGCCTATTCGGAATTACCCGTGATTTCGATTCGGAAATTGAACCGTATCCCTTACCTTAATATTTTGAACAGGAATGAAGTTGTATAATAGAAAATTATGACCGACTATACCCTTGAATCCCTGATCGAGAAAATACTTGCCTATACCCCTGATGCTGAAATTTCTGTATTACAACGCGCATACGCCTTTTCGAGAGAAGCGCACGGCGACCAGAAAAGGGTAGAAGGTTCTCCGTATATAGAACACCCCCTGGCAGTTGCATCTATCCTTGCCGATATGAAAATGGACGTAACAACTATTGCCGCCGGTCTTCTCCATGACACCATAGAAGATACGGCATCTTCCGTTGAAAACATTCGGAATATTTTCGGACAGGAAATCGCATTTCTCGTCGAGTCTCTGACCAAGATCTCCCGTATGGAATTCACTACCCGTGAGGAGGCTCAGGCCGAGAACTTCAGAAAGATGATCCTCGCCATGGCAGAGGATATCCGGGTCGTTTTGATAAAATTCGCTGACAGGCTCCATAATATGCGCACCCTGCATCATCTTTCTGAAAACAAGAGACTGCGGATCGCGACAGAAACCCTCGATATTTATGCGCCGATAGCCAACAGGCTCGGTATCGGCTGGTTGCGGACCGAATTTGAGGATCTCAGTTTCAAGGCTCTCATGCCCGATCTTTATAATGACCTCGAGAGAAAAGTCGCCACGAGAAAAGAAGAACAGGAAGCATACCTGCGGGATGTGACAGAAATATTCAGGCGCAAACTGGAGGAAGAGCATATTCCCGGGGATGTTTCATGGAGGATAAAACATTACTATGGAATCTACCAGAAAATGCTGGCGCAGAGAATTACCTTTGAAGAGGTCCACGACGTTCTCGGTTTAAGGATAATCACGGACACAAAAGCAAACTGTTACGCAATCCTCGGCCTTATCCACTCTCTTTGGTCTCCTGTGCCTGGCAGGTTTAAAGACTATATCGGCGTGCCAAAATCGAATATGTATCAGTCCCTCCATACGACTATCATAGGACCAAAGGGTGAACGGGTAGAGTTTCAGATAAGGACCCTGGAAATGCATATGGTTGCAGAGCATGGTATTGCTTCTCACTGGAAATACAAGGAAAAAAACAGGATTGATGAAAAAAGCGACCGCTATATTTCATGGTTCAGGGAGCTGATGCAGGCCCAGAAAGAGCTGAAGGATGCAAAAGATTTCCTGGACGCGGTCAAAGGCGAGGTTGTCCCCGATGTTATCTATATTTTTACCCCTATGGGTGAAATAAAGGAAATGCCTTTGGGTTCAACCCCTGTAGATTTTGCGTACGGCGTGCATACCCAGGTAGGCAATCGTTGCGTCGGCGCCAAGGTCAATGGGAAGATCGTGCCCCTGAGATACACTTTGAGGAATGGCGATACGGTAGAGATTATGACATCACCTGCGCAGAGCCCCAGCAGGGACTGGCTGAAATTCGTCGTCACACAGCGGGCAAAAAACAGGATTAAACAATGGATTAAAGCGGAAGAACGGAAACAGAGCATCGAACTCGGGCAGAAACTGCTTGAAAGTGAACTGAGAAGACATGATCTCGGCCAGTCAGTGCTGAAATCGGAGGAGATGGAAAAGGCCCTGAAATCTTTCAATATCGAGGCGCTGGAAGATCTCCATGCAGTTATTGGTCACGGCAAATTGTCTGCGCATCAATTTGTCAATAAATTGTTGCCGGAAAAACCGGTTGAGGAGATCCCTGTCCCAAAGACGGCAAAACCGCCGAAAGAGCATAAAGGGATCACCATAAAAGGAGTGGACAACGTGTTGTATCATACCGCCAAATGCTGCTTTCCGATACCGGGAGATCCGCTGGTCGGATTTGTAACACGGGGAAGGGGCGTTACGATCCATCGCAAGGACTGTCCGAATCTGGATAAAACAGCGGTCGATGACGCCCGGATTGTTGATGTTGACTGGAAGGTAGAGGGCGACATTACCACACCGGTAAAGTTATTCCTTGAAACTGTTGACAAGCCCGGCATGATTGCGAGCCTCAGCGCTCTCATATCGTCGGTGGAAGTGAATATCAGCCAGCTGAAAGCAAGCACTACAGAAGATAAAAAAGCTCATATCACCTTCATCCTCGATGTCAGGGACAAGAAGCAGCTTGCTGCGCTCACACAAAAAATCGCCCAACTCGAAGGGGTTATCAGGATTATGAGGTAACACCCCCGCTTGCCTCTTTCTTATGATATAATAGTATACAGTGGCCTACTTAAGGATTGGGTGCAGCGGTTTTCTCTATGATCATTGGAGGGGGAGTTTCTATCCCGAAGACCTCTCAAAAAACCATTGGATTGAATATTACTGCAGACGCTTTTCCACGGTCGAGCTGAACGTTACCTTTTATCGTCTTCCGGAAAGGGAAACTTTCGCCAAGTGGTATGCCGCAACACCCGACGATTTCGTCTTCTCCCTGAAGGCAAGCAGGTTCATCACCCATGTAAAGAAACTGAAAGACTGTTCAGAACCTATTGAGGCATTTTTTTCAAGGGCTGCTGTTCTGAAAGAAAAGCTGGGAATTATCCTCTGGCAACTCCCTCCGACCTTCAATGCCGACCTGAACCGTATGCAGGAATTCCTCGAGATACTGAAACCGTACAACACGAGGAACGCCTTTGAATTCAGGAACAAGACATGGATGAATAAAAAAGTTTATACTCTGCTCGAAAAGGAGAACGCAGGACTCTGTATTGCAGACCACCCGGAGTTTCTCAGGAAACTTCCCGTAACGTCTGATTTCATTTATATGAGGAAACACGGCCAGGAAGGGAGTTATGCAACAGACTATCCTCCCGAATCCCTCAGGGAAGATGCGAAATTCATAAGGGCCCATCTGAAAAAAAAGCGGGATGTCTTTGTGTATTTCAATAACGATGTCCTCGGGTACGCCCCGAAGAACGCAGCGGAATTAGCTGCCCTTCTGAGCAAAGCAAAGTAGCAATTATTTTGCCCAGTCGCTCTTTAATTTCTTTCTCTTAAAAATATACTTCTCTGCCGAGAGCGCAGCGAGACAACCCTGCGACGCAGCCACCACTACCTGCCTCACCTCTGTACAGGTGACATCGCCTGCTGCAAAAACTCCGGGAATCGAAGTCTCCGTCATGGAATTTACGGGAATGCATCCATCCTCCTGCGTTTCAACGGCTCCAAAAAGAAAATCCACCACAGGTTTATTCCCGTGCAGATATACGAAGACCCCGGCGAGCTCAAGATCCGTCTCTTTATTTTCAGGACCGCGCATTTTTATCCTTTCAACAAGCCCGCTCCCTTCAATGGAAGTCACGGTATATCCCAACAATACTTTCAATCCCGGCTCATCCAGTGAAGCCTCGTCAGCATGAATCTTTGGGGTAGGGGAAATAAGATACACTGTCTCGGCAAATCGTGTAAGCACCTTTGCTTCTTTTACCGCCTCTTCAGAATTTCCAATCACACACACTTTCAATCCCCGATAAAAAGCTGCATCGCAAATAGCACAATAGCTCACTCCTTTTCCGAGGAACTCTCCTTCGCCTTGAATCGTCGGTTTTCTGCCCATGGAACCGGTAGCGATTATCAATGTTTTTCCGCTGTATGCCCTGTCCATGGTAATAACTTCCTTTCTATCCTCTGCGACATTCACTCCCACAACCTGAGTTTCTACATACTCAGCTCCGAATCCCGTGGCCTGATTTCTCATGATATCAAGCAATTCTTTTCCGGACAGCGGATGGGTAAGCCCCGGATAGTTTTCTATCTTGCTTGAATAGGCAAGCGCGCCGGCTGTTGGTGATTTATCGAGGATAATCGTCTTTAATTTGGCCCTTGATGCATACTGACCGGCAGTAAGGCCCGCAGGTCCTCCGCCTATGATAAGAACATCATATAGTTCAGGGTTTTCCTGCATGTACTCCTCCTTCGTTTTCCTGTGTGCACAACAGAAGCATGATTGAACTCATTTATCCGAGCAGAATCTCCAATAACCTGTCGAGTTCCTCAAGGGAATAGTACTCTATCTCTATCTTTCCCTTCTTGCCATGATTAAGTATCCTCACCTTTGTGCCGAGGCCCCTTTTCAATTTCTCCTCAAGAGACGAAATCTGGGGGTCCTGAGCAACGCGGGTCTTTTGGGGCCTGGGAACTTTTTTTGAGAGCGATTCGGCTTCTCTCACGCTGAGCCCCCGCTTGACTATCTTTCTTGCAGCATCTATCTGATTAGCCTTTCCTTCTATTGCAAGAATGGCCTTTGCATGACCCATAGTGAGAGAACCGTTATAGAGAAGAGATTTGACCTCTTCAGGCAGTTTCAAAAGCCTCAGGTAATTGGCAATCGTGGTTCTGTCTTTTCCTACCTTGTCAGAAACTTCTTCCTGCTTCAGGTTAAATTCGGTGATAAGCCTGTTGAATGCATCGGCAGCTTCAATCGGGTTGAGATCTTCCCTTTGAATGTTTTCTATAAGCGCTATCTCAAGAGAATCTTTTGACGCCACATTTTTTACTAACGCCGGTATCTTTTTCAGTCCGGCAATCCCTGCGGCCCTCCATCTGCGCTCGCCGGTGATAAGTCTGAACGTCCCGTCACCAACCCTGGAAACAATAATCGGCTGAAGTACTCCTCTTTCTCTGATAGAGACAGCCAGGTCATTCAGAGAATCGTCCCTGAAGGTCTTTCTCGGCTGTTGTTCTCCCGGGAATATTCTGGTCAGATCGAGATGAATGACCTCTTCCCCTTTTTCAGGAATAAGGGCATCAAGCCCTTTACCGAGCGCCGTTTTCATTCAGTATCTCCTTTGCAAGGGCAAGATAGCTCTGTGCGCCTTTCGATCGGATATCATAAAAAATCACCGGTTTCCCATAGCTGGGAGCTTCTCCAAGGGAAACATTTCTCGGGATGACTGTAGTATAAACCTTGTCCCCGAAATGTTTCCTCACCTCCCCTGCAACTTCATGCGCAAGGTTATTTCTTGCATCATACATGGTGAGGAGAATTCCTTCAATATCGAGTCCGGGGTTAAAAGAGCCTCTCACCAGGCGCAAGGTCTTTGTCAGGAGACCGAGCCCCTCAAGGGAATAATATTCACATTGCACGGGAACGATGACCGAGTCAGCAGCGACCAGTGCGTTTAACGTAAGCAGCCCCAGAGAGGGAGGACAATCGATGAAAATGTACCGATACCGGTCTCTGACGGCATCTAAAGCCCTTGAGAGGAGATATTCCCGCCCCTCTTTACTTACAAGCTCGACCTCAACGCCGAGCAGGTCTATTGTGGACGGTATCACAGTGAGATGGTCTACTGCAGTCATCATTATGGCTTCATTGATAGCACAGTTGCCGGAATAGACATCGTAGAGGCTTTTTTCGAGAGTTTCCCTCGCTATGCCGAGTCCTGAGGTGGAATTTCCCTGCGGATCGGTATCGATGACGAGAATGTCTTTTTCAGCAAGGGCAAGCGATGCGGCAAGGTTGATCGTGGTCGTTGTCTTCCCGACCCCCCCTTTTTGATTGACTATGGTTATGACTTTCCCCATCGCATCACAGTGGTAACCCCCGCGGGAATTGCACAAGGGGAATTGAACCCTGTGCACAAGCTGAAGTGTTTTTCACTTCTTCATTCCATGGAAAGCCATGGGGTATTCCTAAGGGGCAACGCCTCATTATTATACCAGTTATTTGTGATATAATTCTTTGTAAAGGGGCAGAAATGCGGAGCTTTCTCGTGCTGCTTTTCTTTCTTATTTAACTCCTGCCCCGATCAGTCATGGCAGAGGGAAAGGGGGCTGAAACTATGGTAAAAAACATCCACTGGCTTGGACATGACACCTTCAAAATAGTGGGGGAAAAGGTGATTTATACTGACCCCTTCAAGATTAAAAAGAAGGATACTGCTGATCTTATTCTGATCACCCATGAACATTTTGATCACTGCTCGCCCGATGATGTAAAGATGATACAGGGGCCGGATACTGAGGTTGTGGCGCCCGCCGATTGCGCTGAGAAACTGACCGGCAGAGTAAAAATCGTGAAACCCGGCGATACACTGACCGTTGCAGGGGTAGCAATTGAGGTTGTGCCTTCCTATAACACCAATAAGCAGTTCCATACGAAAGAGAGAGGGTGGGTCGGCTATATCTTCACCGTGAAGGGTCAGCGGGTTTACCTCGCAGGGGACACCGATTATATCCCGGAGATGAAAACCTTTCACGCAGATATCGCGCTTCTTCCTGTATCCGGCACTTATGTAATGACGGCTGAGGAAGCAATCCAGGCGGCCCTCGACATAAAACCAAAGATCGCAATTCCCATGCATTACGCCTCCATTGTGGGCTCTCCCGAGGATGCGAAGAAATTCGCCGAGGGGTTGAAAGACAAGGTCGAGGTGGTGATATTGAAAGAAGAACAGGGTTGAACTGTGAAGCGATTAAAGAGAAGGTCCGTGGGGAGATAGGGAAAGAAATACTGTTTTACCGGAATACCGGCTCAACCAACACCCTTGCCTTAGGCCTTGCTGACACGTCTGCCGAAGGTTTGGTGATTATTGCCGACAGCCAGAAAAGCGGAAAAGGGAGGCTCGGCAGAACCTGGTGGTCACCCCCTGAAAAAAATATTTACATGAGCATCCTCCTCAAACCCCAGATTGAGCCTTTAGAGGTGACGCTGATAACCATAATGAGCGCGGTCGCCTGCGCAACAGCGATCAGAAAGACCGCAGGCCTCAAGGTAACTATTAAATGGCCGAATGACCTTATTGTTTCCGACAAAAAAATCGGCGGAATTCTTACAGAATTGAAACTTAAGGATAAGAGAATAACCCATGCGGTCGTTGGAATAGGAATCAATGTAAACAGCGGGCGTGATCAGTTGCCCGAGGATATCAGAGAAACAGCGACATCAGTCATAATTGAGAAAGGTTCAACCGTTTCAAGGGAAGAGATAATCCCGGAAACCCTGAATGAAATCGGCCGGTGGTATGCAATCCTTAAGGATGGGGGAAAACATATGCTTCTTGAAGAATGGAAAAGACTTTCTTCAACTCTTGGGAAAAAGGTCAATGTAGTCATCGGAAACAGAAGACTTTTCGGCTTTGCGGAGTCCATCGATGGGGAGGGCAGGCTGATTCTCAGGCTGGAATCGGGAGAAGTGGAAAAGATCCATTCAGGCGATTTAACGGTTTTACGATAGATGCTCATCGCGATAGATATTGGCAACTCATCGATAAATATAGGGTTTTTTACCGATTCAGGACTCTCCGTCCAGAGGCTCGACACCTTGCCCTTACGCACGGTTGAAGAATACACGTCTCTTTTTGATACGTTTCTGTCAGAAAATGATATAGAAAAAACCTCTGCAGGCGTTATACTATCCTCTGTCGTACCGGGCCATACCATGGTCCTCAGGGAAACCCTGAAACAGCTGATACCCGCTGACCCTTTGATCGTAAACTGCACAATAGATACAGGCCTTACCTTCGACATACCGGAACCGGAAGGGCTCGGTTCCGACAGGATTGCCAATGCCGTTGCAGCACATGAGCTGTACAGCGGGCCTGTTGCTGTTGCAGATTTTGGCACAGCCACTGCAATCAGTATTATTAAGGATTCCCATTTTATTGGAGGTGCTATCATCCCCGGTATCAGGTTGATGAACGAGTCGCTGGCCCGGCAAACCGCTCAGCTGCCAGAGGTTCCGCTTACCCCTCTGCGGTCTGCACTGGGAACGAATACCACGCACTGCATTCAATCGGGCCTTTTGTTCGGAACAGCCGGTGGAGTAGAAAGAATCGTAAATGAAATCGAACAGGAGACCGGATTACCTTTCAGGGTCATTGTAACAGGCGGATACGGGAGACCTTATTTCATCGTTTTTAAAGAAAAAACACTCTCTGCATCCTAATCTTACCCTCGACGGGTTAAAGATACTCTACACGAGGAACACGCATGCATGAACTGCGAAAAGATATTCTTCTTGGTCAATGGATTGCCGTCCTCGCGGATTCAATGGGTCCGTCTGAATATCCCGGCTCATATGCCCAGACTGTTGAGACATCCTGCATCCTCTGCCCCGGAAGGGAAGAGGAAACTCCTCATGAAATTACCTCAATCAAAAAACCGGGATCAAAGGAGTGGTGGGTACGCGCCCTCCCGAGTTTTAATCCGGTTTTTCAGGTAGAGGGAGAGTTAGGAAGGCGGGGGCTGGGGATCTATGATAAAATGAACAGTGTCGGCGCAAATGAAATCCTTGTAGAATCACCTGATCATTCGGTGAGACCCGAGGACATGGGTCTTGCACAGATGATTCGCATCATTACCCTGTACAGGAACCGAATTTCTGATCTTGAAAAGGATTCGCGACTGCGCTATATTTTAATATATAAAAATTCAGGCAAGGAAGCCGGGGAAACTTTCTCGCATCCGCACTCACTGCTGATGGCTACTCCGGTCATCCCGAAACTTGTAAAGGATGAACTTGATAATGCAAAACAATATTTTGCATATAAGGAACGGTGTATCTTTTGTGATATTATCAATGAAGAGCTCAGGCTTGGTGAACGGGTAATCTTTGAATCGAAATTTTTTGCAGCCTTTTGTCCCTATGCAGCGAAATTCCCGTTCGAATGCTGGATAATCCCCAAAAGGCATTCATGCGCCTTCCAGGAAATACTCGGAGAAGAGATTGAGGACCTTGGATTTATATTTATGATGATACTGAAAAAATTGCGGAAAACACTGGATAATCCTCCGTTTAATTACTTTATTCATACTGCTCCGAACATGGTGCCGAGGAAAAACCACTGGCATACACTCGGTGAGGATTTTCACTGGCATATAGAAATAATGCCGCGGCTCACAAGAACAAGCGGGTTTGAATGGGGTTCAGGATTCTTTATCCTGCCCACATCACCGGAAAACGCAGCAAAATATCTAAGGGAGGTTGGATGATGGAAATTAAAAGTATTCTTTTCCCGACAGACTTTTCTGAGGGGTCAGCTCAGGCGCTGAAGTACGCTGTTGAAATGGCAAAGCGGTTTGGATCAAAGCTGTATGTTGTCCATATTATTTACGACGTTGCAAAGGCTTCAGGCTGGTATGTTCCCCACGTTTCAGTCGACCAGATGTATAAAGATATCCAGGAGGGGGCAAAAAAGGAACTGGAGCGGTTTGGGGTTCAGGAACTGAGCGAGTTCAAGGATATCGAACGCTCTGTAGTCACCGGAGTTCCCCATGAGGAAATCATGAAACTGGCGGCAGAGAAAAAAGTTGACATGATTATCATGGGCACTCACGGGAAAAAAGGTCTGGACAGGATACTCTTTGGGAGCACGGCGGCGCAGGTTGTCCGTTATGCCCCATGTCCGGTATTGACGGTAAGGCTCCCTCAGTATTAGGACCTTGCAGCATGCGCTTATACCTCTCTGAGAATGCTTTTATCGATCTTCTCCTCAGCTCGGCAGAGGTATACAAGAGGGAATGTTTCGGCTTTCTTCTCGGGTACAGGCTCGAAGACCGTTTCATTGTCGAGCACGCATTCAGCATTCAGACTGCGAACAGGAAACACCGGACGGTAACGTACAACCGGAAAAACCACAGGAAGATTGAGCCGATACTTGCGAAATTTGACAAGCTTCAGAAAATAGGCGACTTTCATTCTCACACACAGTTTGGTTCAGCAAAGGGGCTTTCAATCCCGAGTGAGGAAGATATTCAAAGCATGGTTGCGAATAATATTTATGTAATCATTGCTATTAATAACAACGAAAAGACCATGTCCTGGGCAGAAAACAGAGACGGTACAATATCGGGTTCGGTGAGTGACTTTTTCTTTAAAATATCTGCCCATTACCTGAACAACAGTACGTCGGTGAGAAAGGCTAAAATACACTGCCCGTTTCCACCGGGTTTTTGAAAGCAAAGGTGTAAGGGGACGGATTGGCCGGTTGTGTCCGGCCAATCCGTCCCCTTTTCCGCAGGGATATCTATGCATAAAGTGGAGGGAGCCATACTGAAAGACCCCTCTCGAATAGCTGGCAAATTTCACGCGCCTTTCGTCCATGCGGCTGCAGGCTAAAGTCCTTGTCGTCGGCGGGGGACCTGCCGGTGCAACCGCTGCGAAGGTGCTTGCCGCACATGGAATAGAGGTTATTCTGCTCGAACGGAATTTGTCCTTCGCCAAACCATGCGGCGGCGGGCTAATTCTGAGCGCCTTCCATGAATTTTCCATCCCCAGAACAACAATCAAAAAAGAAGTCCGGAGCATCAAGCTCATCTCACCGGCAGGGGAGAATATCACGATCGGACTTGGAGAGAGCGGCCTTGCAATTGTGCAGAGAGAAGAGTTTGACGCCGTATTGCGGGAACAAGCCGGGGCCGCGGGAAGCCGGGTTATTGAGGGTGAGTTCAGAGCGATTGCCGGCAATACCCTTTATCGGATAGAAGCCCGGATCGGTGATGAAAAAACCGAGATAACGGCAGAGTATGTCATTGCGTCAGACGGGGTAAACTCCCCAGTGAGGAAAGCGCTTGGAATCCGTCCGCCTGCGGCACTCTTTGCGTTGTCCGAATATATCCGGGGTGTTCAGAATGAGACCTGTGAATTCTGGTTCGGCTCTTCCCATGCTCCCGGTTCTTATTCCTGGGTATTTCCGGCGCATGAAGGAATTTCTCTGGGCACAGGACATCTCTCACCCGGAGAATTACAAAACCTGTTCGAAAAGTTTAAGATAAGAAAAGGGATCAAAGCAGAAGGTTTGAGGAAAATATACAGGATTCCCCTTTGGGATGGCGGGCTCTATCAGAGCGGCAGAGTTCTTTTTGCAGGGGATTCTGCCGGACAAGTCCTGCCGCTCACGTACGAAGGGATATATTACGCGATGACGTCAGGAGCACTTGCAGCACAGGCAATTCTTCAGGGAGAGATGAACAATTATAAGAAAATGTGGAAGCACAGGTTTCAGAAGCGGTTCGTCCTGATGGACAAGCTGCGGTCTTATTTCCTGAAGGATGACACCACTGCCGAAAGGCTTGTTGCCCTGCATAAAAGGCCGGAAATTCAGCTGGCCTCCCGGAGCCTCTGGCTCATGAAAGACAGCCATAAAGAATCCTTCCTCAGCTATTCAGGGTTATTCAGGAAGTTTTTGCATTGACTCTGAGAAGATTTCTCGTCTATTCGTTTGCAATTCATATCTTTGTTTTTCTCCTTGCCGTTTTCTTTCTGCACACCTTAAAAGAAACAAAGCCGGGGGATGAATTCTTTGCGCGGCTCGTCTCACCTGATGAATTCCTGCCCCGGTCAACTCCTTCGGTTCCCTCTGTTCCTTCCGCTCCTTCTGCTCCCTCAGCTCCCAGAGCCAAACCCTTACCGCAAAGACCTTCGTCCGTCGCTCCACCCTCAATACCTGACAAAGGCGCCGGAGAGAGCCCGGACAAAGCAGAGAAGCAGACCCTATTACCGCCTCCGCAACCGTTGATCCCTCCTCCCGGAGAGCAAAGAGCAGCCCAGCCAGGCAGGAGAGGTGTTCAGAGACCGGAAACCCTGCCAGGTCATTCTCTCAGAGAAAAATTATTTGACAAGGGGGTCATTAACGACCTCGCAAAGAAAGACAAAGAAGAAACTGAAAAAACAGACAAAACTTTCACACTCGATACCAGTGAGTATAAATTCCTTATCTATAACAAAAGACTGAGGGAAAAGATCGAGAGCATCTGGGTTTACCCTCCTGATGCAGCGGCTCAAGGAATATACGGGGACCTGGTGATACGGTTCACCATAAAGAAAAACGGGCGGCTCGGTGCGGTCGAACTGGTCAGAACTTCAGGACACAAAAGCCTTGACGATGCCGCGATGAAAGCACTGAAAGAGGGAGAACCCTACTGGCCCATTCCCGACAACTGGGGAATGGAAGCATATACCATACAGGGACACTTCGTATATACCCTTTACGGATTCTACGTCCGATAAGGTATAATGCATTCATACACTGCAGCGAAGAAGTATACCGCGGGTCTGACGAAACTGATTGAAATAGAGTGTTTTTTTCGTCTGTGAGCAAATGTTCCCCGCATGCTTCTTACAGGTAGATATGAAACCACGGCTTTACTTAAAATTAGGCGATATCGTCAGACACATCAACTATCATTCATGGGGCGATGGCGAGGTGGTAGAAGAAAAGCACTCAACACTGCCGGGTGGAATCTGTCTCGTCAGAGTTCTTTTCGAAGACGGGACAGAACGGTCTTTTCTTAATAATCTTGACCATGAATGCTGCTGCTATTATACCGGAATAAGAATAATTATTTAAGAACAAGGTTAAGTTTTTTTTGTAACACTCCATTTTATAATAATTTTCTTGACAAATTATCCTTCTGATGGTTAAATTTTTTATATGACTCTCTTTGCAAGTCTTGTCGAACAAGAGACGCCGACGATTCTTGTCGTTGATGATGTACGGGCCAACCTCGAACTTCTGGAAGCTGTGTTTATGAGAGAAGGGTTGCAGGTGTATACAGCCCTCGGCGCACATGCTGCACTTGAATTTATTGCAGAAAATCGTGTTGATCTGGCTGTCCTCGATGTTATGATGCCCGGGATGGACGGCTTCGAGTTATGCAGAAGGCTTAAAAAACAATCGGGAAATTTCTTCTTCCCGGTAATCCTTCTCACTGCGCTGAATGACCGTTCCAGCAAGCTCAAGGGGATCGAATCGGGCGCTGATGATTTTATCAGCAAGCCCTTCGACAATTCGGAACTGATATTGAAGGCCAAATCTCTCCTGAAATTGAAATCTCTCCAGGAAGAACTCGACCACTCGGAAAATATCATTCTCACCCTTGCAGTAGCCATGGAAGCGCGCGACCCTTACACGAAAGGACATTCAACCCGCGTCAGTAAACTGGCGCTGGATTTTGTCGACTTCCTCGGCCTTCATGATAAGGACAAGGAAATGATGAAAAAAGCCGGTATTCTCCACGATATCGGCAAAATATGTCTGAGCGAGACACTGCTCAGGAAGCCGGGTCCCCTCTCAAAAGAGGAAGTGGAAATGATCAAAACCCATACAATACTCGGGGAAGAATTGTGCAGGCCCCTCGTTTCTATGAAGAAAATCCTGCCTGCAATACGGCATCATCACGAACGATGGGACGGGAGCGGGTTCCCTGACAGGCTCTTTGGGGACGATATTCCTATTATGGCACGGATTCTCGCAATCGTCGACTCTTTTGATGCTATGGTGTCGGTGCGTCCTTACCGCGACCGCAGGTCCGTGCAAACCGCCATAGAAACGATGAAGGAGGAAAGGTATTACGGTCAGTGGGATTCTGAACTGATCGGCTATTTCTTCGACATGATGACCCCGCTTGCCGCAAAGGGTTACAGGGCAGATGCTTAGATTAGCAATCGCAGGCGGCAACATAGGCGCCAGTGCCCTCATCTCCCTCCTTAGAGGGGATGCAAATACAGAACTGACCGGACTCTACGAAAAGAAGCTGGACTCTCCCGGGGTCATTCTTGCACGAAAGTGGAACATCCCTGTTTTTGAGGATATTCAGTCACTCATCGGTTCCGGTCCGGAAATGGTTATCAATGTCGCAGGCAACCCCAAACTGAGCGAAGAGATACGTTCTGCCTCTGCATATAAAATAGAAGTCATTGAAGGCGTGGGTGCCCGGTTCCTATGGGAGATTATCGAAAAACAGAAACGGGCGAGGATTGAAGCTGCCAAGACGATAGAGAACCAGAAAACGGTTCTCGGGGTCATGTCAGAACTGGGCAAACGCGAAATGCTCAATGACCTCATGCAGCTCGTTCTTGAAAAAGCCCTTGAAATAGCCGACGCCCCTGCAGGCAGTCTGGTTATCCGCGAAAATGACGAAATGAAACTCATTGCTTCCAAGGGCCTGAGCCGGCGCTTCACCGAGAATAAAACATGGGGTATCATATCCGGCGGACTTACTGATGCAATTCTCCGGAGTACAGACATCCTTGCAATCCCGGACACCCTGAAAGTTGATCTTACGAGAAACAATCCGGCCTTAATCAGTGAAAAAATACGGTCCCTGCTTGCCTGTCCTGTTGTGCTCAGGGAAAAAGTTGTCGGTATCCTCTATATAGATGACTTTAAACCGCGCCAGTTCTCCGCGAGACAACAGGCATCTCTCAGTCTCCTTACCACTTTGGCAGGTATTTGCATTGACAGATTCAGCCTGATCAAAAAAATCGGGGACCTGAATCTCGAAACTCTCAAGTTAATAGAAACCACGACAGATCTGGTCTTCATAACCGATACCTTCGGCCAGATCAGTCTCTGCAATAACCAGGCTGTTGAATTGCTCGGATACCCGGTGGATGAGTTGACTGCGCGGTCAATACAATCTCTCATGACCGACAGTCTCTGGACATCGATTCAGAAAGAACTCGATAACAATTCTCTCCTCAGGGAGGCTCAAGCCACCCTGCAGGGCGCAGGCGGGAAAACGATCGCTGCAATACTGAACGCACTCGTTATGAATGACTCTGAAGGCGCTCCTCTCGGTCTGGTCTTCATGTTCCGAAGCCTGGAAGAAGAGAAGGGTCTTGAAAAGGTTATCAATGAGAAAAACCGGGTAATCGAAGATCTGAGAAAAAACCTTGAAAAAAAGGTCATTGCGCGGACAGGAGAACTCGAAAAGATCAATAGGGAACTTGAATACGCAAACCAGCTGAAAGGCAGATTTATTTCGAATATGAGCCATGAATTGAGAACGCCGCTGAATTCCATCCTCGGCTTCTCCGATATTCTTCTCGACAGGACCTTTGGTGATCTTACCGAAAACCAGGACCGGTATATCAGGAACATCTATTCCTCAGGGAAACATCTTCTTGAACTCATCAACAATGTTCTGGACATAGCCAAGATCGAGGCAGGCAAATATGAGATGGTATATGAGACCTTTCCAGTCGACGATATAATCAGTGAAGTTATGGGCGTCATGAAACCGCTCGCCGAAAATAAGTTTATCGAGATTTTTGTCTCGATGGGAGAAGAAGTAGCAACCGTCACCGCTGATAAAGTCAAGATGAAACAGATCCTGTACAATCTCCTCTCGAATGCCATAAAATTCACCCCTGACGGCGGGGTGGTAAGGTTAACTGTATCCGAGGACAAGACTCCGGACAAATGTTTTCCCGGCGGAACTCCGGACATCGCATGTGTTCAGATTTCTGTTCAGGACACCGGGATCGGGATAGGACCCGAAGACAAGGAGAGGATTTTTGACGAATTCGAACAGGCCAGTGCGGTCTTCTCGAAGAAATACGGCGGAGCAGGCCTCGGCCTCGCCCTCACCAAAAAACTCGTCGAACTGCATGGAGGCACTATTCTTGTCGAGAGCAACCTCGGGGAAGGGAGCACGTTTAGGTTCTGGATACCGGTTTCGACCCCGGTTGCAGGGGCTGTCCCTGCCGAGCATATAGAAGCGGTAAGCCTGAATTTCCCCTGGATGAAAGCAGAGGCCCCTCTTCTTCTTGTTGTTGAGGACGATCTCTCCACTGCAGAACTCCTGACGCTCCATCTCACTCAGTCAGGATATAAAGTTGCTCACGCATTCAATGGCGAAGAGGCGATTGAGAAAGCAAAAAAACTCCTGCCCTTTGCCATAACCCTCGATATTCTCATTCCGAAAAAAGACGGCTGGGAGGTTCTCCAGGAACTGAAAAGTGATCCTGTAACCTCTGCGATTCCGGTTATTATCCATTCGATTGTTGACAACAAAGACCTGGCTTTTGCACTCGGCGCAACCGATTATCTCCTGAAGCCGCTCGATAAAGAAGCCCTTTTTGCGAAACTCGAGGAACTGACCATTGCAAAAGGGAAAAAAGTATTGCCGTCCTCTCTCTTGATCATAGAATCAGAGGATGAGATCACCAACTATTTCAAGCACATCTTCGAGCCGCAGGGTTTTCTCATTTATACCGCTGCGACAGGGCAGCGAGGGATAGAACTCTCACTGGCACTGCGGCCAGCCGTTATCCTGCTCGACTTCTCCATGCCTGACATGCTCGGCTTTGATGTGATCAATAAAATCAAGGAAAATCCGTCGACAAAAGAAATCCCGATCTTCATCCTCACCGAAAGAGACCTCTCTGTAGAAGACAGGCTCGCCCTTGTCGGGAAGATCGAGAGAATCGTACAGAAATACGCCTTCGACACCAAAGAACTCATCAATCATATCAAGGAACTGGAGATCCTTTATCCCCGGAGGGCCGGTCTCATAGACGACCTCACCGGCGTCTTCAGCCACCGTTATTTCCAGATCCGGCTTGCCCAGGAAGTGGAAAGGGCGACACGGTACAAAATACCGCTGAACCTTCTCCTTCTCGATCTCGATTATTTCGATCAGTATGCAAAAAGCCATGGAGAATTCTACGGGAACATGACGCTGAAGAAAGTCGCTGAACTCCTTACGAAAAATATCAGGGGTTCAGACGTTGTTGTACGCTACGGAGGGGACTCCTTCGCCATATTGCTGCCGAATACCGTCATTGCGGCTGCCCTTTCCATGGGGAACCGGTTCAATGCGATCATAAAAAACTATCCCTTCATTTATGAAGACTCTCAGCCAAAAGGCCATGTCACTGCGAGCATCGGCCTCACCTTCCTCGACGGCCAGCCGACCGAAGAATTTATCTTATGCGCTGAAAAGGCCCTTGCACGTGCGTTCAGTAAAGGGGGGGACAGGGTTGAAGTCTACTCAAAGGAGCAGTATGAGAGAGAAGAGGTCGAGCAGTATTGATTCTTTTTATGATATCTTCGAAAGCCCTATAGGCTTCCTCTATCTTCTTTTCCATGAAAAAAACTTACGGGGAATCTCTTTCAGAAAGCCTGTCTGAAATAATCCGCAGGGGCAGCGCCCCCTCCGCTGATAAAAAAAGAGCTCCGGGAATATTTTGACAATGGAATAGAGGATTTCACTCAACCGATACTGCTCACGAAAGGCACTGAATTTGAAAAAACCGTCTGGCTTGCCCTGAAAGAAATACCCTATGGCGAGACAAAGACGTACAAATGGCTGTCCGAAAAGATCGGCAAACCCGCGGCTTCCAGGGCAGTTGGACAGGCCCTCAGCAAGAACCCCCTCCCTATCGTCCTTCCCTGCCATCGGGTCATAGAATCCGACGGCTCCCTTGGAGGATATTCCGCAGGCACAAATATCAAGAGACGGCTCCTTGATATCGAATATTACAAGACCCTCGCGAAAAAACAGTAACCTGAACAGTGTAGTCGCCTATTATTCCATCCTCCCGTCTCTTCTCAATTCCTCCTTCTTGAGGTACGGCAATGAACATGCTACCATAAGGGCAGAACATTGCATTTGAAGAATACATTGTCCGGTTTTTTAAGAAGTGTTGTTCAACCTGCAGGAGGAAGAACTATATGGAGGCTGTAGTCGTTTTTATCACTGCATCAAATGAAGATGAAGGGGCGAACATAGCAAAAACACTGGTCGGGGAGCGGCTTGCAGGGTGTGTGAATATTGTGAAAGATATCCGTTCCATTTATAGGTGGGAAGGAAAAACCGAGGATGAGAAAGAAGTCCTCATGATTGCAAAGACTCAAAGATCGCTGTTTACGAAACTCTCTCAAAGGGTCAGAGAACTCCATAGCTATACGGTCCCGGAGATAATCGCGATGCCGGTTGTTGAAGGATCTGAAGACTATCTCAGCTGGCTGAAAGACGTCACTGGATGAAAACCTTATTATGAAAGTAGGTTTTTATCAATACAATCCGGTTTTCGGAAAAAAAGAAGAGAATGTCAGAAGGGTTCTCTCGGCAGTCAGGGACATCGATGCAGACCTCCTTGTTCTTCCGGAGTTTTTTGCGACAGGATACCAGTTTGTCTCACGTGAAGAAGTCGCAGGGCTTTCAGAAAAAATACCCGATGGACACACAACTCAGGCATTATCTGCGTTATCCCAAAAGAAAAACCTCCATATTGTTGCCGGACTCCCGGAAAAAGCCGGCGACCGATTTTATAACAGTGCGGTCCTGACCGGGCCCGACGGTTTCATCGGCGTCTACAGAAAAACCCATCTGTTCTTTGAAGAAAAGCTGTTTTTCAGTCCGGGCGACACCGGTTTTCAGGTATGGGACACCTCTATCGGCCATATTGGAATCATGATCTGTTTCGACTGGTATTTCCCCGAATCCATGAGAACCCTTGCCCTGATGGGAGCAGACGTCGTGGCACACCCTTCGAACCTCGTGCTTCCCCACTGTCCCAACTCAATGCCGGTACGGTGCCGTGAAAACAGGGTGTATGCGGTTACTGCAAACCGCATCGGCGAAGAAGCGCGCAAGGAAGGACCGTTGCTCAGATTCATAGGGCAAAGCCAGATCACCGCACCTGACGGCAGTATCCTTGTCCGGGCTTTAGACAATGATGAGACGCTCCTGAGCCTGGATATCGATCCTGCACTGGCTCGCAACAAAGCGGTTACTTCACTGAATAATATTTTCGAGGACAGAAGGCCGGAAATGTACCGAATAATTTCGGAAAACGGAATTCAGAATTCCGGATCCCCTGAAGAAAGCGGATAGCGTTTTATCGGAGCTGTCCACCGGAGTTATTTTATGGCGACTAATTTAATTCCGAGCAAAGATTTAATCGGCCAACTGCGCGCTATTGGTCTTCTAAAATACGATGGCAATGCATATAATAACTTCTCGAATAAGCTTGGTAGCATGACAGAAAAGCTCATATATTTCCCGTTCAAACCGGCATAAACTCTAATCTTTGAAAATCCTGCATCTCTAAATAGCGAACTCAATTCTGAATTTATATATTCTTTCAAATGAAAGCACGTTGCAATTTCATCAAAGTACTTAGAAATATCATGGGGCCCTTTTAATCTATTTGGCGTTATGCAGATGTAAAGGCCGCCAGGAGTTAACGCACTATAAATGTTTCGCAATTGATCCAAAGCATCATCAGGGTGTAAATGTTCCATAAGCTGATGGCTATATGCTACATTCACACTGTTATTAGGGATTGGAATACTTGTTCCATTGGATAGCATTAGAGAAAAATTCTCTGGGCTTATTGCCGATTTGCCAATTGTGTCACATACATCAATCGCAAAAACTTGTTTCACAAACTTGCTCACTTCAAATGATAACGCACAGTCTCCGGATCCAACTTCCAGAAAGGTATCGCCCTCTTTTAAGAAGACCTTGAGAAACTTCATCTGCGCAACAACGTCTCGATTTGTTTCTGTGGGCGATGATTTTCGGGTCAGTCGTGGATGATGCGGGACACGCCGCAGTACTTCGTCATACAGAACAGAATAAAGAAAGTGTCTTTCTTCTTTCGAGGCGTTTCGTAATCTATTGGACAAATTTTTTGCTATTTCGTAGTGTTCTCTTATTTGGTCCGGTGTTCTATGTCCAATCTTCCTTAAATTTTTCATCACAGTTGATCTTTAAAGTATGTGGTTCGAGACGCCTTGAAACCGAGCTAACACCTCCTTTCTTGCCAAGACCATGTAAAGATCACTATTTTTCTGCTATTATTCTGATCGTTTCGATTTTCATTTGTACTCATCGCAATTATATCACACGACTCAAATGCTTGTTTCAGGAAGGACTTGTCCGACTCTCTGAAGCTGTTTTATGGAATCTCGTTTTCCTGTTTTTCGCGTTTCTGCTCGTACATGTTTCTATCCGCTTCCGCAAGCAATTGTTCGATGGTGCAGGGATTTTGTGGATCATAATATGAAATGCCTATGCTTAAGGCTATTGTATAAGGCCGCCCTTCTTGTGTATTATGAGAATCCAGATTTTTCCCCAGTCGCCCTCCACAAGCTATGTCCTGTAAAGACTGTTTGAACGATGGCGAGCCCGCTGCCGTATAATAATGATGTAAGCTCCAGACGCGGACAGATGACCGGCGGCTAAGGCGCCCGGCAGTTGATAAAGCCTTGATAATTGGGCTTTCCTGATGGTATGCTTATTCAGTGAACCTGTCTTTTTTTCAAAAACCAAGCAGATACATTAACAGGGAGATAAACGCTGTTCATAAAGGAGAGACGCCGGTAAAGGTCGCTCTTGCGTTCCCTGACGTCTATGAGATCGGCATGTCTCATCTCGGCCTCCGTATTCTCTATAAGATAATCAATGACATACCCTTCGCCTCGGCAGAGCGGGTATTTTCTCCATGGACTGACCTCGAGGAATATATGAAATCAAAAGACGTGGTCCTGTCTTCACTCGAGACGAACCGCCCCCTGCGGGATTTCGATATTGTCGGGTTCAGCCTGCAGTATGAGCTTTCCTACACGACTGTTCTCAATATGCTCTCTCTCGGGAAAATTCCGCTCAGGACCGCGGACCGCCTTGATTCGCCAGGCAGCTCCTTCCCCCTGATCATTGCGGGCGGGCCATGTACGGTGAACCCGATGCCCATGCTGCCGTTTATCGACGCGTTTCTGATAGGCGACGGTGAAGAAGCAATCGCAGACATTCTGCATACTTATCATGAATGGAAAAAAGACGGTGACATGAGGAAAGAATCGCTCCTCAAGGCATTGTCCCTGATCGAGGGGATCTATGTGCCCATCATTCACGATGCCGAGGAGGAAAAAGGAGCAAAGAGAATCAGAAGGCGCATACTTGCATCACTTGACGATGCGCCTTATCCCGACCGGCCTCTCGTTCCCTACGCTCCAATAATCCATGACAGGATAAACATTGAGGTTTCCAGGGGCTGTTCCATGGGGTGCAGGTTCTGTCAGGCGGGGATGATCTACCGGCCTGTAAGGGAAAGAAGCCCTGAAAAGGTTATATCTCTCACAGAAAGCGCCCTGAAAAATACCGGCTATGAAGAAGTTGCCTTTACTTCTCTCAGCGCAGGAGACTATAGCTGTCTCCCTGCGGTACTGAAAGAATGCAACAGGAGGTTCGGAAATCAGAAAATTGCCATTTCGCTGCCTTCTATCCGTATAGCGGCTGTCAGCCATGAGGTCCTGAAGGAGATTAAAACCGTCAGGAAAACCGGTTTCACCATAGCGCCGGAGGCAGGGACAGACAGGTTGAGAAGGGTTATCAATAAAGATTTCTCAGACGAGGAATACGAGCAGGCACTGAGGACACTCTTCGAAGAAGGCTGGCAGAACCTCAAGCTCTATTTTATGGTCGGGCTTCCGACCGAGACAGACGAAGATATCGATGCAATACCCGGTATGGCGTTAAAAGCGCTGAAAATTGCCAAACAGTACGTAAAAAAATTTGTTCATATCACTGTCGGGGTCTCCCCTTTTGTCCCCAAGGCCCATACCCCGTTCCAATGGTATGGTCAAAACCTGCCGCATGAACTTCAGAGAAAAAAGGATTTTGTGAGAGAACGGCTGAAACGCAGGGGAGTAAATATCAAAGGGCATGACGTTGATATGAGCCTCCTGGAGGCAGCTTTTGCACGGGGGGACCAGAACCTGTCGCTGCTTGTCGAGAAGGCCTGGTCTCTCGGATGCCGTCTCGACGGATGGACCGAGATGTTCGATTCCGGCAGATGGAAAAAAGCGATGGAAACTACCGGCATTGACGCAGCGTCATATGCTCAGAAGGTATACCAGCAGCATGACACACTGCCCTGGGACCACATAAACACAGGGGTTGAGAAAGAATTTCTCTGGAAAGAATTTGAGAAGGCTTTGTCCGCTGACTTTACGAGCGACTGCAGAAAGCACTGTCATAACTGCGGGTTACAATGCGATGAAAAGTTCAGAAGTCGTGAAAGCGCAAATAGAGACAATGCATCAGACGTCGCTTATCCTCTCAGCTTCTCTCCTTCCCTGCTTCCCCGGTTTAAATCGGTGAGGATACGGGTTGAATTCTCCAAGACCGGTGTATTGCGCCACCTCTCCCATCTTGAAATCATGACGGCTTTTCATCGGGCAATGCGAAGGGCCGGGGTTGCCCTGGAATACACACAGGGATTTCATCCGACTCCGAAAATGGCATTCGGCCCTCCGCTTGGCGTCGGTGTCGCGGGCTTACGAGAGTATTTCGATATGGAAGTATTGCCGCCCTTCGATCTTGAGAAAAACCGGGAAACCTTGAACAGTATGCTCCCTGACGGAATATCCATTACCGCAATGTCTGCCATATCAGGGAATACTGAATCCCTGAGCAGTTTCATCTCCCGGTATGAATACCGGATAACAGGGGGAGATATCTCTCAGATTCATGCCTTCCTCTCCAAAAAAGAGATACTGATAAATAGAGTAAAATATGATATAAATGTGAGGAGTATGGTCGAAGACGCCCTGATCATCGATAGTGATACAGTACAATTAGTGCTGGTTGACCAGGGGGACATCAAGGTAAGGCTCGGGGAGATTCTCCCTCTGATCTTCTCTGAACCGATGGAACGGCTTGATATTACAAGGACCTCCCTCTTCGGCTGGAAGGGAAGTTGGGTAAAACCTTTCAATACATACAAAATACCGCTCGTACAATGTAAAATGTAACCATGGACAGCGAGATACTCATTAATGTAACCCGTGACGAGATCAGGGTCGGCCTTCTTGAAGGCGGCCAGGTGGTTGAGTTCTATGTCGAGAGAAAGCGGGACGCGAGCCTCGTCGGGAACATTTATAAAGGAAAAGTGGTAAAAATACTTCCGGGAATGCAGTCAGCCTTTGTGGATATCGGACTTGATAAGGCCGCGTTTCTTTATGTAACCGATATTCATGCAGGCCTCGAAGAATTTGCGCCGTTCCTTGAAGAAGAAGAGAAGGTAAACTCAATTGAGCTGGTCTCGAAAAGGGGAAGGCCCGACCTCACCATCGAAGACTTGATACAGGAGGGACAGGAGATCCTTGTGCAGGTATCCAAAGATCCGATCGGGAGCAAAGGCGCGCGGGTCACTTCATATGTGACGCTTCCCGGAAGATATCTCGTACTGATGCCGAATGTTGAGCACATAGGGATTTCAAGAAGGATACCCGACGAGACCGAGAGAACGAGATTGCGGACTATCGTAGAAGAGATAAAACCAAACGGATACGGGTTAATCATCAGAACAGCATGTGAAGGCTCTGCTGAAGAGGACCTGAAAAAAGATCTGGAATTCCTCTATCTCCTCTGGCAAAACATCCAGGGGAAAAAGGAGAGGGTTTCAGCCCCTTCACTCTTGTACAGCGACCTCGATCTCGTCTTCAGAAGCGTGAGAGACCTTATGGTGCAGGACGTCAAGAGTCTCGTTGTGGATTCACCTGATGAATATGAGAGGATTAAGGATTTTGTCAAAACCTATTTTGAGAAACTCCTCGGAAATATTGACCTGTACGAAGGGACCGAGCCGGTATTCGATGCCTACGGAATCGAATTTGATATTTCAAGGGCTCTCGGGAGAAAAGTCTGGTTAAAATCAGGCGGGTATATCGTGATTGACCAGACAGAAGCAATGACCGTCATCGATGTGAATACCGGCAAGTTCGTAGGAAAAGAAGAACTGGAGGACACCATACTCAAGACGAACCTTGAAGCCGTGAAGGAGATAGCCTATCAGATCCGTCTCCGGAACCTTGGAGGCATCATCATCGTCGACTTCATTGATATGGAAAAGTATGAAAACCGGGACAGGGTATTCAATGCGTTTGTTGAAGCGATGAAGAAGGACCGTGCGAAGAACACCATATCCCATATCTCCGAACTCGGACTCATCCAGATGACCCGGAAACGGGTCAGAGAAAGCCTTGGGAGAACACTCTGCGAGACCTGCCCGTATTGTGAAGGGAAAGGGTTTGTGAAATCACCCCGGACCCTCTGTTATGAAATATTCCGAAAGGTCACGAGACTTGCAAAACACGGAAGTGACAGGATCATTGTAACCGCCCACCCCTCAGTGGCAGAACTTCTCTCGGATGAAGAACGCGCAGGGATCGAAGATATCGAACATAAATATAATGTAAAGGTAACCATAAGAGAGAGCCGGAATCTTCACCAGGAAAATTATGAGGTTACTGTATTATAAACTGTCTCCCCCGTAGCGAGTCTGCCTCGAAAGCACTGCACGCAATGCCTATGAAAAAGTTAGACCGCCTCTCACAAATTCTCAAGGACATGGAAAGCGCCGTACTCGCGTATTCCGGAGGGGTTGACAGCACCTTCCTCCTCAAAACTGCTCAGCTGTGCGGCATCAAATCCCTGGCGGTAACCGCGGTGTCGGATATTTTTCCCCGGGAAAACATCCTTGCCGCACAGAAAATGGCGAAGCAACTCGGACTGGAACACCGACTCATCGAGACAGACGAACTTTCGCTGAATCAATTTGCCGAGAACACCCCTGAGAGGTGTTTCCTCTGTAAAGACTCCTTGTTCAGGACACTGAAGGACATAGCGAATGCAGAGGGATACAGGTTCGTCATGGATGGAAGCAACAGTGATGATGCTTCGGACTACAGGCCCGGGAAACAGGCCGCCCACAAGCACAGGGTCAGAAGCCCCCTTGAGGAAGCTGAATTTTCGAAGCGCGACATAAGAGAATGTTCCCGTCAGCTCGGCCTCAGCACATGGGACAAACCTTCATCGCCATGCCTTGCCACACGGTTTCCCTACGGTCAGAAAATTACCGGAGAAGCCATCCAAAGGGTCGCAAAGGCAGAGGACTTCCTTGGATCTTTGGGATTCCGGCAGATACGGGTAAGAGACCATGACGGGACTGCCCGGATCGAAGTCGGGGAGGAGGAAATGGAGCT
Organism: Thermodesulfovibrionales bacterium; assembly: GCA_963753165.1. Lineage (GTDB taxonomy): Bacteria > Nitrospirota > Thermodesulfovibrionia > Thermodesulfovibrionales > SM23-35 > JAKLQR01. Next base: position 139,282 of record CAVWBP010000009.1, on the reverse strand, counting down.
TCTGCTGAATACAGAAAAGAGGAAGATCATTTCTGAAACACTGAAATCTTTAGGATATATCTTTGTCTCCCTCGACCTTGACGGCTACCGGACCGGGAGTTTGAATAGAGCATTAGACAGGAAAAAGGATTAATGGAACCCGAGCGCTATCTCCAGGAACTCTCAAAATGTGTCCGTTGCGGAACCTGTAAGGCCTCGTGTTTTACCTATGATGAAGACGCTACCGAATCAATGGGCGCGAGGGGAAGGCTTGCACTCCTCCGGGGCCTTGCCACAGGGCTTTTGCAGCCTTCTTCTCTGCTGAATGACCGTATTTTCAGCTGCACGCTCTGTGGCGCCTGCTCAGGCCTCTGCCCTCTCGGGGTAGACATCAATGAAGTTATGTACCGGGGGAGAAATATTCTCAGGAAAACCGACAGAAGGCGGCAGTATCTGCGGCTCTTTCTCTCTGCATTTATCCGGAATCCGAAATTAACTTTTCAACTAATGAAAATGGGCCAGAACTTCATGCTCCCTTATCTGCGGAAAAAAAATCTCCTCCCGCTTCAGTTCAATTTGCCTGAACACCATTTGAAGGAAAACGTTCAGGTGGTCACAGTTAAAAAAAAGAGGGGGCGGGTTGCGGTCTTTACCGGATGCACCGTGAATTTTCTCTATCCCCATTTGGGAGAAGCCCTCATCAATGTATTGCACGGCCTCGGATATGAGGTAGTCCTTCCTGCGGGCGAGATATGCTGCGGAGTCCCCCTCCGAACACTCGGCCTGGAAAAAGAGGCGAAACGACTTGCAAAAAAGAATCTTGATGCGTTCAGCAGACTGCACGTCGAATCAGTGGTATGCCTCTGTCCGACCTGCACCCATGCATTAAAATCGGATTATCCAAAAATGATTGGGGAAGGGATAGAAAAAGCTTCCGATATTTCAACTTTCTTTGTCGATAAGCTGGACTCTGCACAGTTTTCCAAACTCACTTCATTCCCCAAACCGGCAGGATATCATGATCCCTGTCACCTGAAATATGGCCTGGGAATAACAAAGGAACCGAGAGAAATCCTCCGCATCCTGGGCATCGATCTTTTAGATTCCAGAGAAGAGCTCTGTTGCGGTTTTGCGGGCATGTTCTGTTTTTCGAACAGGGAGCTTTCCCGGAGCCTTCTTGCTAAGTGTGCAGACGAGTATGCGCACGCTGAAGTGCTGGTGACTTCCTGTCCCGGCTGCATCCTTCAGCTTTCGAAGGATATCAGGAACAAGCCGGTGCTCCATCTTATCGAGGTCATCGAAGAAGCATTGATTCAGTAAGACGGGAGGCGCCTGTCTATGCGGCGCGGTACCTGCGGTAGTTGAGAATGCTTTCATGCACCACCACCTTGAGAAAACCGACAAGGGGAACCGACAACAGCATCCCGAGGATTCCGAACAATCTGCCGCCGATCAGCACTGCAAGCAATACGGTAAGAGGGTGCATATGAACACTTTTCGCGACAACAACCGGCTGGACGATGACATCGTCAAGCAATTTTATGATCGTGAACGCAAGGATCACATAAAATGCCCTGTCAAGGCTGCCTGTCTGCAGGATCGAAACAATAAGCGCAAGCACCGCACCGGCGATCGGACCGAAATACGGGATAAGATTCGCCAGTCCGGCAAAGATCCCTATAAGGAAGAAGTATTTCACGCCGATTACCCACAGGGCAAATACTGCCATAGTACCTACTATCGTAGCGTCAATCAACTGGCCGCGGAGATAATTTCCGACCTGGGCGTTCAATTTATGGAACAGATAGAGGGTGAACTCGAAATAGCGGTTTGGAACCAGACTGACAAAAGACCTTTTAAACTCCCTCCCGTCCTTTAAAAGAAAAAAAACGATAAAGGGTATCAGAATCAAGCTGGTGACAAGGGACGCTGCATCAAGGACATGATTAAAAACCCAGTCGCCGGCGCCTGCCATAACCGTCTGTATTCTCCCCAGAAGATTCAGCTCTTTAATTCCGAGGAACGAGAGATACGGCATCAGAAAGTCTTCAAACCGGGAAATCACAAAACCCGCTCGCTCAGGATTAAAGCCCGTCTGGAGACCGCTTATCTGTGCTGCAAACAGAGGCAATATGCTCATGTATGCAAAACTCACAGCAAAAACAATGGCAATAAATATCAGAATGGTTGCAGTCGGGCGGCTCATGCCCCGGGATTCGAGGAAATTGGCAAAGGGGGCCAAAATATATGCGAGCAGAATAGAGATGATTACCAGTTTCACGATATCGGGTATATAAGTGAGAAACGCAATAAATCCCGCTATGGTAATCAGGATAAGCACAATTTTGAGATGGCTGGCGCTGCTGCCCCCGGATATTCTCATGCAGATATCGGGTCCTGCTGCCTCAGGCAACTTATTTCCTTCAGTTGTTCATTGGTGCTCTTCAATCGCTCCCCGATAACCCATGCGAGCCTGAATAATATTTTACAGCCGAGTTGCGGGTCGCGGCTGATGAGATCAATCATTTCGGGCTTGAAAAAACAGAGCGTAACACAGGCGGATTTCGCAACAGCAGCCGCGCTTCTCGGCGCGTCATCGAGGAGCGACAACTCTCCGAAAAAATCTCCTCCGCAGAGTTCGGCCAGCACATGGTTGTCCGGTCCGCAGACAATCCGGACCTCTCCCCCAAGAATAATATACATGCCGAGCCCGATATCACCCTCTTTGAAGATTATCTCGTTGCTCCGGTATTCCCTCTGATGAAGGATCCGTTTTATTTTTTGCAGTTCTCGATTATTGAGGTCCTGGAACACCGGTATCTTAAGGAGAATCGCGTCTATCTCATCAGATGCCTTCCGGCGGAATTTAAAGATGTTCTCCCAGATTTTATTCATTACGAACCCTGTTCCAAAGGTCGTCATTATCCGGCTTGACCGGATAATCCAGTTCTTTTTCCGATAACTTTCGATACTGGATTCCCCGATCAAGTCGGGGAATGACAAAAAAAGATCTTATGCAACTTTTAGTATCTTTGAGGATTAATAACATAAACCTTTGTTCCTTCGCCTTGTTTTATAGTTATACCAATTGTACCTGAAATTATTGAAAGCTGATAGTTTCGTTTCTTTCTTTTCTTTTTTCTGCTCAGGAAATTTTACTATCTAGTATAATAAATTTCTGAATATCTTTATCACTGAGGAAGAGGAGGTATGATGAAATTCTTTATCGACACTGCCAATAGCGAAGAAATCCGGAAAGCGCATGATCTTGGTGTGATAGACGGGGTAACGACAAATCCCTCGCTCATCGCAAAGGAGGGAAAGGACCCTGTGCCGTTGCTCAGGGAAATCTGCAGCATCGTTGACGGCCCCGTGAGTGCCGAAGCCGTGAGTATGACGGCGGAGGAGATGATTCAGGAGGCTGTTTCCCTCTCGAAGATACATGAAAATATTGTGGTAAAGATTCCCATGACCGCAGAAGGGCTCAAAGCAGTCAAAAAATTGTCGGGTATGGGCATCAAAACAAATGTGACCCTTGTCTTCTCCCCGAGCCAGGCGCTTCTTGCCGCAAAGGCGGGTGCCACATACGTAAGTCCTTTCGTGGGGAGGCTTGACGATATCAGTCATACAGGGATGGACCTCGTCGGAGATATTCTCATGATATTCGAAAATTACCTGTATGAAACAGAGGTAATCGTAGCAAGCATCCGGAATCCCCTCCACGTCGTCGAAGCGGCAAGAATGGGGGCGCATATCGCCACAATCCCCTATTCTGTTATACTACAATTGTCACGGCATCCCCTCACGGATATCGGGATCGAAAAATTCCTGAAGGACTGGGAGAAGGTGCCGAAAAAACCGTGAGCAGTGATGAGTGGTGTCCCATGAATGACTTGTCATTCCTAACTGATTCAGAATCTCGCTTTTGCTATGAGGAAAGACCCTGAAACAAGTTCAGGGTGACAATAAATGTTTAGCTCTTGAAGGGACAGTACACTAGCCCCTTCAATCTAATGATTACAGGAGTTATCAATGCCGATTTTTGAATATCAATGCTGTTCTTGCAACGAAGCTTTTGAAAAACTCGTCTTCGGCAACCAGGAAATCACCTGTCCGAAATGCAGTTCAAAGGATGTGAGAAAGAAGTTTTCGGTGTTTTGTTCTGCCGGGACTGAAAGACCTATGGCCGGAACCGCTGCATCAGCCTCCTGCACATCCTGCAGCAAAACCTCCTGCAGTACCTGCAGGTAAACATTCGGATGAATACGGCAGATATCCCGAAAGCCTTCGGGACTCATTCTTGGGCTATCGCCTTCCGTATGAATTGTCTTAGTTTATTGAGCTGAAGAATTTTCTTAGCTCGCTCTCTGCTTTGCAGTTTAAACTATGCTTTCTTATTTCCGCCTAATTTTTTCTTCAGGCTCTCTATCTCTTTTTTCAACTCTATCATTCTCAGTTCCCTGCCTACCGCAATATCATAAAACTCTTCAAGTTCCTGTACTCTCCGTTTGAGTTCCCGCTCTCTCATGAGCAGTTCATCCTGCATCTTCACATATCGTATCCTGGCAAGAAGCTCTTTTATGGTAAAAGGCTTCTTTATAAAATCAGAAGCTCCCGCTTCAATTGCCCTATCATAGGGAAAATCTTCGATATGTCCTGTTATTACCACAATGATCATTTCAGGTCTGATTCTCTTCACCCTTTTTGTCAGTTCAAGGCCGTTCATATCAGGCATAATAATATCCGCTATCATGATATCAAAAGAGTCTTTTTCTATAAGTTCAAGGGCTGATGCAGCTCTCTTCGTTGCTTCACAAGAGTAGCCGTGCAATGAAAGTCCTTTCTGTAAAATCTCCACCAACGCTTCGTCATCGTCAACAACGAGGATCCTTTCCTGCTTCGGCTCTGTATTACTGCCTGAATTCTTATTCCGGTTGTTTTCAGATTTTTTCAATGAGTTTTTGGAGTTTCGTCTCTTCATAGTATGGTCCTCAATTGTATTATTCTAAGACATGTAATCATCTAAGAGCAAGAACTGTGGAATCATTCCTGCTGCAACAAGGGGTTAGAGAATAGTTATACTATTGATTCGTGATTGAAAGAGAAAATTTATGCTCCATAAAATTTTGACGGGCCTTGCAGTACCTTCCATTCGGCCTCTTCCAGCACTTTCACACATTCTTTTACTGTCATGCCCCGTTTGCCTTCTGTTTCTTTCTCTGTATCGCGGGGATTGGATCCAGCCTCTGCCCACAACAGATTTGCTCCTGCTGCTGCTCCTATAACATTCGGCTCATGCGTACAATTTCCCGGAATATCATACCCGAGCGCTAACCTTACCACAGCCAGTATATGCGCCATTCTGGCCTCGCTCACAATACCGTATTTCGCCATTTTTGTATTCGGGATGGGTATCCGTCGTGCTGAACCGCTGTAGACGGGTTTTGCATCGCGGGTAATAAGGGTTTTTTCCACCAATTCCTCAACGCTATGTTCATTCCCGACCGGCTCTACACAAGTGCCCAGAGATAAGCCTGCTTCCCTTGCGTTCCTGAATGTTTTCAGCCTTGTTTCCACCTGTATAGAAGTGTCTTTTCCTTCCCCTAACCGAACCGCATGATAAACACCTGAAAAACCCGTTTCTTTTAACTTTCGGGCCTGTTTTTTTGTAAAATCACCGACATTTGCAACCAGTATCGTCTCCGGACGAAGGGATTTTCTGATCTCAAGGGCAATATCTGCAAATTTTTCAAAAGGGTAATCCGCGGTGCTCATCACAAACACGGCATTTGCCCCGTCAGTTTCAAACTGCCTTGCTTTCTCAATAGCTTCATCGACCGGAATTTCCTTTTTTTCCTGAAAAACCTTATTCCTGGCTGCAAACGCACAGAAGGCGCAGTTCCTGGGACATGGCGCAATATTCAATCCAACCTGCGCATGAACCTCTGCCAGGCCATTGCTCGCTGCTTCACTTTTTTTCCGGGAAGCTGCGATAATCATCGCTGATTCCTTGGAAAAGAGAGGAACTTCAAATAATGAAGCAATCTCTGATTGGGTAAGAAGTGTTCCATCGAATGATTTCTTGATGATTTCTTTGATCAATATAAGATTTCCTCCTCAATATTTTAATCGTATTCATATAATTAGTGTCTGTTTAAAAACTCAGGGTTTGTCATCCTCCGGCTTGACCGGTCCGGAAGCTTTCCAGAACACATTGATAATACTGGATTCCCGCCTTCGCGAGAATGACGAATTTTTATCGGAATCGCACTTTATAAACAGACTCTAATTAATATAACATTAATGGCACTTCCAGCGGATACGCTATGAGTTTTTCTTAACCTGCTATTCCGTATTGCCTCTCTTCCATGACTTCAGCAGAGCCCCTAAACCGAAGAGTGCCAGGAGAAAACTGATTCCCACGAAGGCTTTTGTGTACTTTGCAACAAGAGGCTTCCTGAAAGACTCCATAAAGAGATCCTCATTGACATCCACCACGACCTGAGCACCGTGCATACCGTGTTCGGATTCTCCGTAGACCTTGATGACCCATTTCCCTTTCCTGTCCGGCAGGAACGATACGAAACCGTTCCTGTCGGTTCTTCCCTTCTGATGAGGGATTGTATCACCGGGCCCGAATATTTCATACTGAGAATAGCGTGCAGGGTCATCTTCTGCATAAAAAATCCTTGCGCTGATGCCACGGTTTTCCACCTGGTAGTGAACAGAATGGGCTTCTGCCCCTGAAATCATCAGGAGCAGAAGCAGTGCCATCAAAAGACATCTTGACATCATTTCACCTCAAAGGTAAGCACTGTAGTATAGGACAAATAATCGGCATCAGGGTTATCTTTTGTTGGAATCCTGTATTTTGCCAGGATAATCTGCATGCCTTTTTCCGGCACTTTCAGACTGTAATTCCCCTCTTTATCCGTCTTGCCCGCCTCCGCGTGGTTGCCTGCTTCGACTGTTGCTCCTTCAAGCGGTTTCCCGTCAAAGTATATCCTGACAGGCAGAATCTCGTTCGGTTTTAATTTATAGGGATTCTTTAGTGGCACAATCTCGAATCTTAATCCTGAAGGCTTTGCGATACTGTTGCTGTAGGCAAACAAACCCTTGGCAAATTGTGAAGAATAAACTGCGTCTACTACCTGAAGACCTGCCTTGGCAGCCTCTCTTTTTGTGAGCCTCTTTTTTCCATCAGGTGTGGTGACAAGATAACCGCCTTCCAAGGAAACAATCATCATCGAAATCATCAGCCTTTGATGATATATAAACCATTTCCTTGTCATTTTTTCTTTCTACTTCTGTCTCTTTTCCCTTATTGTCAAACGCCTTTACCTCTTTCAACTTTTCAGGGTCATAAGGGTTTATCTCCGGTGGATGGCCCCATAATACTTTAAATACATTTCCTTCTTTCTCGATCCAGAGATGATGGGCAAAGGCTGCCTGAGTGAACAGCAAGACAAGAACTATGGCTGAAAAAACTTTCTTTTGCATGCTTTGATCCCTCCGTGTTCTCTATTTAGGCTCTCCAGCTACTTTAAAGGTGAGCGCTATATCGTGAGCCATCGCCAGGTGAGAATTGACAGAGAAACAAACAAATACCAACAAGATACTTCAAAGAGAATTTACGTCTGTTTTTTCTCATAATACTAGCTGCTCCTTTTTAGATTTTAATCATTAGTTTCCCGAATATCACCCTGCCAAGCCATTCTTTGTCCGGCTCTCCGTAATCAGATTCGAAAATATTGTCCACATCCATCGAAACACTGATATCTTTCGTTATCTCTTTTATGATCCTGAGGTTTGAAAGAGAATAGTCCTTTATCTTTTTTGTGTTCGCCTCATCGGTATATACCTCAGAAATGTAGTTTGTGATCCAGTGAAAAGACATTCTCCATGGTTTGAGCTCGTAATCCATGCCGATGCTCGCAGTATGATGCGGGTTATAGGGAAGCTCTTTCCCCGTCTCCTTATTTTCCGTGTCGAGGTATGTATACCCGAGATTCACCAGAAGATTATCCAGAACAGAGGCTTTTATCCCTAATTCCGCTCCCTGAGTGCATGCCTTCCTCACATTCTTCCAGGTTCTTACCGGTGTGCCGTTTATTTCTTCAGATGTATCGACTGCGACAATGATATCCTTTACGTCATTTCTGAATACGCTCAGATTCGCAGACAGCCCTTTGAACACTCTATGCTCAATACCGGCAGAATAGCCCCATGACACCTCCGGATCCAAATCCTCATTGGGCTTATTCCACCAATTGCCGTGCTTGAAAGATACATAAAGCTGACGTATGGTTGGTGATTTGAATGCTCTGCCGATTGACGCCCTGATGCGGGTATTGGCTGCAGCCTCCCACAGAACGCTCGCTTTGGGGTTCAATTCAGCGCCGTAGAGGGAATTGTCATCGAGCCTGCCTCCGATGACAATATCAAAAGGTTTCAGATTTATTTCGTCCTGAAGATAGAGACTCTGAAAAGTATCTCTTTTGTCTGCAAAACTTGCATTTATGTCTCTCTGAAGATACTCTCCCCCTGCGGTAACGAGTTGAGTGTTTCCAATAGGTTTTGTGTATTGAACCTCTGCCTGTGTATAGCTGATATCACCAAAACGGCGGGTATATCCAGGGGAAAAACTGTCCATGTTCAGCCTGTACCAGTACCCTTTGATTTTCAGGACAGATGTATCCGGGAGCAATATTTCAAAAGCGGGACTGAACCTGAGCTTTTCATCGTTCTGGTATGTCCATTGTAAATGGTCATAGTTGATCCCGAGGGAGAGGAGCGCTTTCTCAGAAATATCATACGATAGTTTTGTCAGTACATATTCTCCCCTGAAATCGTCTTCCGATGCGCCATAACGGCCTCTTTCAGCAGTCTCTCTTTGCGCGCTGACGAGAAATCCGAATTTATTAATTTTCTGTCCATATGCGATATTCGCCGATGAGGTGTCATAAGATCCGTATCCGCCGCTTACTGTGAAAAGCGGTGTTTCAGGGACGGGTTTCGTAATGATGTTTACCACCCCAGCCATCGCATCGCTTCCATAAAGGACTGATGCGGGCCCTTTGACTATCTCTATCCTTTCAATCATGTCAACCGGTATCTGGTTGAGACTTACCCCGTATTCCCCCATTGCTCCGCCCAAAACCCTCTCTCCATTGATGAGGATAAGCCCGTAGCCGCTGTCAAAGCTAAAACCCCTCAGGCTCGATCTCCATGCTGATGAGCCTGGGACATTTTCGCCCTGAATATAAAATCCGGGGATATTCCTCAGAATTTCAGAAACATTCTTCGCATCGGAATTTTCTATCTCCTCCTTTGTTATCAGGGTTGTTTCAACAGGCACATCTTCTAAGGTGTGAGGTGTTTTTGTAGCAGTTACAATAATCTCTTCAAGCTTTGCATCTTTCTCCTGATTTTCTGCAAAAGCCGTTGAAGTAAATAGCAATAAAACAACCAGAATCAATATCCTGACAACCATATATTTCCCTCCTTCAATCTTTTGTTTTCACCCCCCTTCTGATAAAATGAAACGGGGTGATGGTTAATTATCCTGTTGCCCTCCGGGGCAGGGAGTTCCCGCCAAAGGTCATCCCTGCCCTGATTTCATTCAATGGTAAATCTAATTTCTCAACTCTGAAATTGCTTCACCTCCTCTTTGTCACAATGCTGAAATTCGTGACCCCTGCAAGTTTCACTTCATCAATCACACTTACGAGCAGCCCGACGTCTGCCTCCTTATCTGATTTGATGCGCAGAAATTCACTCTTATTGCTGATCCCGGTTTCCTGGATAGCCATCCTGAGGTTTTCGAGATCAACGCGCTTGTCCATGAAGTAGATCTCACCGGTTTTTGTCACCATGATGGTCCGCTCAGTTTCTGTTGTTGTTTCGGCCGTCTGAGAATCCGGCAGCTTTATTTTTATGGAAGGCTCCTGGACAAAATGCGACGTGAGCATAAAAAACAAAAGAAGGAGAAATACAACATCTACCAGTGGAGCTATATTCATATGCGCATGATTATGTCTTCTCCGTTCAAATTCCATTTTTTCCCCTCATGGAAAGGCTCATTGTTGTCTCTTTCATCATGAAGGCAATGTCATCAGCCTGTTTTTCAAGATAATGATGTCCGACATGGATAGGAATCGCTACTAAAAGCCCTGCTGCTGTGGTAATAAGGGCCTCCCATATACCTCCGGCAAGCATTGATGGATTTGCACTGGTAGTGTTCGCTATGACCATGAAGGCCTTGATCATGCCCGTCACTGTACCGGTAAGCCCCAGCAGAGGTGCGATTGTTGCAATCAATCCCAGCCAACTCAAGCCTTTTTCAATCTCTCTCACCTGCCGTGTTCCAATGATCGACAGTTCCTTTTCATTGGCTCCATTTTCCAGCGCTTTTACTATAGGAACCATGAGAGTCGGTTGAGCAACCGGTATTTCCTTTAACGGCGTGTCCATCTCTTTCAAAATCCTTTTGTATTGCAAAAATTTATTGATTAAGACTGCAAGTCCGGCAAGGGAACAGAGCAAAATGGGATACATCAAAAAACCGCCCTTCAGGAAAAATTCAATCATAAATCCCTCCCAATCTTAAATCTTATTGGCAAAAGTGCACGGCAAGCGACCGACCTGCCATCCCTTTTTGCCGGCATGAATGTGGATTTTTGGACCGCTTCTCTTGCCGCCTCTGTGAAACCGTATCCTGCATTTTCCATGACTTCTATATTTATAAGTTTTCCCGCGCTATCAATGGTGAGCCTGAAGACAACGCTCCCTTCTTTGTTCAGCCTTCTTGCCACAAGCGGGTATACGGGCATCTCTTTATGGAGAAATTTGGGACCTGTTGCGGTACCGAATTCAACATCCCTGGGGATTGAGATGTCTTGAGATGAAAAAACCTGTGGTGCAGAAACAGTCTCCTGCGCCACAGGCTGCGGAGGGTTAACAGCTTCCAGAGGCACTATGGCAGTTTTTTCCTTTTCTTGAGCGGCAACAGACCTAATCATCTCTTCTTTTGCCGGTATTCTTTCTTCAATCCTCTGCGGTTTTTCTGCAGGTGTCATTTCCTTGATAATTTCCTTTTTCACCTCTTCTGCCTGATCTTTCTTTTGAACAGTATGCTTCTGTATTAATGGCTTTTCGTCCGTTATTACAAACATCTCCACCTCTTTATATTTCTGCACCACCGCAAAAGAAACCGGAATCGCAAGGATAAGAATGTGACAGATTCCAGAAAGAATAATACCGGGGTTATGCTTCATACTCGGCATGCCGGGTCCACCAGTACATGTGCACGGAAGCCATGTCCTGCATCCAGAAATGGTTATGTTTCCAGATGAGTTTTGTTCTGATTTCCCTCTCCTCGCAGGGATCGGGCGCCCTCCTGTTCTTGTAAGACCAGTGTTCCATTGCTTCCGCAATGGAATGATACGCAAAAGAGCTTTCTCTCGCTTTCTTTTTTGTAAATGCTCTGGCGTAATCATCGAAAAGAATTTGTCTTTTCGAATTCTCCAATGGTATCTCGCTTACGACAAAGACATTCATGGGTTTAAGAGAAAATATTTTTTTCAATGAATGATCTGTCCCCAGAGGCATCAGATGAAGGCTGTTGCACGCTATGATAAGATCAAATTCAGCAGAGAAATCATGAAATTCTTCCCATCTGCGATTATCGACCCTTATCCAATCAATGCCCCGTCTGTATGCTTCCTTATAGAGGAGTTTTCTCATACCGGCGGACGGTTCGAGAGCGCTGACCTCGCATCCAATCGCGCATAACGGCAAAGAGAGAACGCCATTCCCTGCTCCGACGTCAAGAACCTTCCATCCCGGCTTTACCATTTCCATGAGGGTTTCCAACACCTCATCGTGATAATTGTTATGTTCGAACCACAACTTGTACCATTGGGAATAGCCGTCCCAGTATGCAACATCACCAGCATGTGTACAGAAAGCATCTCCCATGAATCCTCCAAATAAAAAAGCCACAAAAGGACACCTTCACGGTGTGTGCCTTCGTGGCTTATTGTCTTTTAATGAGAAATTAAATTGTTCTTAGTGCATGTATGGAATCAAAACAAAAAAGCCATGCGTCCCGCCACCTTCTGGTGACAACCTTCATGGCTCAATACTGATTAAAATCCGTGTGTAAATACTCAAACTTCGTGCTTGAATAAATTTACGATAAAGTATTCACAGAGTATTTGTCAAATCTTTTTCTTACTCAGGCTGGCGGAAAGGGTTTTCCCGCAGTATTTTGGAAAGTTTGAGAGGACTTCCCTCCAGCACAAAGACAGCGAGACCGCTTTCGTTTGTGACTGTTCCCCTGACCGTCCAGGCGCCTTTCCACGAGATATTCAGGGAAACCGATGAATCTTTGATTTCTACCCAGGTAGGAGTGAAGAGCAAGTTCTGCGCGGTCAAAACTTTTGATTGCGCCGATAAGTTCGCGGTAGCCATCTGCTGTCGTATTCTCCTCGAGGGCAGATTTGTCCTTTTCTTCATACGCCTTCTTTATCGCCTCTGCGAGCTCAAATGCCTCCTGCGCTGTCTTTGACTCCTGCGTGACCGGTTTTACCTCTTTCTTCCCGCAAGCAACAGGGAAGAACAGTAAAACCAGCATAAAGATCAAAAGAAAAGAGACGCCTGTGTTTTTAGATATCAATATTTCGTGCTTCGAGTGCATGGGTTGTAATAAATTCCTTTCTGGGCTCTACCTGATCGCCCATAAGTATAGTAAAGATACTGTCAGACTCAACCGAATCCTGAATGGTGACCTGTAACAGGGTCCTCTTGTCAGGGTCCATAGTCGTCTCCCAGAGCTGATGGGGGTTCATCTCTCCCAGCCCCTTATATCTCTGTATACTGAGCCCCTTTTTGGCTGCGGCAAGTATGGTTTCGAGTAGTTCCTTGCTCGTCTTTATTCCTTTGCCTCCGTCTTTTGTCATAACTGTATAAGGGGCCTCTCCCAGGTCCTTCACGATCTGAAAAAGATTTTCAAGTTCTCTGAACTCGGGTGAAGTCAGGAACTGAGTGTTGATCTTCAGTTTATAATTGTGCCTTTTTGTCTCAACCCCATAGGTCTGATGCTCTTCGTCGTGCTGTATTTCTCCTATGTGAATATTCTGATAGTGTTCTTTTATCAGCCCCAGAACCCTTGCGAATTGTCCCTTGTCCTTTAAGGTATCGTTGTTCACTCCCGACAAGAGAATGAACTGGAGGAGTTTCGGGTCTCTTCTTCTCCTGTCGAACCATTCTATCAGCTTTTCAAATCTGTAAAGCCTTTTGAGGTGGGGGACAAGCGTTTTTCCCTTCACTGTCTGTCCCTTGATCGTAAGCTCAATTTCTTCGGATGCAAGCTCAAAGAGCATGTTCAGCATCTCGGTCTCGTTCTGGATATATTTTTCCGTCTTTCCCTTTTTTACCTTAAAGAGAGGGGGCTGAGCAATGTAGAGGTACCCTTTTTCGATCACAAGGGGCATCTGTCTGTAAAAGAACGTGAGCAGGAGGGTCCTTATATGTGCGCCGTCAACATCGGCATCGGTCATCAGAACAACCCTGTGGTAACGAATCTTTGAGATATCGAAATCTTCCGGCCCTATTCCTGTCCCGAGGGCCGTTATCAGGATCTTGATCTCCTCGGAACCGAGCATCTTGTCAAACCGTGCCTTTTCAACGTTCAGGATCTTCCCCCTGAGAGGAAGAATGGCCTGTATGCGCCTGTCGCGTCCCTGCTTTGCCGAGCCTCCTGCGGAATCACCTTCGACAATGAACAATTCGCTCATTGCAGGGTCTTTTTCGGAACAGTCAGCGAGTTTGCCCGGCAGTCCGGTGTCCTCGAATGCTCCCTTCCTCCTGGTAAGTTCCTTGGCCTTTCTCGCCGCTTCACGGGCCCGTGCCGCCTGGAGAGACTTTTCAACGATCTTCCTCGCAACAGAGGGGTTTTCTTCGAGGTATGTGCCCAGGGCTTCATTCACAATGGATTCGACGATACCCTTTATTTCACTGTTGCCGAGCTTCATCTTCGTCTGGCCCTCGAACTGGGGGTTCATCAGCTTCACGCTTATCACCGCGGTGAGCCCCTCCCTCACATCGTCACCGGAGAGTGAATGACCGTTTTTCAGCAGACCTGAAGAGGTTGCATAGCTGTTGACCGTTCGGGTAAGGGCTGATTTAAGCCCTATGAGATGAGTGCCCCCTTCCTTTGTGTTGATATTATTCGCGAAGGTATATATGGTTTCTGCGTATCCATCGTTGTATTGAATGGCTATTTCAAGGATAATGTCCCCTTTTTCACCTGTAAAGTATATCGGCTTGGGATGGACAGGAGTTTTATTTTTGTTGAGGTGTTCGACAAAAGATACTATTCCACCGTCATAATGAAATTCTTTTGTCTTTCCCGTCCGTTCATCGGACAGGGTTATCTTGAGCCCCCTGTTCAGAAAGGCCAGTTCCCGCAGCCTCTGGGTAAGGATATCCCAGCTGAAGTCCAGTATCTCGAAAATAGCAGTATCAGGTTTAAAGGTAATCTTTGTCCCCCTCCCCCTTGTTTTGCCGACGACCGTGAGGGGGTCTGAGGGTATTCCCCTTGCATAATGCTGCTGAAAAACGCTCCCGTCCTGTTTTATTTCGACATCAAGCCACTCAGAGAGTGCGTTCACCACAGATACCCCAACGCCGTGAAGACCTCCTGATATCCGGTAGGCCTTGGATTCAAACTTGCCGCCTGCATGGAGTTCGGTGAGCACTACCTCAGCGGCTGACCGTCCTTCATCGGGATGAATCTGGGTGGGTATTCCCCTTCCGTCGTCTTTTACCGTACAGCTTCCGTCAAGGTGTATAATGACCTCAATGGTTTTGCAATGTCCGGCAAGGCTTTCATCAACGCTGTTGTCAACCACCTCATAGACAAGGTGATGCAGACCTTCAATGCCTGTCGACCCGATATACATGGCCGGCCGTTTCTTGACAGCATCAAGCCCTTTCAGTACCTTTATGTCGTCCGCGGTATAAGAATTCTCTTCGATTGTTTTATCCTCCATCTTGTTTCTCCTAAGGTATCAATGCCCTCCGGTCTTCGCGTGATTCCCTGTAGTCACAGGTCATAGCGCATATGCTCCGATATCTTTTTTCTGCGTTCGCGACAACAAGGTTATATCCGCATCGGCATAATGACACTCTTATACTTTTCGTTCCCATCCTCTCTCACAAGAACCGGGCTGAGCGGGTCCTGCAGTTCAAGGACAACCTTTTCTGATGTCATGGCTCCGAGAATATCGAGCAGATACCGGGCATTGAAACCGAGGGAAATCTTCTCACCCTTATAGTCTATCACAACTTCTTCCTTTGCCTCACCAAGGTCGGGACTCGATGAAAACACGGTAAGCAGATCGTTGTCAAGATCGAATCTGACCGCACTTGCCCGTTCCCTCGACATGACCGAAACCCTGCGGAGAACCCTTACAAACGGGTCCTTTTCGATCACTATATGTTTCTCGTTTGCCTGGGGGATAACGTTCTCATAATTCGGATATGAGCCTTCGATAAGCCTTGTTAAAAATTCTATGGTATCAATGCTGAACAGGAGATGCTTTTCTCCTACAGAAATCTTGACCGTTTTTCTTTCTTCCCCGGTATCCTTGTCCGCAGGCAGGAAGCGTCGCAGTTCAGAAACGCCCTTTCTGGGTATGATGATCCTTTTTTCCTCTTTCCCCTCTCCTTCCATATCCTGTGTGATAAAAGCCAGTCTGTGACCGTCTGTACCCACCACGGTAAGAGCCTTATCGCCGGACTTTGTGTGGAACAGGAGTCCGTTCAGGGTATACCTTGTATCACTCTCGCCGGCGGCGTAGATCGTTTTTTCTATCATTTCGAGGAGGGACGAAGCGTCAACCGTCAACTCTTCAACATCTCCCAATGCAGGCCATGCAGGGAAATCATCCGGAGGAAGACATGCGAGCTTGAATTCGCTTGCGCCCGATTTTACCCTGAGCCATCCTCCTGATGAAGACTCATCTATTGCTTCAAATGACAGGTCGCCGTCTGTTTCTCTCACGATCTCGAACAGTTTCCGGGCCGGTATGCAGAGTTTGCCTTCTTTCTCAACGGCAATATCAAGCGGCTCCTTTATCGCAGTCTCTATATCTGTCGCAATAATATATGAACCTTTCTTGCCGGCGCTGAGAAGGAAGTGGCTTAAGATCGGCATGGTATTTTTCTTCTCTATGATATTCTGGATATTTGCCAGTTTCTCCTGCATTTCGTCTTTTGATACCTGTAGTTTCATACTCCCTCCTCTAAGATCCTTTATTTACCCGTTACCCCTTCAACTTCCGTGTCAGGTTCTCGATCAGCCTGTTGAAGACCTCGTCCTTCGTCTTCTTGTCTTCAATCTGTTTGCAGGCATAGATAACTGTTGCATGGTCTTTGCCGCCGAAATTTTTCCCTATATCACTGAGGGACAAGCTTGTCAGTTGCTTGCTTAAATACATTGCAATCTGCCTTGGTAATGCAACTTCTTTCGTCCTCTTTCTTGCCTTCATATCCGACAACTTCAGGGCAAAGTGATCAGAGACCACTTTCTGTACCTGGTCGGTAGTAATCGGTTTTTCATCTTCTTCGATGAGATCATGCAGGATGTCTTTCGCCATAGTGACCGAGATATTCGTCCCTGTCAGCGATGCCTGCGCCCCAAGCCTGATGAGGCACCCTTCCAGCTCGCGAATATTCGTTCTCACCCTGGATGCGAGATAATAGGCAACTTCTTCCGGGATAGCAATCTTCTCATGATCAGCCTTTTTCAGCAATATCGCGACTTTTGTCTCCAGCTCCGGCGGCTGTATGTCTGCAATAAGGCCCATGCTGAACCGTGACCGGAGCCTGTCAGTTACCGCGCCGATTTCTTTCGGCGGTCTGTCGCTCGAAATAACGATCTGTCTCTGTCTTTCATAAATCGCATTGAACGTATGGAAGAATTCCTCCTGCGTCTGCGTCTTATTCGCAATAAACTGGATGTCGTCAAGGAGCAGGAGATCCACATTCCTGTACTTTTCTTTCAGCTCCCCCATTTTCTCATGCCGAATCGCTGATACAACCTCGTTTGTGAACTGTTCTGCTGAAACGTAAATTACCGATACATCCAGTCTCTTGTCAATCACCGCATTGCCTATCGCGGTGATCAGATGTGTTTTTCCCAGTCCGACCCCTCCATAGATAAACAGCGGATTATATGCCCTGCCGGGCGCTTCGGCAACAGCTTTTGCCGCTGCCTGGGCAAATTGATTGCTCGGCCCTATCACGAAATTTTCGAAGGTATATTTGGGGTTCAGATGAATACCCCTGCTCGCGAGTTTCTGCCTCCTGTTCTCAAGACGCATATCCATCTTCTTGACGTCAGGGTCTATTTTCTCCGCAACTTTATACCGCACCGTAACAGGATATCCCATAATGCGCCCGATCGTTTCGTTCACTAAGTCAGGATAATTATCTTCTATCCAGTCCTTAAAGAACCTGTTCGGTATCTCCAGAGTAATAGAGCGTTCTTTCACCATAGTGAGTTTTATTGGCCGGAACCAGAGATCGGTGATATTATTCCCTACTCTCTCTTCGATCTGAGAGATGCCGCTATTCCATATTTCGTCTAATGTCATTGTGTGATAAGTCCATTAACAACTTATTAACATATGTTAATAACTTATACGGGGAGGTTCTCAATTATATCCCAATGATAAGTGGTAAGACAAGAAAATATGTTATAAGTTTGTGAAATATTCCATACTCCTTGCGCTACTGTAAGAAAGTGAAAAAAAATACCCTTTTCTCCACTTTCCCTTCAACAGTGCAAACCCATGTCCGTTTACGGGAAAAACACACTTATTCACATCTAAACAACACCTACTAACTTCTACTACTATTTTCTTTGCAAAAATTTATAGTAGAGGAAACACTTGCCTATACCCTATTTTTTCTTAAGATAGGATTTGATGAAGTTATCTATTTCCCCCTCCAGAACAGCATCAACATTCCCTGTCTCTATATCTGACCTATGATCTTTTACTATGCGATAGGGTTGTAAAATATAGGATCGTATCTGATTGCCCCACGTAATACCCTTTTTATCGCCGACAAACCCCTCCATCTTTTTTTCCTGTTCTTTTATCTTGAGATCATAGAGACGTGATTTGAGGATCTTCATGGCAATTGCCTTGTTTTTATACTGGGAACGTTCATTCTGGCAACTCACCACAATTCCTGTGGGAATATGGGTAAGCCTTACTGCAGAAGAAGTCTTATTGACATGCTGTCCTCCGGCGCCGGATGCCCTGAAAGTATCTGTCTTGATATCGTCGTCTTTTAATTCTACTTCAATATCTTCCTCAACTTCAGGATATACGAGCAGGGCTGCAAACGAGGTATGTCTCCTTTTATTTGCATCATACGGAGAGATCCTGACCAGTCTGTGTACCCCTGCCTCTGCTTTCAGATACCCGTATGCGTAGGGACCGGAAATGGTTAACGTAGCATTCTTGATACCTGCTTCTTCTCCTGTCTGTAATTCAATAATCTGGGTGGTATACTGATGTTTTTCAGCCCATTTCAGATACATTCTCATGAGCATTTGGGCCCAATCCTGACTCTCTGTACCGCCTGCTCCGGGGTGAATGATTACGATAGCATTATTTTTATCCATCTCGCCTGAGAGGAGGTTCTGAATTTCAAGAATATCAAGGTCTTCTTTGAGTTCCCTGATAGCGATTTGCAGGTCGCCCAGAAAGAGGTTCCCACTCTCTTCATCGAGAATCCCTATGGATTCTTCCAGATAGGAGAGTTTTTCAGAGAGCGCATCAAACTGTCCTGTAATATCTGCAAGCTTTGACTTCTTCTTTAAAAGAACCCTGGAAAGTTCTGGAGATGACCAGACAGTTTCCTGCGTGAGGTCTTTTTCGATCTTTTTTAATTCTTCGCGAAGCAGGTCTACATCAAAGATAACCTCTTAAAGCCTCTATTTTGTTCCTGAGAGCGCATAACTCTTCTTTCATTTCATTCTGCAAAAGCATAGTATCCTCCTTAACTTGTTCTCGCTTTGCCAAAGACGTTCGCCAGCAAAACTATAGAAAAAACGATCCATATATACAGAAAAAGATCCCCATATTTCGAATAAAAACTTCTCGTGCTGTCAGTACGGACATCACTCAGGAGAAAGGTCTTCTCAAATAAGTGCGGTTCTCGACAGTATTCTGCCATTACTGTCAATATGACCGGATATCCCGGTATTTGCAGCCCGTATCAGAGGCTTACGGTTTTCAACCGCCCGGAAAACCGCCATACTGAAGTGCTGATACGGTCCGGTTGTCTGTCCAAACCATGCATCGTTTGTGATATTCACAATAAAATCCCCGCCATCAGCATAGAATTTCCTTGCTAACCCAGGGAATATAACTTCGTAACAGATCAGGGTGGCAAAATTTCCAAAAGGAGTCTCAGCCCTGACTATTCGTTCACCGCTTACATAGTCACCAATACCCACAACGAGCTTATCTGATGAAAAAAAGGACGTTATGCAGGGGAACGTATTCTCCAAAAGGAACCATATGTATTTTATCATAGGTATAGACCACCTTGCCGGCGTTGTCAAGCAATACAGCGCTGTTGGAAAGGGCATGTCGTTCATGGATTTTTTCTTTCAGGAGAATGCTTCCGAAAAGGAGGTGCGCATTGATCTGGCTTTGGAAGGAGACGAGCTCCCGGGTGTAATGTTTATCGGCATTAAAAGAGAAGGGAATCGCAGTTTCCGGCCATATGATCAGTGACGGCGATGAAGAGGCAGCCCTGAGCGAAAGGTCTTTATATATTTCCAGAACAGCATCCTGATAAGAAGCATCCCATTTTTTGTCCTGTTCAATATTTCCCTGGATAATGCCAACCCTGAATGATTCGCCCGGTCGCTGCTCAGTAAGTCTCGTCTGCCCATAAATAACGGTCATCACAAGAACGAGAACAAGGAGAACAAAACCGATAACCGTAGGAGAAAGAGGAAAGAGCGGCATTTCCCTGGTGCGCTTTCTTATGAGGAAAATATCGGTGAGTGCGCCGTTGACCGACACGACGAGAAAAGAGACTCCGTAGACACCCGTAATGTCGGCGATCTGGATAACGGTAAGGAATTGGTACTGTGAATACCCTATGCTCGACCAGGGGAAACCAGTGAAGATGTACGAGCGAAGAAATTCAAGGACTACCCAGAAGGCGGGCGCTATGAGGAGGGCCGGGAGTTTCGTATTTCGGATGGTTGACGAGAAGAGGACGGCAAAAATTCCGGTATACAAGCTGAGAAAGGCGCAGAGCAGTATAACGATAAGAATACTTACGGTAAAGGAGATCCCTCCATAGTTGTGCACCGAGTGATAGATCCAGTAGAGCGTTCCGAAGAAGTAAGGGATACCCAGACAAAAGCCTGCCTTGAAAGCCTGCCGGGGCTTTTTACTGTAAAGGGAAAGAAAAAACGGCGACCAGGGCGACCCATGCAAGAAAAAACAGGTCGAAGGTGGGAAAGCAGAAGATAAGCGCAAGACCCGAGAAAAAAGCAGGCCCATAATGCATTCCTGTATTCTTTATGTTCATTTGTGCCCCGGTAAAATTTTCCTTAAAAAATATTTTTAAGATATCTATTTTACCTCAAGAAAGACTGGTTGTGCTGAAATAAAGCATTTCCTTTACTTGACAGCAGAAAAGTCAAAAGTGTACATTTAAACTCACGGGCAGTTAGCTCAGTCGGTAGAGCAGAGGCCTGAAAAGCCTCGTGTCCGCAGTTCGATTCTGCGACTGCCCACCATTCTTTCCCTGTGAAAAAACAATTTTCTTGACAAAAGAACCCATTTTGGGCTAAAAATTCATGTTATGAATATATTCAGAAACCTCTCTCTTCTTTTTCTTGTTTTATGCACCTTTTTACCTGTTTATGCATCAGAACCCGACAAAGGATTACCCGATGAACAACCGGTGATTTCCTCATTACCTGATGAAAGACTTCGTGACAGCCTTGGTCTTGTTCCTGACAACGTACATAACGAAATTGCTCTGGAGGCTATTGAGAGGAATATTACCCTTTTTTCCGGAAAGATCAGGGAAAGATTCTCTCTCTGGCTCAGCAGGTCAGGGAAATACCTTGATCTGATGAAAGATATCCTGAAAGAGCAGAACGTCCCTGAAGAAATAGTATTTCTCCCGCTCATTGAGAGCGGCTTCAATCCCTACGCATACTCACCGGCACGGGCAGCCGGATACTGGCAGTTTATTGCATCTACCGCAAAAAGGTACGGGCTCGAAATTAACTGGTGGAGGGATGAGAGGAGAGACCCGGTAAAATCGACTGTAGCGGCGGCAAATTACCTGAGTGACCTTTATGAAATGTTCGGTTCCTGGAATCTCGCAATGGCTGCCTACAATGCAGGCGAAGGGAAAATCATGAGGGCGTTGAACAGGTCCAAGAGCGATAATTACTGGGCGTTATTGAACACGAAATATATCAAGAATGAAACAAAAAACTATGTCCCGAAGTTTATCGCCGCAAGCATGATCGCTCACAGCCCGCAACAGTATGGGTTCGATGACTTTGAATATCATCCTCCGCTGAACTATGAACAAGTGACGGTCAACTCCCCCCTTGATCTCGATATTGCAGCCGACTGCGCAGAAACTTCTGTAGAAAAGATCAAAGAGTTAAATCCGGAACTGCGGAGATGGTGTACGCCTCCCGGCATGTTTGAGTATGCGCTGAAAATACCCGAAGGGAAAAAGGACGCATTTCTTGAAAACCTCTCGCGCATACCCGAAGAGCAAAGGTTTTCCGTTGACAGATACACGGTAAAAAAGGGAGACACCTTCAAAAAGATATCGAAAAAGACAGGTGTGCCGACTCAGGTTATCCTTGACCTCAACGATATGGTAAGAATTATGCCGTTAAAGGCAGGAACAGAACTTTTTCTCCCCCCTAAGGATAAGCTGATCCTCGATGCCGATGACAGGGTGTCTGTGAAGAAGGCGTCTTACAAACAGAAGAAGAAAAAGTCATCAAGCAGCAGAGCGAGTACGGTCAAAAAGATTTCCTATAAGCACAAGAAAAAGACACCCGCTGCCAAAGGCAAAGACATCTAACCTTTTTTCTTCTCGGTCGTTACAGATAACTGTTCTTTAGCCTTGTCAAGGAATGGCGAATCAGGATATTTTGTGGTGAGTTCCTGATATTTTTTCTTTGCCTCATCCGGCTTGCCCTCTTTTTCGAGAATTCTGGCGTATTCCATGAGGGCGAAATCCTTGTAAATATCCCCTTTTAAAGTATAGAGGGTATCGAGCGTCTTTTTTGCCTCATTCATATCCCCCTTCTTGATATAGATTGTTGCCATCTTCTGGTAGGCAAGGGGAATGAGTTCTTCGTCGGAAGAATACTTCCCGGCAAAATCCTTCAGGCTCTTCAGTGCGTCATCAAGTCTGCCGAGCTCGTACTGACAGGCCGCCACATAGAAAAGGGAGACAGGAGACTTTTTGGTGTTATACGCTTTCTGAAAAATATCGAGTGATTTTTGATACTGCTCTTCTGTGCTCATCGGTGTTTTGGAGATGTTGTAGAAGATCGTATATCCTTCATATTCAAGACCCCTGGCTTTTTTCGAAGCATGGGAAGAATAGAGGAAAAAACTTGCAACAGCCAATATAATAACCAGGACAACGGCCCCGTACTGGAGAACGGTTTTCTGCCTCTCTCTTATCGATTCTTTCAGGCCGGAAAGTCTATCTTGCACCTCTTCTTCGGTAGTTGCGGATTTTTTTGTAATTCTCTTTTTGATCGGCTTTGGCATTACTCCCTCCTGCGTGTTTTTTCAACGAGAACTTTTGCATGTTCGAATATGAATTCGATACGGTTGTCTTCTATTCCTGAAGCAAGCAGCACCCTTCGGGCAAACTCCCTGGTTATCATATCCGAAGGGCTATGGGCGTCGGTGTTGATGCAGAGCGGAACCCCGAATTTCACAGCCTCTTTTGCCACGTGGCCGTTCGCAAGGGAATGCCCCTTCCTCGACGTTATCTCAAGCGTTACGCCTTTTTCCTTGGCAAAAAGGAGGTCCTCTTCGGATATAAGCCCCGGATGCGCCAGGATGTCGGCGTTGGCCTCGATTGCCGCCCGGTTTGTTCCGGGCAGAACCGGTTCTACCAGAGTTTCTCCATGGACAACGACAATCTTTGCACCCAGATGCCGGGCTTCCTTAACAAGGTCAGGTATCATCCGGGGTGGAGCATGGGTGATCTCTGCACCGGGGAGTGCTTCTATCGATATATAGTCTTTGATTCTTTTCAGGGCATGGACTATCTTCGGGATTACCAGATCTATATTCGACGCGTCAATATGGTCGGTGATCGCAATAGCCGTATAGCCGAGTGCCTCTGCCCTTCTGATCAACTCAAAAGGGACGAGTTCACCGTCACTGAAAAGACTATGGGTATGAAGATCAATCATCGTTCCTGCCTTGTTCGGGAAATATTGTATTCTATCAGAATGCTTTTTAAAAAATCATCTTTGTAGCGTATATGATTCATAAATTCCCTGATGAATAATAAAAGCTACAGTATCCCTGCCCTCGCAAGGGTCAGGACTATCACTTCTTTTGCCCCGGCTTTTCTCAGCTGTTTCGAACATTCCGAAACTGTAGCTCCTGTTGTCATGACGTCATCAACCAGTAAAAGCCTCAGGTCTTTGATATGACCATTCACCGTAAACGCATTGCGTATATTCATCACCCGTTCCTTTGCAGAAAGACCTACCTGTGGCGGCGTCAAGCGTGTCTTGGTAAGGATGTCCATGAACAGAGGAACCCCGAGCTTCCTGGAAAGAATCCGTGCCAGGAGCAGGGACTGGTTAAAGCCCCTTTTCCTCAGATTTCTCCTGTGTAAAGGAACAGGCACTATGCCATCCACTGCGGGGAAATCGAGGGTGAACAGTAATTCGCCGAGCGGCTGAGCAAGTCTTCTTTGACCGAAGAATTTCAACTGGTGAATCGCCTCGGCAAGGACGCCTTCATATACGCCAAAGGTCATTGCCCGGGAAAACGGGGGCTTTTCTTTCAGGCAGGTTCCGCATACCGAGGCATATTCAGACGGGAGGGGCAGAGAACAAACCCTGCAATGCGGGCCTGAATATCGTGCTATGAGAGACCAGCACCCGGAACAGAAGGGAGATTCGTTCAACAGATCGGAGTTTTTCCCGCAGACCGGACAGAGGGTGGGGAAAAAGAGACCGGCAAGCTTAATGATCAGCGCATGTCTGGCAGGAGAGGTGATCCGCATTTGCCGCATATTGGTCCGAGATGCAGTTTTTCCGTAGATACTTTATTCTTCACTCCGCAATTCGGGCAGAGAAGGAGCTGAAAATCAGGCGGAGAGGATGGGTCATCAGGAAACGGCGGCGGCACAGGAGAGTCTGGTTCTTGAGAAGGGTGTTCCCGGAGAAATGATTCCGCGAAGCGAATAAACTGTTCGTCTTTTTGGGTGAGTTCAACTCCCATGCCATTTTTAGTCAGAGACACCGCTGTTTTGATCGTGCGCCTCACGATGCCTTTCAGGCGGGATATCTGATTATCAGGCAAGACCAGCTCGATGTCGACCGTAGTGTCGGGTGCAAAACCGCGGTTGGTTTTAATGAAAAGACCGTTCATCGAGAGGTTGCTCAGGATTCCCCGGTAGGTTAATTCACCCGAACGGAAGGTTACCTCAAGCCTTTTGGTAAACCTCGGATGGCGCTGGTACCCCCGTTCACGATCCATTAAATTGCTCTTTGAGCAGTATGAGTTCGTTCCTCCTCTGGCCTGTAGAGATTATGTGAACGTCAACGCCGAGCATGGTTTCGATTTTTTTGATGTACGACTGGGCAGTCTCCGGAAGTTTTTTGAAATCCCTTATGCCGGAAGTATCCGCTTTCCAACCTTCTACTTCTTCATACACAGGCTCGCAGCCTTCAAAAATCTGCGTTTCCTTTGGAAACTCATTATATTTGGAACCCTTATGCGTGTAGGAAGAACAGATCTTTATAGAGTCCAGTCCGTCGAGAATATCGAGCTTTGTGATGGCGAGACCGGTCACGCCGTTGATCCGGACAGAATGACGGAGTACGACCATGTCCAGCCAGCCGCATCTCCTCGCTCTTCCCGTGGTAGCGCCGTACTCCCCGCCCCGCTCTCTGAGGTGTTCTCCGAGGGAGTCATGTATCTCGGTGGGAAATGGTCCGCTCCCGACTCTTGTAGTGTAGGCTTTTACCACACCGAGGACCTTCGATATCTTTGTCGGACCGACGCCGAGTCCTGTACATGCGCCTCCTGCGATAGCATTTGAGGAGGTGACATAGGGGTATGTCCCGTGGTCGATATCAAGGAGCGTCCCCTGTGCTCCTTCGAACAGGACATTCCCATGAGCGGCGATGGTTGCATTCACGATGATGTCGGTATCGGCGATATACTCGGAGAGCGCCTCGGCATATACCATGTATTCCCTGTAAATTTCTTCGGTTTGAAAACGGGGAGCTTTATAAAGATGTTCGAGCAGGAAATTGATGTGAAAGAGATTGGCATCGAGTTTCTCCCGAAAAATCTCAGGATGAAGAAGGTCGGCAACGCGTATACCCGACCGGCCCGCTTTGTCGCAATACGCAGGCCCTATCCCCCTTCCCGTGGTTCCGATATTCTTCACGCCCCTCAGCCGTTCATTCTCTCTGTCAACGGCAACGTGATAGGGCATAATGAGGTGGGCGTTCTTGCTTAAAAAAAGGTTGTTTTTTATTGCAACATCCCGTTCCTTAAGCCCCTTGATCTCCTGAATAAGGGCTCCGGGATCAACCACAACACCATTGCCGATAAGGCAGATCTTGTTTGGATTGAGTATCCCGGAGGGAATAAGATGAAGAATGAATTTTTCATTGTTGATCACTACGGTATGGCCTGCATTGTGACCGCCCTGAAAGCGGGCTACGACGTCTGCCTTTTCAGAAAGAACATCAACGATCTTTCCTTTCCCTTCATCTCCCCACTGCAACCCGACAACAATCACATTCGGCATGTCAGAACCTCGTTTACAGACGTATTTGTTTCACTGAGAGGATATTCGGAAGCTCCTTGATTTTCTTCAGGAGAGCAGGAGAAGCAGGAGAATCTATGCTGACAACGGAAATTGCAGTGCCCCCCGGCGTTTCGCGTCCGAAATGCATCCTTGCGATATTGATCTTGTTCTTCCCGAGGAGAGAACCAATGTTCCCGATCACCCCGGGTTTATCATTATTGTACATAAACAGGAGCTCTCCCGTGGGTATAATCTCGACCTTGAAGCTGTCGACAAATACAATACGGGGGTCTTTCTTCCCGTACAGCGTACCTGCAAAATAGCTGGTCTTCTTCTTGGCATTTATCCTGAGGGCAATCATGCTCTGATAATCACCCTGGTCCGTGCTCTTTATCTCCTTTATCTCGATGCCGCGCTCCCTGGCAATGAGAGGCGCATTCACAAAATTCACTGTCTCCTCGAGGATAGGGGTAAGGAATCCTTTGAGGGCAGCAATCGTCACAGGGGCGGTGTTGATGTCCGCAGCGTCCCCCTTATATTCGATCGTGATCTGGGTTACCCCGCCTTCGAACATCTGGGCTGCGAAACAACCGAGTCTCTCGGCGAGATTGATATAAGGGTTGAGTTTTGCAACCTGGTCGGAAGGGATGGACGGGAAATTGATTGCGTTCCGTATGGTATTGTGAACAAGATAATCAACAATCTGTTCTGCAACGGCTACTGCAACATTTTCCTGTGCTTCCCTTGTAGAGGCGCCGAGATGCGGGGTTGTTACGACCGAGTCGAGTGTCAGGAGAGGATTGTTCTCCGGAGGTTCTTTTTCGAGTACATCAAGTGCAGCGCCTGCTACCTTGCCTTCAACAAGAGCGTCGTAGAGGTCCTTTTCGTTGATGATACCTCCCCGGGCGCAGTTGATGATCCGTACGCCGGGTTTCATGGTCTTTATCACTTCTTTATTGATCAGATTTTTTGTTTCCGGCGTGAGCGGGGTATGTATGGTTATAAAGTCGGCGCGTTTGAACAACTCCTTGAGAGAGACCTTTTCGACCCCCATGTCTTTTGCTTTTTCTTCGCTGAGAAACGGGTCGAATGCGATTACATTCATGGAGAAGGCCTGCATCCTCCTTGCCACCTGGCTACCGATGTTTCCTATGCCGACGATGCCGAGCGTCTTGTTGAACAGTTCAACACCCATGAACTTCTTCTTTTCCCATTTTCCCGATTTCATCGACATGGTCGCCTGGGGGATCTGCCGGGCAAGAGATACCATAAGCGCGATCGTATGCTCAGCGGTAGTGATCGTGTTCCCGCCGGGGGTATTCATAACAACGATGCCTTTTTTCGTGGCGGCGGTTTTGTCTACATTGTCGAGTCCTGAACCGGCACGCCCTATGACTTTGAGATTTTTCGCTGCTTCTATAATATCAGCGGTCATCTTTGTAGCCGAACGGATGATAAGTCCGTGGTAATCACCAATGCAAGCCTTCAGTTCATCCGGGCTCATGCCGGTTTTCACGTCGACCTTGAGACCTGCCTTCTTGAGTATATCAACACATTTTGTTGAGATGTTGTCGCTGATCAGAACCTTCATGGAGCCTCCTTAGGCCATTAATAATTCCTGTGCCGCAGCTACGCCTGCGCCGAGTTTCACCGGGTGTCCCATCCCTTTTAATACCATCTCTATTCCTGCGATTGCAGTGATGACATCGAATCTGTCCGAATACCCCAAATGAGCGATGCGGAATATTTTTCCTTTGGCTTTGTCCTGTCCGCCCGCTGCGGTTATGCCGTATTTCTCCCTGAGGTTTTTATAGACTGCCTGTCCGTCGATCCCCTGAGGAGCCATGATCGCAGTCACTGCATTCGACGGAGATTCCCTGGGGTATAATTCCAGCCCTATTGCCTGCACAGCCTTCCGGGTGGCATTTGCGAGCCATTCATGTCTTCTGAAGACTTTCTCCAGTCCTTCAGCCTGGAGCATCTTCAGGCTCTCATTCAGGCCGATGATGAGGGTGACGGGAGAAGTGAAGTTCGTCTGATTTTTTGCAAGGTTTTCCCGTTCCTTCTTGAAATTAAAATAGAATTTGGGCATTGTCGAAGTTTCTGCCTTTGCCCATGCCTTTTCGCTTACACTCACAAAGGCGAGACCGGGCGGCAGCATAACCCCTTTTTGCGACCCTCCGATCATGATATCGACGCCCCATGCATCTGTTTTCAGGTCATGGGCGACGAGCGCGCTTATTGCATCTACGATGAACAGGGTATCGTCAAACTGTTTTACCACAGATCCCAGCGCCTGAATATCATGGTAGACCCCGGTTGAAGTCTCTGACGCCTGTACAAAAACACCCTTTATGTCCCTGTTCTTTTTCAGTTTCTCCTCAACCAGGGAAGGCTTTACCGCGTATCCCCATTCGACAACTATTTCCTCAACATCAAGGCCGTAAGCCTGACATATCTTCGTCCACCGTTCTCCGAATTTCCCGCCGTTTACCACGAGAACCTTATCGCCTTTATTGAAGAAATTATTCACAGAGCCGACCATGCCGCCGGTTCCGGTCGAGCAGAGGATAAGCACATCATTCCTGGTCTGATATAACCATTGAAGCCCCTTCTTTGCTGCATCAAGAACGGGGAGAAAATCAGCCGAACGATGGTGAATGATCGGCGCAGCCATTGCAAGGAGCACATCCGGGGGAACAGGCGTAGGCCCTGGCGCCAAGAGATAGCGTTTTAACATGAAAAACCTCCTGAAAACCCTTATTTAAAAATATTTTGAGAAGATTAGCCAGACTTTGGAAATTAGCACAATACTGGTTCTTTGGTCAAGAGCAGCTCTTTACAATATCCTGAAATCGCTATTATAATTAATGCTATGAAGAAGAAAATTCTTATCAGTATATCAATTCTTTTAATAGGATTCCTTCTTGGCGGGATCACGTTTTACCTCCTAGGGAGGGTTTCCGGACAGAATAGATACATGCCTTACCGCGGCAACCCGAATATGCCGGGCCAGATAATCGAGACAAGTAAGGCTTTTTCAGAGATTGTGACTGCGGTATCGCCGACAGTGGTAAACATTTCTACCACGAAGGTTGTAAAACGCGATCAGGGGCCGTTTTTCGACGATCCCTTTTATGATTTCTTCAATCCTTTTCATGATTTCAATGCGCCCAGGAAATGGAAGGAGAAAAGCCTCGGGTCAGGAGTTATTGTCTCTGCGGACGGATACATTATTACGAACAACCATGTTGTCGACAAGTCGGACGAAATAAAGGTTACCCTTATTGACCGGAGGACATTCAAGGGCGCGATCGTC
Source organism: Thermodesulfovibrionales bacterium (assembly GCA_963753165.1). Classification (GTDB taxonomy): domain Bacteria; phylum Nitrospirota; class Thermodesulfovibrionia; order Thermodesulfovibrionales; family SM23-35; genus JAKLQR01. Next base: position 109,872 of record CAVWBP010000009.1, on the reverse strand, counting down.
GGCGCCGACCCGAAGACCGATGTCGCTATCCTGAAAATAGACGCGGACAACCTTCTCCCCTTGACGTGGGGGGATTCAGACAAGTTACAAGTGGGAGAGTTTGTCCTTGCGATAGGAAGTCCCTACGGGTTGAACAATACCGTAACCATGGGAATTATCAGTGCTGTGGGAAGGGCCAACGTCGGGATCGCTGACTACGAGGATTTTATTCAGACCGATGCCGCCATAAACCCGGGAAATTCAGGCGGACCCCTGGTGAATATACGAGGAGAACTGATCGGGATCAACACGGCAATATTTTCGAGGACAGGAGGATATCAGGGGATAGGGTTCGCCGTGCCGAGCAATATGGTGCGTCTTATTATGGACCAACTAATTCAGCAGGGGAAGGTTACCCGTGGATGGGTTGGGGTTACTATCCAGGAACTCACTCCTGAACTCGCTTCTGAATTTGGATTGAAGAGATCGAATGGCGCTCTGGTGAGCGATGTCGCAAAAGACAGCCCTGCCGCAAAGGCAGGGGTCCTGAGGGGTGATATTATCCTGGAGTTCAACGGGAAGGAAGTGAAAGACGTGAGCAGCCTGCGCAATATGGTTGCCCAGAGCAAGTCAGGCACTGAAATCAGCATGAAGATATTGAGGTCCGGAAAAGAATTTACCGTGAAAATAATCATCAAAGAGTTGCCGAGAGAAGTTGCCGAAGTCACGACAGAGCAAATACCCAGAGAGGCAGAGTCAACGATCCTTGCAGGACTTACCGTAATGGATCTTTCGAAAGAAATTATCCGGCAGCTTGGTTTCAACAAAGGTGAGAGAGGTGTTGTGGTTGTCCGGGTTGAACCCGGGAGCCCTGCAGATGAGGCCGAGATTAAAAAAGGAGATATCATAAAGGAAATAGATAAAAGAGAAATCGGTAATCTGAATGACTACACCAGAATCTCCTCAAATATAAAAAGAAATTCCTCGGTTTTGCTGTTTATTAACCGTAGCGGCAAGAAGTTCTACGTCATTCTCAAATCGATATAGCGTCACTGAGCCACGGGGAAATGCAGTACCTCATCTGTTTTTCATCAGGCGGGTGAATTCGGCCCGTTTTACATACAGCCGCAATTTTGCAATGGAAAGGAGGTGAGATATAATGTTTATTTTTTCCCGAATCGCATTTTTTCTCCTCTTCGCGCTTTCAGGATACTTTGTTGGAATTCAGTATGATTTCGGATGGTATGGTATCCTGACAGGCGGCATTTTTGGATTGGCAGCGATTGCTGCAGAAATGAAACTCAAAAAGATTGAACTGGGGTCTTTCATCGGTGGGTTGTTGGGTCTTTCCTGCGGACTTTTGTTTTCTTACCTTCTCTTACTCCCCCTGAAACTCTTTCTTGGAGAAGAGACAAAGATAGTATCCTTTGCCTTGATGGCGGTTCTCGGATACGGAGGGCTTCTCTTTGGTTTCAGCAGGGGCAAGGCGATATCATTTGCGGGTATTGTCAGGCTTTTCAGAGGACAGGGCTTAGAGGAGAACCTAAAAATTCTCGATACGAGTGTAATCATAGATGGGCGTATTGTTGACGTCTGCGAGACAGGGTTCCTTGAAGGGGTATTCATTCTGCCCCAGTTTATTCTTCAGGAATTACAGCATATAGCAGATGCTCCTGACCCGATGAAAAGGGCAAGGGGGAGAAGAGGGCTTGATATTCTGCACAAGATTCAGAAGATGTCACGTATAACCGTCAGGATTGTTGAAGAAGATTTGCCGAAGGTGAAAGAAGTTGATGCAAAGCTGGTTGTCTTGGCAAAACTCCTCCATGCAAAGGTCATAACCAATGATTTTAATCTTAATAAGGTTGCAGAACTCCAGGGTGTGCCGGTATTGAATATCAATGAACTGGCCAACTCGCTTAAACCGGTTGTCCTTCCGGGAGAAACCATGAAAGTCTTTATTCTGAAGGAAGGGAAAGAGTACAATCAGGGCGTTGCCTACCTTGATGACGGCACTATGGTAGTTGTGGAAAACGCCAGGAGGACGATCGGCAAAAATGCAGAGGTCACGGTTACGAGTGTATTGCAGACCACTGCGGGAAGGATGATATTCTCAAAGCTCAAAGAGGAATATGAGCGGGATGAATTAAAGGCGGCAAAGTAAGGGTGAACATGACGGATGCGGTATTTTTGCTCATTCTCGTCCCGAAAGCATTCGGGACTCCGAGGGATCCCGATAAGAATCGGGATAAATCCGCAAAAATACCGCATCCGTCATGATTGATATCAAATGTATGAATAAGACCTTAACATGAACATGGACCTTCGGCGGACGAAAGGATATGAAAGGTAAAAAGGGACAACCTGATGTGATTGCAATCGTTCCGGCTGCAGGGATCGGGAAGCGGTTTGGAACCGGAACCCATAAACAGTTTGAAACCCTGCAGGGCAAGCCCGTCCTCATATGGCCGCTGGAAATATTTCAGAGCATTCAGAGTATTCAAGAGATTATCCCTGTGCTTGCACACGATGATATGGAGCAAGGCAGAGAGATATTTGCCAGGTACCGGATCACAAAAATCAAAAAGATTGCCCCGGGAGGAAAAGAACGGCAGGATTCAGTCTGGAACGGCCTGAAACTCGTCGGGGACAAACAGAGCATAATCCTTATTCATGACGGCGTCAGGCCCCTGATAGAAAAGCATCTCGTGGAATCTCTCATTCAGGAGATGCTCGGGAATCTCCCTGAAACGGGCTGTTGCGACGGGATCGTTCCCGGCGTACCCCCCAAAGATACCGTAAAAGAAGCATCGGGACGGATTGTAAAAAAGACTTTAAAGCGGAATATGCTCTGGGCCATACAAACGCCACAGATTTTCCCGTACAAAATAATTTATAATGCGTATGAAAAAGCCATACAGGAAGGATATTACTCGACAGACGATGCCGCGCTTGTTGAGAAATACAAAGGGAAAGTATGCATTGGTCCGGGATCATACAGGAATATCAAAATAACGACACCGGAAGACCTGAAGATTGCAGAATTGTTAATGAAAATAAACTCTAAGCTCTAATGTTCTAAATCCTAAACAAAGTCTCAGAATGGATGAATACAAAATTCAAAACATTTTTATTTAGAGATTAGATATTAGGATTTAGGGTTTGGGAGCAAGATGTATGCGTATCGGTTTCGGATATGATTCACACAGACTGGTTGAGGGACGAAATCTCATTATAGGAGGGGTGAAGATTCCCTATGGGAAGGGACTGCTCGGTCACTCTGATGCAGATGTCCTCTGCCATGCGATTATTGATGCAATAATCGGCGCCCTCGGCATCGGAGACATCGGACAGCATTTTCCCGACACCAATCCGCAATGGAAAGATGCTTCAAGTGTCGAATTTCTCCATTATATCCTTGAACTGACAACGGCAAACAGCTTTGAAGTAGCCTGGATCGATACAACGGTCATCGCTGAAGAACCGAAACTTTCTCCCTATATAGAATTGATGAAACAGGAATTATCACGATGGGGCATTCCTCCGGGACGACTCAATATCAAAGCCAAGACGAACGAAGGGATGGGGTTTGTCGGGAGCGGTGAAGGCATCGTGGCATATGCAGTCTGCCTCCTGAAACGTTTTCCTGACCTATTGAATGCTGAAAAACTATGAGTACCGGCAGTCGGTAACCCCTTCTTATTCCTTGAGCAGGAATTTCCTTATGTCACCAACCCGAAGAGTAATTTTATTGGAATCGAGGTATTCAAGGAAGGGGAGGGCATATTTACGTGTGGTGTTGAGGATGTCCCTGAATTCAGCTACGGTCATATCGGATTTCTTGCAGTAGAAGCTCTTCAGGCACTCGATCATTTTCTGGTGCACGGAAGCAGTGACATAGACCGTATCGATGATCCTGACGAGGCTTCCTTCCTTTGCCATAAGCTTAAGGATATCCGTCAGGTGTTTCTGGTCAATCTTCAGCGACGTGCCGAGTTCTTCCCTGGTTGGCGGCTGGAAGCCGGATTTTTCAAGAAGTTCCAGAATTTTTGTTTTGACTGTTTCATCAACCTGGGACAATGCAAGCCTGAATGTGGCAAGGCGGGCTAATTCCTTGTCAATCACTATTTCCTTTACCGCAGAGATAAAGTTGCCGAAGTGTCTCGGTTCGATCTTCAGCAAGGCCCTGAGTTCCTCCTTGGGCATACCGGGTTTCAGGGGGTTTTTCTTGTGGAAATCGGAGAGAATGCGAACGGCTTTTTCTCTCGCTTGATCGAAGATATCGGCATGAACAAGAAAGTCTTCAAACTGTTTCAGGATGTCGCGCTCTTTGAGTAGCGAGACGGATTTCCTGATCGAAGGAATTTCTGCCTGGATCCAGCCTTCTATCACTGACAGAGAGATTCCATATATCCCGGCCCGTTTTACCTTTATGGCGATTTTATCAGACAGGGTGCCTGTTTCGAAGACCTGCAGGTCATCGAGACCTTCTTTCATGCTTCTTCTGAAAGGGAGGGGATCAATGATTACCCCGCCGCCGATTGTGTCGACCGGAGAAAACCTTCGTATGATATAACGGTCCCCGGACATGGCGATGACAGATTCCTGAAGTCTGAACTGACAATAACACTGCTCCCCTGCTTTCAGTTCGTTTCTCCCGTACAGGATAACGCGCGCTATGGTCTCTGAGGTGACGAGGTGGAAATGGACGAGGCTTTTGTTCTTCAGGGGCGGAGCATTCTTCAATAATTCAACCTTTGCGTCTATTTTCCTTGTGGAAATGAATCGTTTCGGAACGACAACGGCATCTCCCCTCCTCAACGCCTCTTTTTCAACTCCCTGCAGATTTATAGCCACCCGCTGGCCGGCATAGGCTGTCTGTATTGCTTTGCCATGGCTGTGAAGCCCCCGGACCTTGGTTTGAATATTCGTCGGCAGTATTTCTACCTCGTCATTTACTGAGATACTTCCGGAGACGGCTGTGCCCGTAATTACCGTCCCGAATCCTTTTAAGGTAAAAACCCTGTCAATCGGCAGCCTGAAGAGACCCTTGGTGGGCTTCGGCTCGACGGTAAGCGCAAGCTGATGGATCTTTTCTTTCAGAAGGTCAATGTTCATCATAGTTTTTGAGGAAACGGGAATAATCTCAGCGCCTTCGAGGAAAGTGTCTTTTACAAAGTTTGTTGCTTCATCCTGAACAAGCGCAAGCCAGTCGTTTTCTACAAGATCGGCTTTTGTGATAACGATGAGGCCGGATTTGATTTTCAGGAGATTGCATATGTGGAGGTGTTCACGGCTCTGCGGCATGATTCCTTCATCGGCAGCGATAACGAGAATGACAAGGTCGATGCCACCGGCGCCGGCGAGCATGTTCTTCACAAGTCTTTCATGGCCGGGAACATCCACGATCCCGACCGTGAGACCATCGGGATAGGTAAGGTCTGCAAAACCGAGGTCAATCGTGATGCCGCGCTCTTTCTCTTCCTTCAGCCTGTCGGGATCGATTCCCGTAAGGGCCTTTACAAGGGCGCTTTTCCCGTGGTCGATATGGCCTGCGGTGCCAAGGATTATATATCGCATATCAGGTGCATTTTAGCAGAAAGAGTGGTACGCTGAACAGTCTTTCTTGAGCAGGGCATTATTTTTGACCGGTTTTGTCCCTAGAGCAATTTCCCGTTCCTGAGCACTATTTGTTTGCGTCCATCTCCAAGCACAAGGGTTACCGTTGGTTTAAAAAATACAAAATCCTGGTGAAACGGTGTCTTGACTGTTCCGCCGAAGGAACTGTTGTCCCCCAGCGCGATATGGATAGTGCCGAGTATCTTCTCCGATTCAAGGATATTGTCAGGCCGCTTCGCAGCACTGTTTGTTCCGATACCAAGCTCTGCGATATTCCCGTTCTCCTTTTTTTCGGCAAGCTTCTTGCGGAGATAGGTGACATATACCTCATCGCCTGTTACCTCAACAACAAAACCGTCTTTTATCAGGAGGGTTATCGGAGAGAGCAACTGTCTGGTCGGAGCCCATTCAAGCACTAACCTGCCTGTTGCTGTCCCTTCAACCGGTGCAATATAGACTTCACCGGCCGGAAGGTTCCCAAAGGAGCCCCTCCTGGTGAGAATTCCGGTATCAGGGATGGCTTTCCTGCCTTTTTTCGAGAGAGAGAGAGAGGTTCCGTTCGGCGTCTTTATATGAATATATTCGGCTTTGTCTATGATACCTGCAAGGGTTTTCGTTATCCTCGCAAGTGCCTTCCAGTCGATATTCATAGAGCCTTCAAGCATGGAGACGTCAAAGAGAGGCATGCTCGCATATCTGCACCCGCAGACTCTTGTGAGGAAGTCTCTGAACCGGGTATGACTCGTTGAAAAATTTGAGAGCGCAACCACGCAGTCGACCGTATGGTTCTTGTACTGCTTGATGATCTGCTCCGCCTTTTGCATGGCAGTATCAGAAGCGGTTTTTTTCAGGAGGGGACGGAGAAGGCGCTCATGCTGCAAATGTTCAACAGACTTTTTTCCGAAGGCGAGTTCCCAGAGTTTCAGGGGAGGTTCAGCGCCGTGATTCCCTGTAGCCTTATATTCATGATGCACGATGGATTTACAGAAAATCTTTCCTGTTTCAGCTGCAAGGAGTGCAAGACTCCTGAGCATTGCTCTTCTTGCCCCATCAGCTTCATGCACCTCTTCGTTCCCGGATACCCTGTCGTTGAAGACAAGGACCCGTTCGTGTTTTTTGACACCGAGGTTTACTGTGAATATGTCTCTGAGTATACGTTCGAACAAGAGATAGGTTCTTATTTAAACAGAAATTCCATCTGTTTGTGATGTTCTCCGGGAAAACTGATGGGATAATCGCAGTCAAAACAGGCGGTACAAAAATTATGCGAGTTCGGCACGATTTTCTTCAGTCCGTCGAGACTGAGATAGGCAAGCGAATCAGCCGTTACATATTTCTTGATCTCATCGAGAAGATGGGTGGAGGCGATAAGCTCACTTCTGTTCGGGGTATCGATACCGTAAAAACAGGGGCCGATGGTGGGGGGGAGCTGATTTTCAGGTGCACCTCTTTTGCATGTCCTCCTTCCCGGAGCATTTTGACGATCTTTTTGCTTGTTGTGCCGCGTACAATTGAGTCATCGATGACGATAAGCCGTTTCCCTTCGAGGAGTTGCCGCACAGGGTTCAGCTTGATCTTTACGCCGAAATGGCGGATGCTGTGTTTCGGCTCTATGAACGTACGTCCGACATAATGATTTCTAATCAGCCCGAAGTCGAAGGGGATACCGCTCTCTTCGGAAAAACCGAGCGCAGCAGGAACGCCGGAGTCAGGGACCGGGATGACAAGGTCGGCATCAATGCGGGATTCCCGCGCGAGCTGTCTCCCGAATTCTTTCCTCATTTCGTTCACGTTCTGTCCGCCGAAGATATTGCTGTCAGGTCTCGAAAAATAAATGAACTCAAATACACAGAAGGCCTTTCTCTGACTGTGCAGGATTTTGAGCGATTCAATCCCCCGTTCACTGATGATGAGCACTTCGCCGGGCTCAATGTCACGGATATACGTCGCTCCGATGAGATCAAAGGCGCAGGTCTCTGATGCAACCACATACGCGCCGTTTTTCATACCGAGGCTCAGGGGCCTTACTCCATAGGGATCGCGTACGGCAATGAGTTCTTTTTCCCTGAGAATCAGCATGCTGAAAGAACCGCTGATCTGGGTTACCGCATGGGCGACTCTTTCATAGAAATCCGCGCCCTTGGACTGGGCTACGAGATGCACAATCACTTCACTGTCCGAAGATGACTGGAAGATTGCCCCCTGCGCCTCGAGCGACGCCCTGAGGTCAGGTGCGCTCACGAGGTTCCCGTTGTGCGCAATAGCGAGCGTTCCGAGAGCGAAATTCGCAACAATGGGCTGAACATTTTTAAGGACGCTGCTGCCGGCGGTAGAATAACGGTTGTGCCCTATCGCCATGTAGCCGGGAAGACGCCTGAGCCTCTTTTCACTGAAGATGTCGGCAACAAGGCCCATGGATTTTTCGATGAAAAGCTGCCTCCCGTCAGAGGAGCAGATTCCCGCGCCCTCCTGTCCTCTATGCTGCAGTGCATAGAGCCCGAGATAGGTGAGGTTGGCAGCCTCGGGATGCCCGTATATGCCGAATACCCCGCACTCTTCGTGGATATCGTGGAACATAGATTTTTTATTGTAACATATCATGAGGCGTCAAAAATTAAGCAAAAGAAATCCTTTGATGTGAGTGTTTTGATATAATAGGAAAACACATGAACGAAAAGCAAAAACTTTTATCAACCCTGCCTTCTGTGGATGAGTTCCTGAAAAGCGAACAGGGGCTTGAATGGGTGAAACATTATCCCCGCAGGTATGTTCTCCAGGCAATCCGTGAAGGGATCAGTATCAGAAGGAAAAACATCATCGAGGGAAAGACAGTTAATCTCTCCGGGGAAACAATGGTCGCTGATATAGAGGGCATACTCGATACCCTCTCCTCATACAGCCTCAGGCCGCTGATTAATGCGACGGGTGTGGTTATCCATACGAACCTGGGCCGGTCAGTGCTTTCCGAACGGGCGCTCGAAAATATCAGGAGGGTTTCGGAGAGCTATTCCAACCTTGAATATGATATCGACGAAGGAAGGCGCGGCAAACGGTATGTCCATGTGAAGAGGATCCTCAGGGAGGTTACCGGCGCAGAGGATGCCCTTGTCGTCAACAACAACGCAGCTGCCGTTCTCCTGTGCCTCAACACCTTTGCGAAAGGCAGAGAAGTTATCCTCTCGCGGGGCGAGCTTGTCGAGATCGGCGGGTCGTTCCGGATACCCGATGTGATGACTGCAAGCGGAGCGATTCTCCGGGAGGTGGGGACGACGAACAAGACACACCTCTATGATTATGAGAGGGCGATCAATGAAAATACTGCGCTTATCGCAAAAATCCACCGCTCCAATTTCAGGATTATGGGGTTTACGGATGAGGTTTCTATCGAGGACCTCGTTCAGCTTGGAAAAGACAGGAACATCCCGGTAATGTTCGATCTGGGCAGCGGGAGCCTTATTGACATGCGGCCGTATGGTGTGCATATAGAACCGTCTGTGCAGGAGGTGGTAAAGACCGGTGTTGATTTTACGACATTCAGCGGGGACAAACTGCTCGGCGGTCCGCAGGGGGGTGTTATTGTCGGCAAGAAAGAACAAATTGAGCGGATTCAGAAAAACCCCATCACGAGAGCAGTGCGGATAGACAAACTCACGCTTGCCGGGTTTGAAGCGACCCTGTCGGAATATATTGACGAAGAAGAGGTGATCCATCGTATTCCTACCCTCAGAATGCTCCTCCAGAAACCTGACGAGATAAAAAAGCGTGCAAAGACCATTGCCGGGCGGTTGAAGAAAGAGATAAAAAATGCGGTGATACAAGTGATAGCCGATAGCTCAAGAGCGGGAGGCGGCGCCCTGCCGGAAATAGACCTTCCTACCTATGCGGTTGCGATTCAGTCTGACACCATTTCCGTGAACGAATTTGAAGAGCGTTTAAGAAAAGGGAACCCTGCAATCATCGCGCGAATCAAGGACGACGCCCTGATACTCGATGCGCGGACTATTATGAAAAAGGATTTTGAGCATCTCGTGAGAGGAATCAAGACAGCCTTGTCATAACTACAGTTTTTTTGTAACTGCCGGTTTTCAGGAGGGTGATCTGCGAGGTGATGTATGAAAAAAGGTAAGCAGAAAATCCCCTGGTACCTTCTCCTTACTTTTCTTGTGCTCTCCCTCAACATATGGGCTGCAGGATATTATTATTACCATACGGAAAAGGAGAGCATACAGAAGGACAAACAGGAAGACCTTCTTGCAATCGCCGACCTGAAAGTGAAACAGATCACCGACTGGCGCAGGGAAAGGATTGGCGACGGAGAGATTCTCTCGCAAGACCCCTTTTTTGCCTTGCATGTGCGGGAATGGTTTCAGGGAAAAGATTCTGGACTGAAACAGAAGATATTTTTGCGGATTCAATCATTTCAGGAATATTACCAGTATAAAAGCATCGTCCTCCTTGATTCTGAGGGGGATATCCGGCTTGCGGTGCCTGGCGGAAACGAAGTCCTGGGGCCTGATGCAAGACAGCTCACTGCCCAGGCAATACGCACAAAGAAAATCATATTCTCAAGCCTGTATAAAAGCAAAATTCAGAATGTTATCCGTCTCACCGTTGTGATTCCTTTAATCGTTTCCGGAGAGCCGGGGGGTGAACCGACAGGGGTTCTCCTGTTACGGGTCGATCCTTTTCAGTTTCTCTATCCGCTTCTCCAGTCATGGCCAACGCCGAGTAAAAGCGCCGAAACAATCCTGGTTCGCCGTGAAGGGAGTGACGTGGTATTTCTCAATGAACTCCGCCACAGAAAAGATACCGCGCTTACGCTCAGGTTTCCGCTATCCGAACAGAACCTCCCCGCAGCAATGGCTGTCCGCGGCAGGGAAGGAATTGTCGAGGGCGATGACTATCGCGGGGTTCCGGTAATTGCAGCCTTGAAACATATACCGGATTCTCCGTGGTTTCTTATTGCCAAGGTCGATCAGGAGGAAATCTATGCCCCGGTCCGGCAGCGGCTGTGGATCACGACCATTCTCGTAAGCGTCATGATCCTGGCTGCGGGAGGGTTTATCGGACTTATCTGGCGGCACCAGGGCGCTATCTTTTATCAGGAACGCTATGAAGCAGAATTGAAACGGCTTGCTTTATTGCAGCATTTCGAGTACCTCACAAAATATGCGAATGATATTATTCTGCTCTCAGATAACAACCTCAGGATTATTGAGGCGAATGAACGGGCATCACTGTCTTATGGGTATACCGGTGATGAATTAGTCCGGTTGCACCTGAGAGACCTGAGATCCCCTGAAACGCGGCCGTTCCTTGAGCAGCAGATGGAACAGGCAGAGGAGCAGAACGGACTGGTTTTTGAGACGATCCATCAGAGGAAAGACGGCACGAGATTCCCTGCTGAGGTAAGTGCGCGGGTCATAGAAATTGAAGGAAAAAAGTTTTATCAGCATATTGTCCGTGATACCACCGAACGAAAGCAGGCGGAAGAAAGCCTGATACGGGAAAAGCAGTTTTCGGATACCGCGATCAACAGCATGCCGGGGGTATTTTATCTCTTTGACAGAAACGGTCGCTTTGTGAGATGGAACAGAAATTACGAGATATTTACCGGATATTCTGCGGGAGAAATCTCAAAAATGGAGCCCCTTGATTTCTTTTCTGAAGAAGAGAAAAAACTGGTAGCAGAGCGGATACAGCAAGCCTTCATCAAGGGCTATTCGACGGTTGAGGCACATCTTCTTGCGAAGGACGGGAGCAAGACCTCTTATTTATTTACCGGGCTGCATCTCGTGATGGACGAACGGGATTTTCTCATAGGAACAGGCACTGACATATCGGACCTCAGGCAGGCGGAAAAATCGCTGAGAATAAGCGAGGAAAAATACCGGACACTGCTCGAAAATATTCCACAGAAAATATTTTCAAAGGACATCCATTCTGTATATGTATCATGCAACCAGAGCTTTGCAAGGGATTTAGGGATAACACCGGATGACTTCACCGGAAAAACAGATTACGATTTTTTCCCGAAGGAACTGGCAGACAAGTACCGTGCAGATGACCGGCGCATTCTCAAATCAGGAAGGGCAGAGGCGATCGAGGAGAAATATATACACGAAGGGAAAGAATATGTTGTCTATACCGTGAAAACGCCGCTGAGAGATGAGCAAGGCGATACGACGGGTATCCTGGGTATTTTCTGGGACATTACGGAGCAGAAACATGCCGAAGAAGAATTGAAGCGATACCGTGAGCACCTTGAAGAACTGATACAGGAGCGCACGGCTGAACTGGAAGCGGCCAATAAAGAGCTTGAATCATTCAGTTATTCAGTCTCCCACGACCTCCGTTCGCCGTTGCGGAGCATAGACGGTTTCAGCCGGATGTTGCTGGAGGACTATAGCGGCAAACTCGATGAGGAGGGAAGGAAATACATTCACCGTGTGAGAAATGCAAGTCAGCGCATGGGCCAGTTGATCGACGATCTCCTGAGCCTGTCGCGGGTTTCCCGGAGAGAGATGCGGCATGAGCTGGTTGACCTCAGCGCATTGGCAAACACCATTGCTGCGGACCTTGGGGACATGCAGCCGGAACGGCAGATAGAATGGAATATCCAACCGGGGATATTTGCCCCCGGAGATGCCGGACTCCTCCGTATTCTGTTCGAAAACCTCCTTGGAAACGCAGTAAAATTCACAGGAAAGACAGAAGACGCGAGGATAGAATTCGGGAGGGCAGACCATGGGGGCGAAGAGGCATATTGTGTGCGTGATAATGGAGCAGGCTTTGATATGACCTATTCCGACAAATTATTCGGAGCATTTCAACGGCTGCATTTGCAGGACGAGTTCCCCGGCACCGGAATAGGGCTTGCAATCGTTCAGCGCATTGTGAACCGCCACGGCGGCCGTATCTGGGCAGAAGGGACTCTCGATAAAGGAGCGGCCTTCTTTTTTACCCTTCCCTCCAGGGAAGTGCATAACCGCACCTGATCTCAGACAGACAAAAAAGACTGGACTATTTCCAGAATACTGGTATCATTTCTATTGTATAGGGGAGCGTTATGAACAAAAAAATCATCCTTCTGGTTGAAGACAATCCCGATGATGTTGATCTGACCATCCGGGCGCTGCAGAGGAACAATATCGCAAATGAGGTAGTGGTTACGCGTGACGGCGTTGAAGCGCTCGATTTCCTGTTCGGTACCGGATCCTATGCAGGACGTGACACTGCCGGTATGCCCGAGCTTATCCTCCTCGATCTGAAACTTCCCAAAATCGACGGGATTGAGGTGCTGAGAAAACTCAGGGCCGACGAGCGCACAAAACTTCTTCCCGTTGTTATTCTCACTTCCTCACGGGAGGAACAGGATGTGATCAACGGATATACCTTCGGCGCAAACAGCTATATCAGGAAACCGGTGGATTTCGACCAGTTCATGAATGCGGTCAAGCAACTCGGATTATACTGGCTTGTGTTCAACGAACCCCTGCCAAAGAGAACAAAATTATAACCCTGAGAGAGCACGGGACCTGAAGTCCTGAGAGGTCTTTCTCATTGCCGGGAGGAAAAATGGAAACCCCGATCAGAGTTTTGCTTGTTGAAGATTCCGAAGACGATGCCTTGCTGATACTCCGAGAATTAGAGCAGGGAGGGTACAGCCCGCTTTCCGAGCGCATCGATTCGGCCCAGTCAATGAAAGAACTGCTTCATCAGAAGGCATGGGATATTATAATCTCTGATTTTTCGATGCCCCGGTTCAGCGGGTTCGATGCGTTGAGGATCCTTCAGGAAACAGGGTTCGACCTGCCGTTTATCCTGGTTACCGGCGCCATCAGCGAGGAAGAAGCAGTAAAGGTCATGAGGGCCGGAGCGCACGACTGTATCATGAAACAGAACCTCGCGAGACTTGTGCCCGCGGTTACACGGGAATTGCGTGAGGCGAAGATACGCCACGAACGCCGGCTGGCGCTTGAGGCGCTCAGGCAGTCTGAAAATCTCTACCGTGCGATTTTTGAAAACACGGGAACTGCAACGATAATTTTTGATGAAACGATGACGGTTATGCTCATAAACAGGGAAGGGGAAACCCTTTCCGGTTATTCCAAAGGAGAAACCGAAGGCAGGAAAAAGTGGACAGAATTCATCGCGCGGGAAGATCTTGCACAGATGCAAGAATACCATGCCCTGAGGGGGAAAGATCCGTCCCTGGTACCGGCACAGTACGAATTTCATTTCATTGACAGAGCGGGAACGGTAAGAAATATCTTTGTCACTGTTGCAATCATTCCCGGAACGAAAAAACGAGTAGCGTCCCTTTTAGATATAACCGAGAGAAAAGCAGCGGAAAAAGGGCTTCAGGACTCCGAAAGACGATATCGCGAATTGTATGAGGGGAGCAGGGACGGCTATATAATGGCTGATATGGAGGGACGGATTATTGAATCGAATTCAACCTTCAGGGGCATGCTCGGATATACTGAAGAAGAACTGAGACAAAAAATGTACAGCGACTTAACGCCGGATTTGTGGCATGCGGCTGAAGACAAGATCATACAGAACCAGGTAGTGCAGAGAGGATACTCCGAAGTGTACGAAAAAGAATATATCCGGAAAGATACCACTGTCTTCCCTGTCGAACTGAGGACTTATCTGCTCAAGGATGAAGAAGGGAAGCCCAGTGCTATGTGGGCCTTTGTCCGTGATGTAACCGAAAGGAAAAGGGTAGAAACAGAATTGAAGGACAGAATTCAGGAGCTTGAGGAATTTTATAACATGGCTATCGGCAGGGAACTCAGGATGATAGAATTGAAAGAGGAAATTGAACACCTTCGTGCAAAACTTGAGCGCTGAAAAAAGGCTTCCGGATACCCTATGCCCGTGAACCGTTCACCTCAGGGGAGCATATTAATTGTTGATGACGAGGTTGAGATTCTCGATGCGCTGAGAGATTTCTTTACCGAGATCGGGTATGAAACGGAAAGATGTACCTCGGGCGGCGTGGCCCTGGGACTCTTGAAAAAGAGATCGTTTGACCTCCTCATCACCGACCTCTTGATGCCCGACATGAGCGGTATCGAAGTATTGCGTGCTGCATTTTCTTTCGACCCGCAGCTTATCGGCATTATCATAACCGGCCAGGGGTCGATCCAGACTGCTGTTGATGCAATGAAATCCGGTGCGTTCGATTACTTGTTGAAACCTCTGGAATGGAAGCTGCTGAAACCGGTCATTGACCGGGCGATTGCAGTTGGGAGGGTCCGGCGGTCCGAAAAGAAATATCGCACTATTGTCGAAGACCAGACCGAGCTCATCTGCCGCTTTTTGCCGGACGGGACCTTAACCTTTGTAAACGAGGTCTACTGCCGTTATTTCGATAAAAAACCGGAGGAGCTGCTTGGCAGAAGTTTCATGCCCCTGGTCGAGGAGGAAGACCGTTCAGCAGTATTCGGGAGATTCCGTTCCCTTACTCCCGAAAATCCTGTAATAAGCTATGAACATCGGGTGAGAGCTCCGGACGAAGGGATCCGGTGGCAAGGCTGGACTGACAGGGCGCTGTTCAACGACGAAGGGATGATTATTCAGATTCAATCGGTCGGAAGGGATGTCACCGACCGCAAGCTCACTGAACAGGCGTTGCAGGAATCGGAAAACAGGTACCGGACTATTTTTGAAAATACAGGAACCGCAACGGTCATCATCGAAGAAGACACGACTATATCCCTTGCGAATACCGAATTTGAAAAATTATCCGGCTATACCAGAGAAGCAATAGAAGGCAAAAGAAGCTGGACAGAAAATGTCGTAGCAGAGGACCTGGAGATGATGAGACAATACCATAGGCTCAGGCGAATTAATCCTGCCGCCGCACCGTCCAGGTATGAGTTCCGTTTTTTCGACCGGTCCGGTACCGTGAAGAACATCCTGCTCACGGTTGATACAATCCCCGGCACCAGGCAGAGCATTGCTTCATTGCTTGATATTACCGATCTCAAGACTGCCGAGAAGAACTTGAAGATAGGCCTATGAACAGGTGCGCGCACTCGCTGCACAGCTGAACGAGGTGGAAGAGAAAGAGAGGAAAGAACTGGTTCGCGAACTCCATGATCAGGTCGGACAGAATCTTACCGCTTTGGGCATCAACCTGAACATCATACTCACAGAGATGTCCGGAAAGGAAATTGATATCATTCGGCCGAGACTTGAAGATTCGCTTATGCTTCTTGGGCAGACTACGGAGAGGATACGGAACCTGATGTCAGATCTCAGACCTTCTCTCATGGACGATTACGGACTGATGGCCGTCATCCGATGGTACGGAGGACAGTTTGCGACACGCACCGGAATTTCCGTAACGGTTCAAGGTGAAGAACTCGATCCCCGCCTCAACCAGAACGTGGAGACAACTCTCTTCCGTATCGTACAGGAGGCGCTCAATAACGTGGCAAAACACGCCGGTGCGAAAAAAGTTGCCATAACCCTTACAGAAATAAACAGACAGATAGGGCTTACTGTGGCAGACGACGGCAGGGGATTTGACCCCGAACGCATATATCTGTCTCCGGAACAGCCGGGATGGGGGATCATTTCGATGCGGGAACGGGCTGAGGCTATCGGTGGAACCCTTCGGGTGGAAACCGATCCCGAAAAAGGCACAAGGGTTATTATTAAAGTGAAGAGATAGCTGCATAAGTATGGTTAAAGACTTTTACGGGTTACTCAGTCCCGGGAAGCAGAGGACACAGAATGAATGAGAATCAGAATGTGCAGAAAAGCAGGCCGGTAATCCTTATCATAGAAGATCATGAAGCCCTTCGGGATTCTCTCCGGAAATGGTTGACGACAGTTTTTCCTGAAAGTGAATTTCTGGAAGGAAGGAACTCAGAAGAGGCCCTTGCAATAATGAGTAAGCGGTTGCCGGACGTCGTGCTCATGGATATCAAGCTGCCCGAAACAGACGGGATCGAAACGACAAAGCGGATAAAGAAGAAATATCCGGAAACAAAGGTGGTTATGCTCTCTATGTACGATGCAGAGGAATACCGGTCGTCTGCTGAATCAGCCGGGGCAAGCGTATATATTCCAAAACACAAGATGTATGCAGAATTGATTCCGGTGCTGAAGACACTTCTTTCAGGCAAGGGCAACCCCTGAGAAGTGCCACAGAAGACACCATGATGAAAAAGAATATTGTAAAAAAAGACATAAAAAAGAAAACGAAGACCAAATGCTGGGAAGTATTTCGTTGCGGTGAAGAAACCTGTCCTGCCTATAAATCAAGAAATCTCAGGTGCTGGCTCATCTCGGGGACCTGTTGCAGGGGGGAAATTCAGGGTAAATTTCTCGAAAAGATGGAGATGTGCCTCGATTGCACGGTCTATGAAAGGAACCTCGACGCAGCGGCAATGAAGACAACCTGCAGCGTTATTCGCGACCAGTTCAGGGAAAACAAACGGCTCTTCGAGAAGAATGAGAAAGAGATGAAGCAGTCTGAGCATGGAACTCGCCATAAGCCTTTGCGAAGTTTTTGAGGCATTGAAGAAAATAGCCTCAGGAGATCCGACAGTCCGGATACCGGAGGACTCAGAGATTGAATTGATCTCGAAACTGAAACATTTAGTGAACCTGACAGCGAGTGATATTGGCGAAATCGTTGATCAATCTCATGAGTTTGCCGTGACCCTCGCAGAACATTTTGATGTCCTCCACAGGGTATCGCAGGGGGACTTCAGCGCGCAGGTCACCGGAGGTTCCCAGATAGAAATGCTCGGGGCCCTGAAGAATATCACCAACGAGATGATCAGGAATATCGATAGAACAATAACCGAACGGATACGGGCGGAGGAGGAGATACGAAAACTGGAAACCCTGGAGTCATCCATCCTCAGTACAATTCCCCATGCGGTGATCGGATTGAAGAAACGGACAATATTTTTCGCGAATGATGCGGTGGAGACCGTCTTCGGATGGGCGCCTGAAGAACTGATCGGACAGAACACAAGGGTCCTTTACCGGACAGACGAAGAGTATGAAGAGATAGGAAGGCGGTTCTATCCCCTGATGGAAAGACAGCGGACGCATAGTGAAGTATACCCATGCCGGAGAAAAGACGCCTCGGACATAATCTGCAAGGTAAGCGCATCAGTGATAGGAGAAAGATTAGAGGAGAAGGGGATTGTGGTGATGTACGAAGATATCACGAAGCAGAGAATGACGGAACAAGCGCTTGAGGACAGTGAAAAAAAGTACCGCGATCTCTATGAAAAGGCGCCTGACGGATACCACTCGCTCGATGCCGACGGGAGAATTCTCGACGTGAACGAGACATGGCTCCGGATGTTCGGTTATACACGGGATGAGGTTATCGGAAGACATATCACCGAATTCCTTGCCGGGGAGAATGCAGAGGTATTCTCCAGAATATTCGGGGATCTCAAACAGCAAGGGTCATATGAAAATATAGAATATGAGTTCAGGAAAAAAGACGGAGTATACATCCCCGTTCTTGTGAATGCAACGGCGATATATGACCGGCGGGGAACTTTCATCAAAAGCCGGACGACCGTGCGGGACATTACCGAGAGGAAATCCTATGAAGCAAAACTCAGGAATGCTGCGGAAGAATGGAGGGAGACGTTCGATGCAATGCCCTATGGCGTTCTGCTCCTTGATCCCAAATTTAATATTCTCAGGGCAAACGAATATGTTGCGAAGTTATTCAATATGCGTTACCTGGACATAATAGGGAAAAGTTTTGTTGAGCTTGCATATGATGAAAAAACAGCGTCTGAAGGATGGAAGGTGTTTCAAGAACACCAGGTCCTGAATTCTGAAACATTCGAGTATTTCCTGCCTGACCAGAAGAGGTCATTTGCCGGGAGCGTTACCCCGGTATATCATGAACACACTATCCTGAAGAATTACATTCTTTTGCTTATTGATATCACTGAGAGCAGGGACAAGGAACAGAAACTCATCGAAAGCCGCGACGCGTTCCTCAATATGCTCACAGAGATCGATTCCTCCTACAAGGAACTCCAGGACCTGTACCACGGGATCATCCATTCCTTTGTGAATGCAATAGACGCGAAGAGTCCCTGGACAAAGGGCCACTCGGAAAGGGTTACCCATTATGCTGTTGCAATAGCGAAAGATCTGGGTATCGGAGAACGGGATATCGAAACCCTCAGAATCGCCGCGCTCCTCCATGATATCGGGAAAATAGGAACATATGATGCAGTCCTTGATAAGCCGGGCAAGCTTTCACCCGAGGAATTTGTTATGATCAAACAGCATCCGGCAAAAGGGGAAGAAATTCTCAGGCCTGTTCAACAACTGAAGCATATATTGCCGGTAATCAGGCACCATCACGAACGGATTGACGGGGACGGATATCCCGACGGCCTTAAGCGCGAAGATATCCCGCTCTTCTCGCGAATTATCGCAATTGCAGATTCATTCGACTCGATGACATCAGACCGGCCATACAGACCTGCGCCTTCCCGCGAATACGCCATATCCGAAATAACGCGGTGCAGCGGTACGCAGTTCGATCCGCAGGCTGCCGGGGCATTTCTCAGGTTCATAAAAAATGAAACTTGAATGCGCTTGTATGGTGAAACCTTTAATTGCCAGGATACCCTATGGCGCCTCAATGGACTAGACTCTCTGCAATATTGTTTCTCCTTATTCTGTGTTCTGCCCTGCCGGTTCATACCGTGGAAAAGCAGATCCTGTTCCGTGAAGAGTTTCTCTCGATTGACCGCTGGAGACCCCTCTATTTTCCAAAAATAAAGCTTCATGCAACCTACGCGGTAAAATCAGACGGCGGGGAACAGTATCTCAGTGCCGAGAGCAAAGCCTCTGCATCCGCACTGCTCTATAAGGATGAGTTTAGTGTGTACGAATATCCGAAAGCAGGCTGGCGGTGGAGAGTGGATACCCTCTCCCTGAAGGGCGATCCGCAGAAGAAATCAGGCGACGATTACCCGATCCGTGTCTATTTCATGTTCCGGTATGATCCTGAAAAGGCAACCTTCTTTGAAAAGATCCAGTATGGTATTGCAAAAAAACTCTATGGTGAATATCCGCCTCATAGCACACTGAGTTACGTATGGTCATACGCAGAAACTGCCGCAACCATGTATGACAGTCCATATACCGACAAGGCCAAAATAATTGTGCTCCGCAATGGCAAAAGTTCATTGGGCAGGTGGATGGTTGAAGAGAGAAACATCCTTGAGGATTACCGCAGGGTATTCGGCAAGGACCCGCCTCAGACCGCGGGGATCGCACTTATGGCAGATTCCGATAACACAGGAGGCGAAACAGCTTCCTCTGTGGATTTCATCGAGGTATCCCGCGATGTCCCCTGAACAGAGCATTATCCTTTTCGTCAGGTTCCCTGAAAGAGGCTTGGTGAAGACCCGCCTTGCAGAGGATATCGGCGAAGAAAATGTCTGGATTCTCTACAAATATTTTGTGCTCGATCTCCTGAAAACAGTCAGCCGGGGCAAGTGTGTTCTGAAAATCTGTTATTCTCCCCCTGAAGCCGGAGAGGGAATGAAAGACTGGCTCGGCAGAGGGCATTCTTATATGCCTCAGCATGGAAGAGATCTCGGCGAAAAGATGAGGAACGCGATGGAGGAGGTCTTCGGACAGGGTTGCTCTGAAGCGATGCTGATAGGGAGCGATATCCCTGATCTCCCGCATGCTCTGCTGAGAGAGAGTGCGTATGCATTCGCCCGGCATGATGCGGTCATTGGTCCCTCGCATGACGGAGGATATTATCTCATCGGCTTCAGGAAGGAAACCTTTTTCCCGGAGATATTTGAAGGGATAGATTGGAGTACGGAAAGGGTCTTCGCAAAAACCATGGAGATATTCACAGACAGCCAATATAACGTCCACATCCTCCCCCTATGGCAGGATGTGGACAGGCTTGCAGACCTGAAAGCACTCTATGAGCGAAATATCAATACCCCTTTTGCAGGATCGAGAACCATGACTTATCTCTCCCGAAACCTTGATCTTATCAGATGAAGCATTCCTTTTCGTTTATCATCCCTGTACTGAAAGAGGCATCGCTGATAAACAATACGATCCGGCATCTGCAAGAGATATCCCTGCGGTATGATGCTGAAATAATAGTGGTCGACGGTGATGCAGAGGCAACTACGCTCAAGTGCATTCAGGAGAAACAGGTAAAAAAGGTGGTCTCTCCGAAAGGCCGGGGAACGCAGATGAATAAAGGCGCTTCCGTTGCCGGAGGAGACGTTTTCCTGTTTCTTCATGCGGATACAGAACTGCCCGCTGATGCCCTGGGGCTCATCTCTGCTGTACTGGATGAACCAGTGTGCGGAGGGGGCGCCTTTGACCTCGGCATCAAGTCCGACCGGCCTGTTTTCCGCCTGATAGAGCGAATGGTATTCCTCAGATCGAGAATTACGAATATACCATACGGTGATCAGACGATATTCATGAGGAGAGAAGTTTTTAAGAAACTGGGCGGATATCGCGAAATTCCGATCATGGAAGACGTCGAGCTCATGAGACGGATGAAAAGAACCGGCTATACGGTCCGGATTATCCCTGAAAAAGTCCTGACCTCTCCTCGGCGATGGGAACGGGAAGGGGTGCTTTCCTGTACTCTGCGGAACTGGACACTCATGACACTCTACCTGTTAGGATGGGACCCTGAAAAGCTGGCGAAATACTATAATCCGGAGAAGAACGCAGAATAAAACGATCCCGAAGATTTTCGGGGTTGTATCTGCGAGTACTCACAAAAATTATGCATTCTGTAAAGCGGGCAAGAACAAAGAAAATTGATTTTTTATTTCTTCACTGCCTGAAGAGGTTTCTTGAAACGTAAGGCTTTTCGCCTTTTCTTTCTTGCTTCCCGTTGTTTCCGTTTCTCCTTTTCAGAAGGCTTTTCATAAAAACTTCTCTGTTTGATTTCTTTAAAAAGACCTTCCTTCTGCAGTTCACGCTTGAGGACTTTCAGTGCTCTTTCAATATCATTCCCATGGACTTTGATTTCCAAAACAGCGGTCTCCAGTCTTTCCTTGAATTCTTTTCACTCTCAAAGCCGTGCTTTCGATCCCGAAAGACAGGCTTTTCTCTGCTTTTTCCCCGAAAAACAAAACCCTCAGGGCTTTCAAAGCAGCTGAGGGTTTTTAAACTTATAACCCCAAAAGCTATTCTATTATACCTGAAAATAAAATTTTCTTACCTGCAGGCTACCCCTGGAGCTTCTCAACGATACGGCTGACCTCTCTCCTCAGGGAATCACCCGGCACCACGGTAACCTTTCGGTCGGCAACAGTCGCTGAAAATTTTTCTTCCGGCACATTGTTCTTGTACGCTTCCCTGAGTTCCTCCGAAGCAAGCTGAAACTGCGAGGGGGAGATATTTTTTTCATCTGCCAGTTTCCGGAAGTTCCGGACCTGACCATTCTGTATCCAGAAAATACCGAAATTTTTCGGTGGTTTTCCGATAAACACAAATGTTTTCTCTTTTCCCGGCACCACTTCCAGCGGATCGGGCACTTCTTTTGCGATACTGGTGAGCTCGCCCATCACCTGCCGGACGTATTGTCCTTCAGGGCTGCCGGGGTCAAGCGGCGGATATTCCTTCTTTGAGCCTCCCAAAATCTTGTCGAATAATCCCATAGTTTCCTCCTTTCTTTTCTGGCAAAAGGTTGATCTGATTCACAAAACCTGTTGTCCTTTTCATGGAGAAGACCTGTGGCTGGCTGGTTTCTTGAAAGTGATACTGTGTATTCGGCTGTGCGGGAATGTCAGGAGCGTCTTGTCGGTTCAGTCAAAAAAACAGAGGAAGATTCCGGAGGTGAAACATCGAACCCCCAAAACTCGTGGAAGGAAAAAGAAAGCAACTTTATTGCATATGATGCATCAATAGTCTTTCTTCCTGTCCCCATTGCTCTCCTTTTTTCAACCCTACCAAAATGTCATTACCCTGTCAAATTTTTGTAAAGGACAAGGGTTATAAAGAGAAAAGCCAGGGAAAGGGGGTAACTCCGCCTCAGCGGCGAACCTGTGTGTTTGCCCTGTCTTACGTATGTGCACCAAGTCCGTCATATTTATTCGAATCAGCGATATACCTCATCGTGACTGCCGATATCGAGCAGAATTATTGCTTTATCAGTAATCATGAGTGTTAAGGTAATTCGATAGCTGCCGGTCAGACTTACTGCATGACATCCTCTAAGTTTACCGCCTAACGGATGAAGTTCGAGGTGTGGCTGGAAGGGATCACGGCAGAGATCATTCACAGTCTTCGCAAAACGGGGGCTAAGGTCGGGATGCTTCCTGAAGAATTTGTGGGCTTGACGGAGGAACTGTTTCGGAGTAATGAGGGTATACACTACTCATCTTCCTGTGTAATAGCCCTGAGCAACTCCTGTGCATTCTTAAACCTGGAAACCCGGCCTGCTTTGACGTCCTCCAATGAGGCCCGCACTCGGGCCATATATGCCTCGTTCTCTGCTGCCAATAATTCTCGGTATCGATCCTCAGTCAGAACTACATACTGAGGCTGGTTGTTTTTAATCACATAGACAGCCCCGTCTTTAAGGATTTCATCTACGATAGAGATCCCCCGTCTTTTTATTTCCTGGGCTGGAATAGTATTCATATTGATACTCCTTATAGTACTTAAATTAGTACTTAAATAATAACAATAAAGAGATTTATTATCAATGAAAAAAACCAAAATATACACCGTATACCATGTATATTTTGGTTCAAAGATCAGTAGGGGTGCGGTAAAAAGTAATAGAAATATGGTCTGTCACACTCGATTGTTGGATAAGAGAAGTTGGCAAACCCTATACTTAAAATCAATAATGGAAATGGCGGGAGCGTGTGGGAATCGAACCCACCCTGCCCGTTTGTAACAGGCAACACCGGATTTGAAGTCCGAGAGGGACACCAGAGCCCTATACACTCCCAGGGGCTTTTATATATTTATTAATAATTTAGTGCAGTTTTTATATTATCATGCGAGTGGAAACAGAGTCAAAACTATCTTGATACCGTATCATTCAGCATCATCATTTGCCCTGAGATGTCCGACAACGATTTCTGTTTTTTCGTTCTTATAGGGCGCTGAATATACCTTGTCCCATCGAAGGTCTTCTCCATGATCGATTCCGGCTGAATGTTGTGCCTTGCGAAGGTATGCGGTATCAAAGATGAAATAGACGTCTTTCTGTTTTTCGATGGGTTTAAGCTGATCGAAGGAATCAAGCTGAATAACGTCCCTGTTCAGATAACAGGTTATTTCCAGGAACCTGTCATATCCGATTTCATATACCCTGCCGGTATCCTTCGGGAGAACAGTGTTTATTTCGCGGGCGATCTTTCTGGGGTCATCCGGTCTCTTTTCATGCAGTTGTGCCTGCGTCCCGCTGTAGATGAGCATAAAAAATCCAGTAAGCAAAGCAATGACAACGGGAATACTGACGGCGCTGAGGGCATTCCGCTTAAGCCAGAGGAACAGGATAAAGAGAATCAGAGCGCTCATCAGGAGGATCAAATGAAGAGAAAAGTCTGTTTTGAGAAATATGGCGGCGGGTATTATCGCAACCACACAGAAAGAGATCATCCCTAAGAGGGTATATAAGAATTTTTTGAAGAAAAGCATGATGCGGGGATCGTTGTCCGCCTCGTTTTTATACCATACAAAAAGCAGGGCAAGCATAATCGCAACAAAAGGACCAAGGGGGAGAATATATCTGACTCTCGCTCCGGGCAACAGCCAGTACAGAGGAAAATTCACTGCAATCATGATGAACGAGAACAGGAAAAGGTCATTTGACAACAACTCCTTTGCTCTCGTCCGCAATTCCTTCATGAATATCAGGGGTAAGAACCCGAATGTCCACGGCAGAAAAGAAAGGAAAGATTCAACCGGATACGAAACAAGATGTTTCAGAAAACCAAATGAATGACTGGTGCTGCCCCTTTGTGTGGTCTGGCCCTTCCATATCTGGAAGTATTCATACAGAGAGATATGCCGGAGAACGGTAAGCAGGTAGATGCCGAGAATCGAGAGAAAGCAGAGAAATCCGGCAAGGTGAGACAGGGAGAAGAAGAACCGGAGATTTCTTCTGTAGAGCAGATATGCAAAGACCGTGAAATAGAAATATGCTATTCCCTGGGGGCCTTTTGTGAGAAACCCTATCCCGGTAATTGATAACGGGACGATCCATACGAAGACAGGCTTCCATTGCTGAGTATATCCATAAAACCAGGTCAAGAGGGCGCTGCTTGTGAGGAGAACAAAAAGGCTGTCAATTTCCGCGGTCATGCCCTTGGTAATAAGACTCACCATAGTGAGCAGGGCCAGAGAAGCTAAAAGCCGGCCTTCTCTGGTCAGCCAGCGGATAGTGAGAAAATATACGGTGTATCCTGTCAGAAGCACCGCCATCACAGAAGGGATACGGGCAGTCCATTCGTTCACAACCCCGAATATGTTCCCGCTCGCGGCAATCAGCCAACTCATCAGCGGTGGCTTAATGAAGTAGAGTTGCCCATGGAGCAACGGCAAAGTCCAGTTGCCTGTCTTCAGCATTTCTTTGGCAATGATCACCCGTATCGGCTCATTGCCGTCGAACACATCTGTTCCGAGCAGGGGGAGGTATACAAAGAGGGTTACGAGGGAAATCAGCAGGAGATCTTTGAGCGAACCGTCAGAGCTTCCATGAGAGCCACGATTCATCATCAATGCCAGCAGGCCGTTATGTTGAGCAGACAGTATCCGGAATCAATCAGATCACCCGGTCATCAGACAGTTTTTTTATGATGACCTGAATGAATGCCTGTATCATCTGCCCTGAAGACCCTCTGTCAAAGGTCTCCACAAAGGTATCCGAGAGTGCTGACCATATGAGCTTGTCGTTTTTTGCTTCATAGAGATTTGTTTCAAGTACAACTATTTCGTCCTGTACCTGATAACCGGGAGTGGTAACGGGTTGATATACGTCCGAATAGTATCTGTACCAATCATTGTATCGGCCGGGAGGATAGTATCCGGGTTGATAATAACCCGGAGGATAAGGCTGCGGAGGTGGGGCTTGAGAAACTGTCTCCGGCGGATAATAGGTGTCTACCGTCTTCTTGTCAACCATTCTTGTAATCAGTATTGCATCTATGTTGAATTCTGTTACCTTTGAACGGATACTCTCTTGATCCGGTACGCCTTCGGACGGCAGTACCGCATAGCCGGGGACCGCGTCCACGCCCTTGAGTTTGAGCGCGCTTACGAATCCATCCTCATATAACCTCTTGATAGCCGGTTTGTCGGAAACTCCCATAACGAGGACTTTTCTGATCTGTCCGCCCTGATATGCCGGGTCTTTCCAGACCGAAGTGAGCGTTGTCGTGGCACATGCTGTGATGAATGCAATGATGAGAGAGAATATACCGAAAAACAAGCCCTTATGTTTCATGATCTGCCTCCGGGTATCATATTCTTTCATTGTATCATATATTCAGGCCCAAAAATAAGCAGAGAAGGTGGCCTGAACGCAGGATGTGTATCCGGATATCGGGTTGCTACGAACTCCCGAGGCAACGGAGCAGAAGAGAAAGAGAGCACGCCGTCAGGAATCCTTAGGGTGTCGGTGAGCAATATGGTCCGCTGTAACCCCGGTATTTCACATAGGGATCGCACGAGCCTGTCTGTTCCGATTGTAGTTGAAACGATGCACAGCCAGCCAGCATGGTGAGGAGAATGAGCAAGGCAGCAATTTTTAATTTCATGATTCAGGCCTCCTGGAAAAACAAACTATATATAACTATACCAAAAAAACGGACCGGAGAGGTGAAAAGCATGATGATTTTCTATAATAGAAGAGCACCCACCATCTCACGTGCTGAGTGTGGGAGAAGAGCACAAAATGGACCAGGAAAAAACAGAAGAGATACTGGGGATCACCAGATGTGCGCGCTGCGGGCAGCGGCTGGAGGGGGAAATTGAATGTCCTTTTTGCTCCCTTTTCCCCGATGCTCCGCGTGGGCATGTCCTGCCGAAGTGGGTTTATCTCACCGCATGTTTTCTCACGTCCCCCCTCAGCATCTATTTCGTCCTGAAAACCGGACGGTTAAAGCCGCATGAGAAAATAGCGGCCATTTCAGGCTGCCTGCTCTGGCTGGGGCTTATTCTTGTCTGAGACTCTGGCTCAATGTTTGAATTCCCTGATGAATACGGGGCGGATGCGGTATTGTATAATCTGACTATGAATAATGGGAAGGGGTTCTGGTACAGGAAAGGGAAAAGCTGCTTTTTCCATACCGCCCTTCCGTGCTATAATACTCTGCGATGAAGAAAATTCTTGCATGTGTTTTTATTTCGATATTTCTCTGCACGGTTTTTTCCTGCTCCGGAAAGTCCGTAAGAAAACCAGCCGAGAGGTTCGATCCCGAAAAAACCTTCACTGCAGCGAATGAACAGTTTGAGAAAAAAGAATATGAGCAGGCGCGGGCTTCTTTTCTCGAGGTGAAGAACAGGGACATGACCAAGAAATATGCGCCTCTTGCCCAACTGAAGATCGCGGATTCCTATGTCAAGGAGGAAGAGCCTGAACTTGCGGTTGCCGAATATCGAAAATTCCTCGAAGCGTATCCCGACCACCAGTACGCCTCTTATGCCCAGTATCAGATAGCGATGGTATATTTCGACCAGATAGAAGGTTCGGAGAGAGGGTACGGCGGTGCGGCAAAGGCCCTTGAAGAATTCGAAAAACTGAAAACGCTGTATCCGAGAAACCCCTATAAAGATGTTGTTGATCTGAAAATGGAAAAGTGCAGAAATACCATTGCCGAATACGAATACCTGGTCGGAAAGTTTTATTACAAGAAAGAGTCCTACAATGCCGCCCTGGGCAGATTCGAGGGACTGCTGAAAAAATATCCGGACTACAAGGGAGAACCCGAAGTCCTCTTCTATTCCGCAATGGCCTATAAGAGTCTCGGACAGAAAGAGAAAGCTGCCGAATATCTTTCCCGTCTTGTCGAAAAGTATCCGAACAACAAACTCTCCGGGAGCGCAAAGAAAGAGATCTCCGCTTTAAAAAAGTGAAGCAGAAAAACCAGTGTCCCTCCGCTCCCGAACAAAAACCGGCAGAAACCTATTATCCTGTATTTCTTGATCTCAGGAATAAGGAAGTTATCGTAGTCGGCGGGGGCAAGGTTGCCGAAAGAAAGATATACTCCCTTCTGAAGGCCGGGGCCTCGGTGACGGTCATAAGTCCCTCGATCACAAAAAAACTCGAAAAAGAACTGGGGAGAGGCCGTATCACGCATATTCCACGGGAATACAGAAAGGGGGATCTCAAGCGAGCCTTTCTGGCTATTTCTGCCACCGATTCTTCCCTGATGAATGAGCGCGTCTCCCGTGAGGCGCCGTGTCCTGTCAATGTTGTGGATACCCCGCATTTGTGCAGCTTTATCGTCCCTTCAACGTACATCGCAACCCCCTTACAATCGCAATCTCAACAAGCGGCGTCAGCCCGGCTTTTGCCAAGACTATCAGGAAGGAGCTGGAAAATCTCTACGGACCGGAAATTTCCCGATATCTGAACTCTGCGAGGAAGCTCCGGGCTGCTGCCATGAGAGAGATTGCGGAGAGCGGAAAAAGAGAGAAATTCCTGAAGGCGATCGCTTCAGAGAGGATTATGAAGACACTAAGGGAAAAAGGGTATCGAGCAGCCGTGGAGATTGCAGTCCGGCTTTTCAAACAGGCAAAGAAGGTCTGAGTATGATAGAATTCAGGAATGGATATCCATCAGCTGAAAGTATTCGCTGCAGTTTATAAGAACAGAAGTTTTTCGAGGGCATCGGAAGCCCTTCATCTGACGCAGCCCACGATCAGCAACCACATCAAGACTCTCGAGGACGAGTTCGGCTGTAAACTGTTTGACCGGCTGGGCCGCAGCATCATTCCCACAAAAGAGGCGGAAGTCCTGTATACCCACGCACTGGAAATCATCACAAAAGCCGAGACAATCGATGAGGCGATAAGGGAGATCAAAAAAGATTTAACCGGGAAAATCATAATAGGCGCAAGCACCATTCCGGGCGTCTATCTCATGCCGCGCATGATGACGGAATTCCGGAAGAAATATCCCGAGATATCGTTTCAGATCCAGATTTCAGATTCAAGCGGGATTCTTGAAAGTATAGCAAGGCATGATCTGCTGCTGGGGATAGTCGGCGCAAAACTGGGAAATGACCAGATACACTACATACCCTTTGTGGAAGATCAGCTGATAGTGATCGCATCGCCTTCAAAGGTGAAAGAGAACAGTCTCCCCCTGAAAAAACTGACAGACTATCCTCTCGTTCTCCGGGAGGAAGGGTCAGGAACCAGGAGAGAGACAGAGAAGTTTCTGGAAGGCAAGGGGCTCCCTTCCGGGAAGTTTCAGATAGCGGGCATTTTCGGCTCCACCGATGCAGTGAAGCAGGCAGTCAAGGCAGGTCTTGGTATCTCGATACTCTCAAAATTTGCAGTGGCTGATGAACTGGAGCATGGAATACTTCAGGAGATAGCGCTGACCGACCTTCAAATGAGACGCAGATTCTACATCGTCGTTCACAAGAAAAGAACCCTTCCCAAGGCATACGAGATATTCCTGGAACACATCCTCACTGAGTCAAAGAACCTGTAATTTTCCCCCAGGTTCGATATTCGGCTCTTCTTGACAACCAAAAGGTAATATGAGATAGTGAGAATAATTAAGCGGTTATATTATCTTATAATCGGAGACTGAGGCGCAGATGCTCCCTTCAGGACAACAAAAGACCTATTCGCAGTCTGCATTTTTCTGTTCTGTCCCGATAAATATACAGAGACCACCCAGTGAAAGACAAAAATAAAATCAAAGATCAGCGTATCAAAGAAAAAAAGCCCTTACAGAAAAAGGCGAAAAAACTGCATCCGGCAAAAGCCGAACAGAAAAGTATTCAGGAGAGAAACAGAACAAATAAGTATCTTGATATTGCATCAGTCATGTTGATTGTGATAGACGCTGACCAGAAAGTTTCTCTTATAAACAAAAAAGGCTGTGAGATTCTCGGATACAAGAAAAGGGAAATCATCGGAAAAAACTGGTTTGATCGTTTTCTGCCGGAAAGAATCAGGAAAGACGTGAAAACGGTTTTCGAAAAGCTTATCCCAGGGAAGGCTATCAAACAGGCTGAATACTTTGAAAATCCGGTTCTCACAAAGAGCGGCGAGGAAAGACTCATTGCCTGGCACAACACGATCCTGAAAGACGAAAAAGGCAAGATTACAGGAACTTTGAGTTCCGGAGATGATATTACCGACCGGAGAAAAGCAGAAGAAGAAACGCTCAAGGCTCATCGTGAATGGGAGAATATTTTCCAGGCAATTGGCCACCCGACAATTATCCTCGATGCAAAACACAATATCATATCAGCAAATCATGCAACGCTCAACGCAATCGGGGTGCAATCCTTCGAAGATATTGCAGGGAAAAAGTGCTTTGAGGTCTTTCATAATGCAGGGGAACCTCCTGCAGGCTGCCCGCTGGTAAAAATGCTTGAGTCTCTGGAACTTGCAGCTGTCGAAATGGAAGTTGAAGCCCTCGGGGGAATATTTCTTGTCTCATGCACGCCGGTATTCGATGACAGAGGGAATCTCCAGAAAATTATTCATATTGCAACAGATATTACAGAACGCAAACGGGCTGAGGAAAGCCTTCGGAAAAATGAAGAGAGACTGCAAAGCATCTTTCGGGCATCACCGGTTGGGATAGGGCTTGTATCCTCTCCTGAACGGATGCTTCTTCAGGCTAACGATTATCTATGTAAAATGCTCGGGTATTCTGCCGAAGAACTGATCGGCAAAAGTGCGAAAGATACTTTATCTATCAGATGAGGATTTTGAATATGTCGGCAGAGAAAAATACAGACAGATCCAGGAACAAGGTATCGGCACTGTCGAGACCCGCTGGAAACGCAAGAACGGGGTCATTATTGATGTGCTCTTAAGTTCAGCTCCGGTAGATCCGGGAAATTTATCGATTGGGGTAACCTTTGCCGCACTGGATATAACCGAACGGAAAAGGGCAGAGGAAGCGCTTACTGGAGAGTGAGGAAAGATTCCGGACAATTTTTGAAAATGCGGTAGACGGTATTCTTCTCGCAGACATCCAGGACAAGATATTTTATGACAGCAACCCGGCAATGTGTGACAATGCTTGGATATACTCCGGAAGAAATTAAGGGGCTATCAGTGCATGATATTCACCCTCAAGAAGAGGTCGTCCTTTGTTATCGAACAGTTCGAAAAGCAGGCCAGCGGGGAAATAGAAATTGCGGTGAATATTCCGGTAAAGAAGAAAGACGGGAAGGTTTTTTATGCTGACATCAGTTCGTCCCCTATTACAATGTTCGGAAAAGAATGCGTCATAGGCATATTCAGGGATATTACTGAGCGGAAAAGAACTGAACAAGAAATCCGCAGACTGAATGAAGAACTGGAACAAAAGGTTAGTGACCGGACTGCCGAGGTGCAAAGGGTGAATGAAGCGCTGCATGAACGGGCGCGTGCACTTGAGTATGCCAACAAGGAACTGGAGGCATTCTCCTACTCTGTTTCCCATGATCTCCGGGCGCCGCTCCGTCATATTAACGGATTTGTGGAACTGCTCAATCAAAGAACCGGCGAGATGCTGGATGAAGAAAGCAGGCACTACCTGAAGGTAATCGCAGGGTCTGCCAAGTCGATGAACATGCTGATAGACGATCTGCTCGCATTTTCGAGAATAGGCCGCACTGAATTCATAGGCGCCAAATTCAGTCTCGGACAGCTTGTGCAGGAAGCGATCAGGGATCTGGATGAGGAAATCAAGGGGAGGAATATTGACTGGAAAATTGCAGAGCTGCCGGAAGTGTATGGCGACCGTTCCATGATGAAACTTGTCCTCGTCAACCTCTTATCCAATGCGCTGAAGTTTACCCATACACGGAAACCGGCAAAGATCGAGATAGGCTTGACTGCCGGCGAAAGGGAATTCACATTCTCTATACGCGACAACGGCGTCGGTTTTAATATGAACTATGTCGATAAACTCTTCGGCGTATTCCAGCGGCTTCACAGAAAAGAAGAATTTGAAGGCACAGGGATCGGACTCGCAAATGTGCGGAGAATAATCACCAGGCACGGAGGCAGAACCTGGGCGGAAGGAAAATCGAACAAAGGAGCGACATTCTATTTCACACTTCCCATAAAGGAATAAGGCATGCGAAATATACTGCTGGTCGAGGATGATCCGAACGATAGAGAACTTACTATAAATAAGGGTTACACAAAAAGTCCGGATTGTTCTATAAGCCTGAAATCGTCCCGGGGACTGCGGCCCAGCGTGGTGAGATAATTTCCCGTGATCATGCTGTCTGCGCCCGCAAAAAATATCATGGAATGGAATTCAGCGAGAACCTGCAGTCTCCCGCCGCAGACGCGGATCTGTTTTTCAGGAAGAAGAAACCGGTAAATACTTATGATCTTCAGTGCTTCGAAGGGATGGAGCAGGTTCCTGTCAGCGAATCCTGTGCCTTTGAGGGGGATTAAAAAATTTATCGGCACGGAATCCACCTCAAGATTTTTCAGGGCAAACGCCATATCAATCCTGTCCTCCCAGGTCTCTCCCATGCCGAATATCCCCCCTGAGCAGAGAGAAAGGCCGGCAGATTTTGCCGACCCGATTGTCTGGATTTTATCCGAATAGGTATGAGTGCTGCAAATTTCCGGAAAAAGCCGCGCCGAGGTTTCGAGGTTATGGTGATACCGGTCGAGACCGGCATCCCGGAGTTGTGCAAGTTCATCCTTGTTCAGAAGGCCGAGACTTGCACAGGGGGAAAGCCCGAGGTTTCTGATCTCTGAGATCATCCCGGCAATTTTGCGAAGGTCTCTTTTCGAAACCTTTTTCCCGCTCGTGACGAGCGAAAACCGTTTTATCCCGGCCTTTTTTATTGCAACAGCCTTTGGGATGAGGGTTTCTTTGGTGAGGAGAGGATATACCGGTATCTCAGCCATGCTTCTTGAAGACTGGGCGCAAAAAGAACAGTCCTCTGAACAGGCGCCGGATTTCGCATTGATAATTGAGCATACATCTGCCCTGTTGCCCCTGAAATGTTCTCGTATTCTGTTTGCGGAGGCAAAAAGAGAGAAAATGTCGGAGCCTGTCGCTTGAGCGAGAGCCAAGGCCTCATCCCGTGACAGGACATGGCCCTGTGAGACCTTTTCTTCAAGGGACTCAATCTCCGTGCGGCGAGTCATGGTGGCCTCCGGGGAAGCGCTGTCGCTCAACAGACGGTATGAGCCTTATGGTTACTTTAATTGTATTGTCCTTTTTGGGCCAGTAGTAGACATCCATCACATCGCTGCTGCCATATACGAACGGCCGATACAGAGGTCTCAGTTCATAGCCGATGGTATTGCCGTGGGGATCGAGTATCCTGCTCAGCTGCGAACGCCAGAACGCATTGTGAAAACTGACAAACTTCCCTGCCCGCGCCAGAGCTTCCGGGGCCGGCAGGCCCTTTTCTGTTTTGTAATCAAAATCAGGCGCATAAAGGGCATAAGTATATTTGCCTCCTTCAGGAGCAAAGATAGCAACGGTCTCAATGTCGTCTGCATATCTCCCGCCGTAGAGCAGCAGGGTGAACGTTCCCGTGAGGTCAGACGGGCTTGCCGACTCTGTCCTGAGCGGGCTGTCAAGGGCGAACGCTGAAGAGGTCAGAACAGGAAAGACACAAATGCACAAGACACAAGGAATAACCCTGAACAAAGAAGCTTTCCTGAGAATATTCAAAATGCACTCCTTTCTTTGAGGACTGGAGTCATATCAAGCTGCCTCTCTTTTAACCATAGCATCTCCTTTCTCTCTTTGTAAATCTTCCGGCGTTCTTGCTGTGCTATACTTTTTTATGCCAATGAAGCTCATCATGCTGGATCTCGACGGCACCCTCGTCGACACAAGCCAGGATATTGCCAATGCCCTGAACTATGCGGGAGAACCCTTTGCACTGAAGAAACTCACCATAAAGGAAACCATCGCGATGATTGGCGAAGGAGTGACAAGGCTTATCGAAAAGGCATGC
Organism: Thermodesulfovibrionales bacterium; assembly: GCA_963753165.1. Lineage (GTDB taxonomy): Bacteria > Nitrospirota > Thermodesulfovibrionia > Thermodesulfovibrionales > SM23-35 > JAKLQR01. The sequence continues at coordinate 76,114 of CAVWBP010000009.1, read as the reverse complement.
GGAGAGGATAAGCCGGACCTGAGGGAAACGGTAATCGAGAGGTTCCTCGATTATTACTCCGCGCACCTGACCGATCACTCTGTGGTATATCCGAACGTCGCGGAAACCCTGGAAAAACTTTATGCGCACAGGAAAGTAGTGGTTTCGAACAAAAGAGAAAACCTGTCTGTACAGCTTCTGGATACGCTGGACCTTCTGAAATATTTCGACCTCGTCGTAGGGAGCGATACAACCGCTGAAAAGAAACCGTCCGCAGTGCCTCTTCTCCATGTCCTTGAAAAGTTTCACGCCCTCCCTGAAGAAGCGCTTATGGTAGGAGACAGTAAATTTGATATCGATGCAGGGAAAAGGGCCGGGGTAAAAACTCTTGCGGTCCTCTACGGATATGGCGAGAAACAGCATCTTCTCGAAGCAGATTACGCCATAGACAGTTTCGATGCGCTGCCCCGCATCCTTGACATGAATTCCTCGAAACTCATATAATTCTAACTTAAACCCAATTTGCAGGCTTTGTAAGGATTTTTCTGTTTACCGTGCGCCTGTAGCTCAGTCGGATAGAGCAACTGCCTTCTAAGCAGTGGGTCAGGGGTTCGAATCCCTTCAGGCGCGCCATGTAAATTTCGTAAAAATAAATTTACAGTGAATAGTCGACAGGAATTAGTATATATTTAAAGAATAAGGAATTACATTCTTAAGTTTTTACTGAATACTAATTACTATTCACCGATAACTGTTGTTCGATGGTGAGTGTAGCTCAATGGTCAGAGCACTGGACTGTGGCTCCAGTGGTTGGGGGTTCGAGTCCCCTCACTCACCCCAAATTTTGCTATGCAGAATTTGCCGCGAAGAGCGGGCAGTGAAAATTACAGATATTTAATTGTTTCCGGATGCTGACTTATCACTTATAATTATTATTGAGTGCGCCTGTAGCTCAGCGGATCAGAGCATCGGCCTCCGGAGCCGAGGGTCGGAGGTTCGAATCCTCTCAGGCGCGCCATTTTGAATTTTGCAATGCAAAATTCACCGTGAACAGTAATGAGTGGATCGTGATCAGTAAAAAGTGAAGAAGGGTTTTACTGTTTTCAGTTTTTAAACTATTCACTTCGCACTGTTCACTGTTTCAGAAGTGGGCCGTTAGCTCAGCTGGTAGAGCAGCTGACTCTTAATCAGCGGGTCGCAGGTTCGAATCCTGCACGGCTCACCATATTTTTCAATTATGTGATTTTTTCATCAATGCACAGCCTTGTTTTTTCTCATTGTTCTGCCCATCATGCTAACTATTTGATATAACAGCATTTTATTTAAGCAGGGCGTTTATGTTTGACAAAAGCTTAAAAATATTATATAAATAATAAATATAATAAATAAAGCGCAAGAAGGAGAACCAGCCCATGAGCAGACCGTTTGTTACGATTCCGGTTCCAAATACACAGGTATGCAAGAATTGCAGCTTCACTCTGGGCATTCATGATCTGGTCCGCAATGTAACTGATCAGGGCAAAGACCCTTATGGCATGCCGGCGGTAATGGTGCGGTGTCCGGTCTGTAAAACCATTATCGAATGGGAACCACGCTGTAATTAAGGCTATCTCCGGGAGGCAGGGGCCAGGAAGCATCGGACTGCCTCCCTTCACAAAACCCCATGACCTAGTAATCTGCAAAAGAAATTTTTCAAGTAAATCTATTGAACCAATACTATATGTCCGGGAATCCATGAATAATTTTGCTCATGCTGCTCGGAATGGCATCGGGATATGGCTTAATTTCCAAATCGAACTAAACTCCCTCTGTTTCTGTGCAAACCTTTCTCTGACTGTGAATGTGAATTGAAGCTTTTGATGGCTGAGACCTCCGCTTCGTCTTCGGTTCCCGAAAGGCAAAGCCTATTCGGGATTACCCGTGATTTCGATTCGGAAATTGAACCATATCCCTGAGGTTCTGCATTAATTGAATAGGTTTGATTCTGAGATAGATGAAAGAAACTCATGAATCAGATGGGCCGGGTTAGAGTTTCATGTCGGTTCAGGTTTTAAGTCCCTGAAAAGTACAGAATGATTCTGAAAAACTAACACGGTCATATACGTATTATTTAGTCAGAGGGCATTTGATCCCTTCAAATGCGTGCACTATACTCTTTTCCCTTTCAAGCCTTTTTTCAGGACAGGGTATTTTCTGAAAGTCCTTCATCTTTTCCATGGCCTGTCCGCGGGTAAAAAGATCATAGATTGATTCGCCGATAAGAGTTCCTTTCAGGACGTCGATAATCTTCGCATTCTCTCCATCCGTTACCATGGTGTAGGGCATCTGGTAATCGTTCACTGCACGCGCAAATGCCGTAACATAACGTACCCAGGATTCAATATCCGATGAGGAACATTTTATGGCAAGAAAGTCCACTCCCGCAAGCCTGACAACCATGTCCATGCTGACTGGTGCCTGACCAGAACTCAGCTGCAGTGTGTACTCGGGATCAATGGCAATGTCCCCGGGCTCATACTTTTTATCCTCAAGAAGCACTGTCCAGACCAACTGTTTTACCCCTATAAGCTGCATGGACTCAATCTGGACTTCTTCCATGATTTTCTTTTTTACCTGCTGTTCTCTCTCTTCCATCAATGATTGCTCCCGTATCTGTTTTCTCAATAGTTTAAATGAATCGTTACAATGTCTGCAATTGAATAGTGCAATGTTCCACGTGGAACATTACTCTTTGACCCGAAAAGTGCCAACGCTGTTCGAAAAACAATTGCCCCGTTGTTGTCGGTTCAAAAAATAAAGGATAGGGATGCAGCCCAATTTCTGAACCGAACTAAACTCCCTATGTTTCTATGCGAACCTTTCCCTGACTTCAATGTGAGAGAAGTATTGAAAGCTGAGGCCTCCGCTCCGTCTTCGGTCCCGAAAGGCAAAGCCTATTCGGGATTACCCGTGATTTCGGTTCAGAAATTGAGCTGCATCCCTTATCCATAATTTACGTTATTGATAACTCTATTCCAAAGTTTGTCATTCCCCGACTCGATCGGGGAAACCAGCCTTTTCAATGAGGTATGTATCCCCCGGTCAAGCCGGAGAATGACAAACTACGACCTTATAGATAGACTCATATCCTTAATATGGGTATTGCAGGGCAAAAATTCATTTTGGACAGGTCTGGTTTCAATTGTATTCCTGGTGGCAAGCCTTCAGAGAAATGTTCCACGTGGAACAACCGTCACCTTCGTTTACAACACATGAACCGTGTTAAAATATCAGGATGTCCGAAAAGAGATTGATAATCGAAGGCGCCAGGCAGAACAACCTGAAAAACATCAACCTCGCCCTCCCCCATAATAAAGTAATAGCCATAACAGGACTATCGGGTTCCGGGAAATCTTCGTTAGCCTTTGATACGGTATTTGCCGAGGGCCAATGGAGGTTCATAGAGTCTCTTTCAACCTATGCGCGGCTCTTTCTCGAAAAACTCGATAGGCCTGATGTTGATGCAATCTATAATATCCGGCCTGCGATAGCGCTTGAACAGAAAAACCCGGTTCGGGGGTCACGTTCTACTGTCGGTACGCTCACAGAGATTTATGACCTGTTCAGGCTCCTGTATGCCAAAATAGCCACTCCTTTCTGTCCGAATTGCGGAAAAGAGGTCAGAATGTGGGAACCGTCTCTCGTAGCCGCCGAACTTATTGAAAATCATTCGGGAGAAAAAGCGATCATCCTTTTCGAAACAGATGAAACTATAGTTGACCTGAAAAACAGGGGCTATCAGAGAATCTGGTTGAATAACGAAGTCGTTGACCTCGAATCAAACCAACAGGAATCCGGAAGTCAGGAAGGCCATATCACCGTTGTTCTCGACAGGCTCGTTCTCAGGGATGATCCGAGGCTTTCCGATTCTCTTGAAATGGCGTGGAAGGAAGGGAAAGGCAACGTCAGGGTAATCCTGATCGGGGAGGACCAGGGGAGCAACGCCCTGAGCTTTTCGGCTGAGAATGCCTGTGAAGCATGCAAGATTACAATACCTGCCGCGTTTCCAATTCTTTTTTCGTTTAATCATCCTGTCGGGGCATGTCCCGAATGCAAAGGCTTCGGCAACATCCTGAGATATGATGAATCTCTTGTGATTCCCGACAAGAGTCTTTCGCCGGCAAAGGGAGCAGTAGACCCATGGAACAAGCCGGCATATCGGTGGTGGAAGCAGCAGATGATAAAAAATGCCCCGTCCGGCGGACTCGACATCAACAAACGGTATGCTGATTTCTCTGACAAGGAGAAAACGTTGTTATATAAGGGCGGGGACGGCTTTTATGGAATCAATGATTTTTTTGAAGACCTGGAAAGCAGGAGATACAAGCTCCATGTAAGGGTTTTTCTCAGCCGCTACAGAAACCCGCTTGGATGCCCCCTCTGCAACGGCAAAAGACTGAGCAAGGAGGCGCTCGCGTACAAGCTTTCAGGGCTTGATATTGCGGAGATCTGTATGATGCCGGTATCTGAAATACTCAAATATTTCGATAACCTCGATATCTCACCGTTCCAGAGGCATATGGCAAAAGAGATCCTTCGGCAGGTAACCACGAAACTCGGTTTCCTCAGGAAGGTCGGAGTCGAGTATCTGAGCCTCAGCCGTGATGGGAGAACGCTTTCCGGGGGAGAATATCAGAGGGTCAATCTGGCGAATCAGATAGGTTCATTTTTGACAGGCATCCTCTATGTTCTCGACGAACCTACAATAGGACTCCATCCAAGAGACACCGATATTATAGCCGGCATCATGTCTGACCTCGCAGGACTCGGCAACACTGTCCTTGTCGTAGAGCACGACAAAAAGATTATCGCTTCTGCAGACTGGATTGTAGAGCTTGGCCCTGGCGGAGGCCAGATGGGTGGAGAAACCGTATTCGCAGGATCGAAAGACGAGTTTCTGAAATCAAATACGCTTACCGCCCGTTATTTGAAGGGAATCGAAAAGATCAGCCCGCCGGTGAGACCCCAAGGCTATAGCAACAGGTTGCAGGAAGCGAAGAGACTCATACTCCGTGGCGCTTCAGGCAACAATCTGCAGTTAGTCGATCTCTCTATACCATTGGTAACCCTGACTGCCGTAACCGGTGTTTCAGGTTCCGGAAAGAGTAGTCTCGTAGTAGAGACCCTGTACGGGGCGCTTGCGAAAGAATTCAGGACAGAACAGAGTTTTCCGCTTCCCTATAAGAGGATCGAGGGGAAGGAGCATATAAAAGGCGTCAAGCTTATTGCACAAACGCCGATAGGCCGAAGTCCGCGCTCGAACCCTGTAACCTATCTCAAGATTTTCGACGTGATCAGAAAACTTTTCGCAGAAGAGAGGGAAGCGCGGACATATGGATATGGACCGGGGTTCTTTTCGTTTAATGTTTCAGGAGGCCGATGCGAAGCGTGCAAGGGCGCGGGATACCAGAAGATGGAGATGTACTTTTTCGAGGACCTCTACATAACCTGCGAGGAATGCAACGGCAAGAGATATAAGCCGGAAGCCCTGCGTGTTGCCTACCGCGGCAGGAATATTCATGACATCCTCGCCATGACCGTTGACGAAGCCATCGGGCTGTTTGAAGATTCGTCCAAGATAAGGGACAAATTATTGCTCATGCAGGAGATCGGACTGGGTTATCTCAGGCTGGGTCAGCCGGCCACTACGCTTTCCGGAGGGGAGGCGCAGAGGCTCAAGATCTGCGCTGAAATGATCAACCTTCCCTCACCTGCAATGAAGGGAAAAGGAGCGCTTGCTAAGGGATTCTTGTATATCCTTGATGAGCCGACGATCGGACTCCATTTCACGGACGTCGAGGCCCTCATGGGTGTTCTTCAGCGGCTCGTTGCCTCTGGGAATACTGTGCTCGTGATAGAACATAATCTCGATGTAATAAGGGCGTCGGACTGGATTATTGACCTGGGACCCGAAGGAGGAGAGAGGGGCGGCAGGATAATCTTTGCAGGCGCACCCGAAGACATAGTAAAATCGAAAGAGTCGTATACCGGAAAGTACCTCAGGGAGTATAATTCACATGGGTAGAAGACTGGTTCTGGTTAATCGTAATGGATTTTGTTCCAATGGTTGTCATTATCCGGCTTGACCGGATAATCCAGTTCTTTATTTGCAAAGCTTCTGATACTGGATCCCCCGATCAAGTCGGATAATGACAGAGGAATATCTAAAAAAGAATCTTTGGGGTAATATTTTATAAATGATACAGAAACGGCAGCAGCACGAATGAGAAAAATACTGTATCTCATTCTTGTTTTCCTCATAATTTTCGGGTGCAGGCACAAAGCTCCTGAGAACGGAAAACAGGATGTGAAAGCGGTGCCTGATGAGCCTGCATATGGCGATGCGCTGGTAGCAGGCTCAATAGGAGAACCGAGCATCCTGATCCCCATGCTCGCAGGCGACAGCGCTTCTCATGACGTTGCCGGCCTTATCTTCAACGGCCTCGTGAAGTACGATACCGACCTTAGCGTCATCGGTGATCTCGCAGAGTCATGGAATATTTCACCTGACGGCCTCGTCATCACCTTCCACCTGAGAAAAGGGGTAAAGTGGTTCGACGGGGTTGAGTTCACTGCAGAAGATATCATGTTCGGCTACAAAACCATTATTAATGAGAAGACGCCGACCGCATATCAGGAGGATTATCTGCAGGTGAAGAAAGCAGAAGTGTTAGACCCTTACACATTCAGGGTTACCTACCGGAAACCCTTTGCACCGGCACTCACGTCATGGGGGAACCTGGTGGTGCTTCCGAAACATCTGCTTGAGGGAAAGGATATTGCGAAAACCGATTTCGGCAGAAACCCCGTAGGTCTGGGCCGCTACAGGCTCCGCACCTGGACGCCGGGGCAGGACGTAATTCTCGAATCGAACAGGGACTATTTTCAGGGAAGGCCGTATATCGACCGGTACATTTACAAAATAATACCCGACCCGGCAACCATGTTTCTTGAACTCAAGGCAGGGGGAATTGATTACATGGGCCTGACGCCGATTCAGTACACAAAGCAGACAGATACCGGCTATTTCAAAGAGAATTTCCAGAAATTCCGGTATCCCGTATTTGCCTATACCTATATGGGATTCAATCTCAGGCATCCGTTTTTTCAGGACAAACGGGTCAGGCAGGCAATTGCGTATGCGATAGACAAAAAGGAGATTGTTGATGTTGTCCTCTTCGGTCTCGGCAAGCCTGCAACAGGCCCGTATGTGCCCGATACCTGGCCTTACAACCCCAGGGTAAGGACATATGGGCATGATCTTCAGAAGGCAAAAGAATTGCTCAAAGAGGCCGGCTGGCAGGATACGGACGGAGACGGTGTCCTCGACAAAGACGGGAGCCCGTTTGTGTTCACCATCCTTACCAACATGGGGAACAGCCTCAGAATGAACACTGCTACGATTATTCAATGGAAGCTCGCCAAAATAGGAATAAAGGTAGATATCAGAGTGCTTGAATGGAGCACGTTCATTAATGAATTCATCGATAAACGGCGGTTCCAGGCGGTCATACTCGGCTGGAGCATAGGACTTGACCCTGACCAGTACGATATATGGCATTCAAGCAAGACGAAAGAGAAAGAGTTCAATTTTATCGGGTATAAGAATCCGGAGGTTGATGCGCTTCTGGAGCAAGGGAGACGGACGTTTGACACAGAGGAACGGAAGAAGGCATATTTCAAAATCCAGGAGATACTTGCCGAAGAGTTGCCGTATATCTTCCTTTATGTGCCGGATGCAACCCCTATTGTGCATGCGAGGTTCAGGGGTATAAAACCCTCTCCTATAGGAATAAGCTATAACCTTTATAGATGGTATGTGCCGAAGGCGCTGCAGAGGCATGCTGCCATGGAACCTTAAATGATATCGTATCTTGTGAAACGGCTCCTCGAAATGATCCCCACGCTGCTGGGCATCACGATCCTCTCGTTTCTGATTATCCACCTCGCTCCGGGAAAGCCGACGGATGTGCTCACCGAAATGAACCCCAAGATTACGCCTGAAGCGCGGGAGCGCCTCGAAAAATACTACGGCCTTGACAAGCCGGTATACACTCAATATGGACTATGGCTCAAAAGGATCGTGAAATTTGATTTCGGAGAATCGTTCTCGACTGACAGAAGACCGGTCATCGAAAAAATATGGGACACCAAACAGCCGTTGATGGAGAGGAGGCTCTTCATCACCTTTGTTATCAACGCGCTTTCGATGCTCCTGATCTTTCTGATCGCCATACCAATCGGGGTGTTCTCTGCCACACACCAGGGATCGTTTTCCGACAAGGTGACGACCGTTACGGTTTTCGTCGGATTTGCCACACCCGGCTTCTGGCTTGCCCTTCTCCTGATGATGCTCTTCGGAATCCACCTCGGATGGCTGCCGATATCAGGGTTAAAGTCCATGGACTACAATACCCTGTCGGTTTTCGGAAAGATATGGGACAGGGCAGAGCATCTCATTCTTCCGGTGTTCATCTCTTCATTCGGAGGACTCGCCGGGCTCTCGCGGTTTATGAGGGGCAGCATGCTCGAAGTAATACGGCAGGATTATATCACCGTTGCAAGGGCCAAGGGGCTGCACGAAAATACGGTCGTATACCGTCATGCCCTGCGCAATGCCCTGCTCCCTATTATCACACTGCTCGGTCTCGCGGTCCCCGGTCTCATAGGCGGCAGTGTAATCTTCGAGAATATTTTCGGCATACCGGGAATGGGACAGCTTTTCTATATGAGCGTGATGACCAGAGACTATCCCCTCGTCATGGGGATCCTCACCATAGGCGCTTTCCTGACGCTGCTGGGCAATCTTCTCGCTGATATAGGGTATATGCTTACGGACCCGAGGATAAGGGCGAAATGAACAGCAGAATGAAAAAATCACCCCTGAAGATGTACTGGAAAAGGCTCAGGCAGAATAAACTGGCCTTTATCGGCGGCGTAATGGTGCTGGTCCTCTTCCTTGTCGCGGCCTTTGCGTCGATATTCTCTCCCTATGACCCGAACGAAATCGACCGGCACAATATCCTGAATCCCCCAAGCATTACGCATCCGCTCGGGACCGATGAACTCGGCAGAGACATCATGAGCAGAATGGTATGGGGTTCCCGCATTTCCCTTGCCGTAGGATTCGTCGCAGTAGGCATTGCTACCCTGATAGGCATCCTGCTCGGTTCAATGGCAGGGTATTATGGAGGCTGGGCCGAGAGGATCATTATGCGGTTCATCGATATTATGCTTTCGATCCCCACGTTCTTTCTGATCCTCGCAGTTATTGCATTCATAGGCCCCAGCATCTGGAATATCATGGTAATCATAGGGCTCACCTCCTGGATGGGTGTGGCGCGGCTTGTGAGGGCAGAGTTTCTTACCCTGAAGGAGAGAGAATATGTCCTCGCTGCGAGGGCGCTCGGCGTGAGCGATCTGATGATCATTCTGAAACATATCATGGTCAACAGCATGGCCCCGGTGTTTGTCTCCGCGATTCTCGGTGTGGCGAGCGCCATCCTTGTAGAATCGGCATTGAGTTTCCTGGGGTTGGGCGTACAGCCGCCGACCCCGAGCTGGGGGAATATCCTTACGTCTGGCAAGGACAACATCGAGATTGCATGGTGGCTTTCGGTATTCCCGGGACTGGCGATCCTGATAACCGTGATGAGCTATAACCTGTTCGGCGAAGGGCTGAGAGATGCGATCGACCCAAGATTATGGGGGACCGAGGAGTCGTAGATTTCCAACTCGTTAAAGGACATTCTTGTAGCGCTCCATTACCTCATCTCTGGTAATAACCGTATCGAGCTTGTATCCAAGCGCCTCAACAGCCTCCCGGCCTCCCTCCTGCCTGTCGATGAGGGCGATCACTTTTCTTATCTCAAGACCGGCCTCTTTCGCCCTCGTGATAGCCTCGATGGTTGATTTGCCTGTGGTAATGACATCATCAATAATCACAACCTTGTCTCCCTCGGTTATATTCCCTTCAATCCACAGCATGGTCCCGTGGGATTTCGGGCTCTTCCGGACGACAAACGCCTCGATGGGTTTGCCCTTGAGATATGAAGTGTACGAAACTGCATTCGCGATAGGGTCTGCTCCGAGAGTGAGTCCGCCTATGCCCTGAATATCGAGGTCCCGGATGATATCAAATACAGTATTTCCAATCAGGTACATTCCTTCAGGATGGAGGGTCACTGCCTTGCAGTTGAAGTAATAGTTGCTCGTCCTGCCGGACACCAATTTAAAAACAGGCTCCTTGCTGTATTTAAATGCCTTTTCTATGACGAGTTCAATCAGTCGTTCTTTCATAATTCACTCCCAATAAATTTCAGGCTGGTTCAGTTCTAAAAGTATGCAAAAAATCTGCGACCCTTGCAACGCCGATGCCTTTAAATTCCTTCAACAAAAAGAAGATGGTTATCCCCTGTTACAACCAGATCTGCCTTACACCCTCCGGCGCATTCAAGAATTCTGTTGTCAGGCGTATCTTTCAGAATAATACCACAAGATAAATGAAACCTGAAACAGATTGAGTGAGCTTTCAGGGAATGAAAACCCTCAGGATAAAAACCTCCTTTACGCTCGCCCCGGATTTTGCAGAGCAGGGATACCACTGCATCCCTTAAATTAGTTGGGAAATTTTGAACATGAGAGGGGTTTAAAAACGAAAACATTGCGAGGGGTTTGGTGCTCGCTTAGTTCTCACAGATGTGTGAACGCTTTATATATTTTTGTAATTATTCGGAAATTGAATTTTACATTTCTTAACCTCTGCGTTAGAGTAATTATATGACAGACGTTTCTTTTCCTTTAGCCTTTCTTGCAGGAGTGGCGTCTTTTCTTTCTCCCTGTGTGCTTCCGCTCGTTCCTTCGTATGTCTCATTTATCACCGGCATTTCCTTTAAAGACCTTACCGTAGGGACAGACAGAAAGAAGATACATTATCTGACGATCACCAACTCGCTTGCATTCATAGCAGGGTTCTCGGCGGTCTTCATCGCCCTTGGTATTTCCTCCTCAGCCCTGGGCAGGTTCTTCGACGCCTATGCGGATTATATACGGATTATCGGAGGGATATTAATTATACTCTTTGGACTTTTCGTGTCCGGTCTCGTGAAGCTCGATTTTCTTATGCTGGACAAAAAGATCTATCTCAGCGGGAAGCCCGGCGGGTATATCGGGACTTTTCTTGTGGGGATGACCTTTGCGGCAGGCTGGAGCCCCTGCATAGGACCGATTCTGGGAACGATCCTTCTCTATGCAGGCTCAAAGGGCTCAGCGCTCTTCGGATTCCAGTTGCTGGCAGTATACTCTCTTGGCCTTGCGGTCCCCTTTTTTCTCTCGGCAGTGGGACTCAACCTGTTTCTCAGCTATACGCCGAGGATTGTCAAACATATGCGGGTAATCATGATAGTAAGCGGTCTTATCCTCATAATTTTCGGCCTCATGCTCCTTTTTGACAAAGTGCGTGAGCTGACCCGTTTTATCCCGGATTTCGGAATAAAAATATAAGTGCAAAATTCGAGGCGGTCACATTTCCCTGGTATGTCCAACTCCTTTTGGAATTTCCATAGCAACCTGAATGCTGCATCAATCGTTTATCTTCCGGATCTCCGCACCTATCTCCCGGCACAGGTTTTCCAATACTCTGCTCATGGCCGCGGCCATTGCTTCATATCCCCGTCCGCTCCACGGTTCTCTGAAAACAGATGCCTTTGTCAGGACCTCTTTGTTCTCCCTGCCGGATGAAACTGTCCATATTGCCTTGAGCTCAACGTGATCGCCCGCAATGCTCTCCATCCGGATGATATTTATTCTTGCCCTGTAATCCACAGGGGTCGAAGAATTCCATGGATAGGGAAAGACGTTATCCGTTGAGAGCAGGAGCGAGAGGTTTTCCGCAATGACTGCAGTGATATTTTCGCCGAGAGACCCTGCCCACCTGTCATACTCCGCAAGCTTCAATTCATTCATCCCGCTCCGGGTTACGATCTGGGGTCGGTCCAGATAATCAGGGATCTGGACCGGATCAATACCTACGGAAAGGTGACCGCCGGCAGCGGGAACCTGTTGCGTCGGGGTTTCATCGCTCAGAGCGGTCAGTGCATAAAACTTGGTGGGAGGGCTGCTCCTGCACCCTGCTGAAATTATGAGAAGAACGAAAAAAACGCAGTTTGCGGAAAGAAACAATGAATATTTCCTCATTGTGATGCTCCTTCCTGGTTAGGTTTTCCCCTGAGGAGTGCTTCGGGGTGCTGTTCCAGATACTCGGAGAGAACCCGGAGAGAACGGGCAGCCGCAGACAATTCCTTGAGGGTTTTCCTGGTCTCGAATAAAAGCTGCGAATCGTCTGAAAAGGTGGCGAAAGCATTTTCAGACTTTCTGAGCGCGGACTGTGCGGATTCCAGGGTTTTCTTTGTCGTGGTTGCGATTTCCTGTGCTTCTTTTTCTATCGCGGACAGAGTGTTATTTGCCTGACCCAGAGAACCGCGCGCATCATCAGTTAACGCGTTCAAATTTGTTATCAGCGGGTCGATTTTCTGGTCAATATTCCTGATAAGTTCGCGTGCTTCCTGAAGCGTGAGGTGGAGGGTCTGGATATCTTCTTTTACCTCCGGTGCATTGACGATCTTCTGTATACCGTCCATTGCGCTGTTCAGGTTCATGATAATCTCCTTCAGGGGGAGGTCCTCTATTGCTTTCGACAGTTCCGCGAGGGAAGTCGGAACGGTCGGAATTTCCGGATATTCTTTCACAAGCCCCACAAAATGGGCAGGTTTGTCCGGAAAAAGGTCCAGGGCGACCAGGAGCTGTGCGGTGACGATGCTCTGCAGCTGAAGTTGTGCTTTCAGCCCATGGCCTATGAGAGCCTGAAGCCTTGATGGATCGTCACGTTCACCCCCCCTGTGAGCACCAATCGCGCCGGGTCTAATTCAGCGACAACAGGAGTTTGAAAGGACAGGGCCCTGGCGTCAAGCATCAGGTTGATATCGGACACTGTCCCTACCTTTACTCCCCGGAACATCACGGGAGAACCGACATTGAGTCCCTTTATCGATCCATCGAAGAACATCACCACCTTGAATTTATTGCTGAATAACTTTCCTCCGCCAAGAATAAGGACAGCAGCTACAAGCAGGGCAATAGATCCGATGACGAACGCTCCGATAAGCGTCTTGTTTGCCTGTTTGCTCATAATTTGGCTCCTTCCAATATTTTCTCTCCACGGGTCAAAAACCTGATAACCTTCGGATCACGTGATTCGGCGAGAAGCTTCTTCGGATTTCCGGATGCAGTGATCGTCTTTGTCTCGATATCGAGATAGACCGCATTATTCCCTATCGCAAAGATGCTGGCCAGTTCATGGGTGACGACGACTATCGTTGCGCCAAGGCTGTCCCTGAGTTCAAGAATCAGGTCGTCGAGAAGACGGGCGCTGACCGGGTCCAGTCCTGCAGACGGTTCGTCAAAGAAAAGGATATCGGGATCAAGCGCCATGGCCCTTGCAAGACCGGCCCTTTTTCGCATCCCGCCGCTGATTTCCGAAGGATAAAAGTCCTCGAATCCTGCCAGTCCGACAAGTGCGAGTTTCAGCGAAACGACTTCCCTGATCTGGCTGCGATTCAGCGCAGTGTACTGTTCAAGCGGAAGCGCGATATTCTCTGCCAGGGTCATGGAACTCCACAATGCCCCGCTCTGGTAAAGGATGCCGAAGCTCCTCATGGTCTTCTCCCGCTCCGTTGGATCGGCTTCCCAGAAGTTCATCCCGTTGTAAAAAACCTGTCCGCGAAGAGGCTCCTTGAGCCCGACAAGAATTTTCATTAATGTGGTTTTTCCGCATCCGCTTCCGCCCATGATGATAAAGATATCGCCTTTGTTGACGATAAAATTCAGATCGTGCATGAGCACAAAGCCGTCATATCCCATATCAAGCCCGCGCACTTCTATCCGGAGTTGTGATGACATGACAGCTCCCGGTTATTCATTCCTTTCCGCAGAAAGGAATGGTGTAATAAATTTTTCGATACGTTCTCCATTTTTTCCTTCTCCTCCGTGAACGCGGAGGTATTATGTCTTAAATACCCAACACATTGCATCCGAACGTGATGATTGCCGTTGCGATGATAATGCTCACAATTCCGGTTACCACTGCCGAGGTTGTGGCATATCCAACTGCGGAAGCGCTTCTGCCGCATTGCATCCCCCGCAGGCATCCCGAGAGCGCAACAAGCACGCCGAACACTGCGCTATGGAACAGGCCTACCCAGAAGTGGGTCAGCGTGACCGCAGATTGTGTCTGATAGTAGTATTCCATAAGATTAAGGTCAAGCATGGTCACTCCGACAAAAAGACCGCCGAGGATGCCCATAAAATCAGCATACAGACAGAGGAGCGGCATCATCAGGGTGAGCGCGAGCATGCGGGGCAGGACGAGGAACTCCATAGGCGAGATGCCCGAAGTCCTGAGCGCATCAATTTCTTCGTTCACCTGCATTGTGCCGAGTTGCGCGGCAAAAGATGCGCCGGTGCGGCCTGCCATGATAATACCGGCCATAATGGCGCCCATAACCCGCGTCATGCCTATCCCCACGACATTTGCAACATATATCTGGGCTCCGAACAGCTCCAGTTGAATGGCGCCGACAAACGCGAGAATCAATCCGACCAGTATACTTATCAGTGAAACAATCGGCAGAGACTGCGCGCCGGTGTCCTGGATCACCATGAGAAGATCGGAACCACGGAAACTGGCTTTTCCCCGCAGCAGTTTCATGAACGCAAGAAAAGCCTCCCCGATGAAAGCGAGCATTTCCTGTGAGGACTGTATGAAGCGAATGGTTGCATCAGCAACTTTTACCAAAAAAGTCTTTTGCGACGCTCCCCGGCTTATCCCTTCCCGCTGATTGTCGGGTGAGGCAAGGGCAAGCAGTTTTTGCACTCCCTGCGGCAGGCTCTCTTTTTCGATCCGGATATTTTTTTGTGCGCAAAAATCGATAACCTTTGTGAGAAAGACAAGAAGTCCGCTGTCCCATCGGGCAAGGTCTGCCGGATCAAAAAGGACCTGTTGAATGCCCGTGTCTTTTTCGCACTGCTTTTCCACTTCTTCAGAGGAAGGGAGTTTTTCATGAAGCGTCCACTCGCCCGTAAGCCTGACAAGCAGGGTATCATCTGCCGGTTTCCGGAAGGTTATTTCAGGGTGTGAAGTCATTTTTTACATTATACTGCAATCCGTCATTGTCCGGAACAACAATAATTGACAGGCTTCCGTGCTGATGATATAGTTAAACCAGCATTTATCAGCTTGTACCTGTCTGAGCATATTTACTGCGTAGGGAGAACCGCTTGATTGAAGAAAAGGACAAACATATTGAGCACCTCGTTAGCGCTGTTGTCCTCTTCATTATTATTCTAGGCTGTTTTTTCGTCCTCCGCCCCTTCATCTCCGCTCTTTTATGGGCAGTGATCCTTTCTTTTTCCACATGGCCTGTATATGAATGGTGGGTGCGGGTCCTTAAAGGCAGGAAAACACTCGCTGCTTCGGTGATGACTTTCCTGCTCATTTGCGCATTTGTGATACCTGTTGTTGTCATCAGCATAAGTTTCGCGAACGAAGCAACAACACTTGTTGCAAAAATACGTGAGATGTACGATCAAGGTCTGCCGGCGCTGCCGGCATGGGTAGACCAGCTGCCGTTTATAGGCCCTGAAATCCAGAAATACTGGCAGACGTGGACTATCGATCACGAACAGTTAGTGGACTTCCTGAAGCCATATATTAAGCCTGTCAGACAGCAGATATTCGCCGGAGGAGCTGTTGTGGGCCAGGCGCTTTTTCAGATACTCCTGAGCATTACCGTATGCTTTTTCTTTTATCGCGACGGAGAGGAGACGGCACAGAGGGTTGCGAATTTCTTAAAGAGAATCGCAGGAGAACGAACAGACAGGCTCATCAAGGTGGCTGCAAACACTACAAAGGGAGTCGTGTACGGTGTCCTGGGGACTGCTGCTGTGCAAGGTGCGCTTGCAGGGATCGGGTTTTTTATCGCAGGCGTCCCCGGCGCGCTGCTTCTGGGTTTTTTCACCTTCTTTTTTGCGCTTATTCCGATGGGCCCGCCATTGATATGGATACCTGCAACGATATGGCTTTTCTCCTATAAAAGCGCCGCATGGGGAATATTCCTGGCGCTCTGGGGCACGTTTGTGATCAGCGGCGTTGACAATATTGTGAAACCATACCTCATAAGCCGGGGCGGCAACCTTCCCTTCGTCCTCATTCTTCTCGGCGTGCTTGGCGGGGTGATTGCGTTTGGTGTTATCGGGGTCTTTTTGGGACCGACACTTCTCGCGCTCGGGTATTCTCTTATCTCTGAATGGACCGCGGGAAAAGAAACGGCTGAGACTGAAGAAACTTCACAATAATACTGTAAAAATAGCCTGCTAGAAAAACCCTATCGCCTCGCGGACAAGGTGCATGGTCTCTCTCACAACCTTTTTGGCCTTATCAGTCCCCTGCTCCACAATTTCGTTAAGAGTATCCGGACTGTTCAGAAGTTCCTGACGCTTCGCCCAGATCGGCTCCATAACCCTGAATACATTCCTGATGAGGATCTTCTTGCACTCAATACAGCCGATGCCTGCGGTGCGGCATCCGTCCGCAACCTGCTCAATCTCCTCTTTTGAAGAAAATATCTTGTGAAGTTGATACACGGGAGATAATTCCGGATCTCCCGGATCGGTCTTTTTTACCCGTGCAGGATCAGTCACCATAGTCCTTATCTTCTGCTCAACCTCCTGGGGAGTGTCAGAAAGATAGATCGCGTTCTCATAGCTTTTCGACATTTTTCTCCCGTCAGTGCCGACAACCTTCGGAAATTCTGTGAGCAAAGCCTCAGGCTCAGGGAATATCTCCTTATAGAGGTAGTTGAAGCGGCGTGCGACCTCGCGGCTTATCTCAAGGTGAGGAACCTGGTCGATTCCGACAGGCACATATTTCGCCCGGTAGATAATGATATCAGCGGTCTGGAGCAACGGATAGCCGAGGAACCCATAGGTGGACAAGTCTCTCTCTTTCAGTTCCTGCTGTTTTTCCTTGTAGGTCGGCACCCGTTCCAGCCAGCCGAGAGGAGTTATCATCGACAGGAGCAGGTGGAGTTCAGCATGCTCGGGAATCCTTGACTGTATAAAGAGAGTGCATTTTTCCGGGTCGAGGCCTGCCGCGAGAAAGTTGATGAGGATGTCCCTGGTTGATTCTTTTATCGCGGAGGTGTCTGCATAGCCTGTGGTCAGTGAATGCCAGTCAGCGATAAAGTAGTAACAATCATAAGTGTCCTGGAGTCTTACCCAGTTGTTCAATGCGCCGACGAGATTTCCAAGGTGGAGTTTACCGCTTGACTGCATGCCGCTTAATACTCTTTCTTTCACATCAAACCTCCGAAGGGAATAAGGAATATACGGATAATTAATTCAATAAAAGCCTGTATGGGCATAATAATATATCGGGCAATCCCCGAAAACCACAATGCAAGTACGATAAAAATGCCATAAGGTTCGAGTTTGCTGAACTGATATGCATGCTGTGCGGGAAGGAGGCTTGTGAGAATCCTTCCCCCGTCAAGCGGCGGGATAGGGAGGAGGTTGAACGCTGCAATAAAGACATTAAAGGAGATGCTGTATTTCAGCATAAGTTCCAGGGGTGCAATAATCCTCTCGTTTACAGTCAACGGAAGGGAAGGGGCGACCTTGAAGAGGACTATGAGCAACAGGATGCTCACGAAAGAGAGGATGATATTCGTTGCAGGCCCCGCGGCTGAAACCAGGGCTGAATCCCTCCTCGGATTCCTTAAATTATTGAAGGCCACAGGCACGGGCTTTGCCGAACCGAAGATGAAGCTGCCGTTTGAGAGGATGAACAGCATGACCGGGATGAGTACCGTGCCGACCGGATCAATATGGGCAATTGGGTTTATGGTAAGTCTGCCCATCATCTTTGCCGTCGGGTCGCCGAGTTTGTAGGCGGTGTATCCATGAGCAATCTCGTGAAACGTAATCGAGATGAGGATAGGGACTGCAGCGAGAAGAAGGCTCCTTATCAGCGAAAGATAATCCAAAATGATTTTCCTCCTTGGGGGGAATTGCCAATATTTCCAGAATGTTTATTTTGGAATATCAAAGAACTGTTGTCAAGTAATGTCGGATAGACTATAATAAAGACGAATTTTTATGACTGCAATAGTCATTATCCCTGCCCGTTTTCAATCTGCCCGTTTCCCGGGGAAGCTCCTTTGTCCCCTGAAAGGGAAACCGATTGTCCAGCATGTGTACGAAAACGCAAAACTGGCCAGCCTCTCAACCGATGTCATCATCGCAACAGACAGTGAGACTATCTTCGAAAAGGTGTCTGAATTCGGCGGGAAGGCAGTTATGACGGATAAAAAACATCCTTCGGGCACAGACAGGATAGCAGAGGTTGCCCTCTCTCTGGATTGTGATATAATTGTCAATGTACAGGCTGACGAACCGCTGATACGTCCCGATATGATTGATGAGGTAATCTCCCTGCTCGACGACACACGGGCTTCCATGGGAACACTGGCAAAGAAGATACAAGAGAAACAGGAGATTATGGACCCGAACGTAGTAAAGGTAGTCTCCAGCAGTGAAGGATTCGCGCTCTATTTCTCCCGTTCACAAATCCCTTTTCTCGCTTCACACTCTGAACTGCAGGCAGAATATGCCTGTTACAAGCACATCGGTATTTACAGTTATCGCAGGGATACTCTCCTCACTCTTACCCGCATGCAACCATCGTATCTCGAGCAGATAGAGAAGCTCGAACAGTTAAGGGCACTTGAGCACGGAATAAGGATCAAAGTGAAAGAAACATTTTTTGAAACCTACGGGGTTGATACACCCCAGGACCTGGAAAGGGTGGAAGAATGGCTAAATACATCTTTGTGACAGGCGGGGTTGTTTCAGCGCTTGGCAAGGGGATTGCTGCGGCAGCCACCGGAGCGCTCCTTGAGGCAAAAGGGCTGAAGGTAACACTCCAGAAGCTTGACCCGTATATCAACGTGGATCCCGGCACGTTGAGTCCGTTCCAGCACGGCGAGGTCTTTGTGACAGACGATGGAGCAGAGACGGATCTGGACCTCGGTCATTATGAACGGTACACCTCGGTAAGGACATCACAGAGGAATAATTATACGACCGGAAAAATTTATTACAGTGTGATTACCAAGGAAAGGCGGGGAGATTATCTCGGGGAGACGGTCCAGGTAGTCCCTCACATTACCGATGAAATCAAGCAGGCCATAAAATCAGTGAGCAACGATTATGACGTTGTCATTGTGGAGATAGGGGGAACGATCGGTGATATCGAAAGCCTCCCGTTCCTTGAGGCAATACGTCAGTTCCGCTACGAGGTGGGAAGAGAAAACGTTCTCTACATACACCTTACCCTTATCCCGTTTATCAAAAGTGCCGGAGAACTGAAGACGAAACCGACGCAGCACAGTGTCAAGGAGTTCAGAGAGATCGGTATTCAGCCCGACATCCTCCTCTGCAGGACGGAAAGACACCTGCCGCCGGATGTGAAGAAAAAGATCGCTATCCATTGCAACCTCGATCCCGATGCGGTAATCTCCGCCCGTGATGTCGAAACAACCTATGAAATTCCTCTCGACCTTCACTCGGAAGGTCTTGATCACCTCATCGAAAGGAAATTCAATCTTTCCTCCCGGGAACCTGAATTGTCCCAATGGAAGGACATCGTAAGAAAAATCAAAGAGCCTAAGCACGAAGTCACGATCGCTATCGTTGGGAAATATACAGGCCTTAAGGATTCATATAAGAGCCTCATAGAAGCGCTTATCCATGGAGGCATCGCGAACGACGCACGGGTGAACCTGCAGTGGATTGATTCAGAAGAGATAGAAATTCACGGTCCGGAAAAGTTTCTGACCGATGTCGATGGCATCCTCGTGCCGGGGGGGTTCGGTTACAGGGGTATCGAGGGGAAAGTGAAGACCATCCGCTTTGCCCGTGAGAAGAAAATCCCCTATTTCGGCATATGCCTCGGCATGCAATGCGCGGTTATAGAGTTCGCCCGGAATGTATGCGAACTCGCAGCCAACAGCACGGAGTTCGATCTGAATACGAAAGAGCCGGTTATTTACCTGATGGAACGGTGGTATGACTTCAGGAAAGAACGGGTTGAAATACGCTCGGAGAACTCCCATAAGGGAGGGACGATGAGGCTTGGCGCATATCCGTGCATGCTTGAGCCGGGCACCCAGGCGTACAAGGCGTATGGGATAAAAGAGATATCCGAGCGGCACAGGCACAGATATGAATTCAATAACGCCTACAGGGGCATCTTTACCCGGAACGGCATGAAGATCAGCGGATTGAGTCCCGACGCCGAGCTTGTCGAGATTATCGAAATCGAGGACCATCCCTGGTTTCTCGGATGCCAGTTCCATCCGGAATTCAAGTCAAGACCCACGGACCCGCATCCGCTTTTCAGGGCCTTTATAGGGGCAGCGCTCAAGGGGAAGGGGTCCTTGTTCCCTGAAATGGGAATAAAGTCGGAAGAAAAAAGCAGGGGCATATAGCTGTTGACAAGGGAAATCACGATAGGCAAGAGCGCCCTTGGAGGCAGCAACCCGCTTTTTCTCATCGCAGGACCCTGTGTTCTGGAGAACGAAGAAATCCTTTTCCAGACCGCGGACAGGCTGCAAAGGATTTGCAAGACTCTCGGATTCCCGCTTCTCTTTAAAAGCTCTTATGACAAGGCGAACCGCACGTCCGTATCTTCATTCAGGGGGCCCGGTATCGAAAAGGGGCTGAAAATGCTCTCTGAAGTCCGGAGCAGGTTCGGCATCCCCATTATTTCCGATGTCCATTCAGTGGAAGAGGTCCGGGTTGCTGCGAAAGTTCTGGACGTCATCCAGATACCGGCCTTCCTGTGCAGGCAGACAGACCTTATTCTTGCGGCGGCGAATACAGGAAAACCGGTAAACATCAAAAAGGGCCAGTTCCTTGCTCCCTGGGATATCAGGAATATCATAGAGAAATTCATTGCAACAGGAAATCATAAGGTGTTCATCACTGAACGGGGGACATCATTTGGTTATAACAATCTTATTGTTGATTTCAGGGCTTTCCCTGTCATCCGCTCATCCGGATATCCGGTAATCTTCGATGTGACCCACAGCCTTCAGCTTCCCGGCGGTATGGGAACAAGTTCGGGCGGTCAGAGAGAATTTGCAGAGCCCCTTGCACGGGCGGCTGTTGCTGTCGGTGTGGACGGGCTTTTTCTGGAGGTGCACCCCGACCCCGACAAGGCATTGTGCGACGGGCCGAACATGATCAGGCTCGATGACCTCGAAGAAATGCTCTCACATATCAAAACAATCCACGACTCTGTAAGAAGCTTTTCTTAACCTCATCCGGAAACGCCCAGTATCAGGCCTGCAGCACCACCCATGAGGAAGAACACAAGGGTGCTGAGTACGATGACGGCAAGAACATAGCCAAACGATTTTTCCTCGGGAGTTCCCATCATTACCGGCAGTCCGATGGAGAAGACATAGATGCTGTAAAATGACGCGGCAAGGACAATTATTGAGAGATACGGAATGAGAAAAAGAATGCCTGCTATCCAGTACGGTACCCACGAATATATTACAGCCCGTGTAGCATTGAGCATGTTCCTTTCGGAGCCGAACCGGGGAGCGAGAGCATCGACTATGATAGAGATGATTTTGACGCCGACGAGGGAGAACAGGTAGGAAAAAACGACGCTCCAGAAATACGATACGGTGAATTTTCCGAAGCTGACCTCCATCATGGGCGAGCCGATCAGGTTTATGCCGATGAGCTTTGCGGCGGCAGAAACGGCTGCGAGTATTATCGCATACATATAGAGTGACCCCATCGAAGTCTGCTCATCCCTGAGCTTTGGCCAAACCTCTTTGGGCCGCAGAATAATGTTTTTGATCTTCTCAGCGAATTGCATGGTTTTCCCCTGTTCGGAATAGTTTAGAGGAAGTATCTGCCTGTGTCAATTTGCCAATAAATATTTCGCCCGGAGGATGGTGTCGGTGATGTGATAGGATACAATTAAGTAAGATTGATTTACAGAATGTGAACACCCTTCTCCATATTGTCAGGAATGTATCCCCCTGACAACAGAGGAAAGAATGAAATTGAGTCCCTTTCTTATGCTCTGCAGCGCAGGGCTTTTTGCCATATTCAGCTCTACAATATCAAAGAGCCCTGTGCTTCCGCTGTTCGCCACGCATCTCGGCGCGGACCCTGCGGGTGTGGGGTTCATTGCCTCTGTTTCCGCATTTGCGGGGATAATCGCGAGCATCCCTGCAGGGCTTCTTTCGGACAGGTTCGGAAGAAAAAGGATGCTCGTCTTTTCTCTCCTAATATTCTCGACCGCCCCGTTTCTTTATCCTCTGGCCACGAGTCTCTGGCATCTTGCCCTCATACGCTTCTACCATGGCTTTGCCACTGCGATATTTATCCCGGTCGGAATGGCCTTGGTCGCCGACCTCTTTCATGAAGAGCGGGGGGAGAAGCTGGGATGGTTTTCGACGGCCACCCTTGCCGGAAGGTTCATGGCTCCATTGGCAGGCGGAAGCATCATAGGGGCAATGGTTTTCAATCCGGGATTGAGTTACAAGGTTGTGTATTTTGTATGCGGCGGGGCAGGGGTTATCGCCCTCCTCCTTACTTTGGGCATCCCTTCTCCTGCAAAGGAGCGGAAAGAGAAGAAATCCTGGGATGAAACCGCACGGGCGTTCAAATCGGTGATATCCAGCAGGACAATCCTGCTTACCTGTACCGTTGAAGCAGCAATCCTGTTTGCCTACGGGACGTTTGAGACATTCCTGCCGCTCTATTCCCTACAGAAAGGGCTCACCGCATATCACATCGGGATATTTCTGTCGGCTCAGGTCATTACCCTTGCGCTCACCAAGCCGCTCATGGGAAGATTTTCCGACAGGCACGGAAGAAGGCCGCAGATATTCGCAGGCGCAGTAGTCGGCGCAGCATGTATCGGAAGTTTTTCCCTCTTCACAATGTTTCTGCCTCTGCTCGTCCTGAGCGTACTGTTCGGGCTGAGCCTTTCACTCGTCACCTCTGCAACATCGGCGTTCATCGCTGACCTCAGCAGGCAGGAAACCCACGGTTCGGCAATGGGTGTTCTCGGCTCAATTATGGACATCGGGCATACAACCGGGCCGCTGGCATCGGGTATCGTGGCAGCTTATCTCGGTTTTTCGGTTTCTTTTCTCTCAGCCGCTTTTGTGCTCTTCATCGCAGCGGTGATATTCCGGATATATGTCAGGAAACCGGTTGCTGCGTAAATGGAGTTGGCGGGTTTCACTATGAGAGGAATGAAAATAATCATAACCTTTTGGGATTGGTTTACCTTATCCCCGTTAAAAGGGTAATATAAACGTCAGATGCTTTTCTCCGGCGTTCTGCCGGGTCTGTCAATCCTGCTTTCCGGTCAGACATATCCGAAACAGATAAGTGAACAGAGGGAATGTTTCCTGCCGCAGGATTACGTTCATATGCTTCAGAGAAGCTGATCTATAACAAACACAAAGGAATGTGATGGATATAAGGAAAGAACTGGCGTGTCTCAATCCCAGACAGAAGGAAGCGGTGCTGCATACAGAGGGGCCCCTCCTCATCCTGGCCGGGGCGGGCTCAGGAAAGACGAGGGTCATTACCGTGCGGACCGCATATCTTATACACACGGGCGTAAAGGCCGGAGCTGTCCTTGCCGTTACCTTCACGAATAAGGCGGCCAGGGAGATGAAGGAGAGGGTAAAGGCCATGATAAGAGGCGAAAACGGGTCGCCCGTCATCTCGACCTTTCATTCTCTGTGCCTGAAGATCCTGCGGCGCGAAATTGAATGCCTTGGCTTTAGAAAGGACTTCACTATTTATGATACCTCGGAGCAGGTCTCGCTCCTGAGAAATATCCTCTCCGACATCAGATTCTCCGACAAGAGTTTCAAGGCGGAGTCCATCCTGGAGAGAATCAGCAGGACAAAGAACGATCTTGTTCCGTCCGGTGCAGCTCCCCCGGATAAGCCTATTGAGGAGATCTCTGCGATGCTCTATCCGCGATATCGCAAGGCCTTGCAGTCTCTGAATGCCCTCGACTTTGATGACCTCTTGCTTTTTACCCTGAGGCTTTTCAGGGAATATCCGGCTGTGTGTGAAAAATACCGGGAGAGATTCAGGCATATCATGGTCGACGAATATCAGGACACGAACCGCGTTCAGTATGAATTAATCAAGCTTCTCGCAGGCGAGAGGAGAAACCTCTGCGTGGTCGGGGACGACGACCAGTCGATATACGGATGGAGAGGCGCTGACCTGGGCAATATCCTTGATTTCGAGAAAGATTTTCCAGGGACTGTAACAGTGAGGCTCGAACAGAATTACCGCTCCTTCGGACATATACTCTGCGCTGCAAACGGGGTGATAAGGAACAACACGAGGAGAATGGAGAAGTCTCTCTGGACTGAAAGGGGCGCGGGCACCAAGGTAAATATTTTCAAGGCTGCCGATGCGGAAAGTGAGGCAGAATGGGTGGCCGACAGGATCGAAATGATCAGGTTCGATCGAAACGTCCCCTATGAGGATTTTGCCGTTCTCTACAGAGCAAATATATTTTCGAGGCCTTTTGAGGCCGCCATGAGAAGCAAGCGGATCCCCTACCTGGTGGTTGGGGGTACAAGTTATTTCGAACATAAGGAGATCAAAGACCTTGCGGCTTATCTTAAGATAATCGCAAACCCGTCCGACGATCTGAGTCTTTTGAGGGTCGCCGGTGCGCCGAAAAGAGGCATTGGAACTTCCGCCCTGGCTGCTCTGTCTGATTTTGCACAGTCCAATTCCCTGGGCCTCCTCGATGCATTCGGAAAGGCCCGCGAGGTTCCGGCCCTCAGTCAAAAGGCAGCTGCCTCTGCGGAAGCTCTCTTCGCGCTTATTGCCCGTTACCGGGACCTGTTCAACAAAGGCCGTGGTACAGGCATGGGCAAGCTTCTGAAAGCGCTCACCGGGGAGATCGGTTACAGGGACTATATTGTTGGGCTTTATAAGACCCCTGAGGCTGCGTTTAAGAGGGTGGAAAATATGGACGGTTTAATCGATTCCCTTAGTTATTATGAATCAGCGGAAGAATCACCTTCCCTCCACGGCTTCCTCGAAACAATGGCCCTTACGGATCTGATGAAAGAGAAAGAGGAAAAAGGGGGCCGGGGCGTCACCCTCATATCTTTTCATTCGGCGAAAGGACTGGAATTCCCCGTGGTATTCATTGCGGGTGTGGAAGAGGATATGCTGCCCCACAGGAAATCGGCGGACAGGGATGAAGATATTGAAGAGGAAAGACGGCTGTTTTATGTCGGAATAACAAGGGCCATGAACGAACTTTACCTTACCCGCACAGAACACAGATCGAGGTACGGGAAAGAGAAGAGTTCCCTTCCCTCCAGATTTTTACAGGAACTCCCCGATGAGGCGGTCAAGAAGATCGAAAGGTTCGAGAACCTTGACCCCGAACAGGAGAAGGTCTACGCGAAAAAGTTTTTCGCGAATATAAAGGCGATGTTCGAAAATTGAGAGTCCCCGACTGTACCATAAGTAAACTGAGACATATGACGTCTTTTAGTGAACAGACCCGGGGAAATATTTATCAACCGTCTGTCTGACTTCCTGCAGCCACTCTTTTCTTTGTTCCTCTGTGCTGGTGACTATGATATTGAACATCCTCCGGTAGAAGTTCTTAACCCCGCAAAGGTCAAAAATACAGTTTTTCCATATGGCTTCAAGAGGGTCCCCGAATACGTTTTTTTCTCTTTCAGTTTCCGTGTTCGAAGTATTAAAAACGACAGCTGATTCTGCCTTCAATAAACCACGGGGAACTCCCTCTCCTTTGTCGTCTTCAAGAAATTCATACGCTACTCCGGGGCGAATAACTCTGTCGACCCATCCTTTCAGGATTGCCGGGGGCTGTCCCCACCAGTTTGGATGGACAAGAACAATTCCCTCTGCCTCTGAAATCTCCCCGCAATGCATTTCTATTTCAGCAGGCAACGCAACATCCTTTGGTATTTCTTCTGTGAATAATATCGGATCAAATTTCTCTTCATATAAATCATGGAAAAATACCTTATGACCATTTCTCTTCAGGGTTTCAATGGCGGTTGCCGCTATGGCGTGGTTAAAGCTTTTTTTATCAGGGTGAGCAAGTATGACCGATATTTTCATGACAATATTCTCGCTCCTTATTTTTGATCCTGTCTGTTGTGGATAACAGGGTTGAATCGATTCTTATCCGAAGCATCATTATATCAAGTTTGAAGAGTGTTTTAGGAGGCTATTCGTCAGGTTGTCAACTCTCAAGAGAAACGGAAGCTTACGAATGATTGGACAGCAGTGTTATCATATTCTACCGTATCGGTTTATTAAGGAGGCTTGGATGGAAGAAAATAGGATAGAGATCGATGGAGATCTTTGTAATGGCTGCGGTTTATGCGCCGCTGTTTGCCCGACAGGAACACTCTCGCTCAGAGAAGAAAAAGCGACTGTTTCGGGAGGGGAGTCGATCTTCTGCGGACATTGCGAAGCAGTATGTCCCCAGGAAGCGATCCGCGTCCATGCAATCGACAAAGAGATGTCACAGTATAAGACATTCACCACAGAGAAACAGTGGCTCCCTCCGGGAAAGTTCAATACCTCCCTTTTGGTGCAGCTCATGGCCTCGCGGCGCTCCTGCCGTCACTTCACTGACCAGCCCGTAGAAGGGGCCCTGCTCGAAGACCTCATGAAGATCGGCATCACTGCGCCTTCCGGAACGAACAGTCAGTCCTGGACCTTCACCATCCTGCCGCAGAGGAAGGCAGTGCAGGCCTTTGCAGAACATGTCGCCTCCTTTTTCGAAAAATTGAATGCCACTGCGGAAAAGACCCTGCTTCGCATGGTCCTCAAGCTGATAGGCAAAGGAGAACTCGATGCATATTTCCGCGGATATTACCGTAAGGTGAAGGAGGCGCTTGAAGAATGGCGTGGATCGGGCAAGGACCGGCTGTTTCATGGCAGTACGGCTGTTATTCTTGTAGGATCGAAACCGGGGGCAACCAGTCCGGCTGAGGACGCACTGCTCGCAACACAGAATATCCTGCTCGCGGCGCATAGCATGGGGCTCGGCTCCTGTCTCATCGGATATGCCGTTGCGGCCATGAAGCGAGATCCTTCTGTCCAGCGTTCCATCGGAATACCTGCGGAAGAGGAGATTCATGCGGTCATCGCCCTCGGGTATTCCGACGAAGTCTATCAGCGCATAGCCGGGCGCAAGAAAGTGACCCCGCGATATTTCGAAGGATAACAACAAGGACACAGTTCACATTTCAAACAGTGTACTCCTGCTTCTTTGCATATTTAGCACACAAGCAAAAATGATGATTTTCATGAGATAAAATGCTGTTTATTATTCCAGGATCTTCCTTTTGTATCGTAGATACAAAGCTTCAACCTTATTTCTGGCCCAAGGGGTTTTTCTCAGAAACTGCAAACTGGACTTGATACTTGGGTCATTATTAAAACACCTGATATTGATGATTCTGCCCATTTCATCCCAGCCATAATGCGCTACCAGTTGAGTAAGAATCATTTCCAAAGTAATACCGTGAAGAGGATTGTTGGGTTGCTGATCGCTCATGTCTCGGCCTGATTAATAGATAATTACCGCTTTCAGTGCCGATTCATTCCGGGAGTACTGAAAACATAGCGCTTTTAAGATTCAATATATGACTGATTAGCTGAGATGTTTATTGACTAATTTAGTCATCTCGAACATTGAGACTTGTTTCTTCCCGTCAAATACCGCCAAGAGGTTCTCATCAGCATTGATATTCCTCTTATCCTTTGCATCCTGGAGATTATTCTTCTTTATATATTCCCATAACTTCTTGGTCATTTCTGACCTTGGAAGAGGTTCATTCCCCACTATCCTGGCCAGCGCCTCGCTGGGTTTCATAGCTTTCATAAATGCTGAGTTAGGGGTTTTTTCTTTTATAGCTTTTTCCTTTTTTTCTGCCATTATTCTTCTCCTTATGTTTACGGATCTATGGTCTTAATTCCTGAGTCTCAGGATGCACGCTTCTTAAAGTATACACTAATTTGCCAAATCCAGACATTTTTCCATTAAGCGGGCAGGATCCATCTTTATTGAGCCTCTGGAATTTTTATTGGAAGGATTCCCTTTATCAATCCTGTTATGTATGCTGTTGCATCTGCTCTTTGCTCATATGAGCTTTCTTTGTCCTTTATCCGTTCCACTTTATGAGTCTCCAGGTCTATCGTGATAACTTCAACACAGTAGCGGGAGTCTTTCAGAACAACACCGTAAGCCCATAGTAACCCATTCGCGTCCTTGCCGATAGTTCCCCTGCTGAGAGGTTTCCTGAACTCATGTCTGATTATGTCCTCAACCGAGAAATGCGATGATTTCTTTTTCATTAGTTATCCAAATACGCTAATTGAAGAATATCCTCTACCATTTCTTCGGCAGTATATTCAACAAGAGCTACAGACATGAAGGCTATCTGGTTATCAACAGGACCAGCCTCCTCCACCCAATCTTCCACCATTTCCTTTGTAATATCCTTTGATGCTGTCTGCGCCTTTTTCGTCAAGGCATTATATAGGTTATCCAGGATAGACATTTGTTGCCCCATTTTCTATTATATCATGCTGAACTAACTGGTGAGGCTTTCCAGGAATGCCTGCCGGAATGGTTACAGTTGATTATTCTGAGGGATGCAGTAGAATTAGAGTAAGACTTATCAAGGAGGACAGCATGAGCAAAGAAAAAAACAAGCAAAAGCCAAATGCAAAGAAAAAACCTCAGCACACCCTGAAAGAAAAAAGACAAGCAAAAAAAGGAAAAACTGAAGGTAAGCCCTTCGGGACTGTCTGATGTGTAGCAGGCAGCATGTTTGCTTAAAGTTATTGTAACCGCTCTTATTTGAGCATCACTGAAATGCGATTATTTTTCTCTATATGCCTGAAATTGATTTTAGATCATGAATAACGGCAATTTTTAAAGAAAAGAACTGAGGGCATAACTTAATGGGGAGAGACTGCTGTTTTTCGGATAAAATCTCCGGTTTTTGATTCTTGATATTCTGCGCGAAAAGAGTAAACTTATAAGTAAGAAGAGCAGGAAATTGCGATACTCAGGACGGGATAAAACCTGAGGATCAAGTTCTTTGAAAGGGAGCGGGAGTGAGATGTGGTGAGCAAGCCTCCAGAAGCGAGGAGGAAGCCTGAAGCATCTCCCGAAGCACCCACTTTAACAAAAGAGCTTAAGGGATTCCGGACCTGAGGTCGCAAGACATATTCTGAGGCCATAGAAGGATAAACGGTCACCTGGAAGCATTAAGGCAGAAGTAGAAATGCCTGCCATACAGGTTGTCCAATCAAGCTGATCCTTGCTATGGCTTCATTCATTTTATGGCCCCACTATTCAGAATTATGAATTCAGCAGGTTAACCGTCTGATACCTGTATTGTACCGAGCTGCTCCTCGAATTCTCTTGTTTTCGCATCGAACTCATCGGTGAGTTTCTCAAGTTCGTCGAAAAGGATGTCGATTTTCTCCTTCGACGCACGCAGGGATATGGACAATTTCCTGATCGCCTCCCCATCCCCTTTTACCGACGCGTCAACAAGAGCCTGGGTATCCTCTTCGATCTGCTCTTCAAGCAGCATGATTTGCTCTTCTGTTTCGGATATTTTTGCCTGAAGGGGTCCGAGCGTTCTGGAACGGGCATTGATCAGTTCGGCCTTTATTCTTTTCAAATCCTTTTTCTTTGCGCCATTGCTCTTGTGCGTGGAATTCCCGCTGCTGCGGACTGCCGTATCCTCTTCATCCGTCCATCCGACACGTTCAAGGAAATCCTGGTACGTGCCCTCAAAAACCTTCACCGTATTGTCATCGAACACAATGAGCCTTGTGGCAATTGTATTCAGGATCATCTCGCTGTGAGTGACGATTATTACCGCTCCTTCAAATGCTTCTATCGCTGCCAGCAGCGAGTCTACGGATTCCATGTCCAGATGATTGGTCGGCTCGTCCAGCAGGAGAAGATTTGCAGGGCTGACGACAAGTTTGCCAAGGAGCACCCGGCTTTTTTCACCGCCGGAAAGCACGGCGACCTTCTTAAGAGCGGTATCGCCCTCGAACATCATAATGCCGCAAATGGTCCTCGCAGTGCCTCTGTTATACTCCGGCATGGCGTCGAGAATCTCTTCTTCCACGGTCTTTGCAACGTCGAGCCGCTGGATATTGGTCTGGCCGAAATAGCCCAGACTTGCCTGTGCATGGTGGAGCACTTCACCCCTGATCGGCTGTAACTCACCTGCAAGCAGGCTCAAAAGTGTTGTCTTGCCCTTCCCGTTTTTCCCGACGACCGCTATCCGGTCTTTTTTCCCGATAGAGAGGTCCAGACCGTCTATAAGTGGAGGGCCTTCCGGCTCAAAGGAAAAGGAGAGGTCTTTTGCCTCGATCAGCATTTTCCCTTTGAAAGGCGCCCGGGCGAATTCGAATTCAAGGTCCTTTGCCCCGGACATCTTTTCGAGCTTCTCCTTCCTCTGGAGCGCCTTTATCTTTGACTGGACAAGCCTCGCGCGGGTTGCCTGGGCCCTGAACCTGTTTATGAACTGCTCAACCTCCCGGCGCTTCTTTTCTTCATTCACCCTCGTCAGCTCATAGACTTCCTCTTCCATGAGTATCTGATTGAAGAGCTTTTGTGTCGGTCCTGCGATCTTCCGTATCTTGCTCCGGTGGATGCACATGGTATGAGTCGTTACCCCGTCCATAAACTCCCTGTCATGAGTGATCAGGACAAGTTCCCCCTTCCACCCCTTCAAAAACCTGGTGAGCCATCGTATGGAGACGATGTCGAGGTAGTTTGTCGGCTCGTCGAGGAGCAGCAGGTCCGGTTCAGAGGCAAACAGCTTCGCAAGATGCAGACGGACCTGGAACCCGCCGGACAGGTCGAGGGGATGGCGTGAAAAATCCTCCACTGAAAAACCGAGTCCCATCAGGATCTTCTCTGCCCTGTAGGATTCATCCCTTCCGTCTTCAGAGGGTTTCAGACCGAGACACGCCTCCTTGAGGACCGAATCCTGACTGAACTGAAGGTGCTGGGAAAGATACCCGATAGTATAGTTGTTGGGGATGCCGAGCACGCCGGTATCGGGTTTTGCCTCGCCGGTTATCATCCTGAGGAGCGTTGTTTTGCCTGAGCCGTTCCTGCCCGTCAGGCCGATCCGCTCCCCGGCGTTGACCATAAACCCGACATTGTCAAAGATGATCTGGGTGCCGTATGCCTTTGAAAGATTACTGACCTGTATCACGCGTATATTTTAACCTATGAGACTTTATTGTTTTTTAACGCCTTGCGCGTTCCTTCACAAAAAACGGCGCATGGTTGGAGGTGAATACCGGCGGGTCGTTTTTCAGAATTGCTGAAACCGCCGGGTGTTTCTTAAATGTATTCTCAATGAACAACCGCACGTGCTTCCTGTCCCATCCGGCAGGATGGATAAAATCAGTATAGAGGGACAGGTCTCCCTCATAGAACTCTCTTGTCTCAACCTCCGGCGCGGTTCCCCCGGAGACCGGCATATTGAAGATTGCGAGGTTCAGGAAGTCGATGCTGTCACAGTGCTTAACCGTAAACTCAAGGGTCTTCCGCGCACCTGCCTCAGTCTCAGCCGGCGTGCCGAACATGAGATATACATAAGTGGCTATCCCTGATTTTTTCAGGTTCTTCAGTGCTGCGGACGCTGTTTCAACGCTGATCCCTTTCTGAAGGGCGTCGAGCACCCGCTGATCCCCTGATTCAATGCCGAGCTTGAGCATGACACATCCGGATTGTTTCAGTTCCCTGCAGAAACCGGGATCGGTCAGGCGGGGGCTGATGCGGGCGAACCCGTACCAGGGCGCGCTTTGTCTGGTGGCCGAGAGGGCTTCAAGGAGGGCAGGACTTATCGCGTTATCGAGAAGATGGATAAGCGCGGGGTTTGTTGTTTCCGCAATGTCCTTTATATCCGAAAGAACCTGAGACGGAGGGACAGGGACATAAGGGTTGTCTTCAGCATTCTCGGGGCAGAAGGTGCACCTTTTCCAGTAGCACCCTGCCGAAGCGCTGTAGGGGAGGATGAACCCCGGTGAAAGATACCCGTCAAGCGGCAGGGCATGATAGTCCGGTCTCCATATCTTTCCTCCTTCCGCACTCAGACCAAGGAGCGAAAGAAGTTGATATTCGCCCGGACCTGCCACAAGATGGTCTGCAAGGCCGGAGAAAGGGTTTCTCCCCCGGAGGTTATTTGCCCAGGAAGTAACAAGCCCGCCTCCCAGAATTATTTTCACCTCCGGGAAGGTACGCTTGAGGTAACCGATCATGGAAAAAGCGCAGAATGCCTGGCTCAGATAACTCAACGAGATGCCGACAACAGAGGGCGCCTTCTCCTGGAAAAACTGATCGAGCCTTGACCGGAAATAAGGAAAGAAAGGATTGATTTCAGGTTTTTCCGCAGCGCGCAGAAGGTCTTCACTCCTGATCGGAGATAACCCTTTCTGCTCGTAATTTGCCAGTCCCACCGCGGTGTCCGGAGGAGCAGCCCGGACAAGGACTCTGCCTATGTCCCTGACCGCCCTTGCATAACGGTCGACGTGCCGGTACAGGGCCGGGTCTCTCATGGAAGAAAGGTTCTGCTCAAGATTGCGAAGAGCCCTCCGTGTCCAGACATCGCGCTTTTTTTCAGGAGGCACAGGCATCCGGAGGAGATGGAGAATCCCCTCTCTGTTCGCATCAAGCAGGCGGTGTTCAATCCCGAGGCTTCCGAGCATGCCCGAGAGCCTTGCGATGCCGGCCGGCGGTTCACATGGCTTTGCAACGGGTGGGTAGATGAGGAGTATCAACGTTCAGATCGTATCGAACTCGTCGTAGAAGGGGGAGGACTTGGAATAATAGGGGATTTTCCCCCGGGCGGTAACATACTGATAAGACGCGGCAGCTGCAGAACCTGCGACTATCCCTGCAGCTGTCCCGATGAGGCCGCCTTTCAGCGGGTCCTTCCGGTCGGCAAACATGCCCAGGACCGCACCGGCGGCCACAGAGATCCCGATCCATAAGAGAAAATTCGATCTTTTCATGCGTTCCGTAATTTTCCTGAAGACATTATATAATACACGAATTACTGAACGCAGAGGAATAGTGGCACGCCCCTCTGGTAATTCCGTTCATGGTATACTAAAATTTTCTTATAAAGGAAAGAACGAGTGGACGATATACTCACAATAGCAAGGAAAGTCCTGGAGATTGAAGCAGAGGCCATAGCTGCGCTTGTGCATAAGCTCAACAGCACGTTCGAAAAGGCGGTCGAGATCATCTATCAGAGCAAGGGGAGGGTCGTCGTCACCGGGATGGGAAAGTCCGGTCTCGTCGGCAAAAAAATCGCGGCAACCCTTGCTTCGACCGGCACCCCTGCCTTTTTCCTCCATCCGGCAGAGGCGAGCCACGGCGACCTCGGCATGGTAACTGAAAGAGATGTGATTATCGCGATTTCGAACAGCGGAGATACAGAGGAGATTGTCAAACTTGTCCCCTTTCTGAAAAGGTATAATGTGAAACTTGTTTCCCTGACAGGGAACCCGAATTCAACCCTCGCAAAGCAGTCCGACGTCTCTCTCGATGTCTCGGTAAAAGAAGAGGCATGTCCCATGGGCGTTGTGCCTACTGCATCAACCACGGCGACCATGGCGATGGGTGACGCGATTGCGGTTGCTTTGCTTGTGAAGCGGGGGCTGAAGGAACAGGACTTTGCGTTTTTCCATCCGGCCGGGAGCATCGGGAAAAAACTTTTCGTAAAGGTGAAAGACCTTATGCATGCCGGAAAGCTCCTCCCCATCGTTGCACTTGACACCCCTCTTTCTACCGCGGTAATCGAGATGTCCTCAAAGAGGCTGGGGCATGCAATCGTGACAAGTCCGGACGGGAGGATGGCCGGGGTCGTTACCGACGGAGATGTCAGGAGGGGCCTGGAGATCTGGGGAGGAGGTCTTTTTGAAAAAACCGCCGGGGAGGTCATGACACAAAACCCGAAAACCATCACCCAGGATGAGCTCGCTGCCAAGGCCCTCTCTATCATGGAAAGCTATTCCATAACCGCCCTTGTAGTCCCTGACGATCAAGGAAAACCAATCGGCATTATCCACCTGCACGATATTTTGAAACAGGGGATAGTCTAAGAGCTTAAGAATACCGCATAACCCCTTATCCATCAAGCAGTTCAGCCGCTTCCTTCCTTGTGCTTTTTTTAAAAAATAAAAATTAAATTGCAATAAACAGGACTGACCCCTCATTTGTTTTTCACCCTAGGCTGAAAAATAGTATTCCTTTCATATAAAATGTGTTCTCGAATTAAATAGTTTAAATACCGAAGAGAGATCTATTAGATCATGTGGTTTCTATATCTTGACGAGAGTGGTGATCTCGGTTTCAAGAGATTTGTGAATAAGAAACCGTCCAAATTTTTCACTATAACCATACTGGCTATAAGAGGCCCAGCGAATAATCGGCAGCTAATCAAGGCAATTAAGAAAACATTAGCTCGAAAACTTAATCGAAAGAAATCAAATGCCGAAGAGCTAAAAGGTACCAAAACAGTCCTTGAGATCAAGAAATATTTCTACACCCAAACCAAGGATCTGAAATTTGCTATTTATGCCCTGACACTCAACAAGAGGCGGGTCTATGAAAGGCTTACCCAGGATAAGGAAAGGGTTTATAACTATGTTTCACGCCTCGTGCTCGACAAAATCCCCTTTGAGAAAGCCCAGGAACCAGTTATGCTTATTCTTGATAAAAGTAAAACGCAAAAACAGATATGGGATTTTAATCAATATATTTTCCGACAATTAAAGGGGCGTCTGGACCCTAAGGTACCACTGGATATTAAACACCAGGACTCGCGGCAATATTATGGACTGCAGGCCGTTGACCTTTTCAGCTGGGGAATATTCAGAAAGTATGAGAAAAAGGATTCGAAATGGTTTGATATCTTCAGGGAAAAAATAGCTTTTGAAGAACAATACCTGTAAAACAAAAAAAGAGCGTGCCTTACAAGCTTCTTGCGTCGAGGCTCGTGCCAACCTATGGAAGGGAACACCCCGAACAGCCTGCAACGGTCTTACCGCTCATTTTTAGGTTATCAACTACAGATAAGAATGTCAAGTGCAGTAAAATCCATGTCAGTAAAATCCACGCCCTTGCGCGAGGGGCGAAATCTTTCCCTGAAATTGTATCGATAGTGGTGTCTGCCTCGCCTTGAAATGACTTTTCAGCTTCCTTAAGCCAGCTTTCTGCTTTATTTATTGACCGTACTGCATTGTCTATCGAGGCCGGTATCTTCCTCAATAGACCTTTCTCTATGCAGTCCTTAAACCGAAGCTGCATCCTTATCACCATATAAAATTATTGACCCGAAGGATAGTGAATGATAAAACATTATGTCTTCTTTCCTGAGTTTCTCTATTTTTTTATCATTCAAAAAGAATAGTTTTGCATTCTTTATTTTCTTATTTATTTCAGATGTCAAAGAGGCAATTTTTGATTCTTTCACATCCCTGACCCTCACCCATAAATCCATATCCGAATCCTCTGTGTTTTCGCCTCTCGCACAACTCCCGTACAACCCGACCGCGTTAACAAAGGGATATTTACCGAATATTCGTGTATCTATTCTTCTCACGTTAAGCAGTATTTTGACTGCTTTCACAGAGGCGTTATCAGCTACAACTAATTTGCCTTTCCTCTTTTTTAGTATCTGTTCCTTAAGAAGAATCTGGAAATACTTGGAAATCAACCCTTTGCTTAAACCGAGTTGAGAGGCAATATTATTCACGCTGACGCTGTCCGTCCTGAAAATGACAGCCTCTAATATTTTTATCCGCTGACTTGTTGAAAATAAGCTTTCCATGTCTACAGGGCGTGAACAAATAGTTCACAATTCATAAACTAACTGTTCATATATTATGAACTGCCACGATATTTGTCAATATGAATATGAGGCCTGTATAAAATTACAAAGGACGTTACAGTAGTTCCAGAGAAATTATGGGTGGGGTCCGAGGGCAAACTTGATCCACTTTCAACACTTGAGAATGACCCTCCACGACTACGGGCCTTCCTCGGTCGAAATCTGTTCACCCCACGTGGTGGCAGAGATAACATTGGCCTATCTTGGGCCATGAGTGGAGGCGAAGACTGCTCCGCATCATGTCCCAAGGGTGCCCAAGTTTGTCCTTCCATCTGAACAGCACGATGGACCATACCCGCACGGCCAATCGGTCGTTTGATGTGCTGTCGTCGCCTTCCGCCCACATCCAAAAGACGAGTCGACACAGAAGGCTGATAGAGCCTAGACGTTGTAGCGGCACTTGGCACTGTCGAGCGTTCACCAGTCAACGATTGTGGAGGCTGAACTCTAGAACGAATAGACCCCGAGATCACCGATTTGACGAAGTCAGGATCGTCTTCCAGGTATGCTGTGGAGGCAAGCTGATGGCTGATTAAGAGGCATATTTCGGACGACGTACGCATGTGCAGCTTGATTTACTCACTTTGTCTACTTCACGGAATAATGCATCTCCGATGTTGTGCACAAATGATCGGTTTCGGCTCGCGTCTTGATTGACCTTCGGCTGTCCGTCACGAAAGACTGTTGACGCAGGATCTTGTTCGCCTTGCCTCACGCCTTGTTTCGGATCTTGTGCAGTTCGAGATACTACGGGGGCCAGCTCCGCATGTGCACGTGAATCCTGCAATGGAGGGTCCTGCCTGTCCGGTTGCTGCCCCAATCCTATCATATCTGGTTTGTGTGTCACATTATTACTTTGAAAGAATGCATTCTGCTCTGGTCGTGCTTTTTGTCGTCCCCATACAACCAGTGGGGCAAGCAGTAGCAAGCACAAGGCGATATACGCAATGACGAAAGCGTACAAGGCGGGTCCTGCGTCGTTTGTGTTTGCTGTGTAATCTGGAAACCCTTCTTCTGACGACATTGGCAGCACTTTTCACGGGAGGAAGCTCGCACCTCCGGTGTCCTTGTCTTCGCGTGTAACAGAGCGTCTTATAACTCTCACTATAGAGTCGAATTCATCGGGGCGAGAGCTGCAGCTGGATCTAGATCTCCCTCGCAGCACTGTTTATCTGTAAAAGAGGCGATTTCAGATTTGGATTGGCGTTCTGGTGGAGCTGGTGGAGTGGTTCGATGCTTTGATTTGAGCTTGTGCCTGTCGCTCTGAGCTCCTCCCTCCGACGGATCGCGACTGTGGGCACCATCCACCAGCCATCATTACATCCACAGCACTCCCCAACGTGCATCTCAAAGAAAAAACCTAGTTAGTAATAGAGGATAGTATTGATTGAAACGTTGGGGAGTAATAGACACAAACGCCACTGCGAACCCAGATAAGTTTTCCAGTTGTTTTACACAGTATCCATAGTTAGCGTCGTAACCCCAAAGTCTAAA
The DNA here is from genome assembly GCA_963753165.1 of Thermodesulfovibrionales bacterium. GTDB lineage: Bacteria > Nitrospirota > Thermodesulfovibrionia > Thermodesulfovibrionales > SM23-35 > JAKLQR01. The sequence goes on along the minus strand of CAVWBP010000009.1, from coordinate 38,462 downwards.
ACAGGGGCCCCAGTATCACGCTTTGCTTTTCGAATACAGCGGCCGCATCGGAATAAAACCAGAAATCAGATAAAGGAGTTCAATAATAAAATAACATGTATTGTCGTGAAGCATGAACCTTCGCCTTTTTCTCTCTTTCTTTCGCACGCACTGATCGCATCGTTCGAAATTATGAACAACAGGATAGGACCCGAGAATGAGACATGGTTCAAAATATTCCAGAAGTGGAGTGTCCCAGCTTCTTCAGTAAAACCACAGCCACAACCACCGATGCGAAGTAAAATGTGTTGATTTCCCATTCACCGACAAACGGAGCGTCGATCATACCCATGAATTCTGCGTAAGCGAATGCCGATAGCTGTGAAGCCAAATAATCGTCATCCGCCTGTGTAAGGTTCTCGTGAAGCTCACCCAAGTTCAAGGCAGCAAGATCAACGCAAGTCGACTCGGCAAGATGTTGTTCGACAATCTCCTCTGGGAGCCCTTCTGCAATCCGCTCGCTCACATGTGTCAAGATCCCTTGCTTCACACTGGGAAGATCTCGAAAAATCACGTGCCGTTTTTCAAAGGCATGCAAACAGCGGTCATGCAGCTGGCAGACAGAACCATAGATTAAATAGAATGCAACAATATTCATCAAGGTTTGTAGGTTAGGGCGGCGGCGAAACCAGCGGTGAATGCGTGCATCCAAACTTCCAAGGCGCAGCCGATTGTGAGCATCAAACTTGACACGTTCATATTTCTCATCGCTGAGCCAGTCCCAAAGACCGCCAGACATTCGTAACATGACAAGAGCTATGATGACGCAACAGACCTCGACAACGTTTTGGTTCGCGTAGTGCTTTGTAAGAGCTATGCTGACCGTCTCAACAAGATAATTGCACGAAGAATGAAGAACGCAGTAGAGGATGATGATCGCCCATCCCGGAAGTGAATTCTGTGCGTCGAAAATAAATGCATGACGCATTCTTTCCAGCGATGATGCGACTTGTGTCTCATTGATGGTCGCCGCTCCATCAGCATCCACTTCTATCGTCGCAGAAGGATGCGGTTGGGTAATGCTCGAGACCTTCTGGTGGTTGCTTCCCCCCTCTTGCCCCAGGCGTTGCAGTTTGAGCTTGCGCACAGCCTCCTCGTTTTGTTTCATGACCCGAACGTACGACCGAGCCATTCCCTCCGATAGCCTCTCCAGCAGCTTGTCCCGTCGCATGAACTCCCGCTGCAGCTCTTCGAGATTGCATTCTCGGGAATCGATAGACTCTTCGTCTTCACTTGAAGATTCGGAAAGCAGAGTTGAGAAGGACCCCACGGAAGCGTCGTCCTCTTTCTGCGTGTCGTGAGTCTGTTCAGAAGAACCACTTGTGCCAACCAGCTCGGTCGATAGTGTGCCAACGCTTACTCTGCGCTTCCCGGGCACGACCTCATCAGAGCGGGACTTCGCAATGCGGGCCTGCATTTGCGTTTCATGACCCTTGGCAGTATCAATCTCTTTCCCAATCATTCTTTGCGCCCTAGAGCCGTCTTCAGACGACGTAACCATTGTGGCGAACTGATGCAACCCTTTTAGTTTGTGGTGGCGCTTTCTGTGTGAAATAATGAGGATGATGATGCTCTATTCCTTCTTCTTACAGTACCGTGGTATTGAATCGACACAACAACTTGAGACTTTGATGAGAACTTAGTTTTGTGTTTTGTGGCACGTGCTGTTTTTATTTGATTATGGAGACCTCTTGTGACACCGGTTTGTTCAGGGAGAGACAAAATGGCGGGATTTGGTTTCTGTACTTATTTAATGGCTTTTCATGTGCTCACTTAAAAGACTTGGGAAACAAACGGTTTAATGACGTTAATTTATAACCGTCAAAAACTACCGTTAACATCCAATCTGAAATTTTCAATGTGACGTCACATATCCTAAACTCTGTTCGTAGAAATAATACTGTGTGTCCCGTAGAAAATGTCGCAGCACAAAATAATTTTCGAAACACCTGTGTTTTTTCGAGCGCCCTGCGTTGAGCACGTCAATCTTACGCTGACGATAAAGGCTAAATCGGCACAGTAGCACGCAGTGAAGGAAGAGCCTTAGGCTATGGGGACAGAGGGCGCTAACGTTGACGATAGAATCCAGGAAATGACGGCTGACACGGCCGTGGCAACAGCGGACACGACGCCCGAGCTTGACGTTCCTGTCACGGCGCACGGCAATCGTGATCCAGCAGCAGCTCCTGGTACAAATCCTACGGGGGCCACAGGGGTATCTATTTTTTTCGATGCAGGGAATATGCATGACGGCAACGCTACTGCCACGGCTGCTGCAGCAATGGACCACGGCACGCCACTCGCAACACGCGTTGCTCAGGGCAGTTCAAGCGGAGAGAACGTCCCCACTGTTACCATGTCGACCTCTCCAAAGAATGATGTGGGAGCGAGCAGCGATAGCGGTATCTTGGAAGCATTGCCCGTTATGAGAGATTCAACTGTTCTCGGGCAACCTCGATCGCGCACTTCCGAAAGTCTTCCTTTGATACTCTGCGCGCTTTCAATCGATTCCTTGCACTGCATTGCGTCTTTTCTGAGACCTGAAGATTGGTCGCGTTTTGGACAGGCAAACAAGGGAACTAACCGAGTGTGCAATCAAGTATTTCGCCGCGTTCGCATGCACGGCTTTCGGTGTGCCACGGAGGTCATAGCCGCATGGGTAAGTCCCTGACTATGGGAGAAGGTGATAATTTTGGTCTCTATCCCACCTTGAATATTCTTACTAACGGATCTATCTGTCATGGTTGCTCGTGAACAGAAACTTGGCCAACACGCAGACGCCCGAGAACTATCGGCTCTATACACGGAGGCTGGCGTTCCCATCTACCCGCGCTCCTTAGGACATTCTTATCACACATTAACCTGGAGGATGGGAATCGAAGCGAGAGAGATGGAAGACACATCGGAAACAAGTGACCCAGTCAATGAAGAGTTGCAGGGCGAGGAGCCCACGAGAAATCGCGCAGTCGATCGATTCTACTCGGATCGGTACGATGCGAGGATGAATGATGGCTTTAGCAGCCCGGACCTGACCTATCTAGAGGAGAAATGCCTTTTCTGGCACCATCACAGATCCGACGACTCGGGGGAAGCAGGCCGCAGCCGACGATCATTGTTGAACGGGCGAACGTCGTTTGGACCGCTGCCACCTGTCCTGGGGCAGGCTCGGGCAGGACTGGGAGTTCCCACACGATTCCCCACCTTCCGGCCCGCTGATGGCCAGTCTCAAGAAGGACAACGAAGCAGCTTAGCGCAATCTGCATCGAGTTCTTATTCCGACGCACATGCGCCCAGGCTTCTTATTCGGGTACATCGCCACCTCGCCGATCAGCATTTGCTCGGACGTCCGAGCGTAGATGACGAAAGTGGTGCTATGCTGACAGCTCCTGTTAGTCTGGCAGCTGACTTCTATCATCCACTCATAGCAAGACCTGTGCTATCCTCCATTGTCAAACCTCTAACTGAAGTTTCGCACGAGACGCCTCCTGTACGCCTTCAAGCTTCGGAACTCCATGAAGACCTGCCGCACGAGCCCGTCACATCTGCATCGCGCGTTGTGCCCCCTATTCCAACGCCGCCACCTTCTGAACAGGGGACACCGAATGCCACTACACCTCAACGCTTCGCACTCGATGGCAGCTTCGTCAACGATGACGAATACAGAGAAGGCGACGACTTGGTCGCACAGCATGATCCGCCTTTGATGGGCACAATCCCAGGGCAGTTCCAAACGCCCACTCACTTCGAGCCTCAGATACTGACGCCTCCAACGTTGCAGGTTAATCGCAACGCGCTTCCAGAGACCCCACAGAGGACCGAGCATACGGTATTGAGCAATGTGGATCTTGAGATGTATAGCTCCTCTTCAGTTGTTGCTTTGCAAACTTCTGACGCACGGGAAGGGGCCAGCGAACTAAGGAGTCATTTACGGTCTCGATTTGCCACCTACCAGCGCCGCCTTGATGCTTTGTTGGTAGATCTTGACAATGACGCATTTGAAGAGTGTCTGCTGGACTTTTGGGATGAATTCTTGCCAACGACTGCAAACATTCATTATTATGATCGATACACAGCAGTGCCACGCCTGTCGCGCCTTGAGAAATTTCTAACCAAGCCATGCCCCAAGGCGATTGGCATCGTTCAGTGCGAGATTGAGCGCATCAGAATCCACCCAAAAAAGAAGGGCGTGAATATGAAGGGACGACTTTTTCCTTCATACGAATATAGGCTTTTCATTCGCGACCGAAGGCATTCGTCAGCTGTCGACACCTCAGATCGAGAACCGACAAATGAGCCTCGCAAGGACACTGTCCTCATGACCGCGAAGAATAGAGGGAAGAAGCAGCATGATGGACACGCTTCAGGATCATCGAAGAAAGGTGTGAACAACTACTTTCTGCGCATTCCACAGCAAAGTGACGTGGACTCCCACTACAATGCCATTAACAAGACCGAGATGGACTTTACGAAGCGCCCAAATGGTGCCAATCACAGTATGGTGTCATCCAGCGGGGAATCGGCCAATGGTTTGCTGGGCCGTTTACAGAGCAACTTTATCGGGACTGAGTTTCAAATATTTTCTCAGTCTCTACAGAAGCGCCCCGCAAGAGCGACTCGTCGCATATCATCACCATCTTCGGACAGCGAGATCGACGTTGACTACGACAGCGGCGTGTCAAGTGGTGACAATCTCTCAACTTCGTCAGCGTCTCGGCGTCGTAGACGGTTTCGTCGTCGGTCTTCGAATACGATCTTAAATCGTAGCGCGGATGCCGTTGATCAACCCCAACCGATTGAGGAGGGCGAGGAATCTCCATCGCGCTCCAAGCCTTTAAGAAAAACTATGTCGATGCCGGTTCTATCCTATGGCCGCTCTTCCAGGACAAGTCGCCGCGCCATTGCACACTCAACCGACCCTCCTGAATCTCAACTGTATCAGTCAGTGTTCTGCGAAGAAGAGGAAGGGGCAATCACCTACACGGCCAATCTTCTGGGGAATCGACCACGTATCATGGACGTGTGCATTCCAAAAGTGTCACCAAACGGAGTCGCTGGTGCCGAATGGATGAGGTACCTTGAATCTTGCGGCGATGCAAGTTCTGCGAACAAGATGCTGACTCACTTCAAGCAGCTTCAGCAGCGCCTCGACCATCCCAACGTTAACGCAGATGACGACGGCATCGATCGTGTTGATGACAACTACGTGCCCCCGGATGACTTTGGACTCCTGGCTCTTCAAAATCGTCCCCCCTGGTGGAACATTGAGCTTGGTGCCTTCGTCTTGAACTTTGGAGGCCGCGTAAGCGTGGCATCTGTCAAGAACTTCCAGTTGTGCGAACGAAGCAATCAGGATCACATTATGCTTCAGTTCGGTAGAATTCAAGGGCGTCACTCGTTCACCATGGATTTCCAGCATCCTCTCACTGCCGTGCAAGCCTTTGCAATCGCAATTTCCTCACTTCAATCGAAGATCTCGTTTGGATGAACAAACTCCGCTAAAGCGCAAACTACATTTTTAGCAACTGTAGAGACTAGAATACTATTTTGTATTACTCCTCTTCGAACAAAATGGGGGTACCGGTATCCCTACGTACCGGTATGAAAACTGTGTATCTGATGGTATGCAAACCGGTGAGAAGAATAACATCCTTTCGATCATGGGCCTGTTCCCCCCAGCGGGGGTCTCTACCACGTTACACGTGTAACGCGCTAGCGCGCGAATAAACTCGTAGAGACCCCCGGACCGCTGCCCCCCCCATAACCCGTTCACTGGAGGTCGGGTATCTACTTTTTCATTCGCCCGTAAACAACAACACAGTCGCAACACAGTGATTCACCATGTCGCTCCCAAATATCGACTCGTCCCTTCTGTCCCAGCCCTCCCTCTCTCTCCTCGATTGCCTACGTGATATTGCTATCCTTTCTTTTCAAGAGGGGCATTGCAAGCCGCCATATCCATGGCAAACTGCGGAAATTGTCCACATTCTTCAAATGAAGGCTTCGCCCACAGACCATCCACCTGGGCCAGTTCTCCTTGTGCATTCTACAGGTGGCAGCAAGTCTGCTGTTCGCAACACCATTGGCTTTGCCTTAGGTGGTATTATTCTCACTATTGTACCCCTTCTTAGCTTGGGTGCGGATCAGTGTACAAAGCTCAAGGCCCTTGCCACTGCTCATGGGCTTCCTATCAAATGCTTCCACCTGGATGAATACCACAGTCGCTCGGTCAATCTTGCTCTCTGTTGCATGCTTCAATCACTTCCTGATGACACCAATGAGACCATTTTTCTGTTCTCTTCTTCTCCCCAAAAAATCACTGAGTCGTCTGAATGGACGTCAACCATTTCATCTCTGGTTGACAAGCCTTTTTCATTCTTTCTTTGCATTGACGAGTGTCACCTCTATGCTCAATTTGGACTTGAATTTCAATTGGAGTTTGCCAAGTTCAAGGATGCCATTTTACAAGCCATTGTCAGTAAGCAAGCTCCCGTGCCAATCCTATGCTTGACCGCTACTGCAACCAAACAGACAGTCAAAGACTTCGAGGCATTGACTGCTCTCACTTTTTGCAAGCCAGACAACCTACATTGGCCCTCTTCCTCCCAGGGTGTTTCTCGCATCAGATTATGATTGATGTTGTCCTGCAAGAGAGTCCGCTTCGTCGATTGAAGATGGATCTTCGCATACGCTGCACTGAAATGAATACAACAAAAGTGATTCTCTGTACACCAACTCAAAATGATGATGCTGGGTCATTAGTACTGTCCGGAATAGGTAGCTGCCAGAGGAAAACAAGATAGTTGCCCTTAGAAAGATCCGGAATCCGTTCACTCATGTTGTATTGCTGTAGATTTTGGATACCTGCTGCAACCCCAGCAGCAACCCCATTCTTGGGTCCAGCATCAGACTTGGCAAGGTTGTTTGATGCGTCCCCAAAGGCAAGTAGTCATGGCCGGATGTTGATAGCAGCGGGGGCAGGAGAGAATGCAGTGGAAGCTTCTTGGTGCTTTTTGAGCTCAGAAACTTGAGTCCCTTGAATGAAGCCAGAGGGGTTAGGTGTTGTCCGGGAAGAGTCAACCTGTGCTGATACATAATGTAGGCCAAGGGAAATGGCATCAGGTGGGAGGCCAACAACTGGTAGGGTGGCAGTTTCGGGTGCTGGCAGTGGGTGCATCAACAGGTGCAGAAGCAGAAGCAGACCCAGCATGCACTGAGGCAGCACCAGTGTTTCTACCTGTAAATGGAGCAGGAGAAGGATACGGATATGTCGTGATGAGATCAACCAAGGGAGGCGACGTGGCATGATTGTGGTGAGGGGTCGACAGAGATAGCAAGAGTGCAATAGCATCTGTGGCAGCTCTTTTCTGCTTGAGATGGCTGTGTGACAATATTGGCACTAGAAGCCGCCTCATCAGAGGGGGAATCTATTAGGTTTTACATTTTCTAGAGAATATCTCACGTTTTCATTGAATTTTTGCATAAAAAGATTTGACTTTCAAACATCTTTTTGGCAAAAAATAATAGCAGCATCGTTTCGTAATAGTACATTTCATAGTGCAGTAAGAATTTTGTTTGTTGAATTTTTTATCATTCAAAACCAATCGCAATCGATTAACGCGGAGGCGTTTGCGCTTCTTCTTGGAGTTGCGTTTGGAGGGCAACATGGTATAAGCCGTTTGTGATGGTGTTGTTAGTGCGGTGAAGAAAAGTAGAAACCCGACCTCCAGTGGCCGCGGGGCCAGCGGTCCGGGGGTCTCTACATACGAGTTTTTGCAAGCGTCGCGAAGCGACACGTGGAACGTAGTGGCCCCCGCTGGGGGAACATGGGCCTGTGGAAGGAGCTGTTGATAACGACATCGTCAACCGTGGCGTCAGTATTATAAATCAAACACTTAACTAAACAACTGCTCCTTTATGTATATTTCATACATATTGAGGTTTCAATTACCGACCTCGCCAATTGCATCCGTTGAATATCGACCCCTTGAGTGAATATGTTCTAAAGAGATGGTTCGGATTTCTTTGTGGAATCTAATTGTGCGCGCGGGCATCCACAGAGACCATTTTCCAATTTCCCGTTGTGCGCATATCCGTTGTGGCCATTCACATTGCCGTCCGTATCCAAGCCATCCTCTCCCGTCGTCAACTACCTGCGCTGTGAACAGAATCGACCCGCATTGCACCAGGTACACGAACTCATACACTGCTATAGGTGGAAGCTTCAGGCTTGAAAGCAGATTATGTCGGGATCGTCTGCGTTGTCGTTTCATTGCATGATATGCTTTGAAGAATTTCACTACAGCCAACGATACCCCGTCGTGTTGCCATGCGGACACACGTATGTTTGCCACATTTGTGCCGAGAGGCTAGATAAGTGTATGGAGTGCCGTACGCTCTTGACGATTCCGATCCCTAGACCAGCCGCGCCCAACGCAGCAGGGAACACTCGATCGTCAGTAGGGAGCCCACTCCGTTCGAGATGGTCCGATCACCGTTCTGTTGGACGACAGGGGGCTCCAGGGCGCGGTCATGGTCGCGGTGACAACCTCCCCGCACAGATAGAGAAGAAGCGCCTTCCCCTCCCCAAGAACGTTGTGCTTCTGTCGCTCATGGAGGCCACAGAGGTTGCTACGGAGATGGAGCATAGAAGTCGAGAGCCGTCTTTGGTGAGCCAGATGGAGTCTTTTTTGAGCGAGAATGCTGGTGAGGATGATGATGACGAAGAGGAAAAGATCAAAGTCAGTACATCCCTTACAATCGGGGCCTGTGGAACCTATGTTGTCGCCGACAAGGATGGCCTCCAGATTTACCCGAGCCGGCCAACGACTTTGAATTTACCAGACTTGAACAGAGATGACAAAACCACGTCGTCAGACAGAACCACGGTGTCAGACGATGACGTAGACACGTTAGTTCGCTTCTTCCATCTTGATCACAAGGTGGGCGTCGATGCGGCCAATGGTGACCTGAAAACTTTGAGCGAGGAGGATACGGAGCTCAAATATGGCGATCGGGTGCAGATTGTTTCGTTGCACGAGGGATGGGCGAAACTGGCTCGGGGATACGGCTATATACGTGCAGATGCAAACAAGCTTGTCAAGGGTAAGAATTGTGAGATAGATTTTTGCATGTGTGCCTGAATCAGCATATAACTCACGTCGGTTTCCTCTCACCATTTATTAGTCGGTGGATCTGTCGACAGAGCATGCAGACTGGAGGCTATGTTGCACGCCCTCTCTGCTCGTCGTCAAGAGCTGAGGGGAGAGAAGCGCAAAATCGACAATAGCTTTGTTGGTCTCATGAGCAATCTGCAGGCGTCGCTCCTCAGTGACGAGGACCTTACAGTTGTCCCTTCTGACACATTCACAGACGCAGCCACCGAGTCGTTTAGACCGGAATTGGCAGAGGACAAGCGAGGCAATGACGTCGGCTTATCCCCAAGTGCATCAGTCGACAGTGGCTTAAGGAAACCACAGCCAACTGTAGCTGCTCTCCCAGCGCCTTCGTCGCCACTGGCTGAGGTTGCATCGTTCGCCAGCAGTATGTTGGAGCATCTGTCTACCAGCGTAGGACAAGCTGTAGACTCACCAGCTCGTTTTCAAAGAACCTTGCCGACAAGAGTGGACGACTCTCATCCGTCTCCTCGAACAATGTCAGCCGGTGCGCGAGCATGGCGAGAGCGGAACGGGCGGTCAGCTTCGAGGCACGTTGATTTTCGTACGGGCATGAGTGGACACATGGGACTAGGGGTCACGTCGTATATGGTTCACCCACACGACTATCTCGAACACAAGCCGCGAACAACGTTCCGAATGAGCAGTCATTCCGGTCTGACAATGACGCGTCCTCGTGCTCGCGAGCAACGGAGTAACAGTTTGTCTAATCCGTCGGAAGACTACAATGAACCAATGGGCAACAACAGATCTTATTGAAGCAATAAGCGAGCTTCATGAGTTGCTCCTAGCATGTTTTATAGAATTGTATATGATAGTTAATATCAAAATCTACCGAGCACACTCTACTATTTCATGATACTCTATTTCATATCGCAGCAGGTTCTAGCCTTGCGAAGGCGCCGTTGCGCTGTCTTCGACAGTGCCCATTTTGGTCCATGTTCCGTCGAGACCAGCCTTCCATAGAGTTACGTCGCTGTCTCCACTGCTCACGGCCAGCATGTGTCCTGTCACGCTCCAGCTCACCCTCCACACTGGGGCATCAAAGGTGTTCAGCAAGGTCGGTTTCCATTCAGCGCCTTGTCCATTTTGAGTCCAAATGAGTACGGTGCGATCTTCGGAGCAACTCGCCACAACGTTGACATTGGGTATGATAGAGGGAGCCCATGCCACATCACGAACCCAGTCGCTATGGGAAAGGCCCTTTGCGATGGGGGCGGACGTATCCTCTTCCCAAGTGGAGCTGCTCTTGATCCAGAAACGGATGCGATTGTCACAACCAGCAGTGACCAAGCGAGGAGGTTCCATCTGATCCGGACTGGCCGAATCATGATAGGCACCGTAGGGAGCCCAGCTCACTGCGTTTACGCCAAGGGAGTTGTCGCGAATGTACTCCGGAGTGCCCCACGTGTTGTCAGGCTGGTGGGTCAGGATACTAACCTTGCCATCCGAACTGGCCGCCGCCAACATGAGACCGAACTCATTGGGCGCAAAAGCAATCCCGTTGACAGAGCTCTCGTGTATGTGACGAGCGGCATGCAAGAGGGCCCATTCGCGAGGACGAGTCTCCCGGTGGATCAAGATGGAGCCATCGAACGAGCAGGAGGCGAGGATAACGCCAAACTTGGGATGGGCCCAGGAGACTTGCCAGACGGGTCCTTCGTGTCCCTGCAACGTTGCAGTGTGCTCATGTGTCGATCCCGCGACGTTGTAAATCTTTATCGTGCGATCTAATGAAGAACAGCGAACGGTGAGTGCCATGATAGATGGTTATCCGGTAAGATGCTTGGTTCATTGTCGGAAACAGGTTGTGCTTCGTACCTGAGGACGACGTGGCCAGTTTGCAGCCGTAGTAGTCCAACTGCGCATCGTGAACCATGTTGTCATGCTGAGTATCGATGTAGATGGGGGCTAGTGGGGCCTCCTGTGCCGTAGCAGGCGCGGTCGACATTGCGGTTGAGGTCATTGCGTCGTCGGCTTTGCGCTTTGCAGCTTTGTGTCGGTGTTGGGCGGCCGGGTTGTTATGGCCGGTTGGGTGGATACACTCCCAAGCGTTCATCTTCTCGGCCGTCCGTACTACTGCACGGCGACTCGAGCAAGATTGGCAACTGAACGGTTGCGTGTGTTTTGAAGGCGAGCGCTGGGTGGCACTTTCACGTTGAAATGTACGTGACGCAGTACGAGCACGAAGTACCCGTACGGACAGGATTCCGTAGTCTGTCCGGCATACGCGTCTTTCCGCAGAGCTCTTGCGAGGTCTCTCGCCAGCACCCACACGCACAAGAACAAGAACAAGAAGCCGTTGTTCCTGCCTGGCCAGGACACAAGAGAACAAACGACACAAGACACAAGAACAGCAACACTCCGAGTAAAAAAAAAAAAAGAGTTCCCCGAAAGAGGAGAACAAACGACGAAGGCGAAAATAGAGATCGCCGTAGCTACTCTCCGGTACATTGCGCTGGGCCACAGCTACAAGGAGTACGGCACAATACACAGTCTTCAAAGTCTTGTGTAACCCTATGAAAGCAAGGCGATTGCTTCTTTTGTTTGGAATATTTCGACGCATTATGGAATCCAGAAGCTTTGCCTCGACGGCAACAACATCCGCCGTCGCCGCAACAGCAAAACGCCGCAAGAAGGTGCATCACTACGTCTTTGGCTACGGATCCCTCATTTGTCCCGAGTCACGATCCATTACCAATCCCGGCTTGGCCAACAAGGAACCTCTGCCCGTTGTCATTCAAGACGTTGAGCGTGTCTGGAGTGCCCGAACTGTATCGGGATATACTGCCATGGGGGTCCAACATCGTGAAGGAGCCGAGTGCACGGGGATCTTGATTGAAGTATCGGGTGACGAATTGGAGGATCTGGACAAGCGCGAAGCTAATTACGGTCGTCTACCCATTCGGTTAGAGAACATTGATCAAGTGCCCTTTTTGGACGAAGACGAATTCTACGAAGACGACCATCCCGTTTTTGAAGCCAAGGACGAGACCAATGACGAAGTCGAAATGGAAAATGTCAAAGTTTGGATTTACATGCAGAGCGATCCCATCAACGCCGACCCGTCGCATCCCATTCCTCAGTCCTACGTGGATATCATTATCCGGGGCTGTCTCACCATCAGTGAAGACTTTGCGAGGTCCTTCATTGAAACGACGCACGGATGGAACCATGACGAAGATCATTGGGTGGATGATCGCGAAGTGCCCATTTACAAGCGCGCCGACCCGGAATTTTCGAGTGAACATGGAGATGCCATTGACAAGTTGCTCGATGAAAAACTTGAAGAGAGGGTACAGTACGATCCTGTTGAGCACTTGGAAGCACTGGCGGATGCCTTGGAAGAAGACAAGGCGCATCCCAGAGCAATCAAACATATTGTCCAGCGAGTCAAAGAAGTAGCCTCTGCCTCCAATAATGAATAAAGGGAGATTCATTATTCATTTCTTTTGCCGTTGACAGTTTCCGGGTGCATGATGATGACGCCAATAGGGCGATGCCAATGAATACTGGACTAGCTAGTAGACTATGTGGAGTGAATGTACAATGATTGTCTACCTTGTTGTTGTGTTGTACAGTAGCAAACATCTTTTTTCGGCGGAGGACGAACCCGGATTTTTGGACCTGTCCGTCGTACGGTTCTCGCCTTGTGGTCTTCCGCCCGGTTTCGAATTCGGTTTGCCTCGCGAGATCACTATTATTTTTTCTTCATTCACAACACCAGCACCAGCACGTCGCGATCGTTCCGCTTCGCCTTGCTCGTCATCGCAAAGAGAAGCGAACTACCCTGTGAAAAAGGTAAGATAAGATGGACTGTCGGAGATAGCTTGGACTCCTCAGGAATGCAGCATGTTCATCGCGCACTACTCCCCGCAGAAGCGAGATTTTTCATGCGCATACAGCATCACAGAATCGGCTCGACCTGTGTTGCTCATTCTTCCGCGATTCTATGGAGTGTTCGCTTGGAGGAAAATCGATTCAAAATATATGTCTTTTGCCGGGAAGCATACAACATGTTGAGGCTTCGTCGTCGCGTCACAAGAACATCGTGATCTCGTCTCGCGCGTTGCTGCTCGACGAATTCAATCGTGTTGCAATTCCACAAAGATATTCAGTCACGTTCGTCTATCGTTGAGAATGTTTATATTCATGTCGTTATACACATGAATTTGAATTTACCGTCATTTTGATGTTTGTCATTGTGACCCTTGTGATTTGTATTTAAGGATCATGCGACCATGAGAATTCCTTTGGAACAATATATGATAATTTTTTCGCACTTTATCGCCAATGTCTCTCAGAAAATTTGAATCCACACTGAGCCAAATTCAAACCGAATTCAAAATTGCAAATCGTGTTGACAAAAACTCACAATTGTCACACCTCATTGTTTACTTGCACCTTCGAAGCGCTCATCGCGTTGTCGTCAGGGCAGCTGTGTCATTACATCCTCTCATATCGCAAGGACGGAAAGAGCTCGCGCTGATGGAGAGCGGACCTTTTGACTTTGGCCACGGCTACAGTATGGCAGCGAACATGCACTTCACTCCTTACGCTTCCATGATGATCTTGCAGCAGAATGGATCGCACCACTCGGCCGTGCCGTCAATGGACTCCCTTGTTCCGCAGGCAATTCTTTCCTCCCGACCGCCAAGGTGGACAGATGAGGAGGTACGTTCCATTCGCAACCATTGCTTCTTCAGTCGATGGAGGCGTCTCACATCCTTTTGCTGTGCTACAGGATAAGAAACTGACTTACATCGTATCAGAACTCTTTGACTCTGGGAAGGACAGCTGTGACTCTTCCGATGAGGATTGCGATACGAAAGCAGCAGCTCGAAAGCGAGAAGGAATGAGGAAAGACAAAGTTAGAGACATCGACTGGGCAGATGTTGCCGCACGCCTAGGAACCGGACGCAAGAGCGCCGAGTGCCTGCGCCGATACAACAAAATCAGTGGTAACCGCGGGGCTGAAAAGGCCGGTGCATTAAAAGGTCCATGGACTAGTGAGGAAGACGCCAAGATCATCAATCTGGTACAAGCTCAGGGCGCCAAGAAGTGGAGCCAGATTGCAGCTGAACTTCCAGGTACGTTAACCTCGGTATTCTCGACGAGTGCGGGTGCAGAGAGAGAAAGAGATGCACTCTAACCACTATCACTTTGACAGGCCGTATTGGAAAGCAATGCCGTGAGCGTTGGCATAATCATCTGAACCCCAACATCAACAAGAACCCATGGTCAGAAGAAGAGGACAGGACCATCATCGCGAGTCACAGTGAGTTGGGAAATCGATGGGCAGAGATAGCGAAGAAGCTTCCCGGACGAACAGATAACGCTATCAAGAACCACTGGAATTCTTCCATGAAGCGAAAAATTGAGAAATATCTCTACGCTAAGAACATCAACAACGTTCATCAAGTCCTGGACGAGAACAATCGGTATCTGATCGAAAGTGATGTTGAGGGATGCCTTCGAGCCGTTCGTCATCCACCTGCGTCCCAAAGCAAGGAGTCTTCCAAATCTCGAAAGCGATCTGGCTCCGCCAGCTCGAAAGCTAAGTCCAAAAGTCAGGGCGAGTATTCTGCGATGAAAATGAACAAGCGAACAATGGACAACAACGGATCCAACATGTTCGCTCCATTCGCGAGCCCGTTTTCTCATTCCATGAATGGGCCCCCCATGAAGCGACACAAGGTGGCTCCCGCTATGCCAACTGAGCATGATATCGTCTCACTAAAGGAATTCTTGACGAATCTCCGTGGTGGATACGTGAACGGCATCTATCTTTCGGCTTTAGAGCGACGCCGCTTGGCTGAAAAGTCGGGCCTATTCGAAAGAGGATACCTAGAGGCGATCAACGCTCTAAATCTGACCCCGGAAGAGCGTCAACGCCTACCTTCATTCTTTCAGTCCCAGCTTCACTTTCTGCAGCCTTACATAGGCCAGTCCAGAATGCCCTCAGAACCGACCTCGAAGGCTTTTCCTTCTGGAAACAGCTCAATGAAGTGGGCTATGCCATCGCCTTTGTTCCCCTATCCCGAAAGCGAACCCCGCAACAATGGGTTGGGTCAGGTGCGGCCTTCTCCGTTGGCATCAAAACTGCGAGAGAGTTATCCTCCCATTGATACACGTAAGTGGTCCTTATCTGAGCCTCTGTTGCAAACTTTGTCCTGCGCATCTAACTTTTTCTTTAACTGCTGTTTCTCTGCTACCAGCGGGAAAACCGATGGTCTTTCCCTACATAGGAAATAGCCCAATGCCGGCATCGGCATCTCTGGGAACACCCGGTACAAGATCCGCTTACAAGGATATGAATTTCAGTCCTTTCTTTTCACCGCATCACTTTGATGGAATCGGTTTTACACCACGAGGATACCACTCTGGTACTCCGATGTGGGGGGAGGAGGACGCAACCCTCCTTCACCAGTCTCTTGGATCGCGCCCGGCATCATCCATCAAGCGCTCGGCCAAGTCTGATGCCACATCTTCGCTTCTACATCTCGCGAGCGGGAATGTCACAGAGGCCCGAACAACAGGAAAGCGCACGAGTCCGTCGCCCAAGGTTGTTTTCAAGGAAGAGCTAAGCCAATCAAGTGCCGGGAGCCGGTCCAAGAATGATTCGGTAAGTATCGGTGGACGTGACATTCGGACCATTCCCTTGGTGAACCTATGCCTCTCACCGATTCTACTTTTTCTCTGAAAGGTTTCACGCGACGACATTGCAACTCCGTTCGGCACGTCTACTGCTGGTCTGACTCAGGCCATGATGGTGACAGGATCAGGCCCAGTACGTGCGCGTGCGAACACAAACGCTCAAACTTTCGAAGGTAAGGTGACAGAACTGAAGACAATGAGCAAGCATATAATTTATTCATTGTTGACCATCAGCTAACTTTTACGTTCCCCACCTTACAGAAAAACTTCTTAGCATTGCTGCCTTCTCGACGCCGAGGAGCTGTGGTGGAGCCAAAAAGAAGAAGACAGATTTGTCCTTACATCACATTGATTCAATCAAGTCGCCATTGGACTTTGGAAGTCCAGTGCTGCCTTGAAAAAGTCTCTATCTCGCAATGAAACCAAACCATTGTAGCCTCGATTTCTAGTCAACTCTATGGTCTCTTTTGGAAAGAGGCCCGTGGGATTGATGTTTGAAACAGAGAATTCTTGTTCCATGTTACATGCGTCAAGCAGAGGGGGGATAAAAGCGAAAGATGCATTAGATTTAGTACTCTGCGTATAGTAACATTATCTGTCGCCAAGCTGTGTACTCAGTAGACAGCGAGTGATTGATTCATTCCTTCGATGTCATTGCTAACTTTTCTACTTTGAGATTGCGAATGATCCTCTGATCGCGGATCGCGCAGTACCGGTAGATGCGGAGCCCAACGGTCAAAGAACGAATAGGAAAATAGAAAATAACTACTTAGAATACTCGCGCGAGGAGGGCGCGTCTGTTTGCAACAGCCACGTGCAGCTTGCAGTTCTTGGCGAGATTTGAGAGCTTGGAACCTATTATTCGTTAGAGCATCAGTTCAGTTGTTACTGCTCTGCCGATTACCTTGTGTGCTCGAACCTATTCAGTGAAGCCTGTGTGGCGGTGTCTCAACTTAGCGCACGAAAAGAGGCGAGACGGAGCTTACGTTTCAAGGCACTCAATGTCGTCATCAAACGTTGAAAACATCAGTGATTGTCAAAACCCCGCAAGGCCCGTGACAAAAGTCAGAAAGGACGGCAACAAAAGTGCAGCGCGACTTGGGACCCATGAATCTACGCCAGAAACGTTGGAGGCGAGATGTCGCTCTGTCATTGTAGCAAATTTGGAGCGATATCCTCCAAAAGCTTTTGGGATTTTGCCTGAAGATGCTTGGGAATCTATCGTCCGAGTGAGACACGAAACTACAATGCCGAGTACAGGAACAGGAGGGATAGACGGAACTGGACGCCTTCTACCTGCTATTACCGATCGTTTCTTGTCAGAAGTTGAGCAGGCGAATCCTCACTTTGCTGACTCCGATGTTGTAGATCGATTGGCGTGGAAAGATTGCGTTGAATACAAGTACAGGGCCGGGGGGTTGACACGTCCTCCTACCTTGCTGTATCCCTGGCCAGTTCTCGTGGAAAGACTGCAGCGCTCTGGTGATGGTCTTATCCAACTACTGCAGGTCGAGGATCCCTCTGAAAGGGAGCAGCAGCTTCTAGAGTATCACGTCCAACTTCTGAGCGATTCACCCATGTCTGTTTCGCTGCTCCAGGCATGTGGGGCTGGAAAGTCCGTGAAAAAGTTTGTGAAGGCTTGTCGTAAAGAACATGAGTGCTCCTTGAATGTACACACTGAACGTCCTATACAAGGCTCACATCCAGCCAGAACCAAAACTGTTGTTTCGCCTCTGGCACAGCTTGAGGAGACGCTTCAAAGATGGAAGAATATTGCTGCTAACAGCGGCGTTCAAATTAACACGAGCGACGGACAAAGCAATGAAGCAGACGAAGACCTTGATCACCAAGAAGACATGCGCTTAGTTGAATCATGTCAGTCTTGGAGGGACTTGTTTTCGGTTCTCCAACGACGTGAAGAGAAAAGACGAGCGAGCCAGGGGGCTCGTATGAGAAAAATCCGAAAAGACCTGGCCACTGGACGACCTAAAATCATCAAAGTGCGACCTACCAGCTCACGTCATGACAATATTCTCGATCAGTCACAGCAGAAGAAAGCGGCCTCTGGATCGTCGTCATCTGTTGTCAGTTGCAACAGTAAAATGAAAGCTCTGAAGAAGGAGAGCGCCGCGGCAACATTGTTGCAGAAATCATCGGCGAGGGCTCCGGTCAAGAAGCTGTCATCTTTTGGCTCTGCTGTGGCTGTTGCCACTACTGGGAAATCGAATCCATCGATGCGCAAAGTAGGGCAAACCGTTTCCCTTGCTGGAGGAAAGCAGTTGAAGTTGCCTTCGAAAGGAGCAAAGCGATCAAGTTCGCTGTTCACCAAACATAAAAAACCTGGTCAAAGCAGAAGGTGACGGATTGCCGCCGAGTAACGCACCTCGAGCAGCGAAATGCTACACACTACTACCAATCGTAATGGAAAAATGATATGAGTTCGTATGATAGAAACGACGCTAAGCAATTATATCAAAAATTTGATGTACGAGCTTGAATTATATCGCTGCCATTGGGCCCCGCCCGGGCTATGCAAAAATATATAATATATTCGTTGGGAACGATCGGGAGCTTCGTTTGCGATGATATGATGCATATATACGACGCAGTGAAGTGCTTAGTACCGACGGCCACGCGCCTCCTCCACGTCCGCCAGAGAAGCTGGCCATAGCCTGCAGCTCAGGCGGAATCTGCTGATTGGTCCTACTCAAAATGTCAATAAGTTCACGTGCCACGCGACTGTTCTTCTCGGATACAAAGAAAGAAATCGCGATTCCTTTCTTTCCTGCACGACCAGTACGCCCAATCCTGTGGATGTAGGAGTCCAAATCATTGGGAAAGTCGAAATTGACCACCATACGGATATCATCAACGTCGAGACCACGAGCAGCGACATCGGTCGCAACGAGAAGAGTCGACTGGCAACTCTATTCGATCCATACACAACAGAAAGAAAAGTTTAGTTCATATACTTGCATCCGTGTCCAAGACAATACTCGTGCTTACCTTAAACTCACGCAACGCCCAATCCCTTTCTTCCTGCGATTTGTCACCGTGCATCGCGCGGGCCTGGAATCCATCGGCGCGAAGGGACCTAGTGAGCATGTCGCAGCCCTTCTTTGTTTCAACAAACACTGCAGAAGACACACGTAAGTAAGAGGAGCTACGAAGACGTACACATAATCGACCTAGCAATATAGCTTCACTTACCAAGGACGCGGTCTTTGGGAGTCAAATTCTCCTTTAGATGACGTGTCAAGTTGCGGTACTTGTCATGGTCGGTACAGACTTCGATTATCTGCGTCACGTCCTTGTTCCCTGCGAGATCAAGGGATCCGACGGTGACTTGGTAGTAATCGCCGAGGTAATCTCTGGCGAGATTCTGGACCTCTTTCGGCCAAGTAGCGCTCCACATCAGCACCTGCCGATCCGGACGGATCTGAGATACGATCTAAACCATGTGGAGAACAGAACAGACGTGAGTTTCAAGCTGGTCAAACACCTCAAAGAATGAAACAGGACCTTACGAGCTACGTACCTTCCGGAGTTGCGGTTCGAATCCCATGTCGAGCATGCGATCCGCTTCATCCTGATGACGAAACACAAGGCCATGAGATGTCATCCTAGTCGGGGCAAACTGTGAAGAGCACTTATTCACTTACCATCACCAGATAGGTCACACGTTTGAGGTTCGTGTTTCCTTGCTCCAAGTGATCGATGAGCCGGCCAGGAGTGGCGATCACAATTTCGATACCCGAACGTAAGTCGCGGACTTGGCGCGATTTAGGAACTCCACCATACACGACGGTGTTCTTAATTTCGGAAGATGCTCCGAACTTGTCGCACTCCTCCTTGATCTGTACAGCAAGCTCACGGGTTGGAGCAAGAACGAGGACAATGGGTCCCTCGCCAGGTTTCAGGTATGGCTATGTGAGGGAAGCAATAAAGAAATATGTGAGTTCTATGAATCTGGAGCCTGACCAGCCTTCGAGTAGTCAAGCAGAGATGCTTTTGCATGCTCTCGCAGTCTGGCGGTAGGATGATCGAGTAATTGTAGGTATCCTAGCCCTCGTAGTGTATGGCAACGACTGACAGAAGTGACCTTCAAACGAACTTAGTGGCTCCTGCATCCGTTACTTACATGTAAGCAACGGATGTTCGACGAATGCCCATGGTGCAGCAAAGGACCGTCCCGTCCAACCAGCGATCGGGGGTCATAGATCTCCGGTTGGACGCAAACAAGGGCACAACAGACATTGCGAAGGAGCGCTCGTTTGAAAGCTACTGCTTACAGATGAAGACACCAAAGGATGAAGGCTTCCCCAAGTCAGAACTTAACCAAGACGATCGAACAGCAAGCGCTATCGTTGCTTCCTTGCCATTTGACCATCTTTGGTTCGCACTGGAGAGACAAGAATGCAGACTAAAGGTCGTTTCACAGGCTGATATTCTAACGCGACTCTCGTCGACACGCAATGCGCCACGATAAGCCTGTTACCCGTTTCGAACAGCGCAAAGTGATGACCACGCATACATGATTGACTCTCTGCACGTCCTGGGTAAGAACCATAATAGATTGATCATGGGGAAGTGACTGTTGATGCATGGTAAATCTTTGGGATGGAGGCCCAGGAACCAAACTAGTCATCTAGATCCGCATAGCGTCGCAACATACAATGATACCCGTGCCGCATCTTAGATCAAGAACCCACTCCGGCACTTACCTGTGCGTTGATATGAATCATTCCGGGAAGAAGAAAAGCCAGGGTCTTGCCACTTCCTGTGGCAGAGATACCAACCATGTTGCGTCCCTTGAGTGCCATGGGCCACCCCTGACTCTGAATCGGGGTGGGCTTGTCGAAGCCACACTTGATGACCTCGCTCAAGATATACTCGGGCATGGAAGCTTCTTCGAAGGTCATGCATGGCTTGGGCACGCCGGTTCCCACAACGACGATCTGCTTCGAGGCGCGCCAAGCATCAGCCTCTTGATCAGAGCGCTTGGTGACATCGGGGTGCTCGATGTAAAAGTCTTTCTCGAACTGCACAAGCTCGGTCCTTCCAAAGTCAATGTTGGTCAGTCCCGCGCCCAGGCCACCTCCGCCGCCACTGAAACCACCGCCGCCTCCGTAGCCACCGCCTCCACCTCCATAGCCGCCACCTCCGTAACCTCCAGCGCCTCCTCCTCCATAGCCGCCGCCTCCTCCTCCGTAGCCTCCACCACCTCCGCCGTAGCCTCCACCACCATAGGAACTTCCACCGCCACCGTCACTGCGATTCCGTACGAGAGAGAAAATAGAGGGAACAACAAGTGAGCTCTTGCCACAAAGCTGCATCTTCGCTTCCAACTACGACGGCCCTAATGACACGTACCGTCGAGAGGAGAAGTCACCGCTTCTTGAGTCTGATCCGTAGTACGCCATGGTCAACTTCTATATTGAGTCAGTGTATGTACCGTTGTGTAATGTACTGTGTGGAGACGTTGGAACGTGCGTCTGGCAATCGAAATCATTGCCCCCCGTAGGACACGTACGAGGGGCTACGAAGAAGAAAAAATGAGGGGCAAATACGTGGTGGCGGGATCGAGGGAGGTCCCTTGAGGCGCGGGAAACGAACGTACGAAAGGATACCGCCTGGAGACGGACTGACGTCCCGTTTTCGGGGATAATCAAAGCTCGGGACTCGGGAAAGGGGAAAGCTCCAACGAAGAGCCGAAGCAAAGGATAATATAGTGCCGAAGTATCCAAGTTGTTCAAAGTGGATTTCTCATGATTCTGATTATTTCGTACCCGAGGACAATAGGGATACAAAGGCACAAGATTCACCTTCAGCATTAGCAAAGAAGTAACTTTTCGTGCGAACTATTACTTCAACAAGAATCAATCTATTTTTTTCAATTGCTGCCGAAACGTACTGCGCACAACCATCCCTAGTAGGTACGCACGCCGAATCGGTTGAAAGAGAAATTTACAGGCTGTCAAAGAACGAAAATTGTCCTTCGAATGGAATCATGCAATTACCAGAGTATGGAATAGCAATGGGGGCAATGCCAGGGACGGATCCAGGAATTTTGTCGGCACACAGGAAGCCAAAGATACCAATCATAGCAAGACGTCCATTGTTGATTTCCTCCTGCAAACGCTTCTCCTTGACCTCTTCGGTCATATTCTTGTTCAAACCAAAGGGGTCGTAGAGGTCGAGCACCGGATGGATGGAATCACGGAAAAGCTTGAAGGACGGGTACTGTCCGGGCTTGCGTCCCTTCATGTAGTGAGGGACGGCCCCACCGCCCCCGCACTCATCCCATAGCTCAAGAGCCGCGATGGCAGCAAATATCTGCCACTTGGCGCCCAAGGGAACGGCGTCCCATTGAGCTTCAGGGACAAGGTCGACGGACGGGTGAGGCGCTCCGGCGAGCGTCTCCGGCCACGGGAAAACAACATTCGACTGAACAATGTATCCAACAAAAGCAAACATTGCGACGCGGCCATGCTTTATCTCCGATTGGCGAAGGAAACCAATTGTAGCTTCGTTACCGGATCCCCAAAAGTCAGCATCGGCGAGGTTCAAAGGATCGTAAAAACCGAGTTGGGGGTTGAGCTTGTCAGCAAGAGCTTCTAAGTCAGCCTTTGTTTCTGACAGGGACGTCTTGCTAGTGCCAAGTCGGGCGGGAGCAAAAGCGGTAACACCCGCCGCGAGAGAAGAAATGAGGATGGCTGCGAGCTTCATATTGACTATAAATCAAAGGGATATGGCTTCAAGTTAGAACATGCAGGAAAAGGGGGCCATTTCCGCGGTTCTTGTCTCTGGCATGCACTGCTCCCAGAGAGCATCATTTTCTAATTCTATCGCACTTTCCCTCCATCTCGAATACATGCTTGTCGTCCACTATAGTGTCATGGACTCACCAAATTGGTTGCACTTCGACTTCTTGGACAGAACAGTGCGAGCCACACCTTTCTGTTTTTCGTTGAACCGCATCGGGCGCGAAAGATCCCGAATCCAAAAAGGAATGGGGAATCCTGAGTTTCAATGCGTTTTTGGATCGTGGAATTCTCAGGGGAGAATTCTTTTCGAACTAATTACAAGTATACGTATTCGAATATAAATGATCTCATTTTGACATACAGATCTATAGAAAAAGAATCGTTTGCCATTTTTGAATGGCAAAACGACCCAAGATCGCATGTATTCATGGACGTATTGTGCAGTGAATCAATTAAAAAATTAATTAAGTTTTGGCGATTATTGATTTCCTAATAGTTGTATATAAATCTACATAGATGAAAAAAATCGGTCACATTCAAGATGGCGCCAAAACTTTGTGGCGTCGCCTTTCCATGTGCACCTCCAACCACCTTCCGTTGCCCGAAACGTGACGAGTTGTCAGCTCGCTTGTCCACGTGCATCATTGCTGAAGTCCTCCGCTTCGAAACCACCACCTGGCTTTGTTCTCCCTGAAGAGAGGACGTGCGGCACTGAAGACCTGTGATACTGCTTGGCTAAAACACGTCTGACTGACTCCATAGCTCGTCCAAGCTCGGGTTCATCTTGTTTATACCCCACTTTAACTACGAAGCCATAAGAGAACCAATGTCGTTTATCAACCTGTGGTGAAGAGACATTGGTGCGTTGAGGCATTTGAACGGTCCCGTGTCCCATACTATACTCTTATCCCGAATCGTGCAACGCTCAACAACTCACTCGTTTACTCTTGCTTCCATTCTCTCGCTCTTCATTCCATCACAGTGCGAATCGGTTCATAAAGAAAAGGCAATGCGCAACGCAAACGAGGCAAGTGCAGCAAAGGGGAGGGAGGGGATCGATGTGGCTCCAGAGCCGCACAATCCAGAACAGAAGCAAGAACAGTCTGCATCTCCTGCGGAAGTTGAGGTGCCGTCCACTGATGCTGCCGAAGAGGAGATGAACTCTACAGAGAGTTCAAAGGCAGATGCTACAGCAGGAGGTGCCAGTGGCACGCAGGAAGGAAGCGAGGATGCATTCGCTCGCCTGGTAAAGGGATGGGAAGCGTTGGCTCAAGCAGGGGCCCGCAACGTACAACGCGCAAGGGCAAACGAAAACTTTCAGCCTTTGCAGATGCTGCAGAATCTTAGCCTGTGCGGTGCAAAGGACGGCTTGACACGTATAGGCGGCGAAGATCCTGGGGACACTACAGGAGATCCTTTCGAGCCTATCGTGCTGCGACATACCCATTCGACGCCGCTCCAATACTCGACCATGTTCCCAAACGATGACGGAGGGCCAGCTCTACCTCCGATTCGTCTTGACAACATGCGGAGGTCCAGCTCGACGCCTTCTTCGACGGCATTCCGACAGCGTAGTGAAGGCAGCGCCTTTGGGACTCATCTACGATCCATGCCCCACCTGGGCGGCGCCGACGACCGAAGTGCTTTCACCCTTCCAGCTCAGCGCAATTCGTTCACGTCACTGAGTGACTCTGGGATCCGGTATTCCGCCTTTGATCCCGTCATGCTCCCACAAAGCATGATGGACTCTTCCGAAGACGCGTCGATTGAAGTCACGGACGTGAAACCTGCCGCTACGAAAGCAACCAAGGATGCTGAGGAGGAGGAGTCCGGGGACCTGCCAAACAAAAACACTGCTACTCGCGCATCTCGGTTCCTTCGCATGTCCGACGTTCGCAACTTGCGACGAAGGAAACGACGAAGCGGCCGGGAAAACCCAGCTCGACCTCCGTCCATATCTTCCTCTTCACCTGGAGATGACGAAAACAGCAAAACAGAGGACTCGGTCGAAGGAGAACCTATATCCTCGAAGCCATCTGCCAATCCCACTACTTCTCCCGGAACAACCACATACAAGAGCACCATCGATGTGGACATGAACTCTGTGGGCCGCGCTTCAGCCACAGTATCGTTTCCTACTGTTCACGAGACTGGCGAAGACGTGGATACTAACCGAAAGAGTGGAGCCTCTGGGGACCAGTATCATCAGCTGGATTCAGACGTGGATGAGGAGTACGAGCACTATCAGAGAATAGAAACGTCTCTCCAAACTGATAGTCCTACTCCCATCCCTTCGCCAGCCTACCAGCAGTTTGAGGACGAGCAAGTCGCCCAACCGATGAAGTCAACGGGCAGAAGCGGCGTGGGAGGGGATATCAGCACTCCGACTGTCCGCATTCAAGTCTCAACCGGCCAGACCACGCCCGATGCCACCAACCAAGAAGGCAATAGCCTAACTCCTGTTTCGCAAGAGTCGGGAAACCAATCCCCAGGCACTATCCGATCGACAATGACAGGCAATACTTCAGGCCACACCACAATCGCTACGTCCACTTCGGCGACAGTGAGCAGCGGCCACATGTCGGTCTTGTCTTCAGTGTCAGAAACGGACATTGAAGTGATGGAGACTAATCAGGCAGGCAAGATGCGGATTCGGCAGCAGCGAAAACTTGACAAGGTGGTGAAGCAGGGGGGCGATCCGGACAGCAGTGCAAGCGTGCATTCCTCCTCGACCGCTAGCACCAACACACATGGCTATGTGGCGCTTGCAGGAAGTCCAGCTCCATTGCGGGAAGGCGCAAGTCTTCCGGTGGATCGCTTTTTCAACGATCACCGAATACCTGTTGCGCATTCCACAAGCATCAACTCTGGCTCCACCGGGAGCAGTGGGAGTGCGAGTGGACCCGCGAATACTCCTCGCAAGGCAAGTGACATCTCACCCTCCAAGCAAGGCTCGCCAGGAAGCATGTTGAGTGAGATGGCCAATACCAACTCTTCAAGTTCAACAGGAGAAGACCCGCCCGAGTTTGTGTCTTACCTTGATCAGGAGACGAAATCCAGAAAGAATACCCTCCCACCTGTTGACGATGCAGAAGAGAGGGCATCTCCAGCGGAGATTGTAGGGTACTCTGCGATGGTGTTTGAGGCTGCGAATACTCCGCCGGGACAAGAATCGCAAAAGCCTACCCTTATTCGCCCTATGCAACAAAGTGAGTCTGGCAGAGGAGATCGATCCGGCCGATTTGGATCGCGACCTCCGTTGAGTCCAATCAAGGGTTTGCGCACCCCGACAACGCCCCCTCCAATGTCTGCAGTCAACGGCCCTGACTCTACGCCTCCTTCGTACCACCAACTTTCACCACCTCGGAATATCATCGACCATCGAATGGGTGCCGGCCTGTCCAAACCGTATGTGTTGAGGAGCTCCGCCCGTGCCGGTGATACCAGGAGCAAGATTTTTGTGTCTCCCGATGAAGAAGGGAGCAACACATCCGAGAACATCCAATCCGATAGTTGGGCACAAGGCGTTGTCACTTCTGACGTTGGTGGTGTGGTTAGTCCGAAGAGGGCTGATGCTGTGTATACGTACAGTGCTAGAGAGGGACATGAACTTGGTGTTGATCCTCACAGCGATCGCATCTATGAAGAGATGAGCATCGAAGTGAAGGATATGGACGAGAATATGAGCGAGCCGGCAAACTCTCTCGTGACGCCAGAGAAGGGCGCATGAGACAGCCGAGGCGATTAGATTACGTGTGTTGAGTGTTGAGTTGAGTCCTTTTTAATCGTTCAAGTTACCCGTTTGTTACAGACTGCTTATCGTTACGCTTTAATGATACGAAGATAGTAGAAGCCATGCTACCAGTACTCTACGAGTATGGATAGTCTGTATTTTGCTGCGACTTCTGTAAGGCGCTCTTGGAGAACATGGGCTACATCGTGCATGCACATAATCTTTCCGGGCAATGGCAACGACATCCGCTTCCAGAGACAATCTGTGTATTGGGCGTTTTCTGCTACAAATTGCGCCACTGGAAGGAAATGTGATATAGTTTCCAACTGTGGTTCTGTTTGGTGAACGCATCTCTCGTCCATGACTTTTACTGCAGGGATGATGCCACCATTGAACATGAGCTATCCGGCCTTGGTTGCAGAAATGATTTATTACAGTATCCCCGGGTGGTTGATACATCCGGCCTTGGTTGCAGAAATGATTTATCACAGTATCCCCGGGTGGTTGATACATCCCCTCATCTCGAGTGGAGTGGCCATTCCAGTGTGGTGTCAATCCTACACACAGTGATTCGGACTCAGATACAAGATTCCCTGCTACAGAAGATGGATGTAACACAATGTAAAGATGTGCAATAAAGTTCAATTTTAGTACTGGGAATGTAATACTTCTAAGAATAAGCCGCACTGAACCAAAAGTGGCAGACCCAGACAGGACGCTTACGTAGGTGCACCAGAAGCTGCGAGGGGAGGAAGTGAGCACAGGTGATATGGGCAAAGTGGCTCAATCATGAACAGCCGTGCTTAACAGGTGCAGTATTGATTTCGGAGGAACCAGCCAGCGACCCCCATTAGAAACATGGCAACCACAATCGGTTGGTCTTGCAAATCACCGATAATGTCCATTTCTCCGTTCCCGTTCTGCCTCTGTCGATGAGAACCATCATGAGGGCTTTCCTTCTCGCGACCGATTCCATTGTTTCGGTTATTGTTGGGATCGTTGGGAGGGAGAGGATCCATCGTATGATGAGGACTAGAACAAAGAAAGAACAGGGGTGTGAGCTCGCCGTAGATTATTCACACCGCAAAGGATACGATGGCGTCGATCTCGATACTGAGAGAATTCTGGAAAGAGTGCTTGGGGTTACAATGGCCACAGTCTAGAACCATGATGATATCTCCGGCGATACCTTGACGAACCCCAGCAAATTCGTTTGGAAGATGAAAACGGGCTGTAGAGCCACGTACAGTCTGGTACTGCCGCGTCGCCCAACCCCAAAAAAAACAATCGCGAGGTAGCCGTTGAGGCACCTGAGTCCAGGCAGTTCCCATAGCAGTCCCCCACACGTTACAATGAACAGCCAAGAAGGCTTTGTCTTGCTGATCCACTCTTACCTTGGCACTATTGAAGCAGAGCAACAGGAGATCAGATGATGTACAGGTACCGGTATGCCGGCGTCGTGTGATTCTTGAGAATAGCGTGAAGCGTCCCGTGTTTTGGATTTACAGTAGTAGAACTCGCTCTTCGCTAACCGCGCGCGAGCGGGAGTAGGAGAGAAGAAGAAGTTGAAAGTCCACGTCAATAAGAGATTCGAATTATTTAATATCGTAGTTTAACGTCTTATAACGTCGAATCTTCAACTCTTATGCCCTCACCAACCGACCAGCCGACCAGCCCCGGCCGCCGGGGGACTTCGTTGGTCGCGGTCACTGACTGCTTCGCTTCGTCCTTCCCGCCCCGCGCGTTTCTCAAGCGTTTTCATTAGACTGACTATTCACAGTTCAAATAGATGGGAATGAGTGATTGCTCATCGTTTTTGGGCGTCGCTTCCTGTCACAGACTGGTATGAGTTTAGACTTATCAGAGCTTTTATCCTAGCGATGACTGTCTACTTAGCCGCAACCTTACTGGTATCAGTATCTTCAAGGTCGCCAGTGACAGCTGTGTTTTCCTCCGACGCGCAAGCCACAACAACATCGACCCTTCCCTTGCTATCGACATCTTGCTTATCATAATTCGAACATGATTGCTTTCCATCAGGACTTCTAGTGCTCAAATTCTCCCCTTTGTGTTGCACTCCGTTCTCCTTTGACGAATCAACCGGCTCCACCGTTTCGTTTTCTTTTGAAGAGACAAGGGCCTTTTCCGTTCCGTTTTCCTTTAGAGAGACAACTCCGTCTGACGCTCCGTTTTCCTTCGATGAAACGCCAGGCTCCACCGATTCTATATCCTTTGATAGCACAACGACAGGCTCCTGCTTCTCTTCTTCGTTCTCCGTCGCTGGGATTTCTTTTTTGCCGTTGCTTGTGGCACCATCGCCCTTAGGCTCGGCTTTGGCAGCTTTCTTTCGCTTCTTCAATGACGTCTTCCTTGCTTCCTTATCATTTGCGGCAACCTGTGCCTCCATCTGTTGTCTCTCCTTGGTTGCAGCGTCTGTAAGATCTTTTCTCCGCTGAGTTGCTGCTTTTATCCTCTTGATTTCTTCTTCGAGAAGCAACTTCTTTTTCGTCAAATTCTGCACTCTATCTTCCGCCTTAATTTGGCTGGCCACATCCACGTCCTCCCACGGTTTCATCTTTGACACCGGCTCGCCGCTCTCGGGCATAGCAAGTTCGCCTGCTGCAGCCCGGAATGCAAGGGCCATGCCCAACAGGCCAGTGGAGTCTACCTGTGCCGCAGGAACTGTCATCACGCCAGCCATACCAAGGCTCTTCATGTCCTCTTTTTTCGCTATCCTCATCAAGTATGCTTTGACAATGGCACTTGCGCGGCCACCTTTGTCAAAAATGCCCGACTTGGACCGATTCTTCCCTGAAGGCTCTCCAGACAACCGCCTTTTCTTCTTCCGCGACTCCTCCTTCAGCACTCGGTCGCGCTCGCGAGCACGTTTCTTTCTTCGCCGTTCCAGCTCTCGCTGCTCGCGTTTCTCTTCCTTTTCCTTCTCGCGCCCTGAAACTGTCTTGGATTTCTGGCTTCTCTTTGGGATTTTCGTCTGCTTTGTTTTTCTTGCAGACTTTTCTTTCTTTTGTGCTGCCTTCTCCGCGTCCGCCTTTCGCTTCTTTCTTTCTGCAGTTCTTTTCTTTGCATTCTTTCGTCCGGCCGCGGAAAAGTCTAGAAGGCCTTCAGTGGCAAGCAGTTCATTTGTCTCCTCGGTCTCGGATACGGTCATATCATTTTTCCTACTCTCAGCGCCCGTGTCACGATCCGAGTCTTCTCCATCCGCTTCATCGTCCGATTGACACAAGACTGCGTAGCTATAATTCGTCTCTTGCTCGTCATCTTCATCTTCTTCGAGTAGATCGCCACAAGTGTCACTAAGCTGTAGCTCAAACTCCTCTAGTGCCCACCTGCCTTCCTCGAGAGCATCTGTAAAGGTTTGGGAGCCGAAGCACATCATTACTCCTCGACGATCGCTTCTTCTTCGTCACATTACCAGCAGCAACGCTCTGGTTTGGATCAACGTCAGGATCAAAGCTTTCGATCATGTCAGACTCCTTAACCCAGATGAACTCGTGCGTGCCCATGAACTCGACGAGAAAATAGCTCATCTGTTCCGATGTTCCAGCATTCTGTCGACGGATTGCTAGCTCTGCTCTCCGCTTTGCAGCCTGAAGATCAGTGCGAAGTTTCTCAGGAAATCGTTTTTCGTTTCGCTCGGTCAGGGCAGTGTGCCAATCTTCCTTCTGATCGTCTGGAGCCATGATTCCGAGCACAAGAGCTGGCCAGTAGGGCTTTTTGCTGCTTTCTCTCGCCCAAATAGCAGCTGCCATGCATCCCCATATGCTGGACTGGTTCACTCCGCGACTGTTAGCTTCATAGATATTGACAATGATCTTGCCCAGTAAGCGATCGATTCTGTGGGCTACCTTGATCCTGAGAGATGGTTTTGACTCAAACAAGTCGCCCATGTAGCACTTCCTCATATCTTTATCGAGCTCTTCAACGCTGTAATCTTCTTCGTCTCTTGCCATATCAGCAATGCGCCTTTGCAGGGTCTGCAAGTTTTCAACCACCTCGTCCATATCTCCTTCATCATCCATGTCTTCGTCACCAAATATGCCGTCGGCATCCAACTTGTCAACACGTCCTTCCATTTCGATGAACTTGCGAATTGCATTAGCGGTCTTTTCCATACAACGTTCACTTAACATGGTTGCACCCGTAGTGGCCATTCGCTTCTTGCGGTGATTCTCTCTCTTGGCAAAGGCTGCCGTGGTGTCGGATGAATGTACTCGCGGCGACTTGGCTATCGGGACAGCGGGAGGGTCGGATGGTAGCATATATTCTTCCCATAGAGCATTGAAGTAATCACGGAGATGCAGTGCAATGGAAACAAAGGAGGGCACTGCATTGTCTTTGTTGTGAGGATGCGTATGGTACTTGATGCAGTTGGTGAAGATCCGCCACATGTCGAGACGGATAGCTCTTGTGTCTCGATACTGGCGACGACGGATGTTCCGGCAGACGCGTCCCAAGTCGATAGGGTGTGAAACGATTTTGGAATACACAGGAACCAACTGAAGTGAAGCGACGAGCATCCAAGATAGCAATGTTAGTGTTGATTGGCAAGCATATGATACACGCGTCTTTGCCTTGAATACTCACTTCGGGATGCAGGAGTGACACAGGACGACTGAATTCAGCTAACAAGGGTACTCGACAAAACTGCTCCATGAGAGCCTCGACGTTCTCATACTCCACACTTGTTATGGGAGGGACTGGATCATCCAAAGTTGGTCCAGAAGAAGGAGCGGGCGACTTCTTCCTGGATCTAGGTGTGGTCGCCGCCGCCTTTCTTTTGGCTTTCTTTTTCTTTGGAGTTTCCAGAGGCGCGGCTACGGCCACTTCTGCCTGAGCTTGGGCTTCCACAGAATCATCAGCCACGGCCACTGCCGTGGCGACTTCTTCCTCGTTTTCCTTGCGAATCCGAGCCGCGGCCAAGGCAGTCGCTACGGCCTCTGGTTTGCCACGAGACACATGGAGGGCCGGTTTCAACCCTCGCTCGTTATCAACCTCCATTGGCTCTGGTGGCCGTGACTCCTGTCCTTCTTTCCCTTCCCCAGTCTTGAGGTTGGAGCGATAGGGCTCTTTGTCTGCGTTGGCTTCATACATTGTTCCCTCCTGCTGTCGACTAGCAAAGGCATCTTGTCGCTGAGCAAGATTCGCGGCAGCCTGTTGTTGCAAACGCCGCGCATATTCTAGCTCATGCAACTCTTGACGCGTCTGCAATGCCTGTAAGAGAGCCTGTTGGCGTATCTCCTCCTGGCGCCGAAGAGCCTCGACCGCCTGGTACTGCTGGGAGCCGTACTGGGAGAGCAACGGGTTGGAAGAAGCGTACTGTGCCGGGTCATATCTATAGTTAGGATCAGCATTGGCGTAGGCAGCCAAGGCAGACGCAGCTAGCCGGGTGCGGCTGTCGGGGTCGTCCTCTGCGTCTTCCTCTTGACTACTACGGCCTCCATTCCACATGGCGCCAAGGACAGGGTCGCAATGAGGTGAAAAGAGCTGTGGGGAGGATGACAGTGGGGTTGTGTGCTCGGGCGCTAACGATGTGCACCAGAACCGTACTCCTCTGGGCCTGGCGTTGAGTGTGCTGTCCACGCTGCACTCTTGGGTCCTGGGTCACTAGCTTGCGTCGACAGATCATTGTTGCGTTCGAGAAAGAAAAAGAGAAAATGGCGACGGAAGTCGGTGTAGAAATGTCGAGGGAGTGAGGCGGTCGAACAAAGCTAAACGATTGTAAATGAATGGGGCGTCGTCAAGCGGCAAGACACAGGATTTTGGTTCCTGGATCGGAGGTTCGAATCCTCCCGCCCCAACCATTCATGGGTGGATCGGTGGCCGGCCAGGTCACTTTTTTTTCGCAGAAACATCGAAGTCGGAGGAACAGCGAAGATGGATCTGGTTACATTGATGAGCGGGAACGCCAACACGGAACTCTCCGGAAGGATAGCCTCATATCTTGGCAGGAAGCTCTGCGATGTCGAAGTCGGCAGGTTTTCCGACGGGGAGATCCGCGTAAATATCCACGAGAATATCAGGGGCATGGATGTATTTATCATCCAGCCGACCCTTCCGCCGGCCGATAATCTTCTTGAGCTTCTTATCATGATAGACGCCTGTTACCGAGCCTCGGCCAACCGGATAACGGCGGTCATGCCGTATTACGGCTACGCCAGGCAGGACAGGAAAGACCAGCCCCGCGTGCCGATAACGGCCAAGCTCGTCGCCAACCTGATCGAGACGGCCGGAGCCCACAGGGTCCTGGCGCTCGAGCTGCACGCTGCCCAGATACAGGGATTTTTTGACATCCAGGTCGATAATCTTTTTGCGGCGCCGGTGATGCTTGAATATATTAGGGAGAAAAAATTCCGTGACCTTACCGTAGTTTCGCCGGATGTCGGCGGGATCAAGATGGGCAGGGCCTTCGCCAAGAGACTCAACGCGAACCTCGCGATCGTCGACAAGCGCAGGACCGGTGCCGATGAGTCAGAAGTCATGAACGTGATAGGAGAGGTGGCCGGCAGCGACATCATCATACTTGACGATATCATAAGCACGGCCGGCACCATAACCCAGGCCGCCCAGGCGTTGAAGGCCGCGGCGCGCGGAGGTTATCGCCGCCGCCACGCACCCCGTTTTTTCCGGGGATGCGTTCGCGAGGATCGAGCAATCGCCCATCGAGGAAGTCGTCGTGACGAACTCGATTCCCCTCAGGGACGGGCTGCCGTGCAGCAAGATCAAGGTCCTCGACGTGTCGCCGCTTCTCGGCGAGGCGATACGTCGAATCCACACGGGAGAATCGATCAGCAATCTCTTTGCGTAACGTTGGAGGAAATTATGGAGAAGCCGAAACTGAATTCGCACCTGCGCGAGGGAGCCGGCAAGGAAGGCGCAAAACGTCTCCGCGCTTCAGGGGAGAATCCCGCGATCCTGTACGGGCACAAGCGCGAGCCCGTGTCCGCTCGCCGTTTCCAGAAGGACATCTGGCACATCCTGCATACGGCGGCGAGCGAGCACATGATCCTGAGCCTCACTATCGATGGTTCGAGCGAGGGAACGATTCTCACGCTCGTGCGTGACATCCAGCATCACCCGGTGTCGGGTGACGTCCTCCATATGGATCTCCAGAGGATCTCGATAGACGAGAAGCTTCATATCGGCGTGCCCATCGATCTCGCCGGCGCGGCGAAGGGCGTCAAGGACGGGGGGCGTTCTCGATCACGGCATCCGGGAGATCACCCTCAACGTGAAGCCGATGGAGATACCGGAGAAGGTCTCGATAGACATATCGCACCTCGAGATCGGTCATTCGGTGCATGTATCCGATCTCATTGAGCCTACGATCCCTCGAGATCTCGACGATCCGCATGTGACGCTCGCGCACGTTTCCCCGCCGAAGAAGCTCGAGGTTCTCGTTCCGGAACCGGGCGCTCCCGCCGCCGCTGCTCCGGCGGAGAGGCGCGGAGGGCGGAGAGGGAAGGCGGAGAGGAAGCGGAAGAGGGAAAGGGCAAGGAGAAGGGCAAAGAAAAGGGCAAAGAGAAGGAAGAGAAAAAAGACAAGAAAGGGAAATAGTGATTCTCCATGTCGGAGGTCGCTATCGTATCCGGGCTCGGCAATCCGGGCCCGCGATACAGCTCGAACAGGCATAATCTCGGATTCATGGCGCTCGATGTCTTATCGGAGCGCCATTCTCTCTCATGGCGTCGCCGCGGCGGGTCCCGCCGATGTCGCGCTCTGGCGCGTGGCCGGCCGCGCGGTTACTCTCATCAAGCCCCTCACCTGGATGAACGAATCGGGCGCGGCGCTCGCGAAGCACCGAGGCGCATCTCCCTCCGAGCTCCTCGCCGTGTGCGACGACCTGAATCTTCCCCTCGGGGCGCTCAGGCTCCGTCCGCGGGGGGGAAGCGGGGGACACAAGGGTCTCGATTCCACTCGTCGAGCATCTCGGCACCGGGATTTTCCGAGGCTCCGCATCGGCATCGGCTCCGCGCCTCTAGGCGTCGATTGGGTGGAGTTCGTTCTGTCCGACTTCCTCCCGGAGGAGCGCGAGGCGGTGGACAGGGATGAGTCGAGACGGCGGTGGACGCGATCGAGACGGCTGTCCCGCAGAATCTCGACGCCGCGATGCGGCGGTATGACGTCCGGCGGGAGGAGCGGCGGATTAGATCCGCAGGCTCCCCTTGACCGTTCCCCCTCTCCATGTTATATTATCAAGCACTTACGGCGGAAGCGTCAGCAGCCGTATTTAATCCCGTGCCTTCACGGCGGGTATACCGTTCGATGAAGGCCATTTCAAGTCCGAAGGGAGGATCCCATCTATGCGGGCGTACGAGTGTATCTACATTCTGAACCCGACCCTCGACGAGCAAGCGGTGAAGGACAAAGCGGTCAAGTACGGCGAGATTGTCACCGCACGCAAGGGTCAGGTCACGAGCGTCGATCAGTGGGGCAAGCGAAGGCTCGCCTACCCGATCAACAAGGTCTTCGAAGGATATTACACCTTCATGCGTTTCACGGGGATGCCGAGATCCTCAAGGAGCTCGGCAGGGTGTTCCGGTTCGACGAAACGGTGGTCCGCCATCTCATCGTCGTCGAGGAGCGCCCGAAGCCGGTTGAAGCGGCGAAACCAGCCCGCAGAGGGGAAGTGAGGAATCATGGCGATGAACGACAAGCGGAACGACAGAAAGAACGACAAGAGGAAGAAAAAGAGAAGCGGCTGCTGCCGACCAAGCCGTGCAGGTTCTGCATGGACGATCTCCCGATCGATTACAAGGATCAATCGTTCCTGAGCCGGTTCATGACCGAGCGCGGGAAGATGACGCCTCGGCGAATCACGGGAACCTGTGCCTGGCATCAGCGGTTCCTCGCAAGGGCGATCAAGCGTGCGCGCTCCATTGCCCTCCTGCCCTACGTGAGAGAGTATTTTCGCTAAAGGGAGAGTCATATGGAAGTGATCCTCAAACAGAAGATCCAGGGTCTCGGGGACCGGGGGGACGTCGTCAAGGTCAAGGAAGGCTACGCGAGGAACTTCCTGTTCCCGAAGCGCCTCGCGCTCCCCTCAACCCCGAGCCAAAGACGTGTGCTCGAGGAAGAGAGCCGTCTCCACGTCGTACGGGACACAAAGCTCAAACAGGGCGTTCAGGCACTCGCCGAGAAGATGAAGGGGCTCTCTTGCACGATCGTCGTTCAGGCGGGGGAAGAGGACAAGCTCTACGGCTCGGTCACGGGGCACGACATCGCGAAGGCGATTTCGAACCAGGGATTCGCGATCGACCACAAGCAGGTGGAGCTGGAGGAACCGATCAAGAAGCTCGGCGTCTATTCAGTGTCCGTACGGCTCCATCGCGAAGTAGAAGTTCCGGTCAAGATCTGGGTCGTGAAGGAGTAGCGCTGCCGTTCCAGGAACTGGAGGGCCGATATCAACATACCGGCGCACATTTTCAGGGAGTACGACATCAGAGGCGTCGTCGGCGTCGATTTGACGGTGGACCGCGTGCGGCGGCTCGGCCTTGCCGTGGCCGCTACCTTTATGCGCGATAACATCAGGGAGGCCGTGGTCGGCAGGGATGTGCGCCCGAGCGGCGATTCCTTCTTCGATGCGCTCTCCGATGGACTGACAAGGGGGGGCGTTTCGGTTATCGATATCGGGGTCGTCCCGACCCCGGTACTCTATTTCGCCGCGAAGAAGTGGGGTATCCGCGGCGGGGTCATGATCACGGCGAGTCACAATCCGAGCGAGTTCAACGGTTTCAAGGTGCTTCGCGGGGAAGGCACGATCTACGGCGCCGATATCCTCGAGCTCAGGGACGCGGCTCTCGGCGATCTCCCGGAGCCGGGGGGCGGCCGCATCACCGGCAGGATCGCCTCCGCCGAGTTCATCGACTACGTGGCGGGCAATGTCGCGCTGGCGCGGCCCGTCTCTTTCGCCGTGGACGGCGGGAACGGTACCGCGGGGCTCGTCACGGGGGATCTTTTCGCGAAGCTCGGCGTGAATCCCCTCGAGCTCTTCATGGAGCCCGACGGCACTTTTCCCAATCATCATCCCGATCCGACCGTTCCCGAGAATCTCGTTGCGTTGAAGGCCGCCGTGCTCGCGAACAAGCTCGAGCTGGGCATTGCGTTCGACGGGGACAGCGACCGAATCGGCGTCATCGACGATCGCGGGGGATACTCTGGGGAGACCGCCTGCTCGCGCTTTTCGCCCGCGGCGTGCTGCGGGAGCATCCCGGCGCGACGATTATCTTCGAGGTTAAATGTTCGGAGAGCCTCATCGAGGATATCGCGAAGCACGGCGGCAAGCCGCTCATGTGGAAAACGGGACATTCGCTCATCAAGCAGAAGATGCGCGAAACGGGCGCGCTGCTCGCGGGAGAGATGAGCGGCCACATCTTCTTCGCGGACCGTTACTTGGATACGACGACGCGCTGTACGCCGCGTGCCGGCTCCTCGAAATTCTTTCGCGGGAGTCCCGGCCGCTGCAGCTCGCTTCTGGGAGATCTCGCGCGGTACGAAACGACCCCCGAGATACGTGTCGCGTGCGAAGATGCGCGCAAGTTCGACGTCGTCAGCGAGGTGCGGGATCACTTCAGGAAGACGCACGATGTGATCGACGTCGACGGCGCGCGCGTGAAATTCGACGGCGGCTGGGGCCTCGTCCGGGCGTCGAATACGCAACCCGTGCTCGTGCTCCGGTTCGAGGCGCGAACGGTCGAGGCGCTGTCGGATATCAAGCGGAATATCGCGGATGTGCTCGGAGAGTATGTCGACACATCGCAACTTCTCGGGTAGAACGGAAAACCGGCAGGAATCGGCGCATTCACGTTCGGAAAGTGTTCGTCGGTAACACGAGGTGACAACGTGTACGCAGTAATACTGGCGGGTGGCAAAGGGAAGCGGTTCTGGCCGTTCAGCAGGATCAAACGACCCAAGCAATTTCTCAATATCACGGGCGCGGGCAGCATGATTCGGCTGACCTACGACCGGCTCGCCGCCTTCATGCCACCCGAACGCATTTTACTTTTGACGCTCGATGAGCAGCTGCCGCTCGTCCGGCAGGAACTGCCGGAGCTCGCCGAAGAGAATATCTTCACCGAACCCGTCGGCAGGAACACCGCTCCGTCGCTCGCCGTGGCGGCCGAGATGGTGCGTGCCCGGGTGGGGATGCCCCTTTGCTGTGCTGCCCCGCCGATCATCTCATCGGTGATGATGCGGTGTTCGAGAAGCTCGTCACGGCGGCGGGAAATGTAGCCGCTCGGTCCGATGTTCTCATAACCTTCGGTATTGCGCCCAACCGTCCCGCCACGGGGTACGGGTACATTGAGGCGGGGACCCGGGCCGCGGTGCAGGACGGCACACCCTTTTACCACGTCGAGCGATTCCACGAAAAACCGGACGAGGAAAAGGCCGCAGTGTACGTGCAGCAGGAACATTTCTATTGGAACAGCGGGATATTTATCTGGAGGCCATCGGTTTTTCTTGCATCCTGGTTGAGGCTGCTGCCCGAAGGGATAGCGCCGCTCGAGCGAATCGCCGGCGCCCTCGGGACGGCCCGCTGCGCTGAAACGACGGCGGATGCGTATCCGGCGACGCCGGCGATATCCGTCGATTACGGCATACTCGAAAAGGCCGATAACGTATTGGTCGCTCCGGCCGCATTCGACTGGAACGATGTCGGTTCATGGGACGCTCTGTTCGAAATCATGTCCCCGGACGGTGAAGGTAACATCGGTGCGGGAGAAACAGCAGCGCTTGATTCACACGGCAATCTATTGTTCAATCCAGGCGGAGTCACGGCAGTCGCCGGGATCGATGATCTCTGTGTCGTTGTCGACGGTACGACCGTGCTCGTGTGCAGGCGTGGACAGAGCCAGCGGGTACGGGAACTTATCGAGCTGATAGAGGGTAAAGGTAGAGAAGATTTGTTATAGGAGGCAATCCGATTGAGGAGGTCGGTAGCATGAAATGTACGATTCTGGTTACGGTGCTCGTTATCGTGGGGACAATGATCAGCGGCTGCTCCACGGAAAACGACAAACTCGAAGTCAATCAAGGTGTCGCGGCGCGGGTTGGAGGGAAGAAGATCACGATGGA
>CAVWBP010000008.1:0-128784 GCA_963753165.1 Thermodesulfovibrionales bacterium | reverse complement strand
CCCCACCTGCTGGAAATGCTCTCGCCCGAGGCCATGCAAGACAACATCCGCAACCTGGCTGAGTTCGCTCTGCGCGATCAATAGAGGGAAGCGTGCCAACATCCCCACCGCCAACCTACACCGACCTCGAAATCCGCATCCTCGACCGTGAGGCGCGCGGCTATCCTATCGGGTTGCCAATATTGCGGCTTGATCTGACGACCTGAGCGCCCTTTGTCTCGTCACACAAACGAATGTATACTCGAGACGCTGGCTCAGATTTCATCAGATGGAGGACCGAGCGTTGAAGGCGATCAATCTCAGACAGGTGGTGGTGTATTTCGATCCAAAAGAAGCTCTGCGCGGCCAACATCTTCGATTCTGGTTTGTCGAGCGCGTGGCACGGCGCGAGCGCGGCTCAAAATCGCGCTGGAAACGCAGCGCGAACCTCTGAAGATACTCTTCGTTGGCCATCGCGGTACGGGTAAGAGCACTGAACTCAACAGACTGGCCGAGGAGATCCAGGAGAGCTTCCATACCATCGGTTTCGACACGCTGACCGTAACCGGCCGCTCGACTATGCGCTACGAAGACCTGATGCTGGCCCTCAGCACCCAGATCACGCGACGATGTATCGACCAGGGCCTGATCGGGCGGCCGGCGACCGACCCACTGCGCGACGGTTGGCAGTCCTTGGCCGATTGGTGGCGGGAGAAGGTCGCCGGCTTCAGCTTGGGAGCGCCGCGTGAGATCGAGACCATGGCTTCCCTCAGCACGCTGCTCGGGGAGATCGAAGTCGGCGTCAGCCAATCGGCCTTTACCCGTGAACAACTCAATGCCTTCACCGACCGGGAGATGCCCGAACTGATCCGGCGGCTAAACTGGGTGATCGGGGAAGCGGAAAGACACCTGAACCCGAAACGTCTGCTGCTGGTGATTGAAGGGTTGGACAAGGTGGATCTCGATGCTGCCCGTCACATCTTCCGCGACCATGCGCCGACCATCACCGCGCCGCACGCGGCCATGATCTACACCTTTCCTTTGGCGCTGCGCTATTCTGAGGACTACCAAACC
Organism: Thermodesulfovibrionales bacterium; assembly: GCA_963753165.1. Taxonomy (GTDB): domain Bacteria; phylum Nitrospirota; class Thermodesulfovibrionia; order Thermodesulfovibrionales; family SM23-35; genus JAKLQR01. The sequence goes on along the minus strand of CAVWBP010000008.1, from coordinate 127,731 downwards.
GTGCTCAGCGCGTTCAACGATGACAAATTCCTGTCCAACCTGAGCCTGCGCCACGTCAGCGGCGCCGAGGATGACCGGGGCCGTCATGCGCTGCGGCAGATTGTCCTCAGTCGGATGGAGTCGAACCTGGTTGCAGAAGATGCGCTGGAACAGATGATCATGGCGAGCGGCGGCATCGCCGTTCAGTTGGTGAAGTTGGTCAATAGCGCCGCAATCTATGCCCTCGAACGAAACGCTGATGCTCAGTCCATCGAGCTTGAAGACGTTCGCAATGCCGTCAAGGATCTGCGTCGCGAGTTGGCGGCCAACCTGACCCTGGCGGAGTGGCGACTGCTCAAGGAGCGCCACAACGACCGCCTGCTGAGCAACGAGCCGGAGATCCAACAGTTGCTCTACAAGGGAGCATTGATTGAATACTCCAACGACGTGCAGTGGTGCGACGTCCATCCGGCGCTGTGGGGATTACTCGGCTACTACGTGGAGGAGGGCGATGAGCAACGCTCCGCCGGCGACCGTTGACCTGATTCCCTCGTCGAAAACGCTCAGCCCGTCCGAAGTGCTGGAGACGCGCGCGTCCAGCCTGCGCCGCTTGTCAACTCTGCTGCGGCTGGCTCGCGGCGCCTGGGCGCTGGCTGTGTATGAAAGCAGCGAGGTGCAGCGGCTGGCGCTGGAAGAACTGCGCCAGGCCGTGGCGCCGCTGTCAATTGTCGAGGTCTCGCTGGTCAAGGAGACCCCCGACCCGTTGCGCATCGTGCGCCGCATCGATCCTGATGGCGACGCGCCTGTCGTCTCCTTCGACGCCGTGGGCCACCAACTGGGGGACCTGGCCGGCTTCCTTGACATCCAGCGCGATCTGCTGGCCACCTATCCGCACCGGTTGGTGTTTTGGGTCAGTGAGCGGGATCGGCAGCAACTGGCCCGGCGCGCTCCGAATTTCTACTCACGGTTGAGCGGCGTGTTCTATTTTCCCGGCAGTTCGCGGGTGACGTCCGATGCCACAACGGCCAGTGTGGCTCCTCGCCCGATTGCTTCCGCGATGGAGGGACGCGAACTCTGCAACCCGCCGTCGTTCCTACCTGCCGGTGCGCGACGAGCGGCAGAGCAGCCAACAGATTGACTTCCTGCGACAACGCATTCAGGAACTGACTGGCCTGCCGCGGCCCAACTTTGCGGCCATCGGCAACTCCTGGTATGACCTGGCCGGCGTGTACGAGGATGCCATGCCGCGGCGTTGGCTGGAGGCGGAGGCGGCCTATGGCGAGGCTGCCCGCGCCTATGCCCAGGCCGGCGATACCCTGGCCGAGGCCGAGGCCGCGCTACCAGTCTGGAGACGCGGCCATGCGCGGCTACAGCCACCAGGCCGCGCTGCTCCATTTCAATGCCGCCCTGAACCTTTATCGCCTGCTGGTCCAGTCGCCATCCAGCACCCCGCAGGCCGTGCTGGGCGAGGCCAACGTGCTTAAGGCCCAGGGCGACGTGCTGGCCTTTTTGGACCAACGGACGGAAGCGCTGGGCAAGTATGAGGAGGCGCTGGGGTTGTTCCGGGCGGTGGGCGACCGGCTGGGCGAGGCCAACGTGCTCCAGGCGCAGGGCGACGTGCTGTATTTCTTGAAGCAGACGGACGAGGCGCTGGCGCGCTACGAGGAGGCGCTGGCGCTGTTCCGGGCGGTGGGCGACCGGCTGGGCGAGGCCAACGTGCTCAAGGCGCAGGGCGACGTGCTGTATTTCTTGAAGCAGACGGACGAGGCGCTGGCGCGCTACGAGGAGGCGCTGGCGCTGTTCCGGGCGGTGGGCGACCGGCTGGGCGAGGCCAACGTGCTCAAGGCGCAGGGCGACGTGCTGGCCTTTCTGGATCAGCGGGACGAGGCGCTGGCGCGCTACGAGGAGGCGCTGGCGCTGTTCCGGGCGGTGGGCGACCGGCTGGGCGAGGCCAACGTGCTCAAGGCGCAGGGCGACGTGCTCGTATTTCTTGAAGCAGACGGACGAGGCGCTGGCGCGCTACGAGGAGGCGCTGGCGCTGTTCCGGGCGGTGGGCGACCGGCTGGGCGAGGCCAACGTGCTCAAGGCGCAGGGCGACGTGCTGGCCTTTCAGGATCAGCGGGACGAGGCGCTGGCGCGCTACGAGGAGGCGCTGGCGCTGTTCCGGGCGGTGGGCGACCGGCTGGGCGAGGCCAACGTGCTCCAGGCGCAGGGCGACGTGCTCGTATTTCTTGAAGCAGACGGACGAGGCGCTGGCGCGCTACGAGGAGGCGCTGGGGCTGTTCCGGGCGGTGGGCGCCCGGCTGGGCGAGGCCAACGTGCTCAAGGCGCAGGGCGACGTGCTGGCTTTCTGGATCAGCGGGACGAGGCGCTGGCGCGCTACGAGGAGGCGCTGGCGCTGTTCCGGGCGGTGGGCGACCGGCTGGGCGAGGCCAACGTGCTCAAGGCGCAGGGCGACGTGCTGCGTCTTTCTTGAAGCAGACGGACGAGGCGCTGGCGCGCTACGAGGAGGCGCTGGCGCTGTTCCGGGCGGTGGGCGACCGGCTGGGCGAGGCCAACGTGCTCAAGGCGCAGGGCGACGTGCTCGGCTTTCTGGATCAGCAGGACGAGGCGCTGGCGCGCTACGAGGAGGCGCTGGCGCTGTTCCGGGCGGTGGGCGACCGGCTGGGCGAGGCCAACGTGCTCCAGGCGCAGGGCGACGTGCTGTATTTCTTGAAGCAGACGGACGAGGCGCTGGCGCGCTACGAGGAGGCGCTGGGGCTGTTCCGGGCGGTGGGCGCCCGGCTGGGCGAGGCCAACGTGCTCAAGGCGCAGGGCGACGTGCTGGCGTTTCTGGATCAGCGGGACGAGGCGCTGGCGCGCTACGAGGAGGCGCTGGGGCTGTTCCGGGCGGTGGGCGACCGGCTGGGCGAGGCCAACGTGCTCCAGGCGCAGGGCGACGTGCTGTATTTCTTGAAGCAGACGGACGAGGCGCTGGCGCGCTACGAGGAGGCGCTGGGGCTGTTCCGGGCGGTGGGCGCCCGGCTGGGCGAGGCCAACGTGCTCCAGGCGCAGGGCGACGTGCTGTATTTCTTGAAGCAGACGGACGAGGCGCTGGCGCGCTACGAGGAGGCGCTGGGGCTGTTCCGGGCGGTGGGCGCCCGGCTGGGCGAGGCCAACGTGCTCAAGGCGCAGGGACAGTTATATCTGGTTGAAGGTGGCATCGACGAGGGAATAATGCACCTGGACAGCGGCGCGAACTCTCTATCTCGCTGTCGGCGGTCGGGTTGGCGTCGTCAACTGCGGCATCATTCTGGCGCGCTATGAGGGCGGCCGCGGCAATTATGCCGCTGCCATTGAGTACATGCAGCCGGCAGCAGATTTCTGTACCGAGATCAACCATTCTCTGGGTCCTCAATTGCAGGTCGAGATCGACAGATGGAAAGCACAACTCGTCTGGCAGGAGGCACTGGGCGACCCGGAGCGGCTTCGTCCGCTCCTAGAGCAATCCATCGTCGAAGCGCGCTCCAACGGCGACAACGCTCAGTTGGCCCAGCCCGGCTGCATTGCTGCAAGTATGCCCAGCAGATGGAAGACTGGCCCGCTGTCGCTTCCGCCGTTGAAGAACTGATCAATCTGGGTGCAGTGGATGCCGGAACCTGGGCTGCGCTTGGCAACGCCCGCTCGAACCAGGACGATGAAGCCGGCGCAATCGAGGCGTATGTCCATGCGGTAGCGCTGGCGCCAGATAATGCCATGCTGCGCCGCAATTACGCCAACAGTTTGATCAACCTTGGCCGGCTGGACGAGGCGGCCGGGCAACTGGACGCCGTGGAGGCATTGGAACCGGACGCGCCCTACCTGGCGCTACGCCAGGCCGAGCTCGCCAAGACACGCGGGCGAGCAAAGCGGGGCCGCGACCTGGGCGCGGGAAGCCCTGCGCCGCCAACCGGACTGGGACGAGGCCCGGGCGCTGCTGGACTGGGCGAACGGCTGATCGCAAGAGATTTCGCGAGTCGCCGCTTGCAGCCCGGCCATGCCGCAAAGGCTGCGACGAGGCCCCTTGTATTGACCTGGCGACTTCCGAAATCTGCATCGGCGGCGTTTCAAACAGCCTCTCTGCACTGCAAATCCTAACTCAGACCCGGATAACTGCTGCAAGTTGCATCGAAGATGGAGGGAAGGGCGGGAGAAGTTGAGCACACGCGCCTGTCTGTGAACTACAATACGCCGCAGGTTGGATCGCCTGTTCGACTGGCGGTCCTCGGAAGCTGCCCATCCTCACAGAACTCGTCGTCGATGAGACACTGGAGCCGTGTTGAAAGTACTGACCTACAACGTCCACCTCTGGGGAAGGGGCGCGATGAACACATGGATGTGGAACGCCTGGCGGCGATCATCGAGAGCACCGGCGCGGATGGGTCGCGCTCAACGAGGTGCTGCATCCGGTGCATCGCACTACGGCCAGAGCACGCCGCTCCGCGATCTGGCCAACCTGTGCGCATGGACTGGGCCTTCGGCAGAAGCAAACTCTCAACCGTGAGTGCGCCGTTATGCTCTTCCATGATACGGTATGCGATCGCAAGTCCAAGTCCGGTTCCCTGATCTTTTGTGGTGAAAAAGGGATAAAATATTTTCTCAATTTTATTCTCTTCAATCCCGGTTCCCGTATCACTGAAAGTGATAACCAGGCTCTTGTTTTCGTGCTTCGTCGAAATTGCAAGTTCTCCGCCATCGGGCATCGCGTCGAGTGCATTTAATCCGAGGTTCCAGAATACCTGCCGCATTTTTTGTGGGTCCGCGATCACTTCAAATACGCCGCCATACTGCTTGCGTATGCTGATAGTGTCCCTGTTTTGATCGACATTCCTCAGAAGGTCCACAGTCTCATCAAGCAGTTCATGGATATCGAACTGTTTAAATACCGGGGGAATAGGACGGGAATAAGTGAGGAAATCCTTGATGATTCTGTCAAGGCGGTCCATCTCCCTGAGGGCTATGTCCATCAGGCGGTTCTTATAGGTCGTTGCCACCGTATCCTCTTTGAGAATTTCGATAGAACTCTTGAGAGAGGCAAGGGGGTTCCTGATCTCATGAGCGATGTTCGAAGAAAGCTCGCCGATCGCCGCCCATTTTTCCCTTTTTTTCATTTCTGCCTCAAGCTTTTTCCATTCAGTAAGGTCCTGGAAAATCACGATATACCCTTTCATGTTCTCATCTCCCCCCCTGAACATGGAAATCCCCACCCCGACTATTTTCTGAACTCCGCCAGAAGTAATCATCTCTTCTGTCCGCCCTTCTGAAAAGGGAAAACGCAGGAACGGGAGAACAAGGGTATACCCCTTCCCTACGACCGCCTCTTTTTTTATGCCTGTTATCCGCTCTGCAGAGCGGTTGAAGAGTAATACGGTTCCGGACATATCTGTTGTCAGGAGACCACTTGGCAGGCTTTCCACCACCTCCTGATTAAAAAATTCCAGGTTCCGGAGATTCAGGTCCTTTTCAGCCAGTTTTTCTTTTGTCTTTTCGAGCCGTGAAGAGAGGTACCCGCTGAGAAACGCTATGAGATAGAAAGAGGAGATATGAATAAATATGTTATACAGATAATGTTCCGCTTCCTGATAATCCGTGATTGCCGGCAGAACCCTGTTGAACTGCAGGACGATCAGCGTTCCGTACAGGAGGCTGCTCATTGTTGCGATGATATACCCTGCCCTTTGATTTAATACTATACTCGATGCAAGTATCGTAAGGATAAGCGTGTAGGAGAACCAGCTGTCGATGCCTCCTGTCAGATAAATGAGCGCTATTTCAAAAAAAACATCAAGTATCAGCTGAATATACGCAAATGCCTGCAGATTCTGAATCTTATTGAAAAGGAGGAAGTAAATAAGCGTAGCACTATAGAATGCAACGACAAGATAGGTAAAGGGACGTACAAAGGGAAATTGCTCAAAGACACTGAAAAAATATGTGGAACTGAGGAAAATGGTTACGAATAAGGCCCTGAATATAATCAGGGCCTTAATTCTGTTCTTTAGTCCCCCGATATCTTCAGATGCCATTCTCTTCGCATATATGGTTATTTTATCAGGGTAATCAGTTTAAATATCGGCATATACATAGCCACGACAATAAAACCGACCGCGCCCCCCAGAAATACCATCAGCAGAGGCTCCATCATGGCAGTAAGGTTATTAACCGCATTGTCAACTTCATCATCATAGAAATCGGCGATCTTTGCAAGCATCGCATCGAGCGCACCCGTCGACTCGCCGACCGCAATCATATGGGTAACCATGGGAGGGAAAACCTTTACTTTTGTGATGGGCTCAGCAAGTGTTTTTCCACTGACAACTCCTTTTCTTACCTCCATAATTGCATATTCGACGACCTTGTTCCCTGATGTCTTTGCGGTAATCTCAAGTCCGTCAAGGATCGGAACACCGCTGCTCACCAGCGTGCCGAGCGTCCTGGTAAACTTGGCAACAGCAACTTTATTGATGAGAGTCCCGAATATAGGCAGCTTTAAGAGGATCCTGTCAGTGATATGTTTGCCTTTCTCTGTTCTTCGAATCTGCACGATGAAAACTACAATCCCGATGATTGCGGCCAGTATCATGAGACCACCGACCCCTGCAAGGAAGTCGCTCATATTTACTATGAGTCGTGTAGGCCACGGAAGCGTCCCACCCAGCGTAGCGAACATCTTCCCAAAGGTAGGGACGACAAAGACCATAATCACCCCAATTACACCTATCGCAATTGTACTCACGACAGCAGGATAGACCATTGCGCCCTTTACTTTTTTCTTGAGCTTCATCGCTTTTTCGATATAGGATGCGAGCCTGTTCAATATTGTATCGAGGATTCCGCCTGCCTCACCTGCGGCAACCATGTTCACATAGAGTTCACTAAAGGTTCGTGGATGCTTTTTGAGCGCATCGGCATAGGTGGCGCCTGATTCGACATCCCCTTTCACATCCTGAAGCGTTTTCCCAAGCGATTTATTCTCGACTTGGGTTGAAAGGATATCGAGCGCCTGAACAAGCGGCAGGCCGGCATCAATCATTGTGGCAAACTGACGGGTGAAGACAACGATATCCTTGTCTTTGACTCCGCCGCCAAACCCCATTTGGAATAAAGATTTTTTCTGTTTCTCCGCAATAATCGTGGGGGTAATATTTCTCCGTCGCAGCTGGGCGATCACCTCTTCTTTTGTTGCAGCAGTTATTTCTCCGGTTTCAATAGTCCCCCTTACTGTTTTGCCTGACCATTGAAATACAATAGCCATTTTATCCCCTCCCTTTATCAGAAGTTGCCGGCAGTCCCTTCTGGATCATCTGGATAATCTCATCGGTTATCGTTGATCGTCCGAGTGCGTCTTCGTAAGTAATAAGGCCCTTTGAATAAAGTTCGTAAAGAGACTGGTTCATTGTCTGCATGCCGTATTTTGCCTGGCCTGTCTGCATCATCGAATAGATCTGATGGATCTTGTCTTCCCTGATCAGGTTTCTTATGGCAGGAGTGGGCACCAGCAACTCGACTGCGAGAACCCGGCCTGTCCCGGACTTTTTCGGAATAAGCTGCTGGGCGAATATGCCCTCGAGAACAAAAGACAACTGAACCCTGATCTGTTCCTGCTGATGCGGCGGGAAAACATCGATGACACGGTTGATTGTCTGCACCGCCGAATTGGTATGGAGCGTCGCCATGGTGAGATGACCGGTTTCAGAAACCGTGAGCGCCGCTTCGATCGTTTCGAGGTCGCGCATCTCTCCGATAAGCACGACATCCGGATCCTGTCTAAGGACGTATCTGAGCGCTAACTTGAATGATGCGGTATCTGCATTCACTTCACGCTGATTGATAAGACACTTCTTATGCGGGTGAAGGTATTCTATCGGATCCTCTACCGTTATGATGTGGTCATAACGCTCTGTATTTATCCGGTCAACCATGGCGGCAAGTGTTGTTGATTTTCCGCTCCCGGTCGGTCCGGTAACCAGGATAAGTCCCCTTGGTTTTTTCACCATCTCATTGACTATCTCCGGCAACCCGAGTTCTTTGAATCCCCGTATCTCAAAGGGGATAGTCCTGAATGCTCCGGCCACAGCGCCTCTCTGCATAAAGATATTCCCCCTGAATCTGCTCAGTCCTTTCACTCCAAATGACAGGTCAAGCTCGTTGCTTTCCTCAAATTTGTGTTTCTGGGCATCGGTGAGAATACTGTAACAGAGGGCTTTCGTGTCAGAAGGGTTCAGGGGGGGATTATCTACACTGATCAGTTTTCCATCCACTCTCAACCTCGGCGGACTCCCCGTAGTAATGTGCAGATCGGAAGCATTTTTCTCTATCATCATCTTTAACAACTCATACAGCGTTGCCATAACTCACCCCTTTAGTAACATTTTTATTGCCGGATTTTCAATTGCCAACCAACTCATTATATCATAGTATCCGGAGTCTGATAACCCATGCCTGATCAGCGGTATGCGATGTTCAGTCTCCAAAGGTAACCCTCATCACTTCTTCCAGGGACGTTGTCCCCTCCTTTACCTTTGACAGGCCGCTCTGCCGTAATGTCTTCATTCCCATTCTCATCGCGGTCTTCTTCAATTCATCCGCAGATGCTCCTTCGAGCACCATCTCCTTGATTTCCGGACTAACGATCATAACTTCATAGAGCGCTATCCTTCCCTTGTACCCTGAATTATTACAGGTCGGGCAGCCTTTCCCTTTATAGGCCTTTATCGTCGGGGCCTCTTCTTCAGTAAAATCCTACCTGCACAAGGGCCTGCACAGGGACTTTTTCTTCCTGTTTGCACTGGGAGCAGATCTTCCGTGCAAGCCGCTGGGCTGCGATAAGAATGACTGATGCGGAGACGAGAAACGGCTCAATCCCCATGTTCAATAACCTGCTTATACTGCTCGGGGCATCATTCGTATGGAGTGTGCTAAGGACAAGATGCCCTGTAAGGGCCGCCTTGACAGCGATCTCCGCCGTCTCAAAATCACGTATTTCACCTACAAGGATAATATCCGGGCTCTGGCGCAAGAATGCCCGCAGGGTAGAAGCAAAGGTCAATCCGATTTCTTCCCTTACCTGCACCTGGTTCATCCCCAGAAAATTATATTCAACAGGGTCCTCAGCCGTCATGATATTGAGCCCGGGTTTATTGAGGTAACTGAGGGCAGAATAGAGGGTCGTTGTCTTACCGCTTCCCGTAGGTCCGGTAACGAGAATCATGCCGTACGGCTTATCAAGGACATCCAGGAACTTCTTCAATGACTCTTCTTCAAAGCCGAGCTTCGTGAGGTCTACCTGGAGGTTCGATTTGTCGAGTATCCTGAGGACAGTCTTTTCTCCAAAAAGGCAGGGGAGAACCGATACGCGGAAATCGATCTCTTTTTTCTTTCCGAGTCTCAATTTTATTCTGCCGTCCTGAGGGAGCCTTCTCTCGGCGATATCAAGCTTTGACATGATTTTGAGACGCGACGTAATAGGGTTTTTTATTTTTAACGGCAGATTCATTGCGTTGAAGAGAACTCCGTCAACCCGGTACCGCACACGCAGGGCAGTTTCATAGGGCTCTATATGAATATCACTCGCCCCGCCCTTTATCGCATTTATGAGAATACCGTTCACAAGCTTAACAATCGGTTCTTCAATATCACCACCTGCGGCATCTTCCTGCTCAACAAAGGCTTCAACACTGTCAAGGGCGTCACCAACAACCTTATCGAACTCCTGGACATCTACCATGAGGCTCTCATCGTCCTGCGACGCAAGATTATCTTCTTTGAGATCATCTTCAGTAAAGGTATAGTCTTGTGCCTGGAGGGACTTCGTCGATGCCGCCTTCTTCGTCGTAACCAGCGCCTCGCCGCTTCCCCGGTAATAGGTCGATATCGCCTGCAGCACCGACGATTCACCGGCTACCACTACCTCAACATTATACCCCGTCATGAACTTCACGTCGTCTATCACAAATACATTCGACGGATCGGCCATCGCTATCGTCAGCGTAGCGCCCACTCTCGCTACAGGGATGATCAGATATTTCCGCGCAATCTCAAGAGGAACCAGCTTTAACACCGAAGGGTCTATCTTGTAATCGGAAAGGTTGATCGCCGGAACCCCCCACTGCTTGCTCAAAAACGCAACCAGCTTGTCTTCCGTCAAATACCCCAGTTTGATCAGGTTCGTCCCCAGCCTCCCCCCTTCCCGGCGCTGAAGACCAACCGCCTCCCTTAACTGCTCCTCAGTGATTATGTTCCCCGTTACCAGTAACTGTCCTAATTTCGTCGCCATTCTCCCTGTCTCTTCAGTATCCTTGTGCTCTTTGGTTCAATGTATACAGGAACACGGGTCAATCTCCAAACGTTACCCGCGCAACTTCATCTATTGTGGTGAGTCCGTTTTTTATTTTGGCCAATCCACTCATCCTGAGTGTCTTCATTCCCAGTCGCAGTGCAGTCTTCTTCAGTTCGTCTGCAGACCCTCCTTCGAGAATCATTTCCTTGAGTTCTTCCTTGAGGGCCATCACTTCATACAGCGCTATCCTGCCCTTGTACCCGGAGTTGTTACAGGCTGAACAGCCCTTCCCCTTATAGACCTTTATCGTTGGGGCCTCCTCTTCAGTAAATCCCATCTGAACCAGGGCCGGTGCAGGGACTTTGACCTCTTCCTTGCATGCTGAACAGATTACTCTTACCAGTCTCTGTGAAGCGATAAGGATAACTGATGCGGCGACAAGGAACGGCTCTATTCCCATATTCAGGAGCCTGCTTATTGTGCCGGGGGCATCATTCGTATGAAGGGTGCTGAGGACAAGGTGGCCTGTAAGCGCCGATTTCACCGCAATCTCCGCGGTCTCAAAGTCGCGGATTTCTCCGACCATGATGATATCCGGGTCCTGGCGGAGGAACGACCGCAGGGAAGCAGCGAACGACAGCCCGATATCCTCTTTCACCTGAACCTGGTTTATTCCCAGGAAGTTATATTCAACGGGATCTTCGGCTGTCGAGATGTTTACCCCGATCTTATTCAGATAATGGAGGGCGGAATACAAAGTCGTCGTTTTCCCGCTCCCTGTGGGACCTGTTACCAGTAACATGCCGTAAGGTTTATCGAGCGCTTCCATTAATTCTTTCAGGATATCTTCTTCGAAACCGAGCTTGGTCAGGTCTACCTGAAGGTTCGATTTATCGAGGAGCCTGAGAACAGTTCGCTCGCCGTGCAGACAGGGCACGGTTGAAACACGGAAATCTATCTCCCGTTTTTTCCCGAGTTTCAGTTTTATTCTTCCGTCCTGGGGCAGTCTCCTCTCTGCAATGTCAAGGTTCGCCATAATTTTCAGCCTTGAAGTGACCGCGCTTTTTATCTTTACCGGAAGGTTCATAACGGTATACATAATGCCATCAACTCTTTGCCGCACCCTGAGTGAACTTTCGTAGGGCTCAATATGCACATCACTTGCCCTTTCTTTTATTGCGTTGATGAGAATGCCGTTCACAAGTTTGACGATAGGGCGCTCAACCTCTCTTACTCCTTCCTCCTCTTTCTCTTCTACTACTTCGACATCGTCCAGGGCCTCACCTACAACCCTGTCGAACTCGTCGACATCCACCATCTGGCTTTCATCACCCGCCATCATTAAGTTCTCTTCCCTCAATTCATCATCAGCGAGAGTATAGTCTTTTGCCTGGAGGGACTTCGTCGATGCCGCCTTCTTCGTCGTAACCAGCGCCTCGCCGCTTCCCCGGTAATAGGTCGATATCGCCTGCAGCACCGACGATTCACCGGCTACCACTACCTCAACATTATACCCCGTCATAAACTTCACGTCGTCTATCACAAATACATTCGACGGATCGGCCATCGCTATCGTCAGCGTAGCGCCCACTCTCGCTACAGGGATGATCAGATATTTCCGCGCAATCTCAAGAGGAACCAGCTTTAACACCGAAGGGTCTATCTTGTAATCGGAAAGGTTGATCGCCGGAACTCCCCACTGCTTGCTCAAAAACGTCACCAGCTTGTCTTCCGTCAAATACCCCAGCTTGATCAGGTTCGTCCCCAGCCTCCCCCCTTCCCGGCGCTGAAGACCAACCGCCTCCCTTAACTGCTCCTCAGTGATTATGTTCCCCGTTACCAGTAACTGCCCTAATTTCGTTGCCATGTTTCAACCATATAGAAAAAATCCCTTCCTGTCAACAAAACAGACATGCATATCTAGCCTTCTGGATATAGGTATTTTATCAATTATAATAGCAAATTTCGTCCATTTTTTAATCATTATTTGTAAATCACATTCTCCATTATGTAAGATAAGAATGAATATGATAAATACGGACAGGAATACCCCTTCTGCTGACGATATCGAAAGAGTGAACAGGCTCCTGGAGATCATCGAAGACCTCCACGAGGTCAACAGGGACACTCCTGTGATTGTAGAAGGGAAAAAAGATACATCAGCGCTCCGGTCTCTCGGCCTCGAGGGAAACATCGTTACTCTTCACAACGGAAAGAACCTCTATGAATTCTGTGATGATATAAAAAGCCGGTTTGAGAAAGTTATCCTGCTCCTCGACTGGGACAGGACAGGAGATACTCTGTATCGTACTCTTTCGGAAAACCTTACAGGACACTGGGAAGAGTTTGCTTCTTTCAGGGATATCCTCAAAATCCTCTGTCAAAAAGATATCCATGCTATCGAAGGGCTCCCAAAACTCATCATGAGGCTTCAGGGAAGCGATAGCCCCAGAATCACTCCCTTTTCAATAGAGGACCTTTCGGTCGATCAGTGAAAGCGCTTGGCACGAGCGGTGAGGAACTGGCGTCACATTTTCTCAAGAAAAAAGGGTACCGGATAATCGAGCGGAATTATAAGACGCCAATCGGAGAAATCGATATTATTGCAAAAGACAGGGACATCACAGTTTTTGTTGAAGTCAAGACAAGAACCGACGTCTCATTCGGTTACCCGTTCGAATCGGTCCATGCAAAAAAACAACACAAATTAAAAAACCTCGCGCTGCTTTATATGAAAAAAAAGAGGATAGAATCACCCGCGCGGTTCGATGTGCTCAGTATCATCCTCAGAAAAAATGGCCCCTCCGAAATTGAACATATCAAGGATGCCTTTGAAGTGTAACCAGAATTAAAAAATGAGAAGGAATGAACTTCTGTTCATCGCTTCTCATCTCTCAGGCAGTTCCATGGGAACGCCTGTTATTTTTCTTGCTCTTTCTTCTCTGCGTTTGCTTCTTCTGTCTTTCTCAATGCTCCGTAGTCAATAAACTCGATCACCGCCATGGGAGCAGAGTCGTTGACCCGGTTCCTTGTATGCATGATCCTGAGGTATCCGCCGTTCCGCCCCGAAAACCGGGGGGCGATTTCTCCAAAAAGCTTTGCAAGGGAAGTCCTGTTCGAGAGGTATGCAAAGGCAAGTCGTTTTGCATGGAGATCACCCCTGATTCCAAGAGTCACCATTTTTTCGGCTATCTTCTTTACTTCCTTTGCTTTTGCAACAGTGGTTTCTATCCTCTGGTGCTCAATCAACGAATTCACGAGTCCCCGCAAGAGCGCTTTCCGCTGATTTGCGGTTCTCCCGAATAATCTGCCATCAACTCTGTGTCGCATCTTTATCTACACCTCCGCCATGTAAAACTACCTCTCTGTTCAGAGCATCCAGGTCAACTCTCATGCCGAGACGAAGTCCCATTCCGTGCAATATCTCCTTGATTTCATTGAGAGACTTGCGGCCAAAATTTTTCGTTCTGAGCATCTCCTGTTCCGTCTTCTGAACAAGGTCAGCAATAGTTTTAATATTCGCATTCTTGAGACAATTGTAAGACCTTACGGAAAGTTCGAGTTCATCGACACTCTTGAGGAGGTTTGCATTGAAGATAGGATCCTCGGTGGCTGCGTCACTATAATCAGGCTGTTCTGCTGAAATACCTTCTTCCTCTAAATCCTCATCCTCCAGCAGAAAGAGATTCATATGCTCGATGAGAATCGCCGCTGCCAGTGAAACCGCTTTTTCCGGTGTTACTCCTCCGTCAGTCCATATCTCCATAACTAACCGGTCATAATCCGTTGCCCGCCCAACCCGGGCCTTTTCTACGATAAAAGTGACCTTCTTTATCGGGGTAAAAACAGAGTCGACCGCAATGACGTTTATCGGCAGGTCCTCTTCTTTATGGAGTTCTGCAGATACATATCCCTTCCCCTTCTTCAGGTACATCTCTGCTTCGAACGTTGCATCTTTATCAACAGTTGCGATTACCTGATCGGGATTTAACACCATAAAGGTCCCGTCGCTGTGAATATCCGCACCCGTCACTACCTTCGGGCCCTTCACTTTAATCGTTGCAATCTTCTTCTCGCTTGAATAGAGCTTCACTCTGATTTTCTTGATATTCAGCACAATATCGACAACATCTTCTTTTATGCCTTTTATTGTCGAAAATTCATGGAGCGCTCCAGGTATCTTAACCGCAGTAATCGCAGAACCCTCAATAGAGGAAAGCAATACCCTCCTCAGTGCATTTCCCAGGGTGGTCCCAAACCCGCGCTCCAGAGGCTCAGCTATGAGTTTTCCATACTCATCAGTCAGTGTTTCTTCGTCAAATCCAACTGAATCCGGAAGCTGAAAGCCTATTTTCTTCAGATCCATAAGGCCTCCTCAAACAACCCCAGCACACTTTTTTCGAAATCGCAAAAACCAATGCCGCACAGATTCAAGGGGATTTCCCTCTCTGTTGCTGAATGCCGGTTATGGGTTTCTGCTTTTGCCGGTGTCTGGAATTTCGTTCTTATCATTAAATTTCACTGTTTCTTATACGTGTCGTAACGAGAGGTTTATTCTCATTTAGAATACAATTCAACCACGAGTTGTTCCTGCACAGGCAGTTGAATCTCGTCACGGGATGGAATATGTACAACCTTCCCCTTGAAACTTGCATTGTCAACTTCAACCCAACCGGGAATTCCCCTGTATTCACTTTTTGAAAGACTGTCTACAATTTCAGGGATATCCCTGCTTGCTGCCTTCACTTCAATCACATCACCTTTTTTCACCTGATAGGAAGGGAGATTGGTTGCCCTGCCGTTGACCTGGATATGGCCATGCCCGACAATCTGACGTGCTCTCCGTCTGTTGGGAGCAAACCCCATGCGGAATACCATAGTGTCAAGGCGGCTCTCAATAAGCTGCAGGAGGACCTCACCGGTAACGCCTTTCTTTCTCTCCGCCGCATGAAAATATCTCCTGAACTGTCTCTCGAGAACCCCGTACATCTTTCTGAGCTTCTGTTTTTCACGCAGTTGTATGCCGTAATCAGATAATTTCTTAAATCCCTGTCCGTGTTCACCGGGAGGATACTTCCGTCTCTCGACAGCGCATTTTTCGGTATAACACCGGTCCCCTTTCAGAAACAGTTTTTCTCCTTCTCTTCTGCAAATCCTGCATAACGCTCCTATATATCTTGCCATGCTATACCCTCCTCCTCTTTGGAGGTCTGCATCCGTTGTGCGGAACAGGCGTCACATCCTTGATGAGATTAATTTCGAGGCCGGTTGCCTGAAGCGCCCTTATTGCCGATTCTCGGCCCGAACCCGGACCTTTCACGAAAATATCCACCTGTTTCATGCCAACATCCATCGCCTTTTTTGCCGCTGCTGAAGCAGCCATCTGCGCTGCGTAGGGAGTTCCTTTTCTTGATCCTTTGAACCCCAGATTCCCGGCACTTGCCCAAGCGACCACATCGCCCTTGGGGTCGGTAATCGTAATGATGGTATTGTTAAAAGTAGCCTGAATATGTGCTGCTCCAAAGCTGATATTCCTTTTTTCCTTTTTAACGCCTTTCTTTCTCTGAGCCATTTGTTACGCCTCTTTCTTTTTACCCATAACGGCTTTTCTTGGGCCCTTGCGTGTTCGCGCGTTTGTTTTCGTTCTCTGTCCTCTGACAGGAAGGCCTGAACGGTGCCTCATCCCCCTGTAGCTTCCGGTATCTACAAGTCTCTTGACTGCCAGCGAAATATCCCTTCTCAGGTCACCTTCGACTCTGTAGTCTCTCTCGAGCACAGTTCTTATTTTGACAATATCTTCATCGGTAAGGTCCTTCACCCGCATGTTCGGGTTCATACGGATCTCAGACAGTATTTTCTGGGAAAGCGCCCTGCCGACTCCGAAAATCCTTGTCAGCCCGATTTCTATCCGCTCATTTTTGGGTAAATCAACTCCCGCGATTCTTGCCAACTTCCTTCTCCTCTTCGAATTTAAAGGTTCTCAGTTGAAGTTCCGAGCACTCTCCTGTCACTCGGAACTACTCACGTCATGCAGAGTATCATCCCTGCCTCTGTTTATGTCTCGGGTTCTCGCAAATAACCCGTATTATACCCTTTCTCTTCACTATCTTGCATTTCGCACACATCGGTTTTACCGAAGAACGTACTTTCATCACACCCTCTTGTCAGTTTATTTAAACCGGTAAGTAATTCTTCCCTTCGTCAGGTCATATGGCGACAATTCAACGGTTACTCTGTCACCAGGCAATATCTTTATAAAGTGCATCCTCATCTTTCCCGAAACATAGGCAAGGACAATCTGCCCGTTCTCAAGCTCAACCTTGAACATAGCATTCGGCAAGGTCTCAATAATCTTGCCCTCAACCTCTATACTGTCTTCTTTTGGCATTAGCTAAATAGTATACTCCTTTTAATTTAATCGCGTCAAGATTCTTGGTTGATTCTCTGTTACGGCAATTGTATGTTCAAAATGTGCTGACAATTTTCCGTCCATCGTTACCGCGGTCCATCCGTCATTCAGCACGACAACCTCGTACCCTCCCGCATTCACCATAGGCTCTATAGCAAGGGCCATACCCGGCCTCATCCGGGGTCCACGGCCCGGCTGCCCGAAATTAGGGACCTGGGGGTCCTCATGCAGGCTTCTCCCGATTCCATGGCCGACAAATGCCCTGACCACAGCGAACCCATGCGATTCGACATAACTCTGGATCGCACATGATATATCAGATATCCGTTTATGTGGCAATGCATTTTCAATACCGATATACAGGGCTGCTTCTGCAACCCTTAACAACCTCTCTGTTTCAGGCTCTGTTTTCCCGACAGGGAATGTGTATGCAGCGTCTCCATAAAAACCACCCTTATACACTCCGAGGTCGACACCGAGAATATCTCCTTCTTCGAGCACTCTGTCTGAAGGGATCCCGTGTATGACCTCATTGTTTACCGAGGCGCAGATACTTGCCGGATAACCACGATAGCCCTTGAACGCAGGCGTTGCGTTGTTCGATTTTATATATTCCTCTGCAACCTGTTCGATCTGCCCTGTAGTAATACCCGGTTTTATCATATTCCCCACGTAATCAAGCGTCTTTGCAACAATACTGCATGCCTGAGCCATCGTTTCTATTTCTTCCGGAGATTTCAAAATAATCATCTATGGAAATACTGGGCATAGTGCATATAAATGCGAAAGGGTTACCCCTTCCTGCCCTTAATCCTGCCTTTTTTCAGGAAACCTTCATAAGAACGGGTAATAAGATGCGACTCTATCTGCGAAACCGTATCGAGTGCGACGCCCACTGCGATCAGGAGAGAAGTTCCTCCGAAATAGAACGGCACATTGAACCTTCCTATAAGAATCTCCGGGATAATACATACCGCAGCGAGGTAAAAAGCCCCTACAAAGGTCAGACGGGACAGCACCTTGTAAATGTATTCAGATGTCTTCTGGCCCGGCCTTATCCCCGGTATATATCCCCCGTACTTTTTGAGATTATCAGCGATATCAACAGGATTGAAAATAATCGCGGTATAGAAAAACGCAAAGAATATGATCATTCCCACATAAAGCATTGTATATAACACCGTCCCTGGTGAGAGTTGACGCGCGACAGCCTGGACCCATGGGATCGCGATGAATCCTGCGACTGTTGCCGGGAACATGATTATGGATGAGGCAAAAATCGGCGGGATAACGCCTGCAGTATTAATCTTGAGGGGCAGATGGGTACTCTGGCCTCCGTAGACCTTCCGGCCGACGACCCGCTTGGCATATTGAACAGGTATTTTTCGCTGCCCCCTCTCCATATAGATGATTGCCCCAACAACAGCAATCATCATTACAACAAGAAAGACGACAAAGAATATAGAGAGTTCACCGGCCTGCAGGAGCCTGACTGTGGTGATGATTGCACTCGGGAAACGGGCGACTATTCCCGCGAAAATGATGAGCGAGATACCGTTCCCGATCCCCCTCTCGGTGATCTGCTCTCCAAGCCACATAATAAAGGCCGTCCCTGAAGTCAGGGTAATCATGGTTAACAGCCTGAATGACCATCCCGGGTTCTGAATAAATGCACCGTTCTGCATGCTCTCCAGCCCCACTGCAATGCCAAATGACTGAATCACGCTGATAACTATTGTTCCATATCTCGTGTATCTTACGATCTTTTTCCTGCCTGCCTCCCCCTCTTTTGCAATCTTTCCTATGGCAGGGATTACGACGGTAAGTAACTGAAGGATAATAGATGCGCTGATATATGGCATAATCCCGAGGGCAAAAATGGTCACCCTCGATAATGCGCCACCCGAAAACATGTCAAAAAATCCCATCAGTGCACTGGCTCCGCTTTGGGCAAGGAATTCACTCAGCGCCTCCCCGTTGATCCCCGGGGTTGGGATGTGAGCGCCTATGCGATACACGGCAAGGAGGGCAAGGGTAAACAAGACCCTGTTTTTTAGTTCCGGAATCTTAAATATATTCTGAAAGCTCGATATTATACCCATAAATATATCTCAAATGAATTAGGTGTATTCCTTAAAAGTATGATTTCTGTGATTAAACTACTTCTGCCTTACCGCCGGCTGCTGCTATTTTTTCCAGGGCAGAAGCACTAAAGGCGTCGGCCTTTATCGTCAATGGCCGGGTTATCTCTCCCTCGCCGAGCACTTTAAGCCCGTCCTTTAAATCCTTGAGAACGCCTCTGTCCTTGAGGGCCTCTGCAGTAATGATTTCCAGGCCTTCTATGTGCATAATGTCCTTGAGATTGATCACCGCATATTCCGTCCTGAAGCGGTTTTTGAATCCTCTCTTGGGAAGCCTTCTCTGAAGCGGCATCTGTCCGCCTTCGAACCCGGGGCCTTTTGTTCCGCCTGAACGGGCTTTTTGGCCTTTATGGCCTTTACACGAAGTCTTGCCATGGCCGGAACCGATACCGCGGCCGACCCTCTTATTCCTTTTTCTGCTCCCGGGAGTGGGTTTTAAATCTTCTATTCTCATGCTACCTCCTGGGACTCTTCTTCAGCTTTGCCCCTGAGTTTCATGACTGCATCAGAGTTCTTGAGGTTCATAAGTCCATTCAGTGTCGCTTTGAGCGAATTGAAAGGATTATGACTGCGGAGAGATTTTGCAACGACATTCTGCACCCCTGCGACTTCAAGAATAGCCCTGACCGCCCCCCCTGCAATAATACCGGTGCCCTTTGATGCGGGGTTGATTACTACGGTCCCTGCGCCAAACCTGCCTATAATCCTGTGCGGTATGGTACCCTCTATAAGGGGAAACCGTGCAAGGGATTTCTTTGCCTGTTCCACCGCTTTGCGTATGGCTTCCGGGACTTCCGATGCTTTCCCCTTCCCGATACCAACAGTCCCCTCACCGTCTCCGACAACAACAAGAGCAGTGAACGAAAACCGTCTTCCGCCCTTGACCACCTTTGCAACCCTGTTTATATAGACCACCTTGTCTCTTAAGGTCAACCCTTCTGGATCAATCTTCTCCACATAACCTCCCTAACTGCCGTTTGCTTATTTTGTCATCCGTCGTCAGTGTTGAAACACCCGACGTTATCCTAACCCGGTTAGAACTCTAAACCAGCTTCCCTGCTTGCGTCTGCCAGCGCCTTAATGGTGCCATGGTAAAGGTATCCGCCTTTGTCGAGCACTACCTTCTTTATTCCTTTTTCGAGGGCTCTTTTTGCAACCAGTTCGCCAACCAGTTTTGCGGTTTTTACATTGCCCTTATGGTGCGCTATGTCCCTGAATTCCTTATCAAGGCTCGACGCAGTTGCAAGTGTCTGCCCTTTTAAATCATCAACAATCTGTGCATATATATGATTCAGGCTCCGGTAAACAGTAAGGCGCGGCCTTGCCGGAGTTCCCGATATTTTTTTCCTGATTCTCTTGTGGCGTCTCTCTCTTGCCTCTCTTCTGCTCTCAGCCAAAACACCCTCCAATTCAGAAATCTAACAGATCTTCGCTGTCAGCTGAACAACTATTTTTTACCTGCTTTGCCGGCCTTTAATTTAAGTCTCTCGCCGGCATACCTGATCCCTTTGCCTTTATAGGCGTCAGGCAGTCTTAACGATTTGAGACTGGCCGCAACCTGTCCAATCTGTTGTTTGTCAATACTGGTCAAAGTGATCTGTACCTGCTTTTGGTCCACTGATGCTTTCACGTTCGGCGGCAACAGAAATTCGATCTGATGCGAGTAACCAAGAGCCAATACTATCCTGTCACCTGCAACCTGTGCCTTGTATCCGACGCCGAAAATTTCGAGGACCTTCCGGTATCCCTGGGAAACACCAACGACCATATTATTAAGAATACTTCTCGTAAGGCCGTGCAGCGCTCTCTCCACCTTTGAATCTCCTGATCGTTCCACTGATATCGTACCGCCATCCGCCGCAACTTTCATCTTATCCGGATAGTCCCAGTTCAACTCTCCCAGCGGACCTTTTACGAGCACCTTCCCGGCAGCGATTTCGACAGTCACTTTCTCAGGTATTGCTATCGGTTTTTTCCCTATCCGCGACATCCTCTTGTCTCCTTTACCATACGTAGCAGATAACTTCTCCGCCGACACCATCACGACGGCAGGTCTTATCGCTCAATATCCCTTTTGAGGTAGTAAGGATAGCAACCCCCAGGCCGCCCATCACTTTCGGGATCTCGTTCCTGTCGACGTAGACTCTCCGTCCCGGTTTACTTATCCTCCTCAGTCCGGAAATAACGCTTTCATTATCCACATACTTCAGGATCACCCGCAGGATACCCTGCTTCCTGTCCTTTAAAATTTTATACGCTCTTATAAATCCCTCTTCTTTTAATATCTTGGCTATCTCAAGCTTTATTTTAGAAATAGGGATATCCACTTTCTCTGATTTGATTCGCACTGCGTTACGGATTCTTGTGAGCATATCCGCAATCGGATCAGTTAACATTCAACACCTCCACTAGGGTCATTGACTACCAACTTGCCTTTACTACTCCGGGTATCTGACCCTTCAGTGCAAGATTCCTGAAGCAGATCCTGCACATGCCGAATTTTCGGAGATATGCGCGTGGTCTTCCGCATAACTTGCATCGGTTATAGGTCCTTACCCCGAATTTCGGTGGCCTTTTTGATTTTTCTATCATGCAAAGTTTTGCCATTAGCACTCCTGTCTCAATAAACGGCCATCAGTCATCCTTCTCTCTCTTGCAGGCAAGCGATGAAGGGTCCTGTTGACCATCAGTTTTTAAACGGCATGCCCATATAGCGCAAAAGGGCCTTGCTCTCTTTATCAGTCTTCGCGGAAGTGCAGAAAATGACGTCAAGTCCGTGAACCATTTCGACTTTGTCATAATCTATCTCAGGGAATATGAACTGTTCTTTCAGTCCAAGCGCGTAATTCCCCCGGCCGTCAAATGCCTTCCCCGCAATACCCTTGAAATCTCTGATCCTCGGCAATGCAACGCTGATCAGCCTGTCGAGGAATTCATACATCCTGTTCCCCCGCAGGGTAACCTTGCATCCGATAGGAACCCCTTGTCTCAGCTTAAAGGCAGCAATAGATTTTTTTGCCTTGGTAACAACGGCTTTCTGACCGCTTATCATGGAAAGTTCTTTCTGCGCTGCATCAAGGAGTTTAATATTCTGTATGGCTTCTCCCAGTCCCACATTGAGAACGATTTTTTGCAGCCTGGGAACTTCCATTACATTGTCATAGGAGAATTCCTTTGTCATGAGCGGCACAATTTCCTTCAGGTACTTTTCCTTGAGCCTCGGCATCATATCAGTCCATGACCTCCCTGCATTTCTTGCAGACTCTCACTTTTTTGCCAGTCTGTAGCACGGTATTCCCTATCCGTGTGGGCTTGCTGCACTTAGGGCATATAAGCATTACATTCGATACCTTCAAAGGAGCCTCTTTCTCGATAATACCCCCCTGGGTATATTTTCTGGATGGCTTCATATGTCTCTTGATCACATTGATCTTCTCGACCAGCACCTGCTCCTTTAACGGATACACTGACAATACTCTGCCCTGTTTGTTTTTTTCTTTTCCCGTTAACACAACTATAGTGTCATTTTTCTTTATGCTCAGTCCCATATTTCTCCTATAAGACCTCCGGGGCCAGGGAAATAATCTTCGTATATTCTTTCCACCGAAGTTCCCTTGCCACCGGGCCGAAGATTCTTGTTCCGACCGGTTCTCCCTGTGGATTGATAAGTACCACAGCGTTTTGATCGAAACGGATGTAAGAACCGTCAGCCCTTCTCTGTTCTTTCCTTGTCCTTACCACAACAGCCTTTGCAACAGTCCCTTTCTTTATATTGCTGTCGGGCAGCGCCTCTTTGACACTGACGACCACAATATCACCAAGTCGGGCATATCGCCTGTGAAATCCCCCAAGCACCTTTATACACTGCACCTTCTTGGCGCCTGAATTGTCTGCTACTTCGATCATACTCCTCAACTGAATCATTTTCGATCACTCCAATCAGCCTCTAGTCTATTACCATCCACCGTTTTTCTTTGCTAAGAGGCCTTGTTTCTATAATCCTGACGATATCTCCAACATTATACTTATTCTGCTCATCATGTGCTTTGAACTTTGTGACGCGCTTCACCGTTTTCTTATATACTGGGTGCTGAAACAGTCTCGTGATCGCTACAACAACAGTCTTGTCCATCTTGTTACTGATGACCTTCCCTGAATAAATCTTTTTTGACACTTCTCCCTTTCCCGCCATTTAAGTTCTCACTTTTGCTTTCTCGGTCTTTATTGTCAGAACCCGTGCGATATCCTTTCTGACCGCCTGTATACGCATTGGATTTTCTATTTCACCTGTCACTGACTGGAACCTGAGATTAAAGAGTTCTTTTCTTAAATCCTGCTCTTTCTGGCTCAGCTCATCGATGGTGAGTGCATGCAGATCAGATGGCTTCACAGGACCTCCTCATTTCTCCTTACAAACCTGGTAGCGATCGGGAGTTTATGAGCAGCAAGCCGCATGGCTTCTTTGGCTGTTGTTTCGGTCACTCCCGACATTTCATAGAGAACCCTGCCCGGCTTCACAACAGCTACCCAATACTCAGGGTTTCCCTTTCCCTTTCCCATTCTCGTTTCGGCAGGCTTCTTGGTTATCGGTTTGTCCGGGAAAATCCGTATCCACACTTTACAGCCTCTCTTTGCATGACGGGTGATTGCAATTCTTGCGGACTCGATCTGTGCGCTCGAAACCCACCCCGGCTCCAGAGCCTTCAATGCATACTCACCGAATGCGACTGTTGAACCGCTATAGGCTTTCCCGTTCATCCTGCCTTTCTGCATCTTCCTGAATTTAACCTTTTTCGGCATCAGCATAGTATCACCTAAATTTCCTTTGTTCTGCTTTCGGGGAGTATATCACCGTGATACATCCAGACTTTTATACCGATAAGACCATACGTTGTTCTCGCTTCAGCAAATCCATAGTCGATATCGGCCCTGAAGGTATGAAGCGGGACTCTTCCTTCCCTGTACCATTCAGCGCGGGCTATTTCTGCTCCCGCAAGCCTCCCTGAACACGCTATCTTTACGCCAAGGGTACCGAAACGCAGGGCAGAAGCAACTGACTTCTTCATCGCCCTTCTGAATGCGACCCTTTTCTCGAGCTGAAGTGCCACGTTTTCGGCGACGAGCTGCGCATCCACTTCAGGCTTCCTGATCTCCTTGATATCGATCGAAACTTCCCTGCCTGTCATTGCCTTAAGGTCTTTCCGGAGCTTTTCGACCTCAGACCCTTTTTTACCGATTATAATTCCCGGCCTGGCTGTATGGATAATCACCCTGATATTCTGACCAGCCCTCTCAATTTCGATCTTGGGCACACCGGCGTGAAAGAGCCGGCCCTTCAGCATTTTTCTCATATGAATATCCTCAATAAGCTGGTCGCTGTAGCCCTTCTTGGCATACCACCGCGAGTCCCATGTCTTTATTATCCCAAGCCTGATTCCTATTGGATGCGTCTTCTGACCCAAAATACCCTCCTGGTTAACTTTCCTCGGATAAAATCACAGTGATGTGACTCGATCTCTTCCGAATAACATTCGCCCTTCCCATTGCTCTCGGTTCCATCCTTTTCATGACAGGTCCCTGATCAACATATACCCTGGCGATCTTCATCTCTTCAGGGTTCACCGCCTTTTTCTGCTCGGCATTCGCCATTGCCGACTTCACGAGCTTTTCAATAAAACGCGCTCCCCGGTACGGCATGAATCGCAGATAGACGAGAGCGTCTCCTGCGCTTTTATTTTTGATGAGGTCTACAACCCTCCGTGCCTTCCTCGGAGTTATCCGCGCATATTTCAATATTGCTTTCGATTCCATAATCAGCCTTCCTCTTTAACCCTTTGCCGCTGCAGCCTTTTCAGACCCTGAATGGCTTCTGAACGTTCTCGTGGGAGAAAATTCACCAAGCTTGTGGCCAACCATATTCTCAGTGACATATACCGGTATGAATTTTCTGCCATTGTGCACAGCGAATGTATATCCTATGAACTCAGGGATAATCGTTGAACGTCTTGACCATGTCTTTATGAGTTTCTTGTCACCGCTCTCAATCATCGCCTCAACCTTCTTCATCAGCTTTGCATCAACAAAGGGACCTTTTTTTAGGGACCTGGGCAATTTACTTCCTCCTCTTTATGATAAATCTGTTGGTTCTCTTGTTATGCCTGGTTTTCACACCCTCGGGCTTACCCCATGGCGAACATGCAGGGCGTCCCCCAGACGCCTTCCCCTCACCACCTCCGAGAGGATGATCAACCGGGTTCATTGCCACACCCCTCACATGCGGTCTTTTGCCCAACCACCTTTTCCTGCCTGCCTTCCCGTACGATATATTTTCATGGTCAGGATTGCTTACCTGCCCAATAGCGGCCATACATTGAGAAGGTATGAACCGGGCTTCTCCGGACGAAAGCTTAACCTGAACATAGTCCTCTTCCTTTGCAATAAGCTGTGCTGACGCGCCTGCGCTCCTCACGAATTTCGCGCCCTCTCCCGGACGGAGTTCAATATTATGGATAAACGTACCAAGGGGCATATCAGAAAGCGCGAGAGCATTCCCGGTCTTTATTTCCGCACCTTTCCCGGACACCACCTCATCTCCGACAGAAAGTCCTACAGGAGCTATGATATAGCGCTTTTCACCGTCCTTATAATAGAGCAGCGCAATTCTTGACGACCTGTTCGGGTCATATTCTATCGTAGCCACAGTAGCAGGCACCCCTGCCTTGTCGCGTTTGAAATCGATAATCCTGTATGCCCGCTTATTTCCGCTTCCCCTGTGCCTTACCGTAATGCGCCCGGTATTGTTCCTCCCGCCTTTCCCCCTCAGTGCTTTTACAAGCGATCCACAGGGCTTTTCTGCGGTGATCTCGGCAAAATCCGATACGGACTGGAATCTTCTGCCTGGTGATGTCGGATTGAATTTTTTTATGCCCATTTATGCACCTTCAATGAAATCGAGTTTTTCACCTTTCCTTAAGGTAATAATTGCCTTTTTCCTGTCGGGTCTTTTCCCGATAGACTTTCCGAATTTCTTCATTTTCCCGATCACACTGATCGTAGAAACTTTTTCCACTTTAACCTTGAAGAGTTCTTCCATAGCCCTCTTTATTTCAATCTTGTTCGCATCCGTCGGGACTTCGACAAGTATTTTGTTCTCTGCTTCCTTCAAACTACTGCCCTTTTCAGTAAATAACGGCTTTTTGATAATCGCATAGATATTTTTCATGATGTCTGTAATCCCTCTAACTTTTTTGCAGCCTCTTTCGTCATAAGCAGTATATTATATGCCAATACCTCGTAGGTATTGAGATCAACTGCCCGCATTACAGAGACCCCCGGTATATTTCTCGCGGAAAAGATGATCGTGTCATCTTTTTCCGGAAGAACAATAAGGACACTCTTTTCCTGCAGGCCGAGGTTCCTGAGGATAGTCACCATATCCTTTGTCTTTGGTTTTTCAACCGAAAAACTGTCTATAAATACGATTTCACCTCCGGCAAGCTTTTCCCTAAGCGCAGCGAGTAACGCAAGTTTTTTCATTTTTTTCGGAAGGCGATACGAATAGTCTCTCGGTTGGGGGCCGAAAATTGTTCCACCGCCTCTCCATAAAGGAGAACGGTTGCTCCCTGCCCTGGCCCGGCCTGTGTGTTTCTGCCGCCAGGGTTTCTTGCCCCCTCCGCTTATCAGTCCTTTTGTTTTTGTCGCATGGTTCCCCTGCCTCTGGTTGGCAAGATAATTCACGACCGCTTCATGGAGCACCCCTTGTTTGGCCCGGACACCGAAGACGTCCTCACTCAGGGTTATCTTTTCGACTGTATTGTTATTCCTGTCTTTCACTTCGATTTCTGGCATATCACTTTTCCTTTTTGATCTCCACAATGGTTCCGTTCGCTCCCGGCACAGCGCCCATAACCAGCAGGAGGTTCTGTTCAGCCTTCACCTCGACAACTTCGATGTTCTTTACCGTTACGCGCTCTGACCCCATATGCCCGGGAAGTTTCTGGTTCTTCCATACCCTTGAGGGATACGAACTTGCTCCGATAGAACCGGGAGCACGGTAGAACGTGGATCCGTGTGATGCCGGTCCGCCTGAAAAATTATGTCTTTTCATGACGCCCTGGAATCCCTTGCCCTTTGATACGCCTGACACATCAACCTTATCTCCCTTGGCAAACGTTTCGACCGTCACAAAATCACCTACTGCAAGTCCGCCGGTTCGAAATTCCCGCAGTATCCGGTATAGCTTTACCCCGGCCTTTTTAAACATGCCGGTTTCCGGCTTGTTTATTTTTTTCTCCTTGCCTTCGAGAAACCCTAATTTCACCGCCTCATATCCATCTTTTTCGAGGGTCTTTACCTGAACGACACAACAAGGTCCCGCTTCAATAACTGTCACAGGATATGCCCTGCCATCTTCTCTATATATCTGCGTCATACCGAGTTTTTTTCCTAAAATACCAACCATTACCTGTCTCCAAATTTTCAGAAATTAACAGCCGAAAGCCCTGAGGTTCTCCCTCTTCACAGCTTTATCTCTACATCAACACCGGCTGCAAGCTCAAGTTTCATGAGAGCGTCAACTGTCTGTGGAGTCGGATCAACGATATCAATGAGCCTCTTGTGGGTCCTGATCTCAAACTGCTCCCTGGATTTCTTGTCAACATGAGGTGACCTGAGAACAGTTACCCTGCTGATCCTTGTCGGCAACGGCACCGGACCCGCAATCCTTGCGCCCGTCCTCTGCACCGTATCAACAATCTCCTTTACAGACCTGTCCAGTATTCTGTGGTCGTAAGCCCTTAATTTTATTCGTATCTTCTGATTCACCTTTGTCTCACTCTTATCTTACAAGTCTTTCTGAATGTATTACGAGATTATCCCAAGACCTCTGTGACGACGCCTGCGCCGACAGTTCTGCCGCCTTCACGGATGGCAAACCTCAGTTCCTTCTCCATCGCGATCGGCGAGATCAGCTCTACCGACAAACTCACATTATCCCCAGGCATCACCATCTCTACTCCCTCAGGTAACTGCGCCACTCCCGTCACATCCGTCGTCCTGAAATAAAACTGCGGCCGGTATCCCTTGAAAAACGGCGTATGCCTCCCGCCTTCTTCCTTCGTCAGAATATACACCTCAGTCTTGAATTTCGTGTGCGGCGTGATGCTCCCGGGCTTCGCCAATACCTGCCCGCGCTCTACTTCATCCTTCCCTATCCCACGTAAAAGGACTCCTACGTTGTCTCCCGCTCTCCCCTCATCCAGCAGCTTCCGGAACATCTCCACCCCCGTCGCTACCGTCTTCCTCGTCTCTCCCAATCCTACTATCTCTACCTCTTCTCCTACCTTGACAATCCCACGCTCTACTCTCCCCGTCACCACCGTCCCACGCCCGGATATCGAAAATACATCCTCAATCGGCATCAAAAACGGCTTGTCTATCGGACGGTCAGGCGTCGGGATATAACTGTCTATCGCATCCATCAACTCCAGAATGCACTTGTACTCCTCCGCCCCCTGATCCGCGCCCTGGCTCTCCATAGCCTTCAGTGCACTGCCCCGAATTATCGGTATCTTGTCCCCGGGAAACTGATACTTCGTCAGCAACTCCCTCATCTCAAGCTCCACCAGGTCCAGCAGCTCCGGATCATCCACCATGTCTACTTTATTCATAAATACTACAATGTACGGCACTCCTACCTGCCTCGCCAATAATATGTGCTCCCTCGTCTGTGGCATTGGCCCGTCCGCCGCTGACACCACCAGCACCGCCCCGTCCATCTGCGCCGCTCCCGTGATCATGTTCTTGATGTAGTCGGCGTGCCCGGGACAGTCTACATGCGCATAGTGCCTCTTGTCCGTCTCATACTCTACATGCGCAGTCGCTATCGTTATCCCTCTGGCCTTCTCCTCAGGCGCGTTGTCAATACTGTCAAATGACCGGTATGACGCCTGCCCCTTGAATGAAAGTACCTTCGTGATCGCCGATGTCAACGTCGTCTTCCCATGGTCAACATGCCCAATCGTCCCTATGTTCGCATGCGGCTTTACCCTCTCAAATTTCGCCTTTGCCATTTTTCCTCCTCTTTTTCAGTTGACCGTTGCTTTTCATCCTATTCATTACAGGGAACCAACGTACAACTGCCCACTCAACTCCCTTATCCACCCTTCACCACTGCAATGATGCCTTCCGAAACTCCCTTTGGCACTTCATCATATCGTGAAAACTGCATCGTGTAGGTGGCTCTGCCCTGTGTCTTTGACCTCAATCCAGTCGCATACCCGAACATTTCAGCCAGAGGGGTCATTGCCTTGATTAACTGGACATTCCCTCTGCGTTCAATATTCTGAATCTTCCCTCTCCTGGCATTCAGATCTCCTATCACATCGCCCATGTATTCCTCGGGAGTTACCACCTCTACACTCATAACAGGCTCAAGGATCACCGGTTTTGCATTTTTTGCAGCTTCTTTAAATGCCATGGATCCTGCAATCTTGAATGCCATTTCCGATGAGTCAACTTCATGGTATGAACCGTCATATAGCCTTGCTTTTATATCGACAACAGGATATCCGGCAAGGATACCCCTGTCTGCAGACTCCTTAATGCCCTTCTCCACCGCGGGAATATATTCCCTCGGTATAGTACCACCGACTATTTTATTCTCGAACTCAAACCCTTTTCCCATTTCTAACGGCTCTATCTCAATATATACGTGTCCAAACTGACCACGTCCACCGCTTTGCCTTACAAACCGACCTTCACCCTTTGCAGCTGCCCTGATAGTTTCCTTATACGCAACCTGCGGCTTCCCGACATTCGCGCCAACCTTGAATTCCCTGAGAAGCCTGTCCACAATAATCTCGAGGTGCAGTTCCCCCATGCCGGATATGATCGTCTGCCCCGTCTCCTCATTAAATGATACCCTGAACGAAGGGTCTTCCTGTGCAAGCTTCGCCAGAGACTGGGAGAGTCTTTCCTGGTCTGCCTTCGTCTTGGGTTCGATCGCGACAGACATGACCGGTTCGGGGGATTCAATAGACTCAAGAATAATCGTGTTCTTCTCGTCACATAAGGTGTCGCCGGTGAGCGTCTGTTTCAGCCCCACCACCGCTGCGATGTCACCGGCGGATACTTCCTTTATCTCCTCACGTTTATTCGCGTGCATCTTGAGAAGCCTGCCAACCCGTTCCTTGGTATCTTTTGTTGAGTTATAGACATAGGAACCTGCATTCAACACTCCGGAATAAGCCCGGATGAAAGTAAGCTGTCCAACAAAGGGATCCGTCATTACCTTGAATGCAAGCGCGGAAAAAGGCTCGCTGTCATCAGCATGCCTGACGATCACAGAATCGCTGCCGGGAACGGTCCCTACAACAGGCGGGATATCAAGAGGCGAAGGCAAATAATGAACAATCGCATCGAGAAGCTGCTGAACTCCCTTGTTCCGGAAAGCAGAGCCGCAGAAAACAGGAGTCAGCTTCAGATCAAGTGTCCCCTTCCGTAAGGCTGCCATTATTTCATCGGCGCCGATTTCTTCACGGTTGAGGAATTTTTCCATAATCGCGTCGTCTACATCAGACAGCGATTCGAGCATTTTTTCCCTGTATTCCTTTGCAATCGGAAGGAGATGCTCCGGGATATCTCCTTCTGTATATGTTGCGCCTAATGTTTCATTCTCAAAATAGAACGCCTTCATGCTGACGAGGTCGATCGGCCCCCTGAATTGTTCCTCTGCCCCGATCGGGATATGAACGGCCACCGGATTTGCGCCGAGACGTTCTATCATACTATTTATACTCATAAAAAAATCAGCACCTACCCTATCCATTTTATTCAGAAAGGCGATCCGTGGAACGCCATATTTATTCGCCTGTCTCCAGACTGTTTCGGACTGTGGCTCTACGCCTGCCACAGAATCGAAAACCGCAACTGCACCATCGAGCACTCTGAGCGATCTTTCTACTTCGATGGTAAAATCAACATGCCCTGGAGTATCTATAATATTGATTCTGCAGTCTTTCCAGAAACACGTAGTAGCGGCAGAGGTTATGGTGATGCCTCTTTCCTGCTCCTGAACCATCCAGTCCATGACGGCCGTGCCATCATGAACCTCTCCGATCTTGTAGGTAACGCCGGTATAATAGAGGATGCGTTCCGTGGTCGTGGTCTTCCCTGCGTCGATGTGCGCCATGATACCAATATTGCGTGTCTGTTGTAACGGGAACTCTGACAAATCTTTTCTCCTCTATTCTTCCTACCATCTATAATGTGCAAAAGCCTTATTCGCTTCAGCCATTTTATGGGTATCTTCTTTCTTTTTGATCGAAGTCCCGGTGTTGTTAAATGCATCCAGCAACTCTCCTGCCAGCTTCTCATGCATGGTCTTTTCACCTCTGGCGCGGGAATATTTCATAAGCCATCTGAAGGCGAGCGCCGCGCGTCTGTGCGGCCTTATTTCGACCGGCACCTGATATGTCGCGCCACCGACTCTTCTTGGCTTCACTTCCAGGACAGGCTTCGCATTCTCCAGCGCCGTCTTGAACACTTTTATGGGGTCACTGCCGGTCTTTTGCTTAAGCACTTCAAACGCACCGTAACAGATGCTCTCGGCAGTCGATTTCTTCCCGCTTTGCATTATTGCGTTGATGAATTTACTGACGATCTTACTATTGTATTTCGGATCAGGCAGTATTTCTCTTTTTTCAACAACTCTTCTTCTTGGCATGTATCACTCTCTTATTTTGGCCTTTTCGAGCCGTATTTTGATCTCCCCTGTCTTCGGTCTGCAACTCCCATGGAATCCAGGGTGCCTCTTATAATATGATACCTGACGCCGGGAAGGTCCTTGACCCTTCCACCGCGTATCATGACGATCGAATGTTCCTGAAGGTTGTGCCCCACACCGGGGATATAGGCTGTAACTTCTATCCCCGTCATCAGCCTGACCCTGGCGACCTTACGAAGGGCCGAATTGGGCTTTTTCGGGGTTGTGGTATAAACCCTCACACAGACACCCCTCTTCTGAGGGCATCTCCGTAATGCCGGGCTTTTTGTCTTTGTCTTTACCTTTTCTCTTCCGTTGCGTACTAATTGCGCTATCGTAGGCACTTTCCCTCCGCATTGTACAATGAATATTAAAGATTAAAGATTATACAGCAAGTGATAATACTACCAAAGAAAAAATGTTTTGTCAAGAAGTCTGTCCGGTCGAAACAAGAATTTTTTCCTGCCTGAAAAAACAGCATGCGCCATGGGGAAATCGAAATTATGCGTCCCAGCGATTCAAGGCGGCCCTGACGGGCTGGGGATGGCTACAGCATACCTGCCGAATCTTCTCTTCAACCTCCTCCGGGGTGAGGAGAGAGCCTCCCGGTCTTCCATGGAATAATACCTGCGATTTTCCGTTTACTGACAGCCTGACATCTTCAACCATCTGTCCCGAATTCATTTCTATGGTGAGAAACCGCATGTGCTCTCCGGCAATCGCAAAGAGTTCCTGTGCCGGGAAAGGAAAAAGGGTGACAGGCCTGAAAAGGCCGACCTTCATCCCCTCCCTCCGCAGCTTCAGGACAGAGGAAAGGGCAATCCGCGCAGCAATCCCAAACGCAACCACCACAATTTCTGCATCTTCGAGATAATACCTGTCTGCCATTACCTCTTTCTTCTTCATTTTATTATATTTCGTCTGCAGGACGATATTTCTCATCTCAAGTTCGCCCTCCCCCATATAGAGAGACTTGATCACTCTCGGCGCTCTTCCTTTGCATCCGTCAAGCGCCCAGTCTTTCGCGGGAAGGTCCGGCTTCCTGTATGGATTCGGATAGAAAGGCTCCATCATCTGACCTATAACCCCGTCACCGAGGATAAGTACGGGGCTCCGGTATTCATCAGCCTTGTCGAAGGCACGCATGGTGAGGTCCCATAATTCCTGGACACTGTACGGGGCGTAGACAAGCATCTTATAATCCCCGTGGCCGCCACCCTTCACTGCCTGGAAATAATCTGCCTGACTGCCTGAAATATTGCCCAGTCCGGGGCCGCCTCTCTGCATATTGACAATGACCGCAGGAAGTTCCGCAGCTGCAAGGAAGGAAATTGTTTCCTGCTTCAGGCTGATCCCCGGGCTGCTGGAAGAGGTCATCGCCCTGGATCCTGCAGCAGATGCGCCATATACCATATTAATAGCGGCGAGTTCACTCTCGGCCTGGATAAAGGTTCCTTCAACCTCCGGCATTCTCCATGACAGGTATTCGGGGATTTCGTTCTGCGGGGTTATCGGATATCCTGCATAGAAGCGGCATCCTGCCTGAATTGCCGCCTCTGCAATCGCTTCATTCCCTCTCATGAGTATTTTCTTTTTCATTATGGAAAAATTATACCACAAAAAGACCATTCCGTTTGTCCCGGTGGAGCCGGATATTCTCGCTTACAGCACTAATGAATTCCCGGATGAATGCGGCGTCGCTTATTCGTTTGCGGCGTATTTGACAAAACATTCATCCTTCTTTTAAGATTCTTTACTTTCCAGGAGGTCGCATGTATTTTCAGGATTTGATTTTAAAGCTCCATCAGTTCTGGTCGGAACAGGGGTGTACCCTTCTCCAGCCGTACGATATCGAGGTGGGGGCAGGGACATTCCATCCTGCAACCTTTTTCAGGGTGCTCGGGCCTGAACCGTGGAAAACGGCATATGTCGAGCCTTCCAGAAGGCCAACCGACGGCAGATACGGAGAAAATCCGAACAGGCTTCAGCATTATTACCAGTATCAGGTCATCCTCAAACCTTCCCCTGAGGAAAGCCAGGAACTCTATCTCGAAAGCCTCTCATATCTTGGCATCGACCCCCTTAAACACGATATCAGGTTTGCAGAAGATGACTGGGAATCCCCAACCCTAGGCGCCTGGGGTCTCGGGTGGGAAGTGTGGCTCGACGGGATGGAGATCACGCAGTTCACCTATTTCCAGCAGGTCGGCGGGATCGACCTGAAACCGGTTTCTCTGGAATTGACCTATGGTCTTGAGCGGATCGCCATGTACCTCCAGGAAGTGGACAATGTCTTCAATCTCCAGTGGTGCAGGGGAATCCGGTACGGTGAGATACACCATATCGACGAAGTCGAATTCTCGAAATTCAATTTTGATTATGCGGACACCGAACTTCTCGCAACGCAGTTTGATGCATACGAAAAGGAATCAATAAGGCTGAACAAGCTCGGCCTTGTACTCCCGTCGTATGAGTTCTGCCTGAAGTGTTCCCATACCTTCAATCTCCTTGACGCCCGGGGAGCTATCTCCGTTACTGAGCGGACCGGATACATCGGACGCGTAAGGAATCTTGCCCGTCTCAGCGCCAGGGCTTCTTACAAGCAGCGTGAAGAGATGGGGTTTCCGCTGCTCAGGGAAAATCCGTAGCGTTTAAAACCTCATCCTTACCCGGTAGGTAAGGGTGACCTCTTTATCCTTCGGGACAGGGATATT
The DNA here is from genome assembly GCA_963753165.1 of Thermodesulfovibrionales bacterium. GTDB lineage: Bacteria > Nitrospirota > Thermodesulfovibrionia > Thermodesulfovibrionales > SM23-35 > JAKLQR01. Next base: position 93,428 of record CAVWBP010000008.1, on the reverse strand, counting down.
GAACTCCGCAGTGAACGCTTCGCTCTTCGAATATTCATGGGACGCGCTGATCATCTTCCAGTCTCCCGGTATCGGTTCGATCACCTTCACTATCACGTCTTCTTTTTTATGATTCCTGAGAGATATCTCAAATGCAGCCTCATAGGTATCAGAGGCGAGCTTTTTCCAGTCTGTCTGTTTCCTGCTCCCGACCACATCGAAAGCGTCACCGAGTTTTATCCGTATCTTTTCGTCTTTTGGTGTATGGTCGATCCTGTCCTCGCCTGCAAACTGCAGACTCCCTTCGCTGTCATGCTTATAAACCCTGACAATCCCTTTCGGTAACGGCATGCCGAGGCTGTTCTCTTTGCGGTTTTCCATCTGGACAAACACCCCAACCTTCTGGTTCGACATTTGTTCTCCATCCCGGCTGTAGTAATAAGAGCGTGCCCCGTAGAAAACAAGTTCTTTCCGCACCGGAATATTTTCAGCGGTTACGAGACTGATCTGTTTTGTCTGGTTGTCCTTGATCGTGGAAGGCCTCTGAAGCGTATAGATATGATACTCGAAGAATTCCTCTTCCTTAAATTGCGGTGCCGGCATCGCCTCTGCCCTGGCTGCACGGAGCATCTTGTCCTTATATTCGTATTCATCCCTGACACGGTTCACATCGCCGGCGACTAGTTTAAGTCTGGCGTCTTTATATATCGCACCGCTCTTATTATCAATCGTAACCCATCCTGAAAGGTCTGCTCTGTCGTCCTTCTCATTTAATGTCACCACGTAATCGGCCCGCCAGGTGATCCCGTCCGTAAGATATGTTGCTTCGACCTTCTGGGCAGCAAGGGTATTTTCAAGGAGCCATACAAGAGTTGGCTTTGAGATGAGATTTTCCGGCACCCCGGGCAATATGATGCGACCCGGATGTCCGAAGGTTATTTCGTCACCGATGCGGAAGATCGGACCGCCGTTGTTGGACAGGAGTGTTGCAGTCACAAGCTCTTCCCGTTCGGTATAAATATTTCTGGAATAGAGCTTCACTTCCTTCCCGACATATTTATCAAGGAGCTTCTGGGGATTCAGCAGGTCATATTCATAATTCTGCTCCAGCACACTGAGGCTCCCGGGGTCCTCCAGCGATTTTATCTGGACGCTTGCCGGGATAATCCGAGACGCCACATCCATAAATCTCAATTCGCCCGTCCCTTTCGGAAGCGATATATCCCGCTGGTCCTTGACGAGCCCGAGATTGACATTATAGATAGTTACCGCAACGCTGGTCTGGTCATCGAGACCGCTCGAAAGGGCATTATTTTTCTTGTCGCCCGGAGCAGCAAAAGCCAGGGGATATTGGGAGAGGATAAACACCAGCAGACTCAGCGCTATACAAAAAAGAGGGATACTTCTCTTCTTCATAGAAACACCTCCTTAGTCGTGTTTAAAAAAGACGGGATCACTTTCTTGTGCCATTCAATATATCGTCACGGAGAATACACTCAAATGAGACTCCTGACGGCGTATGGATATCAGAATATTGTCGTAAGCCTCTCTGTTGTCTTCCGGAGACGAAGCGAGAGGATGCGGATGAACCCTTTCAATAATTTAATCCCGATTGAGGGATACTGCTGCAGGAGCGCATCCATCGCATCATGTTTCAGCAGAACAAGGGTTGTGTCCTCTACCGCTTCGACCGTAGCAGAACGGTAATGCGTATCGAACATCGAGAGTTCTCCGAAAAGAGCGCCTTTAGTCAGCAACGCCACGATTATCTGATTCCCCTTGAACTCTGTCTGTTTCTTTACCTCAAGCTTTCCGGAAACAACAAATCCCACAAAATCACCGGGATCACCTTCTTTGAATATGACTGTATTGGCCGGGACATGCATGACTTCAAAGAAGGAAGCGATCTTGTCTATTTCTCCGGTGTCAAGAAAGCAGCAGATCATCTCTTCCTTGATCTCTTCAAGCAGCGCCTTTTTCTGTTCAATTTCCATAATTCATCAACCTCATTTTTAGAATAAGAATCTGTCTTTGCTGATTTTCCGGTCAGGATACTCTTTGCATAGTATTATAGCGGTTCCTAAAGGTTTTCAAGGGTTGAATCACGGAGACAGAACACTAGTTGCCTTTTTCCGCTGCCTTCCTGAAGCGTTCGATCTGACCTTCGAGGCCTACGGCGCCTTCAACGTCAACCACAAACGCAATACCCGTTCCCGGCATCTTGAACCTGCCGGCCTCATAAATGGCATTCAGCACCGGTTCCACAAGGCTCTGCTCCAGGAGGAAGAGGACTATATCGGTCTGGGCTTCCAGTGACAGACCAAAGAAAGTTTTTGCCTCACGTTTCCCCGTGCCACGGGCAGGGACAATTGTAGCCATAGTGCTGCCTGCAGCCTGTGCTGCTTCGACTATTTTGTCGGTCTCTGTGGTTTTTACCATTGCGACGATCAATTTAAAGTTCATGCTGTCCCTCCCTGGCCGCTCTCGCACTGCGCACCGCAAGCCAGTGCGCAATCTGAGCATACCCCATTACGGTTATTATAGGAAAAACACTTGCAAAAGCAATCAATCCAAATCCGTCCAGCGCCGGATCACGTCCGGGAACTGTTTCTGAAAGTCCCAGTCCTAACGCAGCAACCAGAGGCACTGTCACTGTTGAAGTCGTGACCCCTCCTGAGTCGTATGCGAGGGGAATTATCTCGCGCGGGGCAAATACAGTCTGAATCACCACAATCACGTATCCCGCGATAATATATAGGTAGAGCGGCGTTCCTGTCACAATCCGGAATGTGCCGATCCCTATTCCGATAGCGACGCCGATCGCAACTGCGATTCTTAACCCCCACTGGCTTAAACCGCCCCGTGAGACTTCATGGGCCTTGAAAGACACCGCGATGAGGGCCGGTTCAGCAATCGTCGTGGCAAATCCGATCAATACGCCGAACAAGTATACCCACGCATACGCATACCATCCCGCATCGGCAGGGGCAACCGGAGAGTCGAAAACAAATCCGGGAGCAGACAGTTGTTTCGCCATAATCTTCCCGATTGGGAACAGCGCGGTCTCCAGTCCGTCCAGAAAGAGTGTGAGCCCAAGGAGAACGCAGACGAAGCCAAATGCCGCGCGCTTCCAGTTCGGCATCGGCCTTCGCAATACCACAACCTGGAAAAACACCAGCAAACCCATAACCGGGATGACGTCTTTCACCGTCGCCATAAGTGTGTGACCGAATGCAAAAAGAGGTTCCATAGTTTAACTATCCATTTCTCCCGCTGAGGTCATCGAAACACTATCATGCCATATGCCATGACAAACACCATCGGCAACAGGGAAGCAAACGCAATGAGACCAAAGCCGTCTACCAGCGGATTCCGTCCTTGGATCGCGGATGCAAGTCCTACGCCCAGGGCCGTCACAAGCGGCACGGTTACCGTTGAGGTGGTGACCCCTCCGGAATCGTATGCAACTCCCACAATTTCCTGGGGCGCAAAGAAAGTCATAACCGTTACTACGACATAGCCGCCGATGATGAGGTAATGCACAGGCCAGCCCTTGAGAATCCGCAGGAGGCCCACCAGAATAGCAATCCCCACAGAGAATGCAACGGTGAGCCGGAGCCCCATGGCATAAGACTGCATGGCAGACGGATCTGCGCTGATGAATTTCCCGTTGGCTGCCACCACTGCAGCCTCCTTTGTCACTGCGATGAGTGCAGGCTCGGCAACGGTTGTAGAGAACCCAAGCCCGAAGCCGAACAGGAGGAGCCAGAAGACACTGCCTTTGTATGCAAAGGCTTCTGCCATCGCCTCACCGATTGGGAAAAGTCCTATCTCCAGCCCCAGCATGAACAGGGCCAATCCCAGGATGACGAAGAGAACGCCAATGAATACATCGACGAACTGGGGGAAGGGTTGACGCAGCACAGCCAGCTGAAAAACCCCTATTACAAGAATGATCGGGATCAGGTCCCTGCACGCACCCAGAATATGCAGTGCAAATCCCCTGAACAGGATGAAAATATTTTCTGATACGCTATGTTTCACTCCCCTCTCCTCCCGGCCAGCACCTCGTGAAACAACTTTTTCACCCCCATTGTATCATTCTTGATATTTTATTTGGAGACAACAGGAACGAAAAACGATCAGGAAGTATTTGATAAAAGGCTTTACAGGGGTTTTACACAAATCCTAACTTTTACATATTACGTTTTTTTAAGAACTATAGTTTCCAATATATCGGCAACATCTTCGCACTTATCAGCTCCATATTCGATATGGTCGTATATATCTTTCCATTGGATAATGAGGATAGGATCTTTTATTTCATCAAATAATGTCTCAAGCGCATATTTATAATACCTGTCCATTTTATTTTCAAGCTTGTTTATCTCTATACAACATTCCTTGACAGTTATATAATTTTTTTCTTCAAGCTTTTTTACTGCTTTGCTTACTAAATCAATAATTTCTTGAAGACCTTTTGCGAGATGGAGAGCTGCCTCAGTGGGCTCTTTTATTTTAAAAACATTAAGTCTGTCTGTTGCTGCCCATATGAGATCTAAGATATCATCTAAATTTATTGCGAGGGCATTTATATCTTCTCTATCTAAGACATTAAGATAGCAAGTATTAAGTTTTTTTATTATCTCATGCGTTAATACGTCACTAGCCTGCTCTAATTCATATATCTCTTTTGCCCTTGTATCTATGTTGTCAAAGCTTTCCATAAGAGCAACAAAAAGGGAGGCTGCAGTTGAGTTGTTTGACATGACTTTATTGAAAATATTGAAGAAATTAATTTCTTTTGGGAATATTCCCATTATTCACCCTGAATATTTTCTCGACCTGAGATTCATAAATTCATTTTACTATATTCGTTCATTAAAATCGTTTCTTAATGTTATATCTCTTTATTATTAATCTTCTCTGCGGGTTCAAGTTTGTAACTTGAACCTGAATATTTTGTATGTCATACCACCACTAATTCAACAAGAATATCGCTCTCCGGATTAGCTGACGACCAGACCAAGTCTTCCGGTTGTTTCACATATTGCCATGATAAGTGTGAGATAAGTGGATCAAGATAAGTGGGGTCAGGTCTTGTTTCTTGCAATTGCCTTTATCCCCTTGCTCACTATTCTGCTGATTGTTGAGTAGTGTATGCCAAGATACTCAGCAACTTCTTTCTGGCTATATCCATATTCAATCACAGCTTTGATTATCTTTGGTGAGCTTTGATGTTTGTCTTTTATATCTATTCCCTTCAGAACTTCTCTTAGTGTTGGCCTGCCAATATACCGCATGGGTTTCGGTATCTCCTTGATATCCTGATGTCCTTTTACATACCCAATCAGTTTTTCTACGAAAGCTTCCTCTCCAAGGACACTCTGCCCTTTGACCTCATTCCATATCCCTCTCTCAGAAACACCCGCCTCAACAAACTCCTTGTATTTCTTCTCAGCCTGCCTCCTCTTTACCCCAAATTGTCCTAATATCCAGTCCACAGTTAAACAGGAATGAGGTTTCTCATCTCCCGCAGTCCCCCGATAACTGCTCCACTTCCACTCCTCAGGCTTCTTCACCGTTTTCGCCCTTACAGGGTTCAGTACCACATATCTGCTTACTTCAAGAAGATAGCTTTCTTTCTGTATCAAAATGGCCTTGTATCTTCCCTGAAATATATGGCCCACCCTGTGATGCCGCCGGTTGAACTGCTGGGTATATACTCCATTTAGCTGTCTCATCCCCGTTGATAGGTTCCCTTCAGGTGTCTCGACGATCAGGTGGTAGTGGTTATTCATAAGACAGTATGCATGACATAGCCAGTTATACTTCTTATTGACTAAGGTCAGGGTGTCAAGGAAAACACTTCGGTCTTCTTCATCACGAAAGATTGGTTTCCGCTCATTGCCCCGTGATGTTATGTGGTACAACGCTCCGTCGTATTCTATCCGTAAAGGTCTTGCCATAAAGATAGCGTACCATATACATCTTTATTTTGCAATTATCAAGACCTGACCCTATTTTCTTCTTTTTCTTTTGTTTGTTTCAACCCGTTGAAAAATAAGAAAATTAATTCGCAATTCATTATTATGTCGCATGCGATACAATTATTGACTTAATTATTCCTTGATCAGGCAATAATAATTTCGCGGTTTTTCATCTATAACATTGCGTGAGGCTATATTTTCCAGAAAACTATTGTTCAGGAAAAACCTACCAGGGCGGCAAAACTTTTACAGCAGGTGTATTTCTATGAACTCACAAGATTAAAACACAAGCGCCATTCGTAATAAGAAAAGGCCTCTTTCCTTTGAGAGAATCTGCCCGAATGATATTGCCAAATTCGCTGAAATATGCGATAGTTATGTGTCAAATGGAATCGAAAAAAGTGACCCGAACTAAATTTTCAGGAGGTAATCCATGATAAAACGTTTGACTGTACTGTTTCTGCTTTTTCTTCTCGTGTTTCCCCTTTCCGCCGATGCAGGCATACCGCTTGATACGGTAAAGGGGCATGTCAACAGCATACTCGATGTGTTGCGTGACCCTGCATTAAAGGGTGAATCCGGCAAGAAAACAAAAAAAGACAAAATCCGTGCGATTTCCGAAAAGATGTTCGATTACACCGAGCTTTCCCGGAGGACCCTGGGTCCGAACTGGAATAAGTTCAACGCCGGCCAGCAGAAAGATTTCATTGAACTGTACAGGTCCATTCTCGAGGACGCATATGTAGACAAGATTACTTCGTATACGGACGAGAAGGTGTTATTTAACAAAGAGAATACTCTGACAGAAAAAACAACCGAAGTCCAGACGACAATCATCACAAAAAAGGCGGACATCCCGATTTCCTACAGGGTCATCTCCAGGGGGGACACCTGGCGGGTTTATGACGTCGTGATCGAGGGGGTAAGCCTTATCAGCAACTACCGGTCCCAGTTCAAGGAAATTCTCATGAATAAAACACCCGATGCATTGCTCGATACGCTGCGGAAAAAAGTCGGCAAAGCATAAGTGAGACCCTGGAGAACAAGAGAAAAGAGGAGGGAGAGAACTTTATGAAACAGACAGGAATATATCTGCTGGCCCTTATTGCATGTATGGCTATCCTTGTGCCGTCTCTGTACGCAGATTCCTCTTCGCCGGTTTCCGGGCCGCCTGCTCAGGTGAGCACTGACATTCCGGAAACGGCTCAGCAGCCGCAGCCGGAAACAACGGCCGCCGGGGAGACATCCGGGACAGAGGCTGAGACTGAATTCACCGAAGACGAGGGGAACGTGATAACGATTGCAGACCCGATTTATCCCTGGAACAAGGCCATGTACCATTTCAACGACAAGCTCTATTTCTGGATACTTAAACCTGTTGCAAAAGGGTATTCCTCTGTTATGCCGGAAGACATAAGAATTGTTACGCGCAATTTTTTCTCAAATCTTACGACGCCGGTCCGCTTTGTGGGCTGCCTCCTGCAACTGAGGGTAAAGGATGCGGGGAACGAGCTGGTCCGCTTTGTATATAATTCCACCGCAGGCGTGCTCGGCCTTGCTGACGCGGCAAAGGCTGATTTTAATATAGTCCGCAGTGATGAAGACGTCGGCCAGGCGCTGGGAAGTTACGGTATCGGCCACGGCTTTTATATCGTCTGGCCTTTTATCGGCCCCTCTTCGCTCCGGGATACGGTCGGGTGGGCAGGAGACTATTTTCTCGATCCTGTCAGTTATGTGAATCCGGTGGAGGCTTCATTGGGAATCAGGACATACGATGAAGTGAATGAAACTTCATTGCGCATCGGGGACTATGAGGACCTCAAGAAGGCCGCGATCGATCCTTATGTTTCTATCCGGAACGCATATATCCAGTACCGGCAGAAAAAGGTGGACGAATAGAAAATCCCCGGCGGAAAAGAGGCAGCTTATTGTTTGTCAAAAATATATTTACTGATAAGCTCTTCGATATCAACCGCTGATTCAGTCTCGGTGAGTGCGCCATCGGGCTTTATATATTCTTCTGAACCGCCCGGTGAAATCTTGATATATTTATCCCCTATGATCCCCTGTGTCCTGATGCTGGCGATCGAATCGTCCTGTATTTTGATCGAGGGGTTGACGAGCAGTTCCACCACAGCCTGATAATTTTCGAGGTATATCTTTGAAACTTTGCCTACTTTGACCCCTGCAATCTCTACCTCCGATCCTTCCTTGAGACCGGAAATGTTTCCGAAACGGGCATTGACCTTATACTCCTTTGTCCCGAGCAATTCCACATCACCGAGCTTCACGGCAAGATAGGCAAGGCAGAGGAATCCGATAATCATGAAAAGGCCCACCAATGTTTCAACGCTAAATTTCTTCACTGATCATCCCTCCATTCGTTCACTTTCATAGATGTGTCCCATAGTTTTTTCAACGAATTCCCTGATTACGGGGTTTTCGGATGTTTGGAAGTCTTCAGGGGAAATGCAGTCCTGAATGACCCCGTTATAGAGAAGCGCGACATAGTCAGCGAGCTTGAAGATCTTCGGCACATCATGGCTCACTATCACTGATGTATATCCCAGTTTGGTCTGGGTTCTGAAAAATACACGGTATATTTCATTGCTCTTTGCGATATCAAGTCCTGTGGTAGGCTCGTCGAAGAAGACGATTTTGGGGTTCAGGACAAGGGCACGGGCAAGGCCGACCCTCTTTCTCATACCGCCGCTGATCTGCGCGGGATATTTCTCCCCGCTCCCCTCAAGGTCCATCAGGGCAAGCATTTCGGCAACTTTGTTCCTGATCTCCTCTTCAGAAGCCTTCGTGCGTTCTCTGAGGGGCAGCGCGATATTTTCAAATACCGTCATTGAATCAAACAACGCAGCATGCTGGAAAAGAACACCAAAATCCGCCCGTATCTCCTTCAATTTTTTCCTGCTTATTATATTGATGTCTTTCCCTTCCACCAGGACTTTGCCGCTGGTCGGTTTCATGAGGCCGAGAATGTGTTTGATGATAAGACTTTTCCCCTGTCCGCTCTCCCCGACAATAACGGTCGTCTTCCCCTCAAAGATGGACAGATTGATCCCCTTGAGCACCTCCTGTGCCCCGAAGCTTTTCCTCACGTCTATCATTTGAATCATCGGCTGCGCGTTCATATGAGTAAAGAGGTGATAATATAATCAAGTACCAGTATAGAAACAGACGACAGCACAACAGCGCTTGTCGTCACCCTGCTGACCCCTTCTGCTCCGAAACCGCCTGAACGTTCCATATGCACATAGTATCCTTTCGCGGCACAGATCCAGACGATCAGGAGACCGAAACAAACCGACTTGATGAACCCCATAGAGATATCGGCGAATTCAACGTCACGATACATACTCGTAAAGAACGCCCCTTCGTTTGCTCCCATAAGTTTTACGCCAACAAGATATCCGCCGAAGATGCCGACCACATTAAAAACAGCGGTAAGGAGGGGTACCGATACCAACGTTGCAATGAATTTGGGCGCCATGATATATTTGTGGGGGTCTATCGCCATGCACTCCAGTGCATCGATCTGCTCTGAAATCCTCATGATTCCTATTTCCGCACAGATGGCTGAACCTGCCCTGCCGGTAACCATAAGCGCGGCCAGAACCGGCCCGAGTTCGCGGATCAGACTTAAAGCAACGACGGACCCGATAAGACCTTCCGAACCGAATTTGCTCAGCGTGTTGTATCCCTGCAGCGCAAGGACCATGCCGGTAAAGGCTCCGGTAAAAATGATAACGAATACCGACAAGGTTCCGATGATATATATCTGTTTGATTACGTGGGTTATCTTATAGTAAGGCAATTTGATGATATTGTAGACCACAAATGCCAGGAAGATACCCATCCTTCCTGCCTGGTTGACATAATAGAGGGTGAGTTCACCGACTGTATTCAGAATCCTGGTCATAAGTAGAAAACCGCTTTCCTATTATACAGAGTACCCGAAAAGTTAGCCACTCCAAACCCACTTTTCTTAGTGCCCGGTGAAAGAGGTTCATTTTTTCCCCCTGGCCCGGATCAGGATGAGAATGTCTTCGGCGATATGCGTTCTGTGGTATAATCTGTAAGAAATCGGAGAAACGATGAAGTTCATCGGTCTTGACGCAGGTTCTGTGAGTGTAAAGTTTGTGGTACTCGATGAACATGGAACCAGGCTTTACAGTCATTACGAAAGACATAAAGGGCATCCTCTTTCCGTTGCGCTCGCTCTGCTGGAGAAAATAACCGACGACAGGATTGCAGCGCCTCCTGCCATGCAGACGAAGGGAAAAAACCGGGAGGGAACGCCCCGATGGGCGCTTTCTGTTACCGGGTCCGCAGGCCGTTTGATCGGCTCCATTCTCGGAATAACCCCGGTAAACGAAATCGTTGCCCAGGCATATGCAACACAAACCCTTTTCCCCCGTATCAAAACAATTATTGAAATGGGGGGAGAAGATTCAAAACTTATCCTGCTCAGTGAAGACAGCCGCTCGATCAGAGACTTTTCCATGAATTCCGTATGCGCAGCAGGAACCGGCTCATTCCTGGACCAGCAGGCAGAGCGACTCAGATTGACTATCGAAGAATTCAGCGAAATTGCGCTCAGATCGAAAAACCCTCCGCGGATTGCCGGCCGGTGCAGTGTCTTTGCGAAGTCCGATATGATCCATCTGCAGCAGATTGCAACACCCCTTGAAGATATTGTGGCAGGATTATGTTTTGCGGTTGCCCGGAACTTTAAAGGGTGTATTTCAAGAGGAAGAACTCTTATCCCGCCCGTATCATTTCAGGGGGGTGTAGCGGCAAATAAAGGTATGGGCAGGGCGTTCAGGGAAATTCTTGGTCTCGGAGAGCTGTTCATTCCTGATGATTTTGCCCTTATGGGTGCGATCGGCGCTGTACTGAAAAACAGGGACGGAGGTATTCTCGCAGAATTTGACCTGGCGAAGCTTGAAGAATTCCTTCAGGCAGAGAAGGCATTTGAGGAAGGATACCCTCCTTTAAAGGATGAGAGAGGAATTGTGAGTGATGCAATCGAAAGCAATGAGTCGTCATCCTTCATCTTTCATCCTTCATCCACCGGGAAAACTAAGGCGTATCTCGGCATCGATATCGGTTCCATCAGCACAAATCTTGCCGTTCTTGATGAAAAGGGCAATCTCCTGGCCAAACGGTACCTTATGACAGCAGGCAGACCGATTGAGGCCGTAAACCAGGGGTTATCGGAGATCGGTGAAGAAATCGGCGATGCTGTCCGGATTATGAGAGTCGGGACAACCGGGTCGGGCAGATACATGATCGCCGATTATGTCGGTGCGGATATTGTCAAGAACGAGATTACTGCACAGGCAACTGCAGCTGCGTTTATTGACGAAAATGTCGACACAATATTCGAAATCGGGGGCCAGGACTCAAAATTCATTTCCCTTCAAAACGGCATAATCGTCGATTTTGAGATGAATAAAGCGTGTGCTGCGGGGACAGGTTCTTTTCTGGAAGAACAGGCGGAAAAATTGGATATCTCTATCAGGGAAGAGTTCGAACACGCTGCACTCTCTGCAAGGAACCCCTGCAGACTCGGTGAACGGTGTACAGTTTTTATGGAAAATTCCCTGATGGCGAACCTTCAGAAGGGCACAGACAGGAACGATCTCCTCGCGGGGCTCTCATATTCGATTGTACAGAATTATATCAACAGGGTTGTCGCAGGGAAAAAGATCGGGGAAAACATTTTCTTTCAGGGCGGAGTGGCGTTCAATAAGGCGGTGGTTGCCGCATTCCGGAAATACCTTGGGAAAAAGATCACCGTGCCTCCCCATCACGATGTAACCGGTGCGATCGGCATGGCGCTGATCGCCATGAGGCACATGCACGCCGGGCATCCGGAAAATCAGAACACTGCATCAACGTTCAAAGGATTCGAACTATCGAAAATACCCTATGAAATCTCGTCTTTTGAATGTAAAGGGTGTCCGAATGTCTGTGAAATCAACAGGGTAAAAATTTCAGGAGAGAAAGGGTATCTTTTCTTCGGCGGGAGATGTGAAAAATACGATATAAGGAAGAAAAAGAACACCGGTATCCCCGATCTCTTCGCGTTCAGGGAAGAGATGCTCTGGAATGAACACCTGAAACGGTCCTCACTGATCAATGGCGCCCAAACTCCTGCATCTTCCCATTCTCCTCCCGGCAAAGGGGGAGGCAGGCGGGGGAGAATCGGGATCCCCTATGTATTTTATTTCCAGGATTATCTTCCCTTCTGGTCAACACTTCTGTGGGAGCTTGGCTTCGATGTGGAAGTTTCGCCGAAGACAAACCGGCAGATTGTGAGCCTCGGCCTCGAACTGGTGCTTGCAGAGGCATGTTTCCCTGTCAAGGTCACCCACGGGCATATAAAATATCTCATTGACAAGGAGGTAGATGTCATCTTCCTTCCAAGCTTTATTAATCTGAACAAGCCCGAAGACGGTCACTACAGGGGGGTTGCATGCCCTCATACCCAGACGATCCCTTATGTTTCGAAAGTTGCGTTTCACGGCGTCAAAATGCTCTCACCAGTGGTGAATCTGCAGCGGGGCAGACAGTTTCTCGCTGATGAACTGAAACGGACCTTCAGGGGATACAGGATCCGGAAGTCACATATTCTGAAGGCAATAGCCCTGGCCCAGGAAGCACAGGATGCTTTCACCCGTTCGATCAAGCAGAAAGGAGAAGAAATTCTCGCGACCATACAGGACAATGCTATTGTGATAATTGGAAGGGCTTATAATTCTTTTGACAGCGGGGTCAACCTCGAGATACCCAAAAAGCTGGCAGAACTCGGGGTTCTCTCAATTCCCTTTGATTTCCTCCCCTTCGAACAGTATTCAATACAGAATGAATGGCCGAATATGTACTGGAGGTCGGGACAGAGGATATTAAAGGCCGCCAGATTTGTGAGAGACAATCCCCATCTCCATGCGCTCTACATCGGCAATTTTCTCTGCGGTCCGGATTCCTTTATCCTGAAATTCTTCAAGAAAGACATGGGGGGGAAACCGTTTCTTCAGATCGAGATCGATGAACACAGCGCTGACGCAGGAGCCATAACCCGGTGTGAGGCGTTTCTTGACAGCATCACGAACCAGAAGAGTATAGAGGGGAAATTTCTGCCCCCAGCAACTCTCCCTCTCCCTTCGTCTCCCGTTTCCCGTTCTTCACCGCCTGTCATAGGCACTTCACCCCGCATTGTCTTTATCCCTCACATGGCTGACCATGCGTTCGCCCTTGCCGCCGCATTCAATGCCTGCGGGGTCGACGCCGAGGTGCTTCCCGAGTCCGACAAAAAGACTACGGATATCGGAAAAAAATATGTATCGGGGAAAGAATGCTATCCATGCACGGTGACAACCGGAGATATGGTGAAAAAAACCATGGAGCCCGGGTTTCAGCCTGAGAAGAGCGCTTTTTTCATGCCTTCCGGCACAGGTCCCTGCCGTTTCGGACAATATAATGTGTTCCACAGAATGGTTCTTGACAGTCTCGGATATCATGACGTCCCTATCTTTTCACCGACCCAGGATACGACGTTTTACCGGGACCTCGGAATCATCGGGAAAAACTTCACCATGCATGCATGGAAAGGCATTGTCGCATTCGAACTCCTGAACAAGTCTCTCCATGAAACCCGCCCGTACGAAAACATGAAGGGGTCCGCAGAAGCCCTGTATGAAGAACACCGGGGAAAACTTTATCGTTCATTGAAAAGCAACGGGACGAATATTGAGACGATATTAAGCGCGATCAGAAGGGACTTCGAAAATCTGCCGGCGTCCGGGGAGAGGAAACCGCTCGTCGGCATTATCGGTGAAATTTTTGTGCGGTCCCACAAATTCTCCAACGAGAACCTTGTGAAGAAGATTGAGGCGCTTGGCGGCGAGGCATGGCTTGCCCCGATGGAGGAGTGGATATATTATGTAAACCTGATGGGGTTAAGAAAGGCGTTGTTAAAAAAGGAAAAGTCTGTTATTATTAATTTTCTTTTGAAAAAATATTTCCAGAAGAAGATCGAACACAGGTTCGCCCATTATTTTGAGGGCTTTCTGAAAACACTGAAGGAGCCGGACACAAAAAATATACTCGTAAAGGCTTCCCCGTATATACATGATTCCTTCGAGGGGGAGACTATTCTGAGTATCGGGAAATGCATTGACCTCCTTGAACGGGGAGCCTCCGGCATCATCAATGCTATGCCGTTCGGCTGTATGCCAGGCACGATTGTTACCGCACTCCTGAGGGGCGTGAACAGGGACTATGGTGTTCCCTGTTTGAGCATCCCCTATGATGGTACCGAGTCGCCTACTATTGCAATACAACTTGAAGCGTTTATGGATCAGGCAAAAGAGTATAAACCTGGGTTAAGAGTTAAAAGTTAAGAGTTAAAATTATTATTCTTTAACTTTTCACTTTTAACTTTTTACTTTCAACTGTCAAAGGAGGTGGATGAGTGGGAAACGTAAAAAAGTGGCGCAAGCAAAAAATGAGCAAACACAAACACAAAAAGCTCAGGAAAAAGACAAAATTCCAGAGGAGAAAAAATAAATAGGTTGTTTCTGTTTCACTCAGGAGCTAAGACCTCCTCCTGCGTATCCGTTTTGTGGTAAACAGGAGGAGACTTATCTCATCTGAGGTCCGGAGAAGAAATTCCGCAGAGTATTCAACCAAATCATACCAAAGCTTCCCTCCTTCTATTGACTTAAGAACTCTGATTTAGAGTATCATCTTAAGATGATACTTCCTTTTGCAACGACAGGGATCGGCAGCCTTCCTCATGACAACCCCGATGAGGCATGCAGGCTTGTGCTCGGCTCCTGTGATATCCCGTTCTGGCCGCAACTCCCGGCGCTCTCCTTCCGTGAATTCATGATACCTCAGTTTTCCGAGGGGATGCCCTTTCTGAAAATCGACGAAAAGAAAGAAACCGTTTTGATTGAGCGGGATAACAGCGATTCCCTGATGAGGTTTTATGAAACCTGCTCGGAGGACCTCAAGATTTCTGTCTCTGAAGAGTATGCACGGGGATTGTACGCATTTCTCCGGACGATAAAAGACAGGCGTTACCCTGCGCTGAAAGGACAGGTTACAGGCCCGCTGACCTTTACCCTCGGGCTGAAAGATACCAGCGGGAGGCCTGTGTATTTTGATGAAGAACTGAGGGAGGTTTCTCTCCTCATCCTGAAGGCAAAGATTCGCTGGCAGGCAGAACTGCTCCGGCAGTCTGCAGATCAGTTGATTCTGTTTCTCGACGAACCGATCCTCTCGGCGCTCGGCACATCAGCGTATCTTGGTGTCAATATGGAAGAGGCGCTAAGGCTCCTGAAAGAGACTTCCGGCACTATTCTTGATGCCGGGGGGATTCCGGGAATCCACTGCTGCAGCAAGGCGGACTGGCCTCTTGTTATCCAGAGCGGCGTCAGGATTATCAGTTTCGACGCCTATGATTATCTCGAATCGGTCTCGCTCTACCCCGGCGAGTTTATAGAATTCCTGAAAAACGGCGGATACCTTGCATGGGGAATCGTGCCGACCACCGACCAAATCAGAACGGAAACTCCCGGTTCTCTGAAAGAGCGCTTCGATGCCGGGATAGCATTGTTGTCGAGGCATATCCCTGTGGAACTCCTCATCTCACGGATACTCCTGACTCCGTCTTGTGGAACCGGCTCGCGGAGTGTTGAAGAAGCAGCAAAAGTGTTCAGGGTTCTGCAGGAATTGAAGCAACTTCTGAGAGAATCACCTTGAAAAAAGGCGTCTTCCTCTCCTTTGAGGGTATTGAAGGAACAGGCAAATCAACCCAGGCAAGGCTTCTTTTTGAACACCTGAGGGAGAAAGGGTTCGACGCAGTCCTCACCGAAGAGCCGGGCGGAACAAAGATCGGCCGCAAAATAAGAGAAGTTCTTCTCTCGCCGGATCATCAGGAGATGACGCCGCTTACTGAACTTCTCCTCTACTTTGCGTCCCGGACTCAACACCTTGCACAGGTCATCATTCCCGCAGTCAACCGGGGGGCTGTCGTTATTACCGACCGTTTTACCGACTCTACAATCGCCTATCAGGGCTATGGAAGAGGCATCGCCCTGCACCTTCTCCATTCGCTTGACACCATAGCAACAGAGGGGATGCAACCCAATATCACCCTGTTGCTCGATCTTGACGTAGAAACCGGGCTGAGCAGAAACAGGGGGATCAACAAGACTGACAGGCTTGAACTTGAGGATATCGGGTTTCATAAACGGGTGAGGAACGGATTTCTGGAGCTTGCGGCGCAGCAGCCGGAGAGAATAAAATTAATCGATGCCTCTCTGGAGAAGGAGGAAGTCCGGAAGAGAGTACTGGATCTGGTGCTGGATATTGTTTCGTCATGATATATATGAGCTTTTTACTGAAAAACTGATATGGCATTAAGGGATGTTATCGGACAGGACAGGGCTGTAACCATTCTGCTCAAGACACTTAAGAGGGAAAGGATCCCCTCGTCCTATCTTTTTACCGGCGATTCGGGTATCGGGAAAAAATTTACCGCGCTCAATCTTGCCAAAGCAGTAAACTGCCTTACCCCCCCTTCTCCCCCCCTTGCCAAGGGGGGGAATAAGGAGGGGTATTCTCAAAAAAGGGAAGGATACGTCGGGATCCTCGATGCCTGTGATGAATGTCCTTCATGCAAAAAGATCACGGCCGGCATTCATCCGGATTTTCTGCTCATATCCCCTGAAGGCGGTCAGATAAGGATCGAAGAAATCAGGGCGATTGATAACGTTCTCGCCCTGAAAGCATTCGAAGGGAGGAAAAAAGTTGTCATTGTAGACGATGCAGAAGCCATGAACACCTTCGCTGCGAATGCTTTTCTCAAAACACTCGAGGAACCTCCACGGGACAGCCTTATTATTCTGGTCTCATCGAGTCCTGACCTTCTCCCCGATACCATACGTTCACGCTGTTCAACGATACGCTTTGCGCCCCTTTCTGACGGTGCATGCGAAGAGGTCCTGAAAAAAATCATTGCCCGGCATCTCCCGGGAAAAGAAAAAAAATCCGGGAAACCTGCAAAACCATCGCAGGGGAGAGAGAAATCTCCGCCGGAAGATGACCTGCAGCTTTCCGACCTTGTCAGGCTTTCCATGGGGCGTCCGGGAAATGCAATGACCGGCGACATGTTCGAAGAGAGGTCTGCCTTCGTACAACTCCTCCAGGAAATGCTGCGCACTGAAAAAGACGGCTGGGCTTCAAAAGAAGAGATGGAACGATGGTTTGAATTCATCCTGATCTTCCTCAGGGACATGGCAGCATGGCTTGTGAGCGGCGAAGCAGCGGTCATTATCAACAGAGATCTGAAGGCAGATATCGAAAAATTGAGCAGGGAAACAGACCTGCAGGGTATAATAGAAATTCACCGGACTCTGAATTCCCTCAGAGGGAATTTCCGGTTTCATTTAAATAAAGCGCTGACATGGAACTATTCCGGTTCCCTGTTAAGAAAGACCTTCGGAGTTCACTATGTCTGAAATAGTCGGGATACGATTCAAACAATGCGGCAAAATATATGATTTCGAAGTTGACGGAGCAGAAGTGGAGAAAGGCGACCTTGTCGTCGTTGAGTCTGAACTCGGGTTGAACATCGGAACCGTTGTTGAAGGACGGCATAGAGAGGAAGACCCGGAAAATAAACGGAAGAAGATCATCCGGAAGGCGACAGAAGAAGATCTTCTCCAGAAAGAAGAGAACAAAAAACTCGAATCAGAAGCAAAAGCTTTCTGTCTTGAAAGGATTATGGCCCGGGGGCTTCCCATGAAGCTGATCAGCACCGAAGCCACCCTGGACAGGAAGCGCATTATTTTCTATTTCACTGCTGATAAGAGAATAGACTTCAGAGAGCTGGTAAAAGATCTCGCGTCCCGCTTCAAGACGAGGATCGAGATGCGGCAGATAGGGGTCAGGGACGGCGCACGGATGATAGGCAGCCTCGGCATCTGCGGAAGGGAAGTCTGCTGCAAACGGTTCCTGATAACTTTTGAACCGGTCTCGATCAAGATGGCAAAGAAACAGGAACTTGTGCTCAATACAGGGAAACTGTCCGGGGTATGCGGACGTCTTATGTGCTGTCTCGGGTATGAATATTCCGAGACACCACAGGAAGATACCATGCGTCTGGAAGCAGACTCCCTATCAGTGACCGAAGAGAGAGAAGAAGAAATAGCACTGGTGTCAAGTAACGTACTGTTGCCCCGCGAAGAACCCCCTGCACAATCGCAACGGGGGAAACGTCCTGCTGCAGAAGCGGGGCAGACTGCCCTGCAACCGGAGAAACAGGAGGAGAAGAAAGAAAAACGGAGGAAATGGCGTCCGAAGAGACGGAGGAAGAAATTTCCTCCAAAGACGGAGCCCGGCAAATGAAGCGTACCTTCTATGTAACTACCCCGATTTATTATGTGAACGATGTACCGCATATCGGTCATGCATACACCACCGTGGCAGCTGATATTCTTGCCCGCTACAACAGACTGAAGGGGAGCGACAGTTTTTTTCCTGACAGGAACCGACGAACACGGACAGAAGGTGGAGAAGGCGGCACAGGAAAAGGGCAATACCCCCCTGGAGCACGCTGACGCCATGGTCGGAAACTACAAAGTCCTCTGGAAAAAACTCAACATAAAAAACGATGCCTTTATCCGCACTACGGACCAGGAACACAGAAAGATCGTCCAGGATATTCTCCAGGAACTCTTCACAAAAGGGGAAATCGAAAAGAGGCTCTACTCCGGCTGGTACTGTGTCCCTGACGAACGCTTCTGGACAGAAAAAGAGGTTGAAGACGGAAAGTGTCCGGACTGCAAGAGACCCGTGGAATATATCACCGAAGAGAATTATTTCTTCCTCATGTCGAAATATCAGGACAGGCTCATGCAGCATATCAAGGCAAATCCTTCATACATCCTCCCTGAGACCAGGAAAAATGAGGTAGTAGGGTTTCTCACAAACAACCAGCTCGGTGATCTCTGCATATCGAGACCGAAACAGCGGCTCTCTTGGGGAATTCCGCTCCCGTTTGACGATAAATTCGTAACGTATGTGTGGTTTGACGCGCTTTTAAATTACTTCTCGGCAACGAAATATCTTGCCCCGCAAATAAATGACCGGGGTGAAGAAACAAAGGGGTCCCAAATCTCACCCCTCAAATCAGAGGATTGGTGGCCGCCTGACCACCATCTGATCGGGAAAGACATCCTTACCACGCACGCCATCTACTGGTCGACAATGCTCATGGCGCTCGGGCTGCCCCTCCCGAACAATATCTTCGCACACGGGTGGTGGACTGTCGAGGGGAAGAAAATGTCCAAGTCTTTCGGCAATGTGGTGGACCCGCATAAAGTAGCCGGAGAGTTCGGAGCCGACGCTTTCAGATATTTCCTCTTCAGGGAAGTCCCCTTCGGTCTCGACGGTGATTTTTCCGAACATGCACTGATCAGCAGGTTTAACACCGACCTCGCAAACGATCTCGGCAATCTGCTCAGCCGGTCTCTCACGATGATAGAAAAATACAGGGATGGAATCGTCCCGGAGCCCTTGCCGGGAAAAGACCGGGACGAATTCGAGAAAAAAATAAAGGCATGGATATCTGATCCCGACAGCAGTCTTTTCAGAAAATACGACAGCAGTCTCAGCAGGCTCGAATTCAATGCCGCACTGATCCAGATCTGGTCGTTCATCAACGAGCTCAATGAATACATCCAGCATTCGGCCCCATGGAAGGAAACAGACCAGGATATCCTTTCGAACGTCCTTTACACCCTTGCGGAGTCCCTCCGCCACATAGCGCTCTTCCTCTACCCTTTCATGCCCGCCACAGCAGAGAAAATCTGGAACCAGCTGAATCTCCCGGGAGATTTTTCGTCGCTGGACCTTACATCTGAAATCCAATGGGGCAGGACAGGGCACGGGAGAAAAGTGAACAAGGGGTTGCCCCTTTTCCCGAGGATAGACACGAAAAAACAGGGCAAACAGGACGCTTGACTTCCCATTCTCCTCTCGGATAAGATTAAGAGAATTTGTGTTCAAAATACCAGTATGAAGATCGCTATTGGCTGTGACCACGCCGGGGTTGAAATGAAAAAGGAGATTATTTCCCTTCTGAATAATCTCCGGATCGAGTCCATTGACTTCGGGACAGACCGCGCTGAATCGGTAGATTACCCTGACTTCGGAGAAAAAGTCTCCCTGGCTGTTTCAAAAGGAGAAATCGAAAGGGGCATCCTGATCTGCGGCACCGGTATCGGAATGTCTATTGTTGCGAACAAATTTCCGGGCATTCGCGCTTCTCTCTGCAACGAACTCTTCACAGCCAAAATGAGCAGACTTCATAACGACGCCAATATCCTCGTCCTCGGCGGACGTGTCGTAGGGAAGGATCTTGCGAAAGAAATAGTACGGACCTGGGTATCTACCCCCTTTGAGGGAGAAAGACACTGCAGGAGACTCGATAAAATTACCAGAATTGAGGAAAACTTAAAGAGATGAACTTCGAGAATCTGAAGAATACCGACCCGGAAGTATACCAGGCGATACAGAATGAGATCGAGCGGGAGCAGAAGAATATAGTCCTCATCGCATCCGAGAATTACACAAGTCCGGCTGTCCTTGAAGTGCAGGGCTCTGTGTTCACGAACAAATACGCAGAGGGATATCCCGGCAGACGCTATTACGGCGGGTGCGAATACGCTGATGTGGTTGAGAACCTCGCAACCGAACGCGCCAGAAAATTATTCGGCGCTGAACATGTGAATATTCAGCCGCATTCGGGCTCTCAGGCCAATATGGCGGTTTTCTTTTCGGTCCTGAAACCCGGTGATACCATCCTCAGCATGAGTCTCAGTCACGGAGGCCACCTCTCGCACGGGTCATCCGTGAACTTTTCCGGAGTTTTCTATAAGGTTGTCTCTTATGGAGTCAACAGGGATTCGGGATATATAGATTATGAAGAAGTGAGGCGCCTCGCCCTTGCACAGAAACCGAAGTTGATTCTCGTTGGGGCAAGCGCCTATTCACGGAGCATCGATTTCAAGGTATTCTCTGACATCGCGAGAGAAACCGGCGCCTATCTCATGGCTGATATCGCCCACATTGCGGGACTCGTTGCCGCGGGGCTTCATCCTTCACCGCTCCCGCACGCTGATTTTGTCACGACAACTACCCACAAAACCCTGAGAGGCCCGAGGGGCGGAATGATCATGTGCAGAGCGGAATTCGCGAAGGCAGTCGACAAGACGATTTTTCCGGGCATACAAGGCGGTCCCCTCGTCCATGTCATTGCGGCGAAAGCAGTCGCGCTGAAGGAAGCCCTGAGCCCGGGATTTAAAGATTACCAGGCAAAAGTCATACAGAACGCAAAGAAACTCGCTGAAGAACTGGTGGGAAGGGGATTTAAGATCATATCCGGCGGGACTGACAACCATATGATGCTCGTGGACCTGACGAATAAGGATATCACGGGCAAAGACGCGGAAAACGCACTCGGCCAAGCGAGAATAACCGTGAACAAGAATGTTATTCCCTATGATGAGAGATCACCGGCCATAACAAGCGGAATCAGGCTCGGCACTCCCTGCGTTACCACAAGGGGCATGGGAGGCGCGGAGATGACCGAAGTCGCCGATATGATTTCATCGATAATAGAGAACAACAACGACCCGGAGACAATTAAGAGGCTGATGCAAAAAGCCCAATCGCTCTGCGTGAAATTTCCCATATACTGAAAAACAAACCTCAAGCACGAAATCCTAAATCCTAAACGAAAGGATTAGGGATTTTTTTAGGATTTAGATATTAGAATTTCGGATTTATATTTATCATGAAATGTCCTTTCTGCGGAAACCTCGAAGACAAAGTCATTGATTCACGGACCAGCCGTGAAGGCAATGCGATACGCCGGAGACGTGAGTGCCTCAACTGCGCGAAGCGTTTTACCTCATACGAACGGGTCGAAGATATCATCCCCATGGTCATCAAGAAAGACGGGAGACGGGAACCCTATGAACGGTCCAAGGTCGTGACCGGCCTGAAAAAAGCCTGTGAAAAAAGACCGATAGGCATGGAGACACTCGAAAATATCACTGACTCAATCGAAAAGAAACTTATCGGACTGAATGTGAAGGAAATTCCGAGCACCTGGGTCGGCGAAGAGGTGATGTCCTCTCTCAAGGAACTCGACAAGGTCGCCTATGTGCGATTCGCTTCGGTCTACCGTTCATTTAAGGACATCAATGAACTGATGAATGAAGTGAAAACACTTTTTGAACACAAGTAAGATGCACGGTGGACCCGAACACCGCGATTCGATATCGCTTCAGGTCAGGCATCTGCAAGCGTTCTATGCCGAAACTCCGGAGAATCAGAAACGACACAGGGCGACCCCAACCATATGGTTGCAATAAAGTCATCGATCATTACAGGTTCCTCGGTCGTGAATTTCGAGCGTCCTTGTCAAATAATCAGAAATTCAATTTCATACTGCAGCACATCGAGAGACTGAAGTATTGATTTCACCTGTCAGCGTAATGTTTCTCCCGGGCTCCAATGATCGATATGCGGGGAAGCATTTATTAACACAGTGCCGAGGCCTGGCAGGCTCGTTCCTCAGGATGTCACTTGCTGGTCATCATTTTTTTGGTCATAAATACCACTACAGGTTCGCAAATACATAATCGGTATTATTCTTTATTCTGGCCTCAAACCATGCTCTTGCCTATAAAACCTGCCTGTTCCGCTATGATCACCGATGACAAGGGCGTACACGTCAAAGAGAGGAGCATCTTGGTCTGAGTGCAGACGTATCTTGCCGATACTGTGATTCCCGCTCACGAGAATATCATCTGTCCGAACAGGTCTTCTTCCTCTCTACGATTCAACAGTGTCTGATAAAATGGAGATAGAGAGAATCCTTCTCCAGTATCCTGATTCCCATGCCTTTCTCCCCATATTCGCTTGTCCTTGGCCGTCATGGATACCCTGAAATGGTTCTTTTAAGGCCGGATCACTTTGCCCTGCAGACGAGAGGTTAATTCATTCGGAAAATGAATTGTTATATCAAGCAGTGTTCCTGGCGGGACAGGGTATTCTCGTCCTCACGAAGAGACCGTCCAGAGAAAAATTGCTTGACAACCCCCTGTACGTCAACTCCATCAAAGTAAAGGTTATTCTACAACGATGACTGAAATCTTCTCAGTCTTCTTTTGTTGGGAATATTCTTCTTTTCTCTGACTGCGATCATCGGCTTCTACGGTTCCTCAAATTCCAGGCCTATGCGGTAATAGAGGTCCTGATATTTCTCGCCCCAGCGAACAACTGCGGTTTTTTCCGACTGAGAGACGCCGTTCCTGAGCATAATCTTCTGGCCTTCTGTGAGTTTCTCGGTCGTGAAAATACAGATGCCGTGTTCGTTCATGTCAACGATCACACCACTCAAGGGTTCTTCTGTGGGTGAGGGAAGCAACACATAATCGACAGCTTTGCAGACTGCCTTACGCTCGCTCCTCCTGCGGTCTTTCGTTTCCATCGCAATCAACCCTTCATACTTTTACTATGCAGGATTGAACCAATGAATTGCCTCCTACCTGGGTAGGGGGTAGAAACTTTTTTATTGCGCTGTTACATTATCAGAGCATTCCCTAATAATTAAGGGGTTACAGGGTATCAATCACCTTTTTCAATTTCGCCTGTACTTCTATGGCAATGCCCCCCAATTTAGGATTCTGAATCGCCTGCATGGACGCAATCGGGTCTATCGCCGCAACCTCGACTATTCCCTCAGCAATTTCCTGTACGATCACATTGCATGGGAGCATCGTGCCGATTTTGTCCTCAGCCAGCAGCGCCTGATAGGCATAGGGCGGGTTGCACGCGCCGAGGATCCGGTATTTCCTGAAGTCCGCATTCATTTTTTTCTTGAGCGTTGCCTGAACGTCGATATCGGTAAGTATTCCGAACCCTCCTTTTTTCAATTCCTCTGTCACCTTTGCAACCGCCTCATCAAATGACATCTGCAAGGTTTTGCTGAAATAGTAAGACATAGATACCTCCTCGTGTTTGGAATTGTCAGTACTATTCAATGACATTCTTGATATGTACTTTTACAGTTTTGCCCTACTCAGCCTCAGGGCATTTCCTATGACCGACACCGAACTGAAACTCATTGCCGCAGCCGCGATCATCGGACTCAGCAGGATGCCGAAGAACGGATACAACACGCCTGCTGCAACCGGCACCCCGATAGAATTATAGACAAAAGCCCAGAACAGGTTCTGTTTGATGTTCCTCATGGTGAGCCTGCTCAGTATACGTGCCCGCACAATCCCTCTGAGATCTCCTTTCACAAGGGTCACGCCGGCACTCTCCATCGCAACATCAGTCCCTGTGCCCATGGCAATACCGACATGGGCCTGGGCAAGCGCAGGGGCATCGTTTATCCCGTCACCGGCCATCGCAACAATCCTGCCTGCTTCCTGAAAGCGCCGGACCTGCTCTGCTTTCTGATCAGGCAACACTTCCGCTACCACTTCATCGATATCCAGCTTCTTTGCAACGGCTTCCGCAGTGGTGCGGTTGTCTCCTGTGAGCATCACGATTTTTATATTCTCTCCATGCAGCTGTTTGATCGCCTCGGGTGTTGTCTTTTTTATCGGGTCTGCAACTCCGAGAAGCCCTGCAATTTTCTTATCCACCACAAGAAATACTACCGTCTGTCCTTCGGAACGCATTTGCTCTGCCTTCCGGACAAGATCAGAGGACTTCGATCCCGAGGTCTTCGAGAAGTTTTACATTTCCGAGCGCGACATCACGACCCTCTACCTTCCCCGTCACCCCCTTGCCGGTAATCGACTGGAAAGATTCCACATTTTTTACCTCAACTTTCTTCTCAAGCGCTTCTGATACTATTGCAGCAGCCAGGGGGTGTTCGCTCCCCCTCTCGATACTGGCGGCATAGAGAAGCATTGAGGCGTCATCCCATCCTTCAGCCGGAAGGATTTCAACCACCTTCGGTTTTCCGATAGTGAGCGTCCCTGTTTTATCGACAACAAGGGTATTTATTTTCTTCATCACTTCAATCGCCTCAGCGTTCCTGAAGAGCACTCCTGAGGAAGCGCCCTTTCCGGTTGCCACCATAATAGACATTGGTGTTGCCAGACCAAGGGCACAGGGGCAGGCGATAATAAGGACCGCAACCATATTGATGAGCGCATAGGCAAAACGGGGCTCTGGTCCGATCCAGATCCAGATAAGAAAGGTTGCAATTGCCGCAGCTACGACTATCTGAACAAAATATGCAGCAACAATATCTACCAGTTTCTGGATGGGGGCCCTGCTCCGCTGGGCCTCAGCCACCATGCGGACAATCTGTGCAAGGAGTGTCCCGGCGCCCACTTTTTCCGCCTTCATAACCAGTGTTCCCGTGCCGTTCACCGTTGCGCCTATGACACGGTCCCCTGTCTGCTTCTGAACTGGAATCGGCTCTCCGGAAATCATGGATTCGTCCACAGAACTTGAACCTTCAGTGACAATTCCATCGACAGGGATTTTCTCTCCCGGCCTGATCCTGAGCAAGTCACCCGGAGCCACATGCTCAAGCGGTATGTCTTCCTCTGAACCATCGGCTTTTACGCGGCGTGCTGTTTTGGGTGCGAGACCAAGCAGTGCCCTGATTGCTGCACCTGTCTGTCCCCGTGCTCTCAGTTCCAGGACCTGTCCCAGGAGTACCAGGGTGATAATAACTGCCGCAGCCTCGAAATACACCCCGACCTTCCCCCCCTCTCCCCTGAAAGACGCAGGGAATATTTCCGGGAAAAAGGTTGCGACCACACTATATACATAGGCGACAGTGACCCCCAACCCGATGAGAGTGAACATATTCGGGCTGCGGTTGATGACAGACTGCCAGCCCCGCACAAAGAAAGGCCAGCCGGCCCAGAGGACAACAGGGGTCGCGAGGACAAACTCAAGCATTCTCAGCCACCAGGGATTTATAGAGGCTTCGAGAGAAAATCCCGGGATCATATGATGCATTGCGAGAAAGACCACCGGGACGCTGAGTACCGCGCTTATTTTAAAGCGGCGTGTCATATCAATCAGCTCGGGATTTTCCTCTTCCTGCGTTACGGTCCTTGGCTCAAGCGCCATCCCGCAGATCGGGCAACTCCCGGGGTCGTCTTTCACAATCTCCGGGTGCATCGGGCATGTCCATTCCGTTTTCGTTGCCATTATGGGCACAGCCGGTTCGAGCGCCATCCCGCATTTCGGACACGACCCGGGACCCTCCTGCTTCACTTCCGGGTCCATGGGACAAGTGTAAATAGCCCCCTGTGGGGCCGGTGTTTCAATATCCGGGCGCGCTTCTCCCCCGATGATTTTCTCCGGATCTTTCCTGAACTTCTCCAGACAGTGCCTGCTGCAGAAAAAGTACTGTTCTCCCTTATATTCATATTTCAGATCGGTTTTTTCCGGATCGACATCCATTCCGCAGACAGGGTCTTTCGCTGTTCGGGAAGCACCTTCTTTTTCCCCCTCTTTTTTCGGAGAGAGCATCATGAATTTTGGCGCGGGCACATCCTCTTTGATATACGCTTCAGGATTTTTGTCAAAATCCTCCCTGCACTGTTCTGCGCAGAAATAATATTTCGTTCCTTTGTATGTTGCGGCAGCAACTGCATCTGTATCCTCGATTGTCATTTTGCAGACGGGATCAACGACTTTCATGCGATCCTCCTTGGGTTTCTGTGCAAAAAAGCCTTTTTGCATTTCCACATACTACGCACGGTGGATATATCCTTCTGTCTATTTCAGGGAATGGAGTCCCGAAATTTTGATCAAAAAGCATTATTTATTCGAACCCGTCACCGGGTGTCACGTGTATTCAACAACGGGAACCCTGTTTTCTTCCAGGCCGCCATACCGCCTTCGAGGCTCCATATATTGGTATATCCCAGCATGACAAGAGAATGCGCAGCGACTATGCTCATTCTGTCGCTCCTGCAATAAAGGACAATTTTTTCACTTTTATCAGCCGGAAATTTGTTGAGGTTCTTCTGGATTTCATTATAGGGGACAAAAATATCAGTGCCTTCAATTTCGCCTTCATAGGGGATATGGACATTTATGAAAAGAAAATCTTTCTTCTGAAGCATCTTCTTGAGACTGGAAGGCCCGATACTGAAATAA
Organism: Thermodesulfovibrionales bacterium; assembly: GCA_963753165.1. GTDB lineage: Bacteria > Nitrospirota > Thermodesulfovibrionia > Thermodesulfovibrionales > SM23-35 > JAKLQR01. The sequence goes on along the minus strand of CAVWBP010000008.1, from coordinate 66,213 downwards.
GTCCCGCCGCCGTTAACAGGCATTTTTTTGAACACATCTCCTGCAGAAACTGTATGGATCAGAAAAAAAGCGAACGTGAAAGACAACAGCATCATTCTCTTCAACTTTTTCATATTCCCTGCATTCATACTGCGCACCTCCGGATTGCTCCCTTCCCTATCTATAACAAGAACGATGCCACAGCGTAACATTATGATTCCATGATATTTTTACAGTTCCCGCATTTCCTCGTCCGGACATTTTGGGATGCAGCACGGGCAAAATGCCTTGATCCCATACAATATTGAGTAACAAGAAATCAGATAAATCAACGGTTTGCAGAAAGGCACACAATTTGATATACAGTGAATAAAACAATCGGTGATGAAAGGAGGTGAACGTATGAAAAGAGCTATTGTTCTTACAGGTTTTTTAGTAGTGCTTCTCGTCGCCGTTCTTGCATATGCCCAGGGACCGGGCATGATGGGTGGCGGGCAAGGCTGGAATTACTGTCCCTATTGCGGTCAAAATTTAGGACAGGGTGGTGGCTACGGCATGATGGGACCGGGGATGATGGGCGGTGGTTACGGTATGGGTCCAGGCATGATGGGACGCGGCATGATGGGCGGTGGCTATGGCATGGGTCCGGGCATGATGGGTGGCTGGCATGATAGCGGCGGCTACGGCATGGGACCGGGCATGATGGGTCCGGGCTATTCTCAGCAGAACGAAGCCTGCCAGAAATTCTTTGACGACACTGCCGGAATGAGAAAGATTTACATACCAAGAGATACGAATATTTTGAAACGATCCGTAATCCCAAAACAACGCCTGAAACGGTTGCGAAACTCGAAAAAGACCTCCGTGAACTCCAGGAAAAGATATATGAAAAGGCCCCTCAGGGGTGCTGGTAGCAGCACATCAACCACAAGGATCATGAAACAGGCAGTTCTTAGGTAATCTAAACTGCCTGTTTATTTTTCCAGAGACTTTCTTCTTCTCTTCAAACTCCTCCTTGTTGATTTCCCCTGCAGCGTAGCGTTTCCTGAGAATTTCCATTGCTGAATCCTCTGTCTTTGCCTGGTGCCCTCCCTGCCTGGAGGAAGCGGCAAGCCACTTGATGAGGTAAATAACGCCGATAATAACCGCTACCCAGAAAATTATATTCACGATGCCCATGAACCAGCCCATGCCATATCCCCAGTTCATCATGTCCGGGCCCATACCCTGGCCGTAGCCGCCCCACTGGACTGAAATGCCGTTCTGAAAAATTGCCGCGTACATATTGCCTCCTTTATCTGCTGCCTTTCCGTGATTGCGGGGGCAGCACTTTCACAAGGTTCGCCATCCCCGCTTCCATGTGATAGAGGTTATGGCAGTGGTGGAACCACACACCGGGGTTGTCGGCAATAAATTCGACCGCGCCCCTCCCCATATGCGGAGGGATTGTGATCGTATCCTTTTTCACCCTTATTCCTGTTGTTCTTCCCGTTCCCACCACTTCAAAAAAGTGACCGTGAAGGTGCATGGGATGTGCCATCATGCTCATATTGGAATACTCAAGTCTTACTCTCTCCCCCTGTCTCAGTGACAGGTCGTCTGAATCCGGATATACTCTCCCGTTGATTGTCCAGTACGGCGACATCATCCCTCCGGAGAGCGTCATCCTGACAACCCTGTCAACGGATGACACAGGCCGCATATACTTTTCGTCTATCCCTTCCAGCTGACTGTAGTCGCTGATCCTGTATCTCGTTATGGGGTCATCCTTATAGGTCGGGGCCTGTATTCCTTCGTAGAGAAGCGTTCCGAGGGGCCACCCGCCGGCCGGGCTTCCGTCTCTGATATTGTAAATATGCCATCGGCCGGGGTTATTTGCGCTGAGTTCGACGTCATACCGTTCACCCATTCCTATCCTCAATGCATCCACTTCCGCAGGGAGTACCGGTCTCCCGTCGGTATGCGTAATTTTCAGAGGATGGCCTGCGATCCTGAGTGTATAGACCGTAGAGGAAGAGGGGTTGAGAATACGCAACCTGACTTTATCCCCTTTTCTCACCTTAAAAGGAGGCGATGATCCAAATACCTTCCCATTGATGGTATAGGCATCATACAGAGGCTCCCGGAGGGGCGGCCCGTGTTGTCCTCCCCCCCTTCCCATACCCATCATGCCCATACCCGGACGGATATTCCCCCGTCTTGCCGCCTCGGGGCCGCCTCCGTCAATCCGGGCCCAGTCTTCGAGCATGATGACATATTCCCTGTCATAGCTTCGACCTTCTCTCTTCGGCTCTACAATAATAGCTCCATAAAGCCCCCTGTCAAGCTGATAGGAGGCATGGGAATGATACAAGTAGGTCCCCGGAGGCATTGCCTCGAATTCATAGAGGAAGGTCCCGCCGGGCTCAACCGGTTTCTGAGTCACATAGGGAACCCCGTCCATCCGGTTCGGCACAGGCAGGCCGTGCCAGTGAATAGTAGTGCCTTCCTTAAGTTTGTTCTTCAGGAGTACCCTTGCCTTCTCCCCCTCGGTTATTCTGATTTCAGGCCCCGGAACCTGATTGTTATACGTCCAGGCAACAAATGGTTTTCCCGTTCCCAAATCTACCTTACTGAACGCAGCGGTCAGTGTTTTTTCCTTTACCGATTCGGCATACGCATGCGATATGCTTCCGGGGAACACGAATTTTGAGAGAAAAACCGCTCCGCTGATGCCCGAATATTTCATGAACTCTCTTCGTGTCAATTTTTTCATAGCCACATCCTTTTTTTTTGAAAACAGCACAATTCGTCATCAGGCAAACCGCGGAAAACCGATTTTTTTCTGTTCCCTATGCGGATCCGGACACGGATTTCTCTCCCTGTGTCTCTCCTTCGTTATGGACTCTTTGTGAGACAGTCATACGCCTTTTGCAGATTGTCCCGGACCTCTTCCTGTGAGACCGGGGTAATTGACTCCGGATGTTTCAAGAGTGAATCATAAAGGTCTATTGCCTTCTTAAGCCATGGCTGAGCGCAGGCAGCTTTGCATTCATGCTGCGGAGCGTGCTGCGGAATCGTACCTTCTGTTATAAGTGTCTGTGCAGAGGGTGATGCGGTACTCATAACTACAAAAACAGCTGCCAGGATAAATTGCTTCATATTTTTCTCCTCATGAGATTCAATGATTTTACCGATTGGACTTGGCAGGGACTGCCCGTGTTATCCCTCTTCTTTCTTTCTATACTTCTCCGGCTCCTTTTCAAATTTCTCTTGGCAGATTTTCGCGCAGAAATAATATGTTTCTCCTTTATACACACTCGTTGCGGCAGCCTTTTTTTCATCAACGTCCATATTGCAAACCGGATCTTTTGCCACGAGATTCACCTCCTTTGGTCTTATTCCGGCAGTATGTGATCCTGTCCCGTTCCCTATACAGACAGGCCTCATTAGTGAAACGTTACCAAAAATGCGTCGGATCGTCAAACATGCGCTGACAAATGATTACAGGGAGAGTTTTTTGAGAGCTTCTTTTGCGGCGGAAATTTCTGCTTCTTTCTTGCTTTTCCCGATGCCTGTCCCGTAGTGCTCCCCGGCTATATGCACTTCGATGGTGAAGATTTTTTTGTGTTCTTCTCCTTCCTGTTTGATAATTTTATAGGCCGGTATCGAACCGAAGAGCATCTGGGTCTTTTCCTGCAATTCTGTCTTGAAATCGTGAAATTCACCGGAACTTATGATGGAATCAATCTTTTCTTTCAGGAAGCTCAGGATCAGGCTTCTTGCCTCCCCTAATCCGCCATCGAGGTAAAGCGCACCCAATACGGCCTCGACAGCGTCTGCGAGCAGGGACCTTTTTGTTCTTCCCCCTGTCGTCTCTTCTCCTTTCCCGAGACGGAGGTACTTGCCAAGCGATATGTGTGAAGCCAGATCGGAGAGCACAGCCTCCTTGACAATATAGGACTTTGTCTTGGCCATTACCGATTCCGGAAGCTTGCTTTCCAGAGAATAGAGATACTCAACGATTACGAATCCGAGGACAGAATCACCGAGGAATTCAAGCCTTTCATTGTACGCATATGCCTGATCGGGATGCTCGTGATAAAAAGACCGGTGTGTCAGTGCTTCCAAAAGAAGCTGTCTGTCCCGGAAAGAATATCCGAGAGACTGTTCTAATGCGGTATAGTCATTATTCTGCATTGCTAAAAAAAAGGGCTAGCTTTCAAATTTCCTGAACAGGAGACAGGCGTTTGTTCCACCGAATCCGAACGAATTGGTCAAGGCATACCGGACATCGGCTTTTCTCGCGAGATGGGGGACATAGTCGAGATCACATTCGGGATCGGGATTATCGAGATTGATCGTTGGAGGAATCAGGTCATGGTAAATGCTGAGGGCTGTGCAAATAGCCTCAACACCACCGGCTGCGCCAAGGAGATGTCCTGTCATGGACTTTGTTGAACTGACAGGGATCCTGTATGCATCCTCTTGAAATACCGTTTTAATGGCCTGTGTCTCAAGTTCGTCGCCATGTTTCGTTGAGGTGCCATGGGCATTGATGTAACTCACATCCGACGGCTGCACATTTCCATCCCGCAAAGCCATGGTCATACATCGCGCGGCCCCCTCGCCGTGCGGGGACGGAGACGTCATATGATACGCATCTGCGGTCATACCGTATCCCACGAGTTCCGCATAAATTTTAGCCCCTCTGTTCAGGGCGCTCTCGATGCTTTCGAGTATAAGTATCCCCGACCCTTCTCCCATAATAAATCCGTCTCTGTCTCTGTCAAAGGGCCTGCTCGCCTTCTCAGGCTCTTCATTCCTTGTAGAGAGCGCTTTCATGGCGTTAAACCCCCCGATGCCGAGAGGGGTGATGACTGCCTCTGTTCCCCCGGCGATCATTATATCAGCATCGCCTCTCTGAATAATCTTGAAGGCGTCGCCGATTGCGTGGCTGCCGGTAGCGCATGCAGTCGCAACCGCCGAGTTTGGCCCTTTTGCCCCAAACTTCATCGATATTTGTCCTGATGCAAGGTTCACTATAAGCATCGGGATAAAGAAAGGGGTTATCCTTTTTGGTCCCTTTTCGAGCAATACGGAATGATAGTGCTCAATCGCATGGAGTCCGCCTATGCCTGAACCGACGATTACCCCTGTTCTCTCTGCCGTTTCCTCCGTTATCTTCAGGCCGGCGTCATCAAGGGCCATACCCGCCGCAGCGATCGCAAAGTGGATAAACCGGTCCATCTTTTTGATCTCTTTGAGCTCGATATAGTCCTCGGCATTGAAGCCTTTGACCTCGCCGGCGATCTGGGTAGGGAATCCTGACGTATCAAACTGGGTAATTCTGACAATACCTGATCTTCCCCCGACAATGCCGTCCCAGCTTTCTTGTAACCCGATACCGAGCGGAGTAAGGAGTCCCAGCCCGGTAACGACAACCTTCTTTTTTTCCATCAGGGTATTCTTATCCCGCTAGGCAGTTTTCTTTTTGTTGATATACGCGATAGCGTCCTGGACTTTGGCGATCTTTTCCGCATCTTCATCAGGTATCTCGATTCCGAAAGCCTCTTCAAACGCCATGACAAGTTCGACCGTATCCAGGGAATCAGCGCCGAGGTCTTCAACGAACGACGCATCGGGGACAACCTCTGCAGCGCTCACTCCGAGCTGTTTTGCTATTATTTCTTTTACCTTTTCTTCGATCATTTACACACCTCCATAATAGTTCATAGTTCATGGTTCATAGTTGCCAGTTACTCGATACGAAAGACAGGAAACACGAATATCGGCGCCGATAGCTTTGTCACATATACATGCCGCCGTTCACATGGATTACCTGTCCGGTTATATATCCTGAATCAGGCGCAGCGAGAAAGAGAACCGCCTGGGCAATGTCCCCGACTGAACCGAACCTTCCCAGAGGGATAAGTTTTTTCATCTCCTCTCTGATCTTTTCAGAAAGGACTTCAGTCATGGCAGTCTCTATAAACCCGGGGGCTACCGCATTCGCTGTGACCCCCCTGCCTGCATATTCTCTTGCGACTGTTTTGGTAAACCCAACAATACCGGCCTTGGACGCGCTGTAATTCGCCTGTCCGGGATTTCCCATGAAACCGGCAACCGAGGTGATATTGACAATCCTCCCGTACCGCTGCCTGGCCATGTCCTTTATCGCCTCCTTCGTACAGAGGAAAGCGCCCTTCAGGTTAATATCCATTACGGAATCCCATGCCTCTTCGCTCATGCGCATCAGGAGTCCGTCTTTTGTGATGCCGGCATTATTCACCAGAATATCTATCCTGCCGAACTCCTTCCGGACTTCTTCAAAGACTCTCTCGACCTCTTCCGCTCTGGAGACATCGAGTTTCATCCCAAGCACCTTGACTCCCTGAGCGGAAAGGGCAGAAGCTACCTCGCGTGCGTCCTGTTCACTTCTGCTTGCGACAGCGAGATTTACACCCTTCCCTGCCAAACTCTCGGCAATGGCCTTTCCGATGCCGCGTGTCCCTCCGGTGATAACCGCAACCTGTCCCTTAAAATCCATCTGTTCACCTCAAATTGGCTTTAATTTTAACAGAGAGTCTCTCTCTTTTCCAGTGTTTATTTCCCGGACCGGGAATCATAACAGACAGGCCTATGGGAACCTTTCCGTGAAGAGCTCAATCCCCTCCTTTATAAGGAGGGGTTGGGGAGGTTTGAATATTTTTCCAAAATACCCCACCATCCTCCCCTTGTAAAGGGGAGGATTTCCCCCCGTAACTGAATGGTTTCGATATGTTATTGTAATTCATAATAAAATTGTGGGATAATATGAGTTGTGAAACTCAAGGTAAGGTTAAGATAATCTTGCGATAAATTTTAAGGGCGCCATTCGTGTGCCCGTTGTGAATACCCCGCCATAAGAGAAGAACTGAAGGGGCAAAAATTTGTGGAAAGAGTAGAAACGACATGAAAGGAAAAGTATATCTCATTGATGTAACAAACAGGGACGGCGTCCAGACGTCGAGGATCCTCCTGCCCAAACTGGCCAAAACAATGCTCAACACCTATTTCGATGAGATGGGCCTCTTTCAGAGCGAGATCGGGTTCCCCACGTTGAAGCATGAAGTGAACTATATTAATGCGAATCTCGAACTGGTAAAGCTCGGCGCGATAAAGAGAACCCACCTCGAAGGCTGGTGCAGGGCGGTCCCCGAAGACGTGCAACTGAGTTTCAGGAACTGCCCGGAACTGAAACACCTCAACATCTCGATCTCGACTTCGGAGATCATGATTGTCGGAAAATTCCAGGGGAAAAAAGTCTTTAAAGACCTTCTGAAATCTCTTGTCGAATCGGTCAAGACGGCAAGAGAACTCGGGGCGGAGACGATAGGGATCAATGCCGAGGATGCATCGAGGACGGAGCTGAACAGGCTGATCGAGTTCATCAACGCAGGGAAAGAGGCCGGCGCCGACCGTTTCAGATATTGCGACACCCTCGGGACCGACGACCCCATTACCATTTATGAGCGGATCAAGACATTGGCGCTCGCGACAAAGTTCCCTATAGAAATGCACTGCCATAACGACCTTGGCATGGCGGAAGCAGTCTCGATTGCGGGCGCGCAGGGTGCGATAGAGTGCGGCGTCGATTCATATATTAATACGACGGTGAACGGATATGGAGAGCGCTGCGGCAACTGCGACCTCGTATCGACTATCCTGGCCCTGAAATTTTCACAGGGGTTGAAAGACAAACTGCCCCTCGATGAAAATGTAGACCTGAAAATGGCATGGAGGATCGCCCGCTATGCATCCTATGCGTTCAATATCCCCATCCCGATCAATCAGCCGGGCATCGGTTCAAATGCCTTTGCCCATGAATCCGGCATACATGCCGACGGGGCGCTGAAAGACCGCCGGAACTATGAATTATACGACCCCGAAGACGTGGGGAGGGGTGAACCGGAGCTTACCGAAACAGGGAGGGTCATCACGACAGGAGGGTACGGCGGGATCAAGGGGTTCAGGCACGTCTATGACAAACTCGGCATCCATTTCAATACCGATAATGAGGCGAGACGGACTCTCGAACTCGTGCAGTATGCCAACCTTCACACCCAGAAGCCTCTCACTGACGATGAACTGCGGTTCATTGCCACCTATCCTGATATCGTACCAACTGCTACTGACAGTAAAGATATAATGTATACGATCACGTTAATACCCGGCGACGGCACAGGACCTGAAATATCAGAAGCGACAAAACGGGTCATAGAAGCGACAGGCGTCCCCATTCAGTGGGATATTCAGGAGGCCGGACTCGATGTCTATGAAAAAGAGGGCTCTCCTCTGCCGGAAAGGGTGCTTGACTCCATCAGGAAGAACAAGGTTGCCATCAAGGGGCCTGTCACTACGCCTGTGGGGACCGGGTTCAGGAGCGTTAATGTGACATTGAGGCAGGCGCTTGACCTTTACTGCTGCCTCAGACCTTCAAAAACCATCAAGGGGGTAAGGACGAGATACGAAAACATCGACCTCGTAATCGTGAGAGAAAACACCGAGGACCTGTATGCAGGCATTGAGTTTGAAAAAGACTCAGCCGGCGCGCAGGAACTCATTGCAGCCATCCAGAGACTCACAGGGAAACAGATCAGACCGGACTCGGGTATCAGCATCAAACCTATTTCCGTATTCGGCACTGAACGAATCGTCCGTTTCGCCTTTGACTATGCACGGAAGAACAAGAGGAAAAAGGTCACCGCAGTCCATAAGGCAAACATCATGAAATATTCAGACGGCCTCTTCCTTGAGGTCGCGCGGAATGTTGCACAACAGTATTCAGACGTCGAATTCGAGGACAAAATAGTGGATAATATGTGCATGCAGCTTGTGCAGAAACCTGAGTTGTATGACGTGATCGTACTGCCGAATTTATACGGCGATATCGTCTCGGACCTGGCCGCCGGACTGATCGGAGGGCTCGGTGTTGCGCCGGGGGCAAACCTCGGTGAGAACTACGCAGTATTCGAACCGGTGCATGGCAGCGCACCGAAGTACAAAGGGTTGAACAAAGTGAACCCCCTTGCTATGATACTCTCAGGCATTATGATGCTGAAACACCTGGGTGAGTTCAACGCCGCACAGAGCCTGGAACATGCAGTAGCCGCTGTTGTCGGGGAAGGCAAAGAGGTGACTTATGACCTGAAGCCGTCTCCTGATGATCCGACAGCGGCAAAAACTTTCCAGATGGCAGACGCCATCATCAAGCGATTGAAATAACCAGAATAATGGACAGTGACAGTTCACAGAATATAGAACCTCCGAATAGCACAACAAATCCGAAATTCGAATTCCGAAATTCAAAACAAACCCAAATGTCGAAAAATATTCTCCTGTTCAGAACATTTGAATTTGGAACTTTGAATTTGTTTAGGATTTCGTATTTCGAAGTTGGGAACTTTAGCATTCATGTGGTCTGATATCCTTCTCATTGTTGTCTTCATAATCGTGAACGGCTTTTTTGCGGCGACAGAGATCGCGGTGGTCGCAACACGAAGGATGCGGATACGCCAGCTTGTAGAAGAAGGGAACAAAAACGCGCTCATTCTGAAAAAATTCAAAGAAGAGCCGGACCGGTTCCTTGCCACTATTCAGATAGGCATCACCCTCGCAGGAGTCCTTGCGGCAGCGATCGGAGGGGCTACTGCTGTTAAGATTATAAAACCGGCGATCCAGAAGATTCTTGTACAACCTTTCGCCATTTCGGCTGAAGCCATTTCAATCGGGATAGTGACGCTTGTCATCACCTACTTTCTCCTCATCTTCGGCGAACTAATCCCTAAATCAATCGCGTTAAGCAATCCCGAACGGGTGGGGTTAAAAACAGCAAAACTCGTTGAATCCTTCTCAAAAGCCGCTTTCATCTTTGTGAAAATATTGACATTCAGTACCAATATCCTCCTGAAGCCTTTCGGAAAGAAGACCCATACCGGGAGGGCGATCACCGAGGAGGAAGTGCGCATGCTCATCAGGGAAGGCGGAGAACAGGGAGTATTCGAACCAACGGAGCAGGCGCTCATTCACAGTGTGTTTGAATTCACTGACATGTCTGTGAAGGAGGTCATGGTGCCGACCACCCAGATGGTGACCGTCAGTCTCCAGATGCCTTTTGATGACATTAAACTCACGCTTACCGAGGAACAGTTTTCACGGTATCCGGTGACCGGGAAAGACCTGAATGACATCCGGGGAATCCTTCATATGAAAGACTTTCTCAATGCGCTCACGAAAGGAAATGTCGACATACGCAAGCTTGTCAAACCGCCTTTCTTTATCCCGGAAACCCTGAAGATCAGCAGCCTCCTGAAGGAGATGCAGAAAAAACGAGTCCATATGGCGCTGGTCATAGATGAATACGGAGGGGTTTCAGGCCTCGTGACTATGGAAGACCTCATTGAGGAGATCGTCGGGGAGATAAGGGACGAATACGATACGGAAAGTCCTGTTATCCAACAGGGAGACAAGACATATCTCATAGATGCTTCGATAAGCATCCGCGACCTGAAGGAGGATTACGGGATAGATATCCCTGAATCCACCGAGTATGAGACCCTGAGCGGTTTTCTCCTTACTTCCCTCCAGAAAATCCCGAAGATCGGCGATATCGTTCTGTCCGACGGCAAGAAAATAACGATCTCAGAAATGGTGGGGCAGAGGATAGCCAAGGTAAAGCTCGAGAAACTGCCTGAAGAAGCCGCAGAAGCATAGCCTCCCTCCGCTTGCCATTCCCCTTCCATATCATCTATAATTTCTATCTGCCATGAAGAAGAAAGTATCCATAATCGGTGCAGGAAATGTCGGCGCGACTACCGCGCTGCTCGTCGTCCAGTCCGGAATCGCCGATGTCGTGCTCTTCGATGTAGTCGAAGGGATGCCTCAGGGCAAAGCGCTCGACCTGGGAGAGGCATGTCCCCTCTGGAACTCTTCTACAAGAATCAAAGGGACAAACGACTATGCCGATACGGCAGACTCAGACATCGTGGTGATCACCGCCGGATTTGCGCGTAAGCCGGGCATGTCAAGGAGCGACCTCCTCCTTGCCAATGCAAGCGTGGTCAAGAGCGCCTGCGTGAAGATCGCGGAGACGTCCCCGCATTCCATACTCATCGTCGTGACAAATCCGATGGACGTCATGGCGCAGCTTGCATGGAAGACCACCGAATTTTCCTGCAGGCGGGTGATGGGGATGGGAGGGATACTCGATGCTTCACGCTTCAGGTCTTTCCTCGCATGGGAACTGAATGTCTCTCCCGAAGATGTGGAAGCGCTTGTCTTCGGCGGGCACGGGGATGACATGGTGCCCCTTCCGAGATTTACCACAATAAAAGGGGTGCCGATTACAGAACTGCTCCCCAAAAAGAAGATCAACGCCCTGATAGAGCGGACGAGAAACGGCGGAGCAGAGATCGTGTCTTTCCTGAAATCAGGGAGCGCATACTATGCGCCTGCGGCGTCGACGTTTCAGATGCTCAGGGCCATTCTGCTGGATGAGAAGCGTATCCTTCCCTGCGCAGCCTATCTGAACGGCGAGTATGGGATGAAAGACGTATATATGGGTGTTCCGGTCGTTCTGGGGCAGGAGGGAGCAGAAAAGATCGTCGAGGTAAAACTCACCAGAGAGGAAAAAATGCAGGTGAAACGATCATATGCCTCGGTAAAGAAACTGATCAAAACACTGAATCTGTAACGGAGGAGAGATGGAAAAAACACTGTCTATCGTAAAACCTGACGGGGTGAAAAAAAACCTTGTCGGGGAAGTCATAAAGAGGTTTGAACAGCAGGGACTCAGGGTCGCTGCTCTGAAAATGATCCATTTATCAGAAGAAGGGGCGAAGGGGTTCTATATTGTCCACAGGCAAAGGCCTTTCTTATGAGAGCCTCACCCGCTTCATGTCGGAGGGCCCGATCGTGGTAATGATGCTCGAAGGAGAGAAGGCGATCAGCATAGTAAGAGAAATCATGGGAGCCACAAACCCAAAAGACGCTGCCCCCGGAACGATCAGGGCGGATTTCGCGGCGGATATCGAACATAATATCGTGCACGGGTCCGATTCTCAGGAATCAGCAGAATTCGAGATATCATATTTCTTTTCTTCGTTAGAAATTCACTGATCCACCCCGGCAAGATTGCATTTAGAATTGTTAAAATGTTATTTTAGTTATTCTGTAGGCGCGTAGCTCAGTGGGAGAGCGCTTCCTTGACACGGAAGAGGTCAGGGGTTCAAAACCCCTCGTGCCTACCATATAATTCAAGCGATTTATCTATACAGCTCCAAGAATTTTTCTTCTGTCAGTCCTGCTTTCTTAATCTGACTTTTTAATAACCCCTGTTTTATTGCCTTCCCTTTATGCATTGGAATTGAGAGAATATTCACATTGCCTTCTTTTGCAAGGTGAACATGGCTTCCTGTCTGTCCTCTTTGTTTCCATCCTGCTCTTTCAAATGCTTTAACAACTCTGTCAGGCTTGAGGTTATTCAGACCGCTCATGAAGCCTTTCTCACCTTTTTCCCGTCTTTTGCCATTATCTCAAGACGCCCCTTTATTGCGTCCTTTATCATTTCAAGAGCTTCTTCAACAGTATCACCCTGAGAAGCACAGCCGGGGAGAGAATGACATTCTACCCAGAAGCCTCCGTCTTCAGTATCTGTATGAAGAATAACAGGATATCTCTTGCCTTTTACCATGACTTCATATTTCTTTTCTTTCTGTAAATCAACTATCTGTCCTTTGAGGTCCTCAACTATCTCGCCTAAAGCAATAGAAAATATCAGCTGTCCGCTTCTGAGCGTATCAATTATTACTTTCTTGTCTTTGGTAAGCACAAAGATTGTGTCACTGTCTGTGAGAAATTTGAGTTCCGCGAGTGGTTTCTTTATTTCAGGCATATTCTTTTTAAGATAGTTCAGGGCTTTTCTTATCTTTTGAAGACTAACCCCTTTATCCATCAAAGTCTTTGCAACCTTTAACTGAACGAGGTCTTTAAAAGAATAGAGCCTGACAGAACCATAACCTGAGGCCTCACTGACAGAAGGTTTTATGAAATGGGTTCTATCCCAGTAATCGATTTGTCTTACGCTTAACCCGGTTATTTTAGAAACTACCCTGGTATTATAATTCACAATATGCCTCCTTTCGTATTTTAATTACATCTATGTATTTATAATACTTACTACGATCATTGTCGTCAAGAAGCAAATGTCTGGAGATATTGGTGTGGTTACTCAACAGGGAACAACAGAGGAGTCCATAGACAATACAGGAGTTGGTATTGCTAAAACAGGCGCTGTCCCGAATGGCGCTGGTTTAAGCGCTTATTCCAAGCCAGTCATAACCAAAGCACTTACGTTTGTCATTCCACGGCTTGACCGGGGAATCCAGTCTTGAAGCCCGTGGATGCCCCGATCAAGTCGGAGCATGACGGTTGCATTGTCGAATCATTAGCCAATATTTTCAAATGCTTTCTCTTAGGAAAAATCGGGGACACATCCCATATTTCTTGACCATCTGGAACCATTTCTATTAAAGCCGGCCAAATATGGGATGTGTCCCCTATTTTTTTACGAAGCCGATGTTAGAAGCACAACGAACTAATCCGTGACTAGATTCACAATATCGTGACGTCCAGATCCCAAGTCCGTTTGATTTACAATGCTGATGATTTCAGAAAGACTAGTCGCGTATGCCGTCTTTCCCAAGACTCTGGTTTCAAGTGTAATCTTAGCTTGCAGGACTTGTGATCGCAATTTTATGGTACGCGTGCCGAGCTAGATATTCATCTGGTATGCTAAATATCTTCTGCTGCCGTTCGGGATTCCGTTCTGATTGAATTTCAGATTCGGAAACACCTAGCTGATTCGCGAGGTATATCGCTGTCCCAGGCTTTGTCTGCTTGGTCGCTTGATGGGACTCTGTGATCTCTATAGTCTGGCCCTTGAAATATCGGGAAGCTTGCCTGACCATCGCCATGAAACGGAGCATCTGCAAGTTAACATTCGGACATATAATCACCGGAAAATCCACGTTATCTGGAATCGTGGAATCTGCAGTCGAGAGCTCAAATAGTAAGGTATTTGTATTGGCACAATAGTCGATTACCTCTGGTAATTCACGCCCAGACCCGGCATGGACAACGATCATCGAGTCCGAGATCGATGTTGATCTATCATCCCAGCGGATTGTATGAGATATCGCATCTCCATTCAGCCCATCTATCAATTCGTTTGCCAACTTACCCCGACCAACAATCAAGACCTCAAATCTCTTCATATTACTATTTCCCATGCCTCTGCGTCGAAGGCGTCCTGCTAACCAGTAATTAGATAGTTACTGGCTAACACTCTTTTTGCAATGTTAGTCGGACAAATCTCGACTTCTTCAGATTGGTTAATTCCAATAATAACTTACACTATTTTCAATTTTATGAAAAGAGAGTAGGAGGAAGTAGTTGAGTCAGCACCTTCCTGATTATCCTTTCACAAAGAACTTCATAAATACACTGCATCTCGTGCCGCGGTTTGACAAGGGTTCGTTTTTTTACGATACTTTATCTAGCAAAAATAAATATACAAACCACCGGACCGGTGTATTCTTGTCGTTTTCCATGGGAAGGACAGGGAGGCAAACGATGAATGATATGCGCAAGACAAAAGACGAGTTGATCAGGGAACTCAGGTCGCTGAGAAGAAAAGTGACTGCACTCGAAAAGAGCAAAGAAGGAGCGGACACAATCCTCCGGGAAGGTAAAACCAAAAAGAAATCGGCGCACAAAACAGAAACATTTCGGGATTTCCTTGAAGACTCGCCGCTTCCCTATCAATCTCTGGACAGAAACGGGAATATACTCGATATCAATGAGATATGGCTGGACACTTTAGGCTACAAGCGCAAAGAAGTAGTCGGCCGCCATTTCAACGATTTCCTCACTCCTGAATATCGTGAAAAATTCGGGGAATGCTTCCGGCAGTTCAAACAAACAAACACCGCAACTAACATTGAACTGGAACTGGTTCAGAAAAACGGCATGCGGAAAATGCTCTCCTTTCATGGAAAAATCAAGCGGGATGAAAAAGGCAATTTTCTGAGGACGCATTGCATTTTTCAGGACATTACCGCGCAACAGAACGCAGAGGAAGAACTAAAAATATCACGGGAAAAATATCAGTATCTGGTTGAAAATCTCAATGATGCAATATACACAGTAAGCCCTGAGGGAATTATTCTGTATATCAGTCCTGTTATTAAAAATATCCTCGGGTATACTCCGTCAGAGCTGATCGGAAAGCCACTTTGCCGAATTAATTCATCCGGAGGATCTGGACCGCATAATGAAAGAATTCCGTGATGTGCTGGCAGGCCGCTTATATCCGGGCGAGTATCGTCTGATCAAGAAAAACGGTGCGTCCTGCTGGGTGCGAACATCCAGTCGTCCTCTCTATAAAAATAACCGGCTAGTCTGGATACACGGGTTACTCACAGATATCACCGATCGTCAAGATATGGAAGAGGCGTTGAAGAAAAGCTACGACGAACTCAGGTTAATACTCGACGCGACAACAGAAGGCATCTGGCAGTGGGATTTTGTGAAGAATACGCTTTATTTCAGTGAAAAATGGTATACCATGCTGGGATATGAGCCGTTCGAATTCCCCGCTTCACATGAGAACTGGAAAGCCCTCCTGCACCCTGAGGACAGGGAGCAAGCCCTTGCCGTTGCCGAGAAATATCTCGAGACCAAACCTGACAAGCATGAAAATGAATTCCGGTTGAAGACAAAAGACGGTCAATACCGGTGGATCAGATCTCATGCAAAGGTTGTGGAGCGGGACAAAAATGGGGAAGCGGTAAGGTTGATCGGCCACCATCAGGACATCACCGAATATAAATTGGCAGAGGAAATAATAAAGGATCAGGCGAAATTCCTCAAGACGCTGATTGATACGATTCCCGTTCCGGTATTCTATAAAGACAGAGAGGGTCGCTATACCGGATTCAATAAAGCATTTGAGACATTTGTGGGCAAGACTAAGGGGATCAGATGATCGGGAAAAGCGTGTTTGAGGTATACGAAAGAGAACCCATGGAGATTCCTGAAAGATACTATGAATCGGACCGGGAACTCCTTGAGCATCCGGGCACATATCATTATGAATGGAAGATGATGAATATATCCGGCGAACTCCGGGACGTTATTATCGACAAAGCGACTATCCTCGGCGACCGCAATTCGGTGGAAGGGATCATAGGCGTAATATCGGATATTACCGAACGCAAAAAAGCCGAGAATATTTTGACGGCAAAGATGCACGAGATTGAAAGGCTGAACAGACTTTTTATAGGAAGAGAACATCAAATGCTTAAACTCAAAAGAGAGGTGAATGCCCTCCTTGAGAAACTGGGTCAGCCAAAGAAATACAACGCTCCTGATCGGGTCGACCCTTCTATGGGGCCGGTGTCGGAAACTTAACAACAGTGGGCAGGTTTGCAAGGCATAAGGAAAATGACTAAAAGAAAAACATCCGCAAAGAGACAGGGGAGAAAAGATATGATACCCCCGAAAAAGTTCCCTGGTGACTTAGCTCATTTGAATACCCTGATCATCGAGAATGCCTCGGAGGGCATCTGTGTCTGTCAGAATATCACCGGGCATCCATATGTAAATTTCACCGTATGGAACAATCGCATGAAGGATATTACCGGATATACGATGGATGAGATCAACGAGTCAGGATGGTATCAGACGCTCTATCCTGACCCGGAGCTGCAGAGGCAAGCAATTGAGAGAATGGAGCGCATGAGGGAAGGAGACAACCTCAACAATGAACCCTGGGAGATCACCCGGAAAGACGGAGAAAAGAGAACGGTAACCATCTCCACTTCGGTAATCAGCACAGAGAAAGTCAGCGTTCATGTCCTGGCTCTTATGAAAGATATCACCGAACAAAAGAAGACTGAAGAGAAATTCAAAGAACAATTTACATTTCTGGAGACATTATTGAACACAATCCCCAGTCCCGTGTTCTACAAAGACCTGCAAGGGAAATATCTTGGATGCAATGAGGCGTTTGAACAGTTTACCGGCAAAAAAAGGGAGAACATAATCGGGAAAACAGTGCATGAAATGGAACCAAAAGCGATAGCAGACCAGTTTTCCGAACAGGATAAAGAATTATTCCGGAATCCCGGCATACAGACATACGAATGGAAACTTTCCGATAAGAACGGAAGAACCAGGGACTTGCTGTTCAGCAAAGGGACCTTCAACGATATGGGGGGAAATACCGCCGGATTAATAGGAATTATTGCTGACATGTCAGAGAGAAAAAAAGCAGAAGATTCCCTGAAAAAGGCATATGATCAAATCCTTTTGCGGCAGAACGCCATGCTGAACCTTTCAGAGGACCTCATGCGGGAAATCGAAGATCGGGAACAGATCGAGGGCCAACTGAGGGAAAGCGAGAAAATCCTCCGGCAATATCAGGCACGGCTCAGCGCCCTTGCCTCGCAGATTGCCCTCATCGACGAAGAAGAACGTCGCCGTTTTGCGAATGAACTGCACGACTTTACCGGACAGAATCTCGCTCTTGCAAAAATTATGCTTTCGGAAATCGAGAGCACGGTATATGACAGGGACATACAGGGCCGGCTGAAAGAACTGCGTCAGCTCATCGAAAAGTCGGTCGAATCTACCCGTTCCCTCACCTTCGAACTCAGTCCTCCCATTCTGTATGAACTCGGGTTCGAGGCTGCGGCGGATTGGTTAGGAGAGCAGCTATTGAAGAGGTATAATATTATGTTCCATTTTCAGGACGACAGGCAGCCCAAGCCGTTACCGGATAACACAAAGGTCCTTTTGTACCTTTCATTGCGGGAATTGATCGTGAATATTGCAAAACATGCGAAAGCCGGGAATGCAACCCTTTCGATACGAAGGCAGGACAATGATATTCAAGTTTCAGTCGCTGACGACGGCATAGGGTTTGATGCATCCGATATGGATTATCAAATCATGAAAGCATCGAGCTTCGGTCTGTTCAGCACAAGAGAGCGGCTTGAAAGGCTGGGAGGAAAGCTTGAAATTGCATCGGAACCGGGAAAGGGGACAACAGTGACCATGGTTGTGCCGTTGAAAGAATAGAGGATCGATACAATGAGCATAAGAATTCTTCTTGCAGACGATCATAAAATCATACGCGAAGGCCTTCGGGCACTCCTCGTAAACCAGAGGGACATCGATGTAATCGGCGAGGCTGAGGATGGAAGGTCAACGGTGAAACTCTCCCATGAACTTTCACCCGACATTGTGATCATGGACATCAGTATGCCCGACATGAACGGGATAGAGGCTGCACGGCAGATCATCAGCCGGGATTCCCGGATCAAAGTCATCGCCCTTTCCGTCCATTCGGACAAACGTTTTGTGATCGAGATGCTGAACGCCGGGGCATCCGGCTATCTGCTTAAAGACTGCGCCTTTGAAGAATTGGCGAACGCAATCCGAATAGTGATGTCGAACCGTTCTTATTTGAGCCCCGCTATAACCGACGTCATGATACAGGACTACAGGAATCTGCTGTCAAAAGAAACTCTGTCGGTCTTTTCACTCCTTTCACCGAGAGAACGGGAAATACTGCAGCTTTTCGCCGAGGGAAAATCGACGAAAGAAATAGCGTTCGATCTCGACATCAGCATAAAGACTGTTGAAACACATCGCCAGCAGATAATGAAGAAACTCGACATCCATACGATCGCAGAACTCACCAAATATGCCATCAAAGAAGGATTAACAACGCTTTAACACATTCCGCAATCAGCAATGTGCAATGATGCTTCTTCTCAGGTTTTTCGAAGCCTTGCCTCAGGGATTTCCTGATTACTCTGCCCTGTTAATTGTCAGATACTTATAAGAAGAAGCCTTTTTAAGAAGAAGTTCTTGTAATCCTCATATCCGGGGGGAGGAGGATTTATGGCTTACCGCCCAGCACGTAAAAATAAATCCCTGCTCCAGCATATTGATAAAATCGTTTGCCGGTCCGCAAGGCAACAGACAGGGATAGAACGCGGCAATTATGGAGCCTCTTATGGGTGCAATTGTTCCTGAACAGAAAAGACACTGCACAATCCTGATTGTCGAGGACCATGAAGGCATGCGTCAGTCAATGAGAAAATGGCTCGGCAGCACCTTTGAGGATACTGATTTCTTTGACGCAAGCACAGGAGAAGCGGCCGTTGAACTCTGCAAACATACGAAACCGGACTTGGTTGTGATGGATATTAAACTGCCGGGCATCAATGGGATAGAGGCGACAAAACAGATCAAAAAAATACTTCCTGACACCAAAGTGGTAATGTTGACCATCTATGACGTCCCGGCATTTCAGGCGGGCGCCATCGAAGCCGGAGCGAGCGCGTTCATCTCAAAAAACAGCATGTATAACGAACTGATCCCCACCATTCAGAGGCTGATATCCTGACAAATACACGGTGAAATCATGAAAACAGCGAATGAATATACAGGAGGATCGCAGGAGAAGGAAAATCACACGATAACCGTCCAAACTTTAAAACAGAAATTCCCCCTCTCTCTTCTTTTCATATTCCTCCTTTTAGCGGCAGGCATTGCCATAGCAGGGGCTCTTTATTACCATGGGGAGAAACAGCAATTACGGCATGAAGTAGAGGAACGGCTGTCTACTGTAGCAGACCTCAAGGTCCGGCAGATAACAGAGTGGAGACAGGAGCGCGTAGGGGATGCGACACTCCTTATGCATAATCGCTTTCTTGCGGAAGGCATTCAAAGGATACTGGAGGATGACAATGCTGCCGCAGCGACACAAGCGCTTCGCTCACTGATGCGCTCGTTCATAGAATATTACCTCTATCAGCAGATCTTTCTTCTGGATACCAAAGGCAGACAGATTGTATCAGTTCCGGATAACAGGAAAGAGATTGGCCGGCATGCCCTGAAGCTGGCATTTGAGGCATTGAATAAAAAACAACCGGTTCTTTCCAGTCTCCATACGGGGCAGGACGGGAAAGATATTCATATCGATCTGCTTGCGCCTGTTTTGACCGGGGGGGATACCGGCACAAATGCGCTGGGAGTTCTCCTCCTGCGTATCGATCCTGAAAAATATCTTTTCCCCCTGATTCAGTCGTGGCCGACTCCCAGTAAGTCAGCCGAAACTCTCTTGGTATGCCGCGAGGGGAATGAGGTCGTTTTCCTGAATGAACTCCGCCATCAGAAAGATACTGCGCTCACTCTACGCTATTCGTTAGAAACTTCAGCGATACCCGCAGCAATGGCAATCAGAGGGCAAACGGGGATTGTCGAAGGGAAAGACTACCGGAATGTCCCGGTGCTTGCAGCGCTCAGGGCGATTCCTGACACTCCATGGTTTCTCGTTGCCAAGATTGACAAAAAAGAAGTATTCGCTCTCATGGGAAAACGGTTTTCCTTTGTCACCACAATCGTATCCGTATTGATACTTGCATCAGGGCTTGGCGTTCTTCTTTTCTGGCGGCATCAGTCCGCAGAACTCTATCGGAGACAATACGAGACCGAACATGAGAGGCAAGTCTATGCGCAGCGCTACGAGCATCTGACACGCTATGCAAATGATATCATCCTGCTCACGGAAAGGGACGGGAAGATTATCGATGTCAATGAACGCGCAGTTGCTGCGTACGGATACGACCACGAGACAATTCGTCAAATGAACCTCCGGGACCTGCGGTCTCCCGAAACAAAACTGCTCCTGAACGGTGATCTGAAAGAGGTTGAGGAACAGAACGGCCTGGTCTTCGAAACCATACACCAGAGCAGGGACGGCAAGGTATTCCCCGTTGAAGTGAGTTCGCGGATAATCGACATCGACGGAAAAAGATATTATCAGAGCATAGCGAGAGATATAAGCGAACGGAAAGAGGCGGAAAAAAGGCTTTATCACGCAAACCGCCTCTATGCGGTGCTGAGTGAAGTGAACCAGACGATTATCAGGACTCCTGCAAGAGAGCAGCTTTTTCAAAATATCTGCCGGATAGCCATCGAATTCGGCGAGTTCAAGTTCGCATGGATCGCGATAAAGCAGGAGGGGGAAGAAGCGCTCACGATCGCTGCATTCGATGGAATCGCAAAAGATTTTTCAGAAAAAATGAGGATGTTTGTCCATGATATGGTTGCGGGGAGAGGGAAGCTCGGGGAGGCTGTCAGGCACGGGCGTTCTTACCTATGCAACGATATTCAGAATGATCCTGAAATGCGGCAATGGAGCGCAGAGGCAGAAAACCAGGGCTGCCGTTCCTATGCAGCGTTCCCGTTCAGAATCAGCGGGAAGGCTTCCGGCTTCCTGTTTCTCTGTTCAGCAGAGGTGTCTTTTTTTAATGCGGGGGAAATCAAGCTGCTCGAAGAAGTGGCAGGCGATATTGCCTATGCGCTCAAAAACATGGAAGTGGAAGAAAAACGCAGACATGTGGAAAAAGAATTAGTGCAGCACAAAGAACAGCTTGAAGAACTCGTCAGGGACAGGACTTCTCAGTTGGAGAATGCCAATAAACAGCTGAAAGAAATCAACGAAGAACTTGGGGCATTCAGCTACTCTGTCTCGCACGACCTGAGAGCCCCGCTGAGGCATATCGCCGGTTTTGTTGACCTCCTGAACAGAACTGCAGCGGATACCCTTGACGAGAAGGGGAAACACTACCTGAAAGTGATCTCTGATTCTTCAAAACATATGGCAAAGCTGATAGACGACCTCCTCTCATTCTCACGGACAGGGCGTTCAGAAGTGAAGAAAACTCCTGTCGACCTCAACCAGTTGCTTGAGGAGGTGTTAAACAATCTGAAGGATGAGACTGCCGCGAGAGACATTACCTGGGAGTTCGCCCGCCTGCCGGAGGTGGAAGGAGACCGCCCGATGCTGAAGCTGGTGTTCACCAACCTTATTTCAAACGCAGTGAAGTTTACGAAACCAACACCGCAGGCGAGGATAGAGATCGGTTGCGAATCCAATGAAGAGGAGTTCGTATGTTTCATCAGGGACAACGGCGCCGGGTTTGACATGACATATGCGGACAGACTCTTCTGTGTCTTTCAGCGTCTGCACAGACCAGAGGAATTTGAGGGAACAGGGATCGGGCTTGCCAATGTGAAAAGGATTATCCAGAAACACGGAGGGAAAACCTGGGCTGAAGGAAAAGTCGATGAAGGGGCGACTTTCTATTTCACGTTGCCGAAAACATCTCATCAGGAAATATAAGCACTGATATCCGTTGAACGCGAACTTTTCAGGAGGAATATGGAAACCCCATTAAAAATTCTGCACCTCGAAGATAATCCGAACGATTTTGAACTTATCAGGGAAACTCTTCTTGCCGGAGGCATCACCGTTGAAGTGGTGAATGCGGCAACCCGCGCTGAGTTTATGAGCGCCCTCGAAGAGAACTCCTATGACCTGATCCTTGCAGACCACACCCTTCCCTCCTTTGACGGGATCACCGCGCTTTCTCTTGTAAGAGAAAAATTTCCTCACCTCCCTTTCATTTTTGTTACAGGCACGATGGGCGAAGAGAAGGCGGTCGAAACAGTGAAAAAGGGCGCAACGGATTATGTGCTGAAGCAGAACCTTCCACGTCTTGTTCCCTCGATAATGAGGGCATTGCGTGAAGTGGAAGAATACAGAAAACGGGAAGAAGCAGAAGCTGAAGTACAGAAGAGAATTAAGGAGCTTGAGGATTTTTATGAAATGGCGGTCGGCAGGGAACTGAGGATGATGGAGCTGAAAGAGGAAATAAAAGACCTGAAAAAAGAGCTTGCGAAATATACACAAGATCAACCGAATATGTAGGAGGAGCTATTTATAACCATTTTCTCTTTTTGTCATGTGAGCAGGTGAATTGCAGAACAAAGAATTCCCTGGCTTTGCAAAAGGTGAGTGTTTTCTGCCTTCGAAAAACCCACCAGAAAATTCCTTTGAGACATTATTCACACGCTGATCACGGAATATGGCAGATGAGTCTGTCCATAAAGCCTTGTGTTGTCATCCTCCGGCTTGACCGGGGGATCCAGGCCCCTTGAAAAGACTGGATCCCCCGATCGAGTCGGGGAATGACAAACCCTTAAGATATTACTTTCGGGATGAATACGGCGGGCACAGTATTTTATATTCAGTGTATGCATAATTTGGGTTAGATATTGCAATTAATAAAGGATAAAATATAATAAGAGAATGAGATGAGGGAACGGGTCAGGTTTGTAGAACACCAAAGCCGCAGGCTTCTGCTTCTGGATTTTTCACAGTGCAGCGCTGAAGAAGTACTGCAAACCATCGGCGACGCTGAGAAGACCATCAGGGTACAGCCTCCCCGCTCGCTTCTCACCCTCACAGATGTGACCGGCACACGATACAATCTGGAGGTGACGCAGGCCATGAAAGAATTTGTACACGCGAACAAACCGCATGTTAGGGCCGCTGCGGTTGTGGGGATAGACGGGCTGAAGAAGATCGTCTATGAAGCGGTCATGAGATTTTCAGGGAGAAATGTGCCGGTCTTTCCTGACCTCGAAACAGCGAAAGACTGGCTCGTTGCACAATAAAAGGAGAAGAGAATGAAAAAACTGTTTCTTATCAGCGCTGTTCTTATGCTGTTCACCGCCTCTCCCGTCTTCGCCGGAAGTCCTGATGCCATTCTCGGCGAATGGGTCACGGAAGGAGACAAATCATTTGTCGAAATCTATAAATGCGATGAGCTGTTTTGCGGAAAAATTGTATGGCTTAAGAATCCGAAAGACGAAGAAGGCAAAGAAAAAGTCGACAAGAAAAACCCTGATGAAACGATGAGAAGCCGGAAGCTTTTAGGGCTGCCGATCCTCTGGGGCTTCACGTACAGCGGGGAAGACGAGTGGAAAGAGGGAAAGATATATGATCCGCAGAACGGAAAAACATATTCCTGCAGGATTAAACTCGAAGGAGAAAAGCTGAAGGTGCGTGGTTTCATCGGGTTTTCCCTTCTGGGAAGAACGTCGGTATGGACTAGAAAGGGCTGAAGGATCAGCTATAAGGAGGCACGCATGGACCGGAGAACGTTTCTCAAGTCAGCAGCAATAGCAGGCTGCGGGCTGCTCGCCGGTGAACGGTTCTCTAGCCTGACACCGGTATGGGCAGCGGACCAGTATGATCTCGTAGTTGCGCAGGGCGCCGGAAAATCACCGGAAGCCATTACAAAGGCCGCGATCAATGCAATCGGCGGCATGAAGAAATTCATCTCCCGTGGTGATGTGGTCGTCGTCAAGCCGAATATAGGCTGGGACAGGCTGCCGGAGCAGGCAGCCAATACAAATCCTGAAGTCGTCGCAGCAATCGTGAAGCTCTGTTTCGAAGCAGGGGCAAAAAAGGTCAAGGTATTCGACAGGACGTGCAATGATCCGAGGAGGTGTTATAAACAGAGCGGGATAGCAGACGCCGTGTCGGCCCTCGGCGCGGAAGTCAGTTTCATCGATGACAGGAGGTTCAGGGACATCCCGATAAAAGGACAGGCGCTGAAAACCTGGCCGCTCTACAGGGATATTTTCGAAACAGACAAGATCATTAATGTTCCTGTTGCGAAACATCATGGTCTCGCAAGACTCACCATGGCGATGAAGAACTGGATGGGCGTCATGGGCGGAAACCGCGGGAGCATCCACCAGAAGATCGGAGAAAGTCTTGCCGATCTTTGTCTGGTGATTAAACCAACACTCACGGTACTTGATGCCGTACGCATTCTCACGGCAAACGGTCCGCAGGGGGGGAACCTGAAAGATGTAAAGAGACTCGACACGGTGATTGCAGGAGTCGATCAGGTTGCGGTAGATGCTTACGGCGCCACCCTTTTCGGCATGCAGGGCGCTGATCTGTCATATGTTAAGGCAGGAGCCTCCATAGGCATAGGGAATATGGACCTCTCGAAAATGAAGATCAGAAAACTGAATGTCTAAAAAATATCTCCGGAGGATTTCGCAGGGGATTTTCCTGCTCCTGTTCCTCTTTCTCTTTCTCCAGACTGAATCGAAGGGGAATGATACCCTCGGTTATCCCGTCAGGCTGTTCCTCGACTTCGATCCGCTTATTTTTCTCGCGACACTCTTCGCTTCGCACGGGGGGGGAATACCTGCGGCATTTTTTCTCTCTCTTGTCACGGTCCTCGTGACTGTCGTCCTCGGCAGGGTATTCTGCGGGTGGATCTGTCCTCTCGGAACGCTCAATACTGTTGTGGGATCATTTAAAAAACATCAGCCCGGCCCAATGCATCCCAATTGGCACAAGATAAAGTATCTCATCCTTATCGTGCTTCTCTCATCCTCGGTCTTTACCCTTCAGCTGGCCGGAATTATGGACCCCCTCTCACTCCTGATCAGATCGCTCTCTTTAAGCATCTACCCAATGCTGAACTATGGAATCAGGGGAGTATTCGATACAATTTACCATACGGATATCCCGGCAGTGGTGAATCCGTCAGAAGCAGTGTATGGATTTCTGAAAAACTCTCTGCTCGCTTTTCGACAGCCATACTTTCTGCAGGCTTTTTTTATCGGCAGCATATTTTTCCTCATCCTCGGACTGAACCTGTTCGAGAAAAGATTCTGGTGCAAATACCTCTGCCCCCTCGGCGCGCTGCTCGGTCTCTGTTCCCGGTATTCCCTCCTGAAACGGGAGGTGAGTGAAGGATGCACGGGTTGCGGAATGTGCGCGAATGCCTGTCAGGGAGGTGCCCTGTCCGAAAAAAGCGAGACCTGGAGAAATACCGAATGTCTTGCCTGTTTTAACTGTGACGATATCTGTCCTCAGAACGCCGTCAGTTTCGGGTTCGGGAGGCCGGAAACACAGTCCCTGGACCTCGGCAGGAGACAGGTCATGGTCTCAGCGCTTTCAGGGGTTCTTGCTGTCCCGTTATTCAGGTCAGCGCCTTTTTCAAAAACCGGATACTCCGACCCCCGCCTCTTGAGGCCGCCCGGAGCGCTTGAGGAGAAGGATTTCCTCAGGAGATGTGTGAAATGCGGCGAGTGCATGAAGGTATGCATAACCAACGGCCTTCAGCCAACCCTTGTTGAATCAGGACTTGAAGGCATCTGGTCTCCGCGGCTTATTCCGAGAATCGGACACTGCGAATACCGCTGCACCCTCTGCGGCCAGGTCTGTCCTTCCGGTGCGATCAGAAAACTGCCGCTTGAGGAAAAGATGAAAGTGAAGATAGGGCTGGCCATGATCGACAAGGGCCGGTGCCTCCCTTACGCCCACGCGGTCCCCTGCATTGTCTGCGAAGAGATGTGCCCGACGTCTCCCAAGGCCATATGGCTGGAGGAAGTCGCAGTGGAAGGAAGAGACGGAAAAACCCTGATTGTCAAACAACCGCATATCGACCTCGATCTCTGTACAGGATGCGGGATCTGCGAAGCGAAATGCCCTGTCGGCAGCCGGGCGGCGATCTATGTGACGAACATCGGAGAATCCCGTTCGAGGGAGAACCAGCTGCTCATTTAATTTCACCCTACACACATTCCTGTCCAATAGAGGGCTATGGCTCAATTTCTGAATCCGGATCACGGGCAACCTCGATGAGACCGAAGACGAAGCGGAGGTCTCAAGTATGAATTGAGTGAAAACATTGCAGTCAGATAACAGCAGGGACAGAGACAAAGGTAGTTTAGCTGGCTTCAGAAATTGAGCCATAGCCCTGCGTTCCGGGCTGAAATACTATTCCTCTTTTTTCTCCCGCTTCATCATCCGTTCCCTGAACCACCGCATGATATCATCGTATGACGGCGGGGTGATGAGAAAAACCTCAATGTCCTTAGGGAATTGCAGTTTAGCCCTGTCTTCGTCCTTCAGGATCAGCAGGCCTGCTTCAGCTTCGGAGAGGTTTTTATCGATCACTTCGATCATATGATCAAGTCTTCTGGTTGCACTCTCCGTATAATATTCAATCAGCTTTGTAAAAACCTCATGGGTATATATCACTCTGAGGCAATTCCCCCAGTCGGTAAACGGGCCTATGATATCCTGATCCTCAAGGGGGATAAGCACCCCTCCCTCCTCGCTTTTCTTTTTGATAATCTGAGGTATCCGTTCATTTATCCGGGACAGGACAGCGAGGGAATCGTCATCCGTCCCTGTAATGATTTCACAGAATATCTTTTTTATCTTCCCGGCTGTCTCCATCTTCTCTATCTGCGCTATCGCCTGATCCCAGTATTTCCTGAGAAGGTCCGTGTATTCTTCGGGTGCGTCTTCAAGGGAATACATGTTTGCGACACAATAGAGTTTTCTCTTACCGGCAAAGTTCCCGGCTTCCGGTTTGTGAATCTGTCCTAGTTCAACCATTACTGCACCTCCTGTTGTATATTCATGGTTTATCGTCTCTGGCTAAGAGTGCCTCAAGTTTTTTCCTCGCTTCTTTGTTTTTCGGATCGAGAGAAAGTGCAGCCCTGTATTCATCAATGGCTTTAGTCCTGATGCCGGCCTTTTCATATGCAGTGCCGGTTGCAATCCATATCCCTGCATCGTTCGGAAAGACTTGTTTTGCTTTCAGCATAACTTCAAGCGCTCGTTCGAAACGGTTCTTTGCCATATGAAAGGCATATATCTCCTGAAAAAAAGATTTTCTCGCCGGTTTTTCGCCAAGCACATATTTAAATGCGCGATGATATGCCTGCTCTGCCATAACGTCGTTATGGGTCTTGTGGAGATACCGGGCAAACAGGATATAGGCTTCAGCGCTTTCCGGGAGTGACTGTTCAATCTCAACATCCTTCAGTCCGGCGAGAACCATGAGGGCTATATTGTCTCTCGTTTTTTGTGGTTCGAGAGTAATTGCCTGTTTCATTCTGCTGATCCCTTCCTCTTTCTCCCCCCGTGCGAAAAGCCAGAGTGCGTAGCGTTTATACCGCGCCGGGTTGTTGATGTCGTACGATATCCCTGCCCTGAGCAGGGCGTCAGCTGCTCTGTATTCCCCCTGCTCCGCCAGGAGAAGACCAAGCCGCTGCAGATACTCACCGTTCGTCGGGTTCAGGGACACTGCCCTTTTATAGTACTCAAATGCGGTGTCCTTATTTGAGAGCAGTCTCTCGGTATTTGCGAGCGCATACTGATATTCAGCATTGAGAGGATCCAGCAGGCTTGCTGTTCTTGCCTTGCTCCTGACTGACTCGATTCCATTCAGATCCGTTTGCGCATTAAGTTTTGTATCTTTTACCGCTGAGAAATAAACCTTCCCGGCAACAACGCCTGATTGGTATACGAGACATGAAAGAAGAAAGAGTGCAGCTATCACTGCCCCTGTGCGAACAGGGAACTTCCCCCTCTGCAGATACGTATCGTTCAGTCCTTCGTGCATCCTCGTATTCGCAGCCGATACAGCCAGGCCGGACAGGAATGCAAGATATAACCCGTTGGCCCCGATCTGGAGGTTAAAATCAGTAATGCTGTGGATGAGGATTGCGATAATCCCGGTAAGGGAAGCGATGAAAAGGTAGAGGCAATAGAGTTCATGTCTTTTGCGAAAAACGGCATAAGACCGGTACACAACCGCAACGAAAAACCATCCGCCGAGGAGAAGCGCCAGGACACCTCCGTTGGAAAGAAGCTCAATATAATCATTATGGGCATGATCTGCAAGCGCGTCGCCTTTAAGGGTACGGTATTTTGGATAGATATACTGGAAAGTGCCGAACCCTGTGCCAAATACAGGGTAATCCCTGATGATATTCCCGCTGTCTTTCCAGACGATGAGCCTCTGTTCGGTGATATCGCCCTGAGGATTTCTGATCTTCTCGAACCGTTCGAAGATCGGGTCCCATCCGAACCATCCGACCGAGAGCACCACAAGGATACAGATCGCGATAATGATAATCCCCTGTTTCTTGTCCGCGCCTCTGAACAGGAACATTACTCCGAAAAATATCAGTGATACGCTGAGGCTTACGATTCCGGTCCTTGAAAGAGTGAGAAAAACCGAAGTGGCAACAAGCACCGCAACAAAACCGAGGAGAAGATAAATATTCGTCTTCTGAAGATTGAACATTCTGGTAATCTTTTCACGGAGAGTACTGTACCTGACCTGCGGTTTATAGAAGAGGAAAAGGCTCAGGATGAGGGGAAATACCATCTCCATAAGTCCGGCATAATGGTTCCGGTTGACATAGGGGCCGAAAAGCGATCCGCCGAGGGTCAGTTTCCTGATCCAGTATATCTTGTTGTTTGAGAGGATATGCTGGAGAATGCTGAAGAACGAGAGTATCGATGCGAAAATCACGACTATCATAATCGTTCTTCTGAGGTATTCTCTCCTGGCAAGCAGCTGTATAGTCAGAATGTAGAATGCTCCATAGGACGCCATCCGGAAGAACTCCGCGAGCGTCGCTTTTTTGTTTATGGAGAGGGACATCCACCCGACCGGGGTAAATGGGGAAAGGGTATTGGCATAAAGGTCATACGTGGAAGGAGCAATAACCCTGATAAGTCCTGATGGAAGGGGGACCAGTTGGGCCGCAATAAAGAGCAACAAGAGACAGAACGGGAAAATCCCCGGTATCTGGTACAGAGGAGCCTTGTTGTCCCTGATGCTTCTGAGCAGGAGCACAACTAACGCAGAGAATGAAACCGTTTCCATAACGGCAAGAGACCAATGCTCGACAGTACCGAAGGCGAGAGGGGAAAAAATCAGGAGGAAGACGAAGAGGGAAAAGCCTGTCATATCCGTTCTCTGCATTTTCTCTCCTTCACCATTTCGTTCTTTGCAGAAGAGAAGCGCCGGGATGCGCTTGCGAAGAGAGACCTACTGTTTGACTTCTCCTGATTCTCGGGGAGCAGGATAGGTATTATAATACTTATAATAGACGTGCTCGCTGTTCCTGATATCGAACCCATTAATGACAACTCCGAGCAAATGAGAGGTGGAATCGTCTGCGCGTCTTCCTCTCAGGTAGCTGAGTCCCCGCATTACGGTATCATACGTTGTCTTGCCTGCTCTCACTACAAGAATAGTACCGTCGAGAATTCTGCTTAAAATAAGTCCGTCCGTTACCGTCATAAGGGGAGGAGAATCCCAGATAATCATATCGAACCTCTCGCTCAGAATCTCCAGCAATTCCTGCATTCTGTTCGAGCCGAGGAGTTCCGACGGATTCGGAGGGACAGGTCCGGAAGGGATAACGCTCAGGTTCATAATCGGGCTTTTCAGCAATGTCTCTATATCAGAAGTGGTGCCGGCAAGATACGTGCTCAGGCCGCTCAGGTTGTTCAGGTTGAAGACGCTGTGGACCCTCGGTTTCCTGAGATCACCGTCTATAAGGAGCACCGAATACCCTAAACGGGCAATCGTGATCGCAAGGTTCACCGAGGTTACGGTCTTGCCCTCTTCCGTCCCCATACTGGTGATAAGAATGTTCTTGGGCGGTCTATTGGCAGACGACAGCAGTATCGCTGTTCGGATTGTCTTATAACTTTCCGCGAAAATGTTCTGCGGTTCCTTAAAGACGATTTCCTCTATGTTCTCGTCTTTCCTTTCCATGAGGGGAACTGTTCCGAGAACCGGTACCCCGATCCGGTCCTCAACGTCCTCGGGTGTTTTGATGGTATTGTCGAGATATTCGAAAAAGAAGGCAAGGCCGACCCCGCCAAAAAGTCCGACAATAATGCCGAGGAGGATATTAAGGGCTTTTCGCGGTTTTACAGGGGAGAGCGGTTTTTCCGCCTTTTCCACGACCCATACATTCACTGTCTGTATCTCTTCGGTAACACTCTGTTCCTTTATTTTCTTGATAAGCGCATCGTACAGCTGTCTGTTCGTTTCAACTTCCCTGGTCAGTACGCCGAACTCGATAAACTTTTCATTGAGGCTCTGCGCCTCTGATTTCGTGCCCGCCAGGGTCCTCCGGAGGCTTGATTCATTCGCTTTTGCGAGTTCATATTCATTTCTGATCGAATTGATTACCCTTCTGATCTCCTGTTCACGTTTCTGCTGGAGGCCCCTCAATTCTTCCTCAGCCTTTATCATGGAAGGATGCTTCTTTCCGTATTTCTTTGAGAGTTCTTCGGTATTCTGTTCTGCCTTGAGGATCTGCCCGCGAAGCGACTGGACGGTCGGCTCTGAAGCAATGGCAGGTATTGTTTCTGCCTCCCTGAGGTTTTTGGTAACACTCAGAACCTGATTATACAGTGATTCGATCTCTTTCCGTTTCGTCTCCGCCCTCATCAGCTGTGTATTGAACTCGGACAGTTTCTCGGGAGTAATGGCAACCTTGTCCTGGAGGGTCACAATATCATGCGCTCTCATATATTCCTGAAGGGCCCTCTCTGACTTTTCAAGCTTCATCTTTTCCTCTTCCGCTTTTTTAGTCATCCACTCCAGGGAATATCGTGATGCGCTCATTTTCATATCCAGAATTTCCTCAATATATGCCTTGGCAACGGTATTGACGATCAGGGTTGCAAATTCCGGGTTTGTCGAGAGATAACTGATATCAACGATCTTGCTGTTCTTGACAGGGGCGACGACAATGCCTCCGCTGACGATATCGGCAAGGATGTCCGCTGCGTTACTCCCGCTGCTGCCAAGCAGTTTTTCGCTGTCTTTGAAATAGGATGCATAGGTGGTTTCGAGCGAAAGCATGGAGACAACCTTCTGGGCCACAGCCTTGCTCTTTACCAGTTGATACTGTGTTTCATAGTATTCGGGGTCGTAGGGCGAGTAATACGGGGACATCATGGTCAGGTTGTAGGGCTCTACCTTTTCTATAAGCACCTTCGTTGTCGCCCTAAAGACCGGGGTCGTCGAAAGGGTGCCGATAATAACAATTGCGCACACGATGAGAAAAAACACAAGCGCAGTGTATCTTCTCTTATAGATGATCTTCAGGTAATCCCGCAGGTGTATTTCCCGCTCTTCCATACCTTAAAAGAAACTCTCCGGGACAATGATTACATCATCGGGCAGCACCGGTTCATCCATTTTCACTTTTTCGAGCACTTCTTCTTTCCCGTCCACTTTCCTGACAATTTTCACTCTGCCTTTTGAAGCTTTATCGCTGAATCCGCCCGCCATGGTTATGGCCTTGATAACGGTAGTCACCTCATCACACTTATAGGCATCGGGTTTTTTCACTTCTCCTGTTACATAGAAAACCCCGGCCTTTGTCACATAGACACTATCGCCATCCGCAATCATAACGTCCAGGGATGTGTCGCCTTTTTCGATAAGGTCTTTGAGGTCGACCGTGATAATATCTTCCTGATTGTCCGATGTACCTGCTTTTCGCTTGATAATCGCCTTATCACCTGCATCCTTGTTCAGGCCGCCCGCTTCCGAGAGCAGCGCGAGGAATGTAGTCTGCCCCGGAAGGACATAGAGCCCGGGGTTCTTGACCTCTCCGATGATAAATGCCTTCTTGCTCTTGAATTCCTGAATGAATATCGTAACCTGGGGTTTCACCACATATCCGTCAGAAAGGAGTGAGGATATTTTGTCCGTAATTTGAGTTATTGTCAGTCCCTTGACCTCAAGGTGGCCTATGAGAGGGAAGTCAATAAACCCGTCGCCGCTCACCCGGGATGTTGTAGTCAAATCGTCATGGTCATACACCGTGACTTTCAGGACATCTCCTTCCCCTACCCGGTAATCCTGGGCGAATGCATTGCCACCCGCCAAAATACTCAGAATCAGGCAGAAGATCAAAGCATACTTACTCATACTCTAATTATAATATAAGGCAAGCGAAAGTGAAACAAATGAATGCCTTTGTCTGAAGCCGCTTCGAAAGAGTGAGGCTGTATTCCCATGCCAGGAGGCTATAATGATCCGGTAATTCTGAAAAATATAGCATTTGTGGTATAGTCGAAATCAGAAAAACTCGAGTCTCTCTTCAGGAAAATATATCCGGCATCAGCAAACAGCCATTCCCTGAACTTATATTGCAGCGCAAAGGCGCCATAGTAATAATCATCATTAAGTGGAGCGGTTCTCCCGCCATAGGTAAATTCATCCTTGTATGCATCACGGGTGTACGATAGCTTGATATCAGCGGTTATCTTTGCGGTGATTCTCTGAAGATACTCCAGTTCAATGGTGTCAGAGACAACAAAATCCGTCGTGGAAATATCAGTCTCGGTAGTTCTTCTTGATGCCTTCAGCATGAGAGACGTTTTGGGGGTGAAGTGGTGGTCAATCTGCGCCTCGAAGATAAAGTCATTGTTCGTCTCTGTCGTCGACGCAAAATCCTTCGTTCCGTATCCTGCTTTTATGCTTCCTTTCGACTTTGCAGTGATATCCCACTGTATCCCGCCGAAATAGTGGTGTTCCTGACTGTCTGAAATGATATTCTTCTCATAGGTAATATCGACATATTCATATTCTATGAAGAACCTCGTCTTCGGCGTGGCCTTATAAAACGTATAGGCTGCCAGGGACCAGTCATGACGATCCCGGTAATTATTTCGTGCCTTATCATAATTCACGAGGAAGTAAGAAGAATCGACCCTGAGTTCGAACCGTTCGCTTATCGCATATTTCACGATAAAATTTGCGAGGTTCGTTCTGAACTTGTCGAGCTCAGCGTAAATACCGCTCCCCCGGGCATCGTGTGAATCTATATACTGGTCCATGACTTCGAACGAGAGTCCGCCGCGCAGGTTATATTGAAAGAATCCCTCAAACTTGTGGTTCACGGCGTTTTCTGATGAATGTTTTGCGAATTTCTCGATATCGGCATTATAAAAGAGATATGCCTGATATCGCTTAAATTCTTCCGGCTTGTATCTGCTGAGGGAGAACCCACCGGGGGAAATATCTGAAGTTTCAATTCTGAGCAGTTTTTCATACACGTGGGGGACTGCCAGCCAGATACCGGGCGAGAGTACGGTGATAAAGTCATCATCCTTCTTATCATTGCTGTAAAAGACATTGTCCGTATAGTACTCGGTAATCGAGAGGAAGGGGTGCACGAACCCCCCTTTTTTTCCAAAGACATCTCCTGAAACCCTTTCCTTTGGCGTCCCGACCGGCAACTCTTCTGAGACCGCTTTCCCTGGAGTTTCCCGTATTATGTCAGGTGAAGGGGGAGGAGGCTCAGTCTTTGCGGTTACGACGGGCTGAGAGGTCATTGCGGCCTCCCCGGAGGGAACAGTGCTGCCCGGCTGCACCCGAGGTTTTCCCGCAGAGACAACATAGGTAGGTTGCCCGTTCCCGGAGGGTATTTCTCTCGTTATCACCAGATACCCGGCTTTTTCCATATTCTCTGAAAATTCTTCTCCGTCTGCCTTCCTGGAGAAGTTCCTCACAACCAAAAGCAGGTTCTCTTCTTCTACGACCCGATCCTGCACGAGTTTCCGGGGTGTTTCCGGAGGCAGTGAGTCTTGCGTATCCTCTGCTGCTATATTTTTCACGATTGTTTGCGGCGGTTTGTCCGTGTGCGTCACCCCTCCCTGCTCACGGATATATACTCTGTATATTTCCTCATTTTCATTGGTAACGCCTGCCAGAACAACAGGTTCCATCCCATCCAGTTCAAGTTCCTCAGCAAGCCGCTCCGCATTCTTCCTGATCTTAAAAGCCCCCATCTGTTTCAGGGTATTTTCCGGAGGGGGACCTTTTCTCTCCATAACGATCTTCTGATCAGTGGCATCAGCAGCCCGGATTGCGAAAAGATCGGCAGCACATAAAACCGTGGAGGGGAGAAGCAGGAATGCCATCAATAATAGTATTCTTTGTGCCATAATCCTTAAGATACTCATTTTATGATATTTTTATAGTAAAAATACTAACATACACACTATAAAAAATCTACCATAAAGTCAAGAAAAAACAAAATATACCGATAGTTGCGACATTAAATTAAAACTATTTCTTGAGTTTTTACCTTAGTTAGTGTCTGTGTATAAATTAACACTCTCCCCAACCTCTCCCCTCAAGGGAGGGGACATATGAACCTCTGGTATTTGTTATTTCCCGACTCGATCCCCCGATCAAGTCGGAGGACGGAATCCAGTCTTTTCATTAGGTTCCGGATTGTGAGCCTGTCCCGTACTTGATACGGGAGTCAAGCCGGATAACGACGATCTTAAGGCATTTGCTTGCCGGGGTACCGTTGTGAAAATTTCGTATCACCAGGGCGATTATCCCGTTTTTTATGACTTTTTCAGGCCTCCCTGCTATACTTGTAATGGAGGTAGTATATGCGGTATATCTATTATATCCTTATCATCGTACTGGGTCTTTCCGCAATCATCGCATATGAATTGAGAAGCAAACCTCAAACCTCGCAGGACACCGCGCTTGCGGTGAATGAGAGGGTTATCTCGGTTGATGAATTCAACAAGCTCTATTCCTCCTGTCCTTACGGTGCAGAATCGAAGAGTGAATTTATCAACGACCTCATCGTAAAGGAGCTGCTCATACAGGAATCCCAGAAACAGGGCATAGACAAGGAAGAATCGTTCAGAAAGTCCATACAGAATTTCTATGAGCAATCTTTGACCAAGACACTTATGGACAGAAAATTCTCTTCCCTTGATTTCTCCATAAGTGATGAGGATTTCAACCAGCGACTTGCATTGCTCACAAAGCGCTTTCACCTAACCATCGCTACCTCCGACACTGCAGAAGAAGCACAGGAGGGGAAATACCGGAAGAGCGAAACAAAGGTGGCAGACTTCGACGATCTTTCACAGAACCTGCAGGACGCTGTCGTTTCCCTGTCCGAGGGCAAAACTTCCGCGCCGATAAGAGTCGGCGAGCAGTATCTGGTGATCAGGCTTGATAAGGTCGAACCCGGCCCTTCCCGTTCGATTTCTGAATCAGAAAAAGAAAAGATAAAAACCATGCTCGTTGAAGAGAAAAAAGAAAGACTGATCAATGAATGGATTGCTGACCTGAAGAGCAAAGCAACGATAAAAATTCCGGTCGCAGGGGAAAAATAGGGGGTCTTTCATGAAGAGAACATGGAGAAGGAGAAACTATTTCATCAAAAAAGACCTGCAGGGGAAGTACATATTCAGTTTTTTTATCTTTGTCGTTCTGGGAAGCATTCTGTTCACGGCAATCTTAAGTTTCCTTTCAGCGGATACGCTGACTATCGTATATGACAACTACAACGTAAAGATCGGGCAGACACCCTTGATGCTCCTGAAAGAGATCCTGAGCGCCCACTTGATATTCATAGTCACAGGAGGACTTCTTGTCGTGGTCCTGTCGATGTTCCTTACCCATCGTTTCGCAGGTCCCCTCTTTCGGTTCGAGAAGTCTGTGGAAGATATGATCAGCGGAAATTTCGCTTTCCAGATATGGCTGCGGAACAAAGATGAAGGCAAGGAGCTTGCCGAAAAAATAAACCGGCTCATCATGATGCTTTCCGCAACCCTGAAAGATTTGAAACAAATGAATGCGGACATGGAGAGTACCTTGTCAGACACCTCCCGAATCCTGGACGAGACAGATTGCGGCAAGGAGGCGCCCGGCAATCTGAAGAAGGCCCAGGGGTTAAACAAACAGATGAATGAAATCCTGGACCGTTTCAAGGTGAAACAAGAATGATGCTTCCAAGATGATACCCCATGCACGGAAAGATCTGCAGAGTAGTATTGATAATTCTCTTCATCTCTTCGGTCTCTTCAATCTCATGGGCCCATGAACTGAAATCGCGCTTTACTACAATCGTCTATAACAGCGAAGACCTGGTCCGTAAATTCAACAAAGAACTTTCCCTTGGCCGTCTCTCCTATCTCCTGAAAAACAGACCCAGCATCACCGTTGAAGATGAGGTGGGGAATAAAGTCGATGTGATCATTGAACGGGTAGAAACCATTCTCGAGATGTTCCCCAGAGACGTCAAATTTACGATCATCCTTTTGCCTTCCGAAGATGAAGTTCAGGCGGTATACAAAAACAAATACGGGAGAAGTGTTGACTATATCGCGTTCTATGCGCCAAAGGACAAGATTCTGTATATCTCGGTAAGGGACGTGGACATCGGTGTCCTGGCCCATGAAATAGCCCATGTCATCATAGATTTCTATTACGGCATATCCACGCCGACGAAAATCCACGAGGTTCTGGCCCAATACGTAGAAACACAGCTGAAAGACTAACCAATATTATTCATAGAGTTGAGAGAAGGAAATGATTGAGCTATTGAGGAAAATTAAAAGGTAGAAGGGCTCATTACTCCACCGCCCCTCGCATCACCGGGCAGCCCTATCTCAATGCTTGGCAGTCCGGCAGCAAGTGGTGGTGAATAACCCAGTCCGGTCTCGAGGGCCTTTGCAACCTCTGCCGGACTTGCCCCTGCTAAAATCGCACATCGGGAGCAGACGTCAGAAGTTGCACCGGCGGCAAGCGCCCCAACAATGACCTGTTCGATATTGCCGCCACCTTCGATTGCGCAGCGTACGACGAGACAGGCATCGTGACCCAGTTCAATACTGGATTTCACGGTTTCTTTTGTATCCAGGCCATTTTTCAGGACCTGTTTTACGGCCGGGCAAATGTCCTTAACTTCCTTGTATTCTTTCGCTACCGTATCTTTGACAGTCTCCTGGGCAGATACTGTTCCAAAAGCAGTCATACACAGTGCCACAATAAGAAGCAACACCTGTTTTCTTATGTGCAGTATACTATTCATACTTAATTTTGTACCAAAAAGGGTATCCATTGTCAAGGGAAAACGACAGGTTTGTCAAGGCAAAGCAGAAATGTCCGGTTTTCAAGTGGCAGCCACCCGGCGAAAAGTCCTCCCCTTTACAAGGGGAGGTTGGTGGGGTATTTTGAAAAAATATTTAAACCTCCCCAACCCCTCCTTATAAAGGAGGGGATTTTGCACTCTTCACGTTAAGGAGTTACCGGGTTAGCCCATATTGTTCATCCATTGATCATAAAATACGGCAGATGCCGTATTCATCCGTGAATTTATGAAGAATACGGGTTAGGGGATAACCTTGTTCAGCGGATACTCGACAATACCCGATGCCCCTGCTTTCTTGAGTTTCGGAATGAGGTCTCTGACGGTCTTTTCGTTGATCATCACCTCAAGCGCATACCACCCCTTGTCAGAGAGCGCAGATATTGTCGGTGAGTGCAGCGCTGATAAAAGGCTCATGACCCGTTTCAGTGACTTGTCCGATACATTCATTTTCAGTCCGACCTGTTCTTCCGCTGCGAGGGCCCCTTTCAGGAGCATTACGATATTCTCCATCTTCTGCTTTTTCCACTTGTCCTGCCAGCTCTTTTTATTCGCAATGAACCGGGTACTTGACAGCAGGATGGTTTCGAGCACCCTGAGATTGTTCGCCCTGAGCGATGCCCCTGTTTCTGTCAGTTCCACGATCGCATCGGCAAGGTGGGGAGGTTTGACTTCTGTTGCTCCCCAGGAGAAGTCCACTTCGGCTTTCACCCCTTTTGATTTCAGGTAACGTTTTGTGAACCCGACGAGTTCTGTTGCTATGCGTTTGCCGTTCAGGTCCTTTACGGTTTTTATCCTGGAATCGTTCGGGACGGCGATGACCCATTTGACCGGCCTGAGCCCCTCTTTTGCGTAGATGAGCTCTGCGACTTCAAACACAGAGGCATTCTGTTCGAGTATCCAGTCCTTCCCCGTAAGTCCGCAATCAATGATACCGGCCTCGACATATCCTGCCACTTCCTGCGCCCTGATCAGCATGGCCTCGATCTCAGGATCGTCGAAAGAAGGATAATAAGACCGGCTTGAGACGTTGATATGATATCCTGCCTTGCGAAAGAGTTTTAATGTTGATTCCTGCAGGCTTCCCTTGGGAAGGCCCAGTTTTAATATCTTGCTCATTGTTCCGTCCTTTCGAACCTGTATATACGGGTTTACGCTATGATATAATAAATTAAACCATTTGAAAATAGCTGGAGTTTCACCTGCAGAAATACGGTGTACAGCAGTTGATATTTTAGCATATCGCAGATATTGTTACAATGCCGGCAGACCTTACCTTTCTGAAAAATAGTATCAGTCAGCTCGATGTCCGGAACCGTGTTTATAATCTCACCGGTTCTTCCCTCGCGCTTTTTCTCGCTCTCTGTGAGGACCCCTTCCTTGCGGTAGAACCGACCGAAGAGAACGCCCGGGAGCTCCATGGAGATATCATTTTTTTCAGGGAAGCGCTGCAAAGGGACCCTGTCCTTTTCCTTCCTGAATCAGATGGCTCTCCGGTCTCCGGTGAACGTGCGCAGACGATCTTCTCCCTCAGTGAAGTTCGTTCACTCGTGACTTCTTTTCCAAACCTTGAGACATCACTCTGGTCCGGAGAACAGGTTCGGGAGAACATCATCCCTCTTGCCATGGGTCAGGAGATGGGAAGAGCAGAGATCGAGATGAAACTGGAGAAGACTGGGTACAGAAAAGTTCCGCTCGTTACGGAACAGGGTGAATACAGCCGCCACGGATGGCTTATCGATATCTTCCCCTCCACGGCAGAAGCCCCGCTCCGGATAGAGTTCTTCGGGGATGTGATCGAACATATAAGAACCTTCGATATCGATACGCAGCGGTCAGGCGAAGAGGCGCCCCACGCGCTGATTTTCCCGTCCGAAGACACACCTGAAGGGGATCCTCTTCTTGAAACGATGAAAGGAGCCCGGTGCTTTTTTTCCGATTCGCTCCAGGAGAGAGAGAATTTCCCGGACAACAGCGTTTTTCTTTCGCGATACTCTATAGCCGGCCCCGGTCATGATGCAGGAACACTCTCCCTGCAAGGGATTGGGATTCTGCCCCGGGAGAGAAAGAATTTAGAGGAACTGCACCGCGGCATCAAAGCCCTGATGAGAGAAAACAGGATTATTCTCGTTGCTTCTTCACAGGGTCAGGCCGACCGGACGAGAGATATCCTCCAGGAAGGCGGCATCATAGCGCCCCTTATTGCTCATAGGGAAATCTTTTCATACGAAGGGGTTGTTTCCATGTCCATCGGCTGCCTCTCCTCCGGGTTTTTTGCCCCGGGATTGCTGGTTCTGACTGAGAAAGAACTCTTCGGGGAAAGACCGGGATACCGTCCAATCAGAAAATCAAGAGTTTCAAAACTGCTTACTTCACTCGATGACCTGAGACCGGGTGACTTCGTGGTCCATAAAGACCATGGAATAGGCAGATTCCACGGTTTATACACACAGACTACGGAAGGGGTCAAAGAAGACCTTCTGCTTATCTCATACGAAGGCGGAAGACTGTATATTCCCCTGCAAAACATCAACCGGATCCATAAATTCCATACTGAGGAAGGCATCGTCCCCAAAATCGACAGGCTTGGCGGAAAAACATGGCAGCATACCAGGGAGAAGGTAAAAAAGAAGATACGCGAGATGGCAGAGAAGCTCGTCACGCTCTATGCGGCACGGGAGGTGATCAAAGGGGTTTCGTTCAGTTCCGACACTGAACTCCATAAGGAATTCGACAGCTTTTTCCCCTATGAAGAAACACCCGATCAGACAAAGTCCATAGAGGACATTAAACAGGACATGGAATCGGAAAAACCGATGGACAGACTCATCTGCGGCGATGTCGGATACGGAAAGACAGAAGTTGCGATGAGGGCTGCATTCAAGGCAGTATACGACGGGTGCCAGGTGGCAGTCCTTGTCCCCACAACCATACTCTGCGAACAGCATTACAGAACCTTCACGGCCCGGTTTGCGGCATTCCCTGTGAAGGTCGACTATCTTAGCAGGTTCAAGCCCGGGAGGGAACAGAAAGAAACAGGGAAAGCCCTCGCAAACGGGGATATCGACATTCTTATCGGAACACAGAGCCTTCTCGGCAAGGACATCCTGTTCCACAGGCTTGGGCTCCTTGTCATCGATGAAGAACACCGCTTCGGGGTGAGACAGAAAGAAAAGATCAAGGAACTGAAAAAAGGCGTCGACGTGGTCACACTCACTGCAACTCCGATACCCCGGACACTCTCTATGGCGCTTTCGGATATCAGAGATATGAGTCTGATCGAGACGCCCCCTGAAGAGAGGCTCGCGGTCAAAAGCGTCATTTCTGTGTTTCATGAAGAACTCATCAGAGACGCGGTAAGCAAAGAGCTCGCACGGAACGGGCAGGTATTTTTTGTCCATAACAGAATAAAGGATATCGATAAAATTTCCGGTCACCTCGGGAAGCTGCTCCCTGCTGCGCGAATCGCCGTCGCACACGGACAGATGACAGAGAAGGAACTCGAAAAGGTCATGCTTGCATTCTATGAGCATACTCTCGATGTGCTCGTCTCAACCGCAATCATAGGCTCGGGACTCGATATACCGACAGCAAACACTATCATTATCAACAGGGCTGACGCCATGGGGCTTGCGGACCTTTATCAGCTCAGGGGGCGCGTCGGCAGAGGCAATGTGAGGGCATATGCCTATTTTCTCATCCCCGGCGAGGACAGCATCACTGAGGTCGCAAGAAAAAGGCTGCAGGCGTTGCAGGAGATGAGCTATCTCGGCGCAGGGTTCAGGCTTGCACTAAAGGACCTTGAAATCAGAGGGGCAGGGAACCTGCTCGGCGCTGAACAGTCAGGACATATCCATGCAGTCGGGTTTGATCTTTACATGGAGATGCTCGAAAAAGCAGTTGCGGAACTGAAGGGAGTTCCAATAGAAGAAGAGTTCGACCCGTCAATCAATCTCCGGGTCGATGCCTTTATTCCGGAAGAGTATATTGATGACATGACTGTTCGGTTAAGCGCCTACCGGAAGATCGCTTCGTGCAGAACGGAAGAGTCGGT
The DNA here is from genome assembly GCA_963753165.1 of Thermodesulfovibrionales bacterium. Classification (GTDB taxonomy): domain Bacteria; phylum Nitrospirota; class Thermodesulfovibrionia; order Thermodesulfovibrionales; family SM23-35; genus JAKLQR01. The sequence continues at coordinate 24,452 of CAVWBP010000008.1, read as the reverse complement.
GAAATCTGTTGCCACGGAACTTGAGGACCGCTTCGGGAAGATACCGCAAGAGGCGGAGAATCTCGTTGCTATCATGAGCCTGAAAATTATCGCCAGAAAACTGCTCATCACAAAAATTCAGGAGGCGAATGAAAAAATCATGGTGCTCTTCTCTCCTGAAACGACCGTTGAGCCCGGGGACATATTCGCACTGCAAGAGAATCGTGACAGGACAATCCGGTTTCTTCCGGACGGTTTCGAAGTGAACCTGAAAGGCATAGCGCGCAAGGATATTCTCCGTGCAGTTTCGGCAATCCTGTTCGAGCTCGATACAAAACGGCCTTTACTTGTATAATGGTTTCTGATACCTTTAAGAGATATTTAAGAAGGAGAAGGGAAGGGATGAACAAAAAAATCATTCTGATTTTTTTTCTGATCACTGTGCTCTGTGCCTGCGCTTCTGTATCGCAGGAAGACCAGAAACAGGCATACTTCCATTATCAGATCGGCATGTCATATTTCCATGACAACAATATCCAGCCTGCCTATGTCGAACTTCAGAAAGCCCTGGAATTGAATCCCTACGACAAACAGATCCATAACGCACTGGGCATCATATATCTCTCGAAACTCGAAGATTATCCAAAGGCTGTGGAACATTTCAAGAAGGCGCTGAAGTACGACGAGGACTATGCAGAGGCTTATACAAACATCGGGAATGCATATGCGAAGATGGGGGAATACAACAAAGCCATTGAATCATACAGGACGGCGATATCAAATCCCTTTTACCGGAATCAGGCCATGGCATTGTATAATCTCGGCATGGTATATTATAAACTTGCACGATACGACCTGGCCCTTGATGCCTTCAAGGATTCAATACGGCGCTATTCAACCTTTCACCTGCCGTATTACGGGATGGCGCTCACCTATAATGCACAGGGCATGTATGGTGATGCAGCCACTGCGATGACCTCTGCGATAGAATTCGATCCCCTCTATAAAGGGGACAGGGAAAAAGCCAGCCAGGACTTCAAAAACAAAAAAATACAGGTGAAAGGCCAGGAAGAAAAAGATATCGCCAGTTATCTGGATATCCTTAAATATTGAACCGCACATTCGGGGCGTAGCGCAGTCTGGTTTAGCGCACCTGCCTTGGGCGCAGGGGGTCGGAGGTTCGAATCCTCTCGCCCCGACCAACAAAATTCATCATCAACAGGGGCATCCGGCATAAGTGTCATGTCCGGTATCCCCTGTACCGTCTACTTTGCATCTGCTGTGTATACACTCTATCTTAATTACACCCTCCCCAACCCCTCCCCTCAAGGGAGGGGCATATTCACTATCCTCTCCCTTGAGGGGAGAGGGTAAGGGAGAGGGTGGTTCTATACTTAATGGACAGACTCTACTCTATACCATCGATTTCTTGACAGTCTCCCTTATGCCCTATATCATTAACATACAGGGCACTGGGAATGTATAAGAAGAAAAATATAGGCGAACTTCTCATCGATTTCGGGAAAATAAGCAATGATGACCTTGAAGAAGGCCTTGCGCTCCAGAAACAGTTCAACCTGCGTCTCGGTGAAACATTAATAAAACTCGGCAAAGTCACACGAGACGATATCGAATGGGTGCTGAGCAAGCAGCTTGATATACCTTTTGTCATTGTAGAAAACATCTCCCTGGATGCGGGACTGATCCATAAATTTCCTGAAGAACTCCTGATACGAAACAGGATTCTGCCTTTATATGAAACAGACGATGAGATTGCAGTAGTCACCGATGACCCGCTGAACAGAGAGGTGCTTGAATCCATAGAGGCATCGAGCAGTAAAAAAATATGCCTTTCATCCGGGAACGGCGAGAAGATTGAAGAAACACTGAAGCACTTTTTCAGGAGAGCAGGCATCCCGTCGCTTGTTCAATATATCAAAGACATAGTGGGGAAAATAGAGGGAACCTGTTTCTACCGCCTCGATTTTCTGCTCGGTGAACATGCCTGCGAGATACACGCATTCGGATACGGCATTGTTAAAAATATGGGAGTCCTCAGGGAGACCTATACAAAAGAGCAGATATTCGAGGCATTTGAATCTCTCGACATCGCTTTTCTCTTTGATCTGTATACCAATGAAACCGGCTTAATGTTCTCAATTTATCCCCTCATAAACAGAATTGACACCTTGAAAGGTCCGGCAATCCTTGGGACCTTCGGCTTATTCCATCCGGATGGTACGGCATTTACTGACTCTCAAATGCAAGGACTTCCCCGGATGTTTCATTCTCCTGTTCCTGTCCAGGGCTACCCGTTTCTTGCAACGAAAAAGATTCCCTCATGTTCTGAAAACACAGTATTTACACCGGATTCGGCGCCGGAGGATTTCAGCAATTACTTCGTCAGAATAGCTGTTCCCCGGATATGCGGGAACTGTAACGGAGCAGGCTGTGTCACCTGCAGTGAACTCGGGTATGAGTTCACTGAAAAACTGGAGGGTTTGCATTCCTCCGATGAACTGAAGCAGAGAACTGAGAAGAATATCCCATGGCCAAAATAGACGCTTTTTTTAAGTATATGATCGACAAAAATGCGAGTGATCTGCATTTAAGCGTCGGCTCCAAGCCATTGATAAGAAAACACGGTGAACTTGAGGAGATGCCGTATCAGGTTCTCACTGATGATATTTTAAAAGCCCTTCTCTTCGAATTACTTTCCGATGATCAGAAGAAAGTATTTTCTGGAGACCAGGGATCTGGATTTTGCGTATGAAATCCCGTCGCTGGCGCGATTCAGGGCGAATTACTTCGTACAAAAAAGAGGGTTGGGCGCGGTTTTCAGGGTGATCCCCACTACTATTCTCAGCGTTGAAGAGCTGGCATTGCCGAAACAGATTCTCAGGTTTGCAAACCTGAGCAGGGGGCTGGTTCTCGTAACAGGTCCGACAGGAAGCGGGAAATCCACCACGCTCGCCGCCCTCATTGATTTTATCAACCAGAACAGAAAGGACCATATCCTCACTGTCGAAGATCCTATCGAATTTGTGCACCACAATAAGGGCTGCCTCGTAAATCAGAGGGAAATATCCAGTCACACCGCTTCCTTCACTGCCGCATTGAGAGCTGCCCTGAGAGAGGACCCCGATGTCATCCTTGTGGGGGAAATGAGGGACCTCGAAACCATAGAACTCGCGATTACCGCAGCAGAGACCGGACACCTTGTATTCGGAACGCTTCACACAAGCTCTGCAGCGAAAACCGTAGACAGGGTCATCGACGCCTTTCCCGCAGGCCAGCAGGCACAAATACGGTCCATGCTTTCAGAGTCTCTGAAAGGGGTCATTGCCCAGCAGCTTCTGAAACGGGCCGATAAACCCGGAAGAATAGCGGCGATTGAGATTCTTTTTGCGAATGTGGCCATTGCCAATCTGATCAGGGAAGGGAAGACGTTTCAGATGCCTTCGGTCATGCAGATGTCAAAAGCCGATGGCATGCAGCTGCTTGACCAGGCCATTATGGACCTTCTTATGCAGAAAATTGTTTCCCCTGAAGAAGCATATATAAAAGCGAATGACAAAAAGACGTTCGAAAAATTTCTTAAAACTTGAGTGGTCTCACCGGAGGATTCGTCTCTGCCTGTCCTATACCTGAAGCTGGCTTTGTACCTTCAGCTTGTTGAATTCCCTGAGTTGCGTCATGACTTCTCCTTCTGAGAGAACTCCTAAATGTATGAGTGCCTCCCCGAACAATATGTAGGAATCCTCCTGCTCTTTCAAAAGCGCTTCAACTTGTTCCTTCGCGAGAAATTTCTCTTTCATCGCAATGACGCCGAATTTTTCATCGGTTTCCTCCTGAAGGATCAGGATTTTCAAGACATCCTCTTCAGTGATCCACCCCTTCGCCCTGGCAAGTTCGCCCATCTTCAGATTATTCTTTTTCTGAAGTAACCGTGCTTTTATGATATCCAGAGCATCAATAATTCCATGTTCGACGAGGAATCTCCCGAAACGCATATATCTATTCATGGATACATTATACACGAATTTTTTCCCAATGATACTCAGTGGGCTTCATCGAAGGATTGAATTTACTTACGGTTCTTGATCCCTGATCTCGTCACTCTCTTCCTCGTCAACATATGCCCTTTTCCGTTGCAGGAACCGGACAAACCCGTAAATCATAACGAGAGTTGCAAAAACAAAAAGTATCGTATAGATATGGGAGCTCAGATACGAAACCCATGTGTATTTCGTTTTCAGAGAAGCATGCCACCGGAATTCGAGTTCATGCATTGAGAGGTCAAGGGCTCCCCGGATTGATTCTTCGATCGGACGCCCGTCCTTCAAATATCTCAATATGGATAAAATTCCCTCCCTCCCGAAATCGCTCTCTATAAATTCAATGAAACTTTTACTCTCTTCATAGGCAAGCACCAGATTGCGGTCGTCCCGCGGGAAACTTTCGAGCGCTCTCATGTCGATTAACCTGCCGGATATGACAGCATTTGCAAGCCCCCTGCCTCCGGGCTCAGCCATAAGTTCTGATATCCCTCCGCTTGCCCACTGGCAAACGCCTTCATCCAGCCACCGGGGCAGATTTTCGGACTCAATATACCGGTGCAGAAGGAGATGACAGACTTCATGTTTGAGCGTCGTTTTCAGAGTAAAAGGCTTGGTATACACCCTTGCAGTATCAAGGACAATCAGGTTCCTGCCGGGGACTGCGAGGGCAATCACCACATCACTTCCTGTCATGCTCCTGAACCTGTCGGTGTTGTCGGCGAGGACTACCACAGGCCTGAAATCTATTTTCCAGCCGAAATCCCGTTCAAGTTCATTCCGGACAACAGGGTATAACGCTGCCACCTCCTGTGATATGCGGTTTTGAGACTCCAGGTACAGCACCTCCACCTCATTCGTCTGCAGAGACTGTGTTTCCCCGGCAGAGAGAATAGACACGCATAAAAAGAAGAAAACCAGAACAAGGAGTATCTTCATGATAGTCTATTTTTGCCCACAGAGGCATGATTAGGCAATGCGCATTTGTACAGGGCAAATCTTTTTTTGCCCTTCTCTGATAAACTTTTCTATAATTACTCCGATGGATAAGGAACTTGAGAGAGTCGCCCGCGAAGTCCACGAAGTATTTCAAAGGAAAGGGCTTACCCTTTCAGTGGCAGAATCATGCACCGGCGGACTAATCAGCCATGCGCTCACCTCACCGCCGGGGGCAAGCAGCTTTTTTATCGCCGGCGCAGTCACCTATGCTGCGGCGATGAAAGAGAAGCTTATCGGTGTCTCTTCCAGTACACTTGCCAGCTACGGTGTGGTGAGCGAGCAGACGGCACGGGAAATGTCTGAAAAAATGCGCGCCCTGTCCAACACGGATTTCGCGGTCGCAACGACCGGCAACCTTGGGCCCGAGGTGCTTGAAGGAAAAGAAAAAGGGCTGGTCTATATTGCGGTAAGCCGAAAAGGGGAAACATCCGCAAAGGAACTGAGACTAACAGGCAACAGAGAGGGCAACAGGGATAACGCAGCGCGTGAGGCGCTTATGCTCCTTCTCGAAATAGTGGGAAGCAGCAATGACTGACAAAATACCCGATACCATCAAAAACGAAATCGAGAAACTCGTTCAGGAACTCAATGACCACTGCTACAGATATTATGTCCTTGATTCACCGGTAATTTCGGACGAAGAGTACGACCGGAGGTATTTCCACCTCAAGCATCTTGAAGAGAAGCATCACTATGTCCTTCCCGATTCGCCTACCCAGAGGGTCGGCGCACCGCCCCTCGAAAAGTTTGAGAAGGTAAAGCATACGGAACCCATGCTGTCCCTGGACAACGCTTTCACACAGGAAAACATGGTTGAATTCGACAAAAGGATCAAAAGGCTTCTGAAATCCGATCAGGATATCGAATACACTGTGGAGCCTAAATATGACGGCCTTGCGATTGAGCTGACTTACAGGAAAGGACTGCTGTACAAGGCCTCAACAAGGGGAGACGGATATCAGGGTGAAGAGGTGACACGGAATATAAGGACGATAAAATCCATTCCGATAAAAATTTCGTATGACGGCAGCGTGCCGGACGAAATTGATATTCGCGGTGAAATCTATATGGATATCCGTGATTTTGAACAGTTAAATAAAGACCGGGAAGAAAAAGGGGAGCCCGTCTTTGCGAACCCGCGGAATGCCGCTGCGGGTTCGGTACGACAGCTCGATTCTTCCATAACCGCTTCACGGAAACTCCATCTGGCCTGTTACGGTATCGGCTCAGTGAAAGGGTTCGAATTCAAGACTCAGGGGGAATTCATGCAATGGCTTGAAAAGGCACGGCTTCCGGTCCCTACTGTCATAAAGACCGTAACAGGAATCGGGCGGGTCATTCAGGTCATCGGGGAAATCGAAGAAAACCGGGAAGGGTTCTCCTTTGAAACTGATGGCTCCGTAGTGAAGGTAAACAGTTTCGATCTGCAGAAACAGCTTGGCATGAAAACACGGGAACCCCGATGGGCTATCGCCTATAAATTTACTGCCCACCAGGGCATTACGAAAATACTCGATATTCAGGGCAGCGTCGGAAGAACAGGGGTTATCACTCCGTTCGCCATTTTTGAGCCGGTAAGGATAGGAGGGGTAACTGTTTCCCGTTCCACCCTGCACAATTGGGACGAGATAGAACGAAAAGATATCCGCATAGGAGACACGGTTGTCGTCGAACGGGCAGGAGACGTAATCCCCCATGTTCTTGAGGTGATCAAAGACAAGCGGACAGGGGAAGAGAAACACTTCCCCATGCCGGAACACTGCCCGGTGTGTGGTTCAAAGGTTGCAAGGGAAGAAGGTGAGGTTGCCGCACGATGCATCGGGCTGAACTGTCCCGCACAGGTCCGGGAAAAGATCTTCCACTTTGCATCACGGGGAGGCATGGATATAGAGGGTCTTGGCGAGAAGAATGTGGAAATGCTTTGCTCGAAGGAACTCGTAAAGCATTTTGTTGACATTTATAGATTGAAAAAGGAAGATATCCTTGCTTTGCCAAGATTTGCAGAAAAGTCTGCGCAGAATCTCATCGACGCCATTAACCGATCGAAGAGTACCACTCTTGCCAGGTTTCTTTTTGCGATCGGAATACTTCATGTGGGCGCATACGGGGCGAAACTTCTCGCAAAAAACTTCAGGACGCTTGAAAATCTTTATTATATAAAACCGGATGAACTTACCCAGATAAAACAGATGGGCGAAAAGATCTCTTTTTCTGTATCAACGTTTTTCAACGACGAAAAGAACATTAAAACTCTTGATGCTCTCAAAGAGACTGGGATGAAGTTAAGCAATCCCGATTTTGTCGCTGCAGAGGAAGGGAGAAGACCATTTGACGGCCTCACCTTCGTCATCACCGGCAGCCTCCCGAAGCCGAGGAATGAAATAGAGGAGATGATCCGGCGCCTCGGAGGACATACCGCATCTTCTGTCTCAAAAAAGACTGATTATGTTCTCGTCGGTGAGAATCCAGGTTCCAAGTTCCATCAGGCGAGAAACCTGCATATAAAGACGCTTGCATATGAGGAACTGCTTGAAATGATCGCGCAATACAAGGGAAAAGACAGGTTGTTTTAGAGAAAAATGGATATAGAGACCTTTGCCATCGCAGCAGCAGTAATGTTCCTGGTGTATATTATCATCCGGCTGTTGACCCGGGGGTAGCGGGCAGGCTGTGAGAGATATTCCCGCTGCTTTTTGATATCCTGATACCTGCAACTATTTTAAAATCCGCCTCCTCATCAACCTGAACGGATACGGCGCAAGGAGAATCGCAACGACTATGATCCATACGATATCCCAGACGCAGCATTGCAGGTTGCCGAAAGAGAGTCCCCGGCAGATGTTCACCAGGTGATACAGAGGGGTAAAAAACGCGATCTTTGACACAACCGGCGGCAAATTATCAAGAGGGAAGAATATCCCTGAGAACAGGAACATAGGGGTCATAAAGAGCGTATAGAAATAATTGAATGAATCTATGCCCGGGATAACAGCGGTAAACATGACCGATATCTCGGCAAAGATCAGCCCTGTGATAAAAAGCAGGGGGATGACCAGAAGAATCAATGGCGACTGGACAAGGCCGAATAGCGAAATAACAATGATTATGATCGTGCCGTAGAGCAGGCTCTTCGTAGCTCCCCACATGAGTTCGCCCGCCACAAGGTCATTCAGATTGATCGGGGTTGCGAGTATGGCGTCGAACGTTTTCTGGAACGTCATCCTCACATAAGTTGAGTATGTGCATTCATAAATCGCGGCGAACATGGAGGAAGATGCGATAATGCCGGGAGCGATGAACTGAATATAGGGAACGCCGTTTATCTCCTTTACAAACGCGCCGAGGCCAAGTCCAAGCGCTGCGAGATACAGCGCCGGCTCGACAAAATTGAGCGCGATGCTCGATTTATACAATTTTGTATACACCGTAAGGTGCCGCTGCCATACCCTGTATGCCCGTTTCAGATTCATTGCATATCACCATACGACAAGAAGGCAGGATATGATATTGTCGCGGTTTCTTTTGCCAAGAGTCGATACCATATCCTGCCTTGATAAAATCTCACAATTGCTCCTTCAACACCTTTCCTGTCAATTTCAAATATACCTCTTCGAGATTTCCCCCGTGTATACTCATAAGCTTTTGTGGAGACTCGATTGTTATTATCTTCCCCATATCCATAATTGCAACCCTGTCGCAGAGCACTTCCGCTTCCTCCATATAGTGTGTGGTAAGTATGAGGGTTGTATTGTTTGCCTTGAGATGATTCAACTTTTCCCATACAGACCGCCTGCTGTGAGGGTCCAGTCCGGTCGTGGGTTCGTCGAGGATCAGCAGTTCGGGATTATTGACCAGGGAGCGTGCGAGCATCAGTCTCCGCTTCATGCCACCCGAGAGCTGTTCTATTTTTACATTTGTCTTCTCCTTCAGATCAACGAAAGAAAGAAGTTCCCCTGCACGGTTCGCGGCATCCTGTTTTTTGATGTCAAAATACCGTGCATATACGATCAGGTTCTCGAATACGGTGAGGTCGGGATCGAGATTGTCTTCCTGAGGCATGACCCCGACCCGCGCTTTTATCGTGCTTGGGTTCTCTGTTACGTTCATTCCGAACACAAGCACTTCACCGGAAGTCGGCGGCATGAAACAATAAATAATCTTCATCACCGTCGTCTTCCCGGCGCCGTTCGGCCCAAGAAAACCGAAGCATTCACCCTGCTGTATCTGACAGTCAATCGCATTAACAGCGGTTAGGGCACCATATGCCTTCGTCAAATTTTTTATGGCAACAATGTTCATACTATCAATTGTACTCTAAATTATAGTATCCATCCCATTCAAAATATTAGGCATACGGGTATAGCTGGATTTCCAAATCGAAATCACGGGTAACTTTGATGAGACCGAAGACGAAGCGGAGGTCTCAGTTTCTGATATTTCAATACCATTGAAAGTGAGAAAAAGGTTTACATCGATCTAATGGGAGTTTATTTCAATTTGGAAATCCAGCTATACCCTTAGTTTCTCACAGGTTGGAATACTTGTTTTTGACAGGTCTGATAAAATTTATACCAATCATGGTAGGCACAGTATTTTCATGGATTTATCCCGATTCTTATCGGGCCCCCTCGGAGTCCCGTCCCGAATGCTTTCGGGATCGGGACGAAAATGAGTGAAAATACTGTATCTGCCATGTTCATCCGAAAATTCACAAATGATTCAGTCACTTCAACAGAATCTTTTGACAAAGATATCGCATGAGGAGTATTTTTACAATATGAGTAAGTCATTCCGCTTGTTCTTCCTCTTGTTCGTCTTCGCCCTTGTATTTTCCTGCGCCAGGGAAATACAGCCTCCGCCAAAACCTGCGAAAATTGCAGTGGTTCTCGGTGCGGGGGCTGCAAGGGGGTTTGCCCATATCGGTGTACTGAAGGTGCTTGAGGCCAATCAGATTCCGGTGCACATGATTGTCGGGACAAGCGCAGGCAGTTTTGTCGGTTCGCTTTATTCTTACGGATTCAATGCATTCCAGATCCAGAAGCTGTCTTTCGATCTGCGGGAAGATGACATCATCGATCTGACAGTTCCCGATAATGGTTTTATCAAGGGTGAGAAACTCGGGAAGTATATAAATCACATGACAGGAAATACTCCCCTGGAAAAACTGCGGATTCCCTTCTACGCAGTCGCAACAAATATTCAGACCGGGGAGGAAGTAGTATTCGGAAGCGGCGATACAGGGACCGCGGTGAGGGCAAGCTGTGCAATTCCCGGCATCTTCAGGCCTGTGGAGATTTCGAATAAATTCTATGTCGACGGAGGCGTCTCAAGTCCTGTTGCAGTCGATGCCGCGAGAAGACTCGGCGCAGACGTTGTAATCGCGGTTGATATTTCAGGAGAGGTATATTCGACAATACCCAAGGGCACGATCGAGACGATCATCCAGTCGGTCAGTATCATATACGCAAAACTTGCGGCCATACAGGTTACGAAAGCGGACGTGGTAATAAGACCAAAGGTGGGTTCTCTCGGAGGGACCGACTTCACAAAAAGACATGAGGCGGTCCTTGAGGGGGAAAAAGCAGCACTGGCCGTCCTCCCGAAAATCCAGGATACCGTCAACAAATTGAGAAGCGAGGGCAGACTGTAAAGGTCTTCTTTCCGGAGAAGGTCAAGGGAACCGGTACTACGCCCTGTCGCTGGAACGGAGGGATATCCGCTCCCACGTTTTTTCGTCTATCTTATCCATATAATCATGGATGCTGAATGCTTTCCCGCAGTCCATGCAGGTAAAAGCAATCGTCTTTCAGCCCATACTGAGCCGCAATTCACCACTGCACTGTTTACATTTCATATGTATAGTATACCCTAAAGAGTCATTTATCCAAATATTTTGCATGAGTTAAGTGTTTGCCCGCAAAATTTTGAACTTGGGGATTAAGAATCCAAAACAAATCCCTCCCCACTTGAGGGGGGAGTGTCGGAAGGGGATGTTATGAAGGATGCAGCATGACAAAGTTCCCATTTCAGTGTACGTGCGGGGTGTGGTATTATCTTATATGCCCTCTTCCGGAGAAGAAAAAGCCTGGGGGATTCTGAACAGCCTTGAACCTTCTGCAGTATGCAGGAACGGAACCGTATCCTTTGATCAGGCCGGCGGATATTACCGGGCAAGATCGTTCTGCACCGAGTTTTCTATTGATCCCCGTGGAAAAACTATCAAAAGCCTTGACGGAACAGGAGAGGACCTGATTCAGCGATACGGTTATTTTTTTATCCACTCCTGCCTGTGGTATCTCATCGATGCGAAGGATATCCCGTGTTCGGGAAAACTCGTGAAACCGGAAAACCTGCAAGGCGGGGAACTTTTTTTCAGGGGGAGTCACACCCTCCCCCTCGAAAATCTCGCAAAAAAATACGGGGAGGATGCCTCCTCTTTCCTTCAAAAAGGCAGGGATCTCTGCGCAGAGGCTGAAACACATGGAGATGCCTCGGTCAGACTCTTCCCCCTGCCCAGGATACCGGTGACCCTCATCCTCTGGCTGAAGGACGAAGAATTCCCCGCACGGGCCGACCTTCTCTTCGATTCGACCGCAGAGATCCATCTCCCCCTCGATATGCTCTGGTCACTCGCAATGCTGAGTATACTGGTGATGCAGTGAGCTACAGGCTGAAGGAAAAAGCAGATTCCCTGCTCTCGAGGGAGAAAGGGACCGTCTACAAAGATCCGGGCGGAAGGATGAATATCGTCCTCGTCTATCCGAACACCTATTCCGTCGGCATGTCGAACCTCGGTTTTCAGGGAATTTATGGCCTCCTGAACAGCATGCCTGATGTGGTGTGTGAACGGGCATTCCTCCCGGATGACGGAGATATCGATGAATATACACGGACACGCACGGAACTTTTTGCTCTGGAGTCGAAGCGGCCTCTGAACCGGTTCGATATCGTCGCCTTTTCCCTCTCTTTCGAAAATGACTACCCGAATGTTGCAAAAATCCTCCAACTGGCCAACCTGCCGCTGCGAAGGGTCGAGCGGAATGCACGGCATCCGCTGCTTATTGCGGGAGGCGTCTGTGTTTTTTTTAATCCCGAACCGGTTGCTGATTTTTTTGACGTCTGTTTTGTCGGCGAAGCAGATGAAATGCTCCCCGATTTCATCACCATATACAAATCCGTCACGGGGAGAGCTGAAATGCTCGGAAAGGCGGCAAAAACAGACGGCATCTATGTGCCGGGATTCTACACCATCTCCTATGATACAGCGGGGTCAATTGCAAATCGGATTGCTGAAAACGGTGCGCCTGCAACAGTCAGGAGGCAGTATCTGAAAAACTTGTCGCCACCGAAGATCACCACATCAATCATTACTCCTGAGACAGAATTTTCCGGCATGCATCTTATCGAAGCTATGAGAGGATGCCCCTGGAACTGCAGGTTCTGTGTCACCGGGAGGATATATAACCCGCCGAGGAAAAAAGCGCTTGAAGACATGAAGGACGAAATCCGGGCAGCGCTCGTTCAGACAAAAAGGATCGGACTTATCGGTCCCTCGCTGTCGGATTACCCGTTCATACAGGAGGTTCTCAAAATACCTGAGGTAGTTTTTTCCATCACCTCCCTGAGGGCAAGTGCAAAGAGCGCCGAAATCATCGGCCTGATGAAGGGACACCAGAGTGTTTCTATCGCTCCGGAGGCCGGGACTGAACGGTTGAGAAAAGTCATTCACAAGAAGGTTTCCGAAGAGGACATCCTTTCCACCTCGGAACGTTTGTTTCAGCAAGGCATCGATATTCTGAGACTCTATTTTATGGTCGGACTTCCAACCGAAACAAGGGAAGACATCCAGGGGATCATTCACCTTGCCGAAAAAATCCGGAAAAGATCACCAAAGGGGACCATCACCCTGAGCATAAGCACCTTTGTGCCGAAGCCGTTCACTCCATTTCAGTGGCATCCGATGGAGAGCCTTGGCGAGGTCAAGGAAAGGCTGAAGATGATTAAGAACGGGCTGAAGAACGTCAGGGGTGTGAGGGTGTTCCACGATGTTCCGAAATATGCATATATGCAAGGTCTCTTTGCCCTCGGAGACAGGCGTGTTTCAAGTGTAATTGAAAAGATGCTCACTGTCCGGGATTGGATGAAGGCTGCAGAGGCCGCAGGGGTCAATAAGGATTTTTTTATTTTCAGGCAAAAACAGCGCTCAGAAATCTTCCCGTGGGATTTCATCGATTCCGGGTCGGACAAAGAAAAATTATGGGAAGAATATCAGGAAGCCCTCTCGAATGCGTGACCGCCGACGCTTCCCTTGATGACTTCATTACGACCCTGTGATACTATATTCTATGGCACGGTTCTCCCGGTATTCACTGGCATGGACGAAATCAGAAACCAGATAGAATATTTCTGTTCTTCTTGAAAGGATAAAAAATGTCTATCGGAAAATCTCATCGGCAGCAATCCGGTCAGGGAGAAGTCCGTTCGACGTAACACTCGTAGCAGTAACAAAAACCGTGCCCTATGAGAAAATAAAGGAGGGAGTCGATCTGGGATTAAGGGTCCTTGGTGAAAACCGGGTTCAGGAGGCACAGGAGAAAATAGAAGCATGCAAGCTGCAGTGCGCGGACTATGAGGTCGAATGGCATCTGGTCGGGCATCTTCAGAAAAACAAGGCAAAGGCCGCTGTTCACCTTTTTCATCTCATCCACTCGCTCGATTCAGTCAGCCTTGCCCGGGAGGTGGACAAACATGCACTGAAGGCCGCAAAAATCCAGAGGGTCCTTCTCCAGGTGAAACTGTCGGAAGAAGAGACGAAGCACGGCGTTCCGAAAAAAGACCTTATGGATACAATAAAAGCGGTTTCAGAAATGAAGAACCTGAAGCTGGAAGGCCTGATGACCATGCCTCCCTATTTTGAAAATCCGGAGACGGCCCGTCCTTTTTTCCGGGAGTTGTGTGAATGCCGTGATCAGGCAGAAAAAAAAGGGTATCACCTCCCTGAACTGTCCATGGGCATGACAAATGATTATGAAGCTGCAATTCTGGAAGGGGCGACGATAGTAAGAATAGGCACCGCGATTTTTGGTGAAAGGAGTTAGAGAAATGATAGGCTTCATAGGCGGGGGGAATATGGCAGAAGCCCTGATAAAAGGGATGACGCAGAACAGAATGAAAGATATCATTGTTTCGGAACCGAGAACGGACCGGTGCGCCTATCTGGAAAAAACATACGGGGTGAAAACAACCCGGGACAACAAAGACGTAGCCGCACAGAGTTCGCTCATCATCCTTGCAGTAAAACCCCAGAATATGGATGAAGTCACCGCAGAACTGGCAGGGTTGCTCACAAAAGACCATATGGTAATATCCATCGCTGCAGGCATAACGTTATCCTATCTTTCAGCGCGCCTCAGAACGGATAAAATTGTCCGTGTCATGCCGAATACCCCTGCGCTTGTTCTCGAAGGCATGACGGTTATCTCTCTCTGTGAATGCTTCCCGGATAAAGAAATGGGGGTTGTCAGGGACATCTTCCTGTCTGTCGGCAGGCTTCTTGTGCTCCCTGAAAAATACATGGATGCAGTGACGGCACTATCGGGAAGCGGCCCTGCCTTCTTTGCCTTTTTTGTCGAAGCGCTGATCGAAGCAGGAGAAAAAGCCGGGCTTTCAAAAGAAAACGCCGCCGAACTTTCGATTGCAACCATGATCGGCACCGCAAAGATGCTCGATACAGGCATGCCGCCCGCGCAACTCAGGGAAATGGTCACCTCACCCGGAGGCACGACAGCGGCCGGGCTGAAGGTTTTTGAAGAGAAAGGGATGAAGGGCCTCGTCGCGGAAGTGATCGGGGCGGCAAAGAAAAGGTCTCAGGAATTAGGGAGGAAAGAATAAATGTTTATTTTTGCCAATCTTATTCTGGCGATAGCATATATAGCAAACACGCTGCTCACCGTGTATATGTGGATCATCATCATTTCGGCGTTGATCACCTGGGTGAACCCCGACCCCTATAACCCGATTGTGAGATTCCTGTATACCGTCACCGATCCGGTCCTGCGGCGCATCAGAAAGCTGATCGGATTCCGGTTGGGAGTCATTGATATTTCTCCCATGATTGCTATCCTCATCATATTATTTGTAAAGTATTTCCTGGTCCAGTCTTTATTCGAATTTGCCTATAAATTGAAAGGAGGCATGTATCTATGAGGATAACGCCGCTTGATATCCAGCAAAAGCAATTCCCCATGAAGCTGAGGGGATTTGATGTAGAAGAAGTATATGCGTTCCTTGAAATTGTGCGGGAGGAGATGGAAGACCTGCTCAGGGACAACGCATCGCTCAAAGAGAATGTCCAGAGGCTTGAAAGCCAGATCAAGGGATATAGAGACATGGAGACCACGCTCCGGGAAACACTCATGACGGCACAGCAGATGGTCGAAGACTATAAAACAAATGCCCGGAAAGAGGCTGAACTCCTTCTGAAGGAAGCTGAACTCAAATCAGACTCGATCATGAAAGAAGCGCAGGAGAAAGTCATCAAGATCCATGAGGATATCGTTGATCTGAAAGGCATCAGGCGTCATTTCAAGGAAGAGGTCAAGCGGCTTGTTGAAAGCCACCTGAAGATGCTCGACTTCGACAGGGAACGGGAGGAAGAAGAAGGGGGCATAAAACAGGAATGAAGTACAATGCCCTGAAGGGTATCCATGATATCTTCCCTCCTGATATCTCTCTCTGGCAGCACATCGAGAAAGTTGCAGCGGACATCTTCACAGTATTCGGCTTTCAGGAAATCCGTGCACCGATCATCGAATCAACCGATATCTTCGTGAGGAGCATCGGAGAGACGACTGATATCGTCGAGAAAGAGATGTACACCTTCACCGACAAAGGGGGGAGGCGTATTACCCTCCGCCCGGAAGGCACAGCTCCCGTCGTAAGATGTTACGTGGAAAATCATCTGTACAATCTGCCGTCGCCCCAGAAATATTTTTATGCGGGACCGATGTTCCGCTATGAAAGGCCCCAGGCAGGCCGCTTCAGGCAGTTCTTTCAGATCGGCGCCGAAGCCTTTGGCGTGGCAGAACCGAAGATCGACGCCGAAATACTCTCCATGCTCAAACTGCTCTTCGAAAGACTCGGCCTTCAGGAACTCAGGTTTCAGGTCAATTCCATAGGATGCGAACAATGCAGACCCGGTTACCGGACAGCGCTGGTCAGTTTTTTTTCAGATAAACTGGAAGGGCTCTGTCCTGACTGCGCGAGGAGATACGAACAGAACCCCCTCAGGATACTCGATTGCAAGGTGGATTCATGCAGGACGGCGCGGCAGGGCGCTCCGCGTGTGACTGAGCATCTCTGCAACGATTGCGAAAATCATTTCGGGTCCCTCCTGTCCCTCCTGGAATTACTGGGGGTCCCCCATAGCATAAATCCTGATATGGTGAGGGGGCTTGATTACTATACAAGGACCACTTTTGAGGTCACCTGCGAACATCTCGGCGCTCAGAATGCAGTGGCTGCAGGAGGACGCTACGACAGGCTTGTCCGGGAATTCGGCGGCCCCCCGACTCCTGCCATCGGGTTCGCTATCGGGATGGAGCGGCTCGCATTGCTCCTGAAATCATCGGGAGAACAACATATCCCGGCCCCCAAAGTCTTCATCGCGGTGCTCGGCGAGGATGCAGGGAAACAGGGTATCAAACTGGCCAACGGACTTCGTGAACAGGGCATATGGACCGAAATCGGGTATGCAGGCAACTCCCTCAAGAGCCAGATGAGAAGAGCGGACAAACTCTCCGCCGAATACGTGCTGATAATCGGCGACGAAGAAATCGCATCAGGCAGCTGCAAATGGAAAAAACTCTCAGACGGAAGTCAGGGGGACATAGCGCTCAGTGAATCAATTAACTTTTTTCTGAAAAAAGAATAGCCGATATTCGCTTACCAAGTAATTTCTTCAGGCTTCAGCCAAACCATCTTCCCGTCACGCCATACAACAACCGGATTTCCGGCCTGTTTATGCTTCAGAAGGGCTTCTCGCACACCCTGAGTCAAAGCCTGAGTTATTTTTTCCGGGTTTGAAAAAGCCTCTTCGATTCTATCTTTACGTTTTTTCTTAATTTTCATATCACTTCTCAATATTATGCCAAATAACTGAATCACTGACAATCATCCCTTTTTCTCCATTGTTATTAACGGTCTCAAAATAGTATTCATATTTCACCCTCTCCCAACCCTCCCCTCGACGAGTCGTAGACCATCAAGGGGAGGAACCAACTATAATCCCCTGTAGTCTTTTCGGTGGCAGCTTGATCGATCTATGCACAGTACAGATGATAATTACCAAAACCTTTTCAGGTTAAACTTATCTTTCTGAAATATTGCAAAAAAGAGGTGGTATAATTATGAATGTTGCAGGCTGGGAAGGAAACACATTCCATGAAGTCTGTTCCCTTATACCTCTCTATCTTCAGAGAGAAAATGAAATCTGGCGGTAACCCTGAGAGAGCAGTTCAGGAGAAACGCTATCTGAAAAGCCCTTTTAAATTCTTTGGCACATCACTTCCGTATACGGATAAGGTAGCCAAAGAATTCAGGGAAGAAAACCCGGAGGCCAACTATGAATTTGTAATTGAACTTACAAGAAAACTTTGGACTTCCGCGTACCACGACGAAAAGAGACTTGCTCTCAGATTATTACAGTTTTTCCCGAAGTATCTTGATATCGGTGCGGTTACTATGCTTGAAAAAATGCTTATGGAATCACCTTCTTGGGACCTGGTTGACGATATCTCAATCCATCTAGTTGGCACAGTGCTTGAGATAGACAAGAAGGCATATGCATTTCTAAATAAATGGAGCAGATCAGAGAATTTCTGGATGAAACGCGCCTCACTTATTTCGCAAATACTCATGTTCAGAAGGGGCAAGGGAGACAGACAACTTTTTTACGAGTTTGCAGAAAGGATGGTTTTTGATAGGGAATTCTTTATCAGGAAGGCCATTGGATGGTGCATCCGTGAGATATCCAAAGCAGATCCAAAAGCTGCCTTCGATTTCCTGATGAGGATCAAGGACAGAGCCTCCGGGCTTACTCTCAGGGAAGGTTCGAAGAGGCTGCCTGAAGCAAAAAGAAAGCTCCTTTTTAAAAAGCCATAAATTGCATTTTTCCTGAGCAAGATTATGTGGGAGAAGATGTGCTTTTGAGAGAAGGTGCTGTTATCAAACATCCTTTCTGAAGTCTGCAATATTTACTTTTACCGGATGATACAATATTACAAATAGGATTTATTGAAACTAACTCGTCCAAAACACCTCACTTAAAGGACAAAATGCCTGACATATATATAGCCCCCATTTTTCAAATCTAAATAAATCAAGAAGTTATTCATGGCATCTATTTTGCTTTTCTTTTTGTAAAAAAATGAGGAGGAATGGTTATGGGCGTAAGAACAAGAGGATTAATTTAGAAAATATAGAGAAAACTTAAAACACTAAAAAATTGCTCTTCAACATGTTAAAGGAAGAATATTGTCAGGGGGATAAAATGGAAGAAACACAAGAAACTTCAAAAATGCTTTTAGACATCATCAATGACTTGCAAACTTTAGAGAATAAAAAAATTGAAGGTGCAGACGGACTGTTCACTGGATCGAAAGAACCATTGTATGAAAATGAACAAAAGAAGATTGATCCCGTACGTCAATGGATAATTGAAAGCATAACAAGTAAACCATGGTATTAATCACAAAAAGAGAATCTTTAGTCCCTATTTATTGAAAAGTGTTTTCGAATAAGAACATAATTTTTTGCTGGACATATCATGAATGCTGTCCATTTCGATGAAAACTGATGTAAGATGGAAATAATGGACACCAAAGTCGGATAAAATAAAAAGACGGAGGTGTCAAGATGAAAGGGATTCCGCAAGGGAGGTACACGAAGGAGTTTCGAGAGGAAGCAGTAAAGATGGTTAAGGATGGAGGCATGTCATTGCCGGAGGCAGCCAGACGGTTATCGTTACCGCCATCGACGTTAGGGAACTGGGTCAAGGCGCATAAGGCGGGCAAACTCGGAGATATAGGCAAGACACGAAAGCCATTGACTGACATAGAGATGGAACTGGCAAGGGTAAAGAAGGAGTTGGTAGAGACGAGGATGGAGCGTGATCTGCTAAAAAAAGCGGCCGCGTACTTTGCGAAGGAGTCGCTGCCCGGTACGCGCTAATGAAAGAGATGCGACTTCAATATTCGGTGCCGATGATGTGCCGTATATATGATGTATCGGCAAGCGGATACTATGCATACGTTACAAGACCGCTTTCGAAGCGGGCGCAGGAAGATATGAGGTTGGAATTAGAGATTAAGGCGGCGCATAAGAGGACACGCCGGACATGCGGAGCTGAACGATTACAAAAGGATCTGGCAGAAAACGGCGTTGAAGTGGGCGTTTGCCGGATCAAGCGTATCAGGAAGAAGCTCGGGATACGCTGTAAGCAGACAAAGAAATTCAAAACTACAACCGATTCAAAACATACGCTTCCGGTAGCTGAGAACTTACTGGAGCAGCAGTTTGATGTAGCCATGCCGAATACCGCTTGGGTAAGCGATATCAGTGTGCCGCAGAAAGCGGCGTAGGAGATGAGGGAATGGCCCCTCGCAATCGGCTTGCAGGAGCAGGTTGCAAACCACCGCAAGCGGCTTGGGTCAAAAGCCCTGGTCGTGAGCGTTGCGGAAAAGGTGTCGATCAGGCATCAGGTGAGAACCAAAGAAGGCGAACAACCGTGAACTGCCGTTCAAGTGTCGAAAGTGCTCAGATGACGTCGAAACCGGGGCTTGATGTTACCCCGGGATCAGCATGGCGGATGCCTGCTTATTGGCCATGCGGCGTCCGGCATAGAGGCAGCGCGAGCTTGGTTCGGGCTCCTATGTTGAACTGCGGGAACCTTCGGTCGCGATGCCAAGGGAAAGGCACAAGCGCAAACTGCGAGGCCGACAGTACCGATGCGCGGTCAAGGGACGGAGCGACTCGTAGTAGTGATGAAGTCGCTGTAATGGTGATGGAGCGAAGGGGTCGCGTCATCCAGTCAGGTAGATCGTGTCAACTGCGCAAGCAGGAGGAGCATGAGCAAATGACAAAGTCGTTCAGTATTCCCAAGACAACTTGTCTGGGAAGCATTCCAGCGGGTCAAAGCGAATGGAGGATGCAGCTGGAGTAGACTAAGGAATCGATTGAGCAGTTTGAGAGCAAGCTCAGCGACAACCTGTACAAGCTTTGGAATCGACTTGGCTCCGGCAGCTATTTTCCGCCGCCGGTCAAAGGCGTGCCGATCCCGAAGAAGTGCAGGGGGCGTACGCATGCTGGGCGTGCCGACAGTTGCTGATCGGGTGGCACAGACGGTGGTCAAGATGGTCTTCGAGCCGATGCTCGAGCCCGTATTTCATCGAAACTCCTACGGCTATCGGCCGGGGCGTTCAGCGCTGGATGCGGTAGCGCTGGTGAGGCGGCGGAGCTGGGAATACGACTGGGTGGTCGAGTTCGACATCAAGGGTCTGTTCGACAATATTGATCATGAGCTGTCTGCTGCGAGCGGTACGAAAGCACTGCAGAATCCCTTGGGTACTGCTGTACATTGAGAGATGGCTGAAGGCGCCCATGGAGGCCGAAGAGGGACAGTCAGTGGAGCGCGAACGAGGTACCCCGCAAGGGGGCGTCGTAAGTCCGCTGCTGGCAAACCTGTTTCTGCACTATGCGTTTGACATGTGGGTTACGTCAGCAATATGCGCAGCGTTCGATTTTGTCGCTACGCTGACGATGGAGTTATCCACTGCAAGAGCGTAGCGCAGGCCAAGCTGGTGTTGCGAAGAACTTGGAGAGCGGCTTCCGTCAGTGTGGGCTTGAAGCTGCATCCGGAGAAGACGCGGATCGTTTACTGTCAGGACATCAATCGGCAGGAAACGTATCCCGTCGATCCAGTTCACGTTTCTCGGCTATACGTTTCGTCCGCGCAAAGCGGTGGACAAGTATGGTCGGGTCTATGTGAACTTCTCCCCGGCGGTCAGTCGTGAGGCGCTCCGAAAGCCATGCGGCAAACAGTCCGAGGCTGGCATCTCAGCTCAAGTGCGACAAGGAGCTGAGTGACCTCTCAAACATGTTCAACCCAGTTCTTCGAGGCTGGTTGAACTACTACGGTCGATTCTATGCCTCGGCAATGAAGCCTCTCTGGCGGCACATGAACGCGTATCTGGTGCGGTGGCTGCGGCGGAAGTACAAGCATCTGGCTGCGGCATAAAACCAGCGCGCGTGAGGGCGCTTGGCCGGCTTGCCGCATCAGCACCGAAGTCATTCGTGCACTGGGAACTGGGATATGTCTCCGACGGCTCGATAATGGGAGCCGGATGAGCCGAGAGGTTCACGTCCGGTTCTGCGAGGGGCTGGGGGTGCAATGCCCCGGCCTACTCACCCGCTACATTCCGATGGCCAAGGGGTTTCGTGTACCTCGTGGCGATCATGGACTGGGCCAGCCGCCGGGTGCTGGCGTGGCGGCTATCAAACACGTTGGATGCCTCCTTCTGCACCGAGGCGCTTGAAGAAGCGATCAGTAAGTATGGCACACCGGAGATATTCAACACCGATCAGGGCAGTCAGTTCACCTCAGAAGCCTTTATCGGCATTCTCACCAGCAACAGCATCAGTATCAGCATGGATGGCAAGGGACGCTGGGTGGACAACGTCTACGTAGAAAGACTCTGGAGGAGCGTGAAGTACGAAGATAT
Source organism: Thermodesulfovibrionales bacterium (assembly GCA_963753165.1). Classification (GTDB taxonomy): domain Bacteria; phylum Nitrospirota; class Thermodesulfovibrionia; order Thermodesulfovibrionales; family SM23-35; genus JAKLQR01. The sequence continues at coordinate 2,638 of CAVWBP010000008.1, read as the reverse complement.
ACTATCTGAAAGCCTATGGCTCTATTACCGAGGCCAGGCGGGGCTTACAGATTATTTCGAGTTCTACAACAATCGGCGTCGGCATCAAGGGCTTGACGACAGGACCCCGGATGAGGTTTACTGGACTACACTACCTCAGATGCAGGTAGCGGCATGAGGCAGAGCAGCTTACCACTTAAAAATTGCTTCAGGCTGTCCAAACAAACCCGGCCACCTCTGTAGGATTGGAACTGGAAGGATATGGATTAGTAATATTCAATGAGTATGGATCATTGCAATAATTAAGAGGATCGGAAATTGTGTAATATAACGCTCCGGTAATGCATTGCAAAGTCATACTTTGTTCCTGTTGAGAAGACCCAGATAAAGTGACAGCATATTCTGATTTCAGACATTGACTATTACAATCAATGACACGTAAAGTACCTTTCTTTATTTTTGCACATCCACATAACACATCATCTGCCTGACATGGCAACCATGTGATAAATAGAAAGCTACAAATAATCAGTATTGCCATTATGCTCTTTTTTGTTTTCATGTTTTGTCTCCTTTTATTTTTTATTTGTAATACATTCAAAAAATCAGTAAGTTTTCCCTGTTAGTAAAATGGAAGCTGTGTACTATAACTCATTATCATTACTGTCCGGTTAAAAAAGAGCCCCTTGTATAGGGACTGCCTCACTTATTTTCAATCTGTCAGGCTTCAGTGAGAGAATATCGATAAGAGCTTTCCTCTCAAAGAGCATTTCCCGAATAACACGACTCAGTTGGAGCAATGAAAACCTATACTTAGTCTGGTACTTGATATAGGTTAGAAGCAAATAATAGCACATGGCAACCCAGATTTGAGTCATCACAGCGTTCTTGCTGGTTCCAAGAAACGACTTGATCTTCAGGTTTTGTTTAATCCATTTAAAAAACAACTCTATCTGCCAACGGGATTTATAAACCTGGGCAATTGTTGTTGCAGCAAGCTTGAAATTATTCGTAAGGAACGTCAGCATCTTTTGCCTCTCTTCATCATAGTACCTGACAAGCCTGAGTTCTTTGGAATATTTAGATTTTGTTAGTACTCCCTGAAGATAAATACGCTCATCACTTAAGACCTTTTTACTGGTAACCGGATGCTGTCCGACAACCGCATAATCAATGTTCGTCTTTGCCCTGGTTACAAACCAGACTCCTTGTTCATCCAATGAATTCAGCCACTTATAGTCTATGTATGCCTTATCAATCGAAACGATGCTGTCCGGCAATAGGGGTAAAGTATTGTCTTTGGCTACCCGAACATCATGCCTCTTGCCGTCAGTAACGGTCATAAACGTCGGCAGTGCTCCGGAGTGGTCATAGAGACAATGCAGCTTAATCGCTCCTTTGGTCCTCCTGAACTTCGCCCAAGGAAAAACCGATAAGCATAAATCTATGGTTGATGCATCGATTGTATACAGCGGATTCTTGAACCTAAACTTATGCTTCGGTGTCAGGTTCTTACAACGAGCCAAGAGATGATAAAACAGCCCTTCAAATATCCGATAGTCTCTTTTTGCATTTGCATCGCAGAGTGTGCTCTTGTATATTCCGGTTATGCCCAGATGATACCACCGTGCAGCATGAGCCGATAACCCTGTTACGATATCCCGAAGGCTATCTTTCTGTTTGATCTGCGAATATAGTATTGCCATAAATTGTTGCCATGTTGTGAATGTCTTCACGTATCGATCTCCATGGTACTGTTCTACTGCTTTGTCAAATTGATATCTCGGACAAAGCTTCAATAACTCCGAGAATATCGTGTATACTTTGTTCATGGTCTGTTCCTCCTTGCTGGTATAGGGTTTCGTCACCACTATTATCCAACAATCGAGTCGAACAGGCCACTTAACTTTTAATTTTTACCGTCCACGAGTGATATTTCATCTGAATAGCGATATTATTTTGTTAATTTCTGTGCAGGGTAATGAAATAGTGATACAGAAGATATAAGGTATCTGATTAAAGCTTTCTTGGCTTTTACTCCTTAAGTATAAACTACCAAATTAGGGTAACATAGGAAATTTGTTACTGTTGATATTCGAGAGCACTTAATAGGCTACTGCCCAATACTCCCCGCACGTAGTTCAGGAAGGAGTTTTTCTCTTCAGGCCCCTCTGAAATGCTGTGTTTCTTTCGCCCTGGGAAAAACATGCCTTTTTTCTCAAAGACACCTACACACAAACGCTTTCAGAGGTTCCAGAATATTGTCAAGTTCATCAAGTCAAGACTTCGGATACTTTTCATTTAGTGTAGCTTATATCTGGAAATTCACATCCTTTAAGACTGATGTGGATGTTCTAAGATGTGTATAAGCAACTTAATTTCATTAAGTCTATTTTTTTATATTTTTAGCAATATAGAATCGAAGAGGACATTTACAGAAATATAAGCCTCCAAAATTAATTGAGAATCTGCACTCTAATAAATTATTTTCTAAACAGATGAGGAATGATTCCATACCAATATCTTTTACTCTGCAAAGCCTTTTAAATTCAGATTTATAGCAAATGAAATTATTTGAACATTTCAGGCCATCAATAATTTCTTCTATGTCTTTTTGAATATCCTGTTGTAGTGTAATCATTTTTTCCCATGATCATTA
>CAVWBP010000007.1:0-23059 GCA_963753165.1 Thermodesulfovibrionales bacterium | reverse complement strand
ATTTACTTTTGTAGTTATAATTATTCCTGTTCAGTGGCCTGTGTTTATACAGGAGTCCGGAGAGCAAAAGAAACTACCTTGTATCCCGCCCTCTTTTGCGATATAGTTAGACAAGTAATCCTTGATTGACCACAGCAATGCTTTCAATCGGCGCATCAAAAGGGAGAGAATATGAGCGACGGAAGAAAAAGGGTTGTCATCGAAAATGTGAAGCCTGAAATCGAAGGGGGAGCCTTTCCGGTCAAACGGGTTATCGGAGAAAAAATGAAGGTAGAAGCGGATATTTTTTCCGACGGCCACGATTCCCTGTCCGCGCGCCTTCTCTACAAAAAAAGCGGCGGCCGGACCTGGAAAGAAGCGCCCATGACGCATATCGAAAACGATCGCTGGAGAGGTGAATTTACTGCCCGGGAAACCGGGAATTACGTCTACACACTTGCCGGGTGGGTAAACCATTTTGCCACCTGGCAGAGGGACCTGCAGAAAAAGTATGATGCGGGGCAGGATATTCATGTGGATATTCTTATCGGCATCGGCCTCATCAAAGAGGCTGCAGAAAGGGCCCCTGAAAAAGAACGGGCGGTATTCGACGAAAGCATTCATCTTCTCAGCCGGGAGAAGGAGAGAGAAAAAATTATTCTTCATGCCCTCAGCGAGGAACTGCGGGGCGTTATGGACAGATATCCTGACATGCGGTATGCAACACGGTACGGGAAAGAACTGCCCGTTGCGGTCGAACGGCCGAAGGCCCTGTTCAGCACATGGTATGAGATGTTTCCCCGCTCCTGCTCCCTGACCCGGAGGCACGGAACATTCAGAGACTGCGAGGCGCTCCTTCCCGAAATACAGAGATGGGATTTGATGTGCTCTATTTCCCTCCCATTCATCCGATAGGAAGAACAAACAGGAAGGGGAAGAACAATACGCTCCAGGTCACGGAGCATGACGTCGGAAGCCCATGGGCTATCGGCTCAGAGGAAGGAGGCCATACCGCAGTCCATCCGGACTGGGGACCCTGGAAGACTTCAGGGGCTGGTCGGGAAAGCGGAAAAATAGGGGATAGAGGTCGCGATGGATATCGCTCTACAATGTTCTCCCGACCATCCTTATGTAAAAGAGCACCCGGAGTGGTTCAAATGGCGGCCTGACGGGACCGTCCAGTACGCAGAGAACCCTCCCAAGAAATATGAGGATATCCTGCCGCTGAATTTTGAAACCGAAGACTGGGAGGAGCTTTGGGATGAGATGAGACGGGTGGTGCTCTTCTGGATCGAAAAGGGGGTGCGGATATTCAGGGTGGACAACCCCCATACAAAACCCTTTGGGTTCTGGGAGTGGCTGATCAAAGGGATAAAGAAAGACTATCCCGATGTAATCTTCCTCTCAGAGGCATTTACACGGCCCAAAGTGATGTACCGCCTCGCAAAGACGGGTTTACCCAGTCATACACCTATTTTACCTGGAGAAACACAAAGTAGGAGATCACCGACTATATCAATGAACTTACCAAAACGGAGGTGCGGGAATATTTCAGGCCCAACTTCTGGCCGAATACCCCGGATATTCTCCCCGAACACCTCCAGTATGGCGGGAGGAACGCTTTTATGATGAGGCTGGTGCTTGCCGCGACGCTTTCCTCAAACTACGGCATCTACGGCCCTGCATTTGAACTGCTCGTGAACGAGGCCGTCCAGGGGAAGGAAGAATATCTGAATTCTGAAAAATATGAGATCAAAAACTGGGACCGGGACAGAGAAGGCGAGCCTGAAGGACTTTATTGCGAGGATCAACAGGATACGGAGAGAAAATCCCGCTCTTCAGACCACCTGTAACATCCGGATTATGACATCGACAATGACACCATTCTCTGCTACGGGAAGACAACTGAAGACCTTTCCAATATCATTCTGATCGTGGTGAATCTTGACCCCTTCCATACCCATTCAGGATGGCTCACGATCCCCATCAAGGAACTCGGGATTGACCCGGATCAGCCCTATCTCGTCCATGACCTGATCGGCGACGACAAGTACATATGGCAGGGTGAAAGAAACTATGTCGAGATCAATCCCTACTTCCCCTGCCCATATTTTCAGGGTACGGACAACGGTGAAAAAAGAGACGGATTTCGACTATTTCATGTGAGGAAGGAAAGGAATGGCAAAGAAGAGACTTATTTCCTGAAGACGACCCACTCTGGTACAAAGATGCCATTATTTATGAACTCCATATCAAGGCATTCTATGACAGCAGTGGAGACGGCATCGGGAGATCTCAGAGGGCTTACGCGGAAACTCGATTATCTCGAAGGGCTCGGGGTGACCGCCATCTGGCTTCTCCCCTTTTATCCCTCTCCGCTGAGAGATGACGGCTACGATATCGCTGATTATTTCAACGTGCATCCCACCTATGGCGTCCTGAGGGACTTCAAGGAGTTCCTGAGAGAAGCCCACAAAAGGGGCATCCGGGTCATAACCGAGCTTGTACTGAATCATACCTCTGACCAGCATGCCTGGTTTCAAAAATCGAGAAAGGCAAAACCGGGCTCGCTCTGGAGGGACTTCTATGTGTGGAGCGACACCCCAGAGAAATACAAGGACGCCCGGATAATATTCAAGGACTTCGAGACCTCCAACTGGGCATGGGACCCTGTTGCAAAGGCCTATTACTGGCACCGTTTCTACTCCCATCAGCCCGATCTCAATTTTGACAATCCGAATGTGCAGAAAGCGATGTTCCGGGTAATCGACTTCTGGTTTGACATGGGAGTCGACGGACTGCGGCTGGACGCGGTCCCCTACCTCTATGAGAGGGAACACACAAACTGTGAGAACCTTCCGGAAACCTATGCATTCCTGAAAAAACTGCGGGCGCTATATTGACGGCAAGTTCAAGAACAGAATGCTGCTTGCCGAGGCAAACCAGTGGCCTGAGGATGCGGTAAGCTTATTTCGGGGACGGGGATGAATGCCATATGGCCTTTCATTTCCCGCTCATGCCCAGGATATTCATGTCGCTCTGGATGGAGGACAGGTTCCCGATCATCGATATCATCGAACAGACTCCGTGCCATCCCTGAGACCTGCCAGTGGGCGCTATTTCTGCAGCAACCATGATGAGCTGACCCTCGAAATGGTGACCGATGAGGAACGGGACTACATGTACCGGGTCTATGCCAGAGACCCGAGCGCGAGGATCAACCTCGGGATACGCAGGCGGCTTGCCCCGCTTCTCGGCAACCATCGGCAGAAAGATCGAGCTCATGAACTTTCTCCTCTTCTCCCTTCCCGGGCACCCCGGTTATCTATTACGGGGATGAGATCGGCATGGGTGACAACTACTATCTCGGCGACAGGAACGGGGTACGGACGCCCATGCAGTGGAGCCCGGACAGGAACGCCGGATTCTCGCGGGCAAATCCGCAGAAGCTCTATCTGCCGGTCATCATTGATCCTGAATATCACTATGAAACAGTCAATGTCGAAAATCAGGAAAGCAAACCAGTCATCCCTCCTCTGGTGGATGAAGCGGATTATCGCGATGCGAAAGCGCTTCAAGGCCTTCGGACGGGGCAGCATCGAGTTCCTGCTCTCCGACAATCCGAAAATCCTTGCGTTTATCCGTCAATATGAGGATGAGACTATTCTTGTTGTGGTCAACCTGTCCCGTTACTCCCAGGCGGTTGAACTCGACCTCTCGCGTTTTTCCGGCTATACCCCGGAAGAGGTCTTCAGCAGGAATAAATTTCCTGTGATCAAAGACACCCCGTACGCGCTCACTCTCGGGTTCTACGACTATTTCTGGTTTTCGCTCGAAAAAGAAGAAGTGGAAGAGGGGATACGGTTCGGCGACTTATTCAGCCCCGTACCCGAACTGAGCATACGCGGAAACTGGGAAACTGTTTTCCAGGGCAAACTCAGGGAGAAATTTGAAGAGGATATTCTGCCGTCATATATTTCCGGCTGCAGGTGGTTCGGCGGGAAGGCCCGGAAAATACGCCAGGCCAGAATAATTGAAAATGTTCCCATAGAGAAATACTCTTCGAAAACCTATCTCCTCTTTATAAAAATAGTCTATACAGAAGGACTTCCCGATGTCTATCTGCTCCCGGTCTCTCATGGAACCGGAGATGAAGCAAAGAAGATCATTGAAGAAAAACCCTATATTATCATTTCACGACTCACCAACGACCTCGATGAAGGGATCCTTTATGAAGGCATCCACAGCGAGGATTTCCGGCGGGACCTCCTCTGGCTTATTACCCGGCGTCAGACCATAAAAGGCCTTCACGGAAACCTCTCGGCCTACCCAGGCCTGTTTCTCAGAACGGCGAAATACGGGGAGCAGCTCCTGGAGAAATCCCAGGTGCTGAAGGCTGAACAGAGCAATACCTCCATGCTCTACGGGAACAAACTCTTTTTCAAGCTTTTCCGGCATCTTGACGAAGGCATGAACCCCGACCTCGAGATCAGCAAGTTCCTCACAGAGAAGGCATATTATGCGCATGTGCCGCCGTTTGCCGGAGCGATTGAGTACAGGAGGCCGGACGCCGAGCCAATAGTCGCGGGCATGCTTCAGGCTTTCGTGCACAACCAAGGGGATGCATGGACATACACCCTTGATTCGGTCGAACGGTATTTTGAGCGGGCGCTCTCCAGACGGAAAGAGCTTGACGAAATAGCAAAGGCTCCCGTCTCTTCCTTTGATATAGCTGATACCCGGGAAATCCCGCTCGTTCTCCAGGAACTCATCGGGGGCGATTACCTCGAAATGATATCCCTGCTCGGGAAAAGAACAGCCGGGCTGCATCTCGCGCTCTCTTCAGACCCCGAAGACCCTAATTTTGCTCCTGAATCGTTCTCGCTCCTTTACCAGAGATCGGTGTATCAGTCTGTGCAGAGCCTCACGAAAAGGATTTTTTCTCTTCTGCGGAAAAACCTGAAAACACTCCAGGACAATGTAAGAGAGAAGGCGCTGGAGGTGTTAGACCGCGAACAGGACATCATTGAACAGTACAAGGGACTCTTTCAGAAAAAGATGTCTGCCATGAAGATCAGGATCCACGGGGATTACCACCTCGGGCAGGTCCTCTATACCGGAAATGATTTTGTCATTATTGATTTTGAAGGGGAACCCGCGCGTTCACTCAGCGAGAGAAGGCTGAAGAAATCACCGCTCGTCGATGTTGCCGGCATGATCCGCTCATTCCATTATGCGGCAAGTTCCGCCCTCTTCAAACATGTCCTTTCCGGGCCGGAAGAGATGACCCGCGCAAAACCCTGGATAGAGCTATGGCACAGACATGTGAGCGGCGTTTTTCTCCGGTCGTACCTGAATACGGCACGACACTCTTCTCTTGTCCCTGAGGAGAGAGAAGACATTACTACGCTCCTGAGGATATTTCTCCTCGAAAAAGCGGTCTATGAAATCGGGTACGAACTGAATAACCGTCCCGACTGGGTCATCATTCCCCTGAACGGCATTCACCATTTACTGGAGGAAAAACGATGAGCGCAAAAAGAAAAAAAGCACAAAAAATCATACAGGGGGTAAGCCTCTTTACCGACCATGATATTTATCTTTTCAAGGAAGGGAACCATTTCACCCTTCACAACAAGCTCGGGGCACACAGCATGACTGTTGAGGGCAAGCGCGGAACGTTGTTCGCCGTCTGGGCTCCGAACGCAGAGAAAGTCTCCGTGATCGGAGATTTCAACGGTTGGGACAGGCAGTCACACCCCCTTGCAGCCCGCTGGGACGGATCAGGGATATGGGAAGGCTTCATCCCTGATATCGGGCACGGGACTGTTTACAAATACCATATAACCTCGTTGCACAATAACTACGAGGTCGAAAAATGCGACCCCTTTGCCTTTCACTGTGAGACTCCCCCCAAAACCGCCTCGGTAGTCTGGGACCTGGAATACTCATGGAATGACAGTGAATGGATGGTCTCGCGGCATTCACAGAATGCGCTGAATGCCCCGTGGTCGATATATGAAGTGCATCCCGGCTCCTGGAGGAGGGTCCCCGAAGAGGGGAACAGGCATCTCACTTACCGTGAACTCGCCCATTCCCTGGCCGATTATATAAAAGAGATGGGATTCACCCATATAGAGCTTATGCCGGTAATGGAACATCCTTTTTACGGTTCGTGGGGATATCAGATAACCGGTTTTTTCGCGCCTACGAGCAGGTACGGGACTCCGCAGGACTTCATGTATCTTGTGGACCATCTCCACCGGAACGGGATCAGTGTCGTGCTTGACTGGGTCCCCTCCCACTTCCCGGATGACGAACACGGACTCATCTATTTCGACGGAACACACCTCTACGAACATGAAGATCCGAAAAAAGGATTCCATACCGAATGGAAAAGCTATATTTTTAATTACGGCAGAAATGAGGTAAGAAACTTCCTCGTCAGCAGCGCCACCTTCTGGATCGAGAAATACCATATCGACGGGTTCAGGGTCGATGCGGTCGCCTCAATGCTTTATCTTGATTATGGGAGGAAGGAAGGCGAGTGGATACCGAACGAATACGGGGGGAAAGAGAATATCGAGACCATTCATTTCCTCAAGAAGTTCAATGAGATGGTGTACGCAAGTTCACTGGAAGACGTCCAGACCATTGCAGAAGAGTCCACCTCCTGGCCGATGGTTTCGAGACCTGCATATGTCGGCGGACTCGGATTCGGCATGAAATGGAATATGGGCTGGATGCACGACACGCTCGACTATTTTTCGAACGACCCTGTGTTCAGAAAGTACCGCCACAATCAGCTTACCTTCAGCATTTGGTATGCATTTTCCGAAAATTTTGTCCTCCCCCTTTCTCATGACGAAGTAGTCCACGGGAAAGGGTCCCTCTTCGGTAAGATGTCGGGAGACGAATGGCAGAAATTTGCGAACCTGCGTCTTCTCTATGGATACATGTACGGACATCCCGGGAAGAAGCTCCTCTTTATGGGGGCGGAAATCGCCCAGTGGAAGGAATGGAACCATGAGGAAAGCCTTGAATGGCATACGCTTGAATATCCCTATCACCAGGGGGTGCAGAGATGGGTAAAAGACCTCAATCATCTTTATAAAAACGAACCGGCCCTTTATGAACTTGACTTCAGCAACGAAGGGTTTCAGTGGATCGACTTCCACAACTGGGAAGAGAGCGTCATCAGTTTTATCAGAAAAGGAAGCAGCACAGATACCCTGGTCCTTGTCGTCTGCAATATGACCCCGCTTCCCAGGTATAACTACCGGGTTGGTGTACCTAAGGGCGGTTTCTGGAAAGAGGTTTTGAACAGTGATGCGCCGCTCTACAGCGGGAGCGGGCATGGAAACGCAGGAGGACTTGAGGCGTCGCCGGTGCCGGCTCATGGCAGATACCATTCGCTCTCCCTTACCCTCCCGCCGCTGGGGATTTTGTTCTTTAAACACGGAGGCGCTCAGGAGTGAAAATCGGAGCACACTATCATGACGAAGGACATGCTGAATTTACCGTATGGGCCCCTTTTCTGGATAAAGTCGAATTGAAGATTATTCTCCCTGAAGAAAAATCTCTTCAGATGGAAAAGGATACAAGAGGATACTGGCGCACTGCAGTGCCGGACATCTCACCGGGCACACGGTATTGTTACCGGCTCGGGCAGAAACGGGACAGACCTGATCCTGCTTCACAGTTTCAGCCTGAAGGGGTGCACGGACCTTCCCAGGTAGTAAACCACCATGCGTTTCATTGGGAAGACGCCGGATGGAATGCCCCGGCTCTTTCTCAAATGGCAATGTATGAACTCCACGTCGGGACCTTTACCCCACAGGGGAATTTTCAGGCAATTATCCGGAGGCTCCCTGCACTCAGGGAACTCGGGATCAATGCAATCGAGCTCATGCCGGTTGCGCAATTCCCCGGCGAGAGAAACTGGGGCTACGACGGAGTCTTTCCCTTTGCCGTACAGAACTCGTATGGGGGCCCTGAAGGGTTGAAAAGGCTTGTGAACGAATGTCACAAGGCCGGCATCGCGGTGATACTTGATGTCGTCTACAATCACCTCGGACCTGAGGGCAATTATCTCCGGGATTTCGGTCCCTATTTTACCGACAAATACAGAACGCCGTGGGGCATGGCCCTTAACTTTGACGATGCAGACAGCAATGAAGTGAGGAATTTCTTCATCGAAAACGCGCTTCACTGGTTCAGGGACTATCATATCGACGCCCTCCGTCTCGATGCAATCCACGGCATATCCGATATGAGCGCAGTTCCGTTTCTTCAGGAACTCGCCGGGAATGTCAAAGAACTCTGCGCCCGGAAGAAGAACCTCATCGCAGAAAGCGACCTGAACGATTCACGGGCCATCAGAAAGCAGAACAGGGGAGGCATCGGCCTTGACGCTCAGTGGTGCGATGATTTCCATCATTCCCTGCATACCCTTCTTACCGGTGAACAGGACGGCTATTATATCGATTTCGGCCGCATGGAGCATCTGGCCAAATCCATAAAGGAAGGGTTTGTATACTCCGGGGAGTATTCTCCCTACAGAAGAAGGAACCAGGGGAATTCCTCAAAAGATCTGCCCGCAGACCGGTTTGTTCTCTTTTCCCAGAACCATGACCAGATCGGCAACCGGGCTTTCGGAGAACGGCTGTCCGCGCTTGTTCCGTTTGAATCCCTCAAGCTCGCGGCAGGTGTTGTGCTGCTTTCCCCCTCTGTCCCCCTGCTTTTCATGGGGGAGGAATACGGAGAGGACGCCCCGTTCCTCTATTTTGTCAGCCACAGCGATCGTGATCTGATAGAGGCGGTAAGAAAAGGGCGCAAGGAAGAGTTTCAGTCATTTGCATGGAAGGGAGAACCGCCCGATCCCCAGGCTGTCGAAACATTCCTGAAATCAAAATTACGCTGGGAAAACCGGCGCAAAGGCAATCATAAGGTCTTATATAATTTTTATAAACATCTGCTCGCCCTGAGAAAAGAGATCGCTGCGTTTTCGGACCCCGACAGAAAAACCCTCGAAATACGCGAATCCGAAAAAGACAAACTACTCTTCATGCGGCGGCAGAAGGATAAAGACGAGATTTTCTGCAGCTTCAATTTCAGCAGGGAGGACAGAACCACCGAACTTCCACTCCCTGAAGGGACATGGACTAAAATCCTTGATTCTTCAGACAGAACATGGAAAGGTCCGGGCTCGCTTCTTCCCGTGAAGATCAAAGAGCGCCAAAAGACCACCATCAGAGGAAGAAGCTTTGTTGTATACAGGAGGAAAATAACCAGGTAATGGAACGCTATATCTGTATTCACGGACATTTCTACCAGCCGCCGAGGGAGAATCCCTGGCTCGAAGATATCGAGATACAGGATTCTGCATACCCGTATCACGACTGGAACGAGAGGATTGCTGCCGAATGTTACGCCCCGAATTCAGCATCAAGGAACCTTGACTGATGAGGGAAGGATCCTCGATATCGCAAGCAACTACTCGAGGATAAGCTTTAATTTCGGCCCTACTCTTCTTTCATGGCTGGAGCACTCCGCTCCGGAGACTTACCAGGCCATACTCGAAGCAGACAAACAGAGCATCGCCTGGCGTTCCGGACACGGCAATGCGCTTGCGCAGGTATATAACCACATCATTATGCCGCTTGCCGGCACCCGAGACAGGAGAACACAGATCCTCTGGGGCGTCAGGGATTTCGAATACCGGTTCAGGCGTCCCCCCGAAGGCATGTGGCTTGCTGAAACCGCAGCGGACAACGAGACTCTGGACCTCCTTGCGGAATACGGGATAAAATTTACGATCCTTGCCCCGCGGCAGGCCTGGAGAGTACGGAAGATCGGGACCGGCAAGTGGAAAGACGTAAGCGGTTCCCGGATCGACCCCTCAAGGGCCTATCTCTGCAGATTGCCGTCCGGCAGGACGATCAATCTCTTTTTCTATGACGGGCCGATTTCCCAGGCAGTGGCATTTGAACAACTCCTGAAAAAGGGAGAAGACTTCGCACACCGGCTCTTATCAGGATTTTCCGATCAGCGCACCTGGCCGCAGCTCGTCCATATCGGCACCGACGGCGAGACATACGGACATCACCAGAGGTTCGGAGACATGGCCCTGGCCTATGCCCTCAACCACATCGAGGGGAACGGCCTTGAGCGGATTACGAATTATGGTGAATACCTGGAGAAGCATCCGCCCACCCATGAAGTACAGATATTCGAGAATTCCTCATGGAGTTGTGTCCATGGCGTAGAACGGTGGAGGGACGACTGCGGATGTAATTCCGGCGGACATCCGGGATGGAACCAGGCATGGAGGAAGCCGCTCAGAGAAGCCCTCGACTGGCTGAGGGAGCGGTTGTCATTCATCTACGAAAATGCAGCCTCCGAATATCTCAGAGACCCGTGGGAAGCGCGGGACAGATACATCGGGGTTATTCTTGACCGCTCCAAAGAGAACGTGGAAAAATTTTTCCAGGCGCATTCTGCAAAGCAGTTGTCGCGCGATGAAAAAATCCTCGTCCTTAAACTCCTCGAAATGCAGCGGCACGCGATGCTTATGTATACAAGCTGCGGCTGGTTCTTCGACGAACTCTCAGGTCTGGAGACAGTCCAGGTCCTTCAATACGCAGGACGGGCCATCCAGCTTGCAGAGGATATCTTCACCGACAGCCTTGAAGACGCGTTCAAGGCGAGACTTGCCCAGGCAAAGAGCAACGTTCCGGAGCATGAAAACGGCATGGTCATCTATGATAAATTCGTCAAGCCGGCCATGATAGACCTGAAAAAGGTGGGCGCTCACTATGCGGTCAGTTCCCTCTTTGAAGACTATATTGATGAAACGGACATATACAGCTATGCAGTGACAAAAGAGGATTATACAAAGACACCCGCAGGCAGTACCACAATCTCGATAGGGAGAGTAGCGATTTCATCCCGGATAACGTGGGAAACCGAACAAATCAGCTTCTGTGTGCTGCACTTCGGCGGCCATGCATTGAACGGAGGAGTCCGCACCTTTCTCGGCGCTGATGCCTATCAGTCCATGAAAAATGAAATCTTCTCGACATTCGAAAAAGGCGAGTTTGCAGATATTGTTCGCCTCATGGACACTCACTTCGGGATGCATAATTATTCGCTCATCAACCTGTTCCGGGACCAGCAGCGCACCATCCTTAACCTGCTCATCGGGCAGACTATGGAGGATTTCGAGACTGCATACCACCAGATGTATGAGCACAACAGGATCCTTATGGGTTTTCTTCAGGGGATGGGGATACCGGTGAAGAGGTCGTTTCTCGCCGCTGCGGAATTCACCCTCAATGCAGAACTGAAACGGGCCTTCACCGAAGAAGTCCATTCCGCGGACAGGATACAGAGCATATTCAGCGACATGAAACGGTGGAATGTCCCGCTCGATACGGTAGAAATCGAGTTCGCAGTGCGGCGGGGTCTCGAACGCCTGATAGAGAATTTTTCCCGGAATCATAAGGACACGGGATTGCTCCTCGAAATTCAGAAGAGGCTGGAACTGCTCAGGCTGTTGCCGATAGAAATCAATTACTGGCAGACGCAGAACATATACTACAGAATTGCAAAGACCACATATCGCGAAATCCTTGCCAGGGCAGGGACAGGCGATGAAGAGGCAAACAGATGGACCGCAACATTCACCTATATCGGGGAAATGCTCTTCTTCAATGTTGCGGCAATACTCCCGGCGGACTAGACAGGAGGAACGGTTGAAAAAAGAGACGCTTCTCGTACCGAGGATACCCGTTTCAACGTACAGGGTACAGTTCAATAAAGAGTTCACGTTCGCACAGGCGGGACGGATCATCCCCTATCTGCACCGCCTCGGCATAACCGACCTCTATTCTTCGCCCTATCTCCAGGCAAAAGAGGGAAGTGTGCATGGATACGACATCGTCAACCCCATGGTGCTGAACCCCGAAATAGGCACAGAGGATGAATACGCTGCATTGGCCGGCAAACTCAGGAAATACGGGATAGGACAGATACTTGATATCGTACCGAACCATATGTGCATCACGAGCAGACTGAATACGTGGTGGACAGACGTCCTCGAAAACGGGCAGAGTTCCCTCTACTCGCATTTCTTCGATATCGACTGGAATCCGGTGAAGAAAGAACTGAGGAACAAGCTCCTCCTCCCCATCCTTGGCGAGCAGTATGGAAGGGTGCTCGAAAACCAGGAACTGAAGCTCGAATTCAGGGAAGGCAGGTTCTGCATCTGCTACTACGATCATGTGCTCCCCATACGGCCCAAAACCTATGTGAACATTCTTGCCCATGGTCTTGACGAACTGAAAATAACCCTCGCTGAAGACAACCCGGATTTTCTGGAACTCCTGAGCATCATCACCGCACTGAAGCACCTCCCGTCTTATACGGAAAAGGACCAGCAGAAACGCTATGAACGGGACCGCGAAAAAGAGATCATCAGGAAACGGCTCATGAAATTGCACAAGAGGAGCCAGGAGGTCAGGGCGTTTATCGGCCAGAATCTGACTGCATTCAACGGGGTCAAAGGAGAACCGGGAAGTTTCGACCTCCTTGATAAGCTTATCAATGAACAGGTGTACAGACTCTCGTTCTGGAGGGTTGCAACGGAAGAGATAAATTACCGGAGATTTTTCGATATCAACGACCTCGCCGCCATCAGGATGGAAGATCCGGATGTATTCAGGAACACTCACCGGCTTGTGATGCGGCTGGTCAGGGAAGGGATCGTCACCGGCCTCAGAGTCGACCATCCCGACGGGCTTTACAACCCTCTGGAATATTTCGAGTGGCTCCAGCGAAGCTGTTTCGTGCAACTGCGGATCGGCCACATGGAGAAGGTAAAAAAAGACATCCCACCCGAAGTGCTCGAAAACCTGAAAGAGGACATTCCCTTCCTTGAGGAGAGAGACGGCATGAGAGCGGAAATGCGGAAAGTCTATACTGCGATACTCTCTTCAGACCCCTCCTACAAACCTTTCTACATCGTGGGAGAAAAAATTCTCATCAAGGACGAGCGGATGCCCGAAGAATGGCCCATCTTCAGCACAACCGGGTATGTCTTTCTGAATGCAGTGAACGGAATTTTCATACAACCGGAGAATGCAAAGGCCATGGACGACGTCTACTCCCGTTTCATCAGGATGAAGATGAATCTCCATGAACTCATTTATGAGACGAAGAAGCTCATCATGCAGGTTGCCATGTCGAGCGAGATACATACGCTGGGACATTATCTCAATATCATATCGGAAAAGAACAGGCATACGCGGGATTTCACCCTGAACAGCCTTATCGCCGCGATCATAGAAGTCATCGCATTCTTCCCGGTATACCGGACGTATATCACCGCATCCCACGTGCATGAGAGAGATGTCCGGTATATAGAGCTTGCTGTTTCGAAGGCAAAGAGAAAGAATCCGGCGATCAGCGGATCGATTTTTGACTTCCTTAAAGACGTCCTCCTGCTGAATTATCAGGAAAGCACAAAAGAGTCGGACAAGAAAGAATGGGTTGATTTCGCCATGAGGTTCCAGCAGATCACCGGACCTGTCATGGCAAAGGGACTCGAAGACACCGCCTTCTATGTGTATAACCGGCTTGTTTCACTGAATGAAGTGGGGGGAAGCCCCGAGCGGTTCGGGACCTCCCTCGATACGTTCCATGGCAAGAATATCGAGCGGCTCAAGTTCTGGCCGCATGCCCTTATTACCACTGCGACCCACGATACGAAACGGGGCGAAGACGTCAGGGCGCGGATCAATGTGATATCCGAGATACCCGAAGAGTGGAGGAAATGTCTGCTGCACTGGCGGCGGCTCAACAATAGGAAGAAGCCCGTAGTCGACGGGCAGAAGGTGCCCGACCGGAATGAAGAGTATCTCCTCTATCAGACCCTTGTCGGCGCCTGGCCTGTCGAAGAGATGGACGAAGACCGCATACGAACAATTTACCCGGCGGATCAAGGAATATATGCTCAAGGCGTCACGCGAGGCAAAGATCAACACAAGCTGGATCAATCCGAACAGCATGTACGAAGACGCGCTCACGGTTTTTATCGACTCTGTCATGAACAGGGAATCCAACGGCGAGTTTCTTGCCGACCTCATCAGATTTCAGAACAAAATATCCCATTACGGCATGTTCAATTCGCTGTCACAGACCTTACTCAAAATAACTTCACCGGGAGTGCCGGATTTCTATCAGGGCACGGACCTCTGGAACTTCTCTCTTGTCGACCCGGACAACAGGGGGACCGTCGACTACACAATACGCATGAAGATGCTCGATGATCTCGTGAACAGTGAAGCAACAACCGGTCTGCCGGACCTCACGAAAAACCTGGTCGCCAAAAAGGAAGACGGAAGGATAAAACTTTTTCTTACGTACAAGGCATTAAATTACCGGAGAAAGATGCGGAAGCTCTTTGAGAGAGGAGAGTATCTGCAGCTTGAAGTTGCGGGAGGATATGCGCCCCATGTCTGCGCATTCGCACGGAGACTGGGCAGTGCGGCTGCCGTCGTCGCCGTGCCAAGATTTCTCACAGGCATTGCGCCCTATCCCGATACCCTGCCGCTCGGAAAAGAGGTGTGGCGCAATGCCGCAGTTATTCTGCCCTTTGACGATGCCGGTGTCCGGTACACAAACATATTTACCGGGGAGGTGATCACGACAGCGCGCTCCAAAGGCGCAACAGTACTCCCTCTCTCTGAAATGCTGCACCATTTCCCCGCAGCTTTATTCGACAAAAGTGGAGGATTATAATGCATTCGGGTAAACTATTTTGCAGAGGAAAGAACAGGTATGCATAGTATAACGCTCAGAGGCGATATCGCAGAAAAAGTCAATGAAATACGGGAGGCGGACATCCTTGTCGGCATCCCGAGCTATAACAATGCCCGTACCATCGGCCATGTGGTAAAAGCGGTACAGGCAGGTCTCGTCAAATATTTCCCCGGGAAAAAATCCGTGCTCGTGAATTCAGACGGCGGATCTACTGACGGCACCATGGACGTCGTGCAGAACACGGCCATCGAAGACTTCCAGTCGATCCTGGTCCATCACCGGGTCGGGCCTGTCTTTAAAATCGCAACTCCCTATCACGGGATCCCCGGCAAAGGAAGCGCATTCAAAACGATTTTTGAGATTGCGGCCAGTCTGAACGTAAAGGCATGCGCGGTGGTAGATTCGGACCTGAGGAGCATTACCCCCGAATGGATTGAACTCCTCATCAAGCCGGTGCTTGAAGGCGGGTTTGACTATGTTGCCCCGCTCTATCACAGACACAAATATGACGGGACCATAACGAACAGCATCGTCTATCCCCTGACAAGGGCATTATACGGGAAACAGGTCCGGCAGCCGATAGGCGGGGATTTCGGTTTTTCGGGCAGCCTCGCACAGTTCTATTTATCAAAGGATGTCTGGGAAACAGATGTTGCAAAATACGGGATCGACATCTGGATGACAACGACTGCCATTGCGAACAATTTCAAACTATGCCAGTCATTCCTTGGCGCAAAGATCCATGATCCGAAGGACCCCGGCGCCGACCTGAGCGCAATGCTTTATCAGGTAGTGGGGGCGACCTTTGATCTGATGGAGACCTATACGGACATCTGGAAGACCGTAACAACCTCTGAAAAAGTACCGACATTCGGGTTCGAATATGCAGTCGGACTGGAGCCTGTTTCGGTGAATCTCGACCGGATGATCGACAAATTCAGGCTGGGGATAAAAGAATTGCTGCCCATATGGGAAAAATTCCTCCCTGTTGAGATTACCCAGTTCCTTTCCAACATGGTCGTGGTCCGGAAAGAAGAATTCCATATGCCCGATGAGGTCTGGGTCAAGCTTATTTACAGTTTTGCGGTTGCAGCGCACAAAAAGGTCCTGAATAAAGAGCACCTTCTGAAATCTCTCACCCCGCTTTATATCGGCAGGGTGGCCTCATTTGTCTCAGAGTCATGGGAGAGCAGTGCGGCAGAGGTTGAAGAAAAGATAGATACGCTCAGCTTGAGTTTTGAACAAGGTAAAAACGCTTTAATAGCACAGTGGGATTAAAGAAAGGAGGCGCATATGAGCGATATTCTCGATAAAATACTTTTTGAACCATTTGACAGGTTTGTGGACCGGCTGGTTCAATTTCTTCCTGACATCCTTACCGCAGCACTTATTTTTCTCGCAGGTATTGTCCTCGGGCTGATTCTGAGATCTCTGCTGTTGCGGTTCTTCCATGCCGTAAACCTCGATAAGTTCTCGGAACGGTTCGGCATGGTCGAAATGCTCAAAAAAGGAGGAGTAAAAGAACCGTTTTCTCTCATTCTCTCGAGACTGTTCGGATGGATTCTCATTATCAGTTTTTCTATCATATCCGTCCGCTCGCTGAATATCCCCGCGATAGACCAGATACTCCAGAAGTTTATCCTGTATCTGCCGAATGTTTTCGTGGCGTTTCTGATACTCTTCTTCGGATATTTCCTCAGTAATTTTCTTGGCCGTACCGCCCTTATTGCAGCAGTCAACGCAGGGCTTGCGCTTTCCGGTTCAATAGGGAAATTCGTCAGGCTGACGATCTTTTTGCTTGCGGTCACTATGGCGCTCGAGCAGCTTGGCATAGGAAAGGAAACCATCATCATCGCGTTTGCCATCGTGTTCGGCGGGGTCGTGCTTGCCCTCTCAATCGCATTCGGTCTCGGGGGAAAAGAGGTTGCGAAGAACTACCTGGAGAAGAAACTGCAGGGCGAAGAAAAAAAGGACGATATAAGCTACCTGTAAAATCCGATACCGGTCAGTACAGTATTGGGGAGGCAGCCATGTTGTATTACTGGGCAATATTTGCCGGCGCCATGAAATCCTGCAAAAAATGTCCGGGGTGCGGGAAGCTCCAGTATTTCAAGGGGAAAAAAAGAGGAGAGGTGGTTGCCTGCAAGAAATGCGGACATCATTTCCAATTAAAATAACCTATACTGCGGGGAGAGTACGTTTGCCTCTTTCGCCTTGTCTTACGGAACACTCATGGAACTCTCATTCCTGAAAGACCTGTTTATTATCTTCGGCGTCTCCGCTGTCGTTGTATTCATGCTCGGCAAGTTCAACATCCCTTCGATTGTCGGTTTTCTCGTTGCCGGGGTGATCCTCGGCCCCCACGGTTTCAGCTTTATAGAAGACATCCACCAGGTGGAACTCCTTGCTGAAATAGGGGTCATTCTCCTCATGTTCACCATCGGCCTCGAATTCTCATTGAAAAACCTCATGAACCTGAGGACTCTGGTTCTGGGAGGAGGGTTCCTCCAGGTATCTCTTACCGCGTTTGCAACGATCGGCATCAGTTATTTCATCCTCTCCCTGCCGTTTACCGTCTCTGTTTTCCACGGATTCCTCATCGCGCTCAGCAGTACGGCGATTGTACTGAAGCTGCTCCTCGACAGGGGGGAAATGAATACGCCGCACGGGAACATTACGGTCGGGATGCTTATTTTCCAGGACCTCTGCGTGATCCCCTTTATGCTCATCCTCCCCGTCCTTGCCGGAGAGGGAGGAAGCGCTCAGGATGTCGTGATAACCCATCTGAAGGCAGCCGCCGTTATCGGGGGTGTCCTCATCTCTGCAAAATGGGGGGTCCCCCATCTCCTGCACCAGGTTGTCCATACAAGAAGCCGCGAGCTTTTCATTATCACGATCATTCTGCTGTGCGTCGGCACCGCCCTGCTCACCTCCGAGCTTGGGCTGTCGCTTGCACTGGGAGCATTTCTTGCAGGGATTGTCATTTCAGAATCAGAGTATGCATCCCAGGCGGTATCCGATATACTGCCGTTCAAGGAGAGTTTTACCGGTCTCTTTTTCATCTCCATAGGCATGCTGATGAACCTCCAGTTTCTCTCGACACACCTTCTCACCGACGCCCTGGTCGTAGTCTGTGATTCTCGTGATTAAAGTTCTCATCATAACGCTCACCGCCTTTGTCCTCAGCAAGTCAATCACGCACTCTCTCCGGGCAGGACTCTATCTCTCACAGATCGGAGAATTCTCTTTCATTCTCGCATTGGCGGGAAGAAAATTCGGCCTGATTACCGAGGATTTCTATCAGATCTTTTTGTCGGCATCCGTAATCACCATGTTTTTGACCCCCTTCCTTATTTCCGTAGCTCCTTCGTTTTCTACCCTCCTGGTTGAAAGGACGCCGCTCCGTCGTTTCGACAAAACCCGGAGGGGCCTCGACAAAGAAGCCTATCCGAAGAAAAAGTCGGATCATGTCATCATTGTCGGATTCGGGCTGAACGGGAGCAACCTTGCGAAGGTTCTCCGTGAATCTGAGATCCCCTATGCGATTCTGGAACTGAGCGCGAACACGGTGAGTAAAATGAAAAAGAAGGGGGAACCGATTTATTACGGGGACGGGACAAGCAGCGAGATCCTCCATACACTCGGCATCGCCAGAGCGAAAGTGCTCGTTATTGCCATCTCGGATGCGGCAGCGACGAGGAGAATTGTGCAGATTGCGAGAAAAGAAAATCCGGCTCTCTTTGTTATCGTAAGAACCCGCTATACGAAAGAGATTGAGGACCTTAAAAAACTGGGTGCGGATGAAGTCATCCCCGAGGAGTTCGAGACTTCGGTGGAGATATTCTCCAGGGTGCTCGACCATTACCATATGCCGGGGAATGTTATTGCCGAACATATCAGGAATATCAGAAAAGACAGCTACCGCGTCCTCAGGACTCTGGAGCTGCCGAAAAAACATCTGCGAGAACGCGCTGATGTGCTCCGGACAGTCGAGACCGAATCCCATCAGATACAAGAGGCTTCGCTTGTCCCGGGACATTCAATACAGGAACTCAGGATACGGTCAGAGACAGGCGCTACGGTCATTGCAGTGCAGCGGGGAGAGAATGTGTATACAAACCCCACGCCCGCCTTTGTCATACAGTCGGGGGACATTCTGGTAATGATCGGCAAAAGAGAAGATATCCGGAGCGCGGTCGAATACCTTGAGTCTGATAAATTTGCGGTCGAAAAATATCACCGGTAAGAGGAGAAGAGGAATCATATGATCTGGTTATGGCTTGGGTTCATTGGCTGCACCGCTGCGATTCTTTTTTCAGGGACTAAGCTCTCGCGGTACGGTGACATAATCGCAGAGAAGACAGGGCTTGGACGGGCCTGGATAGGGTTGGTGCTCATCGCTTCCGTAACGTCGCTTCCGGAACTGATCACGGGAATCAGCGCCGTCACCTATGTGGACGTTCCGGATATTGCAGCGGGAGATGTACTGGGCAGCTGTGTCTTCAACATGCTCATCATCGTCCTGCTCGACGCCCGCTACCGGATCAAGCCGATTTCCGCGAAGGCTCATCAGGGCAACATACTGGCTGCGGGGTTCGGCATAGTCCTTCTCTGCATGGTTATCTTAAGCATTTTCATGAAAGACTTTATCTCCCCGCTGGGCTGGATCGGGCCGAACAGTCTGTTCTTCATCCTGATATACTTCATTGCCATCCGCCTGGTCTATTCCTATGAAAAAAGACAGCTTGCAGCGCTCATAAAAGAGAAGGCCATCGAATTGAGATACAAGGACATTTCCCTGAAAACGGCCCTCACACACTATGCCCTGAATGCCGGCGTAGTGATCGTCGCAGCGACATTCCTGCCCACAATCGGCGCGGGGATTGCAAAAGCGACAGGGCTGAGCCAGACCTTTGTGGGAAATATTTTTATCGCGCTTGCGACCTCCCTGCCTGAAGTAGTGGTTTCATGGTCCGCGCTCAGAATAGATGCGGTAGACCTCGCAATCAGCAATCTCTTCGGGAGCAACATCTTCAATATATTTATCCTTGGCCTCGACGATATTTTCTTCCTGAAGGGCCCCCTGCTTGCCCACGTCAGCACCAACCATATTGTCTCCGCGTTATCAGCCATCGCCATGACTACCATCGCAATCATCGGCCTCACCTATCGTGCCGAGAAAAAAACCCATGTGCTGGCATGGGACTCGATAGGCATCGTGACTGTCTATGTAATCAACCTGATGTTTCTCTATATGTTGAAATAACTCTCCGCTTATCCTCATAATCATACTACGACTATCACCTCCGTTGAAATCGGATAAAGCTCAGGGGGATTCAGGAATGTTCGTTTTTATGCATTCAGGGACACAGTGAGAAATATTTATTTTATCGTTCTGTATCTGTGCATGCTTTTTAATGCCGGTCCGCTCCAGGCAGAAACTGCGCATCTCTCCATCGTTCTGGACGGTCTCCATAAATTTTCCCCCGACGACAATCCCGCCTATGCAGCTCCTTCCTACAACGATTCACAATGGACGTCGGTTGCTGTTCCGGGGAGCTGGCAGTCCCAGGGAATCCGTGCGGCAAACGGGATAGGATGGTACAGGATTCATTGCACTGTTCCCGAGAGCTTCAGAAATGTCCAGCCTGCGGTCTTCCTCGGAAGAATCGGCGACGCCGACGAAGTCTTTTTCAACGGTGTGAAGATTGGGGGAGAAGGCCTGATCGGTGAACCGTTTATTGAAGCCTCGAAAATCGACAGGCTTTACAAGATCCCACGGGAACATATCAACTACGGGGGAGACAACGTCCTTGCCGTCCGCGTGATGAATACCTACCTGAACGGCGGAATTTTTGACCGGGGGATACATATCGGCGGATATAAGGACCTTCTGATCGTGGAACTGCAAAAATACAAGAATATCCTGATATGGGAGTTCTGTTTCTTCACCTTCTTCTCCTTGTTCTTCCTTGCCTGTCTTTTCTTCTATATCAAGGGTCTGAGGGACAGGGAATATTTTTATTTCTGGCTCTTCATAACACTCTACGGCGCGCTCTTCTTCCTCGGGAGCGTCACATTCTATGATACCGGGCTGAAGACCCGGACGGTGCAGAAGGCGATCAATATAATTTCCGCGATCCTCCCCGCAAGCCTGCTCCTGCTCCTTCTTCACTTTTACAAAGAAAAATTCAAAGCTCCCATACGGGCAATTCCCGCGGCATTCTTCGGCATAGCGGCGCTCACTATCTTTTTCACTTCCTATACCGCAAGGATCTATATCTATACCTTCTGGAAGGTGCTTTTCCTTGTGACCGCTTCGTTCCTGGTTTTTATTGCGATAAAGGCTTTTGTCAGAAAATTATATGAATCAGGCACCATCCTCCTCGGAATCACGGGACTGATTGTGGGATTCGTGCTTGAATCGTTCGGAGGGCTCGATCTGCTCCAGATTACAGGGTTTTTCCTCTGGGATTATGCCACCGCATTTTTTATGATCTGCGTGGTATACGCGCTCACCTCCCGCTACACGAGGATCAGGGAACTGCAGTCTGCTTCGGTAAAAATATTCGATGCCCACGAAAAAGAGCGGAAGCGGCTCGCAAGAGGACTTCATGACGGCATCGGCACTTCACTGCTTGCAACAAAATTAAAACTGCAGCTGCTCGAAGCACAGGTAAAGGACGACATGCCTGTCGACAGGAAAGCGTTCCCCGAACTCATATCCGAGATAACCCAGGTCATTGACGAACTGCGGGCGGTGTCCATGGACCTCAGGCCTTCCTTCCTTGAAAATACGGGCCTTGTAGAGGCCATCACCTGGCATGCGCGAAAAGTACAGGAACGTTCCGGGATTGAGATCAATATTACTGCGGGAGAAACAATCGATATGAGTCCGAAAATCAAGGAAAACTTCTACCGGATATTTCAGGAGGCGCTGAACAATGCGGTGAAACATTCGGAAGCGACTGTCGTCGATGTGCTCTTAAAACAGGATGCACATTTTCTTACCTTGGAGATCCGGGACAACGGGAGGGGCTTCGCCCGCATCAACCCCGAAACAGAAGACCAGGGTTTAGGCCTGTATACGATAAGAGAGAGGGTCGAATTGCTCGGCGGTATTATTAGGATAAAGAGTTCTGATAAAATAGGGACAAATATCTTTATCGAGGTGCCGCTCAAATGACCAGGGTTATTATCGCAGACGATCATGTCATATTCAGACAGGGGCTCCTGAATCTGCTGAAATCCGCGCCGGACCTGTCCGTCATCGGAGAAGCGGGTGGAGGGGCGGAAACCCTTGAGCTCATTCTCAGAGAGAAACCCGATATCGCCATTCTCGACATATCGATGCCGGGGCTTGACGGCTTCGATATCCTCCAGAAGATTCAGAGCATGGGAATCGCCACAAAGGTTATTTTCCTCACCATGCATAACGAGACCCTCACCGCCAGGAGGGCGCTGCAACTGAAGGCATCCGGTTACGTTCTCAAGGACAACGCCTTTGAGGATCTGCTCTATGCGGTGAAAGCCGTCTCCGCAGGCGGGACTTTTATCAGCCCTTCAGTCTCCGAGAGGCTGATGAAAGCTTCTTCTGAAGAGGGGAAAGAGGCCCATATTCTCACCATCCGCGAACGCGAAGTACTAAAGCTCATCGCATCCGGGTTCACCAATAAACAGATCGCCGTACAGCTCTTCATCAGCGTCAAAACCGTCGAAACCCACCGGACGAACATCATGCAAAAACTCGACGTCCATACAACTGCCGACCTTGTGAGGTACGCGATAAAAACAGGCATTCTGGAGAAGTGACACAGTCAGACTCAGAATAATTTCCTTTTTTTGCAGAGAACACCCGCAAAGTCCACTATTCAAGTCGCGGCAGATTTTCATAATTTTCTGCGGCATATCGACAGAATCATAGCGGAATCTTGTTCCTTAGAAGCGTAAGAGAAGAAAGGATTTTGAAAAGGTTTAAGATACCTGCCCTTCTCGCAGTAAAAAATTCTTTCGATCGTCCTGATAATTCTGCGGAGTACAACTGAAAATTGTTACAACGAAAAAATAACTAACATAGTTACTGCAAGAAACAAGACCTGTCCCCGAACCATTTTTCTTTATGCTCCACAACCCCGTGTACTTTTTTGAAAATCAATAAAATTTAAATTGCAATAAAAATGACTGCCCCTCGTCCAAGTCCTATGCTAAGAAAATAGACCTGACACTATTTTACTTTTTTCCCCTTGATCATTACGTC
>CAVWBP010000006.1:0-85665 GCA_963753165.1 Thermodesulfovibrionales bacterium | reverse complement strand
TATGGTATTCATGGTTGAGGGTACCGAAGGTATAGGTGATGAGGAGCATAATGGTTGCTCCGAGCATGGCCGCAATCGTCCTGTGCAGGAGTTCAAAGGAGATCAGGGCATATGCAATGAGGAACACAATCGTGGCTATCCAGAAGGCAGGCCCGATTGCTCTCGGCATCTCCTGATTCTTGACCGCATAGAAATTCCGGCCTTTCTGCGCAAAGTCCTCCTTCGCGAAGTCAATATAGGTTGTCCGGTAGCTTGTTTTTGAAAGTTTCAACTGCATGGTGGCAGTGTCGACCGTGCCCGGTGGCAGGTCGAATTCCAGCTGATAGGTGCCGTGAGAGGAAGTCTCTGTGGCTTCCACCTCCTTATGTTCTGCTACAAGTTTGTGGACCTCCCCGTTGATGAGGACCCTGAGCTCCGCCTCCTTCACCGGCTCCTTGTGAGAATCCAGGACCTCTCCGGAGACGAATATCCTGTCCATCTCCGCAGCCTCCCCGGAAGATGCCCGGAGGTCCCTGACGGGCAGGAACAGCAGCGAGATGAGCAATCCGATACTGAAAAAAATGAGCAACTGTCTTTTCATAACCCCTCCCTTACATACAAAGTTCAAAATGAAAAGTTAAAAGTGTAAAGTGAAAAGATTCTGCATAGCACATCTCTCTCCGGAACCGTTCACTTCTTCAGCCTTTAACCTTTTTATCGCAGTATGTTATCGAATCCTGAGCGACCGTTTTTTTGAATTCAGGACCACATAGCTTTCTGCCGGGGAAACATAGTTTCCCTCGGGTGCATGGATCTGTATGCCGGTGAAAAACGCATAGTCACTGTGCCGGGGATTGACGGTCTTCTTCAGGGCATTCTCCAGGTCTTCCCTGACGGCCTTCAGGGTTATCTTCGTTAATTCCAGAAGGTCGGGGACCTGTCCGTAGGGGATCTCTCTCAGAAGCCGGGTCCTGATCAGGACTCAGTTCCACGTCCTCATTGTCCATTGTGAGGTTTGTCCTGCCTCCCCTGAGTTCCCCGAGAAAGACATTCAGGGCTCCGCAGGCATTGGAGTCTTCCTTTCCTGCCGGTCCTCTTGCAGACCCCGAGCTTGCCCTTTTGCACCGATTGCAATATGAGGAAGGGCATAAAAAACATACCGTTCCTTCCCCTCGACAACGGGGCAGTGATGCATCGCTGCCTTCAGCCCTGTCTTGCCTGCAAAGAACATTGCCGCAAGACTGCAGAAATTGAACGCCTCCCCCCATTTCTCCTTGATCAGGACGACGAGCGGCTGGGAGATCTCGTCCCTGCAGACATCACACCGCAGCGATGGTATTGTCGGCATTAAAGCCGAATCTTGTCTGAGCATTCTGTATGTCTTGTCTATGTAATGCAGCTTCGGTATACACAACAGGAAAATATTTCTTCAGCATGACTTCAGATGACATAATTCCTCCATAAAAATCCAGGTATAGGTTCAGGGAGAGGCACAGGGAAGGAGAAACCCTTCAGACCCTGTGCCTCTCCTATATTCTTTCTTTATTTCAATGTTATCGGCATCCCTAACAGAGGCCATATGATGGCTGCGCATAGACCAACAATAGCCATTAAGACGATACTGGCGGGGATACCTGCAACAAAGAACTGCCCTGTGGTAAACTGTTTCGACTCATATGCAATTGCATTCGGCGCTGCTCCAACGAGAAGCAGGAACGGCATTCCCGCTGTTACCAGTGAAGAAAATAAAATTACCTCACCTGAAACCCCGAGATAAGGGGCAATAACAAGCGCAACAGGAAGTGAGATCGCGATCGCCGCAACGTTCATGATGAAGTTGGTCATGATCATGACGAAGAATGCTATCGCGAGAATAAAAATGAACCAGTGCGAATGCTGGAACATTACCAGCCAGTTGATGGCAAGCCATTTGGCCGCGCCGGTTTCCCAGAGGCAGAAGCCGATGCTCATCGCGCCGCCGAAGAGGAGGATGATGTTCCAGGGTATCTCTTCAAGGTCCTTGATCGTGAGGATCTTGGTCGCAAAAAAGAGTACTGTGGAGACGAGGACAACCGCTGACTTGTCAAAAGGTTTCAACGCGGGAACAAAGGATTGGAGTGAGAGGAAAACAATAATCCCGAGAACAGCGAGGCCGACAAATATCTCTCTGCCGGTAATGGCCCCCATCTCGTTGTATAACTGCTGGGCTTTCTGCCTTAATCCGGGAATGTTCTTTTTCTCCGGCTTGAACCATATCATCATATATCCCCAGAGGAGAAATGTCATGATCCAGCCAGGGAGGAACATGTATTTCGTGAGCTCAAAAAACGTAACGTTTTTCCCCATGATGTCGTTGTAAAACCCTATTGCAACCGCGCCGCGGGCTGCGCCGAGCAGGGTAACGATGCTTCCTGCGCCGGCTACAAAGGCCATGCCGATGAAGAGTCCCTTGCCGAATTTTGTTACCTTGTCTCCTTCGCCGTACAGAGAATAGATTGCGAGGAGGAGAGGATACATCGTCGCTGCGACAGCAGTATGCGCCATGATGTGGGTGAGAACTGCGGTCACCACAAAACATCCGAGGTAAATCATGCTCGTCTTTTCACCGACAATCGTGAGCATTTTATACGCCAGGCGTTTTGTGAGCCCTGACCTGGTGAAGACCATCCCGATGACGATGGATCCGAAGATGAACCAGACAGAGGTGTCCATGAAGTCTTTGAAAGCAACCTTTGCAGGTCTGATCATGAAGAGCGCCTGCATCACGCCGATAAGGATGCTCGTGATACCGATGGGCACAACCTCAAATACCCACCATGTGCCTGCAAGGAGGAAGAGCGCAATGGCTGCTTTCCCTTCCTTTGAGAGCGGAAAATGCGCTCCGAGGGGGTCAACGGCGTCAGGGAGAGGGGGCATATAATTGAAAACAAAGAAGAATGACAAACCGAGGAAAAGAAAAAATAATCTCCTCAGGTCAAATATCTTTTTCTTTTCGGCAACTAGTATTTCCGGTGGTGGTTCAGGTAATCCTTCTGTCCTTTTCGTCTCTTTCTCTGCCATATGAACCTCCTATTCCTGCGTGATTGCGTTGGATATTTCATCGAAGACCTCAACCATACGGACAAGACCGACGAACTTCTTCTTGTTCTCCAGTACAGGCAGCAAAACGAGGTTATGGTGGATCATGAGATATGCCGCCTTGGTCACCGGGTCGTTTGGATCGACAAAATATTTCGCAGGAGACATGACCTCGCTCACCGGTTTCTCCGCAAGTTCCTTCGTTTCCTTTGTAAACAGGGAATCCCAGATGAATGCCAGCCCTCTCTCGTCCTCTTCAGGCACCTGGGCTTTTGTGGTGGCTTGCATGAACCTCGGTTCAAGTCCCTTCAGGAGATCTTTGAGCGTAAGAGTTCCCATAAGATTATATTTCTCGTCAAATACGAGGATCGCCATGGGTTCCGGGTATTTCTTGGTGCTGATGAACGAGACCTTGATAATCCTCACTGCCTGGTTGATTGAAAACCAGTAGGGGATATGAGGGTACTCGAAAATACCGATCATCAAATCTTTTACAAGTTTGCCATCTGACATAAAGCCCTCCTTTTTTATACGACTTTTCTTTCGAGTTCCACTGAAAACTGAAATCTGTCCGGCCTTTTCACTGACCGCGCATACATGATCATGGTATCGCCGGAATAAAAGTGCTGAATCAGCAATATCGCCGGTGAACCTTCCTCTAATCCGAGAACCCTGGCTTCATCTGCGCTTAAGCGGGTAATATCCATAAAGTTTTTTGCCCGTGTTATCTTTATCCCATATTTTTTGTCGAAAATCTCGAAGAGTGAGTGATTCTCAATGTCATCCTCTAGAAGGAGAGGGCAGATATGATAAGGGATATAATTCTCCTGGAGCAATACCGGTTCATGCCGGACGGTCCATATTCTTTTTATAAAAATAATATGTTTGTCAGGAGTGATATCGAGCGTTTGATCCAGGTCATCAACAGGCATCATGACAGTTCTTGCAAGGACCCTGGACGCAATTTCAAGACCTTCTTCCAGCAGAAGTTCCTTCAGGCTGGTCTGCATATTCAGCCCTTCGGAAATGACATTCTTATAGATAAAGGTGCCTTTCCCCTGCTGGCGTTTCAGGTAGCCCTGGCGGACGAGATCAAGTACCGCTGTCCTGACTGTAGCTCTGCTGACACCAAACATCCTGCAGAGTTCGTCTTCAGTGGGGATCTGTGCGCCGACTTGCCATTCGCCGGTCTCGATTTTTTTCCTCAGAATTTCGTAGAGCTGAAGGTAAAGTTTTTGATGATCTTCCCTGTCGATTAGTTCCATGATATTAACCTAAGGTAATAATGTTATTACAAAATAATATTATTTTGCACTTATGATAATGATATCTTCCTGGCTTGTCAAGAGTTTTTGGCGCAGGTATAATTATTCCATGTTCAATATTTCAAAGTTTTTCAAGAAAAACTCTGAACCGGGACAACAGACCGAAGCTGCCAAAATAGTATTAACGCGCAAGTATCATGCATTTCAGAAGCTCCTTGCTGCAAACAACCAGGTCCTTGAATTGATGGCGGATATGGAGGAAAAATCTTCCGGTGAATACCTTTTTGATATGCAGTACATTAAAACAAATTCATGGCTTATCGGCCACACGGCAATGACAATCATCAAAAGCCTGAATGCCCTCTCAAAGGACAAGTATCTGATATTCGAAAAGATTCATGAAAACATTCAGCAGGGAGTGAATGAAATACTCGAACATAGGATGGAAGTCCCTGTCAGCGACCTTGTGATTCCCCTTGAAAAGCTCACGAGCAGAGAGGTGATTGTCGCAGGAGGGAAAATCGCAAACCTGGGTGAAATAAGGGGAAGCCTTAACCTTCCCGCACCCCGGGGATTTGTGATCAGTTCCTATGCATTTGTCAAATTCATGGACCATAACAGGCTTTCCGAAAAAATCAGTGAAAAACTTTTGTCACTCCGCATTGATAATCTGGAAGAATTGAACAGGTTCAGCAAGGAGATTTACTCCCTGATCCTTGAATCGGAAATCCCGCCGGATCTCGATGAAGCCATACAGGGCGCATATTCAGGTCTTTTAAAGAAGGTTGGCAAACAGGCGATGGTATCGGTAAGAAGCAGCGCAATCAGGGAAGACAGCGAATTCAGTTTCGCAGGACAGTATGCCACGTTCCTTAATGTCACCGGCGATGCGATACTGCAGAAATATAAAGAGGTTGTGGCGAGTCTCTTCACCCCGAGGGCAATGTTTTATTCCAAGACAAAAGGTTTCTCGCAGGATGAGATGGTAATGGCTGTGGGGGTTTTACATATGATAGACGCGTCAGCCGGCGGGGTAATGTATACGAGGGACCCCACTGACTCTGAGAAAGACCACATATTAATAAACAGTGTCTATGGTCTGGGGAAGGCCGTTGTCGACGGAACGTTTTCAACCGATACTTTCACCGTTTCGCGGCACCCTGCCGGTTCCCTGATCAGCAGGAATGTCGTGCATAAGGATAAGATGCTCATATGCAGGGAAGACGGTGGAATCGAAGAAATACCGGTCACGGAAGACCGCAGAGAGACCCCGAGCCTTACCGACGAACAGATCAGCACCCTGGCGCACTATGGCCTCGAACTGGAAAATCACTTCGGTTCTGCCCAGGACATTGAATTTGCGGTGGGAGCTGACGGGCAGATATATCTTCTCCAGTCAAGACCCCTGCAGATAGTCCAGTCAGGCGCTGCAACCGCGCCGTCTCTTCCCACGCGGATGGAAGGGTACAATGTCATACTGGATAAAGGGGTCATCGCAAGCAAAGGGATTGGATATGGGAAGGCATTCATCCTCAGGGATGACGAGGAGCTCAAAGAGTTTCCTGAAGGGGCTGTTCTCGTCGCAAAACATACCAATCCGAAATATGTCACGATCATGAACAAGGCTGCTGCCATCATTACCGATATAGGCAGCGCCACAGGACATATGGCTTCTCTTACGAGGGAATACCGGGTGCCGACCATTCTCGATGCAGAGGTTGCAACGAGCCTCATCAAAGACGGGCAGGAGATTACAGTCGATGCAATCAACTGCAATATTTATGAAGGCAGAGTGGACGAACTTATCGAATATGCGAGGAACAGGAAAGAGCCGTTCAAGGATACCCATTTGTTCAAGACACTCGAAAAGATCCTGAAATGGATCGTGCCGCTAAGTTTGACTGATCCCCAGGGGGAGAACTTCAGCCCCGAGAATTGCAAGACTTATCATGACATAACCCGGTTTTCTCACGAAGTGGCGATGCATGAGATGTTCAACATTGGTGAAAGTCAGGATCTCGAAGAAGTGAAGCCCGTTACCCTTATCGCCGGCATCCCCGTGAATGTGCAGTTGCTGGATCTCGACGGAGGCATCAGGGAGAATATCAAGAAGGCAGCGCCGGAGGATATCTACTCTGTTCCTTTCTCCGCGATGCTGAAAGGCATGAAGAATATGAAATGGCCGGGGCCTCCGCCTGCGGATGCGAAGGGGTTTCTCGGCATGCTCGCCCATACCGCTTCTGTCCCTGAGAACCAGCTTCAGGAAATGGGGAAGAGCAGTTACGCAGTGGTATCGAAGCACTACATGAATTTCAGTATACGGCTCGGATATCATTTTTCGCTCGTTGAAGCGTATGCGGGTGAGAACATCAATGATAACTATATCAAATTCTTCTTCAAGGGAGGGGGGGCTGCGCATGACAGGAGATTGAGAAGAGTGAGGCTTATTACGGAGATTCTGAAACACATGGACTTCAGAGTTACTGTCACTGAGGATGTGATTGATGCGGTTATGACGAAATATAAACAGGAGAAGATTGAACAGAAGCTGATGATCCTGGGAAAATTCACTGCCTATACGAAACAGCTCGACATGGTCATGTATAATGACGCCATAACAGATATGTACATCGACCAGTTCGTGAAAGAGCACATAAAAAAGGCAGAAAAAGTTAGTAGTGAATAGTAAGTAGTGAGTAGAAACATCTTTCCCCTCTCTTGCTATTTGACTAACTGACTATTTCCCTCTCTCGCTTTTATTGCTAACCGCCCTTTTTCAGCTGCTCCCTGAGCAGCTTGTTCTCTTTCTGCAAATTGATCCATTTCATTGCCCGGTCGATGGTGAAAAGTATCTGCTCTTTCCTGAACGGTTTGCTGATGAAATCGAATCCCCCCTTCTGGATTGCCTCGGTTGCGGATTCCACCGTCGCATACGCAGTGATGAAAATAACAGGGATATCCGGGTTGTCTTTTTTCACGGCATCGAGGAGTTCAATCCCGTCAAGCCCGGGCATCTTCAGGTCCGTAATGACCAGGGCAAAGCCTCCCTGCTTTGCGAGCTCCACTGCCTCGAGGGGGTTATTGGTTGTGGTAACTTCGTACCCCGTCTTGTCCCTGAGCATCATGCTCAGAAGTTTCAGCATGTCCGGCTCGTCATCGACGACTAATATTTTCTCTGCCATTGAGACCTCCTTCCTTTGGTTTTACTGCTCGGTTTTATTCTTTTGAAAAATTGGGATGGTTACGATGAAAACGGTTCCCGGGTTGGCTGATTCCTCTTTTGTCTGCGACTCAAACGTTATCGATCCTCCGTGCTTTGTGATGATCCCGTATGAGACAGAAAGCCCGAGACCGGTCCCCTGTCCGACTTCCTTTGTAGTAAAGAGCGGGTCGAATATCCTGCCGCGGTGGTCCGGTTTAATGCCGTGTCCGCTGTCGGCGATCCTTACCGAAACTTTCTCGTCCGGAAGTATATTCGTCGTAATGGTTAATGTCCCGCCTCCTTTCATCGCATGAATTGCGTTATTAATAATGTTGAAAAAAACCTGCTGCAGTTCGCCGGAATCACCCCGGATCATCGGCAGGTCAGTCTTCAGGTTTTTGGAGATGGTTATCTTGGACAGGGTCAGCGTATTCCCCATGACCGCCAGTACGGTTTCGACATTCTTGTTGAGGTCAATTTCCTCAAGCCGATGCTCCTTATGCCGTGCGAAACTGAGGAGATTCTCAACGACCCTCTTTGCGTTCAGGCCTTGCCGCTCTATCGTCTTCAGAAGGTCATATTCCTCTGAATCAGGGGGCGCTTTCTCGATGAGCATATCGGTGAACCCCAGGATGACGGTGAGCGGGTTGTTGATTTCATGGGCTACACCGGCTGCAAGCGTACCCATTGATGCGAGTTTCTCTGTGTAATAACTGTGCTCCTCCATCTTTTTCCTCTCGGTGATGTCCCGTGAAATACCGAGGACAGCATAGATGTTGCCTGTCTCGTCCCACAGCCTTCTGAGATTGGTGCTGAACCAGTATTGCTGGTCTTCTATGATCACCATGTGGATCAGATGTCTGCTTTCCTTCGCATCGAATACCTTCCGGATCATGAGCTGAATCACCTCTCCGCTTGGCCATGCGAAGACCTCTGACAGGTGATGTCCGATTACCTCGGGTTCGTTTTTGTTAAAGAAATCCGCTCCGTATTTGTTTATGGAGAGGAAGTTCCCGTTGTAGTCCACGGTGAAGATGATGTCTTCTGCGTTTTCGATGAGAGACTTGTACCGCTGCTCTGATTTTTTGAGTTCGATAGTCTTTTTTGTGACCTCCTGCTCAAGCGTGTTCGACCAGCTCAGGATCATGAAGTTTATGAATAACCCGCCGAAAAGGATGAGAAAGATGATGAGCGCCTGAAGGAGCATCTGCCGCTGCTGTATTTCGTGGATCGGGCCCTCAATCTCACTGACAGGCGCTACGACCGCTACGGACCATATCCGGCCCTTCTCTTTCTCATCGAAGGTAATCGGGGTGTACGCAATCAGCTTTTTAATCTCCCCCTCAACTCCTCTGTGCCAGCCTGAAATATACCAGCTTGTCCCCTCTTCGCCTTTCAGCATTTTATCTTTCTGGATCTCATTGATTCTGGCAAATGAAATGGTGGGTTTTTTCCCTTTCCTGGCCTCGAACGCGTTTTTCCCGATGAACGATTCGTCCTGGTGGTAGAGGAACGTGCCATTTTCATCAATAACCCATGAGTATCCTGTTTTTCCCGAGCGGATCTCTTTGTTAATATTGCCAATGAGCCTGCTTACGTCGAGCACAAAGACCAGGACCCCTGAAAACTTATTGGTTGCAACGGGGTGAGATTCGTCGACGGATATCTGCCATACGGGGATGACCATCCGCATAATCGGCCGCGCGGGGTCACCGTTGAACTGTATGGTTGAGATGCTGGTAAAGATGATCTGGCCGATATTTTCTTCTTTTTGAGCCCATGCTATATGTGACTCATCATCAGGACCCATTGTTTCTAAAGAACATTCATGATTGTCGGTTACATGGTACACCCGCTTGTTTTTTGGTTCTACCAGGCGTATTTCGAGCGTGCCTTCATGTTTGATGCTCGAGAATGCAATGTCCATCCTGTTGATCAGCCATGTTGTTTCTATATACTGAAGAGAGGGAGAGATGCTCAGGAGCTGGAGTTCTCTTTTCAGGGATTCGAGACTGTTTTCGATCTGAGTGGCTGCATGGCGCGCGAGCACCAGCTGCTGCTGGTTAAAATCATCCGTAACAATCTCCTTCACCTTTTGCGAAGAGAGCCATCCGAGGATAAGGACAGTTCCCATAAGTAAAGTCATGAAGATCCCTACGAGGGCCTTGAAATATTTGATATTAAATGGGTGATATTTTTCGATAAAAGACAGGAATATCTGCCTGATATTCGAGAAGAAAGTCGTTTTGCCTGCCAAGGATTCTCCTGCTGTATGACCGTTTTTGCTGATTTACAATAACAGATTATCGGGGAAAAGTTAAGGGGGAATGTCCCGGCAGAAAATCCCCTGTTGGGGTTATTCGGCAATAGTAAGAGTCTCAAAATAAAAATACAGTGATTTTCTGAATACTGTGCATTCTCTTATGAGACTGTCAATAACTTTTGCTCGTTGTATTCATGAATTTCCTGATGAATACGAATGACCTGTAAAGGGAGCCTAAATACTCAGAAACCCGTAGATCGTTGTGCCGCAGTGCTTGACATGTATGATAATTTGATATAGTATTGACTACTAAGGTAGTCAATATGGATAAGGCACTCGCTCATCTTGGAGAACTCGGACTCTCGGAATACGAGGGAAGGGCGTATATTTCCCTGCTCAGGAACAGCCCGGCCACTGCATATGAAATCAGCAAGCACTCAGGGATACCTACATCGAAGGTATACGAAGTGCTCAGGAGGCTTTCAGAAAAAGGGATGATTGCCCTCTTTGAGAGCGAAAAGACCAAGAAATATATTCCGGTCGAACCTGAAATCTTTCTCGATCGGCACAGGAGCAGAACAGAATCTGTCGTAAAGACCCTGAAAAGTGAACTCACGGCACTTGATGATACCCTGGACTTTTCCTCGGTCTCGAATATAGCCGATTACGATTATCTGATGAACAAGGTCACTCAGATGGTCCGGAGTGCGGCGCAGGTTGTCCTGCTGTCAATCTGGAAGGAAGAGCTTGAACAGATCGAGTCTGATGTGAAAGATGCCGTGTCGAGAAATGTCAGGGTAGCTATCGTGCATTTCGGGCAGACACGGTTTAAATCCGGGCAGCTCTATCAGCACCCCATTGAGGATACTCTCTATCAGGAGAAAGGAGGGAGGGGGCTCGTTGCGGTGACCGATTCCAGGGAAGTTCTTATGGGGACGATATTCAAATACAGGAAGGTCAACGGCGCCTGGAGCCGGAACAGGGGGTTCATCACCATGGCTGAGGACTACATTAAGCACGATATCTATATTATGAAAATCATCAGGCGCCATGACAATCTGCTGAAGGCCAGATTCGGCAGCAGATACGAAAAAATGCGTGATGTTTTTTCCGACGAGGAGGTCGCATGAAGGTCTACATTGACGGTGAATATTATGACAAGCCGGACGCCCGGATATCCGTCTTCGACCACGGGCTGCTTTATGGAGACGGGGTATTCGAGGGGATTAGGATATATCAGGGCAGAGTTTTCAAACTGGAAGAACATGTCAGAAGGCTCTGCGAGAGTGCGCAGGCGATCCTCCTGAAAATCCCCATGACACAGGCTGCCATGCGGAAAGCAGTCGAAGATGCGGTCAGGATAAATAAAAAAAAGGATGGTTATGTGCGTCTGGTGGTCACCAGAGGGCAGGGCGCCCTTGGGATCGACCCGTCTTCATGCCGTAAGGCGACAGTAATCATCATTGTGGATGATATTCAGTTGTACCCCCGGAAATACTATGAAAAAGGGATCGGGATCGTCACCTCTTCTTCAAGGAGGATGTCATCGGACTGCCTTGACCCGCGCATCAAATCCCTGAACTATCTGAATAACATTATGGCCAAACTCGAAGCGCGGCAGGCCGGCTGCCTGGAAGCGGTAATGATGAACAGGGAAGGGTTTATCTCTGAGTGTACAGCCGACAATATATTCATTGTAAAGACACAGCGGCTTTTTACCCCTGCGCCCTGTTACGGAGCGCTTGAAGGGATTACGAGAAATGTCATCATTGCTATTGCAGCGTCGCTGGAGATTCTGCGGGAGGAGGCCGCGCTCACGCGCTATGACCTCTACACTGCCGACGAATGCTTTATGACCGGCACCGGCGCGGAGATCGTCCCGGTGACCAGGATCGATGGACGGGTGATCGGGAAGGGCAGGCCGGGGGAGGTGACGAAAAGGTTGATCAGAGCGTTTGCAGAATATGTGAAAGGGTAATCAGAATTGATGCCAATTGTGCAAACTAAGGGTTAATTAAATGTCCGATTTTTCCAGAATTCTCAGAAACAGCTCGGAAATCTCCGTATCGAATTGGGTGCCTGCACAGCGTTTGAGTTCGGATATCGCATATTCTCTGCCAGGCGCCGGCCTGTAGGGTCTGTCTGCAGTCATGGAGTCGAATGAATCGGCTATGTGGAGAATCCGTGCGCCGAGAGGAATTTCTTCGCCTTTCAGCCCGTCCGGGTATCCCCGTCCGTCTATCCTCTCGTGGTGGTGTCTGACGAAAGGAATAATATCCCGCAGCTGTTTTATGCCCTTGAGGATCTCATACCCCTGTGCCGGATGCTTTTTGACTACATCGAATTCCTCTGTGGTAAGTCTTTCAGGTTTATCGAGAAGAATGTCATAGGTGCCTATTTTCCCTATGTCATGGAGCAGGGAGGCAAGATGGATCCTTTTCACCTGATCCTGATTCATCCTGGCCCCTTCCGCAATTTTGGTCGCAAAAAATGCCACCCGTTCCGAGTGACCTCTTGTCCACCGGCTTTTTGCGTCGAGAGCGTTCACCATTGCTTTTACCAGTCCGATAAAGAGTTTTTCCAGTTCTTTATAAGAATCACTGACATCATCGAGCATATTGAGGAATGCATCGCGGCTTTTCTGTGCCTCCTCTGCGAGAATGCGATAGTGTTCCTCACTTTTCCTGAGGTTTTCTTCTGCCCGCTTGCGGTCGGTACGCTCCTGACGTTCTTTCAAAGCCCGTTGTATTGAAGGAACAAGCCGCGAAAGGCTGCTTTTCAGGACATAATCGGTCGCCCCCTGCTTCATCCCCTCAATCGCCTTTTCCTCACCGATAGTTCCGGATACGAAGATAAAAGGCAGGTCGGGATGTTTCTCCATAAGAAGCGACAATGCTTCCATGCCGTTGAAGGAAGGGAGCGTATAGTCTGCGAGGATCAGGTCCGGGTTGAACTCTTCGAGTTCCCTGAGGAAATCTTCGCGTTCGTCAACCCGTTTTGCGCTGAATGATACCCCGCCTCTCCGTATCTCATATTCGATGAGTTCCGCATCTGCACGCGAGTCCTCAACGATGAGTATTTTGATCTCATTCATGTTCTTCTATTCCCTTGTGTTCGATATACGGGTATAACCGTATAAACGCTATCAAAGTTTTGCTCAATGAGTCAAATAAATAATAAGGTCCATCTTTTGAGGTGCACGAAGACACGGCAATGAGAACAGACGCGGTATAACAGGGAGGGGTTACTGTATTCCCGACGGGACAGAGAGTCCGTACTTCTTCATTTTATATCCGATCTGCCTTGGGGTAAGACCGATGAGCCTTGCTGCTTTTGCCTGAACCCAGCCGGTTTTCTCAAGCGCATCGAGGATGCTTGATTTTTCGATATCCTGAATCCCTGCCTGCAGGGATTCTTTCTGCAGGACATCGTTATGGGAAGGCATTTTCATATTCATCGGGAGATCGTCTGCATTGATACTTTTCCTGCCGGACATTACCACAAGCCGTTCAATGGTATTTTCGAGTTCCCTGACATTGCCGGGCCAGTGGTAATCCGCCAATACCCTTAGGGCATCCGGTGATATCGAAACGTTTTTATTGTTCTCTTTATTGAAACGTTTCAGGAAAAATTCTACGAGCAGGGGAATATCTTCCCTCCGCTCTCTCAGGGAAGGCATGAATATGGGCACAACATTCAGCCGGTAAAATAAATCTTCCCTGAATTTCCCCTTTGAAACGAGTTCCTCAAGGTTCCTGCTTGTTGCCGCAATAAGTCGGACATCGACCTTCATCGTCTTTTCTCCCCCAACCCGCTCGAATTCCCTTTCCTGGAGGACACGCAATATTTTGGGCTGAAGGTTCAGCGGGAGGTCTCCCACTTCGTCGAGCAGCAGTGTCCCGCCATGAGCAAGTTCGAATCTGCCCTTCCGTGCAGAGATAGCGCCGGTAAACGCGCCTTTCTCATGGCCGAAAAGCTCGGATTCGAGCAGTCCTTCCGGGATTGAGGCGCAGTTGAATTTTATGAACGGCAGTTTGACCCGGGGGCTCATGTAGTGTATGGCCTTTGCAATCAGTTCCTTCCCTGTGCCGCTTTCGCCGTAAAGGATTACCGTTGCTTTGGAATCGGCAACACGGTGGACCGCTTCGAAGACTTCCTGCATCCTGTCGGAGGTGCCTATGATATTCGGCAGGCTGTATCTGCCTTTCAGCTCGAATTTCAGGTTCTCTCTTTCCTGCTCGGACTCCTGGTAATGTTTCCAGAGGATGACATACTGGGCAATGATCGAAGCAATTATTTCCAGTACCCTGATGTCCTCATCGATGGTTATGTCGGTATCTTTGAATATTCTGTCCACGCTGAGCACACCGATGGAATCTCCCTTGAATTTTATCGGGACGCAGAGGAAGGAAATCCCGTTTTTATCGATTCTCGATTCGGTCTTGTTCAGGAACAATGGTTCGTTCCTCAGGTTCGGGATAATCAGCGGCGAGCCTTTTTCGATGACCCTTCCGACAATCCCTTCTCCCATGCGGTATTTGCCCCGGTCGATCTGTTCTTTTGTGAGCCCGTGGGCGGCGACGATTTTCAGCTCCTTTGTATGTCCGATCGAGGAGAAATACAGAGCCCCTCTCCATTTCGAGGAACTCTCCAAGGACACGCATGGTACGGGAAAGGTTCTTTTCGAGATCAAAAGAGGAGTTCAGAACCTTGCTCACCTCAAGGAGTGCTGAAAGAATCCGGTTTTCTCTGATTAATGATTGAGCCATAACTTTATAGTATTACGAAGTCTCCTGATCATGATTCCTTATACATTCTCCACCATTTCCCATACGCCGCACGGGCATATGCCGGCGCAGAAGCCGCAGCCGATGCACTTGTCGTCATCGACCACATATTCATATGAACCGTCTTCTTTTTCGACCCTGCTGATCGCTCCCCAGTAGCAGGTAGTTTCACACATGTGGCAGTCACGGCATGTTGCACAGGACATGCACTTGTTTGCTTCCTGCTCCGGCGAGGTAAAATCACCACGGCAGACGTCATAGTATTCTGTTCTGATGCGTTCGTACGGGATGACCTGTTGAATCTCAGGCGATCGCGGCGCATGCATGAGCTGATAATGGATTGTTTCAGCGGTAATTCTGCCCTGGCCGATGGCATTGGTTACCAGTCCCGGACGTGTCGCATCTCCGATTGC
Source organism: Thermodesulfovibrionales bacterium (assembly GCA_963753165.1). Classification (GTDB taxonomy): domain Bacteria; phylum Nitrospirota; class Thermodesulfovibrionia; order Thermodesulfovibrionales; family SM23-35; genus JAKLQR01. The sequence continues at coordinate 70,678 of CAVWBP010000006.1, read as the reverse complement.
AAAGACCTTCACATCTGAGGTCTGACCGATATCATTGACTGCCAGCCATCCCCTTTCCGTATGGACGCTCTGCGGCAGAAAGTCGAGAATCGGGACATCGCCGACAGACATGATTACCATGTCTGCATCGAGAGAGGTGCCGTCCTTGAAATATAACGTCTTCCCTGCATAGTCATACCGTTCCGATATCCTGGGCCAGACGATCTGTGTGCCTTTTGCAACGGCGGTTTCCATCTCTTTTCCGAAGGCCGCCGGCTTCTGGATATCGACTGCGATGACGGATTCCGCGCCGCAGTTGTATGCCTGCGAAGCTACATCCATGCCGACATTCCCGGCACCGATGATGACAACCTTCTTCCCTTTGAGGTCCGGTTCGTCCCCGGTATTCATGCCTCTGAGAAAATCATACGCCGATACGATATGCTCGGAACCGGGGAACTGAATGATCCTCGGCTTGTGAGCGCCGCATGCGACGATAACGACCTCATGGTTCTTTGTAAATCTCCTGGAACTTCTATCGAGGTTGATTATCGTATTGAGATGGACATGTAACGCCTATTTCCCTGAAGCGGGAAAGTTCTTTCTGGAGCACTTCCTGGGGAAGACGTTCCCGTGGTATACAGAGTTCGAGTTTGCCTCCGAGTTTGTCTGTTGCCTCATACAGATCAACAGAGTGGCCTTTCAGGCCGAGCTGCCATGCAGCACTCAGTCCTGCAGGACCTCCGCCGATGACCGCGATCGTATGGCCTGTGGCTGCTGCCTTTTCCGGTGCGGGCAGATCGAGGGCAAGCCTTCCCAGCTTGTCGATCCCGAGCGGTTTGTCAAGTTTGCTCCGCGTGCAACTCTGCATGCAGAGGTTCGGGCAGATCTGTCCGCATACCGTTGCAGGCAGCGGGCTGTACTGGAGAACCAGTTCCAGCGCCTCATGCAGCTTTCCCTGTCTGATCAAAGAAGCCCGCTTATGGGAAGGGATATGCGTAGGGCAGTTGTACGCACAGGGCGGCAGATATTTTTCATTCGCCCAGACAGGCTTGTTCCTCCTGTCCTCCCCTGTGGTGATATACGGCAGTATCGTGAGTTCATGATTCATAAAGGGAGCAGAAAATGCCACCCTGCGCCGACCTCTTTCTCCCAGAAGTTTTTTCTGAAATCAGAGGTAGGATATCTTGAACCATCTCCTGGCCCTTTTCTCCTGAGGTGTATACGCGATAAGTTTTTTCCAGTCATCGCGTGAACGGGTAAGTTCTTTATAGAAAGACATCCTGTCGATGGCTTCAAGGTATGGTTTCATGTTGTTCTGTGAGCCATTCCCAGTCCTGAGGGGTCAGATCAAGAAGTTTCACATCCCGTCTCGCTGTATTCCTTGATGAGGGCCCCTGAAATAGATGGTCCCGCCGACCATTCCGACACAGGGACGATAGCCGAGGATATTGTCCGGATTCCGTGGATTTACACCGCAGACGACTGCTATTCCGCCGGCCTTGAACTCGGCGAAGGAATCACCGACATTCCTGAAATACCAGGACTGCGGAGGATCGAACCGCGGGTTATGCTTTGTCATGGTGTCGCAGCGTGCCCCGCCGCTCCCCTGGACATAGAGAATGCCCTGTGCAGCGGCATTGAAAGCGCCGTTCGTGACATCACCCAGAACGGTTATCTTTGCCCCGCAGTTGATCCAGCCGACATCATCAGACGCGCTGCCGTTCACGAATAATCTCTGTTCCCGGCATGCCCATGCTTCCGAGTCTCTGTCCGACAGGACCGTCTACGGTGATCTTGATACGGCTTCGCCCCTGGGCCAGATCCTTCCGCCGATTCCGTGCTGTCCGTCGGCGATGAATATGTGAGTTCACGCGCACCATCTCTCACCGCCTGCTGTATCTGTTCTTCAAGAATACGGGACGGCGCCCGTTTCCCTCTGACTATGCCGTGAATGGTCACAACCTTTTTTGAAGGAGCAGCTTTGGAAGAGACCCTCCCGCAATCCCTCTCTTGCCAGGGGGGGGATTTTTGTCTTTTTATTCCTGATTTCGGCTTCTTTTTCCGTGATCTGTCTTTTTAGCACGCATAGCTTATTTCCAATCTCTCCGCCATTGCCTTGTCGTCGATACTCAATCCATCCGACATGCCGATAGGCAATTCTGTGCTCCTCCCCATCGGTGCAAATATTTTTTTCAATTCCACATTCGCAGACTTGAAGACTTCAACCACCCGTTCAGCGACCTTATCGGAATCAAGCCTCCGGTAGAGTTTCGGGTCCTGGGTGGTAATTCCTCTCGGACACTTTCCCGTGTTGCAGAGATTGCAGCGGTTGAATTCATCGCCAAAGCAGTTCGCTGCAGCCTGCATGATGTATTTTCCGATCGAGACAACCGATGCCCCGAGCATGATCAGTGCTGCTGCATTTGCTGCGAGATTTCCCTTCTTCCCGACACCGCCGGCCGCGATAAGGGGCAGTTCATTCTGTTTGCCCTGTTTCACGAGGTCAAGATAGCATTCCCTGATATTCGATGCGATGGGATGTCCCATCTTGTCGATTGATACATTGTATGCTGCACCGGTGCCGCCGTCCTCACCGTCAATCGAAAGGGCAGCGGCATAGGGATTTCGTGCAAGGTTGTTCAGGACTGCACGTGCGGTCTTTGTCCCGGAAATCTTCGGATAGACCGGCACCCTGAATCCCCATGCCATGGACATAGACTGGATCATCTTTGCGACCGCCTCTTCAATCGAGTACTTTGTCTGGTGAGTCGGAGGAGAGGCAAGGTCGACAAACTGCGGCACTCCGCGGATGCTTGCGATAAGCTTGAGGACCTTCTGCGCCATTAAGCAGACCGCCGTCTCCGGGTTTTGCCCCCTGGCCGTATTTGATCTCGATTGCAGCAGGGTCTTCGACCATGTGAGGGATTGAATGGATAATCTCATCCCATCCGAAATATCCTGACGCAATCTGCAGGATGAAATATTTCAAATATTTCGATTTCAGCAATCGTGGCGGAACACCGCCCTCACCGGTGGCCATAACCACCGGAAGCCCTTCCACTTCGTTGAGATACGTAACGCCCATGGCAAGTCCTTCCCACATCGGAGGTGAGAGCGCGCCGATGGACATGCTCCCGATCATGATCGGGAATATTTCGCGGACAGGCGGAATAAACTTGCCGTTCTCATGGTCACGCACGAGCTTGCCGTTTACTTTTTTCAGCGGCAGTTCATCCGCAGGCAGAATCCTCCCGAGAAGCGTCCTGACCCGGAACTCGTGCCTGCCCTGCATCGAGCGCAGGGTCTGTCAGCATCGAGATCCTTGTGAATTTCAGCCTGTCAAGGGTCGATACAGACGGATCGTTTCTCCTTCCTCCGCTCTTATATCCTTCGCCGCCCCTGTTCTTGAAATGCAGGAACTTGTTCTGCGGGTTGTATTCGGGTTCAATCGCCTCATTCGGACAGACCAGCGTGCAGGTTCCGCAGCCTGTGCAATACCGCTCTATATCCGTCACCTGTTCGACGATATGGACGATCTTTCTTGTGGCCGCTGGCGTGGGGACAGGCCCTTCGGACTGTACGACCCGCTGTACTTTCACCGTTGGTTCGATCGCCTTCACCGGGCAGACCGCGGTGCAGCTTCCGCACCGTTTGCACCGGTCGTCTCTCCAGCGGACAATATAGGGGAACTCCCTGTAACGAGAGCTGATGATTATAGTCTAATTGTGCAGCTGGTTCCATACCGTAACCTCCTCTGCCTTAGGCCTGATAATTACCATGTCGTATTTCATCGGAAATATATCCTTAGTTTTGTCCCGCTTCGGAATGGCGCTGTCAAGTCCGCATTCTTCCGACATTAACGCATACTTGCCCTTTAACCCGCCGACGACTCCCGGACGGAGCTTCTTGGCGTCGTGCACCATGAAACAGGTCCCGTCGGGCGTAAACCCTATGACAACGTTCGGGCCGTCTATGCAGAGGGGCCTCAGGGACTGTTTCATCAGTCTTCAGGGCTCTCTGTCCTCCCGCGCTTCGATCTCTGATGTCCTTGAGCGGGGTGATGACATCCTTATAATAGGTAAGCGGATACCCCAACTGCCGGGAAGTATAGTGAAGGATATGGGTAAACACCTCGCTGTCGCTGTTGTACCCGATATAACCGGGAAAATGTCTTGCCCGTTAAGATACTCCCTGATCGGCACGAATGCCGTATTCTCTCCGTTTGTCATGGAACAGTATCCCTGAATGAAAAACGGATGGCACGCATACAGATAAATCGCATAATTGGTGTTCTGCCTGTCCCTGAGCGAATATGATCTTTGCTTTCAGCGTCATCCTTGTCGAGCCCGAAAAATTCGGCAACCTGGAGAGGATCACCTACCTCTTTCAGGGTAAGGACGTCGGGATAGAAGGAAAAGACAAAGATCGACTCATCGGCTTCTCCCATTTTCCTCAGCGCAACGCGGATGTTCATGAGAAGATCTTCCTTCTCCCTGACCGGCTTGTGTTTGTATGACGCTGGGATAATCATACACGCGCGCGAAATAATGGTCACGGGCTGCAAGCATCCCCTTCACCGCTTTTATCTTCGGCGCCCATATATCGATCAGCTTGAACCCTGCCTTTTCCATGATAGTCATCAAGTGTCTTTGCGCCTTTCTTCGAGCAGATCCCCGAGAGGATGGGGTATCCCTTCATCTTCTCGAAATGACCGCCGAGATCCTTGAGGGTCAGGCCGAGACCTGAACCGTCATGGCCTTCCTTCATGGTCTCGAGGGCAAGGATATTCTCCATAGGTGAAAAATATTCATGTGATGTTATTGCGGCAAGTCTGCACATAAGTTCTCTTCCTCTCTTTTTAATGTGTACACGGCAACAAGCTAAGAACGGCAAACGGTTACCGTATGAATATACCTTAAAGAAAACCATACAATTTTGTCAACAAAAAAACAATTTTGTCGTAAATATAGCGGTATTTCATGCAAAATTGTGGGGTTGCGCGGTGGGGCGACGGCAAGAATTTGTTGAACTAATTGGTTTTAAACTTGATATTCCCTGTTAGCTTGCTACTGGTGTTCCTTGTTTTCTTGTGTCATTCTCTGGCTTGACCAGAGAATCCAGTTTTTCAATATATGCTGGATTGTCCGGTCAAGCCGGACAATGACAAGATGCGAGTTATTAGACAGATTCATAAGTCCCGGTTTATAGGGACTTATGAATCTCTGTCCCTGTATCCCTATCTTCACCTTGTCGGACGGAATATCTTTCCCCGAATCTTTTACCGCCTCATCAACAAGCCTGACCAGACCCATGCAGCACGGCACTTCCATATAGGCAACGGTTATTGACCTGATATCGTTATCTCTCAGGATCGTCGCGAGTTTTTCTTTATACGCCCCTGCATTGTCAAGTTTCGGGCATCCTATCGCAAGTGTTTTATTCTTTATGAAATCATTATGGAAACCGCCATAGGCGAATGCACAGCAGTCCGCTGCGACGAGCAGATCCGCGCCCTGATAATAGGGGGCTTTCAGCGGCAGGAGATGTATCTGGACAGGCCAGTTCCTCAGCTGAGACTCTGTCGTTTGATTCTGCTGTGTGCCCGGTTCCTTTATCCTGTGAATAGTCTGTGCCATGCTGCCGGGACATCCGCATGCAAGGGGTGCATGATCCGGTGCGGCAGGGGATTCATGCTTTTTCTGCGCTTCTTCCATCTTCCAGACTGCTTCTTTCCCTTTTGTTTTCAGGAGATACTCCTTTGTTGCCTCTATATCGAACGGGACCGATTCCCTTTCCTCGATAATGAGCGCGCCTGTCGGGCATTCGCCGATGCAATCGCCAAACCCGTCGCAATAATTTTCCTTGACCAGTTTTGCCTTTCCGTCAACAAGCTGTAGGGCGCCTTCTGAGCATGAACTTACGCAGTTGCCGCACCCGTCACAGAGCTCTTCATTTATGGTGATAATTTTCCTTTTCATAATGACCTCCTTTTCTGTCCTTGTTTATAGAATAGAACAGGAAGGGCTGTGAGTCTTTGACTTAAGTCAAGGGGAGTGCAGGTAATAATGGTAGGCCCTGCCGCGGGATTGTGTCTGTATCGTTTCAAAATGACGATTGCCCGGATAGAGACGATTACTGGATGGTTGTTTGCAAAGTCTTTTCTGTCATGCTGAATTCATTTCAGCATCCCTCAGTTCCTGATTTCGGGCAAATAGACAGCCTTCCTTATCCATTAAGAACTGTTCAAAACTCTCTGCCATTATTCTTGATATATCCTTTGAATTCCCCTAAAATTATCACAAAAAGACGCATGCGACATAAAAAATAATGTTCGGTGACAAAATATGATGAAATTGAAAGATCTAGGTTTGACCAATGGTTTGAAACACATTTTAAGCCTTGCGTCAAGATGGTCACGACATAGCGCGTGTATCAGCGGTTGATCGTGGTTCGTATCTAATCAAAAATGAACCAGAGAAATCCCGGCTGAACTTGCAGGGAAGTTCTCTTTCCAGGTTGGAAGTCATCAGTTGACCTGCCATGTGTGGGCGATTGGGTTACGGTGCAATATCACAACGATGATACCGAGGCAATTATTCATGGAGTTTTTCCAAGAAAAACGTTTTTGCGTCGCAAATGCGCTGGTGAAAACGTGGATTTCCAGCTGATTGCAGCCAACATCGATATCGCTTTCATTGTTCAATCGTGTCATTTTGACTTCAATATGAAAAGATTGGATCGGTATTTGGTAATGGCAGCTGACGGCCATGTTAAGCCGATTGTTATTCTTACCAAGACGGATTTGATCTCTCACAGTGAACTGGAACAAAAACTTACGGCTATCAAACAGACTGGCGTCATATCCAGAGTCTTTGCCCTCAGCAACATAACTGGCTCCGGATTTGACGAATTCCAACAGGTGTTAATCCCAGGAAAAACATATTGCCTGCTTGGATCATCGGGAGTTGGCAAGACAACCCTCATCAACCGCTTAATCGGGCAGAACACTTTCAACACAAATGCCGTCAGTGGAACGGGAGAAGGCACACACACAACGGCGCGTCGGCAGCTTATCTTCCTTAATCAAGGCTCGATGTTGATTGATACGCCCGGAATGCGAGAGCTAGGTCTTCTTGGTGTCAGCGATGGGGTTAATCAGGGCTTTGAAGATATTATTGAACTTTCCGGGAAATGTCACTATGCAAATTGTAGCCACACAAAGGAAACTAACTGCGCAGTTCTTACTGCAGTTACAAATGGTGAGTTGAGTGAAGAACGCTATTCCAGCTATATGAAGCTTAAGAAGGAATCTGAGTACCATGAGATGTCGTATGTGGATAAACGGAAGAAGGACAGAGCGTTCGGACGCTTTATCAAGTCGGCAAAGAAGCAGATGAAAGACTGAAAAACTAACACCGCCCAACTTGTCGTTAGCCCTTGAAAAGAGAATGATAACGTGAGCAATGAAAGAAATCGGGTATGCCCGGTTGAACTGGCAGGCAGTCTCGATAATAGACTGCGAAGATGGCTACAGGACCCTCAGAAAATATTGAAACCCTACATAAAAGAAGGAATGACCGTCCTGGATCTGGGTTGTGGCCCGGGCTTTTTTTCCATCGACTTGGCTCGATTGGTTGGCAAATCGGGCCGGGTTATTGCGTCCGATTTGCAGGAAGGGATGCTTCAAAAACTGAGAGACAAGATTCAAGGAACGGAACTCGAGGAACGTATTACACTGCATAGGTGTGCAGTAAACAAAATAGGCGTATTGGAGGATGTCGATTTTGTTCTGGCGTTCTACATGGTTCACGAAATCCCCAATCAGGAAGGATTCTTAAACGAGATAAAATCGATACTGAAATCGGATGGACAACTTTTCATCGTGGAACCACCATTCCATGTATCAAAGACGACATTTGAAGAAATGGTCAAAAAAGCCAAAGACGCTGGTTTTACACCTGTTGAAAGACCGAGGGTACTTTTCAGCAAGACCGTGATTTTGAAAAAGGGCTAACAATAAAATGCACCTGACTTTTATTCCGCTACGCTCCGTAAAAGCAGGTGATTTTGTCGTTGGCCCTAAGATATGACTCCAATATCTATAATGTTGACATGACTTCGTTTTAATACGTATACTACACGTATAACAAAGGGAGGATTTTGATGCAAAAAAAGTTGACCATAACTATAGACGAGGAAGTGTATGAAGGTCTTCATAAGACTATTGGACCTCGCAAAATCAGCAAGTTTGTTGAAGAACTGGTCCGCCCGCATGTAGTTCGTCCAAATCTGGAATTGGCATACGCCCAAATGTCAAAAGACAAAAAGAGAGAAGAAGATGCTTTGGATTGGGCCGAGACAACTTTTCAGGACATAGCGCATGAAAAGAGGTGAGGTCTGGTGGGTTAATTTTGATCCCTCAGTAGGAGGAGAGATCAAAAAAAAACGTCCTGCCGTAATCGTCAGCAATGACGCATCAAATAAGTTTCTCAACCGAGTTCAAGTGGTCCCTCTCACCACCAAGACAGATCGTCTGTATCCCAGCGAAGCACTCGTCATTCTTGACGGGAAAGAAAGCAAGGCCATGGCTGATCAACTGGCTACCGTAAGCAAGTTGCGATTATTCAAACGTGCAGGCGCACTTTCAGAAGAAGATCTGCGAAGAATTGGCGAAGCCATTAAGATTCAATTAGAGATTTACTGAAAAGAAGCCAGCCAACTTCACTCGGCAAATGCCTTTAACTTCTTCGGGTCCGGAACAATAATCACGTTCTCTTTCTCGATAATAAGCTTTTTCTGTTTCAGGAATGCAAGCGCCCGCGAGAGGGTTTCCGGGATGGTGCCGAGAAGAGAGGCAAGTTCTTTCTTCGAATATCCGAGATGACAGACGGTTGCTCCTTTTTCGACTGCGCTGTGCGCCAGAATGTATCCGGCAAGCCTCGCTTTGATGTCCTTCAGGGAAAGTTCTTCTATCTTTGCAACGAACTGTCTCAATCTCTTCGAATACCCGCTCATCATCTTTAACGAGAGTTCCGGATGGACCCTGATGAGATTCCGAAACCCTTCACCGGAGATGCGGATCAGGGTGGAATCCTCCAGCGCGGCACATGAGGCCGGATAGACCATGGCATCAAAGATGGCTGCTTCCGCAACGAGGTCTCCGGCGCCATGGATGTGCAGCGTATGTTCTTTGCCGTCCGGGGACAGTTTATAAATCTTGACCTTCCCTTCAACTACGATAAAGAATGCAGTGGCTTCCATCCCTTCTGAAAATATCTGCTCCCCTTTCCGGACTTTTTTCTGAGAGGCGGATGTTTCCAGCAGGCCGACTTCTCTTTCCGAGAAGGAACTGAAGAGAAATGTGTTCAGAAGAAATGTGCGTATATCCATCATATGCTCCTTATATTAAGGTTCTCATAATAGTGTGGACATAGAATTGAGTGCTTTTACTTTGTCATGCTGGCTTGTCCAGCATCTTTCTTCGCAGCAAGAAGGATTCCCGACAAGCGGGAATGACACACTGGCTGAAGTCAATACTGTTATGCACATCTTAATATATGGGGATAAAGGTATGCTTTGTGAAATTATACCTCAAAATAATGGAATAGAGCGCTGCCCCTTTCAGTTCTTGAACGGTTCGCGGTTAAGAATTGCTATTTCGACGTTTCAGGAGTAACAATATGCCATGAACTTCGATGAAGTAAAAGCCATGAAGAAAGCGTTTAAAACAGTAAAGGAGCGGCAGAGACTGCACCCTCCGGCGGACATCGATGAGAAAATAAAGAGACTCAAGGCAGTCAGGGAGAACTCGGTCGGCAACAGCGAGCTTTTTGGACGGGCGGTGGAGAAGCTGCAGGAAAACGGCTTCAGGGTATTTATGGCTGAAAGCAAGGACGAGGCTGCCGGAATAATACTCCGGGAGACAGGCGATGAGAAGCTGGTCGTGAAATCAAAGTCGAATGTCACAAAGGAGATAGGGCTTGCTTCAGCGCTGGAGTCCCGTGGGATAACGGTCATAGAGACTGACATAGGCGACAGGATCCTTCAGGTTCTCCAGGCCGGGCCTTCCCATCCGACAGGACCGGCGGCACATATTTCCGCAAAGGTTATTGCGGAGAAACTGACTGCATATCATCAGAAAAAAATACGGCAAACTCCTGAAGAGATTGTCAGTTTTGTGCGGGACGAAATACGGGGCTATATGGAGAAAGCACAGGTAGGAATAACCGGTGCGAATGCCGTGACTGCGGAAGAGGGCGCGATTGTGCTTGCCCATAATGAAGGGAATATCTTCGAAGTCATGAGGAAGAAGAAGCATATCGTTGTGACTGCAATCGACAAGATCTATCCTTCGGTGGAAGATGCGCTGAATATGCTCAAAGTCATCTGTTACAAGGCAACCGGCGCGCTTATCCCTTCTTTTATCGAGGTCATCAGCGGGGTAAGCAAAACAGCAGACGTCGAGAAGAAATTCTTCAAAGGAGTGCATGCCCCTTCCGAGGTAGTAGTGATCCTCCTCGACAACAAAAGAACGGAGATGATCGAAAAGGGTTTCAGGGAGTTGCTCTATTGCATCGACTGCGGGAATTGCCTCATCCACTGCCCTATGTATAATACCGTGGGTAATTTTTTTGCCGAGGAAAAGTATCTTGGGGGAAAAGGTCTGGCATACAAGAGTCTTTCTGAGGAAGAGGTGAATAAAAAGCTCGAATTCTGCCTCACCTGCGGGCGGTGCAGAAAGAATTGCCCCCTCTCCATAGATGTGCCCGGCATAATCAGAAGCATCAGAAGTGAAAGCCTCCCCGGTGAAATCTATTATTTTCTCAAATCACATCTCCTGTGGCTTTATTACATGACGAGACTGAAGCTGAGCTGAAAAGAGCAAAGACGGATGAGCATCTGCCTTTTAAATGTTGTCAGGGAATACAATGATCTGGTTGCGACCTTTATGCTTTGCCGCAAAGAGGGCCTGGTCGGTCACGGAAATAAGGTCGTCAGGGGTCTTTATCTGCGCGTCGGGAATACACGCAATACCCATGCTTACGGTTATTCTGTCATTGTCTTCCAGTCCCATAAAGCGGTATTCTTCAACGACTTTTCTTAGTTCTTCGGCTTTCATGATCGCCTCTTCTTTCTGTATTTCCGGAAGGATCATGATGAATTCTTCGCCTCCGTATCTGGCAAAGATATCAGAGCGTCTTGTCCTCCCGCGAATGAGCTGCGCGAATTCCCTCAGCACAATATCTCCGATCCTGTGGCCATAGGTATCATTTACCCTTTTGAAATAGTCGATATCGAACATAATGCATCCCATCGGCGTGTTGTATCTTCCCGATCTGCTGAATTCATCTTCAAGCCTCGAATAAAAATATCGGATATTATAAATTCCCGTCATATAATCTGTGATTGCAAGCCGTTCGAGTTGTATTTTTTCCTGTTCAACCTTCTGATGCAGAAATGCATTGTAAAGGGCGTTTGCAGATGTGTTCGCGATGGCAGAACAGAGATTCATTTCCCGTGCGGTAAAGGTGCGGCCTGCTTTTGATGCCCTCAGCAGCAGGATGCCGATGATTTCATCACGGAAGATCACAGGGAAAACCGCTATCGAACGGACTCCCAGCGGTTTCAGGATGTCCACCACATCTTTCATCAGGGGGTCTTTGAGGGCATTTTTTACCAAGAGCGGCTTTTTGAGTAATATGGCCTGTTTTATTTCAGGGTATTTTCCAAGGTCAAGCCGGGTGTTGGTGTTTCCGGAATCTTTGTATGAGGAAACAACATATGCGGAATCCTGATCCTCAGTGTTTATGCTGATTATGGAGCAGTGCGTAACACGGATAATTTCCGCAATCTTTTGTACGATGAGGTGCAGGGCTTCTTCAGGGTCCAGGGTGGCTGAGATCAGGCAGGTGAATTCCAGCAGTGATTCGAGATCTTTCTTTTTTGTGTCAAGGTGCTGAATCCAGTTTCTCCTCGCCATGGCAACCTTGAGTTTATAGTCAAGGTCTTCCTGATAAAACGGGCTTATGAGATAAGAATCTACGTCCGCTTTGAGAACGGAACGGATGCCGCTGGTGAGAGAGTCTGACGATATAAGGGCAATTACCGGGCATGGAATTTCCGAGGTATCCAGGTGTTTAAATCCGAAAGGACTCTCAACAAGCAGGGCGGCAGGTTTTTTCTTAAGACACGCACTCTTAAGATGCATGATATCTCTTTTGACAATAATCGGGGAGTACTTCTTATGGTTTTCGAAAAAGGACCTGAGGAAATTCAGGATAGTCATGTCTTGTCCGTAAATGAAAATATTCTTTTCCATTTTTTAAACTCGCACTGAATGCCTCTTCATGTTCTGTCGTAATTATAGCATATGCTAAATATTAATATTCGCAAGGCATTTGGCCAGCTTGACAAATCGTCCCGGTATTTCTTAAGGTTAATGACGAAAGGTAACCGTTAGCCGAGCATCGATGAGCAAGATCTTTTCCGGAATCCGCGACCTCGATAACCTTATTGACTCACTCTATGTGGGAGACAATGTGGTATGGGAAATTGAGGCAGGGACCTCGCCCGAGGTCTTTGCGCTGAATTTCATCCGCCAGTCTTTTTCTGAAAATAAGCATGTAACTTATATCAGCTTCAACAAGTCTCCCCAGACGATACTCCAGCAGATCGGTGAAATACCCCGGCAGGATTCCTTTACCCTGCTTGACTGTTTCACTTCCGGAAAAGGCAAAAACGATAAGGCATTTACGAAATTCTACGAAAATGCCGTTCATGCGAATGTAAGAAAAATTGATGACCCGAAAAATATTGATCAGTTGACTTCTCTCCTCGCTTCTCTTGAGGATTCATTCCCGTCGGGGGGCAGGTATGTTTTTGACAGCCTTACCGGGATGCAGGACCTCTGGGGGGATGAACACAGGACATATAAATTTTTTACCTACTTGTGTCCCCTTCTCTATGATCTCGGTACGGTTGCGTACTGGCTGCTCGAAAAGGACGCGCACAGCCAGAAATTCAAGGCGAATCTCCGGCATATAACGCAGGTTGTGCTCGAACTGTATAAGAGAAAGGACAGGCTCTGGATAAAGGCGCTGAAACTCGAAGGACGTCCCAACAGGGAGGCTTTTAAGCCGCATTCCTATGAGATTACCGGCAAGACAATATCTATCTCTTCAGTCAGGAAAGAGCCTTCACTTGACATCGGCAATAAAATAAAGGATTTAAGGATGAAGCAGGGAATGAGCCAGAAGGAACTTGCTAACAAGATTGGCTTAACACCGAGTTTTGTGTCACAGTTGGAAAATAACCAGATCATTCCTTCGTTAAGCTCGTTTCTGCAGATCTGTAATACCCTCGGCGTCAACCTTTCTGATACGTTAGAAAAAAAATCCGATGAGGAGCCATGGCTCATCAGGAAAGAAAAAATATTTTCTCATCCCTCTTATAAAGAAGCCGGGATGAAAAGCTTTCATATAATCCAAAACGGCAACATGTCCGGATCTTTCCTGGCTATAGAACCATACGCAAAGGTGAAAGGGAAAATAATACCTTCTGACGGGAAAAGATTCCTGTATGTTTTAAAAGGAGATATTTTGATAACTATAAACGGTAAAGGTGAGAAGCTCAGGACAGGTGATTCTCTCTACCTTGATAAAGAAGTCACTTCTTTATTGAAAAATGAAGGAGGTGATAACGCAGAAATACTTTTAATAAGCTCTTAGAATTTCTTTAAGAGCGAAAGTCTTTTTAATTTACTGAGGCAAAGGATTTTTTTTGCCTAAAGCAATAAGTAATACTTAATTTCTCTAAGTAGTAATTTAGCTTTACTTAATTAGGAGGAGGTGGAGACAAGAAAAATATTCGTGAGTTGTCTGTATCAGCTCTTTGAGGTCTCCTTGCAAGGACAAAATCCTAAGCAGACTCAAATGGCGCAAATTGTTAGTGCGATATCAAAAAAACAAACTTATTAAAGGAGGAAGATTTTATGAATTTGCAGCAACCTAATTCAAATGAAGCAACCAGAACACATAATCGTTCAAAAAGCGTCTCACCGATGAGCGGGATATGTACCAGATGTATAGACGGATGCAGGGGAAATTGTGAAGTTTTTAAGGCGACCTTCAGAGGCAGAGAGTTACTATATCCGGGGCCTTTTGGCGAGATAACCGCAGGCGGAGACAAAAACTATCCGATAGATTATTCTCACCTGAACATTCATGGTTATGCCCTCGGCGCCAAAGGACTTCCAAAAGGCCAGAAAGGCGACCCTGACACCGCAAAATTTCCGAATGTTAATACAGAGACCTCCTACGGCTGGACCAAAAAAGTAAGCATGAAAGTTCCGATATTTACCGGCGCACTCGGTTCAACGGAAATTGCCCGCAAGAATTGGGAGCATTTTGCTGTTGGAGCAGCACTCTCGGGTGTTACTCTCGTTTGCGGAGAGAATGTCTGCGGAATAGACCCGGGCCTTGAGTTAAACAGCAAAAACAAGGTAATAAAAGCGCCTGATATGGACCGCAGGATCGAGATGTATCGCCGCTATCATCAGGGATATGGAGAGATCCTTGTTCAGATGAACGTAGAGGACACCCGTCTGGGAGTTGCAGAATATATAATAGATAAACACGCTATTGAAACCATAGAATTAAAATGGGGACAGGGAGCAAAATGCATCGGCGGTGAGATCAAAGTGAACTCTCTGGATCGCGCACTTGAATTACAGAAACGCGGCTATATAGTTACCCCTGATCCGTCTGATCCTATTGTTCAGTCCTCGTTCAAAGACGGCGCGATAAAGGAATTTGAGCGTCACAGCCGTCTTGGCTTTATCGAAGAAAAGGGTTTTTACGCTGAAGTAAACAGGCTCAGGAAACTCGGATTCAAGAGAATTACGCTGAAGACAGGCGCTTATGGTCTTCGCGAGCTGGCAATGGCGATCAAATGGAGTTCCAAGGCCAAGATCGATCTGCTTACAATAGACGGCGCTCCCGGCGGAACAGGGATGAGCCCATGGCGCATGATGGAAGAATGGGGTATGCCTTCACTCTACCTGCATGCAGCAGCAGCAGAATTCTGCAAGATACTTGACAAGAAAGGCGAGCGTGTTCCTGATATCGCCTTTGCAGGCGGCTTCAGCAGTGAAGACGGCATATTCAAGGCATTGGCTTTAGGCGCACCCTATACCAAGGCAGTCTGCATGGGCCGTGCATTAATGATCCCCGGCATGGTCGGCAAGAACATCGGAAAATGGATTAAGGCAAACGATCTCCCGAAAACCGTCAGCGAATTCGGCACCAAAGTTGAAGAGATCTTTGTAAATTATGAAGATGTTAAAAATATCGTAGGCAGCCAAGAGATCAGAAGCATTCCTCTCGGAGCGATCGGTATTTACAGCTATTCACAGAAAATAAGGGTCGGCTTACAGCAGCTGATGGCAGGTGCACGTTGTTTTAATATTGATTCGATCACGAGGAATGAACTGATGTCACTTACAGAAGAATGCGCCAAGGTTACAGGCATTCCTTACCTGATGGATTCTTACAGGAAGGAAGCAATGAAAATTCTGGGTGCAAAATAAATTTCTTTGCGCTCGCAAGCTGATTTTGCTTTAGATGCAGTACTTGTCCCCTGAAATATTTTAGGGGACAAGTCTGCTTTCAAAAAATTTATGGAGGTAAAAAATGGTGAACTACGGCACACCTAATGCAAGTGCAGCCACAGGGACAAAAAACAGGGTATCAGACCCGGCGCCCTCCTCAGGTATATGTTCTGCCTGTCTTGACGGATGCCCCGGTCTCTGTGAAATAGGAAAATCATCTTTCAGGGGAAGGGAAGTACTCTATCCTGTACCCTTCGGAAAGGTAACAGCCGGAGCTGTAAAACAATACCCTGTAGATTATTCTCATCTGAATATTCAGGGAACATGCATTGGTGCGATCGGTGTCGAGGCAGATTCAGACAAGGCGCTCTTCACAAATGTCTCAACAGAGGTTGAGATAGGTAAAAAACATAAGATCAAACTCAAACTTCCTATTTTTACAGGTGCGCTCGGATCAACCAATATAGCAAGGGACAACTGGGAGGGATTGGCTATTGGCGCGCGCAATTTCAGGCATCATGGTGGTAATCGGCGAGAACGTGGTCGGTATGGACCCGAAAGCGGAAATAAAAAACGGAAGAGTCGTAAGCTCGCCGGAACTTGCGAGAAGAGTTAAAACATTCAATGACTGGAAAGACGAATACGGCGCGATAATCCTGCAGCAGAATGTCGAGGATGGCAGAATCGGTTCGCCTGAATATGCCGTTGAGAAACTCGGCGTAGAATGCCTTGAACTCAAATGGGGACAGGGCGCAAAAAATATCGGCGGTGAAGTCAAACTCAAAACCCTTGAAAGGGCACTTGAACTAAAGAGAAGAGGCTACGTCGTGCTTCCCGACCCGGAAGACAAAATTGTCCAGAAGGCCTTCAAGGAGGGTGCATTCAAAGAATTCGAGAGGCATTCAAGGCTCGGCATGGTTGAATATGACAGCTTCATGCAAAGCGCGAAGTATCTCAGGAAAATAGGGGCAAAGTTTGTTTCGCTGAAGACCGGTGCATACAGGGTTGTTGATCTTGCACGGGCGATCAAGTTTGCTTCAGACGCTGAGTTAGACCTGCTCACTATTGATGGAGCAGGCGGTGGAACAGGAATGAGCCCATGGAGGATGATGAATGAATGGGGTATTCCGACTATCTATCTTGAAGCGCTTGCATACAAATTCGCCGAAGAATTGAGGGCAAGAGGGCAAATATGTGCCGGACCTTGCTATCGCCGGAGGGTTCTCGCTTGAGGATCATGTATTCAAGGCAATAGCAATGGGTGCGCCGTTCGTAAAGGCAGTTTGCATGGGAAGAGCCACAATGATACCTGCCATGGTCGGTAAAAATATCGGGAGATGGCTACATGAAGACAAACTGCCTCCCGAAATTAAAAAATATGGCGACTCAGTAGAAAAGATATTCGTAAGCGCCGAACCATTAAAGGCGAAGTACGGAAAAGCCTACAAGAAGATTCCCTGTCGGTGCGATCGGAATGTACACATTCTGTGACAGGCTGCAACTCGGCCTTCAGCAGCTTATGGCCGGTGCGAGGAAGTTTGCAATCCAGTATATCGACAGGTCTGACCTTGTATCATTAACGAGAGAAGGAGCCGATGTGACAGGAATTCCTTATGTAATGGAGTCTGACATGGAAGAGGCCGAGAGAATCCTGGCCGGTGTTGAGGAGTCGGCAGGGGTTATCGCAAATTAGTCAGCAGATGAACTTTCTGTTTTGAAGAAGTATGGGACTGACTCCCTGCATCCTCCCTCCGCGAGGGGGATGCAGGAGGCTGCTGCAACCTTAAGGAACGTGAAATTTCTGAAATACGCAAAGAGAAAGAGTGTGCTATGACAAAGACAATGCTTGCAATACTGAAGGTGCTTGATACACAACCGGATAAAATATGTGGTTCGAGGAACATATCGAAACATCTGAAGATACACGGAGTGGACCTTACCGAACGAACCGTGAGATATCATCTCAGGATTCTTGACGAGAGAGGGTTTACGAAGGTATATCGGCAGGGAGGGAAGACTCATTACCCAAAAGGGAAAAGTAGAACTCTCCCAGGCATCCGTCTCGGATAAAATCGGGTTTATCATCAGCAAGATCGAGACCCTTTCCTATCTTACGAACCTTGACCTTGAAACACACCAGGGGGATATCATCCTGAATATTTCCTTCTTCCCGGAAGAAAAGCGCAAAGAGGCGTTCAAGGTGATGAAACCGGTATTCTCCTCGCCTTATGTCATGTCTGACAAGATTGTGATGAGGAAGAGCGGAGAAGCGATCGGTGACATAGTGGTCCCGCATGGACAGATAGGGTTCGGCACGGTGTGTAGTGTGACCATCAACGGCATATTTCTCAAAGCAGGCATACCGGTCAATTCAAAGTTTGGCGGTGTGCTCCAGATTCATGATGAACCGTTGCGCTTTACCGCCCTGATCAGCTATGAAGGGTCTTCTCTGGATCCCCTCGAAATCTTCATCAGAAGCAGGATGACTGATATTGCCGGCGCGATACGGAACAGAAGCGGAAAAATTCTCGCGAGTTTCAGGGAAATCCCTGTCGTAAGCGTTGAGAAAGCAATGGAGCTGAGAGAGAAACTGAAAGAGAAGGGCATCGGAGGCATCCTTCTGATCGGAAACCCGAATCAGCCGCTGCTCGAAATACCGGTAAGCATGGATAAAGCCGGGATGGTAATCGTCGGCGGGCTGAACCCTGTTGCAGCCCTTGAAGAGGCAGGTATTCCGAAGTGAGCAAGGCGATGTCGACACTCTATCCATTTTCAGGCCTTGTGCGGTTCAGAGAACTCCTTTAACCCTGCCAGGCATACCTCGGGGTTTGCTTTTTTAGGGAGTTATTTTTTATGCTAAAATATCAAACTTTTGGAGGTGCTTTGTGCTCACAGTAACAGAGAAGGCTGCTGAAAAGGCAAAAACGATACTCACTGATGAAGGGAAGGCGCAGCATGGGCTAAGGATTTTTATTGCCGGTTCAAGCTGCTGCGGGCCTTCATACGGCCTTAATATCGAAGAGGCCCATAAACCCGAGGATGAAGTTGTTGAGAAGGACGGGCTCAAAATCTTTCTCGATAAAGAGACATCAGTGACCCTCTCCGATAAACAGCTTGACTATTATGTCGGGACAGAGGGCGAAGGGTTCATCTTCAGCGGCGGTGCATCGACATGCGGGTCCGAAGGCGGAGCGTCGGCATGCGGTTCAGGCTGCGGCAGCGGATGCGGAGAGTAAGAACCTTTCCACAGAATGAAAGTATGGCAAAGGTATGTTCCCAGTCCATAGACCGAGAAGGCTAAGGAAGAACGAAACGATCAGGAGAATGGTGAGGGAGACCTCACTTTCTCCTGATCGATTTCATTTATCCCCTTTTTGTGACTTTCGGCAAAGGGGTGAGGAAGGAAATTTCTTCAATGCCCGGCTGCTTTCAGGAATCTGTGGACAGGATAAAGAAGCATGCGAAAGAAGTCTATTCCTTAGGCATCCCGTCCATATTGCTCTTCGGGATACCTGAACAGAAAGACGAGATCGGGTCCGGTGCATACGATCCGCATGGAGTTGTTCAGCAGTGCAATAAAAGCGATCAAAGACAGCGTGCCCGGACTCTATGTAATCACCGACGTCTGCATGTGCGAATATACCAGCCACGGCCATTGCGGGATTATAAGAGACGGGGATGTTGACAATGATTCAACCCTGGAGCTTCTTGCGAAAGAGGCGGTTTCCCATGCAAAAGCCGGCGCTGACATGGTCGCCCCGTCGGACATGATGGACGGAAGGGTTGACGCGATCCGGTTTGCGCTTGACGAAGAAGGATTTGAAGAACTACCGATCATGTCCTATGCAGCAAAATATGCCTCTGCTTTTTACGGCCCTTTCAGGGAAGCAGCGGAATCTGCTCCCCAGTTCGGCGACAGACGTTCTTACCAGATGGACCCCGCGAACAGAAGGGAAGCATTGAAGGAAGTGGAACTCGATATCGAGGAAGGGGCGGATATCGTAATGATTAAACCTGCTCTCTCTTACCTCGATGTCATCTCCGATGTAAAAGACACGTTTGATGTCCCTGTGGCAGCGTATAATGTGAGCGGGGAATATTCCCTTATCAAAGCCGCCGGCAAGCTTGGCTGGATTGATGAGCAGCGGGTCATGATGGAAGTCCTTACCTCAATCCGGCGCGCGGGCGCTGATCTTATTCTCACCTATTTTGCAAAAGACGCGGCAAAACTGCTCAATAAGTAGAGTCTGTTTATAAAGTGCGATTCCGATAAAAATTCGTCATTCTCGCGAAGGCGGGAATCCAGTATTTTCAATGTTTTCTGGATCCCCCGGTCAAGCCGGAGGATGACAAACCCAGAGTTTATAAACAGACACTAAGTAATCCCCTTGTAGACCGAAAGATAAATATCTTCATCTGTGTGCATCAAGGTTACCTTTGGTGAGAGTTCTGTGAGTGCAAACCGGAGCAACTCTTCAGGTTTTACATAAAAGAGTTCCACGGTCCTCTGTGGAATAGAATATGAGAGGGCGCTCATATGCAAAGCGCCTTTGCAAACACTGAAAAGCCTTTTCAGAATATTCTTCATGGTTTCCTCTATGCCGGCGACCCTGAGGTTGAAAACACCGCATAGAATGATGCAGTCGAAATTTCTCTCCAGATCTTTCTTCTCTATGTCCATCGCAATAAATTCAGCCTCAGGATATTTGTCCCTGGCCAGCGAGATGAGATTTTCATTGATATCGATGCCGCAGTAGTGTGCGGAGATATTCTTCCTCCTCAGAAACCCGTAAAAATCTCCCTTGCCGCAGCCGAAGTCCAGGAGAGTTTTGCCAAAGAAATTGCCTGCAATCCGAAGGAGATTTTCATATCTCCGCAACTGGCCTGCAGGAGTCCAGCGCACCGCCTGCGGGGTATCCCCGAAGTCTTTCAGATGCCTGTTGTAAAAAGACATAAGTTCTTTTTTCCCGAGTGGATCCATATGCCTCTTAGCTTACATCGTATCCGATATCCCTCAATGTTGCGAGGTTTTATCGGAAATACCCCTGCAATCAAGAATTCAATCCCCTCCTTTCCAAGGAGGGGTTGGGGAGGTTTGAATATTTTTCATAATACTCCACCAGCCTCCCCTTGTAAAGGGGAGGATTTTCCCATCCGTAACTGCATGGTTTCCCTGCGATGCTCATTTTTTATAGAATCCTCCGCCTGTCGTATGGTAAATTTAAATATTACCGCTTCAAAAGGAGCTACATGGAAGATTTCCACTACAAGGAATATACTGAAGAAGAGAGCCGGATCTATAATAAAGCAATGGATGAGATCATTGCAGCGCTGGAAGACGGCATGGCTTTCCATGCTGCATGCGATACTGTTTCAGTAGACGATACGGAACTGAAAAGGTTCATCGTCGATGATGTATTGAAGGTAATAATCGCACATCATCATTATAAAAACGGCCTCTCGCTGGAGGACGTTGCTGCAACACTCAAGGTCTCGATCGAGATAATTGATAAGGCAAACGGTGAAATGCTTGAGGATATTTCACATTCGGCGGCTGAAGTCTTCAAAACGACGAACCCGGACACGCCTTTTGGCAACGCATAGAGGCTTGTCAGAAAATGAATCATTTCGCCGGAGCATATTCTAGTCTGATCAGGGAGGTGCGGAGATGGAAGGACAGAAGAAGAAAGTCAGGTTGTATGCATTGACTACGTGCCCTATATGCAAACAGGTGAAGAAGTTCCTCGATGAACATAACATTTCCTATGCTATGACGGAAGTGGACCTTCTTGACAGCGGGGAACAGTGGCTGACGTCAAAAGAGCTTA
This sequence comes from Thermodesulfovibrionales bacterium, assembly GCA_963753165.1. Classification (GTDB taxonomy): domain Bacteria; phylum Nitrospirota; class Thermodesulfovibrionia; order Thermodesulfovibrionales; family SM23-35; genus JAKLQR01. The sequence continues at coordinate 49,261 of CAVWBP010000006.1, read as the reverse complement.
AGAAATATAATCCGGATGCCACGTATCCAACACTTATCGTTGAAGAGGTCATAAAAGGACTCGATGAAGATGCCATCAAAAAAGCCCTGGATCTCTCATGAATGCAGAGAGACTTTATGAAATCCTCACAAAATACGCGGAGTCGCAGGGGATACAGCTCAACAGGGACAGAGAATATGTCCTCCAGATCCTGGAAGGACTCATAACCAATGAGTCCCGCTACGGATACCGTTCCTGCCCGTGCCGTCTTGCTGCCGGCGTGAAGGAGGAGGATAAGGATATTATCTGCCCCTGTGTGTACCGGGACCCTGATATCAGGGAATATGGAAGCTGCTACTGCGGGTTGTATGTCTCAAAGGAATGGAATGAAGAGAAGACCACGCATGTAAGAGTGCCTGAACGAAGGAAAATCCATGACTGAAAATGCACTCAACAATTCCTCGTGTCTGCTCGAGATAGGCACGGAAGATCTGCCTGCGAGGTTCATCCCGCCGGCAATGAAACAGTTGAAAGAGAATGCAGAAAAGATATTCAGGGAAAATTATGTGCCGTTTGGCGGGATAGAGACCTACGGAACACCGAGAAGACTTGCGGTCATTGCGGACGGAATACCCCAGATGCAGGAGGACAGGGTAAAAGAGGTATTCGGGCCTTCGAAAAAAGCTGCTTTTGATATAGAGGGAAAGCCGACAAAGGCGGCCCTTGGATTTGCCGCCTCACAGGGAGTCAGCGTCGAGAGCCTGGTTATCATGCAGAAGGACAAGGGTGAATACGTTGTTGCGGTGATTGCAGAAAAAGGCGTCCATGTGAGTGAGGTCCTGCCGGACATCCTGAAAAAACTTCTCTTCTCTCTCCATCTTCCGAAGTCGATGAGGTGGGGTGATCGTACAATCCGGTTTGCGAGGCCGATCCGCTGGTTGCTCGCGCTCTTCGGGAATACCGTGATCAGGTTCGAAGTTGACGGGATTCGGAGCGATATGGTCACAAAAGGCCACCGGTTCCTCTCGCCTGAAGCAGTTCAAATCAATGAAATATCAGGGTATAAGAACCTGCTTGCTAATCATTATGTGATAATCGACCCTCAGGAAAGGAAAGGGCTTATCCTTGAAAGAACTGCAAAGCTTCTGGACCCTCTTGGAGAAAAAGTCATGCCTGACGAGGAGCTGCTTGATACCGTCGTGAACCTCGTGGAATATCCGGTGCCGGTCATGGCCCAGTTCTCTGAAGAGTATCTTGCTCTGCCCAGCGAATTGCTCATTATCGTCATGAAAGGACATCAGAAATATTTTGCCGTTGAAAATAAAGCGGGTGAACTGACGAACCATTTTGTAGTCGTAAGCAATACGAGCGGGGAGAATGCAGATACCGTCAGGATCGGCGCCGAGCGTGTGATAAGGGCGCGCTTTGAGGATGCAAGATTCTACTATGAAGAAGACACGAAAAAGCCTCTTGTCGAACGGCTGGAGGAACTGAAAAAAGTCACGTTCCAGGAAAGCCTCGGAAGCGTCTATAAAAAAACAGAGCGGATCGTCTCGAATGCAGGGTTCCTTGCCGGGAGAATTGTCCCGTCAGGAAAGGAGAATGTTATCCGCGCTGCACAGCTTGCCAAAACAGACCTTGTCACAGGCGTGGTAAGGGAGTTTCCGGAACTCCAGGGTGTCATGGGAAGATACTATGCCCTTCACGACAAAGAGGAGGAAGTGGTTGCACAGGCTATTCAGGAGCATTATCTGCCAACGCATTCAGGCGGAGAATTGCCTGAAACGGATACAGGCGCTATTGTAAGCATTGCAGACAAGATAGATACTATCGCGGCTTTTTTCTCGATCGGCCTTGTGCCCACCGGCTCTGAAGACCCCTTTGCTCTCAGGAGAGCAGCCCTGGGGATTGTTACGATCCTGTTCGATAAGGGCTACGATCTTACAATCAGGGAACTTGTTGAACAAGCGCTCTCGAATCTTCAGGTAGCCGGGAATATGCAGGAAACAGAAAACGCTATTTTGAAATTTTTTGAAGGGAGGCTTGAGACAGTGCTTTTGGACCAGGGCTACAGTCCTGATCTGGTGTCCTCAATCCTGCCCCTGTCATTGGTCCTCCGGTTACAAGAGGTCCGACACAGGCTTGATGCCCTCAGAGAGTTTAAGGAAAAAGTAGAATATAACGATTTTCTTGCTGCCGTGAAAAGAGCCAATAATATCATACCGAAAAAAGCGCTTCCCGAAATAAATCCTGCGCTCCTGACAGAGGCACAAGAACAGAAGCTTAAGGAAACGCTTGATATGTTGAAACCGGCACTTTTGAAGCACAGAGAAGAGGGTTCATGCCAGGACGCGCTCATGCTCCTTACCTCGTTGACTGAACCGGTCAATCATTTCTTCGATCATGTGCTTGTCATGGACAAGAATGAAGAGGTGAAACAGAACAGACTCGCATTGCTCACTGACGTATGGGAGACTGTTTCGGCAATTGCAGATTTTTCGAAACTCCAGCCCGGTTAATCTCCCTAATTCATAATTATTACGCCCTGCGGTCTCTGCCGCAGGGTTTTTCATAAATTCTTTCATCCCCGGCCACAATATCTGATTTATGGAAATAGCTCAATTTCTGAGCCTGGATGCACTGCCTTTGTTTCTCACAAACCTTGCTCTGAATATAATATTTTCACTAAAGTTATCCGTGAGACTTCCGTTCGTCTTCAGCGCGAAGATAAGGAAATCAATTGCTGATATAATGCTAAACTACTTTGTATAGCCTGCTTCTTGAGTAAAAGAATTATAATATTTCAGGAATGAAAAGCCTGAATAGGCATAAAGGAGGAACCCTATGCGAAAGTATCTGTTTTTTATTGTTCTGATGACTTTTTTGTTCGTAAGCGCACTGCCTGTATGTGCTGAAAGCGGCAGGGGAACAGACGCCTTGAAGGAAAATACCCATGCATTACAGGCAGGGCAGCAGCCGAATCAAAAGGAATATGTGGAGGTTAAAAATATTTTAAGACAAAAACCTACTATGGCTGAAGTCAAAGAAACAGTCGTAACTGTAGGGAATGACCCTTCAAAAGGTGACAAAAAAGCTACACTGGCACTCATTGAGTTTTCAGATTATCAGTGACCCTTCTGTTCACGACACGTCCGTGAGACGGTCTCACAAATTAAGAAGGAATATGTAGATACAGGCAAGATCAGATACTATTTCCTCGATTTCCCTCTCAATTTCCATAAGCAGGCTTTTAAGGCTGCCGAGGCTGCCGAATGCGCAGGTGAACAGGGAAAATTCTGGGAAATGCACGAGAAGCTCTTCGAAAACCAGAAAGCCCTGAACCCTGAGGACTTGGTAAAGCATGCAGAAGCAATAGGGCTCAATAAGGAAACATTTCAGAAATGTCTCGACAGTGGGAAGCATGCAGATGGCATCAAGAAAGATATTGCAGAGGGGCAGAAAGCTGGTGTTACCGGGACCCCGAGTTCTCTCCTGGGTTGGATCGAGCCGGATGGCAAGACAGTAAAGGCAGTGAAAATCATAAAAGGGGCCCAGCCATATCAGAAATTTAAGGAAGAAATAGAGGAACTTTTGTCCGGGAAGAAAAAATAAAATACTCTGTTTGTTTGTATACACAGAAGTTATGAATTATACGTCATAAATAATACGCATGTCATTCCCGCAAGTGAAGCGCGACGGGAATCCTTCTTCAAAAAACAGGAATGATTCCGGACAAGCCGGAATGACAGCTTATGCAAGTATGGTATCAGCAAAGATTTATGACGCTTTGTATAAGTAGTGAGCGAGCATCGGTAAGCTCTTCAAACATAGAAAACCGGCATATAGGGTAGAATAAATAATGGCCGGTTTCAGTGGATTTTCAGCGTTACGATTCAGGGACTTCAGGCTGTTCTGGTTCGGTCAACTGATCTCTCTCTCGGGGACCTGGATGCAGTCAGTTGCCCAGGGTTGGCTTGTCTATAGCCTCACAAAGTCACCTTTTTATCTGGGACTCGTCGCAGCAGCCGGTTCATTCCCGATTCTCCTCTTCACTCTGGCAGGCGGCATTGCGGCGGACCGGTTCAGGAAAAGGAACCTGTTGCTGCTCACCCAGGCGTTGTCGATACTGCCGGCGCTTCTTCTCGGCATTCTTATCAACACGGATAGAATCGAGGTATGGATGGTGATAGTCCTGGCGTTTCTCCTGGGCACGTTCAATGCCTTTGATATCCCTGCCCGCCAGTCCTTCATCGTTGAACTGGTGGGAAGGACTACCCTTACCAATGCAATCGCATTGAACTCCGCCGCGTTTCACAGCGCCCGTATGATCGGACCTGTAATCGCGGGTGTTACCATTGCATATCTCGGACTCGCTGCATGTTTTTATCTGAATGCGCTCAGTTTTATTGCCGTGCTTGTCGCCCTTTCGATGATACAGGTGAAAGGAAAAATTCATAAAGATTCCCGTGGCATTCTTAAAAATTTGATTGAAGGCATTCAGTTTATCAAAAGCAGGAATGATATTGTCAGGGTAATACTTCTCATCGCGGTATTCAGTCTCATCGGCATGCCGTTTATCACCCTTCTTCCTGTGTACGCAGGAGAAATATTCAAGGCGGGACCGAAGGGGTACGGGTTGCTTGTAGGGGCAACGGGCTTGGGGGCGCTGAGTGCTGCGCTGCTGCTTGCCTTTAAACGTGATATAGAAAATAAAGGCAAATTTATGGCGCTCGCGACCGTTTCTGTCTCCTTCGGCCTGCTTATTTTCTCAATTTCACGAAATTTCAGCCTCTCCCTGCTCATGCTTGTCGTCACCGGTTGGGGATTGGTCAGTTTTCTTGCAACCGCAAACAGTTTTATACAGCTTGCCGTTCCCGACAATATGCGGGGGAGGGCAATGAGCATTTATACCTTCGTATTTTTAGGAGCAGCACCCATAGGCAATTCAATTATGGGGGTGGTGGCTGATGTCATCGGCACACCCCGTGCGGTAACCTTATCTGCGATTCTCTGTATCGCTGCATCAACGGTTTTCACCATGAAAATATTCAGGGGAAGTGATATAGTAAATTCCTATGAAACTCCTCGCACTTGAGACTTCTACCCTGCTGGGCGGCATCGCTATTGCAGATGAATCAGAGGGACTTATTGCCGAATCCCGCCTCAGTATCAGGACAACTTTTTCAGAGCGGCTGATGACCGAGATAGACCATGTGATGAAACAGGCCGGTATTTCTCTTGAGGTTATTGATGTTTTTGCGCTATCCATCGGACCGGGGTCTTTTACAGGATTGAGGATCGGTCTGAGCACGGTAAAAGGGTTCGCTTTCGCAACCGGCAGGCCGGTCGTAGCAGTTCCCTCACTTGAGGCATTTGCCTGGAATTTTCCCTATTGCTGTCATCCTGTGTGTACCTTGCTGGATGCAAGGAAAAAAGAAGTATATGCAGCAGTCTTCTTATGGAAAGGGGATGGATTCATAAGGATTATCGAAGAAGTCCCGATCGGCATACACGAGCTTATGGAAAAACTTGCCGCACATGCTCTCCCATTGAATGTCAGTGGGGAGGGAGGATTATCCGGCAAAAAAATACTCTTTGCCGGTGAGGGTGCAATCCTCTACAGGGATCAGATTACTGACTCCATGCGTGACAGGGCAGTCTTTGCCCCGCCTGAAAAGATGACGCCTTCTCCTGCAAATGTGGCATCACTGGGCATGAAGAAGGCAGCAAGAGGCGAATTTTCAGATCCGGTCGGTCTTGTTCCTTTTTACATCAGGAGATCGGAAGCAGAAAACAAGAAGCATGGATGAGGGAACCATACGTGAGATGCGGGAAGAAGATATCCGTCAGATAATGGATATCGAGAACGAATCATTCTCCACCCCGTGGACAGAGGCGGCTTTTTTGGCCGAAATCCATAAACCCTATTCCCTGAGCCGGGTCCTTATGATCGGGGACAGGCTTGGCGGGTATCTCTGCATGAATTTGATCCTCGATGAAGGACACATCCTGAACCTTGCGGTGCATCCTGATTTCAGGAGGAGAGGGCTGGCAACCCGGCTCATAAATGAGGCATTAGCCGAACTGAAAAAGAAGGGGTGCAGGTTTATCTATCTCGAAGTGAGGGGTTCGAATATTGCGGCAAAACAGTTCTACGTACAGTTCGGATTCAGGGATGCAGGCCTGAGAAAAAAATATTACGCCAACCCGGTTGAAGATGCAGTATTGATGATGCGACAGCTCTAGCTTAAATTATTCATGGTGAACTCTGTTAAGGTTGTCATTATCCGGCTTGACCGGATTCCAGTTTATCTAAAGAGCTTCGGATTCTGGATTCTCCGATTAAGTCGGGGAATGACAGAAAAAATTATGAATAATATTGGATAGTTACTTCCATACCCCGGCTATTGCAAAATCACATGCAGGGCATCTGCCGTCTTTCAGAATATTTTCAGATATCTTAAACCCGAAACGTTTAATAAGCAGTTTTTTGCACTGAGGGCAAGAGGTGTTTTCCCCTCCTTCTCCGGGGACATTCCCTTCATACACATACAGAAGGCCTGTTTCAACCCCGATTTCTCTTGCCCGGCGGAGTGTCTTCACCGGAGTCCTTGGTTTATCGGTCAGCTTGTAAGTCGGATAAAACTGCGATACATGCCAGGGGATGGCAGGATCAACCGAGCTGATGAATTCTGCGATATCCCGGAGCGATTTTTCAGAGTCATTGTGATCAGGGATGATCAATGTGGTAACCTCAACCCATACCCCGAGTTCCTTCATGAGACGGATCGTATTCTTGACCGGTTCGAGTTTTGCGCCGCAGAGATTTTTATAAAATTCGTCGTCCCCCTTGAGATCAATATTGTTGCCGTCGAGGAAAGGAGCAATCTCCCGCGCAGCCTCCGGGCTTGTGTAGCCGTTGCTCACAAAGACGTTCCTGAGGCTGTGCTCCTGTGCGAGCTTTGCACAGTCATGGGCGAATTCAAGAAAGATGGTAGGTTCAGTGTAGGTATAGGAAATGCTCTTGCAGCCATACCGTCCTGCAGCGTCAACTACTGCCTCGGGAGTGGCAGATTGTCCGATAATCTCAGGATGTTCCTTCGGAGACTGTGATATCTCGTAATTCTGACAATGGTCACAATGGAAATTACATCCTGCAGTTGCGATCGAGAATGATGTGGACCCCGGAAGGAAATGGAAAAGAGGCTTCTTCTCGATGGGGTCGACATTCATCGAAATGAGTTTCCCATAGACGAGAGAGTACAGTGTACCGTCCCTGTTCTCGCGGACGGCGCAGATTCCTCTCTTCCCATCCTTTATGACGCAATGGTGGGCACAGAGAAAGCACCGTACTTTGTTGTCATCAAGCTTTTCGTAAAAGCGCGCTTCCTGCATTCTGAGTATATTGTCCCAGATATTCAGAGGTTTTGCAAAACGCTCTTAAAAAAAACCGGGAGATAAGCTACAATTAAGGAAAAGAAACATGCCGAAGACCGCGGGAATAATAATCATCGGAGATGAAATCCTTACCGGAAAGGTGCAGGACGATAATGCCTATTTCATGGCAAAGGAGCTCTTTGCCCACGGTTTGCACCTGCGCCGGATTTCGGTCATAGCGGATGCGGTGCAGGAGATAGCAGAGGAGGTGAAGATATTTTCGGACAGGTATGAGTATGTCTTTACCTCCGGAGGCATAGGACCGACACACGACGATGTGACCATAGAGGGCATTGCAGCTGCCTTTCATGTCAGAACAGTGATCGATCCGATGCTGCGGGGCATACTCGAGAAGAGACAGGGAACCCTGACCAAGGAGCAGCTGAAAATGGCTGAAGTACCGGAGGGGGCAGAACTGTTCGCTGACGAAACATTGTCGTTCCCGTTAATACGCTTCAGAAATGTGTATATCTTCCCAGGCATCCCTCAGCTGCTGAGGAAGAAATTTGTTGCGCTCGAAAAATTATTCGATGAACCCGTAATACAGGTGAAGAAAATCTATCTCAATGTCTCTGAGTCGAGCATCGCGCCGCTCCTGAACGAAGTCGTGGGCCGACACAGGAATGTGAAAATCGGTTCTTATCCTGTGCTCGACAACGATGAGTATGCGCTCATGATAACGATGGAATCTCTGAACGGCACCGAGCTTGATACCGCAATGCAGAGTCTTATCGAACGGGTGCCGGGAGAAGCGCTTGTTCGCGTAGAGGGTTGAAAAGTACCGTACTCAGCCTTTCTGTTAGGATTGAAAAAGGTACAATACAGGAACGCACATGATGTTTACTGACTGAAAGGAGGCGGAACATGAAGAAAATGATGAACATTGTATTTTTAATGGCTGCGGTTGTTTTTTTATCCGGTGTCTGTATCGCGGGAGATGCGAAAGAAGAAAAGGCTCTCAAGGCGGCAGATGCATGGCTCAAGCTTGTTGACGACGGAAAATATAAGAAAAGCTGGGAGAACGCTGCTCAATATTTCAAGAATTCCCTCACCAGCGCCCAGTGGGAACAGGCGGTATCTCCTGTAAGAAAACCGCTCGGTAAAGTCCTGAAAAGGACGGTCAAATCAAAGGAATACAGGACAACATTGCCCGGAGCCCCTGACGGGGAATATGTCGTCATTCAGTACGCCACATCATTCGAGAACAAAAATTCTGCTGTTGAAACCGTAACCCCTATGCTCGATAAAGACGGAACCTGGAGGGTGTCGGGATACTATATCAAATAAAAGCGACGCCCGATAGTGAGTGAATTCCTGATTAGTATCCTTTGCCTTTATATCCTCAGAGAAGGGTTTGAGTACGTCCTCCAGTACCTGAACCTCGTTCACCTGAAAAGATACGGAAGGTCGGTTCCTTCAGAATTTGCGGGTGCGATTGACGAAACACTGTTGCAGAAAACCCGGGAATATGAAGCTGAGAAAACCCGCTTCAGCTTTTTTTCTTCACTATTCGGGAATATTATCACCGTCGCCTTTTTCTTTGGAGGGATTCTGAATCTCTATAATTCATGGATTGTCTCGTTCAACCTTTCGTTTATTCTGGGCGGCCTTGTCTTTGCCCTGCTCCTCAGCTATGCGAATACCGTGCTCTCGATACCGTTCAGCCTCTACCGCACCTTCAGGATCGAAAAAAAGTACGGATTCAACACCATGACACCGAAACTGTGGATTGCCGATCTTGCAAAATCACTCGCCCTTTCGACCGTTCTTATGAGTCTTCTCGTCATAGTCGGTCTGTGGCTGATCGAGGCGAGCCCGGATTTCTGGTGGATATGGGTATGGGGGTTCTTCCTGATATTCAGTCTCTTTATGATGTATGTCGCGCCCTATGTTATCGAACCGCTCTTCAATAAATTCACCCCGGTTGAAGAGCCCGGACTCGAAGAAAAGATCAAAGACCTGATGGGGAGGGCGGATATCAGAGTCAGCAGGGTTTTTAAAATGGATGCGTCAAAGCGGAGCACGCATACGAACGCATACTTTTCCGGCATCGGAAGGGTGAAACGGATTATTCTTTATGATACGCTGCTCAGAAGCATGAACCAGGAAGAGATCCTCGCGGTGATTGCTCACGAGGCAGGACACTGGAAGAAGAAACATATCCTGAAAATGATTGTCGCCACTGAGATATTTTCTTTCCTCGGCGTCTATATTTCATTCAGAGTCCTCCAGTCCGATTTCCTCGCACAACTGTTCATGATTGAGCACGGGACTTTTTATGCAAAAGCTCTGGTGCTCGGGTTGCTGGGAGGGATACTCTTGTTCCCCTTGATTCCGCTGAGCAGTTATATTTCGAGGCGGTTTGAGCGCGAGGCGGACCGGTTTGCCTGTGAACTGAGCGGCAACAGGGAGGCTATGATAAGCACGCTCATCAAACTGTCAAAGGACAACCTCTCGAACCTCCATCCCCATCCCTTCTATGCCGCATTTTACTATTCCCATCCCCCTGTGGTCGAACGGATAAGACAGATTAAGGAAATATAATTCGCTGTTATGAGGGTAGTCCGGTACGGGAGATTTAGACAAAAGCTTTTTTGATACGGCGCAGTAATCCTGCAAGCGCAGGGTGAGAGGCGACTTTCCCCCGTCCAACGCTGACCAGGGCAAGAGAGAAATTCATTGCTTTCCATACCGGCAGTTCCATGTCAACGTGTTTTTCACTGCAATCTGCATTGGTCTTTTCAACCCTGCAGACCTTACCGAGAATGTCATGTTCCCTGACAGGTTCATCCATCGTGGACACAGCATCTCCCTTTGTTCTGAAGATATAAGTATTATCCACTTCCCGTTTTTTTTCGATAATCCGGTGCAGAACAGGGAAGCCTTCCGCTGTCCTGAAAAAAATCAGGTCTCCTCTCCGCAAAGAACCCGGCAGAACTTTCTTAATCGTCAAAATTTCTCCCCCCTGAAGAAAAGGCGACATGCTGTCCCCGGTTACCCTGATACGAATGTCGAACCCGTCCGAGAGTAGTTCGTTCAGGAGAGTGAAAGCCCTGGCATCAGCTACATCTCCGGAAAAGGGTTTTTTTATGAAATCAGGGTTCATTCTGCGAGATGAATTTTTCGAGCATATCCACAACACCGGTGTCCAGACTGAAATGCAGGATATAGGAGGGGACATGTGCAATAAGATCATCACAGAATGAGAGAATATTGGACATCGGCTCATGGTCGTACCATGGGATGGAGGCAACCGGCAGAAGTTTCTCGATGGTAGTAAGGGGAATAATTTCTTCTATCATATTTGTATTACGATGAGCTATGAAAAATATACCGCCGAGGGGGACTCCACGGTTTACCGCGAAACCGCCTTCTCCAGGCCAGGGAGTGCCGAAAACCTTGAAAGTATCATCGATCTTTCGGATGATAACCCGATCGTCGCTGAGCATAGTTCCAAAAGATCTTGAAACAAACTGTCTTGAAATAGTTGTCTTCCCTGCACCGGATCTGCCTGCAAATATATAACCTTTCCCGTTGATTTCAATTCCCGCTGCATGCACCAATATTCCGGCCCTCGAAGCGAGGTAATGCATGAAGAGGATTTGATCAAGCGGGTAATGAAACGGGTTTATAAATACGGGGCTGCCTTCTTTTTCGGAAATCAAATGCCTGCTGCAATAAATGACCGCTTTTGAAATGTCCTGGTTCATACGTGCGATAAGATAGGGTTTGTCAAAAATAGGAGGTTTAAAAAACAGGAAATATTCTTCACCCGAACTGAATAATGACCACGATTCCCCGCTGTCGAAAACCTTTTTCGCCCCCCGTGTATCCGGCATGGGATCTTTTGTAAGGGTTATCCGAATATCATAGGGAACGTTCATTCCGGTTTTCGAGAACTGCTGATAGGCAGGGTCGGCATGACATATTATGTCCATCCCCGGCATCGATTCCTATACGGACACCGGCGATTTCAAGCTTCAAGAGATCAGGCCTCAGGCTTTTTAATAGACGGGATTATCATCTTAAAATTCACGGAGACAAAAAGATCAAGGAGATGAACGCTATAATTTGAAAACTTATTTCATTGACCGTTTTCAGGAGCGTTCCTGTTTTGATTGCATTATCCGGATCAGGACCCCTTACCGGAGCAATGCCTGATCATACATGGCGGATTGTTTGATCCGGGCGCAGTGCCGGCTGTAGATTTGCAGCCGATGGCGAGTATTTCTTCTGCAGCAAGCTCTATTGCCCTCAACCTCGGCTTCTCGTATGGCTGTTTTTCATTACTTTCGCGGGGCTTCATTGTCTCCTCCTTCATGCTCATTGATTATTTTATAACGTTGTTTGCCCATTGTGCAAAGATATTCTGAACGGACATATTCCGAATCATTTTCCAGTTGAAAGAAAGCCGGACAAAATCCGCACAGTGAACGCTTCTCACAGGTATTACAGGTATAGTTCTCCGGGACCTTTTGGCTGATGATCTCACTTATAACATTCTGCCAGCCGGATTCGAAACTGCCGGATGAAAGTTCATACTTAACATTATTTATCATAAGGCAGGGTTTCAGATGGCCGTATGAGTCTATGTGAAAATTTGTATGTCCCGCGCTGCATATATAGAGGGTATCAAGGACTGGAAAATCTCTGGTCCTTTTGAAGAAATTACAATAATCCTGAAGCCTTTGGTCATCGGACAATTCCACTTCTACGGCAGCTTCGGGAGAAACCCTGAGGCGCATAGGGGTCTTGTCCCCGCTGAAACGCGGAAAGAGCGCTGCATCGAAACGGAAAGGGACTCCGAATGCCTTTGCGATATCTTCCATCGCTGAAAATTCATGGCTATTTAATGTCATAAGAATGGTTTTCAGCTTCACACGGACTTTGTGGTCAAGCAGTTTTTGTATGCCTGTCAGGCACTTCCTGAGAGAACCCTGAACACCCGTAATCCTGTCACTGGTATCATCGGACGCTCCATAAAGGGTGATTTCTACTGCCTGTGGAGGGATTTCATGAAAAAGTCCTGCAATATCATCGGATATAAGCGTGCCGTTCGAGAATACCGTAATCAGAAGGCCCTTTGTTTTTATATATCGGTAAATTTCGCTGAAGTCCTTCCGAATAAGCGGTTCTCCGCCTGTAATGAGAAGATAAAGACATCCGGCTTCGGTAATCTCATCGATGATGGACAATATCCTGCCGGTGTCCATCTCGTTCTTAATTATCCGACTTTCATCGCTATGGGGACCGTAGTAGCAGTGGACACATTTCAGATTACACCGCGAGGTCAGTTCGATGCCGCCGGACAGAGGTAGCCGCATCTGATATGCCTTGTCACTGAACTGTTTCAGATACTCCACGTCCGTCAGCCATGCTGTTTCAGCGCATTGCATAAATTATCAGCCTTCGGTAATCAGCTTTTCTTTTAACAGTTCGGAGATAAATTCCCATATGTCTCTCTCTGCCTGTTCTTTATCGACCTCGAAATATTCGATGATCTGATTACAAATAGCCGAGAGATTTTTCTCGCCGTCCAGACGCTTCCAGATAAACTCGGCGGCAGGGTTCAGGGCAAAAATCCTCTGCATGTCCGCAAGTTTGCCGCTAACCGGAACAAGGATCGTTTCTCCGGCAATAGAGCGGGACACGATCTCTCCGGCTTTTTTAAATCTTTTGCCTAATAGTTCATTGTCCTGTAGCATGATTTATTTGAGTCTCATTGCCGGATCACCCATGATGTTGTAAATATCAAGCATATAGTTATTGCCGTTTTTACCGGAATAGTTAAGGAAAGTTTTCAAAACAACATCGCCGAGTATCAGTTTGTCCGGCTGCAGGTAAGCCTTCACAAATTCCTCATCTAAAACCCTTGCAGATGAGTTTATGGACAATCCCGTTGGAGCCAGGAAAGCGGCTGCACCGCCATTGGCTTTCAATACCAAAGCTTCTCCGAGACAGTCAATGCCGGGAATCGAGAAGTTTCCGGTAACACATGTCATGGTCGTAACTACGGGAAGTTTTTCCATGTTTGTCATCATGTCGACGTCACCTGATACCAGAAGGCCGTCCTGGGAAAGGCGATCCACCCCGGCATGTCCGATATAGTTTAAGAGTATTATTCCGTTATTGATGCCCTCCAAAAGCAATCTGCGGGCTTCCTGCAGAGAGAGGTTGGACAGATATATTTTCGAAACGTTATATCCCTGCGGAATAAGGGAAGCCACGGCGTCGCTGTCGGCAGGGAAGGTCTCACCGTTTTCGGGGTAATCCGCGGACATGAGCACCCGTGATTTCCAGTCGCCGCTTTTCACTTTTTCAAAAGCGATAATTTTATTGATAAAGCCCTGTAACTCCCCGGAAGTGACAACCGGCAGCCTTCCGATAGACATATCAGGAATATGGTCTCCGTTCATATCGGCAAAATAGTTGTCCGAAGGGAAAAGACCCTGGGGAGTTCCGACCATTGCAGGCGGCACAATATTATCGCTAAAGCCCAGGTAATCTTTGTAGTCATATGAGCCCTTCCCTATAAGAACAACATACCGGGGAGACTTTTTCCAAAAATGATATGCGTAGGATAGGAAGGCCTTGATAGCCTCGGGACTGGATATCCCGTAGTTGAACTCATCCATGATATCTTCCACAAGGACCGTCATGCTTTTCAATTTCTGTGATTTTCTGTACTTGGCGAGAGACTGCGCGGTCGATAAAAGGGCTTCATTCGTGATTATCAGGTAATCGGCTTTGTTGCCCGTATTTTTCAGTTTGGACGGAATATCCGCAAGAGCTTTAGTCACCCTGAGAGGAGTGCTATAAGAAGCAACAAGATAAAGGGCGCCGGGAGTGTCGGGGACAAAGCTTATCCTGTAATTTCCGTCCGTACCCTCGATAGTTGTAGCAGTATTTAATCTCGGATATTCAGTGTCCGTTACATCAAATACTGAAATATCGGAATGAGTAAATCCGGTGACGGTTATTACCGCATTGCCGTCCCCCCGGCAGAGAAGTGTATTCCCCACGGCATGGTAGAGCCTCTGATAAGTCAGATCGAAAGAATTGATATAAAGAATATCGTACGGTGCGCCGGTATCAAGCAGACCGTAAATTTGCACAATATTTTCTCCGTTTTTCAGGATAGCTTGTTTGAATGAAAGGTCGAGTGTATGTGCAACGGCCCCATACCAGGTTTCTTCTCCGATCTTTTCACCGTTAAGGGTGACAACAACATGATGGTCATTAATCGTTCCACCCTGAAGATTGACCTTGAGTGAGGCGTTTGTCGCTACATCGGCAACATCCGGGACCTGAATCGGAAAAGTTTTGGTGCCGAGGCTTTCATCACCGCTCACAATATAATCCCAGAACCAGTAATCAACGGTCGGGTCTGAAAATAAAGAGGTAACGTCAAAAACATTCTCTTCAAAGTTATGCGTATCGGTAAAGCTCTCATCGCCCTCTGCCGGTTGAGGGCCGTTTCCCGTGAGGATCGGCATCTGCAGGCCGTTGTTCTTCTCTATCCAGTAGATGTTTTCTTTCGTATAAATACTGTCTATTCCTTTACCGTAGAAATATATACCGGCATTGTTATTAGAAGCTATATATGGTATAGCAATGCCCATTGTACTTAATCTCAGACGATTCGTCTTGATCTTGTTTATAACATCTTTGGAAGAAACTTTGAGCAGAGCGGAGATTTCAGATGCGTCCATGTAATAAAGTCCTTTGTCCGTCATCGAGAGCTTTGCCGAATTTCCTTTGCGGTTCTTCGCAGTTTCTACCGTAATCGCATTTTGTTCTTTTACCGCCTCAAGACGAAGATTCTTGTCGTCGGAAATATCCCTGGCCTGCCTGATGACATTTGAAAGAGGGTTCCCGATATTGTATCCGGAATCCCGTATTTTAGATTCGGCAAGAACAGATCCGTCTTTGACGGTTACGGTATACGGGCCGTAAATATTCTGCCTGCCGCCAAATTCTACTTCGATAAGTTTGTAAGTATTGCTTTCATTCAGGGAAGCTCCGCTGTCGATCACGCTGTATGTTCCGCCTTGCGGCGAATCTAACAAAGCGGGAAAGAGGATGGAGTTGACGGGTTCATATGCGCCGGTTTTTTTATTGAGGCGCAGCAGATAGAATCCGACAGCGCCCACTTCCGTTGTGGTGTTCCATTGGACCGTTACATTGCCGTTTACCATATAGGTATCGAAAGATGATACAAGCGCATAGGTAACGATATAGGTGCAGGCATCCAGGCTTGCGTCTGTAGTCACTATCCAGTCGTTAGGGGTGTTGCCGTCAAAGCCGATGGGAAAACGCGTTATAACTTGACCTATGGACATGCCGCTGACATTTTTAAAGGCATCGTCCTGCCATATCCCGGCAGCAACCGCCGGCGAATCATCACCCTGAAAGTCAACGGACGGGGTTACTGTTGAACTCCATGCAACATAATCAATGATTTGACCGAGATTATTGTAAAGCAAAACCTGATCGGAGGGATCGGTGTTGTTGACACAGGTTCCGCCGCCTCCCGTGCAGTCCGCATCGGTTGTGCAGTAGCTGTGACTGGTGGAACAGATATTGGGGTTCTGATCAGCCAGTTCATTGGAAGGGAAACTCGGCGACGTCTTATAAAATAGATACCAGATTTTATTAGCACTGTCGTGTTGATAATCGGGCAGAGGTGGATTGGATGGTGCATATAGAGAGATATATGCCTTTTCACCCGCCCCGATAGTAATCCCCGGGAGGGTATAAGTGAAATTATCTCCGTCCGTTACACGATAATCCTCAACAGGTAGCCCCACGGTAGTGGGGTTATAAAGCATAATGTATTCTGTCTGGCATAAGGCATTAGCAGGATAATCCTCGTAGTTGCCTGAATACGGGACGTTATTAGGCCAGAACAGGACTTCGTTTATGACAAGATTAGGCGCATTATATTTGGCTGTGTCGGTCTTATCGTCATTAGCCGAATCGTTATCTCCATCATTGCAGTCATGGTAGGTGACGGTCAAAGTTTCTCCATTGGAGACTTCAAGATGATGGTCATTAGTAGAAAACGATCCATCAAATGTTATCGTATCAAAAGAGTAACCGCTGTTCATATATACGCCTGACACGGGAGATGTTTGAGTCATGGCAACGATCTCTGAATCTCCTGATAGTGAAGTTACAGTAACAGTAAGAGGGTAGGAGCATGTGTATGTATTATCAACAACTTTAATATATACAGGCTGCCCGGGACCGTACAGTTCAACGTCCTGTGTACCTGAAGAATTGGTAAAGTATACCCTGCCACCGCCGGGGGTAACAAACAGGGTGGCGGTGGTGGTTTTTGTTCCGGAGCAACCGCCGACATTGTAATTATAGGTTGCCGTAACAATTCCCCCATCCACGTCTTCCCAAAGGTTATCATTTGGTGTTACAGTTCCATCTGAAATTTTTGCAGAAAGACCCGTAGTATTACGGAAGATACCGGTATTAACACCCGTTTCTGTAAGGGTTAGGGTCTGTGTATCATATTTTCCTGACAGTGTTAGTTCTATCGTTTGAACACTCGTGGTAGGTATGTTGGCTTCGGGAAAATATGTAGTTACATACAATTTATCGCTCGTATTCTGGTCGTTCGTCAGGATGAAATTATTCGAAGGAAGGCCGTTGGCGCGGGTGAACTGTATATAAGGCTGGCAGGGCGCTACTATATCTGCCTGATCGGTAGAGGTTATGTGGGCCGGGTTTGTATAGGAAACATAGATCTTGTTGCCTGAAACCGTTTCGAGCCAGCCGTCGTCGTCTGTATTAGTGCCAGTCCAAGTCCTTGTGGTTGTTGCCACCAGAGGGTTTTCGCCAATATTGCTGAATATTCCCGTTTTTAGGCCTGTTTCTGTGAGAGTAATAATTTCATCGTCACCTGTAGCCGGATCGGTTACGGTAACGGTCATTGTTTCAATTGCAGAATTATTTTGGTTGGCGCGCGGGTCTTTCACATAGACATATATTTTGTTTCCGATCGTATAGAAATTGACGAAGTTCATTGCGTTGTCGGTAAATTCGATCATCGGGGTGCCGTCAGGGCGGACGATATCTCCGAAGGTTATCGGGTCGGCGTCAGAAATCCAGTTCAGGTCCATCATCCAGTCCTTCTGAAGCGGGTTCTGGTTTGAAGCGCCAGTGGAGAACACGAATGCAACAGGTGAATTGGGATAGAGCAGCTGGTTGCCGTTGCTGTCCTTGAATGCTGTCATCGGGAATCTGTTCCTCGATCCAGTAGTCGCCGGTACCATCATCTACTGGCTAACCCTTGTATGGGAATAACCAAGCTCAGCCGCAATTGCCTGTGTCAACGGCATTATATGCCCTGAAGTACTTCTATCCGTACACCCGGATCCTTCAGGATTCAGTACCTGATTATTGCTGTTGTCATAAAGACTTGAATTCTGTCGTAGTCCTTGCTCGTTGAGTCGTACCCGCCGTCAATATCTATCCAGTATTCTTTGTAGCCGTCGGCGTCAATGTCAAACAGGACATTCCAATGGTAGGATTTGAAATCAGTCTTATTCGTTGAGGGATCACCGGTTACCCGCATGCGGAAAAAGATATAATCATCTTTATAGGTGCAGCATGGATCAAGGGTCTTGAGGGATCATATGGTGTGCCACCGTCATAATATCCAAACAATGGAGTAGTCTATCCACCGGGATTTGTGCGGCAGTTGCCCCGGAGGCAAGGTCAGTCTCCGCAGGCGGAACATTTGCCTGACCATGGGTGGGATCACCGGAACCAGTCGATTCAAGTCCTTGATCGATTGCCCTTTATACGTGTAATCGGCAATAAACCCATTGGCACCGGTAAAGTTGTTCCAGCTTGTCGCACAATCATTGAAGCCGGCAAAGGCCGGAGAGATGAACGAAAGCAAGACAAACAGCAGGAAAAGGATTTGAACAGGCACGTTATCTCCGAGTTTTTTCAAAATATTTTTTAGACACATATATTCCCCCATATTTAGTGACGGTTTTTTCATGTCAGACAAATTTTAACCGAAATTCTCCAAATTTATAAACAAAATTCTCTAAAAAACATGCAAATAGTATACCTGAATGCAAAATAATGCCGCCAGGATGTACATTTATGAGTAATTCAATAGTGGCCCTGTTTCTGGATGAAAGGCGATAATTACAAAAAAATCTTAAAAATACAATATGTTGACCGGAGCAGCCTATGAACAACAAGAGACATTTTCCCTCAGTGCGTGACAAAAATTGTAAATTCAAGTGTGCTTGCATTCGCATACTAAGTGGAATATATATTTATAATCTAATAAATATATTGCATATATTGTTAGCGATAGGTGACATTATTTGTCATGCACGGCGGGGTTGTCCTATTGAATTCCCTCTGCTAATCAGGTATCGGAAGAGAGAAGGTCAGGGCTTCCGGGAAAACCCCTGAAGTCCGGATTCATCGAAAAGAGATGGTATCCCTTTCATTCTCATCGGTATTTCTGATCTGATATACTGTATAAGCATGAAGGGGGTTGTTGAATGGTGAACAACAGGACAAACATTCTATTGCTTTGGTGGATTCTTCTCTTCAGTATACTGTTTGGCGGCACCGATGGTTTTTCGCAGAACAACAAGAATTTTCTCTGGAAGGCCACGTCCGGGACAAATACCGTCTATATCCTGGGCTCGCTCCATTTCATGAAGAAGGAGGCATACCCTCTGGCCAGGAAGATTGAAGATGCGTTCGATGTTTCTGATGTGGTAGTGGTGGAAGCGAACATCAACGATATTGCACGGGTCGATGTGCAGAAACTGATCGATACCGCATTCTATACAGGGGATGACACCCTTGAAAACCATGTGTCCGCAGAAACTTATTCGCTGGTGAAGAAGCAGTATGAGAAACTCGGCATCCCCCTCTGGCTTGTATCAAGACAGAAGCCGTGGTTCCTTGCCCTGACCATTACCTCGTTCGAGCTTGCGAAACTGGGCTTCGACCCGAATTACGGCATCGAGATGCATTTCACCTCGAAAGCATTGCCGAAGAAAAGGATCGAGGAACTCGAAAGCTTTGAATACCAGATCAACCTCCTGTCAGGGTTTTCCGACCGCGAACAGGAGATGTTTTTACTGGAGACCCTGAAGGATGTGCAGGCCTACGAAGCCGAAGCCGAGGCTGATGCACTGCTCCGCGCCTGGCAGACCGGCGATACGAAACGGCTTGAATCAATCGTGATGAAAAACGGTTCAGATGAAGGAAGTTTGTCCCAGGTCTATGAGAAGCTCATGTATCAGAGAAACAGGAATATGACATCGAAAATTGAAGGGTATCTGAAAAAGAGAGAAACCTGCTTTGTGATTGTCGGCGCCGGGCATCTTGTAGGAAACCGGGGCATCATCGAATCGTTGAAAAGCAAAGGGTATACCATAGAACAACTCTGATTATCCAAGGAGGAGCGCGCTATCTCTTCCCTTATTCTGGACGGATACAACCTTATCGGCATCTCTCACCGTGACCTGAAAAAACAGAGAGACGCCCTCATTGACGCGCTTATCGAATACAGGAAGACGAGAGGTCATGATATTACCGTTGTGTTCGACGGATGGAAGACAGGGGAGGCGCAGGAGCAGAAATTGGTTGTCGGAGGGGTGAAAATTATCTATTCCCGCATCGGTGACAAGGCGGATGCTGTCATCAAGCGTCTGCTCTCCTCGCACCGTCGCGAATGGATTGTGGTCACTTCAGACAGGGATATCGCCGACCATGCATGGTCCACGGGTTCCATCCCCGTCTCGTCAGAGGATTTTCTCAATGCTATCCAGCGACATGCACTATTTTTTTCTGATGAGGAAGAAGAGGAGAATGAGTACTATGATCACCGGAGAAAGGGAAACCCCCGGCAGCTTTCCAGAAAGGAAAAAGCGGTGAGAAGGGCTTTGCAGAAGCTCTGATGGGATGGGCAACACGAAAACTCCTTCAGCAAAGGCCGGCGGATACAGTCACGATAACCTTTCTTGCCTTCCTCGCAGCGTTAACCCTATTTTTTTATCAGACTGTCCCGAAAGCTCCGGTACTCATAACGCTGTACCTGTCGCTCATTCTCATCCAGATCATTCTTGTCAGGGTCAAGCACAAGGGGAAGACCATCGGTGTTGTCTATGACCTTGTTTTTCCGACACTCTGCGTGCTCGTTGTCTTCGACAGCCTTGAATGGGTAGTCCATTATGTGAATCCCCGGGACATAGATCCTCTCCTGATACGGATCGACTATCTTATGTTCGGCAGCCATCCAACAGTGATGCTCGAAAAGTTCATGACCCCGGTCCTTACCGATTTTCTCCAGATAGCATATTCGACCTATTACTTTATTCCTGTGAGCTATGGAGCGATTCTCCTGCTGAATCGTCAGCAGGAAGAGTTCAATATATCCCTGTTTCTGATTCTGCTCTGTTTCTATCTCTCATATCTCGGCTATATCCTCTTCCCCGCACTCGGCCCACGGTTTTATCTCGATCATCTCCAGACAACAGAGCTGCAGGGGTTCCTCGTTGCAGAGCCTCTTATGAACCTTCTGAACAGGCTTGAAGGGATAAAAAGAGACGCCTTCCCGAGCGGCCATACCGCAATAACGCTCACCGTACTGTACCTTTCCTATAAATTCAAACGGGTGCTCTTCTGGATATATCTCCCGATCGTGGCTGCGCTCATATTCTCAGCCGTCTACTGCAGATACCATTACGTCATAGATATCATCGCAGGCGTCGGACTCGCTGTCGTTGTACTCGTTATCGGCAAGCTGTATTACGAATGGTGGGAGCAAAAGAGAGAACCAGGGGATTAAATAGAGTCTGTTTATAAAGTGCGATTCCGATAATAATTCGTCATTCTCGCGAAGGCGGGAATCCAGTATTATCATCCCGAAAGCTTTCGGGACTGGATCCCCCGGTCAAGCCGGAGGATGACAAACCCTGAGTTTATAAACAGACACTAAATAACCCTTATCGTGAGAAGCACCCCGATTAGTATGATTGCTGCTGCCACATACGTTTTGAAATGTCTCAGCGCTACTTTTTTCAAAACCGTCTTCCCCGTAAAGGTCCCTGCAAGTGCAGCGGCAGTGGTGATTCCTGTGAGGAGATACGTGTCGGCAAGGAGATGCCTGTTATTGAATAGATAGAAGGGGATTCTGGTGAAATCGACGATGGATGCAATGATGGCTGCCGTTGCGATAAAAGTCTCTTTTGATATCGGGTAGTTCAGGAGGTATGCGCTCCTGACCGCGCCCTGGTTTCCCACGAAACCCCCGAGAAGTCCCGAAAAAAAACCGCCGGCAACGTCTATCTTCCTCAGCAGTCTGAACTTCTCTTCTCTCCGAACCCCGATGCTTCTTTTATGCCGAGGAATATCAGGGTAATGCCGAGAAGTATTTTGATCTCCGAAGAATCTATTTTCCCCTGCAAAAAGGAGCCGATGAAGGCGCCAAGGAGGGTAAGCACCCCGAAGCGTCTGATGATCTCCCAATCAACGTGCCTGCGAAAGAGAGAAAATTTTGCGAGGTTGTTGATGAGATGCACGACTGCAACGATGAGGATTGCAATTTTTACGTCATAGAAAATGAGGAAGACCGGCGTCAGTATTGTGCCGAGACCGAATCCTGTCATAAGGGTCATGGCCGCTGCAAGAAATGCGACAATTACCGGCAATAGAATGTCTGCTCCGGGCATGGTCTCCGCCTGTTGATATATTTTCCGGATTATATCAAGATTAAAGGAAGAATATCTAATGCCACTAATTCCCCGAATCCAGTGAAAAATGACAGGGACCTTGTCTATCACTGGAGTGCGGAATTTGCATTTTTCTGTGTAAAAGGAGCACCCCATGAAAACATTTTTGTTCATGAGCCTCATCGCAGGCTTGACGGTTTCATTCCTTATGCCGGGGGACGTTCTCTCCTCAGGCCTTGAAGAACACCCCCCTGTTGTTGTCAGGACTGTCCCTGAATCAGGCGCAAAAGATATAGATCCCCTGCTCTCCGAAATCCGGGTTACTTTCAGCAGGGAGATGATGGATAAAAGCTGGTCCTGGGTGCAGATAGCGCCGGAGAACTTTCCGGAGATTTGCCGGAGGTCCACGGTACCTTGAGGATAAAAGGACCTGTGTTCTTGACGTCAAACTCAAACCGGGGACAACCTATATCATATGGCTGAATACGCAGAAATTCAGCAATTTCAAAGATGAAGAAGGCCGATCTGCACAGCCCTATCTGCTTATGTTCGAAACAGGACAATGATCGTATGGAAACACGGTACAGTAGGGATATGGCACGATTTCCAAATCGAAATAAACTCCCTTAGCACAAAAAACCGGAATGTGAAGAGAGACTTCTCGAACCAGGGGAGGAGTTCCCCTGTTCTGTCTGCTTCGAATCTGATTTTCCGATCTCCCGGCTGGAATGCAGATTCAGATAGGAATACTGTTCAGTCATCCAAAAGGTTCCCTCTGGTGATTTTTTTTGCTTACGTCATTATTTTGTAGAAAAGAAATGTATTCATTGATATAATCGTAGCAATCAAGTTTATAAGGAGGGGGTATATTTATGACAAAGGCTGATCTTATCGACAAAATGGCAAAGGATGCAGGCATCTCGAAAGCTGCTGCGGGAAAGGCACTCGGGTCCCTGATTGAAGGAGTTGTGAAAACAGTTAAAAAAGGCGGGAAGGTTGCGCTCGTCGGGTTCGGAACTTTTTCTTCAGGGAAGAGGAAGGCAAGGACTGGGAGAAATCCCCAGACCGGTGCAGCAATCAAAATACCTGCCAGGAAAGTTCCCAAGTTCTCAGCCGGGAAGTCTTTCAAAGACGCGGTAAAATAGTTCCTTCATTCGAAGGATCGACTGAAAAAGGGACACGGGAATACCGTGTCCCTTTGCTTTTTGTGACGCCTGAAAATACCCGTCAGGACACAATGAGAACAGGTCATTTCCGGGCGTGAACGGATGGGAATGCAGGGGGTTCCGGCTGGAACAATTCAACCGGTTGCTCTATAATGATGATGCGTAACGCATTGCTATGAATACCCAGGAATTAATCAGCGGATGTATAGAGATCGAGCAGGCAGCCGCTCATATCTATAGCACTTTTATGCAGTTATTCCCCGAAGAGAGGGGATTCTGGGAGAGTCTTGTCAATGACGAACTTAGCCATGTCTCTTTTCTGCTCGAAGCCAACAGGGTCGGTATGTTCGACGGCGTGCCGAGCAAGGAAATGTTGCTCTCGGGCAGGATTATTTTTGATACCGTCGCATTTACCCGGAACGTGAAAAATACCATCCTGTACGGTCCCGTTTCCCTTGAAGACGCATTGAAGATAGCGCTGAAAATCGAAGAGACGATGGTCGAGATGTTTACGAACCAGCTCATCGCCAAACTTTCCAACTATCAGAGCCAGTCTGCTCTCGACGAGATGCTGGCTGCCGAGAGATATCACCTGGACAAAATAAGGAACAGGATGATTGAGGCAGGGTTCCTGAAATTATCATAGCAAGCAAGGGTCATGCGGCGGGCAGAACTGCATGCACTCAAGCATCAAGGCATAAGAGTAAAATCCTTTGAATAAGAACTACAAACAGGAAATGTCTGTTATAATAATTCAGTATAGATACAACCCGAGAGGAGTGACATGAACGATACTCAAAACATGCCGCTGAAAATTTACCAAGCCTTTGAGGACCTCTATTTTGAAAAGGGCAAGGGCAAAATATTCGATGATATTTTTACGAAATACTTTACTCCGTTAGACATTGACCGCCATATGGACCTTTATGATGTGCTGGTTCTGATACTCGAAAAGCATCCCGAACAATTCGACGAAATGGTAAGAGATTTCAGAGTACATTCGATTCTCATCGAATGATTTCCTGCTCTTCCGGGGATTTTATCCCTGCTGCAGGTTAGATGAGCTCATATTTCAGCGGCTGGATACCGAAATTGACTGCCTCGGAGTAATCAACCATATAGATGTCGAACTTATCACATCCATACCGGTCGTGCATCCGGTCCTGAACTTCATAGATTGTTCCGTTCACCTTTATCTTCGTTCCAAAAGGCAGACAATTGTTTGCAATAAATCCTGTCTGTACTTTCTGATTGCTTGCGGTTATCGTGGGGGTGCTGTCAGTTTGGGCAACCTCTGCGGTATACGCCGTGAAAACCCCCGTTTTTTCATCAGGGCTTGAGTCTGCCAATGCGGTAGAGGTTGCTCTGACATGCACAAGGCCGACCAGCACAAGTGCAACAGCCATGTACATGAAAATTAATCCTATATGTCCTTTTATTTTCATTCGGGATAATTTATGGAAAGATATTGGCAAGAATATCTGGCAGTTATGTCAAAATCTAATAAATTTAACACATATCGAAGAGACATGTCAATAAAAGAATGAAAAATGAAGGCACGTCCTGGTGTCCAATATTTATTCAAATTTCAGCCTTATGGGTATCCGATTTTTCACCGGTGCTCAGTTTTTCTTCATACCGCTTGCATGCCTGAGACACTGCTGCGTAGTCCATATGAAAGAGTTCCCCTATTTCCCGCAGGCTCATCGGCGTGAACTTCTTGAGCAGGAAGAGTGTCATATGTCGGAGAAAATTGCCTCGCTTTTTACTGAATAGTTCTTCTCTCGTTACGGAAAACTGGGCCATGACCTGGTTGATGATATCCTCTGCGGTGTTTGCCGTCAACGCTCTGGCTTCCGGGATCTCCCTCAGGTTCCCTATGTCCCCTGCCCGGTCTTTTATTGACCGGATAAATTCCTCCCCTCCATACGCGAAGCGCGCAAAGGACTTTTTCAGGGGGTTCTCCATCATGAGATTTTCGAGCACGTAGGCTTCGTATTTTATCCGTGCCGTTTCCCGATCGTTGTCAAGCTGATCCAGAACAAGCCCCGTGTCCAGTCTCACCGATGTGTTCTCTCCGTCAACATACCCTCGGTAACTGCTCCACGGATATGCCCTGATATCTGCGGTAATGCCTGCCCTGAACGGGGTTAAATGGATATACGCTGAAAGGTTTATGCTGTAACTGTGCTCATCGACAAGGAGAGATTTATACCTTCCCTGAAAGACTACTCCGACGATCTTATGCCGTGCCTTGAACCAGTTTGCATATGCGGTGTTGAGGTAATGCATGCCGTCGGAGATATTGGGAAGGAGAGTCCTCAGAAAGAGATGATAATGAGTGTCCATGAGGCAATAGGCAAAACAGAAGAAGGAATATTTCAGGCAGGTCTCATTGATTTTCCCCAGGAAATTATTCCGGTCATCGTCATCGTAGAAAATGGGTTCCCGTCTGTTCCCTCTGGCAGTAATGTGGTACACTGCATTTTCAAAAGACAGCCTGAGCGGTCTCGACATATCGTAAGATTACCACAGAAGGGATGTTATGTCAAAAATTGAGACTTGACCCCCAACTATTCTTTAGGGTTGCTGGGGGCGATACAGCACATGGTTTCGAGCAGGCACATAAGCTCTCTCAACAGTTCCTTGTCCTTCCCGGACATTTTTATGAATGCTATCCCTATATCATAATGTTGACTGTCATTCTCTTTTATCTCTATACACGAGGTAACTTTCCCCAGAATATTTATCGTATTGGTCCTTGAACGAAATATTTTCAACAACAGTGTTTCCCCGACATCCAGTGGATCGTTACTTTCTGTGAGCATGCCGCCGAGACTGAGGTTTTTTATTCTGAACCCTTCGTGGAAAATCAGCATTGTTTTTGCAGGAGCCTGAATCTGGACCCTGACATTCATTCTGAAGCCGCTGAGTCTGGTTTGAACCTCTTGTCTGTCGATAGCCTGCGCATGGTTTTCAATAAAACGAGTGATTTTCTTCGTTGTTTCACTGGAAACGTCTGTGAATCTTAGCCCGGTGTTGTATGGGGGGACCAAATCACTGCCGGAGACCTCCGGATTTTCGTAGAGGGAAGACCATGCAACAACGCTTTCCAGATCAAGAACGCTCTCTTCTTCTCGTACCCGCAGGATACATTTCTTCCCTTTGTTCAGTTTTGTGTCTGTATTCACCATGACGCCGCCGACACTCATATCGAGTATCCGCGCCGCTTTGGCAAACACGCTCCTGCCATGAATATCCAGCACATCAGCAGTGAATCTCTGGAACTGCCGCCTGTCCGTCATGATATCTCTTTCCCGTATCATTCTAAGCAACTCTGATGCAACAGTCAATACTCCCTGACAGTGGGGTTGGCCCTCACCTTATGATTCACGACGGGGAACAGGAAAGCAAACCTCCGTAGAAGGGTTAACCATTTTTTCATTTTTTGTGAGCGATATCACATCGAATTTTCTTTCTTTTGTAATAACGTGTAAGTATGGCGCTGTTCAGGCTTATTTATATTCCGGAGATCAAAGGACGTATGGTATGAGAAAAGCGGATAAGCTCAGAGAGAGCAGTTATCCAGGAGAAGAGCAGGGGATACTTTGTGAGGAAACCCATGAGGCGGACCCTTTTGCTGATCTCTCTTGCCATTCACCGGAAGAGTGCTTCGGTATTTCCCCTGGTATGGACAGTAATTTTATGGATTTCGCGGACAAGAACAGGGAAGACGAACATCTCATCAGGGAAGCGAAGCGGGAGAAGTATGGAGAAACAGAGAATACTGTGCAGGCATATTTCCGTTCGATGGGTGATATCCCCTTGCTCACGAGAGAGGAGGAACTCTCCCTGTCAGTGAGGATACAGGAAGGGAAGATGCTTCTTCTGGAACTTATACAGGAAATTCCTTGCACTGATGCAACCGAAGAGATGGCCCATCCGAATGGAGATGCATCAGACGACTGCCTGGAGGCATATCTGGAGAAGCTTGATTCCCTTATGTGCCGCATACGTGGCGCTGATCGAACCCAGCAATGTTCTGTCGCGGCAAGGAACAAAAAAGAGGGAGGAAACGGGAACGCGGCGCACCGTGCCGATTATGCGAAACATTCTGCAAGTCATGGAAAGGCACAGGACGAGTATCAGCGCATTGAACGTGAAACGGGCATTACCATTGAGGAATTCAGAATTTGGTATGAGAAAATAACCGGGTTACGAAAACGTATTGCCGAAGCCAGGAATGAATTCATAACCCGCAACCTGAGGCTGGTGATTAATATTGCGAAACATTATATCGGAAGAGGCCTCTCTTTTCTTGACCTGATCCAGGAAGGCAATATCGGACTCATGAGGGCGGTGCGCAAGTTCGATCATACCAGAGGAGTGAAGTTCGCTTCCTATGCGTCGATCTGGATAAAGCAGTTTATTATACGGGCGCTTATGGACCAGGTAAAGACAATCAGAGTGCCTTCGAATATCATGGCGGAGCATAATACGCTTCTCAGGGTCTCCGGTGAGCTGAGGGCGGTCCTTAAAAGAGAACCCGACCCCGATGAAATCGCAGCCAGGCTGGAGATTCCTGCAGAGAGAGTCGAGAGCATCTTCCAGACAGTCCTGGATACCGTATCGCTGCAGACTCCTGTAGGAGAAGATGAGGACACCCTCGAACAGTATCTCGGTGACAGTAACGCTATTTCTCCCTGTGATATCCTCGAAAATACCCTCCTCTCCGAACAGACAGGAAAGACCCTCAGGGCGCTTGCTCCCCGGCAAGAAAAAATAATAAGGATGAGATTCGGGATAGGCCTGGGGCGGAACTATACTCTGGACGAAATAGGGAGATATTTCTCTCTCACCCGTGAGAGAGTGAGGCAGATAGAAATAAGCGCCCTGAAAAAACTGAAACATCAAAAAATACTCAGAGAATTTACTACTCTGCATGCAACGTAAGCACCGCTTGCCTCTGATACCGGTGAGGTGAGAATCCGGAATTCCGTTTTTCCCTTGCGCAGACTCACGGCCCCTTAAGTGAGCAAAGGATCTTTTTGAAGCAAATAATTCTTCTTTTCATTCTATAATAGTAGGCATGGACCCCTTTAAATTCAGGTTCCTGGTCTTCTTGCTTGTTTTTCTCGCAATTATTCTTTCCGCAACACTCGGCCTAATTTTTTTTGAGCGCCTCTCGCTTATGGATGCCCTCTATTTCACCATTGTTACCATTACTACAGTAGGATATGGCGATATCTATCCTGTAACAGCGCCCGGCAAGATACTGACCCTCCTGATCATCATAACGGGCGTCGGCACTTTTCTCGGTGTAGTGGCGAATGCAACCGAGATGCTGCTGAGCCAGCGGGAAAAAAAGGCGCGGTTTGAGAAATTGAACATGGTGATAGGGACGTTCTTCAGTAAAGCAGGAAAAGAACTGCTGGCAGACTTTTCACGGGTCGATCCTGAGGTGGAAACGATCAGGCAATCCCTTGTCATAAAACCGGAGTGGTCGGATCAGGATTTCAAAAATACTGGCAAAATTCTTAAATCACATGCATATGCTGTTTCAATTCACAAGTATGATCTGGAGACCCTCCGCTCTTTTCTGCTGAAGGAGCGGGATTTTCTCCTGAGGCTTCTGGAGAACCCCACACTGCTGGAGCATGAATCATTCACCCAGCTCCTGCAGGCAGTTTTTCATCTGACCGAAGAATTGTCGTACCGGGAGGATTTAACCCAGCTGCCCGATGCCGACAGGACGCACCTTTCCGGTGATATAAAGAGATGCTACAGGATGCTTGTGCAGCAATGGCTGGATTATATGCAGTATCTGAAAAAGAACTATCCGTATTTATTCTCTCTTGCCATGAGGACAAACCCCTTTGATGAAGGGGCCTCTCCGATTGTGAGGGAATAGCCTCGCATATCTTTAGGATCTTCCCAAAACCTCTCGCTGTTTCATAGCATGAAATTTTCCGGAAAGAGGATTATTATCATATATGAGTCAAAATGATAGCGATGCCATAAATTCAACCCTGGGAGAGGAATCAAAATCTTTTCTGGTTGTGAACGTCGGCAAAGCGCTGGAGAATTATGAGATAAGGCCTTCCCAGACCAGCATGATGAACGCCTGTTCAAGGAATGCCGGGAATGAAGGTATTCTTCTGGCAGAGGCCGGAACAGGCACCGGCAAGACCTTTGCCTATCTCATCCCCGCAATCCTTTCCGGGAAAAAGACATTGGTGTCAACCCGCACAATCAACCTGCAGGAGCAGCTTGCCTCGAAAGATCTTAAATTTCTGTCCTCTTTGAGAGAATTCGGTTATGCAATCGCCAAGGGAAGGGGGCACTATCTTTGCAAAAGGAGGCTCAACGCGTTCAAGCCGGATGATGGAGACGAATCCGATGACCACAAGAATATACTTGAATGGCTTATGGAGACGGACACGGGGGATATCGAAGATTACCGCGCCTACAGGCAGCCCGTCATATGGGACAGAATTTGTTCCGATGCAGATGCCTGCAAGGGAAAGAAGTGCCGGTATTACAGGGACTGCTACTACTTTATGGCCCGCCAGAGATGGTCGAAGGCCCAGGTGCTGGTGACAAACCATGCCCTCCTGGCAGTCAACTGTATGATGCAGGATGATTCCAGGATACTCCCCGAAGCGGATATCCTGGTGGTTGACGAGGCCCATGCCCTTGACACGGTCTTTTCGGACCAAATCGGGATCAGGATTTCCAATCGTGGCGTCGAAAATCTGTTCAACAGACTGCTCAAAACCGATGAAAGAGGCAATAACAGGGGAATTCTTGCAAAATTTCCCGCGCTTTTTACCCTTGTTCAGTCATTAAGAATGGAGACAGCATTTTTCTGGGAACAAGTCGGCAAGGAGATGAAAAGCAGGAGGATCGTAAGAGGGGCTTTCCCCCTCAAGTATGTTCTTATGGCTCTTGTTGAATCGATAGATACGTTAATCGAAAATATAAAAACATCTGCCAAGGGACTCTTTGAGGAGGATGAAGAGATAGAGCTCAAAGCTGCAATAGTCAAATTACTGGCCCTTTCTGCGGATATGGAGACTTTCTGTGAGGAAGCGTCGGGGTTCGTCAGGTGGGTAGAGAGCGAAGAAAACAAGAAGGCTCTCCGGATGTGTCCCGTTTATCCCTCGGAATTCATACGCAATACTCTTCTTCCGGAATACGAGTCCGTCATTCTCACGTCAGCCACTCTTTCCGTCTCCGGGGACTTCAGCCTTATCGAGAAAACCCTTGGCATCGATCCTTCAGACAGGCTCTCTGTGCCGTCGCCTTTTGATATGAAAAAACAGGTTGCGGTTGAGATAAAAAGAGGCATTGACCTGAGGAATGAGGACAGCATTGCACCTCTCTCCCGGGTTATTGTCGGGGAGGCGGCAAAGGAAGAGGGGGGCACTCTCGTTCTTTTCACTTCAAGGGACGTTATGAAAAAAACCTGGGAACTGACTGCCGGCGAATTAAGGAATGCCGGTCTCAATCCCATGGTGCAGGGAGAAGCTTCAAACAGGAAGATGCTCGAAACGATGAGGAAGAGCAGAAACTCCGTGATATTCGGTCTCGATTCTTTCTGGGAAGGGATTGATGTCCGTGGAGACGCCCTCAAGTGCCTCATTATTACGAAATTGCCTTTTGAAGTGCCGACAGAACCAATAGTGAAGGCAAGGACCGAGATGATCGAGAGGGAAGGCGGAAATGCGTTCTATGAATATTCGCTCCCGCGTGCTGTCCTGAAATTCAAGCAGGGATTCGGACGGTTAATACGGACTAAAGCGGACACCGGAAGGATTATTGTCTGCGACGAACGGATTCTGACGAAAGGTTACGGCAAGAGTTTTCTCGAAAACATTGAGTTGGATATGCCCTGATCCATAGCAGTCTTCACCTTTGTGTCAGGCATTCCTCTTCGTCCCGGAATAGGTAAACGCCCGGTCGATCATCTTGTAGTAACCGCCTTTATCGATGCCGATGCTGTTCCCGCATAGGCAATATATTCTGTCTCCATCGGTCGAACTATTACCGTAATCCTTGTCGATCCTTTTCTTGTGGCATCGCAACACTTCTCCCTTGCCGATTTTGTCATATCGCCAGAGCTTTTTCCTGCACGCGGCGCACCGCAGCACGAGCATATCGGCACTCTCCCTCTGTACTTATCAGATTTTTCGAACCTATTCCCCCCCATTGTAGCAGATTCACATGGCGTCGAGGATCGGAGCTGACTTCTCTATTGGTGCAAAAACCTCAGGGACGTGGCTCAATTTCCAAATCGAAATCACGGGTAATCCCGAATAGGCTTTGCCTTTCGGGAACCGAAGACGGAGCGGAGGTCTCAGTTTTCAATAGTTCAAGAACATTTAAGTCAGAGAAAGGTTTGCAGAAAAACATAGGTAGTTTATTTCGATTTGGAAATTGAGCCACGTCCCTGTACCTGAATATTTTGGACGGTAAGTATCGAGAGCATAAAATAAGACCCCCTGCATATTCGTACAAGAAACCAAAAAACATTATAATGGATGATATCTCTCATAAGAGAAGTGGATAAATAGTGAACGCATAACCTGGAGGAGACCTTGAAACCAATAACCTATGAACCGATCGGGACAATTTACACGCCCTTTCAGGATACCCATGATATGCCGATACAGACAAAGGGAGGAAAGGGCATCAAAGGCACGATAGAAATAAAGCCGTCTTTTGCCGAAGGACTCATGGATATCAGGGGATTTTCACATATCATTTTGCTTTATCATCTCCACCGTTCAAAAAAATACTCTTTAATTGTCAAACCGTTCCTGGATGACGCAGTGCACGGCGTATTTGCGACAAGGGCCCCAAAGCGGCCTAATCCAATAGGGTTATCTGTGGTAAGGCTCAGGAAAGTGGAGGGAAGAGTGCTTCATATTGAAGATGTGGACATAGTGAACGGGACACCGTTGCTGGATATAAAACCCTATATCCCTGATATCGATGCGTTCCGGACGAAGCGAACAGGATGGCTTTCCGGGAAGAAGACAAAGGGATTCAGGAAGGCGAAATCCGACAGGAGGTTTCAGTCATAGAATTCCGATTGGGGAATTTCACGAATCTTATTTGCGGAGGACAGTATGGTCGCAACAGATACCATTGATTTGAAAACAAAAGGTTTTACCGATGTCATTGATATAACCGAAAGAGTTGCAAAGTTAGCGGGCCAAACAGGAATTCAAAACGGATTGGCCACGGTTTTCTGTCCGGGTTCGACAGGGAGTATCACCACAATCGAATTTGAATCCGGGGTCATAAACGACCTGAAAAAAGCCATAGAAAAGGTCGCTCCTTCCGGCATCTCTTACGAGCATGATAAAAGATGGGGAGACGGGAACGGCTTCTCTCATGTCCGGGCAGCATTGATGAAACCTTCCCTCACAATTCCTCTGGTAAAAGGCAAGCTTGCATTGGGTACATGGCAGCAGATAGTATTCATCGATTTTGATAACCGGGGGAGAGACAGGAAGGTTATTGTTCAGATTATGGGTGAATAAGCAGGAGAGATAGGTTCGGTAAGAGATAAAAAACAGAGCATATTATTCGAAACAAACACCCGTGATCGTCTCGATCAGATTTTATGCTACTTCCTGAAGTCCACTCCCTGGGAACCGGATATAATTATGCTGAGTACAACAGGGAATAATGAGAAGGTGAAAAATCCCATGTTATACCGAATACCGTGTGATAAAAATATTGATATTATTAAATTCTCAACTTTTTGTAATGTTTCAGATGTGCTACAATTTCGCCATAAAACCGAAAATTACGGTATCGGTATAATCATTGTTATATCTCTATTTCTTGTTAATAATCTTTGGAATTTCTTTTAGCCCAGTGGTGCGGGTTCGGAGGTGTACTTTACAGTATTTGACGTTGGCAAAATAGAATAGAGTATCAAGTCTATCTAAAAGTTATTCCTGCGAAAAACTCTCCCATTTCAGCAGAAACAGATTATATTAACGGCTCAATCAGCCGCAGCACTTCTTGAACTTCATTCCGCTTCCGCAAGGGCAGGGGTCATTACGTCCTGTTTTGGGAGTTGCACGGATGACTGGTTTGGGTGGCTGTACTTCACCGTTCACCAGATACCATGTCCCGGCTTCTTTTTTAAACGTTGATATTTCGTGGTGTTCTCTATTGATCCCCTTGTCAGTGTATGTTGCAACAAACTCTACCTTGCCTTCATTGTCTTCAGGCCCGCCCCCGATTGTTTTAACTATCTCAAGCTTATGCCATTCAGAGCTTTCAGCCCACGCTCTGGTAGTCTTTTCATCAAAGTCTGTCCTGTGGTCAGGATGAAGAGACGAAAGCAGATATCCGATTTCCTTCATCGCATAGGCGCTGTAACGGGAACGCATCAGTTCTTCTGCTGTAAGCGCCAGCCTGTCACCTTTTATCAAAGGCAGACAGCATTCATTGTAGGCAACATTTGAACCGCAAGGGCAAGTATCCGTGGTCGTCTCCATAATAAAATATTCAGAATTATATCATAGATCAGAAGCAGAAATACTATATTGTAGGTTGTTTTTGTTGGACTAACAATCGGTGGACACTTCTATTTACCGATCAGATATCTGGAAATTCACATCCTTTAAGTCTGATGTGGATGTTCTAAGATGTGTATAAGCAACTTAATTTCATTAAGTCTATTTTTTTATATTTTTAGCAATATAGAATCGAAGAGGACATTTACAGAAATGTAAGCCTCCAAAATTAATTGAGAATCTGCACTCTAATAAATTATTTTCTAAACAGATGAGGAATGATTCCATACCAATATCTTTTACTCTGCAAAGCCTTTTAAATTCAGATTTATAGCAAATGAAATTATTTGAACATTTCAGGCCATCAATAATTTCTTCTATGTCTTTTTGAATATCCTGTTGTAGTGTAATCATTTTCCCCATGATCATTACGCCGTGTTCAAGAGCCGTAATGCTCTTAGTCTTCTTGGATGTTTAAGTTTTCTCATGGCTTTTTCTTCTATCTGCCTCACCCGTTCACGTGTTAGAGAAAGATGTCTCCCAACTTCTTCAAGCGTATAATCGCGCTCGGTCCCGATTCCGTATCTCATTCTGATTACCTCTTCCTCTCTTGGAGTCAGTGTATGCAGGACATCAATTATCTGCTCAGCGAGTTTATTCCTCTCCGTTTCTGAGTAGGGAGAGGGGCTGTCATCACCGATCATATCCGCAAGGGTCGAATCGTCATCACCAATCGGGGTCTGCAGCGTTATCGGGTCCTGCATTGCCTTGAACACGTCTTCCACTTTTTTCACAGGAATTCTTAACGTATGTGCAATTTCTTCTTTAACGGGTTCTCTTCCCAGTTGTTGTGACAATTCTTTTGAAGCAGTGCAGACCTTATTATAAAGCTCCATCACATGGACAGGGATTCTTATTGTTTTCGTCTGATCCATGAGCGCTCTCGTGATGGCCTGCCTGATCCACCACGTTGCATACGTGCTGAATTTGAATCCCTTTTTATAGTCGTATTTGTCAATAGCTTTTATCAGGCCGATATTGCCTTCCTGGATCAGATCAAGCAGAGAAAGCCCTCTGCCTACATAATGTTTCGCAATATTGATTACCAGCCTCAGGTTGCGTACTATCAGCTCATGTTTCGCTTCAGAAACCAGTTTCCTTGTTTTCGTAATCCTATCATACATACGACGGACCTCATCAATTCCGATTCCTACTTCCGACTCAATGCCCTTATATTCCCTCCTTCTCTCGCCCAGGACACCTTCTGCTGCCATGAGATGATCCAGCATCTCCAGGGTTTTTTGCAGTGCGTTCTCAACCATATCTTTTGCAGTAGACACATCCTCCTGTGCGTAATGAGAAAGCCCTTTCAGGAGTATCTTATACAGAGGCAGTCCTTGTATGATGTTCCTGATAATGTGGTTCCCTTCCTCTATTTTTCTCGAAAGATCGGTTTCCTCATCTCTGCTGAGAACCGCGATATCCCCCATCGAGTGAAAATATATCTGAACAAGATCCGCTGTCTTTTCATACTCTTCCTTTGCCTCTGACACTTCTTCCTGTTCACTGTCCATTTCATGACTGTCAATAACTTTAATTCCCATATCCTGAAAAATGTCCAAAAGATTTTCTAACTCATCCTCGATGTCTAATTCCGAAGGAAAGGCATTATATATATCAGTGGGAGAAAGAGCTTCCTGCCGCTTTCTCAAATCTATTACTTCTTCTGAAATGTCCTGTTCTCTCATGGTTATCATCTCTCTTCGCTTGATCGGTTATGCACTTACATCTTTATATCTTTACTTTCATTTTGATAGATTTAAAGGAGAAAAAATATCGGCTTTTGTCTGATTTATTTGTAGGACTGCTGGTTTTTTGAGAGTAGGATTTGTCCTACAACGAAAGTCTATCGAGGGGAAAAAGACAAAGGGGGTAGTACTGAAGAGTAAGCTGAATCAGTCCAGGAGTTGATGCTTTATGACGTAATGCATCACTTCGGCATTGGTCTTCATTTTCATTTTTTCCATAATCCGGGTTCGATAGGTGCTGACAGTCTTTATGCTTAAGGAGAGTTCTTTGGCAATATGCTTTACTGTCTTTCCTGCAGCGATCATGCGAAGCACCTGATATTCTCGATCTGAAAGGATATCGTGAAGGGGCTTTTCAGAATCGGCTTCAAACTCGGATGCTAGTCTTTCAGCAAGTGAGGGGGTGATATATTTTCTTCCTTGAGATATTTTCCGTATTGCTGTTATCAGCTCATCAGGCGCACTCTCTTTCGTGAGATATCCGGAGGCACCAGCCCTGAGAACTCGAATCGCATATTGTTCTTCAGGATGCATGCTTAATATGAGAACAGGAAGTTTAGGCTTGTCATTTTTGAGTTGTTTCAGGGCTTCAAGCCCTGTCATCCCGGGCATTGTAATGTCGAGTAAAACCATATCGTAATTGTTTTTCCATATTTTATCGAGAACCTCCTGTCCATTATTCGCTTCGTCAGCAACAACCAGATCAGGGTATTCTGCCAGGATATGCTTTAGTCCCTCACGGAACATCCTATGATCATCTGCTATGAGAATCTTTATCATTAATTTTCTCTCATATCACGGATCGGCATTCTAACGGTCACCGTTGTTCCTTTGCCTGGTATTCCTTTTATTATATTAATCCCGCTAAATATTTTTACACGTTCTCTGATACCGATAAGACCAAACGATTTTGAGTTAGCAAGTTCTTTTTCGGTAATACCCCTTCCATTATCCCGGACGTTCAGTTCTAATTGACCGTCTCTTTGCCGTAAACTTACATTGACTTCCGTTGCTTGTGCATGTCGTGCAACATTTGTCAAAGTCTCCTGAAAAATACGATAAATCGCCGTATTACGGTCTCTATCAAAAGTGATATCCACAGGATCTATTGTTATCTTACATTGAATGCCTGTTCGTTTCTGAAATTCTTCTGCCTGCCACTCGATTGCGGCTGCGAGTCCCAGGTCGTCCAATAATCCCGGCCTCAGTTCTGTAGATATCTTCTTAACGGTACGGATGGTTTTATCAATCAATTGTGTCATTGTATCTGCCTTTTCACGCAGGGGCATCTCATTTTCAGGCAGTCTCTTTCGCAACCAGGACAGGTCTATTTTTAAAACAGTCAATCCAAGGCCCAGTTCATCATGAATCTCACGGGCAATATTAGTTCTTTCAACCTCCCCTATTTTTTGCAGGTAGGTCGTTAGATTCCGCAGTTGTTCTTCACTTTCCTTGATGGCTACCTCTGCCAGCTTACGTTCTGTAATATCAATAAGATTGCCCATAATTGCCGGTTTCCCTTTATACTGTATTAGCGTTGCCATCATTTTACACCATATAGTCTTGCCCTGTTTTGTGATTCTTCGAACTTCATACTGCTGAGGAACAGATTTACCTTTTAATCTTTTCGATGCCATTCCCTTCATGTTTTTTTTCTGATCGGGATGCACTAACAGTATATGCGATTTACGTAACAATTCTTCAGGTTTATAACCGTGCATTTCTGCGAATTTATCATTGACAAATATCAACTTTCCGTTCTGATGTATGAATATTCCGGTCAGTGAGTTTTCTGTAAGTGTCTTATATTTACTTTCGCTTTCCTGGAGCACTTTTTCTGCCATCTTGCGTCTTGTGATATCACGGATTGCGGTAACACAAAGTGCTCTTCCCTTTGATGAATAGTTCTTTCCGCAGACTTCGACAGGTAAAATGGTTTTATCTTTTTTTAAACATATGCTCTCATAAGGCAGGCTATATCCTGAGAGAATTTTTTTTAATGTATCGTTCCGGACATTCGGTGCGATAAGCTTTGCTATGGACTTGCCGATAAGTTCGCTTCGTTGATACCCGAATAACTTTGCTAATTTTCCAGTGACGTCAATTAATCTGCCCCTCTCAGTTACTGCAAGACCTTCAAAAGCAGCTTCGGTCACGCGGCGGAATCTGATCTCACTTTCCCTCAGAGCCTCCTCAACTCGCCTGCGTCCAGCTATTTCCTGTTTCATTATTTTATTTGCTGCCGTCAGTTCTGCGGTTCGTTCTTCAACGCGTTGTTCAAGTTCATTATGCGCTTTCTGCAGGGCTGCCTCTGTATGCTTACGCTGATTTATTTCTCTTGAAATACTCACAATTGTGTTATTCATTACTTTCTTAAGGGCTTCCAATAATTCTATCTCAGACTTTCCAGACACCCTTGCATTCAGGTCACCCGTTGATACCTTGTGCAAAACATCAAAATGCTCGGCAAGCCCCATAGCAAATTCGTGAGATTGATCAACGATCTCAGCGATTTCTTCAGCGGTGATATTAACAAGATGCTTCAATTTACTTATCAACTCAACTCTGGATTTTTCAGGTATCCTTACGGTAGGGTCTCCTGAGGAAATCTTCTTCAGCGCCTCAAAGACTTCGGAAAGGCCTAAAGCCATCTCTAGGCCAAGATTCTCCAATTCCTTGTCTCTGGCCTGGATAATTTTCCTGAATTCCTTGAATTGTCTGTCTACAACCGAAAGAGTGGCTTTTATCGAAGCAACATCTGTATTCTTTTTAAAAACAACACAGCCAAGGCACATCTCTATCTTCTCTAAAAACTTCCCCTGGATCTCATTCCGGCAACGGGTATCTGAAAAAAGCCAGCATTTAAGGTCATGCGACTTGTATGCCGGACAAACTTTCTCTTTGCATTTATAAACTTCCCAGCATTTCAGCTTTTCCATTGCGCTCCCCTCTTTTTGCTTTTACCTACTAAAATTACTATTCTTATTGACCGTGTTAAATAACATTATCATTTACATTACAATTGTAAATAAATTCCTTGAAATTGTCTAAAAATTGCGAATTACCTTTTTAAAATATATTTTCTCTCTTTTCCTGTAGGACAAACAATTACAAAAAAATCAGACAGACACCGATATTTTTTTATGTTTCAATACGAAATAATAAATATAGAGAGATATCAATAAACTATTGAAGAGAATGAACATGCAAGAAAATGACAAATTCATAAACAGGAGCGAGGTAAAAGCATTGATTGCAATTTTAATAGATGGACCTTTTTATCTGACAATACCTATCAGAGAGAGGTTCTTGCTGATAAAAAGAATAATAGAAGAATATCAATTTTCAGGACAAGAACATAAAGGGGCACCTTCTTATGAAAAGGTGGTGATAGCTTGAACGAGCTGGAGGAATTATTTAAAAATACATTTGGCAAAGAATTATCTCGCGAGCTTGATCTCAATCATCCTACCCATATACCAATAGAAGAAATGATATATATAGTAATTAGGGCTGCAATAAAAATGGGGATTGATACTTATTCAGCATTAAAGCATTTCCAATTCACGGATGAAGAAATCGGTCAATATTATAATATGCATTATCGTTTTTTTCACCCTCACATAATATTCAAAAGTTGGTGTTAGGATGCTCCGCATTGAGACAGATTCTTAGTCCATTTTCCAGGCTACATATAGGAAAATACCACTATAATTAGACCAAAGCACAAAATACCTCCCGATGCAGGAAGGGTTCTTAAAGGGTAGCTTCATGTCTATGCGTAGCAGCCCTTTAAATTGTCCGTTATTAAGGCTTCCTCTTTTTTGCATGTAATTTAGGCTGTCAGCCTTTGGATTTGTGCCTTGTTCCATTTACTTACGGATGAAACGAACAAGGATATATATTAGGCTGCTATTTATTTCGCTTTGAAAGACTCCCTGTACGAAAATCCCGAAGGCATTTAATACGGAATGAACTATTCGTTGAGTTCAATTTTTGCCCGGTGCGGATAAGCACCCATATAGAGGGGAAGCTATTTCATTTTTGAAGGCATCTTGATCGTCTCACCGGCAACCATAAAAGCACCTCGCCCACAATGGCGAATCGTCCGTCGGTCTTTCCTTGCTGAGTCGATCCATGCTTTGAGCACATCGAGGATGAAGAAGGTGTATTTGGCTACCATCTTCTCATCGACGACCTTGCATTCCAGCTTTGCATAACACTCGTCGATGAGCGCCGCTTTGACGCATGAGGCAGTCACCGGTGTTCGTCCAAAGACCTTGAACTTGTCGATCTTTCGTCCGGAGCTTCTGCCACAGCCCACCGCCTCTTAATGATCTTTAATGCCTACCTTCTCAAAAGACCTGCTGCTTAACCTTTCTCCCAGTGAATATTTTCAGGTTTGTATTTGTCTTTTGGCTTATCTGTTCCTGTGGGATGTCCTACAGGGATAACATTCAGCGGAATGATCAGGAGAAATTCATACCGTTCAGGATCGGTCGCACTGTTAAGAGTCGCCTGAATCCTCCTGTTGGGCGGTCAGGGCAACATAGACTACCGGCGGCTTGGTCGAATCGTCCCGTTTCAACGTAAACGCATTCGGATAGTCCTTGATGAGGGACTGAAGTTTCTTGTGGCCGTATGTCCGGGGATCGAATGCCGGGTCCAGTTTATGGAGAACAAACCCCATCGCTGACAAGTGGGCCCACTCTTCATCCTTCACAACAGTCTCGAACGCCTGAAGAAGAAGGGGCATGGGATCCGGGGCGCCGGACTCTTCGGTCTTATGCTGCTTCCTTTTTTTCTTATGGGTCTCTGTCAGGTTCTCACAGTAAACGAATTGATTGCAGGCGTTGGTGAACGCTTCGGGAGTCTTCTTCTCGCCGACCCCAATGACAAAGAGACCTTCTTCCCTGATCCTGGTTGCCAGCCGCGTGTAGTCGCTGTCACTGGCAACGATACAGAAACCCTCGACATCACTGCTGTGGAGCAGGTCCATCGCATCGATTATCATCGCACTGTCAGTTGCGTTCTTGCCGACTGTGTACCGAAATTGCTGGATCGGCTGAATAGCGTGCTTGTGGAGCGCAGGCTTCCAGCTGTTCATGCTCGTCGTCGTCCAGTCTCCATATATCCGCTTGATGGTGATCAACCCGAACTTGCTGACCTCTGCCAAAACCTGAGGAAGAAGGGAAGCTTGTGCATTGTCTCCATCAATCAGCACTGCGAATTTTTGTTGTTCCGATTGTTCTGTCATTGTGCTCCTTTCTCAATTGCCCGTTCATCACCCAAAAGTTACTATGCTATTACTCCGGCAAATAAACACATGAAACTCTCGTGTTTGCATTCCCCGACTTGATCCCCCGATCAAGTCGGAGGACGGAATCCAGTCTTTTCAATAGGTTCTGGATTGTCCGGTCAAGCCGGACAATGACGACCTTTAAAGTATTTATTTGCTGGGTTACCAAACGGGCTTCTTTTGATTCATGATAGAACTATACCATAGAGAATTGAAGATTAGAATCAAGAAACATATAGAGGCAGACTTTTTCTAATCTGTGGCGCACTCACCCTTATCACAGGAACAAATGCTGTCGATCATCCTGACAATGCTGCAGAGTACAACTGAAATTATTGAAATAGAAAAACGACAACTAGAGCTGCTGCAAGAAACAAGACCTGACCCTACCTCTATTTCACTATTTCACTATTTCGCTGAGCTACTTCGCGAAGTGAGTTATACGGACGCCTATTAGCAGAACTTTCATTTTAAGTTCTATCCTTTTGAGGCAATCAAAGGCTGCTTTTCTGTGATTGAACTATGATCTCAGCTGCGGCTTATGAATCTAGCCACCTCAGGAGGATCGAGGAACTCCCATTTTCCTACCACTTCGCAGACGTGTGCCGCGGTTTCAATGTGGAGCATTGCGATGCCGCAATCAAGTCTCTTTGAGATGCCGTAACTATCATTCAAATTATCCACAGACACGGTTATGCTGTTTGATTCCACCAAAAAGCGCCACGGCTGTCTATTTACTGCGGAGGGAGCAACTCTCGCTGCCAAAAGAGAGACCTTGATCCACTCAGGCCATTCGGTCTCCTGCAATCCGCTCACCAACCTAGCAAGGGGTTCCCTCTTGTGGGTCTGCCCGAAACCTGTGAGGAGCTTTTCTTCAAAGGATGCTTCTGCTGCGGCATAACCTATGGGGGTGACTGCAAAGACCTTCTCGTGTTCCCCAATCGTTGTGAAAGAGGAGGCAATTACATGGTCGAATGACTTACCGACCCAACATGTACCAAGCTTAAGGGCTGTGGCTTCAAGTATGATACCTTCACCGGCATACCCGACCTTTTCTTTTACATAGGGGTCACGTGTGTCTCCGATGAAGGCAATAAGAAATGGGGCACCCCTGATCTTGCCGTAGGCACCTATGATGCCTTTAAACACATTTTCTGAACATTCGGTGAGCACAGCCCTCGCTGTATCGAATGGGCGAAATTCGTTGCAGGCAACGGTAAGCTTTTCGAAAACCTCAGCAGAGATCAATCGTGCTGCATATAGCCGCCGCGACCTCCTTTTGAGAAGCGCTTCATACCACCTTTGGGATAATATCTCCATACCCTATTACATCTTATCTCTGCTTTTTTCTCAAGACAAGAGCAGAGTGAGTGTGATGAATAATCGAAAGCAACATCTTAAAAAGATTCTTGGTAGCGGTTTATTACTATGGGACAATATCAGGGACACATCCCATATTTCAAGAATTGAAGAGACTTCTCACGAAAAAAATCCTTCACTGTTGCAAAGGATATTCGTCATTTCTCGTCGTGCACTCCCTATGCGCATTAGCAGGTGTTGCAAAAAACCCAGCATAAGAACTATTCCCCCCTGTATCTTTTTAAAATTCCTCTCGTAAAAAACATTGGATTTGTCACCTGAATTAGGAACAGACAAAATCAACTGATTCATACATATCAAGCGTTGTTTCTGCTACTCAGTACCTGTTCAGTCTCCAATCATAGTCCATGTATTCAATCTTTATGCGTTCTCCATGATCCTGCATGAATTGTCTGTCTTCGGGATTGTAGAGATACGATGAAAGGAATTTCAACCTTTCTTCAATGTTTTTTCCGAAATCCCTGCGGTACCAGTCAAATATTTTTGAAAGCGAGACAGTCATTGTCTGCCGGTCAATGACAATGCCGCCCGCATTCAGAAAGGTTTCCGCCGCAATGGTTAATTCTCTCCCGATGTTCTCCGCAGTATAAATTCCGATAGGAGGACAGGAAGAAGACGCGCATACGAGCGCGAAATGAATGCGGGAGTCCATTGGGCTGATAATAAAATGAATCCTCCCGTCTTTTTTCCCGAAAGGTCTGAACACGGCATGCGGGGGCCGGCTGTTCGCGCGTAAAATCCCATGCTCGATATCATCGGGGCTGAATACGAAATCGCCGATTTGATAGCGCACCCGTCCGAAAAAATTTCTTGCCTCTTTCACAGAGTCCCTGATCCCCAGTTCGATTACGCCGTGTATTACCAAAACATTATAAAGATTAATCCAGAATGCGAGCTGCTCCTGCCTGCTCTTCAACTCACTGAGATCCATGCCCTTAAGGTTATAGCTCAACCGGACATATTCACTGTATGCTTGTGAATTGTGCATCTGCTCATAGGCAACTCTCCCTCGCTTTGTATCGAAGAAAGCCCCCCTGAGTATATTCATGGTATTTTTGAGTTTTGCCACGATGTCTTTCGACGAGAGAGCCTTGTCCG
This sequence comes from Thermodesulfovibrionales bacterium, assembly GCA_963753165.1. GTDB lineage: Bacteria > Nitrospirota > Thermodesulfovibrionia > Thermodesulfovibrionales > SM23-35 > JAKLQR01. Next base: position 5,821 of record CAVWBP010000006.1, on the reverse strand, counting down.
GGTTTCCGTCATTTAGTATGATTGCACTGCCAGGGAAGAGACCGGGCTTTGCCTTTTTCTTCGAAGATTGATCTCCTGCCATTTTTTCTTTTGCCCTGCAGAGCGCCAACACAGCATTTATATATCCGATATGCGTAAAGGCCTGGGGAAAATTGCCGAGATTTTCTCTCCTGTCAATGTCGTATTGTTCGGAAAACAGACCGACATGATTTGCGATGCTTTCCATCCGGTGCAGGTATGCTTCAGCTTCTGTCACCCTTCCCATTGATATCAGAATATCGATGAGCCAGAATGAGCAGAGCAGAAAAACCCCCTCTCCACCCTCTATCCCATCTTCTGTTTGATAACGGTAAAGCAGGCCGTCATTGCTGAGTTCCTTCATAATGGCTTCAACGGTAGACACAACGCGCGGGTCGTTGTGAGGGAGAAACCCGAAGATCGGTATCAGGAGATTGCTTGAATCAAGGGCATCGGTCTCATAGTGCTGGACAAACGCCTGTTTCTTCTCATGAAACCCCTTCTGCAGGACTTCCTTCTTTATTTCTTCACGCACTTTTTTCCATTTTTGAAGATCTGCAGGGAATCCATATCTGCGGGCTATGATAAGCCCTCTGTCGAGTGCCACCCAACACATAACTTTCGAATACACAAAATGGTCAGGCCCACCCCTGACTTCCCATATCCCGGAATCCCTGTCTCTCCAGTGGTCTGTCACATACTCGCAGATGGCCTGCAGGAACGGCCACATATCCTTGCTTATTTTTCCGACATAATCCGACAACTTGACCGCGGCATCCATCAGTTCACCGTAGATATCAAGCTGTTTCTGTTTTGCCGCTCCGTTTCCTATCCGTACCGGTTTTGATCCCTTGTATCCATCGAGATGCATGAGTTCATGCTCGGGCAAGTCCTCTTCACCCCGCAGTCCGTACATAATCTGCAGTTTCTCCGCGCCGTGACGGGACAGAAGCTTTTCTATCCATCGCAGGTAGCCTTCTGTCTCGGACAGATGTCCGAGGTTAAAGAGCGCCTGGACCGTAAAGGAAGTATCCCTGACCCAGGTATACCGGTAATCCCAGTTCCTTACACCCCCTATTCTTTCCGGAAGAGAAGTCGTTGCCGCAGCAGCAATGGTCCCGGTAGGATTATAATAGAGCAGTTTGAGGGCAAGAGCAGACCGGTTGACCATTTCCTGATAGCGGCCCAGGTCAACCGTTACTCCTGTTTCGCTCTTCTCGATCCAGTTTTCCCAGTATATCCTGGTATTTTTTAAGGATGCTTCTGCGCTTGCAGGGTCAAACTCTGTTGCGTAGTTGCCACCATAGTGCAGATGCAACCATACTGTTTCCCCCTCGCTGAGTTTCCATTCTGCTTCAGCTCTTTGCTCCCTTGTATTGAAATGAATATCTTTCGTCGCGAGCAGGGCAAGGACTTCGTCTGTTCCCTTCGCAACAACTCTGCTTTTCCTTAGAGAAAAAGAGGGGATTTCCCTTGCATAATCGAACCTCGGTTCAAAGATCATCTTCACAGTCAACCGTGCCTTTTTCAATTTCGATAAGCCTGTAGAGTTCATGGTGTTCTGCATCCGTGTCATCTTCTTCAACAAGGGGGACCGGCATAAAATCCGTCAGATGCACTATCCCGGTGCGAGTCGTGAAACTGGTGCGGAGGATGTTCGTATTTTTGAGATAACGGGCGCTGGAGTCCCAATCGTCCACAGGAGAAACAGAAAATCGCCCTCCCTTCCTGTCATCGAGAAGCGCACCGAACATACTGGGGGAATCTATGTGAGGGAGACAGAGCCAGTCGATCGACCCGTCGAGCCCCACAAGGGCTATAGAATGGAGATTGCCAATGACAGCATAATCACTGATTTTTTTATACATATATACTCAGTGTAAGACATTTGGAGATTTTTCTATACTCACTATACCAAACTGAGCTTTCTCCACTGGTATCCGGGGGGGTGAAAATAGGAGACAGCGACCCTTTTCTTCACCACTTTCTGCCGTGAATCTCTGCATATTGCTGCCTGATCTGTTTGAGTCAACTCCTCTTTCCATGCGTTTGGGAACCAGATAGTGCAACCCTTCCTGATTCTTGTATGTGGCCATTAAATTATCATAACTTGTTTGATTTTAATATGTTTTTTATCTATGTTTCTGAATCTGAATAAATTGCACAGGCACTCAAAAATACAGTATTTACCCGATATAAATACAGTCATTACCCGATTGAAACATACCGCACCCTTAGAATACTATAGCATATTGTTGTAACGATTAAATCTTATAATGTTAGTACATAATAATATCATGGAACATATCGACCGGGAAGACCATCAGAAATTATATTACCAGTTGTACGAAATTATCCGCAGGAAAATAAACAGCAATGAATGGCCTGTTGGTTCTCAGATACCTACAGAAGATGAACTCTGCAAGATGTTCAATGTCAGCAGGGCCACCGTAAGAACAGCAGTCCTTGAGCTTGTCAGGCAGGGGTACCTGAAACGCCAGCAGGGAAAGGGAACTTTCATCTATAGGAACGCTATCTCCGAAGGGCTCAACATGCAGGCGCATCTCAGGGAACTGTTCTTCGAAGAGGGAATCCCGTTTTCCCCCCAGGTCCTTGCCAGAACCGTCATGATGCCGGTCAACGGCATTGACACTCTTCTCGATATATCCCCTGAAAAACATGTCATCTATATCAAAAGACTCTGGTCTGTCCAGGACGAGCCGGTTATGGTCCAGGAATGCTACGTCCCCTACCATCTCTGCCCTCTCCTTCTGGAAGACGATATCCAAACCCGGCCCCTTTTTGATCTCTTCGAAAAAAAATACGGCATAAAGATTACCAGGGTGAAGAATTTTATCGAGCTTACCCATCTGAAAACAGATGAGGCTCGCTTGCTGAACCTCTCCGAAGGCGCTCCCGCCTCTCTGCTGACCCAGCAGTTTTATTCGGGAGATACCCTGATCATGTACATGCAGTCGGTGAAGAAATCGGACAGGTTCAGAATTTTCATGGAATTCGAAAGAAAGGTTGCATAAAAAGGAGGGTGTTATGGCAGACGGAAAACTTGTGAAAGACGTAATGATCGGTATTTTTGAGTATCCCCACATCCCTTACTGGTTTACGATCAACCAGGCGGTGAGGATTATCAAGGTCTCGTTTATCAGCTCGAAGAAGTACCCTGAGCCGATGGCGATACTGGTCTTCGACGAAAAGTACAACCTCATGGGGACCCTTACCCTGAAGGATATCCTCAGAGGGCTCGAACCCAGGTTCATGAGAGCCACAACCAAGGCACAGGTCCCTGAAGAGGACGAGAGCGGTCTCGCGTTGATATGGGATTCTCTCTTCACAAAGGATGCAAAAGAGCTTGCCGAGAAGCCGGTCAGCGAGATAATGGCCCCTGCAAAACAGTTTATTGATCCGGCCGATCCGGTAACCAAGGCGGCATATCTGATGGTGCATCACGATATCGTTCTCCTGCCGGTTCTTGAAAACAAGAAGAAGTTCGTCGGCCTCGTGCGGATGATCGAAGTCTTTGATGAAATTTCCAACGCTATCATGAGTGAATAGGAGGGTTCCATGGCAGATAAAAAGAAAACAGAAGGCTTACCCCAACCACCACCCGAAATAGTCATTGCAGAAGCAAGACAAAAAATCGATGTGAGACGTTTATTCTTCATACTTTCTCGGGCTTACATTCTTTTTTGTATTCAACTATATGCCCCCTCTTCCGGATGCCGTGGATCCGCTCGGCGCGCATTTTGTTCTCTCAAAGGAGGGAAAGTCGGCTATCGCCTTATTCCTTATGGCAGGCACCTGGTGGGTATTTGAGGTCGTGCCGATCGGCATAACAAGTATTGCCATCGGGGTATTCCAGGCGCTTTTCTTTATCCGGCCTGCGAAAGAAGCGTTCAGAAGCTTTTTTGATCCATCGGTATGGTTTATCTTCGGATCGATAATCATCGGGCTGGTGTTTACAAAGACAGGTCTCACCAAACGGCTCGCGTATAAGATGCTCTCGATACTGGGCGAGAAGACAAGCATGATTTACCTCGGATGCTTTGTGCTTGACCACGATTCTTACCCATTTTATGGCCCATACCGCGGTGGCCGCAACAGTCTATCCTCTCCTGCTTGCGATTTATTCATTGTACGGCGAAGGAGATAAAGCCACAAAATTCGGCAAGGGTCTTTTCATCGGCATGGCATATGTTGCAGGCGCCGGGAGTATCATCACCCTTCTCGGTGCGGCGCGCGGCGCGGTCGCAATAGGTTTCTTTAACGAGATTGCCGGAAAAACCATTACCTTTTTCGAGCTTTCGAAATACATGTTCCCTATCGGCTGGGGCATGACAATCCTGATCTGGCTGTTTATGCTGGTATGGTTCAAACCGGAAAAAGATACGATCCCGGGGCTCAAGGAAAAATCAATCCAGTTATATAAGGAATTGGGACCTTTCAGCAGCAAGGAGATATTTACCGGACTTGTTGTGCTCGGCATTATCGTATTTCTCTCTCTTCAGTCCTTTATCCCGGCGCTGAAGGACTTTCAATAAATCCGCCGTCGTCCTTGTCGGCACGTTAATATTCTTCTTCAGTAAGATCCTTACGATCAAGGACCTTGAAGAGATACCCTGGAACATCATCCTCCTCTTCGGCGGCGCGATGAGCATCGGGTTCTGCCTCTGGGAGACCGGCGCAGCCAAATGGATGGCGATTAACTGGCTCGTCATGTTCCAGAATGCAAACTGGTTTGTATTCGTGCTCGCAATCGCGTTTTTCGTTCTCATAATGACTAACTTCATCATGAACGTCGCGGCAATCGCCATTTCGATGCCGGTTGCCCTCGTCATCGCCCCCTATCTGAACGTCTCGCCGGAAGTTGTTCTCTACGCATCACTCGTCGCTGCCGGCATGCCATTTCTGCTTTTGGTGGGTGCGGCGCCGAATGCGATCGCGTATGAATCCAAGCAGTTTACTGCAGGGGAATTCTTCCTGGCAGGAATACCGACAAGCATTATCCTGATGGCAGTCATTGGTTTTGCGATAGCGATTCTCTGGCCGTTGATGGGGATGCCGATCACATTGAAATAAAGAATTCCTTATGAAACGAGTACCACAATCCCACCCTTGAGGGGATTGTGGGGAGAGGGATGTGCTATGCGTAATCTTTACACTTTTTGACTGTGAACTTTACACTTTGAACTTTGTGGTAAGGGAGGGGTTATGAAAAGACAGTTGCTCATTTTTTTCAGTATCGGATTGCTCATCTCGCTGCTGTTCCTGCCCGTCAAGGACCTCCGGGCATCTTCCGGGGAGGCTGCGGAGATAGACAGGATATTCGTCTCCGGAGAGGTCTTGGATTCTCACAAGGAGCCGGTGAAGGAGGCGGAACTCAGGGTCCTCATCAACGGGGAGGTCCACAAACTTGTAGCAGAACATAAGGAGGTGGAAGCCACAGAGACTTCCTCTCACGGCACCTATCAGCTGGAATTCGATCTGCCCCCCGGCACGATCGACACTGCAACAATCCAGCTGGAACTTTCCAAGACAAGCTACAAAACAACCTTATCGACTTACCGAAGGACGACTTTGCACAAAAAGACCGGGGATTCTATGCGGTCAAGGATACCCAGATGCTCCGAACACTCGGTCCCGCCTTCTGGATAGCCACGATGGTGTTCCTCATTCATCTATGCCCTGATCTCCTTTGAACTCCTGCACAGGACGATTGCGGCCATGCTCGGAGCAGCGATTATGCTCCTCATCACCTATACCTTCGGCACTATCAACCATGATTATC
>CAVWBP010000005.1:0-15778 GCA_963753165.1 Thermodesulfovibrionales bacterium | reverse complement strand
GTAGAAATTATAGAAAAGTGTTGTCCTTCTGAAGTCAAAAAGACTCCTGTTTCAGTCCCAAATCCGCCCACAATACCTTGAATCTCTCCAAGAATTGCCCCATGTTCACCTGTAAAAGGTATTGAGTTGCGGCGATTGACTATTTTCTCTGCATCCTGCTCTTTCATCGAATCTGACAAGCTCCTGATAACGGGGATCCCTGCTCTATTAATATTAACATAGAGCATCCCCTTTGACCCGCACACCGTAATATAAGGAACTAACGTATCATAATCTTGTTTGGTAATCCCACGTATTAAGAGAAGTTCGTCAGTACTATCAAGAAAAGTATTCTTTGCGCCGGCTTCTCCCCCCGAAATTTTCACCTCACTGTTTTCATCGATCCAGTCGACGATTCTGTCTGCTATCCTCTCATCAAGTGCGAGCACACTAAGAAGCCTCTTCAGTGCATTGTATGCTCCCATATTCACATCCCGATCACCCGCTGGACGGACTAGAGCGTTTAGATTGAATTTGGCAGTTTCATCCTCTATCCTGACGTTTATATTCCCTTGAAAGTCCTCAAAAGGATTTTCAACAGGCATCTCAATATGATTCTGCGTCTTATACTCTGTTGTGTTCGCAACCTCTTTAAGCATCCTGGCAGTCACATTGACGCCTGACTTTGCCATAAGGGAGAGGCGCTGTGCATCCCTCCAGTTATAGAGATTATTCGTGCCCGTATAGACGCCATAGGAAAATTCCACTACCATTGCGGTCAATAACACAATGACAAGCAGCGTTATGACCAAGGCCATGCCGTGCTGGTTCCTTACTAATAAATATGGTTGTTTCAATTTCATATGAAATTTTTGTCATTGCGGCTTGTCCGCAATCTTTCCGGTTCCTCAAGAAAGATTCCCGACAAGCGGGAATGACATATTAGAGAAACCTGACCCGTTAATTTATTAGCAACTAAATTTTCAAACAGTGGCTTCTGTTCTTTCATGATATGGAATCTATACCTGGTTTCCTATCCTCGGTTTTGCGATATCATTGAGCGTAATCGTGTGCCCTTTAATGTTCATGGTCATGCCGATCCTCAGTTCTCCGGGTTTTGCTTTATTTATTGCTGCATCCCAGGTCCTTACCCAGGTATCATTATATTTTGCTTCGACGGCAAAACCTTCAAGATCTTCTATAATATCAACACCCTCTGATTCTTCCCTGCCGTACGGCGATTCCACCTTCTTGAAGAGACTCAGTCTTCCCTCTTTCTCTTCGACATAATAAGAAATCTTCGAAAGCCCGGGTCGTACAGCGGAGAATGCGGTGAAATCGAGCTGCGTGGTCTGCTTGCCGTAGACATCCCTGTCCTCTATTCTGAATAAAGTATCTGCGTCCTGTTCATTCTGATAGGCCGATTCAAGTTCACACCTGAGGATATCGATGGCCCTTCTTGCCTCCTGAAGTTTTGTCAAAGATTCATCCATTCCTTCCATTGCCCTGTAGCTCATGAAAAATGTGCTGTAGAGTGCGGCAAGAATGATGGAGAGGATCGACACTGCGATAAGCACCTCCAGGAGCGTAAAGCCCGCTTTATTCTTCCCAACAAAAGGGGATAAAGGATAAGTCTTATTGAATAATAAACTCATTCAGTTTCACCTCTTCACTGCCCGCTTTTACCACAACGATAATTTCTGAAACCCCGATATACGGCGAGGCCTTCACAAAAGTCTCGTATGAGTAATGCTCATGGGGGGCATCGAATTCTCCCTTGCTGCCGGCAGGATCTTTTTCGAGATCCGACATCTTGCTCTTGGCAAGCAGGGTTGCGACCGTGATAGTCTCCTGCCTCTCGATGAGTCCCAGTTGGTAATTCACGGTATAGATGAGGGTGACGAGCAGGCTGCTGAGAATAGCCAGCGCGATCAGGACCTCGAGAAGCGTAAAGCCCCTCTTCCGAAGGATGAAGGATGAGGGATGAGGGATGAAAAAAAACAGGCTGCCACATTCTTTGTTTACTTCTGTCATTGCGGCTTGTCCGCAATCATTCAGGTTCTTCAAGAAAGATTCCCGACAAGCGGGAATGACATTGGGCGTATCCTTGTTGAGAGATTCCCTGATATTTTCTTTTACAAGTATTTCGTTTTCAGCCTTCATCCCTCAACCTTCATCCTTCCTTCCTCATCCTGCATCCCTATTTTCACTCTGCCGCTCAGGTGGTTTAGCGTAACTGTCATGTGGCTGTCTCCACGCTTCATGTACACAACGAGATTTTCACGGGCGCCGAGAGGTTCAAAAAAAAGAGTCAGTTCCCCACTCGACACAAGACCTCTCGATTGTATTTCGACACCGGTGAGATCATCAAAAGACCGGGTTTTATTCCCTCCGGGTTCACTCCAGGCAACCATATTTTTCCCGAGATCGAATTTCAGAAAAAACGTCTCTTTTCGCGACACCGCATTGTCATTCACGTATCTCAGGATTGAGGCCATCTCCCGTGCTTCGGCCTTAAGCCTGCTCTCTCCGAACCCGGAGAAGGTCGGCAATACAATCGCAAGGACCAGAGACAGGACGAAGAGTACGACGATCAGCTCAATAAGAGAAAATCCGGTGCTATTGCATGTCCCAGTTCTTGATCTCCGCATCTTTCCCTTCACCGCCCTCTTTCCCATCTGCTCCATAGCTCAAGATATCAAAGTCTCCATAGATACCGGGTGAGATATAAATATAGGGATTGTTCCAGGGGTCGAGCGGGATTTTTCTCTGTTCAAGATAGCCGCCTTCACGGTATTTCTGGGGTATCTGCCCGATAGTGGGCTTCTCGATGAGTGATTCAAGCCCCTGTTCCGTAGCCGGATAAAATCCGTTGTCGAGCTTGAAGAGTTTCAGAGCAGTCTCAAAATTCCTTATCTGAACCTTTGCCTCTGCAATCCGCGCGTCATCGGTCCGCCCTATGATCTTCGGCGCCACAATCGCCACAAGGAGACTGAGGATGAAGACCACCACAATGATTTCAAGCAGGGTAAATCCTTTATTGTTCTTCATGATTCCTCCGTTATTGTTCTCTGATAACTGCCTGGCAATAAGCGAGAATAGTATGCCGGACAGTTATTCGTATGCTCATTTTATCAACTGGTTCAACTGGAATATCGGCAGAAGGACTGCGAGGACGATGAGTCCCACCAGAAAGCCCATGCAGAGAATCATCACCGGTTCAAGAAGTGAAAGGGCTTTGTCCACCCTGCGGGAGAACTCCTCCTCGTAGGAACGTGCGGCATTTTTCAGAACCTCTACCAGTTGTCCGCTCCTCTCCCCTGTCGAAATCAACTGGAGGAGCACCGGGGGAAAGCCATCGAGCGATGCAGAAAGCCGTGCACCCTCCGACACCCGTTTCCCGGATTCCAGAACGCTCTGTTCGATCACTTTATTCCCGATGGACTTTGCAGAAAGTTCAAGAGAACTCAGCATAGGGAGCCCCCCCTCAAGAAGGAACCCCAATGTCCGGGCGAAACGCCCGAAATAGAGACTCTGGAGGATGTTCCCGGGAATGCGCAATATCATCCTATCGAGGAATACGCGTTTCTTCTCCCTCAATTCCCTGAGGGAATATAACCCGCCGAGAAGCAATCCTATAAGGATCCACCAGTAACGCTGAAAAATCTCACTCACCCAGATAAGGACCACGGTAAGCAAGGGGAGTGCACTCTGCGTGTCTTTGTATATTCTGGTAATTTTCGGCATCACAAAGGCGAAGAGAAAAGAGAGCACGATAAAACTGATGCAGATCATGAAAACAGGGTAGACCATCGATGTCCTGACTTTGGATTTCAGGTTGTCCTGGGCCTCCAGAAAATCAGCAATGCGGGTGAGAATATTGTCGAGATTCCCGCTCGCCTCTCCGGCGGCAACCATATTGACATAGAATTCGGGAAATATTTTTGGATACTCTTCCAAGGCCTTTGAGAGCCCCGACCCGCCGGCAATCCGTTCTCTTATGTCCACCAGCATGGTTTTCCAGAAACCTTTCTGTTCGTCGGAAAGCGACCTGAGGGCCTCAAGGAGCGGGACACCGGAGGAGATAAGTGTTGACAGTTGACGCGTCACAGAGGGGAGGAGAGTTGCATCGTGCCGGTTGAACAGAGAGAACCGTCTTTTCTCTGAAGCCCCTGCTACGTTCCTTGGATAGAGTCCGGACTCTTTAAGCCTGAGCGCTGCCTCCTTCTGGCTTGCTGCCTCGATAGTGCCCGCGACCTCCGAACCGTCAGGCCTGTATCCCTTATATTGAAATATCGGCATAATCCTTCTGTGTTACCCGCAGAACCTCTTCAAGGGTTGTTGTCCCCTGAATCACCTTCTCAAGTCCGTCCTGCCTGAGGGTCTTCATGCCCTGCGAAACCGCCTGGTTCTTTATTCTCTGAGAATCCATCCGTTCGGTGATCATGGGCCGTATTTCATTGCTGATCTCAAGCAGTTCGAAAATGCCCAGCCTCCCGAGATATCCCTTCCCCTTGCATTTGTCACATCCCTGTCCCCTGTAGAGGACCCTGGGAGGTTCTGCAAAATATGATTGCTCGATCTCAGTCGGGGTATAGGATATCTTGCACTGGGGACAGATCGTCCGTACCAGCCTTTGCGCCAGCACAAGGGCCAATGACGAAGCGACGAGGAAGGGCTCGATCCCCATGTCTATAAGCCTCACCAACGCACTCGGTGCGTCGTTTGTATGAAGGGTGCTGAGAACGAGATGTCCTGTAAGCGATGCCTGCATGGCTATTTCAGCCGTCTCCAGGTCTCTTATTTCGCCGATCATAATCACGTCGGGATCCTGTCTCAGAATAGACCTGAGCCCTGAGGCAAAGGTAAGCCGTATTTTAGGGTTCACCTGTACCTGTCCGATGCCTTTCAGCTGATATTCGATGGGGTCCTCAACCGTGATAATATTCTTTTCTTCCGTATGAATTCTGTTGAGCGCAGCATACAGGGTCGTCGTTTTTCCACTCCCCGTGGGTCCGGTAACCAGGATGATCCCATCCGGTCTTCTCAGATGGTCCTCCATATTCTTTTCGTCATCCCTGTTAAACCCGACCTCCCAGAGACCCAGCAGGCCCTGTTTTCTGTCAAGGAGCCGCAGGACCGCTCTCTCACCGTGAGAAGTAGGGATGACAGACACCCTGATATCGATGTCCCTTCCGCCGAGAAGAAGCCGTATCCTTCCATCTTGCGGAAGCCGCTTTTCAGCGATGTCGAGGTTCGACATGATCTTTATTCTGCTGATTAACGCGTCCTGAATAATTTTGGGCGGGGTCAAAACCCTGTGCAGTACCCCGTCTATTCTCAATCTCACATCGAGTTCTTTCTCATACGGCTCGATGTGGATATCGCTTGCCCTCTCTTTTACCGCCTGGAGAAGGAGAGCGTTGAGGAGGCGGATAATGGGAGCCTCCTCGGTCAGTTCGAGCAGATCTTTCGGTGCTTCGAATTCAGTCGCAACAGAGGAAAGGTCCTCGCCGGTTATGGTATCCATAACCTCCTCTGCCGATCCCATTTGCCCGTAGAACCTGTTGATTGCATCGAGGATGATCCCTGCGCTTGCCTTGAAAGGTCTGGGCTTTAATCCCAATGTTTTTGCGACTTCCGAAAGCGCCAGCAACCCCTTGTCGTCAGCAACGGCGCCTGAAAGTTCCTCGCTATTCCGACTGAAAGGGAATATCTGATTGTTCTTCACGAAGCTGAGAGGAATATTCTGGAGAAGGGAGATTTCTACATCCTCATCCTTTATGACATCGATCGTTTCCATCTGTATTCATTCATAATCTTATTAAGATGTGCATAATAGTATTGACTTCAGCCAGTGTGTCATTCCCGCTTGTCGGGAATCCTTCTTGCTGCGAAGAAAGATGCTGGACAAGCCAGCATGACAAAGTAAAAGCACTCAATTCTATGTCCTCACTATTATGAGAACCTTAATAAAAGCTTTAAATTCTTCATGTCTTCACTGTATTTTCATAATATAATTGGGTTCCGCATATTCCACTTCCTGATATGCAGTGAAAATCTTGACCGCATCTTTCACTTCCCGGCCTTTTTTCAACTGTATCCGGTAGAGCCCTTTCGGTTGTAACGGGGCCAGGATAGCAGCGCCTTCCCGAGAGAGTATCTCCATGATTCTCTCTTCTGAAGTCTCCCCCCTGAATTTTACGAGCAATTCGCCCTCTTTATATCTTTCTTCCATCCTTGCAAATTGCAGCCTTTTTTCACCGGTCAATTTATCGAGCTGCTCAGGTTCTCTCACAATATGGGGCGTTAAAAATATGAGCAGGTTTGTCTTCTTTTTTTCCACAGATTTATTCTTGAACAACCAGCCCAGGAGGGGGATGTCGCCCAGGAGCGGTATTTTATTCACTGTTTCTTCTTCCCGCTCTTCCATGAGTCCCCCTATTACAACTGTCTGGTTATCTTTGACGAGAACAGACGTTTTTGTCGCACGTTTCGTGGTAGTCGGTCCCACGGTAAGCACCACCGTAGTCGACTCCTGCTTCAGGGCTGATATCTCCTCATAGATGTCGAGTTTGACATGGTTCCCTTCGGTAATCTGAGGAGTGATCCTCAGGGTGATTCCGACGTCTTTTCTCTCAATCGAGGTAAAAACCGATTGCGGTCGTGCGGGGTCCGATTCTTTCTGCGCTATAAACGGGACATTTTCCCCAACAATGATTTCTGCTTCCTTGTTGTCTGAAGTCAGAATCTGAGGTGTGGAAAGGACATTTACTGCGTCCTTGAATTCGTTCAGGCTGAAAAGTGCGGCAAATCCCGGGACTGTAAGTGTCGAGGTGATAACTGATCCGTCCGAACCGGTTGTGGTAATCGGGACATCGAGAAAGTTTCCCATGCCGCCGGCTGTCATTCCGGTGAGTCCGTAAAGAATACCCTGCATTGAGGTAGAGTCGATCTGGCCGAACCCTCCGACCACTACCGGTTCCCCGTTCTTCTCGGCGATAATCCGCCACTTGGAACCGAGTTCCTGCAATCTGTCTATTGACGCTTCAACGATCATCGCCTCCACGTATACCTGCCTTCTCTTCTTGTCAAGCTGCCTTATTACCTGGACAAGGTTCTGATAATCTGCAGGAGAGGCGACAATAACGAGAGAGTTGGTCGCCTTGTCCGGGGAAATAATCAGCCTTCCTCCCGGTTCAAAGGGGCTCTTCTGGGCCTGACCCTGTTGTCCCGCCTGCCCTGCCCTTGCCTGTGCAGAAATCCCTGTAATCATCGTATCGAGCACCTTGGAGAGTTCTGTTGCGTCCGCATATTCAAGGAAAAAGACGTTGATCTTGCTTGTTGCATCGGGAAGCGGGATATCGAGGAGGGATATGATCCTCTTCATGGCCTCTTTTTCCTGCTTGTCCGCGATAAGGATAATGGCATTCAGGCGGGTATCTGCAAAAACCGACGACTTGGATTCTTCGACAGACGCTGCCGGCACCGGTTCACCCGGCCTCAGCCCGCGCATCGCAGAGGGCTGCCCTTTGCTACTCAGGACCAGTGTCTCGGTGAGGATCTTCACCACGTCATCCGCATTTGCATACTTCAGCAGGATAATTTCCGCTTCCTCTATGCCCGGTTTGTCTATCACTTCAAGAATCTCCAGTATCCGCTGGATATTTGTTGCAGAGTCCAAAACCATAAGCATGTTTCCGGGGCCGAAAGAAGAGATATGTCCGTCCCTTGAGACAAGGGGCTGGAGGAAATTCATCGCCTTCGCAGACGATATCGCCCGCAGTTGTATAAGCCTTGTCATATATGCATCGCTCACCGGCACAACATCGTCTTTCTGGAGTTCGGCCCCTGTCTGCTTTGCCTGCGCAGTCGGCAGAATCTTATACACTTTTCCGGACGGGATGATGGTAAACCCTTTCAGCTCCAGCACAGAGGTGAAGAGATGGAATGCATCGTCCACAGAAAGCCTGGACGGAGCGATGATGGTTATTGTGCCTTTTACTCTCTCATCGAATACAAAGTTTTTGCCCGTTACTTCACTGATAAACTTCACCACGACCGGTATGTCCACATCAACAAAATTAAAGGCGACTTTTTTCTCCCTGCCTTTTTGTTTTCCAGTCTGCTTAAGTTCCTGCTGAGGATTATCCCCCTGTTGTACTTTGACAGGCTGATCCTCTTGAACAGCGGTATCGGTCGGGGTCTCTTCAGCGGAAGGGGAAGACGAGAGATTCAGAATGAAAGAGGAAAAAAACTTGTCCCTATAAAGATCAAAAGAAATAAAAAAACAACTGTCGAAGACCGTTTCATCATTGTTCCCCTGTTTTATCTCTTCATATTCGACATTTTCCGCATACAAAACTATGCAAGTCCTATTCTATTCATTGTCATTGTCCGGCTTGACCGGACAATCCAGTTGTTTTCTGGATTCCCGATCAAGTCGGGGAATGACGTTGTTACCTTGTTCTGCATGTAGATATAATAAATCTAATCACATTCATAATGCCAGTCCCGTCTAAGGGCATCCTCTGCATAATTCGCCTTTACTTGATCTGATATGTCATAGTCATCCGTGCACCCGAACGGATCATGTCAATCTGCACCCTGTCGAGACCTCTCAGCGCATTAAATGCCTGCAGCGCCCTTTCAGGATTCGAAATATCATATTCATTTATCCGGAGCAGCACATCACCGTCCTGGAGGCCCAGGCTATGGTATATCCCCCCTGGTTTCACCTCATTGAGGACAAACCCTTCCTCCTTGCCGTTTGCAACGTTTGGTTTCAGCCGTGCGTCAGTCATCATCTGGCCCGGATTGGCAATTGCCTGCTGGAGTTTGTTCTGATCAACGATGTATAAACCCCTCCCAACCTTCTGGGCAAATGCGGAAAGCTGTGGACTGCCTGCAATGCCTGGTTTGCTGATCTCTTTTATTTTGACATCATCGAGGGGGATTTCGATCTCTCTGCCTCCCTGTTTGAGCAGGACCTTTTCCCTTTCGACCCGGAGAGCTTCCCTGCTCCAAAGACCGATTCGCCGAGCCTGAATACTTCCTGCATACCTGTCCTGTCCCTGAATACCCCGAACGTCAGTTCCTTCGGCCCCACTACTGTGCCGACCAGCGCGATATCCGCGGGATTCGAGAGGCTTGCGGGAGAACCGGCCAGAAGCTTCAGTTCGCCTCCGGAGAAACCAAAGGGGTTATTGGCAAGGATACGGGCGTACTCTGTAAATTGCGCCTTTTTCGCTCCCGCTTCTTGATTGGCAGGCGAAGTGGATTCCGTCCTTATGGTCTTTCCCTGTTCGAAATACAGCGTCATCGCATCTCTTACAAGAAAAAGGACCGCGAAAAGGAGGAAGATGCTAAGGCAGACATTCAGGGAAAAAATAGTTCTTTTTGTAAGAAGTCCTGTGTTCAATGGTTATCCTTGTTAACCTTTTTTGCATTCTCAAGATGTGCTTATTGTATTGACTTCAGCCAGTGTGTCATTCCCGCTTGACGGGGATCCTTCTTCGCTGCGAAGAAAGATGCTGGACAAGCCAGCATGACAAGAAAGCATCAACTCTATGTAACCAACACTATTAGAACCCCATTATATACCCTGAATCAGAAGGCACCCTAAAAACAGACAACCCCGAACATGTTCGGGGTTGTATTGAAAATGTATAAGCGGTAATTACCCTTAATTCCTCCGTCTTATGAGTGCGAGTACGATTGCAGGCATGAGCAGTATCAGGAGGTCTGCAAATGCTGTCGGTGTATTCTGCGGCCCTCCGACAGAACATCCACCGCCTCCGCCATGCTTCTTCGTGGTCCCGCCTGAAGTAAGAGTGGTCCCTGAAATTTCATTGGAATATGCAGAATATCCCGCAACCGGATTATGTGCTCTCACCCTGTACCAGTATGAAGTGGCCGGACTGAGTCCGGAATTAGTGTAGGTAGATACGTTCTGGCCCACTTGGTCTATCTGTACAAAATCACTGTTATATGTACGTCTCTCGATCAAATAGTTCTGTTCAGTCGACGAATTGTCCGACCAGGCAAGCTGGATCTGAGCGCTTGAGGTTGTTACTACTCTCAGATTCGTCGGAGGGTTAATAGGCGTCACCTGAGATACCTGAGTTCCCTGCTGGAGAGGGGATTCGCCGATATCATTAAACGCCCTCACCCTGTAATAATATCTCGTCCCGTCAGTGAGGCCTGCATCCGAGTAAAATGACCCGTTCACGCCGACTGTGGCTATCTGCAGATAAGAAATCCCGTCTGTTCCTCTATAAATTCTATAACCGATTTCGTCCGTAGCCCGGTCGGTCCATGCCAGATCCATCTGTAACGCGGAAACCGGGGTTGCAGAAAGATCGTATGTCGCCCACAGTGACTTCAGGGCTCTGTCCGCGTTGATCCTTCCGCCTGTGAGAATCCAGCCGTTCAGTGTGGGCAGCACATCGACATATCTCAGTATCATCGTATGAATTTGGCCATGGGTAAAATGACCATAATATGCGCTCAAAAGTCCTGCGAGGCCGGTCACATGCGGGGTAGACATGGAAGTGCCATCGAACATCTCAAGATGGCCGTATCCATAATACATTGTCCACCAGTTGGGTACCGTGCTGAAAATATAGGTGCCCGGTGCAGCCACATCAACAGAGGTTGGGCCGAAATTGCTGAATGAGACCCTTCTGTCATCCTGGTCAGTCGCAGCGACCGCGATAATATTCGGCAGATCGTAACTCGAGGGATAATGAGGGGCAACATCGTTATTATCGCCGACTCCATCACCGCCGCCATTTCCTGCAGCAGCTACGAAAAGAATCCCTGCGGTGTTTGCCCGTGCGAGAGCCTGATATTCCGAAGCCGAAAAATCACCGCCGCCGAAACTGGCATTCATGGCTCTCACATTCACCCCATGGTTATCCTTCATGTTAATAGCATAATCAATGGCTGCGATTTCAGCCCCGACATCACAGGAACCATTCGCGTCGCATACCTTCAACGCCATCATGTTTGTCAACCACATAACGCCCGCAATGCCTGTGCTGTTATTCCCTTTGGCCCCGATAACCCCCGCTACATGTGTCCCGTGGCCATTGTCATCCATTGAATCACTGTTATTATCGACGAAATTCCAGCCTATACAGTCGTCCACATATCCGTTTCCGTCATTATCGATAGCATCGGTGCAACTCGTCTCGCCCAGATCTCTCCATATGTTCCAGACAAGGTCATTGTGGCTGTAATCGATTCCCGTATCAAGCACCGCAATCGTTATGTCGCCGCTGCCGATGGTAACATCCCATCCTGCCGCCATTTTGATATCCGCACCGGCTATTCCATATGCATATTGACCGGTGTTCAGGAAAGACCATTGGTTTGCGAAATAGGTATCATTCGGTATTATGGTGTCTAATTTTCTTATATAGTTCGGTTCTGCGTATTCAACACCCGGGCTCGACATGTACTGCATCACTGCATCTTTGACCGAAAGCCCCTGGGGCAGTTTCACCTGTTCAAGGTTTTGGATTGCGGTATATTTTCTTATGACCGTTGCCCCCGCTGCCTGATGCACTGCAGCAGACGATGCGGCCTTGACGCCTGATTTGAATTTCACGAGCAGTTCCCCGTCCTTGTACTGGCCGCCCTTCTCCATCTGCGCAAGAATGGATTGCGTAGAGAGCTTAATGCTGCCCGAGGACCCTGATGTATCTGAAGAGATGTTCGTGGAAGACTGGCTGCCGCAGGCGGCAAGAAACAGGCATATCATTAAATATAAATATTTCCTCATGGTCTCACTCCTTTATTGAAATCATTCACACTCATCATCTCCAATCAGAATCCTTCTTTTTTATTTTATTCAGGGCGGGCTTTCACCCGCCCCTTTTTCTGTCAACGAACAGTTAAGGTACTATAAGTGTAAGCGGCACCGTATGCGTAAGGGTACCAGCCGACCCCTGGAAGACAAAGCTGATATGTTTGCGACGCTACCGCACCAACGTTTACTGTGACGATTACGTCTGTCGAGAGATCCGCCGGCGGTGTCACAGGAGAAACTGGACTAAAGGTACAAGTCGACGCCCCTGGCAGACCGACACAAGCGAGAGTCACCGGAGCGCTGAAGCTGTTCTACTGAGGCTATCGTACATGTTGTAATACCGCTTGATGAAGCGGAAATGTTCAATGAGCCGGATTACATGAAAGGGTAAAGTCAGGCGTTGGCGGTGTTGGCGGCACCGTGTACATCAAGTGTTGCCGTTGACTTCATGCCCGTGCTGCATCCCTGACTGTATAGGTTACAGTTGTCGCAGCAGTTGCAGCAGGAACTGTTACAGTAAATGCATCGCCACTCGCTGCAATAGTTGCGAGGCAAACTTGAATTGTCAGTAGTAATTGTATAAGGTGGGATACCACCGTTATATGGTATAAGGAGGGGTTGTTCCACCCGCAGTATCATCAATAGTTTGACTGTCGGCATAACAGTAAGTTCATTTGCTACAAGTAATATTGAATTGAGTCAGTAACATTAGCCGATGGAAGCCGTTACTGTTGCATCATCCTAAATATATTGAAGACGGGGTAAACACCGTTGACGCTGCACCGTTATCTGTAAGTGCAACCAATGGCGCGACATAGCCTGCTGTCACAGGACTTACGCTGAACTGCACCGCAAGGTCATCCGGTATAGTGCCGGCACTTGTTGTGACATAAGCGGTAACAGTCGATGTTTCACCTGCAATGACCCCGGATGGGCTTGCGACCAGCGTTATACCGGTGATATATACCGGCTGGAGAAATACCTGGAGAAAGCCTACTGCATTATTTGCGCCTGTAGCATAAATATTCAGTGATGTTTCCTGACCGACAACAGAGGTCGGGGAAACTTTCAGGGTGGTGAATGCCTGACCTGTTGAATTCGTTTTAAAAACATTCCCCAATGGGAAGGATGCGCCGGAATCACCGCTGAAGGTAATATCCATACCGACTATCCTTTTCCCGAATTCATCATACGCAGTAGCCCGCAATGTAGCGGTATCATCGGTGGGGGTCTCAAAGAAATTGAAATCACTTGTCTCATTGTATATTCCGTCGTTATCAGCGTCTACCTCAAGCACCACCTGCGGCTCCGGCCACATGAGGTTAAAACTGGAGTAATAGATGACTGTCCTGTCTCTGACCTGGTTCAAACCCTCATCGACTTCCGCCTGGATGGTTGCATAGCCGGCTTCATGTGAGTGAAGGGTGACTGTGGCGATGCCCGCTGCATTCGTCTTGTCGGTGATTTTGTCCAGCGTCCCGATTGGCGAAAGGTTGGTGAACCTGACCGGCTTGTTTTTGACCGGGTTGCCATTCCCGTCCAGAACCTTTGCATGCAGGGTGATGTCGCTGTTCGTATGTGAGACAAAGTGAGAAGGCGTTAATTCAACAAGTGTGGATTTTCCGGGATTCTCACCTTTCGGTGAATTCATTGATCCGCCTCCTCCTCCACAGCCGGCGAAGGAGAGTGCAAAAGCAAGTAACACCAATATTATGAAGACTTTTTTCATCTTATCCTCCAAAACTGTAATTGCTCACACTACTGACTAACAGTTATCAAACCACCCGATCTGGAAATTCATCTGTGTCTTGACAGAAAAATCTTCGCCATATTCATTTTTGCCATAGAAAGTAAAGATGGCTGTATAGTTGTTGATATATGCCAGATGATAGTCATAACGGCCCGACAAAACGTCATCTCCATACTTCTCTTTTCTGGGCAGGTCAACAAGCGCTATGGTCCATGTAACACTTGTAGTGCCGGTCCCTGAAAGGGGCGGGGAAATGATGATAGTCTCAAAACGGGTATCCTTTTCGATCGGTGGAGCTCCGAGTGAATCATTCGAACGTTTATATTCAATGGTATATTTCTCGACATAAAGCGTTCCTGGCCTTATGGTAGGGTTTGGGTTTATAAGGGACGCGGTGAATGTCACTTCTGCCTGATGGTCAGTAAATACTTCGTAAGTAGGCGGCGGCCCCACGTCGCATATATCCTGAAAAACATCAATGGAATTTGTGTTCCCTCCAAGATACAAACCGTTCACGACCGCACTCAGCTGAACGCCGGTATCTTCGATCCCTTTACTGCCCGGTGCTCCGGCGCCTCCGCCGCATCCATACAAAAGCACCGACAGGACCGAAATATAAAGTAAAAAGAGTAAGAAAGATCGTTTTTTCATTTTGCCCCCTGTTTTTCTCTTATTCCACAATAGTCATTTTCTGATAAATTTACCTTCATTGCGATGTAATAATCCGGGGTGTTACAAAAATTAGCAATTCGTTCGTAGATGTTTGCTCCCTCTTCGATTTAAATAACCAGCCGAGAATAGGGATTTTCATCAAGCCAGGGACGCCGGTTTCAGAATCATTGGTAGCGACTTTGTACAACCCCCCGATAACAATAGTCTCTCCATCTTTAATGATTACATTGGTGCTTGCTTCTTTTTTATCCGTTCCCGGCACACCTTCAACCGAGGGAACAGTCGGGTCAAGCTCTTCTTTTTTGATTTCAATAACCATCGATATTGATTTATCGGGTGTTATATGAGGAGTTACGATTAAATCAAGCGTAACATCTTTGTATTCGGTTGATACGGTTCCTTCTGTCGTCAGCTTTCTTACCGGGATGCTCTTCCCCTGTTTGATCATAGCCTTGCCGTTATCCACTGTCAGAATTTTTGGATTCGAGACCACCTTGAGTTTACCCATAGTTTCTATGGCAGAAAGCTGCATGTCGAGTCCTATTGTTCTTGAAGGATCCAGAACTCCGAAAGTAATACCGGAACCTGACAACGGACCAGCACTTTTGGACGGCAAATCAACCATATAGTGTCCGCCGGTAACCGGTCCCGTTAAAACGTTTGGAACCCCTGAAAGGCCACCCAAACTTGCGAGTCCATTCGCGCTCACCGCATTAATTCCCCATTGTATACCCAACTCCTAGGTATTATCTGTGTTCACCTCAACTATCCGCGCCTCGACCAGAACCTGCGGCGTTGGTTTATCAAGGGTGGCAAGGAGATTTTCAATTTCAGGGAAAACCGAAGCTATATCCTTAACAAGCATCGTACTCGTCCGCTTATCCATGTTGAGGCTTCCCCTTGGCGAAAGAATCTTTGCGTTCCGCACTGCAGTTTCCACCAGGCTCACATCTGCATAGCTGACACTGAATACCCTTGTTTCAAGGGGCTCAGCCTTCATTTCCGCTTCCACGAACTTTTGCCCTGTCGTCACTCTCCTTTGCGAATATTACATTAGGTGCAATCCGTATAATGTTGCCATCGATGCTTTTATCAAGACTGAAGGTCTTCAGTATTGTATCAAGGGCCTGGGTCCAGGGGACATCTCTGAATTTCATGGTAGCCTTGCCTTTGACATCAGGGTGTATGAAGAGATTGCATCCGCTGATATCAGAGAATAACCTGAGGATCGGCACAATATCCTGATCCTGAAAATCAAGATTTACGGTCTCTTTCCCTGAAAGATACGCCTCACACCTGGTTCCTGTCAGTTTTTCGTTCGGCCGGATAGTATCGGGTGATGCCATGGACGTCTCTTCTGAATGTGTTTCAGCAGAAAGCAATCCGGCAGGTTCATTCTCATTTCTTCTCAGACTGATCACAATCGAGTCTGCAATGGATGCGACATCAAAATTCGTCTTCTCCCTGAGATCAAGACAAGCCTCACTTTATCGTCATGTTTGCCCGCCCGCATTCCCTTGACAGGGGAAACCACCGAAACCGGGATTAGGGCATTCAGTGTC
>CAVWBP010000004.1:0-38858 GCA_963753165.1 Thermodesulfovibrionales bacterium | reverse complement strand
GCCTTTCCAATTCATAAGATGTTTTGCAAATACAGTATTAACCTGATTTACAAGTATCGTTCCTATCTGTAATATTCTTTACACGCACATGTCGACCTATCTCTGCCCTTCGGGTATCCTTGATATCCGGAGGGTTTTTTTAGGACCAAGGCTGGATAACCCGATAAAAAATAATGCAAAACAGTGCAAATTGTGGTAATAATATCAGGGCAATAAATATAATTGAAGAAAAAACTTCATATGAGAATGGACCCAAGGGGGGATTATGTTGATAACGGTTATGTATCAGGACGGGAGAGTTGGCATGGTTGAGCATATGAAGCTTGATTCATTGATAAAAACTAAAAAGATCAAGCAATTTATGAGGGCTGAAGGATGGGTCTGCATTGATACGGACCCCATAAGAAAATCCGAGAACGGAAATGGTTTTTGCAGCAATCAGAAAAGACAGAACCGTTGAGGGTTGTCTTGCCGGCGCCCGGTTCCCCGGTAATCGGAACATTTTGTCAGAGCCATTTTTTTCTTCTGAAATAAATCAGCATGGAGACGCCGATAGCAGTCATAACAAGCAGGATGAGCGGATACCCCAGTCGCCATTCAAGCTCAGGCATATATTTGAAATTCATGCCGTAAATCCCTGCAATAAAGGTGAGGGGCATGAATATCGTTGCAATAATCGTCAATACTTTCATCACTGCATTGATCCTGTTGCTGATGTTCGAGAGATAGATGTCGAGAATGCCGGCAAGGATATCACGGAATGCCTCGATGGTTTCAATGATACGGATCGTATGGTCATAGACATCCCTCAGATAAGGGTGGATGGAATCAGTGATGAGCGCCGAATCCCCCCTTCCCATGATGTTCAATACTTCACGCAAAGGCCATATTGATCTTCGCACATTGATCAACTGCCTTTTCAACTGGTGGATATCGTTGATGATCTTCTGTTCAGGGTTCTCGACCACCTCATCTTCGAGGGTCTCTATTCTTTCTCCCAGTTTTTCGAGAATAGTAAAATAATGGTCCACAATTGCATCGATGACTGAATATGCTAGGTAGTCCACGCCCATTTTTCTGATGCGTCCTTTGCCGTTTCTGATCCTTTCCCTGATTGGGGAAAGGATATTGTCTTCCCTGCCCTCCTGAAATGAGACCAGAAATCCGGAGCCGAGACAGAGGCTCACCTGCTCGATGTCTAGGGAGTCTGTGTCTCCGTAGGAAAGCATTTTCAGGACAATAAAGAGATAATCGCCGTAGTCCTCTATCTTCGGGAACTGTTCGGTATTGACAATATCTTCCAGGGTAAGGGGATGGAGGTTGAAGAGTGCCCCGGCTTTTTCAATAACCTCCAGGTTATGGACGCCGTCGATATTTACCCAGGTTACAACGGATTTATCCTCTGGAGGGACGTATTCGTCAAGGCTTGATATGTCTCTTTCCCTGAATTCTGTTCCATCATATTCGATGATGGTTATCCTGGTTTTTTCATCCTTTTTATCACCTATATGGATGAGCGTCCCGGGCGGAAGGCCGACCTTTTTCGATACTTTCCCCCTAGTTCCTTCCATTCTTAATCCACCTCGCTTTCACCGTTTTCCGGTACCGTCCGATATCATAATAATACCACGAATGTGAACCCATTGAGCCCATCATGGTGAACAGAGTATGATAGAATTAACAGATCCATGAAAAGAATACACAGCGCCATATTGAAAGAACTTGCCCTTACGTTTCTGTTGAGTCTCGCCTCGCTGAATTTTATTCTCATGATGGAGAAACTGCTCCGTCTGAGCAGGGTGCTTTCCGGCATAGGGACATCGGTATTCGATATGGTCAAAATCATTCTTTTGCTCCAGCCCCAGCTATTCCTGCTCACTATTCCTATGGCCCTCCTGCTTTCCACCCTGTTCGTCTATGCCCGTATGAATATCGACAATGAACTGGTCATCCTGAGGACGAGCGGAATGAACTTCTGGGAGGTTTCGAAGCCGGTCATTCTGCTCGGAGGTTTGTGTTTCCTGATAAATTTTGCCGTCAGCCTATATATTGGTCCGAAGAGCAGCATAATCCTCCGTGAGGAGATTACGAACATTATCCGCGAACGCGCTCCCTTTGCAATCGAGGAAGGCCAGTTTACCACCCTGTTCAGGGATACCGTACTTTTTGTGAAAGACAAAACGGACGACAAGACAATGCAGGGGATCTTTCTCTACGACAACAGAAACATAAATGAACCGAAGGTGCTCGTCGCAAAACAGGGGACGATCTCCACAAAGGAGGGTTTGAATATCGCCTTTTTTCTTACGGACGGGTCTCTCAACATGACAAAGGGGAAAAAGACAACGGAGCTTTTTTTCAGGAAGTATAATCTCATCCTGAGCCTCGAAGCTGAAACTATCCCGAAAAAGAATGCCGAACTGACCCCAGCAGAGCTTATGGAAAAAATTCCGGTTGTTGAAAAGAAGCGTGCGCTCAATGCATATACAGAGCTCCACCGAAGGTTTTCTCTGCCCCTCATGTGCGTTTTTATCATCTTTTTCGGCCCTTCGCTCTCTCTTATGGCGGGGAAGGGGGGGAAACTCGGCGGCCTTACCCTGGGGCTGGCTGTTTTCACATTTTATTATATGATGCTCATCTATGGCGAAAACCTTGTAAGGTCGGGCAGGATAGTACATTATATCGGCGCATGGTTTCCTACTGCGGTTCTCGGCATATTTGCATTCTTCATGTACAGAAGAGAACGGACACGATGAAGATACTGTGGAAATATTACCTCAGGGAGTTTTTTAAAATATTCGGGATTGTGGCCTTTGGTCTCGCAATGATTTTCAGCATCCTTGACCTTCTCGACAAGATTGATGAACTGGAACGAGGCAGGGTAACGGTCATGAACCTTGGTTCCTATGTGTTCCTCAATATACCCAAATACCTGTACTATCTCTTCCCGATGATGCTCCTGATCTGCGGGCTTTTTATCATTAGCCAGGCATCGCGCTATAAAGAACTCATTGCGTTCAAGGCCACGGGAGGAAAACTCCGCAGGCTCTTCTTCCCTTTCCTGATACTGGGGATAGTGTTCAGTCTTCTCGGGTTTATAATCGGAGAGATTATTGTCCCCGATTTTGCGGAAAGAACTCTTGAATTGAAGAAGGAAATCCTGAAAAGTGGCGAGAAAGTTGCTTTCCAAAAAGGCGCATTATGGATGAGAGGCACCGATGGTTCCCTCGTCCGAATAGGGGGTTATATTCCCCAGAGCAGCATTATACAAAATATCAGTATTTTTAAGACAGGTGAAGACAGGGTCAAACAAAGAATCGAGGCCGAGAATGCATTCTGGAATGAAGCGGGACCATGGAAACTCAGGAATGTCACTATTTATGATATGGAGAAAGGAGAAATACAGTACATTTCTGAATTGCAGTTCCCCTCACTTGAATCACCGGATTTTTTCGGAAAAGTTACGAGAAAGCCGGAAGAGATGGGCATCGGAGAGCTCTATAATTATACACAACGACTCCAGTCCGCAGGTTTTAGCGACAGGAAACTCCTGGTGGATCTCAATTCAAAAATATCGTACCCCATCGCAAATTTTTTCATGCTTGTGCTCGGGGTATCACTTTCGGTAATCGGCAGGGCAGGGGGAGGTCTTTTCGCCACAGGTCTTGGCATTGCCATTAGTTTTATTTACTGGTTCGGCTATACCCTTATGCTCTCGATGGGGTATGCGGGTATCGTACCCCCTGCGGTTGCTCCCTGGGCTGTGCCTTTGATATTCGGTATAGTCTCGTTTTCTCTGTTCAGACAGATTCCGGAATGAGAACCAGCGGGTTCCTCTGTCTCGTGCTTCACGCACATCTTCCCTATATACGTCATCCGGAGCATGACAATTTTCTCGAAGAGACATGGCTTTTCGAGGCAATCACCGAGACCTATATTCCCCTTCTCGACATGTTTGAAAGGCTTATTCATGATTCGGTTGATTTCAGGATTACGATATCTCTCAGTCCGACACTCGTTGAGATGTTCCATGATCCGCTCCTCCGACAGAGATATACACACTATCTCGGAAAAATGATTGCGTTCACTGAAAGGGAGCTTTCGAGGACTAAAGGAGATATCCATTTTGAACCTGTCGTGACCATGTATCACGAAAGGTTCAGGAGAATCCTGCATTTATACGAAGACGTATATAAAAGAGACCTCGTCTCAGCGTTTAAGACCATGTCCGGGACCGGGAAGGTTGAACTCATCACTACCGCTGCGACCCATGCCTTCCTTCCTGCCTTGTCGCATCGCACTCAGGCGGTAAGGGCGCAGATATTCATCGGCGCTGAGCAGCACAGGGAAAATTTTGGCGGGAAGCCGCGCGGCATGTGGCTTCCCGAATGTGGGTATATCCCGGGGTTTGATGCCTTGTTGACTGAGGCGGGAATAAACTATTTCTTCGTCGATACCCACGGGATACTCCACGGTGACCCAACTCCGGGGTTTGGGGCCTCCCTGCCTGTACGCTGCCCTTCAGGGGCTGTTGCTTTCGGCAGGGACAATCAATCGGCCAAACAGGTATGGTCTTCGATAGAAGGCTACCCCGGAGATTTTTCGTACAGGGATTTTTATCGGGACATCGGTTTCGATCTCGATTCGGATTCCCTCAAACCATATCTGCATCCGGACGGAATACGCACCTTTACAGGTCTGAAATATTACCGGATAACGGGGAAGACCCATAACAAAAAACCTTATGAGAGAGAACGGGCACTAAAAAAGGCCGAAGAGCATGCGTACCATTTTCTCCAGAGCAGAGGGAACCAGATAGAGTATCTGCACGGGCGGCTGGGGATAAAGCCGGTTATCACCGCTCCCTATGACGCTGAGCTCTTCGGACACTGGTGGTTCGAAGGCCCTGAGTGGCTCGACGCATTGTTCAGGATAATGCATCGCGAACAAAAGAATTTCAGGATGATCACTCCTTCGGAGTATCTGGAAGAAGTTGCCGCCGGCCGTTCTGCCCTGCAGGTTTCCCAGCCATCCATTTCGAGCTGGGGGGAAAAGGGGTATAGTGAAGTATGGGTGAACGAAGCGAATGATTATGTATACCGGCATCTTTTCAGGGCAGCTGACCGCATGGTTCTGCTTGCCGATACCTTTCCTCAGTCGGAAGGGAAACAGCGAAGGGCTATAAACCAGGCTGCGCGGGAACTACTCCTTGCCCAGCAGAGCGACTGGACGTTTATCATGAAGAACCGCACTGCTACGGGATATGCGAAAGAAAGGTTTGAAGAACATATCAGAAAATTTACCCGCCTCTACGATTCAATTGTCTCTGACAATATTTCTGCGACATGGCTGGGAGAAGTGGAAGAGAGGGACAGGATATTTAAGAATATCAGTTATTCGGTTTTCCGCAGCAAGCCGTAATTCGATTACTGCAGCAACTTCTCGTACGGGTAAGACTTCAGATAAGTAAGGAATTCTTCAAGGGAGTTCGATGAGACGGAATTCTTATGCAGTACCAGCGAGAAGTCTCTTACGATCTTTTCCTCTTTGATATTCAGCAGGCGTAATATTCCGTACTTGTCTTCTTTCCGCGCAGCCCAACGGGAAATAATCGAAACACCGAGTCCGTTCTCGACCGCATACTTGATTGCTTCCGTGCTGCCGAGGATACTGCTTATATTCATGTCATGAGGGGTGATCCCATGCCGTGCAAGGAATTTCTCGATAACCTGACGGGTTCCCGAACCCGCTTCCCTGAAAATAAAAGGCTCCTTTACGATGTCGGATACGGAAACTTCTTTTTTCTTTGCCCAGGGATGGTGTAGTGAAACGATTACAACGAGTTCATCGGAAAGGAGTTTTTTCACCACCATCTTCTGTCGGACTACGTCTCCCTCCACAAGGCCGATGTCTACATTCCCGGCATTGAGGAGTTCAACAACCCTTTTCGTGTTGCTGACGTGGAGGTATATTTTTATTTTTGGATGAGCTTTCCGAAACTCGGTGATGAGGCTGGGAAGGAGGTAGTTGCCGATATTTGAACCTGCGCCGACGGCAATGCTCCCTTTCACAATACCGGTCTGTTTCCCGATGGCCTTATCAGCGGATGCATAGAGGGCAAGGATCTCCTTTGCGTATTTATAGAGCGTTTCGCCGGCAGGAGTGAGGGTAACCGTGTTTGAGGATCTGTCGAACAGTTTCGTCTCGTATTTTTCCTCAAGTGCCTGAATCTGAAGGCTGACGGCAGGTTGTGTAAGATGAATTATTTCGGAAGTTTTTGAAAAGCTCCGCGTTTCGGCTACGGTACAGAAGACTTTCAGTTTGTGATCTTCCATTCATGCCCTCCGGAAAAACCAGCAGTTAAATGTTATAAGTGAAAAGTTTAAAGTGAATGAGTATTGAGGAAAAGATTTGTAATTCCATTTTCTCCCTCTAAACTCTTCACTTTTCACTCTCAACTGTTTTTGGTCAGAGCAGGCGCATAAGCCGAGTTCTGTATCTGTGGTCATTCATCTAAGATCTGCTGTTGCCGGCAGACTCGTGCGGTCTTTACCCGTCCCGCCTCTCCAGCCCTCACAAGTAGGACGGGAGATTCGAAGGGGCCCCTCTCAAAGCGGAACCTATTCGACCTTGCTCATGGTGGGGTTTTCCAAGCCCGGGATGTCGCCACCCCGGCTGGTGAGCTCTTACCTCACCTTTTCACCCTTATCCCGACATCTGTCGGGACGGTTTCCCTTTCTGTGGCACTTTCCTTGGGGTCGCCCCCAGTCGCTGTTAACGACCACCATGCCCTGCTGAGCTCGGACTTTCCTCTCCGAAAAGGTCTTTGCCTTTACGGAGCGACCACTTTACCTGCTCCGACCTATAATAAAGTCTTATTATTATATAATGATTACTAAAATTTTGGAAGAGTTTTTTATCAGAAAACATACGGTATGTTCCTGGTTTTCTTGGATCGGGATAAAGATTATAGAAACAAGACGCCTTTAAAAACCATGGCTATGCATCAGAAAGAAGCGGGGAAAATGGGTTTCCAGACTGGTAAAAAGACTGCTTACTCGCTGTTTTTATAATAGAGGATACGGCGGCACTGTGGGCAGTGGAAGATGACCTCATTCTTTTTCAGTTCGACGAAGAGCTGGGGCGGGATATTCATGTTGCATCCCTGGCAAATTTCTCCCCGCGCTTCTGCCACTGCATACCCCCTGTGAATGCCGAGGAGGTCGATATATTCTTCGTAAAGTTCATTCTCGATGGTTTGTGCTATTTCCGCACGCAGGCCCTTAAGCTGTGCGAGCTCCTGGTCGAAGGCGGTTTTTTCCGCTTCTACCTTCTGCGTTACCGCATCGATCTTCTCTTTTTCTTTTATGAATATGGCTTCTTCTGCTTTGACCTGTTGTGATGCGTTCTCCATCTCCTCCATGATGAGAAGTATTCCGTCCTCTACGGCATACTGTTCTTTTTCGACCGAGGCGATTTCTGTAAGAAGAGCCTGGTATTCTTTATTTGTTTTTATCTCGGAAGTCCGTGCCTTGAGTTTCCTGACCTTCTCTCCGGTTTCATCAAGTGCCCGTTCCCTGTCGCGTTTCCTTTTTTCGAGAGATTCGAGTTTTTCCTTTCCTGCCCGGAGTGCTCTCTGCGAGTCATTAAGCGGCAGTTCTGCGGCCGCGATTCTTGTTGGGATATCGCCGATCAGATTGTTGAGGTCAATAATTTTAAGGTCAATCTGCTGAAGTTCTATCAGGTTCTTGAGTTGTTCATTCATAGTTATCATATCACCAGTATGGTGGGCCCACCAGGACTCGAACCTGGGACCAACCGGTTATGAGCCGGTAGCTCTACCAGCTGAGCTATGGGCCCTTCTTTAGTGAAGCATCGAGCGTTCAGGGCACAAAAAACCGTGTTTCCAGTTTCTGAGCGATTACTCAGAATCTTTACTATAGAATATTGATTTCTTTATGGTCAAGACTTTTCGATGAATTCTCTTAACCATTTGCTCCGTGAAGGGTGTTTCAGTTTCCTGATAGCCTTCACCTCGATCTGCCGTATTCTCTCCCGGGTAACATCGAACTCAAGTCCTACTTCCTCGAGGGTGTGAGGGAAGTCAACACCGATGCCGAAGCGTTTTCTGATGATTTTTTCTTCTTTCGAAGGAAGCGAACAGAGTATCTGGTCAATTCTTTTCTTCATATCATCATGGATCGCATAATCGAGAGGTGAAGGCATTGCTTTATCTTCGATGAAATCACGCAGGTGAGTATCTTCTTCACCGATCGGGGTTTCGAGCGATATCGGTTCCTTTGAAATCTTAAGGATACTGCTCACCTTCTCAACAGGGATTTTCAAACGGTCAGCGATCTCCCCGGGTGTCGGTTCCCGTCCGATTTCCTGTACAAGTTCCCGTGCGACCTTTGTTATTTTATTAATCGTCTCGACCATGTGAACCGGTATGCGTATGGTTCTCGACTGATCAGCGAGTGCCCGTGTGATTGCCTGACGGATCCACCAGGTTGCATAGGTGCTGAATTTGTATCCGCGCTTGTACTCGAATTTATCCACTGCCCGCATGAGTCCGCTGTTTCCCTCCTGAATGAGGTCGGAAAAACTGAGTCCTCTCCCGAGGTACCTCTTCGCGATGCTGATGACAAGGCGCAGGTTCGCTTCGATCATGGCTTTCCGTGCATTATGAATTTCCTGTTCTCCTTCGACGAGGACCCGCAGCGCCTTTTTCATTTCCGTTGCTTTCATTCCGAAGAGGAATTCCTTTTCATTGATCCTCTCTTTATATGCAGAAATGGCCTTTTTTCTTTCAGCGGTCAGATTCTTTGCCCGTTTGCCGGCATTTGATATCTTTCTCTGAAGCGCTTCCACTTCTGAAACAGACTTCCTGAGTTCTTCCGAAAACGCGAGCACTACATCGTCCTTTAACCGGAGTTGACCGACTTTTTCCAGTATCTCGTTCCTGTTCTGTTCGAGGAGTGCGATGAGAGCACCTGATCTGTTCTTTGTTTTTCCGGAAGACTCGCGTTTCGAGGGCGGTTTTTCCCCTTTCGTGACTTCCCTGAGCTTCCTGAGATGCTGGCTTCTCTTTTTGTTGAGATGGTCTATTTCCTTTGTGATGGCAAAGAACCTTTTGTACTCAAGGAACAGATCATCCTCAGTTTCGTCATCGCTGCCCTGAATGATGTCGGTAAGCGGCGCATCGCCGCTCTGCGACAATTTTCCCAGGGAGATGAGTTTTCTGAGCACGAACGGAAGAGAGAAGATCACCCGGGAGACTATTTCCTTCCCTTCTTCCATGTTCTTGGCGATCTCGATTTCTCCTTCCCTTGTGAGAAGAGGAACGATGCTCATTTCCTTGAGGTAGATGCGGACAGGATCCTTCTCGCCTTCTATAAAATCCGAACCTTTCTCTTCCTCCTCTTCAGAGGTCTTTTCTTCCTCTTCTCCTGTGGCAAGGAAAAGTTCATCTCTGTCTCCGTCATAATTTTTCAGATAATCAGCATAGTCAAAGTAATCGAAATACTGTTTCATTCTTTTATCCCTTTAATGCGCTTCCGTTTTTCTTTCAGGAGAGAATTGAGAATTTCTGCATTGTTCGCTTCCTCTGCCTGTATCCGTTTCTCCTCATCTTTTTTTCGCTTTATTGTTTGTAAGCAATCAGTGATATTTCTGTCAATATGTTCGGGGTCAAACCCGGGGTTCAGCGTCAGCCCGGTGATCAGTGTCCGGTCTTTTTCTTCAGCCAGATCAAGCAGGGATTCCGGTGTTAACTCTCCGGAAAATGTTTTCACTTTCCGGAAGATAGCCCTGATAGCGGTATTCTGCAGGTCCTCGGTGTTCAGTTCCGGAAGAATGCTTTCCGCCTTCTCCGGACAGGCGATAAGAGCGCTCAGCAGGAGATACTCCTCACGGTGCAGCGACGCAACCGGAAACGCAGACTGTTTTCCGGAGAACTGTTCCGGCGCTGTTTTTTTTCTGAACCTGTCGAGTTCGCTTCTCAATACCGCTTCATGAATTCCCGACCTGTCAGCGAGTTCGCCAAGCAGTTCATCTGCCAGAATTTTGTCGTGTACGGAGGAGATGATCCCGAGCGCTTCATGCACCGTCTCCGTGTGTTCGCCTTTTGCGGTCTTCAGAATGAATTCCATTGCGGACATCGTATGATGAAGGGCATTCCTGAATGCTTCACTGCCGTTTTTCTTCAGGAAACTGTCCGGGTCGTCGCCCTTTGGCAGAAGCAGAACCTTTGCATGGAGATCATTTTCACAGATAAACGCAAGAGACCGCCGTGCTGCGGCAATGCCTGCATCGTCGCCGTCGAAAACCAGAATGGCCTGCCTGGCAAGAAGTTTCAGTTTCCGCAGGTGCCTTGTGGTGAGTGCGGTTCCGAGAGGTGCGACCGTGTTGAGAAAGCCGTATTGATGACAGACAATAACGTCAAGATACCCTTCAACGATAAGCGCGTATCCTTTCTTCCGGATTTCATCCTTTGCGAGATGAATGCCGTACAGGGTATCGCTTTTTTTGAATACCGCAGTTTCCTGTGTATTGAGATACTTCGGCTGGGAATTATCCATAACCCTGCCGCCGAAAGCGATTACGTCTTTCCTGGTGTTGCATATCGGAAACATAATCCGCCCTCTGAACCAGTCACGATACCCCTTTCCCTCCGCTGCGATAAGCCCCGCATCTTTCATCACTGATTCAGGGAAGCCGAGTTTTTTCAGGTGCTTCAGCAGTGAATCCCTTTCACCCAGCGCATACCCTAGTGGAAAATATTGCGAGAGATTCTGTGGTAAGGCCCCTCTTTTTCAGATACGCGCTCGCCCCCGAAGAATTTTTAAGATTGTTCACGTAATATTTCGAGGCCTCATCATTCGCGCGAAGGAGCGCGGTGCGTTTCTCGGAAGAGGCGCCTTCACCGGACTGAAAGGCGGGCATACTGATCCCTGCTTTTTTTGCAAGATAGGCGACTGCTTCACCGAATGAAAGGCTTTCCTGCTTCATGAGGAAGGTGATGATATCACCCCCTGTTCCGCACCCAAAACAGTGAAATATCTGCTTTTCAGGACTGACCATGAAGGATGGGGTCTTTTCAGTATGGAAAGGGCACAACCCTTTCAGGTTCTGTCCGGATTTCTTCAAATGAACATAATCCGAAATGAATTCAACAATGTCCAGGCGGGCTTTTATCTCTTCAGGAAGGCCCTCGGATTTCATTCAGCCTGCGCAGCAGTGAAACGACTGAATCTTCTGAATCCGGAGCATTCGAGTATCTCGCAGGAAAAGCCTTGTGTAATCTCATCGAGGAGAAGATTGAGGCCGATATTGTCGCTTGAAATGTGTCCTGCGATGATCACATTCAGATGATTCTTCTCGGCCTCTTTTCTGTGATCTTCACTGAGGTGCATCCCCACGATTGTATTCACGCCGCTTAGGGTGAGGCTCTCGAATATTTCTTTTGAACCTTCTGTGCCGCCGGTCATATCGACGAAGATTTTTCCTGCCTTCCTGTCGCCCTGGCCGAGGAGGATATTCGGTCCGAAACTTTCTTTTCCCGCGGTTTTATATTCCGGAATATCTTTGAGAAGCGTGAGCACATCGGAAAGCGTATAAGGCTTCTCGGTGTCAAAAAGCCGCTGGAGAAATGTCGTAACCATATTGTCGGCGGGAGTGTGAAGGCAGAGGAAGGGGAGGCCAAGAAGCCGGGCTGCATCAACAGCTCTTGTATGGTTTATTGGCATGAGTTTTCTTTCCACTTCCTTGATCCTTCCGTCCATGAGCCCCTCGGCGATATTGATCGGCACCCCGTAGGTGTTGAGAATATCAGACTGCATTTGCATGACCGATGAGAGGTTTGCGAGAGCCCTTCCTGAAGGATGATGGGAAAGGAGCAGGTCGATTTTCTTCCCCCTCGCACGCAGGGTATCGGCAAGCAATATCTCACCGACGTCGATATCTATCCCGGTAAATATTGTGATGACTTCAGAGTCTGCGTCTCCGAAAAGTATCCGGGAGTCGGAATAAGGGTTTTCAAGAGATTCGGAGTCGAAGAAATCCCTTTCATCAGGGTTCAGTTTGCTGAATTCTTTTTTCCTGCGGTCGAGTT
Source organism: Thermodesulfovibrionales bacterium (assembly GCA_963753165.1). GTDB lineage: Bacteria > Nitrospirota > Thermodesulfovibrionia > Thermodesulfovibrionales > SM23-35 > JAKLQR01. The sequence goes on along the minus strand of CAVWBP010000004.1, from coordinate 26,746 downwards.
CCTGAAGGACGAAGGTTTTTCCTCTGGGATCATTCTCTATGCCTGTTGCAACCGCTTTTCTGTACAGGTTCCCGAGTCTCATGTTTTCTCAAGGAGGTCTTTTGCGCGCTGACTGACAACCTTGCCGTCAGCAGCGCCTTTGACTCTCGGAATGACGAGGCGCATAAGTTTGCCGAAGTCCTGAGGCCCTTGCGCAGCAGTTTCCCGTATTGCTTCTGTAATAAGCCTGTCGAGTTCTTCTGCAGTCAGCTGTTGAGGGAGGTATGACTGGAGGATTGCCAATTCCTGACGTTCTTTTTCAGCCAGTTCTTCCCTTCCGCCGTTTGAGAACTGCTCAATAGATTCCCTTCTCTGTTTTGCAAGTACAGAGAGTACAGAGAGAATATCGTCATCCGACAGTTCAGCGCCCTTGTCGATCTGACGGTATTTTATGGCTGCCCTGGCCATGCGCACAACAGAAACCCTTAAACTGTCTGATGCCTTGAGTGAAGATTTCAGGTCATCATCGAGTTTCTGTAAAAGGGACATTATCTGACCGCCACTGTTATTTTTTTGAGAGATTTCTTGCGAGCAGCAATTGCCTTTTTCTTTCTTTTTACACTTGGCTTTTCGAAATGCTCTCTCTTCTTAATTTCAGAGAGTATGCCTTCTTTTTCGCATTGTTTCTTAAACCTTTTCAGCGCGTTCTCGAAAGAGTCACTCTCACGTACCCGTACATAGGGCATCCATATACCCCCCCCTCCCTGTCTTAAAATAGAGTATAATTTTAACAGGTTGAGAATTCAGCTGTCAATGTAACTTCTTGCAAAATTTGGTTTATTATGATAAATTTCTCTGTGCCGTAAAAGGGGAGGGTTTTTCCTCTCACGCGGACCCCGGCATTTCCCGAAAGTGAAAAACAAGAAGACTCAAATAGGCATCGTTCCGATGAAAAAACGGCTATCATTGCAGCGGGCGGGGTGCCGGGACAAATCAGCAACAGCAATTATTCACGACAAAAGAGCGCCTGAAATATTTTAGCCGCCGCCCGCACTGGATGAGACGGGCGGAGGTTCGGGATGCTCAATTTTTAAGGGAAGGAAGCGCATGTGAAAAAAGAGCAGTTCAGGCAGCCCCCCCAGATCATGGGCAGGAGCCCAAAAGTGCAGAGAATCTTCAAGGAAGCAAGAAAAATCGCACGGAAAGACCAGATGATACTGCTATGCGGTGAACCGGGGACATACAAGGAACTGGTGGCAAAAGCAATACACGATTACAGTAACCGTTCAAAGGGACCCTTTATTATCATGAACATGGGAAATACCCCGAAGGATATGAGAGAAAATGAGCTCTTCGGAAACGATCAAAAAATAAGATCCGGAGCCCCCTTAAAAAACCCGTGCAAGATTGAAGAAGCACGGGGAGGCACGCTTCTTCTCGACGAAATTGCCGAGATGGAGATGCCCCTGCAGGAGAGGTTCTCTGAATTCATACAGAACAGGGAGCCGACCGGCGGCGTAAAAAGGACAGCGCTTCAGTCTGATGTCAGGGTGATCGGGACCACAACGAAAGACCTCAGGAAGTGTGTGAAAAGAGGGGAATTCAGAAAAGATCTTTATGATGCCCTGAACGAATGCCATATCAAGATGCCGCCTCTCAGGGAAAGAAGGGACGATATATTTCCTCTCGCACAATATTGCCTGAACGAGGTCGTAAAAAAATATGAGACCGGGCCGAAAGATTTTTCGAAGGACGCAAAAGATTTTCTCCTCAAGTATGACTGGCCGGGAAACATCCGGGAACTCGAGAGCATGGTGAAGAAGGCAGCGATTGTATCGAACTCCCCGGTCATCTGCAAGAAAGACCTCTGTATTGACAACGTAGGGTCTTACTCCATTCAGGAGTTTCTCGAAGAAAAGCTCAAACGGTATCTGAATGAGATGACGAAACTCGAAAACTGCAATCTATACCCGACTGTAATGTCGGAAGTGGAAAAATCACTTATCAATATTATCATGCATGAGACCGGTGGAAATCAGCTGAAGGCCGCGAAGACACTCGGCATCAACAGGAATACCCTGAGATCGAAGATAAAAGAGTACAAAATCCGCATTTGATACTACCGTCGGGAAAGTATAGCATCTCATGAGATTTACTCTTGAATACACTGACGGGAACGCTCGTGCCGGTGTCCTTGAGACGGGCAGGGGAGTTGTGCGTACTCCTTCTTTCATGCCGGTGGGCACTATCGGCACGGTGAAAGCGATGTCTCCCGATGAACTGAAAGAGATAGGTGCGGAGATTGTCCTCTGCAATACCTATCACCTTTTCCTCCGTCCGGGACATGAGGTTGTCAGGTCGCTCGGAGGCATCCATGCCTTCATGAACTGGGACCGGCCGGTCCTTACCGATAGCGGCGGGTTTCAGATCTACAGTCTTTCAGCATTGAGAAAGATTGGAGACGACGGTGTGCATTTCAAATCGCACCTTGACGGATCGATGCATTTTCTCGGGCCCAGGGAGGCAATGGCGATTCAGCAGGCTCTCGGTTCGGACATTGCAATGGTGCTCGACGATTGTACCCCCTATCCAGTATCCTACGAACACGCCGCCGGATCTCTTTCCAGAACAATCCGGTGGGCTGAACAGTGCAGGGAACTGCAGACGGAAGGGCAGGCCTTGTTCGGGATCGTCCAGGGGAGCCTGTTCGAGGACCTCAGGGAAAAAAGCGCCGGGGAACTCATAAGGATAGGGTTTGACGGATATGCTGCCGGAGGTCTCAGCGTCGGGGAACCGAAAGAGGATATGCACAGAATGATCTCCTTCACCGCACCGCTCCTCCCTCCTGAGAAACCGAGGTATCTCATGGGCATCGGTGATCTCGGAGACGTCCTGCAGGCTGTTGCGTCCGGGTTCGACATGTTTGATTGTGTGATGCCGACAAGGAATGCACGGAATGGAACGCTCTTTACCAGTCAGGGCAGAATCAGCATTAAAAGGGAAGAATTCAGGGCGGACCGCAGTCCCCTTGATCCGGAATGTGACTGTTATACGTGCAGGAACTTCTCACGCGGATATCTGCGGCACCTGTTTCTCTCTAAAGAGATTCTCTCCATGAGACTCAATACAATCCACAATCTCTCTTTCTATTTGCAATTCTTCAGGAATATGAGAAAATCTATAGAGAAAGGAGCCTTTGTCGAGTTCAGGTCCAGATGGAATCCCATCTTCCAGTAAAGACAGATTATTCCGCAGAAGTACGCAAAGTACTCCTTCTTACGCTCCTCCTTAACTCAGCGGTTGCCCTTGCGAAAGCTGTATACGGTTATCTCACCAATTCCATCGCCATGACATCCGACGGGTTCCACTCTTTTTTTGACGGGGTATCGAATATCATCGGACTGATCGGTATCTGGATCGCCTCACACCCGCCTGACGAAGAACATCCTTACGGTCATAAAAAATACGAAACTCTGTTCACTATTATTATCGCCGTCATGATTTTTCTCTCCTGCTTACAGATACTGAAGAAAGTCTATCTCTCCCTTTTTGAGGACCACAGGACTTCAGTGACCGGGACGAGTTTCGCCGTCATGCTCGTTACCATCGGGGTGAATTTTTTTGTGATGTTCTATGAATCGAGAAAAGGAAAAAAGCTCGGCAGCGACTTTCTTGTCGCCGACGCTATGCATACAAAAAGCGATATTTTCGCATCGGTCGCTGTTATCCTCAGTCTTGTGTTCACGAAAATGGGGTATCACCTGGCTGATACGCTCGTTGGTATCGTCATCACGTTCTTTATTGCACGGATCGGCTTTCAGATAATAAAAACCGCCTCAAATGTGTTAGTCGACAGCGTATGCATTGATACTTCTGCAATAGAATATCTTCTGAAAAGCATCAACGGGGTAAAGGGATGCCACGAGATCAGGACAAGGGGAACAACGAATGCCGTGTATCTTGATCTCCATGTTCTTGTAGACAAGGACATGACCACGGAAAAATCACATGCTATTGCCGACCGGATAGAAGCAGAGATCAAGAATGAATTCCCGGCGGTGGTAGATGTAATCGTGCATATCGAACCGGGCACATCGGAACAGATAAAACGCTGCACGACAAATAATACATAGGGAAGATCCTCGCCCCATCATTAAAAACGTATAGCACTCCACTTCTGGCTCATTTTTTGCTTATTAAAACATATGAAAAAAGCTTGCGCTCAAGTGCATATTTATGCAAAATAAGAAGGCGAAAAACCTTCCCTTCATTAACCGAAATGAAAAAAGAGTTAACCTACAAAAAAGCAGGTGTCGACATTGCCGAAGGGGAAAGATTTGTTGCGCGTATTGCCCCTATGGCGAAGAGGACTTTCCGCAAGGAAGTCCTGACCGGTCTCGGATCGTTTGGCGCGCTTTTCAATCTTGACCTGAAAAATTATAAGAATCCCGTCCTCGTGAGCGGCACCGACGGAGTCGGCACAAAACTGAGAATCGCCTTCATGATGAACAGGCACGATACGGTAGGGATAGACCTTGTCGCCATGTGTGTCAACGACATACTCACTTCAGGCGCAGAACCGCTATTTTTTCTCGACTATTTTGCGACCGGAAAGCTCAGATCACGGGATGCAACTGCGGTTATCAGGGGGATAGTAAAAGGCTGCAAGGAGTCAGGCTGCTCTCTCATTGGAGGAGAAACAGCAGAAATGCCGGGTTTCTATCGTGAAGACGAATATGACCTTTCGGGGTTTGCCGTAGGGATAGTGGATAAGGATAAACTCATAGACGGATCAAAAATAAAAGCAGGAGACGTTCTCATCGGTATCTCTTCAAACGGACTCCACAGCAACGGCTATTCTCTTGTCAGAAAAATATTTTTCGGGAAAAAGAAGACAGGGATAGATACGTATATCCCCTTACTGAAAAAGACACTCGGGAAAGAATTATTGAAACCGACAAAGATCTACGTAAAGGCGTTTCAAGCGCTCAGGAACAGAGTATCAGTAAAAGGGATGGCGCATATAACCGGAGGAGGTCTTCCGGGAAATCTTTCGAGGATACTTCCCTCAGGGGTGTGCGCGCATATTCAGGATGGATCATGGCCTGTGCAGCCGATTTTCCGGCTGATTCAGGAGGCCGGCTCTATTACAGACGCTGAAATGAAGAATATCTTCAACATGGGCATCGGATATATTATGGTCGTTTCGAACAGCCAGAGCGAAAAAACGGTCTCACTCCTGAAAAAAACAGGATACAAGGCATTTATTATAGGAAATACAGAGGAAGGAGGAAAGAGTGTCCGATATTCTTAAAATAAAGAAGTTCATTAAAAAAGCATTCACTCCTGTCACCATCATGTTTGTTCCCCACAGCAAAAACAAGCCTTTAAATTTTAAGATTCCTTTTGCCGGGATTGTGACAACATTACTCCTCAGTTGTATCGGTGTTGGTTACATTTTATCTATTGCCATTGATACATTTGAATATTATCGCATGAAGCAAAACCTGAACTATTATTCAGAACAGTTTTTGGAATTAAAGAACACCATCTCTGCGTTAAAGAGGGCTGAGGCTCAATTCAGCAAGCTCTTTTCCCATGAATCCAAAGAAGAGGTGCTTATGAACATTGATACCTCTGATAGTGGCTCGATTGATATGGATAACCTAAAGCAACAGATTAAGATAACAGTTGAAAGTGTAGGAGAAATAAGAGATTATTTGCGTGTTCAGCGGGATATTTATGCTGCAACTCCGAAGGGGTTCCCGGTAGACGGTACTATTTCATCCCATTTCGGAAGCCGGACTGATCCGATCCGCGGAGGAAGAGACTTTCATTCAGGGCTGGATATTTCGTCAAGCACCGGTGATGTGGTCAAGGCAACCGCTGACGGGGTAGTAAGCTTTTCCGGATGGAACGGCGGGAGCGGAAACCTTGTAGTTCTTGAGCATGGCCATGGTTTCTCAACGTTCTACGCTCACAACAAGATGAATGTAGTAAAGGTGGGGCAGAAAGTTAAAAGAGGAGAGGTGATTGCCCATGTCGGATCCACAGGCAGTTCGACTGGCCCCCATGTTCATTATGAAATCTGGAAAGAAGGAAAACCGGTAAATCCTGCAGACTACAAGGAAGGGAGAACGTGATGTTTACAAAAAATACGGAGAAACTCGAATCTTTTGTCGGAGCAAACTCTGAGTTCAAGGGGAATATAGAAACAAAAGGCACTCTGCGCATAGACGGGAAGCTTGAAGGGAACGTACAGGCTGACTGGGTGATTTTAGGGGAAAAGTCATCTGTAAGGGGCGACATCACCGCGCGGGGCATTATCGTCGGCGGAAGCGTCGACGGCAATCTCAGGGCAAAGGAAATCATCGAGATAAAGTCTAAAGGGCGGGTTACAGGGAATACTGTGACGACCAAATTGACTATCAGCGAGGGCGGTATATTTGACGGCCGGTCGACTATGGCCAATGATGAGTCTAAAGTGCTTGAGTTCCAGTCAAAGGTTTGATCTCATTTTTCTCTTCCTCCGTTGTTTCTTGATGAGGTCGAGGAAATTAAACATGATGTCAGTCTCTCTCGACAGCATTTTTTAAATTTTTCAGGCAGTGCTTATTGCACTCCCAGTTTTTTCAGCGCATCCTTCAGTGTGTTGCTCGAAACCGGTTTCTCCAGATAGAGGTCCGCGCCTAACCTATATGTTCTTTCCATGACTTCAGGATTGCCATATGCGGTGATCAGAATAGTCGGGACTGCGGGGTTATGCTCTTTTACAAACCGCAAAATCTCAAGACCCTCTTCCCCTCCGGTATCCCCGAGTCTGAGGTCAGCGATCACTGCAGCATAATCTCTCCGGTTCAAAGCCGATTGTGCCGATTCCTTGCTGTCTGCAGTATCTATTTCAATCCCCGGACTCTGGAGGAGTTTTTTAAAGGCCATAAGAATAGCTGTCTCGTCGTCAATCAGTAAGACATGTTTTATCATGAAATGCTCCTTTTACCGATGCACCGTAATCAGTGTCATGATTAAGGCCCTCCCTATTTATTTAAGCAAATATAAAGCAAAATAAATGCCAGACGATTTTCAGCTTTAAAGCCGTGGAAGTCCATAGGATTCTGTGTTCATTGGTCGAGTGACTTTCTCAGTTTCGTGAATACATTCGCAATTTGTGTATCGACAGAACAAAAAGGTTTTTTACCGGGTAAGAGAGATGTCCTGCCGGGGAATAAACGGTCAAAGGGAGTCGGGTTATTTGTTCTCAATTTTTTTGAGCTTCCGGTAAAGGGTTGCACGGGAGATACCGAGAGCTTCTGCAGCCTTCCTGGTATCGTTCTTGAACCGCTGCAGGGTGGTTGTGATATGAGATTCTTCCAATTGTGTCAGGTCGCTTGTATCTTTATCCGTGTGATCAACAGATATCGGGGAAGAATCCAGGCCTATAAGATATTCCGGACTCAACTGTTTTCCCTGGGAAAGGAGAAGCGCCCGCTCAAGGACGTTCCTGAGTTCACGAATATTTCCTGACCATTCATACTGTTCAAGCAACTGCATGCACTCTCTCGATAGTTCAGTATCATGTGCTCCCAATGAAGCAAGGAGATTCCGGACGAGTCCGGGAATATCTTCGGGCCTCTCGCGAAGGGGAGGGATCAGGATCGGAAAAACATTGATCCGGAAATAGAGGTCCTTGCGGAAGTTTCCGCTCCGTATTTCTTCGAGGAGATCGCGGTTTGATGCGCAGATCAGTCTGAATTCACTCCTCCTCATCTTAACCTCGCCGAGCCTGCGGTAATGTTTCTCTTCGATAACCTTGAGGAACTGGGCCTGGACGCCGATATCCATATCGCTGATTTCGTCCAGGAAAAGAGTGCCGCCGTCTGCGATCTCTATGAGTCCTTGCCTGTCCTGCACCGCGGTGGTGAAAGACCCTCGCGCATGGCCGAACAGTTCACTGGCAAGCAAATCGCCCCTGAGATTTGAGCAGTTCAGCTCAACGAAAGGCGCTGCACTGCATGCGCTGTGCTCATGGATCCATAGTGCGAGAACACCCTTTCCCGCGCCGGTTTCTCCCAGGAGAATGACAGGGGAAGTGTTGCGTGCTGCAAGATCAATAAGTTCCCGGACTTTCTTTATTCCCGGGCTTGTGCCGAAATACAGGGTATCTTTTTTCGCGAGTCTCTGGTTGGTGAGAATTTTTCTTCTCAGGGTTCCGAGTTCGAGGCTCTTCTTGAGATAGAGATCCAGGTCCGCCATATTGACGGGTTTTGTCAGGAAATTATCTGCTCCCCGGCGCATGGCTTCGACTGCGGTAGGGACGTCGCCAAACCCGGTAATGACCACAATTGAGAGATCAGGATAATTCTCTCTCAGTTCGCTGATCCAGTCGATGCTATTCCCTTCGGGAAGGTTGAGGTCAAGCAGGACTGCATCGAAACGCTGTGAGAGAAGCGTCTTCTGTGCAGCAGCGAGGGAGGACGCTTCCTGAACACTGTAGCCTGCTTTCGACAGATACCGGGAAAATCCAAAACGGATCGAGTCTTCGTCGTCGATAAGCAGTATATTCGTTTTCATACATGTTTCCTCCTCGATGATTGGCAAACTGACTTCGATAGTGCAGCCGGGCATCGGATCGTTGTTCCGGATTCTCACGTGGCCGCCATGGGCTTCGACTATATGTTTCACAATGCTCAGGCCAAGACCTGTGCCTTTTTTGCGCACCGTATAAAACGGTTCAAAAACCCTGGATAAATTTTCAGGGAGTATTCCTGTGCCCTCATCCGTCACAGAGATCAGGGCAGTGTTGCCATGTTGTTTGAGGACCTTCATCCTTATCTGACTCTCTTCAGGGCTGTGCTGTGATGCATTTTCCAGCAAGTTGAAAAAGACTTGCTGTAGTTTTTGGTTGTCGGCAATGACATACAGGTGATTCTGTGCGCTGAGGACATCAATCTGCACTTTATGAGAAAGTGACGGGGGTGATTGATTCCAGAGCGCAATTGTGGAATGCAGGATGTCAAATAAAGACTCTTTTTTCAGACGCGACTGGATGAGGGGTTTCCCCAGTTCGAGCAGATCTTCCATGAGGCGTGAAAGCCTGTCGACCTGTATGCGGATATGCGCGAGATAGGATTGAAAATCCGGCTTGTCTCCGAGATCAAGGAATAATGCTTCGGTTATTGCGAGAATGGCATTGAGCGGATTTCTTACTTCATGGGCAACCCCGGCGGTCAACTGCCCGTATACTTTCATTTTCTCCATTTGACGGAGCGCTTCCTGACGTTGCATGAGCTCTTCTTCTGCTTTTTTCCGGTCGGTAATATCTTCACAGGCAACGACGATCCCGACCGGGATTCCTTCTGTATCTTTCACCGCAATAGATATCAGCTGGACAGGGAATAACTCGCCGTTTTTCCTGGTATTGATACTCTCTCTTTTCCAGATGCCTTTCAGATGTATTTCGTCAAAAGACAGGGAACTCCAGAGGTCTTCGGGCGCAAAAATTCTGCAGTCTTTTCCGATCAGCTCTTCTACAGTATATCCGTGATTTTTTGCCTCTGCGAGGTTGACATAGAGGATTTTTCCGTATTCATTGCTGACGGTTATTCCTATCGGAAGGGCTTCAACCGCTTCTTTCAACAGGCGGAGAATGCTATTCTTTTGATCTCCCTGTTCAGCAACCATACCTATGGTATCAGACATACAGTATTAATATTAATTTACAATTATTATATCATGTGTAATTTAAAATAGTATAATATCCTGCTGAAAATCACAGAGTTTTTCAGATACAGAGAAGCGTTTATTCCATTCCCCATGGTGAGGACACCGGTCTGGAAAAACCCTTTTCCGAAGCAAGGATATCGAGATGGATTGTGGAGATATCCTCAAGATGCAGGTCCGGTTCATAAGAGAGCTTTCGTGTATCAATAGTCTTGATAAACGTTTTGCATTTTTCGCATAGGTCGACCCTGCAGGCTTCATCGTCTTCTGCATAAAAATAGTGCAGTGTCTGATGGTCGTTGTTTTCACAGAAGGGACATTTCAACCGTTCGGATTGCCATTCGAACCTGCAGAAAGAGCAGAGGAAAAAACGTTGTCCCTCACCTTTCAGGGCAGAAACCAGGGGTAAAGAACCGCATACAGGACAATATCCTCTCAGCCAGCTCCTGGTATCCACTGTATCTTTGATTTGCTCACCAAGAAGCTGCAGCGAAGGCTGGATGCTCATGTGGACAAGAAACTTGAGAACTGAGCGGTCGATCCCCGCATGCACGGCCATTTCATCCCTGTATATTTCGTCAGAATGTCGTCTGATAAGTTCTCCGATATCCAGACGTTCGCTGCTGATTGCGTGTTCGATACTCTCTATATTCTGCTGTAACTTCCGGTTCACGTGCCTGCCGATTTCAAGCAGTTTTGTAAAGAGTGCAACAGAAGAAAGGACATCAACAGGGATCTCCGGTTTATCAAGAAGCGGAAACCCTTCTTTCAGCCCCGCTTCGATTCCAGGTTTTCCGGATTTGAACGGAGGGCTGACGAGGTCTTTTTTTGCCTGCTCCTGTGCAATGTATAGTTGTTCATAAAAATCAATGAACTCTGCATAAGCAGGTTTTCTTTCTCTGAGATTTTTCGCCAGGTCTCTCATCGCTTTTTCCCCTTGTCCATTGTACACAAGAAAACGGCCTGCCTCAAGGAATCCCGAAACAGGCCGTTTTCTTTTTGTGAGATAAGCTGGTGCTTAGCCTGCAAGCGGCACGAAGTCCGCTATATGCCTGAACATTTTCTTAATGGCTGCAATCCTTGTCATTTCCTGCTCCTGGAGCAGGGCATATTTGTGATATTTCTGCGGATCATCTATTACAAGGTAGACTGCCTGATGGAAATCCGCATTCAGCAACTGGGCTTTTGGATAGAGTTTCTTCAGTTGTTCGAGCCTCTTGTTTGCCATATCGAGCATTGCGTCCCTGTCGCCGAAGTTCATGGCTCCCGTTGGGCAGGTTTTGACACAGGCAGGCAGCATTCCTTCTCTGATCCTGTCGATACACATTGTGCATTTCGCCATACCCTGGGTTTTTTCATCCCATCGGGGGATGTCCCATGGACAGGATTCCCTGATTGTCTTTGCATCTTTTGGTTTGACCTTGATCTTTGGGATTATACACCACCGCACCGGTTTTTTCGTCTTTCGTGATGTGCTTGTACTTCAGGGACTCGGCAGTGATCATGCACGGAGGCGTCATACAGTGCCTGCACTGGTCTGGGAAGAAATACCATTTCGGCTTTCCATCCACTTCAAGTTCGCTGAACCTCACCAGTTTGAAAGTGACAAAACTAAGGTCTTCAGGGTTTTGATGACTTCCCCGCTGCACTGTCTTGGTGGCCGGGTTCATATTCCACTGTTTGCACGCTATCTGGCAACCCCTGCAAGCAGTACATTTTGATGTATCTATGAAAAATGATTTATCAAAGCCATTTATGATCACCTCCCTTATGCTTTCCCGGCCTTTTGGGCCGTTATTTTTGTCACGTTTGCCATGAATGCCTTTGATTCGGGAATCATAGTATTCGGATCACCGACTGTCGGGGTCAGCAGGTTTGCACTGTCACCGCCGTCTTTCGGATGCAGCCAGCCGAAGTGCCAGGGGATGCCGATCTGATGGACTGTCTGTCCTGCAATGACAAAGGGTTTGAACCGCAAGGTAACAATCGCGGTTGCTTCCACTTTTCCGCGGGAGGTTTCAACAAGAACTTTGTCGCCATTTTCGATCCCCCTTAATTTCGCGAGTTCCTGGCTCATCTCGCAGAACATCTGGGGCTCAGCTTCAAGCAGCCACGGCAGCCAGCGTGTGAGAACGCCTGTCTGCCAGTGTTCTGTCACCCTGTAGGTAGTACATACAAACGGGTACTTCGGGATCGCATGTTGCGAAGGTATCAGGACCTCCTTCGAAGATCTTGACAACAGGGTTTATCCTCTGGTTGGACATAATATTTTTTTCGATCGGGCATTCGAGAGGTTCATAATGCTCCGGGAACGGACCGTCTGCCAAGACCGGGGCCGAAGATCGAAGCAACCCCGTCAGGTTTCATAATAAATGGATAGAACCCTTCTGTGCCCATCGGCGGCCATCCTCCGTCAGGCACGTCACCGATCCATTTTTTCGCTTCAGCATCCCACTTTACGACGGCCTTTGCCGGATTACGGGGTTTCCCGTCCAGATCAACAGAGGCGCGGTTGTAAATAATCCTCCTGTTGACCGGCCAGCACCATGCCCATTGCGGGAAAAGACCTAAACCGGTCGGATCGTCTTTCTTCCTGCGGGCAGCCATATTCCCGTCTTCTGTGTAACTGCCTGAGAAGAGCCAGTTCCCGCAAGAGGTTGTTCCGTCGTCTTTCAATTTGGTAAAGTTCGCTGCTAGTTTGCCGGTAGTGAGATCGTATCCATTAATTTCTTTGGCAACTGCATGGATATCGAACTTCCCTTTTGTTTCGTAGTCCCACTTCAGGTTTAAAATTGGATCAGGAAATGCCCCTTTCTCTTTCTTATAAAGTGCTTTTACTTTCTTCATGAGTTCATACATGATCTCGCTGTCAGGCATTGCATCTCCCGGAGGATTGGTTGCTTTCCATCGCCATTGGCTCCAGCGGCCACTGTTTGTGATGCTCCCTTCCTTTTCCATGAAGGCAGCACAGGGAAGCTGGAAGACCTCGGTCTTGATCTTCTTGGGGTCCATCCCCGGTCCTTTCCAGAAAGAGCCTGTTTCACTGTCAAATACATTGACATTTACCATCCAGTCGAGTTTTGTCAGAGCCTCTCTCACTTTGCCTGCGTTTGCGCTTGAACAGGCGGGGTTCATACCCCAGGCAAAGAAGCCGGTGAACTTCCCTTTATACATCTCATCGAACAGCATTAACCAGGATGCGTTCTGCGTATCCTCAAGCTTCGGCATCCAGGAATAGCCGAAATCATTCTCCTTTGTAGCCTTGTCGCCAAACGTCGATTTCAAGAAGGCTTGCGATATATTTTGGCCTGTTCTGCCACCAGTTTGCGCTTCTTGGATCGCTGGTCTTGGGTGTCGTTGCATTGTAGTCGGCAAGGGTTTGCTATTTGGCCCTTGGCGTAGGCATATATGCCGGGATGATATGGAAGAGGAGCGCATGGTCTGTTGACCCCTGAACATTTGATTCGCCGCGAAGCGCATTCACTCCGCCGCCGGCTATCCCCATATTGCCAAGAAGCAACTGGATCATGGCCATAGTGCGGATATTCTGCGTTCCGACTGTATGCTGTGTCCATCCCATTGCGTAAAGAATGGTTCCTGATTTGTCAGGGACACCTGTTGCGGCATATGTCTTATATACTTTCTCCAAATCATCCTGCGATGTTCCTGTTATGGTGACAACTTTTTCTATGGTATACCGGGAGTAATGTTTTTTGAGGAGCTGCAAGACGCATCTCTCATCCTTGAGGGACATGTCTTTCTTGGGGATGCCTTTTTCATCCTTTTCGAAGGCCCATTTCGCTTTGTCATAGGAACGTTTTGTCGGGTCGTATCCGGCAAAGAGGCCGTCGTCGAACCCGTATTGATCGTTTAAGATGAATGTGGCATTCGTATAGTTCTTCACATAGAACTCATCGTAGAGTTCATTGTCGAGAATATACTTGATCAGCCCGCCGAGAAATGCGATATCCGTTCCTGAACGGAGACGGGCATAGATATCAGCTTTCGCAGAAGTACGGGTAAAACGTGGATCTACATGGATGAATGTTGCACCTTTATCGCGGGCAGCCTGCACCCATTTGAAGGAAACAGGATGGTTTTCTGCTACATTGCCGCCCATGTTGAGGATGACATCAGAATTCCTGAAATCAATGTAATGGTTTGTCATTGCGCCGCGTCCGAACGACTCTCCCAGAGCCGCTACAGTGGCGCTGTGTCATATACGGGCCTGATGCTCGATATAAACGAGGCCGAGTGATCTCAGGAACGTCTGAAAAAACCAGCATTCCTCATTGTCCATTGCGGCGCTCCCAACGGATGCGATCCCGTCGGTCCGGTTTACCACTTTGCCGTCTTTGTTCTTCTCGACAAAGCTCTTGTCCCTGCTCTTCTTGATGTTCGCTGCGATTTTGTCGAGCGCCCATTCCCAGCTTACTTCCTTCCACTGAGCGCTGTTCGGGGCACGGTAGCGGACCTTCTTGAGACGGTTTTCGTTCACTGCGATTTGGTATGAAGCGCTTCCTTTGGCACAAAGTGCGCCTTCACTGATGGGGTGATCAGGGTCGCCTTCGGAATTGATGACCTTGCCTTGTTTGTTGGTCGACACGAGAATGCCACAGCCAACGGAGCAGAAACAGCAGATGGAAGGTGTTTCCTTGGCATCCTTAATCCTGAGTTCAGCGGCATAAAGCTGTGCAGGAGTGAGATCAAACCCAAGCTGACTCATTGTCAGACCGACTGCAGCTGATCCTGACACTTTCAAAAAGTCTCTCCGCGTCAAAACACTCATAAAATCCCCCTTTTGTTAAAGTGTGAGTAATACAACGATATTAAAGACATTCATACCTGTGAATACTTAATTTCATATACTCTATAAAACATTTATCACAGAACATAATGACTGTCAACAAATATTATGCGAAATGCTGCTTTTCTGTATTTTTTTCAACAATATGAGTCAATCTGCTACGTAAAAATACGTATTAATGGTCAATATTGGCCCTTAGTCAAATATTCATTTTGAATCGGGAAAACAAGTCAGGTCTTATGAAAAAGTGTATATTTGCATTATGATGTATGGATGGCGCACCTTTGGATTTCCTATGCTCTTATTTCGGCATTTACCCTTGCAACGAGTGATGCCCTTACAAAAAAGGCGCTCAGAAATACCAATGAATACCTTGTTGCGTGGTTCAGGCTTGTCTTCACCATGCCGCTGCTGTTCCTGCTGTATTTCCGGGTTCCGGTGCCGGAACTCGACAGCACATTTTTTGGAGCCTTTTTGCTCGCTCTCCCCCTGGAGGTTATCGCGTTGATTCTTTACACAAAAGCGCTGCGTTGTTCGCCTCTCAGTCTTACCCTGCCGTTTCTCTCTTTTACCCCGCTTTTCCTGATTGTGGTGTCTTACCTTATGCTGGGCGAAGAGGTATCGCTGAGAGGAGGGTTCGGAATATTTCTTATCGCAGCGGGCAGCTATACGCTGAATATTACCAGGATACGGAAAGGTTTTTTGGAACCTCTGAAGGCGATTGCGAGAGAACGCGGATCTGTCCTCATGATCGCTGTTTCGATTCTCTACAGTTTCACTTCGCCTCTGGGAAAGATGGCCATAGAGCACTCGTCTCCGCTGTTTTTCGGAATTACATACTTCACCGCACTGACATTGGTCTTTACCCCAGTTGCACTCTGGTCTGCAAAATCAGAGGTAAAGAATTTCTTTGCATCCGGCGCCTACAGGCAGCTTGCAGTCCCGGGTTTTTTCAACTCATGCATGATTATTTCTCACATGATTGCGATCAGCCTTGTGCAGGTTGCATACATGATTTCGGTGAAAAGAATCAGCATCCTCATCGGAGTTGTCTATGGATATCTCTTCTTCAGGGAGAAACATTTCAGAGAGCGGTTACTCGGCGCACTCCTGATGGTAGCGGGATTTGTTTTAATTGTAACGGCGTTATGAACAACGGTCTTGGCTGATCAGCATGTTGGTGTGCAGGCTGTTCGGCTTTTTTTTAAATACTGAAAGCTTTACAATAATAAACAGTATCGGAACATAATACGTTTTTTCTCACATTAGTAACCCGGCAGGCAAACAGATGAAAGATTTACAGTGCTGTCATTCCGGCTTGTCCGGAATCCTTCTTCGGTTCTTATCCGCATGCGCCTATATTCGGAAGGATTCCCGACGCGCTTCACTTGCGGGAATGACATTAAGGTATTTATTCGCCTGAGGAATACTATCTGAAACTATGAAATTTCTTGATGTACTAAGAGAAACAAAAGAATATCTCGAAAAAACCGGCCTGGATAGTCCGTCAAGAGAGGCAGAGATTATCATTTCACATTGCATGGATGCCGACAGAGCAGTCTTGTACGGGAATAATCCTGAAGTGAAGAATGGCATTCTGGAATCGATACGCGCACGGTCAAAGAGAAGAGCGCAGAGAGAACCTCTTCAGTATATTCTCGGTTCTGTTGACTTCTGCGGTTTGAAGATAAAGGTCGGACAGGGGGTGCTGATACCACGACCGGAGACGGAACTGCTGGTGGAAGAAGCAATAAATTTGCTGACTCGAATCGCACAGAATGACGAAAATATCACTTCCCTCATCCCTTCCCTGTAAAGAGGGAAGGGTGGAAGGGTAATATTCTGGATCTCTGTACCGGTTCGGGGTGTATCGCACTCGCACTTGCTGCAGCATTTCCGCAGGCACAGGTATGGGGAACCGATACATCAACGGTTGCCCTTGAATACGCGAAAGAAAATTCTGTGCTGAACAGTATTCACAACGCGCAGTTTATCAGAGGAAACCTTTTTGAGCCCCTCGGAAAAGATACCCTGTTTGATCTGATTATTTCTAATCCTCCCTACATCAAACATGATGATCTGATAAATCTGCAGCCTGAAATACGCATATGGGAGCCTGGTGAGGCGCTGGACGGAGGAGAAGACGGCCTTGATTATTACCGCGCCATTCTCACAAAGGCAACGTCTTATTTGAAGAAGAACGGCTTCATAATGATTGAACTGGGTATCGGTCAGGCGGAAGCGGTTCGCCATATTGCGGCGCAGGGAGGATTGAGAGATATTGCGTTAAGAAAAGATTATGCAGGCATCGAGCGGATATTAATAGGAAAATCAGGCATGGTATAGTTGAGGAGGGAAACTGGGAATGGGAATTCTTGAAGACAACAGGCATCTCGAAGAAATCGATAAGCGATATATCTGGCACCCGTTTACCCAGATGAAGGAGTGGACTGAAGACACGCCGATTCTCATTACCGAGGGCAGGGAATGCTTTCTGAAAGACATATACGGAAGATGGTACCTCGATGGAGTTTCTTCGCTATGGGTGAATATTTTCGGCCACAGGAAAAAAGAGATCGACGACGCGATCAAAGAGCAACTGGATAATATTGCACATAGCACAATGCTGGGACTGAGCAATGTGCCCGCGATAAAACTGGCAGAGAAGCTTATGAAGATTATAAGTTCATCCTTCACCCCTCATCCTCCACGCCTCTCAAAAATATTTTATTCCGACAACGGTTCCACTGCGGTCGAGGTTGCCCTTAAAATGGCTTTCCAGTACTGGCAGCATAAGGGGATCGAGGGAAAGCATGCCTTCCTGTCCCTGAACAATGCATACCACGGCGATACGATCGGCGCGGTGAGCGTTGGCGGAGTCGGGATATTCCACGAGGCTTTTGGCCCGCTCTTATTTAAAACTTTCAACGCGCCGTCACCATACTGTTACCGGTGTGAGCTTGGCAAAACATTTCCTGACTGCAGCTTTGCCTGCCTCGCAAAAATGGAAGAGATACTCTCGCTCCATGCAGGAGAGATTGCCGGACTCATCATCGAGCCCCTCATACAGGCTGCAGGCGGCATGATCACTTCTCCTCCGGGATATCTGAGAGGGGTGAGAGAACTCTGCACGAAATATAACATACTGATGATCGCGGATGAAGTAGCAACAGGGTTCGGACGTACGGGCAAAATGTTTGCCTGCGAACACGAGGGGGTTGTCCCGGATATCCTCTGCCTCTCGAAAGGCATAACCGGCGGATATATGCCTCTTGCGGCAACGGTGGCAACCGATGAACTATACGATGCGTTTCTCGGAGAATTCAGGGAATTAAAAACATTCTTCCATGGCCATTCATACACAGGCAACCCTCTTGCCTGCGCAGCAGCGATTGCGTGTCTGGATATTTTCGGGAAGGAAGAGATCCTAGCCGGAATGAAGAATAAAATCCGGATACTCGAATTGTGGCTTGCAGAGGTCTCTGAACTCGGTCATGTGGGAGAGGTAAGGAATGCCGGCATGATGGCCGGTGTTGAACTTGTGAAAGACAAAGAGTCTAAACAAGTATATGACTGGTCTGAAAAAATGGGATGGCGTGTTGCGTATCATGCACGGGAAAACGGTGTCCTCATAAGACCTCTCGGAAACGTCATCGTTCTTATGCCTCCCCTTATAATCAGCGAGCAGAACCTGAACAAACTATTGCAGGTAGTAAAGAATGCAATTATCGCGGTAACAGAGTAGTTTTACTATGAGCAAAAAAACCATTATATTCCTCTTTCTTTTGTTTCTCCTCCCGGTAATCCTCTATTTTCTCTGGCCTTCTGATGAAAGCAGGATAAAGAAACTTTTCAGGGAAGGCGCCCGCGCAATCGAACAGGAGCATATTGATGAGGTGATGGAAAAGGTATCCTTCAACTATCGCGACGACTACGGATTCACCTATCTGTATATTAAAGAAGGCATGGAACGGGTCTTCCAGCAAATGAACGATATCAGGGTCGAATATGAGAACCTTGATATAGTGGTGAAGGAAAAAACCGCCACCGCGGAGGTGGATGTTCGGGTTGTTGCTACCATCGGCAGCGAGACAGGATACATTTTCGGCGATTTGCCGAACCCCGTCCATATGAAGTTTACCCTTGAGAAGGAACGAACGAAATGGCTCGTGACAAAGACCGAGGGATTGCCGGTATGGTGGTAATGATTTTTTTGAAGCAGAAACGTATAATACTACATTGCCGAAGTGGCGGAACTGGCAGACGCGCTAGGTTCAGGGTCTAGTGGTCGAAAGGCTGTGCGGGTTCAAATCCCGCCTTCGGCACCACAATATTCATTTCATATCAATAACTTACCAATTTATTATGTACAAATAAAATCGTGAACAAATTCATTTTTTGTCTATCAATTCCTTTTTGTAACAAACAACGACTAAATATAGCGAAATATTATATATTTATTATGGTAATCAACGTGCACAACTATATGCATGAGCTTCCCCATTAGGTAGACAGTTGCAAATGCAAAGTTGAGTTTCCAGCATTTACCTTGACATCCAGCATTTTGGTGATTGACATTTACTCTGTATTTTGATAGGAGTATATATAACATTCAGTAATATTAACGTTTATTATTGTTTCTCGACAAAGCCAAACTTTCTGAAAAGAGAGGGCGGAAAGTCCCGGATCTGTAGGATGGCCGAGCTACCGAAGGAAATATTCGGTGAGTTCGGTTTTTTTTGTAATAATTATCAAGAGGGGGGAGCTATGAGAACCACTAAATTCAGTATCGGAATATTCATTTGCACCATTTTTCTGGCCTTCACGATGCATTTGAGTATCTCCATTGCAGACGCAGCAACCGAGGAACAGATTAATGTATCGATCGAAAAAGGCCTGGCCTGGTTGGCTTCAGTGCAGGACCCGGTGTCTGGTGCTTGGCATTATTGTACTCTTCCAGACACGAATGGGTGTTACAATGATTGCTATGACATTGGGACAACTGCATTGGTGCTTCTGAAATTGGGGTTGTCCCATTCTTTTGTTGAAGTAGGAAGGCCCCGTCTCGCATTATCCTAAGCTGCAGCCTCCTTTCTGTCAACGGATTTCTGCTGCAACGCAGCAATAAGTTTCGGAATTTCCTTATAGCCCTTCACGCGCCTAAACTTCTTTTCAGCCCTCAAGAGAGAAGCTACTGCCCACCTCTGGACCATATCATCTCCCCTCCATCGTTTCACTCTGCCGGTGATTGTCCGTGTAACCGAGAAACATGACTCTATGGGATTGGTCGTTGAGAGGGTCTTCCTCAGAAGTCCGGTAACTCCAAGCTTATGTATAGTCAGCGTCTCCTCAAGTCCCTCCTTTAGTGAGCCTGCAGCGCTGGGGTTCAGCCTCTCAAGATATTTCACAGTCAATTCCAGAGATTTCCTGGCATCATAATAACTGGCCATTTTGTATGCCGCACTGATGCGAGCATCTATGGCATGCTGATGCTCTTTGGGAAGATGATCAAGCACGTTTCTCCGCTTATGCTGCTGGCATCTCTGGACTACCACATGTGTGCCGAACATCTTGGCAACTGCTGACCTCAGAGCCTTTGAACCATCAAGGACAAACAGATAATCTTTCCCAGTGTGCAGCCCTCGCCGGGTTATGTCCTCAAGAAGACTTGTACATACCGTGGCGTTCTCCGTGGCCCCCTGCCAAATTCCCAGAATATGCTTTCTGCCACCCTTATCCAGGCCCAAAGCGACAACAAGCAGATGCCCCTTGAATTCTATGCCGTCTATAAATATCGCAACAAGGTCAAGCCCGGAGAGGTCCTTCTCCATAAACTCCCTCATCTGTTCCGCAGTAGCCTTTACAAAATGCCTGCTTACGCTTGATTTCTTTATTCCGTAGCCTTTGACGAAACCTTCAATTGCCTCCTCATAATTGCGGCTCGATATGCCAAGGACCATATTCTTCATTACCGAGTTCCTCATTCCCTTGGGATTCCGGAAAGCCTGAAACGTTGCAAGTCCAATCTCCTTGTTGTCCTTGCCTCTAAGACGAGGACGGTCTATGAGCACCTTCTGTTTGTCGTAATACACAGGACTGAGATCGCGCCCCCACCAGTTGGCTACCCTTAACAGATTCTTTGTGTCCTTAGGCCCGGCTATCATTTCGCATTCGGAATCCATTGCCGCCGACATGAGCAGCAGCCCTGCCTCCTGCGCCAACTTCCTGATCATCTCAGGCAGACTCTCGATAACCCCAGCTACCCGCAGAGGAAGCTCCAACAATATACCCCCTTCGTTAATCTCTCGTATTTTCCCGTTTGCCTTTTTCTCCATCTTACGGTATCTTTTCTTCATAGAAAACGATCTCCTTTTAGCTTGATCTGGTAATCAATTCTAATCGGGGGTCGTTTCCTACTTCAACATCTTACAGGGGCATCATCCCGGGAAGCGCCTGCTTCCATGATCTCGCTGAGTGTCGGAGTTTCTTTCTACGACCCCGAAGCGCCGTGTTCGGTAGACGAACTTTTGGCCAAAGCTGATCACGCCATGTACGAACACAAGAAACGCAAGAAAAGCCGGAGTCAATGATTCCCCGAATTCCCCGGTGCTGAGTATCGGGGTTAATGTTTTCCTTGACATGCTTCGTAATAAGCTGTTATTGTTAAGTAATTTACAATAACTGTATCAGGACAAAAACTGCGTCTTTGTATCCCCCGCATTGCACCACGTTTTTCCCCCGAACAGAAAAAGAAAAGGAGTTTTATGGAATTTCAAGCATTTAAGCTTCACCCTCAGATTGCGGCCGGCGTTCAGGCGCTGGGCTATCATACACCAACCCCAATCCAGATCAAGGCTATCCCACCGGTACTCAGCGGACGGGACGTTATGGGGCTTGCGCAGACAGGTACCGGCAAGACGGCGGCCTTTGTGCTGCCGATACTGGAACGGCTGATAAACGAACCTCGCAGTGGATGGGTACGCGCTCTGATTATCGCGCCAACGCGGGAACTGGCAGAACAGATAAATTCCTCTATTATCGATCTCGGACGCCGAACGCAAATTCGGAGCACCTCGATCTACGGCGGCGTGAGCATAATCCCCCAGATAAAAAAACTGCGCTCCGGTGTGGAAATTGTCGTTGCATGTCCGGGCCGGCTTCTTGATCATATCAATCAACGCACTATCAGCTTGTCGCATGTGGAGGTGCTTGTGCTCGATGAAGCTGACAGGATGTTCGACATGGGATTCCTGCCTGATATCCGGAAGATCATAAGGTGTCTTCCCTCCAAGCGCCAGACACTTCTGTTCTCCGCAACCATGCCCGATGATATCCGCAAGCTGACACAGGAAGTACTCCGCGACCCGATTACCGTGCAGGTGGGGCATATAGCGCCTGTGCATACGGTGTCGCATGCGCTTTATCCTATAGACCAGCACCTCAAGACCGCGCTTCTCATGAAACTGTTGCATCAAACGGATACAGGGTCGGTCCTGATATTCACGCGCACGAAGCATAGGGCGAAGCGCGTAGGGGAGCAGCTGGAAAAGGCCGGATACCGTGCAGCGTCATTGCAGGGGAACCTGTCGCAGAACAGACGTCAGGCTGCGCTTGACGGGTTTCGTGAAGGCGCCTTTCAGGTCCTCGTTGCAACAGATATTGCTGCACGCGGAATCGATGTCTCAAACATTTCACACGTCATAAACTACGATATCCCGGACACGGTAGACGCATATACCCACCGCATCGGAAGGACGGGACGCGCCGAACATACCGGGGATGCCTTTACCTTCATCACCCGTGAAGACGAGGACACGGTCCGCAGCATCGAGCGCATTCTCGGTGAAAAAATACAGAGACATATGCTGGAAGGATTCGATTACAAAAAATCCGCTCCTGTACGCGATAAAGAGTTTGCCCGTCCGCCGCGCGAGCCACAGCGCCGCAAAGTACAGAAGAGGCCTGAGCAGGCCAGTCCTTCTGCAAAAACCGCTTATGGGAAAAGTGCGCACCATAACCGTTCTCCGAAGTCCCTACAGAACGCTGCTCACCGGAATGCTTCCGGAGGTCACCCACGGTCGGCAGCCCAACGGAGCAAGGCTCACAAAACGGGAACATACAGAGCATCGCAGGAGCTGAGCAGCAGGCAGTAAAAGGAGCAGGGTAATGGAGGGAGGAAATCGCTCTGATATACGGCCGGGACTTCGTGTTTCGATCGTATTGAAGAAAGACCAGCGGACAGGAAAGCTCACCGAAGGAATTGTGAAAGATATCCTCACAAATTCTCCGTCACACCCCCATGGCATTAAGGTCCGCCTCCAAACCGGAGAAGTAGGCAGGGTAAAGAAACTGCTTGAAGATTAATCCGAAATTTATAGAAATTGCATAAAAAATATCATTTGAAATCGAAATTAAATTCTTTATCAATTTCTCTGGGGCTTTACCGATAACATGGTCATACGCCTGGCACCTTTTCTTATAGGTTTTTTCATTTTTGCGAGATACAGGAAACGGACATAACCTGGAAATCTTATTTTCCCTCCTATCCAATATGCTTTTTTTGTGCTACTGTTTATTCCATGAAGTTCTGATGCAATACAGTGCAAGTTATCTCATGCAAAATTAAGGGGCAATTATGGCAAAATACACCGCGCCCATTGACGAGGACACCAGGCAAAGGATTCTTGGGCTTCCGAGAGGCATACACTTCGCGGAATTTATGCGAAAGGCGATCGATGTCTTTGTCGAAGAGCTTGAGAAGAACCCTGAGCTGCTGCCGGAGAATTTTGTCATAACGGTAACTGCAAGAAAAGACGGATCGAAGAGAAACAAATATCGGTTGCGAAAGGTGAGGGGCATAATTGCTTCCTACCCTTTATGGAACATCCGGAGTAACGATATGAAAAAAACAGAATTCTGATCACCTGTCCCAAAGGGATAACCCCTTTTCTGAAGGAGGAACTCCTTCAGATCGGTTTCCCCGTGCTGTCCGAAAGCGTTGCCGGTGTAGCGACTGAGGGTACTCTCGACGATACCTGCCGCCTGAATCTCCTGCTCCGCACCGGCCATCATGTGCTTTTTCTCATCAGGGAATTTCACTGCGCATAACTCCGACGACCTCTATCATTCGCTGTCGGAGATCGCATGGGAGAAGTACATAGCCGAAGATGGATATATCTGTGTGACGTCCTCTGTGGACAATCCGAACATAAGGGATTCGCGCTATGCAAATGTAAGGTGCAAGGATGCCATTGTCGACAGGATCAGGGAAAAGCGCGGGCAGCGTCCTGATTCAGGTCCGGATAAAGACAGGGTCGTGGTCAACCTTTACTGGAAAAACGACGTACTGCTCTGTATATTTTGATACCTCAGGAGAGCCTCTCTCCCGTAGGCGGGTACAGAAAAATCCCGTGTCTGCGCCGATGCAGGAGACACTTGCTGCTGCGATTATCATGGCTGCAGGATGGAGTGGCGCTGGGCATTGCATTAACCCTATGTGCGGCAGCGGTACTCTGGCTATTGAGGCTGCCCTCAGAGCGCTCAACCGTGCTTCAGGGATACTGCGTAACAACTTCGGATTCATGCACCTTAAGGGATTCGATAAACTGAAGTGGAACGATCTGCGTGCAGAGGCAAAAAGAGAGGTAAAAAGCAGGCTGGATCGCAGGATCATTGCCACCGATATCAGCAGGCAGGCGGTTGAAGCGGCAAGAAAGAATGCTGCTACGGCAGGCGTCGAACATCTTATCGAATTTGCCGTGTGCGATTATGGCGAAACTGAGGTTCCGGACGGATCGGGGATTGTGGTCATGAATCCGGAATACGGTGAAAGAATGGGGGAGATCAAAGAACTTGAAAGTGTATACAGGGGGATCGGCGATTTCTTCAAGCAGAAGTGCAGGGGGTATGCAGGGTATCTCTTCACGGGAAACCTCGACCTTGCAAAGAAGGTTGGATTAAAAGCGAAACGAAAAATCCCTTTTTTCAACGGTCCGATAGAATGCAGACTCCTTGAGTTTGAATTGTACGAGGGAAGCAGGAAAGATTCTGCCGGAAACTGAGCGTATGAAGGAGGAGGTCATGAAGGAAGTCGATCAGGCCGAACAGAAGCAGTTCAGCCTGGATGAAATCAAAGAAAGGGTCTCTCGCTGTCTCGGGCCTGACCGGGTGCAGAAACGATACAATATCATCACCGACACCACCGATTTCTTCAGGGTTGATTACGATGACGTAGTGATCCTCGGGAACAAACCGTATCTGATCAGAAACAACGAGCGGGAAGGCCGTTTCGGAATCGACGAACAGCAGAAGTTCTGGGTCAAGCGCGCGAGGGACCTTACCGACGGCAGTGTAAAGATCATTAAGCTTGTCTTCCATGAGCGCTTTCAGGCGAAAGTCGGAGATATCGTGTTCGAATGTTTCAGAAGTCCCAAAAAAGAGGGGAGAATCCTTGACCTCACAAAAGGTCATTCCCGCTTCATGCAGGGTTTTTCGCTCACGGATTCATCGAACAACCTGATAAGGGTCATTGACTTTGTTAAGGGAAAGACGCTCGCCGATGCGGTCTTGAACTTTGGCAGAGACCACGAGGATTATTTCTCCAATCATTTCCTGTCGATATTCGAAGAATATATAGAACTGGTTGAGGCGATACGGTTTCTCCATCAAAAGGGAGAAAAACACGGTGATATCAGACGGGACCATATCATCAAGGAAGAGGGAACAGGAAACAGCCGCTGGATCGATTTCGATTTCAATTACCTGCACAAGGAGAATATGTTCGGCTATGACCTTTTCGGGTTGGGGAATATTCTTGTATACCTTACGGGGCGCGGAGATGTGACAGTCCAGCAGCTCAGGGATTCCGGTTCCCCGTTATTCGGCCGGTTGACGTCGTCTGACATGAACATTATATTCAATAACAGGATGGTAAACCTGAAGAAAGTGTATCCCTATATTCCTGATGCACTGAATTTTATCCTGCTCCATTTTTCTTCGGGCGCAAACGTATTCTATGAGAATACGGACCAGCTCCTTCATGACCTTTATGCAGTGAAGGAGCAGCTGAAAAGCATGTAACTTTAAGAATGAGGGGTGGACAGAGTATGGAATCAAAAAAAGCACATAACCGAAATATCCTTATTGCAGTCGACGAATCAGAAAATGCAACCAGGGCAGTATCCTATGTCAGGGACCTCCTTAACGGGTTGCCGGGATTCCGGATCAACATTGTCACCATCATCCCTGAACCGTCGGAAGATTATTTCCAGTCAGAGAGTGAACAAACTGAATGGATGAAAGAAAAGAAATCCTTATCACGCAACATTGTTGAAGGGCACCGCAGATTACTTACAGACGCAGGATTCAGCGAAGGAGATGTCAATGTGGAGGTGGTAATCAAGACATGCCCCTCGATTGCTGAATGCATTCTTGCCGAGCAGGAAAAACTCGAATGCGGAGCTGTGGTTATCGGCCGCCGGGGCATTTCCAAGAAGGAGGAATTCATTTTCGGGAGCACCTCAAGCAAGATCCTCCATACTGCCAAAGACTGCGCAGTTTGGGTCATCGAATAAGTTGCTTCTCAGCATTCAGATTGCGTGACCCGTATAGGGAAGGCATATGCAGCGGATGAATACCCATCGGCCCATACTTTGCTTATTTCCGGCAACCGCTTTATTTCTCCTGGAAGAATTCATATAATTGAGATAAATGCCCAATAGGGAGGATAGCATGAAAGAAAATAAGGATAGCAGGAAAAAGTACTGGTATCTAATAGGGGCTCTGGCAGTATTGGTTTTAATCGTATTCATATGGAAAGGTATAGAGGTCAGGAACATTCAGAAAAAGATGGCGGAGGAGCGTATCGTCCTGAACGAACATTACCGGAAGGTCATCATAAACAAAAACGAAGAAATGCTCCGCCTCGTAACGATACCATTCGTATGGACAGTGAGAAAAGAAATGCTGAGAGAGAACTATGAGCAGATAAATGAGTATTTTGTGCAGTTTATCAAAGAGCAGGATGTGAAACAGATACTCATCGCAAAACCGGATGGCCTTATCGTGGTTTCTACTGACAAAAAGCTTGAAGGAATGTCATTCGCCTCGCTATATCCTCCTGATCTTCTGGAACAGGACACGGTATTCGTCAAATTAAATGAAGATGAGACAATATGGATGGCTGCGCCCATATTAGGGCTTAACGCAAAACTTGGAGTTCTTTTTATGATATACAAACCG
>CAVWBP010000003.1:0-81275 GCA_963753165.1 Thermodesulfovibrionales bacterium | reverse complement strand
GATCTTCTCAATTACCTCGCAAAGAGAGAGTTCTTTTACGCCCTGAGATATGTGATAGTCGAACCTCATCCCTCCATGAGAGAAACAGCAAAAACTTCTCAGCGGTTTTTCTCATAAAATGCAATGGGTGCTTCTTCTGGAGGAAATTGGGATCATCTCCGGCTGCATTCTTTCGAATGAACTGCTCGACGCCTTTCCTGTCCATCTCGTTGAGATGGAGGACACCCTGAGAGAGATCTATGTTACTGCAGAAAATGGACTATTCAAAGAAACAAAAGGCGATTTAAGCACCCCTGCCCTTTCCGGTTATCTAGAAGAATTCTCCCTGTCCTTCCCCCCTGGTTACAGAACAGAGATAAACCTCAGGATTAAGGAATGGCTCAGGTCGGCGTCCGGTATTCTTTCAGAAGGGTTTATCGTTACGATAGATTACGGCCATCCGTCACAGGAATATTACAGCGAAGAACGGAACAGGGGTACGCTCATGTGTTACTTCAGGCATCAGGTCAACGAGGACCCGTTCACGAATACCGGAGATCAGGATATCACCGCCCATGTAAATTTTTCTTCGGTGAAGAAATGGGGAGAAGAATACGGCTTCATGACGCTCGGCTTCTGCCAGCAAGGCACTTACCTTGTATCACTCGGCATCGATACAATGATCACCGAACTGTATAAGAATTCAAAGGATTACCTTTTTGAAGTCGCAAAGATCAAGAGACTGATCCTGCCCGGCACGCTTGGGGAGACGCATAATGTCCTCATCCAGTACAAAGGGAACAAGGCCCCAACCCTTCGCGGTTTCTCCTTAAAAAACCAGATGCGGAAACTGTAATATGTTTCCGGCATTCTATAAATTGTTCTGATCAGCATTGCTGTCGACAAACCTCATAAACAGAATTTGCACCTCTTTTGCTCATAATTATATTGACTGCCATGCTTCCTGTAGTCAGGGAAATCGCAATTTGATAAAATAGTTTATATTCCTAACCGGAATCACAATAATGATGGATAACCAAGAGCAAAAAGAACGAAGACAATATGAACGATATCCCTTCAGGGAAGATATCTTGATAGACGGCAAAAAGTCAGTGTATAGTCAAAATATATGTGAACATGGCATGTTTGTTAGTACCCTGCACCCACTTGAAAAAGGAAGTTTGATTCATGTAACTATCCCTTCTGCTTTGACGGTGAAGGCAGAAGTCAGTAATTCACAACCGGGAATTGGAATGGGTATTGAGTTTATTGATTTAAACTATAATCAGAAGAAAGAGATTAAACAATTGATTGAATATATCAAGCTTGTCGACACTAATAATGCGCCGCAGTGATTCTCCCTGACTCCTTCCTGATGTCTGCATGGATTGTATTGAGTTGAGGGGTGTCTGGTACTCCGGCAAATAAACACATGAAAGATTTACAGTGCTGTCAATTGCGGCTTGTCCGGAATCCTTCTTCGATTCTTGTCAGTATGCGCTATATTCGGAAGGATTCCCGACACGCTGCACTTGCGGGAATGACATTTTAAGGTGTTTATTTGCCGGAGGAAGAACTAATCAGAAGCCAAATAACTCACAGGGCGTTTATTGCACAAAAGAGATTCTTCCTTCCTGAGAAAACTATTCGGCAGCCGGCGCATTATCCACCGGCTTCGGTTTGTATATCATAAAAAGAACTCCAAGCTTTGCGTTAAGCCCTAATATGGGCGCAGCCACCCATACTGTCTCATCTTCATTTACTTTGACGAATACCGTGTCCTGTTCCAGAAGATCAGGAGGATATAGCGAGGCGAATGACATTCCTTCAAGCTTTTTGTCAGTAGAAACCACGATAAGGCCATCCGGTTTTGCGATGAGTATCTGTTTCACATCCTGCTCTTTGATAAACTGCACAAAATACTCATTTATCTGCTCATAGTTCTCTCTCAGCATTTCTTTTCTCACTGCCCATACGAATGGTATCGTTACAAGGCGGAGCATTTCTTCGTTTTTGTTTATGATGACCTTCCGGTAATGTTCGTTCAGGACAATACGCTCCTCCGCCATCTTTTTCTGAATGTTCCTTACCTCTATACCTTTCCATATGAATACGATTAAAACCAATACTGCCAGTGCCCCTATTAGATACCAGTACTTTTTCCTGTTATCCTTATTTTCTTTCATGCTATCCTCCCTATTGGGCATTTATCTCAATTATATGAATTCTTCCAGGAGAAATAAAGCGGTTGCCGGAAATAAGCAAAGTATGAGCCGATGGGTATTCATCCGCTGCATATGCCTTCCCTATAAGGGTCACGCAATCTGAATGCTGAGAAGCAACTTATTCGATGACCCAAACGGCGCAGTCTTTGGCAGTATGGAGGATCTTGCTTGAGGTACTCCCGAAAATAAATTCCTCCTTCTTGGAGATGCCCCGGCGTCCGATAACCACAGCTCCGCAATCGAGTTTTTCCTGCTCGGCAAGAATGCATTCAGCAATCGAGGGGCATGTCTTGATTACCACCTCCGAATTGACATCTCCTTCACTGAATCCTGCGTCTGTAAGTAATCTGCGGTGCCCTTCAACAATGCTGCGTGATAAGGCTTTCTTTTCTTTCATCCATTCAGTTTGTTCACTCTCTGACTGAAAATAATCTTCCGACGGTTCAGGGATGATGGTGACAATGTTGATCCGGAATCCCGGCAACCCGTTAAGGAGGTCCCTGACATAGGATACTGCCCTGGCTGCATTTTCTGATTCGTCGACTGCAATAAGGATATTTCGGTTATGTGCTTTTTTTGATTCCATACTCTGTCCACCCCTCATTCTTAAGGTTACATGCTTTTCAGCTGCTCCTTCGCTGCATAAAGGTCATGAAGGAGCTGGTCCGTATTCTCATAGAATACGTTTGCGCCCGAAGAAAAATGGAGCAGGATAAAATTCAGTGCATCAGGAATATAGGGATACACTTTCTTCAGGTTTACCATCCTGTTATTGAATATAATGTTCATGTCAGACGACGTCAACCGGCCGAATAACGGGGAACCGGCATCCCTGAGCTGCTGGACTGTCACATCTCCGCGCCCCGTAAGGTATACAAGAATATTCCCCAACCCGAAAAGGTCATAGCCGAACATATTCTCCTTGTGCAGGTAATTGAAATCGAAATCGATCCAGCGGCTGTTTCCTGTTCCCTCTTCCTTGATGATATGGTCCCGTCTGATATCACCGTGTTTTTCTCCCTTTTGATGGAGAAACCGTATCGCCTCAACCAGTTCTATGTATTCTTCGAATATCGACGGGAAATGATTGGAGAAATAATCCTCGTGGTCTCTGCCAAAGTTCAAGACCGCATCGGCGAGCGTCTTTCCCTTAACAAAGTCAATGACCCTTATCAGGTTGTTCGATGAGTCCGTGAGCGAAAAACCCTGCATAAAGCGGGAATGACCTCTTGTGAGGTCAAGGATTCTCCCCTCTTTTTTGGGGCTTCTGAAGCATTCGAACACGATATCTCCGACTTTCGCCTGAAAGCGCTCATGGAAGACAAGCTTAATGATCTTTACACTGCCGTCGGAAAGGTCCCTCGCGCGCTTGACCCAGAACTTCTGCTGTTCGTCGATTCCGAAACGGCCTTCCCGCTCGTTGTTTCTGATCAGATACGGTTTGTTTCCGAGGATCACTACGTCATCGTAATCAACCCTGAAGAAATCGGTGGTGTCGGTGATGATATTGTATCGTTTCTGCACCCGGTCAGGCCCGAGACAGCGAGAGACCCTTTCTTTGATTTCATCCAGGCTGAACTGCTTCTGTTCGGCTTGATCGACTTCCTTCATGACCTCCTCCGTCATACGCTCAGTTTCCGGTAGAATATTTCCTGCTTCCCTCGTACAACTCAAACTCAAGGAGTCTGCATTCTATCGGACCGTTGAAAAAAGGGATTTTTCGTTTCGCTTTTAATCCAACCTTCTTTGCAAGGTCGGGGTTTCCCGTGAAGAGATACCCTGTATACCCCCTGCACTTCTGTTTGAAGAAATCGCCGATCCCCCTGTATACACTTTCAAGTTCTTTGATCTTCCCCATTCTTTCTCCGTATTCCGGATTCATGACCACAATTCCCGATCCGTCCGGAACCTCAGTTTCGCCATAATCGCACACGGCAAATTCGATGAGATGTTCGACGCCTGCCGTAGCAGCATTCTTTCTTGCCGCTTCAACCGCCTGCCTGCTGATATCGGTAGCAATGATCCTGCGATCCAGCCTGCTTTTTGCCTCTCTTTTTGCCTCTGCACGCAGATCGTTCCACTTCGGTTTATCGAATCCCTTAAGGTGCATGAATCCGAAGTTGTTACGCAGTATCCCTGAAGCACGGTTGAGGGCTTTGAGGGCAGCCTCAATAGCCAGAGTACCGCTGCCGCACATAGGGTTAATGCAATGCCCTGCGCCACTCCATCCTGCAGCCATGATAATCGCAGCAGCAAGTGTCTCCTGCATCGGCGCAGACATAGGGATTTTTCTGTACCCCCGACGGGAGAGAGGCTCCCCTGAGGTATCAAAATATACAGAGCAGTGCTCATCCTTCCAGTAAAGACTTACCACGGCTCTGTCCTGCTGAGGACCTGAGTCTGGACGCTGCCTGCATTTTTCCCGTATCCTGTCGACAATCGCGTCTTTGCACCTTACATTTGCATAGCGCGAGTCCCTGATATTCGGATTATCCACGCTGGAGGTGACACAGACATATCCATCCTCTGCGATGTATTCTTCCCAGGCTATCTTCAACAATTCTTCATAGAGCAGCTCAGCGTCTTCTGCAGTGAATTCCCTGATGAGGAAAAGCACCCTGTGTCCTGTTCGGAGGAAGAGATTAAGGCGGCAGGTATCTTCCAATGTCCCCTCAGTCGCCACACCTGCAACAGTTTCAGAGAGCACCGGGAAACCCATCTGAAGCAGTTCCTCTCTCAGATAAGGGGCAATCCCTTTTGCACAGGTAATCAGAATTCTGCTTTTTTTCATATCGTTATCCGGATATTGCATACGGGGAGGAGAACGATTATGCCCCTCCCCTTTCGCAACCGATACTTAGTTTCTCTCTGATCTGTCTTTTCTTGCTGTTACCGTGATGATGAAATTCTCCGGCTTCAGGTCGGGATTCTTCTCAAGTTCCTCGACAAAAGCAGAGATGGCTTTCTTCATAAAATCCGGGAAATGTATGCCTCTCGGAAGCGCAAGAATCCTTTGCCTGGTGTCCTCGTCAATCGGTGCGGTGTATTTTGCCATAATTGCTCCTTACTTCTGCATGAGATAACTTTCACTGTATTGCATCAGAACTTCATGGAATAAACAGTAGCACAAAAAAAGCATATTGGATAGGAGGGAAAACAGAGATTTCCAGTCTATGTCCGTTTCCTGTATCTTGCGAAGAGATAAAATCCTATAAGAAAAGTGGCCGGGCGTATGACCATGTTATCGGTAAAAAGCTCCAGAGAAATTGAGAAAGAATTTATTTTCGAATATAAATGATATTCTTCATGCAATATCTATAAATTTCGGATTAATCCTTCAATATTTCCTTTACCCTGCCGACCTCTCCGGTTTGCAGCCGGACCTTAATGCCATGAGGGTGTGACGGAGAATTTGTGAGGATATCCTTTACAATTCCTTCGGTGAGCTTTCCTGTCCGCTGGTCTTTCTTCAATACGATCGAAACACGAAGTCCCGGCCTTATATCAGAGCGATTTCTTCCCTCCATTACCCTGCTCCTTTTACTGTCTGCTGCTCAGCTCCTGCGATGCTCTGTATGTTCCCGTTTTGTGAGCCTTGCTCCGTTGGGCTGCCGACCGTGGGTGACCTCCGGAAGCATTCCGGTGAGCAGCGTTCTGTACGGACTTCGGAGAACGGTTCTGGTGCGCCCTTTTCCCATAAGCGGTTTTTGCAGAAGGACCGGCCTGCTCAGGCCTCTTCTGTACTTTGCGGCGCTGTGGCTCGCGCGGCGGACGGGCAAACTCTTTATCGCGTACAGGAGCGGATTTTTTGTAATCGAATCCTTCTATCATATGTCTCTGTATTTTTTCACCGAGAATGCGCTCGATGCTGCGGACCGTGTCCTCGTCTTCACGGGTGATGAAGGTAAAGGCATCCCCGGTATGTTCGGCGCGTCCCGTCCGTCCGATGCGGTGGGTATATGCGTCTACCGTGTCCGGGATATCGTAGTTTATGACGTGTGAAATGTTTGAGACATCGATTCCGCGTGCAGCAATATCTGTTGCAACGAGGACCTGAAAGGCGCCTTCACGAAACCCGTCAAGCGCAGCCTGACGTCTGTTCTGCGACAGGTTCCCCTGCAATGACGCTGCACGGTATCCGGCCTTTTCCAGCTGCTCCCCTACGCGCTTCGCCCTGTGCTTCGTGCGCGTGAATATCAGGACCGACCCTGTATCCGTTTGATGCAGCAGTTTCATGAGAAGCGCGGTCTTGAGGTGCTGGTCTACAGGATAAAGCGCATGCGACACCGTATGCACAGGCGCTATATGCCCCACCTGCACGGTAATCGGGTCGCGGAGTACTTCCTGTACCAGCTTGCGGATATCATCGGGCATGGTTGCGGAGAACAGAAGTGTCTGGCGCCTGGCGGGAAGACACCTTATGATCTTCCGGATATCAGGCAGGAATCCCATGTCGAACATCCTGTCAGCTTCATCGAGCACAAGCACCTCCACATGTGACAGGCTGATAGTGCGTTGATTGATATGATCAAGAAGCCGGCCCGGACATGCAACGACGATTTCCACCCCGGAGCGCAGCTTTTTTATCTGGGGGATTATGCTCACGCCGCCGTAGATCGAGGTGCTCCGAATTTGCGTTCGGCGTCCGAGATCGATAATAGAGGTATTTATCTGTTCTGCGAGTTCCCGCGTTGGCGCGATAATCAGGGCGCGTACCCATCCACTGCGAGGTTCTTTTATCAGCCGTTCCAGTATCGGCAGCACAAAGGCCGCCGTCTTGCCGGTACCTGTCTGCGCAAGCCCCATAACGTCCCGTCCGCTGAGTACCGGTGGGATCGCCTTGCTCTGGATTGGGGTTGGTGTAATGATAGCCGAGCGCCTGAACGCCGGCCGCAATCTGAGGGTGAAGCTTAAATGCTTGAAATTCCATAAAACTCCTTTTCTTTTTCTGTTCGGGGGAAAAACGTGGTGCAATGCGGGGGATACAAAGACGCAGTTTTTGTCCTGATACAGTTATTGTAAATTACTTAACAATAACAGCTTCTTACGAAGCATGTCAAGGAAATTACGGGAGACATCGAAACCATTCAGTGACCGGTGGAAAAATCCTCCCCTTTACAAGGGGAGGTTGGTGGGGTATTGTGGAAAAATATTCAAACCTCCCCAACCCCTCCTTATAAAGGAGGGGAGTGAACTCTTCACTGAAGGGTTACGGAACATCATTGACTCCGGCTTCTCTTGCGTTTCTTGTGTTCGTACATGGCGTGATCAGCTTTGGCCAAAAGTTCGTCTACCGAACACGGCGCTTCGGGGTCGTAGAAAGAAACTCCGACACTCAGCGAGATCATGGAAGCAGGCGCTTCCCGGGAGTTATGAAGATCAATGTTCTTCTGCAAGCGTGAGACGTTCATGTCGATATCGTCTCCGGCAGTTTCCAATGGGAAAAACTACAAACTCATCTCCGCCCATACGCGCTATGATATCTGAATTCCGGTAAGTGTCTCGCAGAATATCAGCGGTGCTGATCAATACCTTGTCGCCTCCTTTATGGCCAAGGGTATCGTTGATATTCTTGAGACCGTCAAGATCGGCATAGAGAAGGAAATTGCCCCTGTCCCATACGGCTCGATACCTTAAGCTGATGCTCTGCCAACGCGCTGAATCCTCTCCGGTTGTAAAGACCGGTGAGGTCGTCGGTAATCGACAGGCTCCTTAGTTCATCTTCCGTTTTTCTCCGACGCTCGATCTCCTGTTTCGCGAGTGAAAGTTCGACCTCGATCTCAGCCACCTTCTTGAGAATCGCCAAAACCGGCCGGTTCTCAATCGGGAACCCCATCTTATCGCTTTGCCAATGCAGATACCCATACAAAAAAGGTAATGCAAATATTGAGATAATCAGGCGGCTGACCAGCGTCCCCTGCATAATACCGAGGTATTCTGATGTACCCGCAAAAGCGCCGGTCGAAAAAAGAATTACGTCCAGCCACATAACTCCCAAAAGGGTTAAAAAAGCACGAAGCCAGAGATGCATCTTCAGGAAAGGTTTGCCCAGAAACTCCCAGGCAATGGCTAAAAAAACAAGATCAAGTAACGTTGCACTCACTGAGGCGGTATTGATTCGCAGGCTCGGCAGGGGCACGTACCCAATTGCACTATACCCTATCAAAGCAGCCTGAAAATGCAATGCCACCGCGATAAGCGGCACCATAATCGAAACTCCCACAACAGTCGAAATTGCAATTCGCGTGGCCCTCGGACCGTCAAATACATACACGACAAACACTCCCAGCAGCAGGGAGGTATAAAAAACAGTCGACCCGACTACAAAGGTGATTCCGGCCACATGCACTTTCAAACCAGCATCGGTTATCCAGGACATTATGGCGGTAATACCGCCGATGAGTGCATAGAAATGCACAGGTCCGAAGCGGTGGCGCAGGGAGTGCGCCCAGAGAACCAGGAAGTAAATCACCATTGCTTCTACTATCAGGACGATAACTTCAGTACTCATGCCTTGTTATTCCTCCGCCAGGCTTGCAAAATATTTGTTCGCCAACGAGCAACCTGCATATACAGGACTTTGTTATTGTTTATAAGTAACCAGCTCACAGTCTGAACTATTCCATATCTATTTTAATTATAATCTATATCTCTCATATCGTTAAGTGTATATACTCATTCAGGTCCCTGCACGGTCATAGACATACCCGTATCCCTCTTCTTATTTGTACATTCTTCGCAATATTGGTTGAAAAATCTCTTTCTACATCATATAATTGCTGGAATGAATTCTTCGAAATCGCTTTCAAAAAACAGGTATTCGTAAAAATGCCGGATGAAAAAACAAATAGCGGGAAGATGATCCCTTACAAAGCATTGATCATGCTTATGAGGTTACTCGGCATTGGCATCATCCTGCTTCTCGTAATCTTCCTTCTTCCTTTTGCGGTCCCTTATCTAAAAAACGCCGGATCTTACGGGTATATCAAAACTGCGCTGCAGTATGAAAAATCCATCTCTTCTTTTATTCATTCACTTATCCCTACGACCATCGCCGGCAAGGATATGACCAGGTGGATTGTCATTGCCTCAGCGATAATGCTTGGATTGTCATTTGAAAACATAACGAATTATTGCAGAAATAGAATATATAAGTTGAATTTCAGAAAAGAATATGAAGAATGGAAATCAGAACACCACCTGCCCGATAGCGCAAAAGTCCTCGCCCCGATCAGGGAAAAGATTGAGAATATCTCGACCCCGACCAAAAGTGAAAGGGAAGAACTCCTGAAACTGTTTGCTGAGACGAAGAAGAAGCTCGATACTATGGGAAGGGACCTGGCTTTTCTCTCGATCGATGTAATCGATTCTACCGGATTAAAAGAAGAGGAAGAGAAAGCGATCATCGAATATGATTTCAAAGAATACAAGAAATACGTAGAGAGCAAACTTGCGGAGAACGGTGTGATTAAGGCTACATGGACGCCGGATGGCGTGATGTGCTGTTTCTCGACTGTTGATGCTGCGGTAAAAGCAGCCCGTGCACTGATCGATGGACTGGAAGCTTTTAACAAGCACGTCAAGACACTCAAGAAAGATTTCAGAGTGAGATGCGGTATTAATTCAGGGTATGTGTATTTTGACGAATCAGTGCCCCTGGAAGAAATCAGTGACCACGTGATAGATGTCGCCGGTCATATGCAGAAACAAGCAGCTCCTAACTCTATTTTCATAGCAAAAAATATTATCAAGCCTTTACAGGAGCCTTCGCATTTCATCCCGATCAGCAAAGTTGTCGACGGGTACGAAGTGTACATGCTCGAAAGACGCAAGACTCCCGCGCGAATAATAAGTAATCCCTTACTGAGAACAAAACGTCTGCGCGGGACAACCGCTCATGGTTTCAGTTTTTTCCTGAAGGCCTCTGCAAAGGGAGTATTCGAAAACCGCTCCGGCGTTTTCTCTCTCCGGTCTTTTGCGGGTGCGGTTTTCGTCTCTGTTTTCTTCACTTCCTTCTTTCCCTGATCGTCCGCGGTCGCTGCTCTGTTTTTCATCGAAAGGGAGATGCGTTTTCTCCGGAGGTCGACATCGAGCACCGTGACGGTAACTTTCTGATGCACTTTGACCACGTCTGCCGGATTTTTCACATATTTGTCCGCAAGTTCACTCACATGCATAAGCCCGTCCTGGTGCACCCCTATATCGACAAACGCACCAAAGGCAGTAATGTTCGTAACGATACCGGTGAGTTTCATCCCCGGCTTCACGTCCTCAATCTTCTCAACACCCTCTGTATAGGCGAATGTTTCGAACTGTTCCCGCGGGTCGCGCCCCGGTTTCGCGAGTTCCTCCATAATGTCGCTGAGTGTCGGCATGCCGACAGTGTCGGTCACATACCGCGAGAGATCGATATTTTTCCGCAAGTCTTCTTCTTTCATAAGATCAACTACCGAGCAGTTGATGTCATGCGCCATCGCATCCACAATGTGATAGCTCTCAGGGTGGACTGCGCTTGAGTCGATCGGGTTTTCTCCATCCCGTATGCGGAGAAATCCCGCCGCCTGCTCGAATGCCTTGGGACCGAGGCGGGGAACCTTTCTTAACTCTTTTCTGGACCGGAAAGGACCGTTCTCATTCCTGAAAGCTAAAATATTCTTCGCAAGCTGGGGACCCAGACCGGAAACATAGGTGAGTAGCTGTTTGCTCGCGGTATTTACCTCGACACCGACTCTGTTCACACAGCTTATTACCACATCGTCAAGTCCTCTTTTCAGTGCCGCCTGGTCCACATCGTGCTGGTACTGCCCTACCCCTATTGATTTCGGGTCGATCTTCACCAGTTCGGCGAGAGGGTCCATGAGTCGTCTCCCTATCGAAACCGAGCCCCGTACTGTTATATCCTCGTTGGGAAATTCTTCACGTGCTGCCTCTGAAGCAGAATATATCGATGCCCCGCTCTCATTCACCATTACGACGGCGATGTCCGGGGGGAGACCTGTATTCCTGATGAACCCCTCCGTCTCCCTGCTTGCAGTCCCGTTGCCTATCGCAACCGCCTCAACCCCGAAACGCACACACAGGTCCCTGATCTTCGCACCAGCTTCCGATACCCCTCTTTCCGAAGTATGGGGATAAATAGTATCGTTGTGGAGGAGTTTTCCCTGCCTGTCGAGGCATACGACCTTGCAGCCAGTCCTGAAACCAGGGTCTATGGCAAGCACTTTCTTACCGCTCAGGGGAGGTGCGAGCAGGAGTTGTCTGAGGTTTTCGGCAAAGACCCTGATTGCCTCCTCGTCAGCCCGTTTTTTCAGGTCGAGGCGTATCTCAGCCTCCATGGATGAGGAGAGGAGCCGCTTGTAGCCGTCATGTACCGCGAGCCTCACCTGTTCTGCAGCCGGACCCGTTCCTTTCACAAAAAGTCCATCGAGCATCGCCAGCGCTTCCTCTTCGGGAGGAGTTATCCGGAGGATAAGAAACCCTTCGGCCTCTCCGCGCCTTATTGCGAGTATCCTGTGTGAAGGAGACTTTGATGCGGGTTCTTCCCACTCATAATAGTCTCTGTACTTGATCGCTTCCTCCTCTTTCCCTGAAACGACTTTAGACCTCATTGTTCCTTTCAAGAAGAAAAGTCCGCGCATTTTTTCCCTTGCAGCCTGATCTTCGCTGACCCACTCGGCAATAATGTCACGCGCGCCTGCAAGCGCATCTTCAATTGAAGCAACCCCTTTCTCGCTGTCCAGGAAGGAGCTTGCTTCAAGTAACAGGGTCTGTCTCATCCTGCGCAAAAATACGGAGCGCAAGCGGCTCAAGTCCCTTTTCTTTCGCCACTGTCGCACGCGTCCGTCGTTTCGGACGGAAAGGGAGATAGATGTCTTCAAGGATCGTCATAGATTCGGCAGCGTCTATCTTTGTCTTCAATTCCTCGGTGAGCAGCTCCCTTTCTTCGAGTGATTTCAGGATAGCTTCCCTCCGTTTA
Source organism: Thermodesulfovibrionales bacterium (assembly GCA_963753165.1). GTDB lineage: Bacteria > Nitrospirota > Thermodesulfovibrionia > Thermodesulfovibrionales > SM23-35 > JAKLQR01. Next base: position 69,095 of record CAVWBP010000003.1, on the reverse strand, counting down.
TCGAGGTCCCGCAGTTGTTCGAGCCTGTCCCTGATTGCGGTGATCGCGACTTCGTCGAGGCTGCCTGTAGCCTCTTTCCTGTACCTTGCAATAAAGGGGACTGTCGCCCCTTCATCAAGGAGTGAAGCTACTGCCTCAACCTGCCGGGTCTTTATCGCAAGTTCTTGTGCGATGACCGGTATATGCAATTCCATTCCCGTCTCCTTAATTGTCTCATTCTTCATAATTCTTATGGTCACCCTCTTGTCAGATGACGGTACTTGATGCGGTGGGGCTGGTCTGCAGCATCGCCGAGGCGGGCTTTTCTGTCCGCTTCATACTCCGTATAGTTCCCGTCAAACCATACTACCGTGCTTTCGCCTTCGAACGCAAGTATGTGGGTAGCGATGCGGTCGAGGAACCACCGGTCATGGCTGATAACCACCGCACATCCTGCGAAATTTTCCAGCGCTTCTTCCAGCGCACGCATAGTATTGACGTCAAGGTCATTGGTTGGCTCGTCCAGCAGAAGGACATTCGCCTCTTCCTTGAGCATTCGTGCGAGATGAACACGGTTTCTTTCTCCTCCGGACAGCATCGATACCTTTTTCTGCTGATCGTTCCCTGAGAAATTGAAGCGTGCGACGTAAGCGCGCGAGTTGACGTCCCTCCTGCCGAGCTGAATCGTATCATCGCCTCCGGAGATGACCTCCCATATGGACTTCCCCGGATCGAGGACGTCGCGGCTCTGGTCTACATATGCGAGCTTGACTGTATCGCCTGTCCTGAATGTCCCTGAATCAGGCTTTTCCTGCCCGGTTATCATTCGGAAAAGGGTGGTTTTCCCTGCTCCGTTCGGCCCTATCACGCCGATAATCCCTCCGGGAGGAAGGGAAAAAGTCATATTCTCCATAAGGATATTGTCGCCATACGCTTTGGTTACGTCCTGAGCTTCTATCACGACGTCTCCGAGGCGTGGTCCGGGGGGAATATAGATCTCAAGCTCTTTGGATCTTTTCTCGATATCCTGACTGAGGAGCGTCTCATAAGAATTAATCCTCGCCCTGGATTTTGCATGGCGTCCTTTCGGAGACATCCGTATCCACTCAAGTTCTCGCTGCAGGGTCTTTTGCCGCTCGCTCTCGGATTTCTCCTCCTGCTGCAGACGGTTTCTCTTCTGTTCAAGCCAGGAGGAATAGTTCCCTTTCCAGGGTATACCCTGTCCCCTGTCGAGTTCCAGTATCCACCCTGCGACGTTATCAAGGAAATACCGGTCATGTGTTACCGCGATGACAGTTCCCGGATAGGTATGGAGATGATGTTCGAGCCAGGCTACGGTCTCGGCATCGAGGTGGTTGGTGGGCTCGTCAAGGAGCAGGATGTCGGGTTTCTGAAGGAGAAGCCTGCAGAGGGCCACCCGCCGCTTTTCCCCACCCGATATGATTTTTACAGGAGTATCTCCCGGAGGACAGCGCAGTGCGTCCATGGCCATCTCCAGACGTGAATCCAGATCCCATGCATCCATCGCATCCAGCATCTCCTGCACCTTCCCCTGGCGTTCAATGAGCTTGTTCATCTCGTCGTCAGACATCGGTTCGGCGAATTTTTCATTGATGAGGTTATATTCATTCAGGGCGTCCACAATCTCCTGTACCCCTTCTTCCACAATTTCCCGTACAGTCTTGCGGTTGTCCAGTTCCGGCTCCTGTTCAAGAAATCCTACGGTATGTCCGGGAGAGAGGACTGTTTCCCCGTTGAATTCCTTCTCCACTCCGGCGAGGATACGGAGGAGGGAACTTTTTCCCGACCCGTTCAGCCCGAGGACTCCTATCTTCGCTCCGTAGAAATAGGAGAGGTATATATCCTTCAGGACCGGCTTTTTATCATAATATTTGCTCACCCCGATCATGGAATAAATAATCTTGTTCGGTTCATTGCTCATCGTATCTCATATCCTTTCTTTCCTGAATAGAATATCTCTTTCCTTGTTTTTTCAGGAACCCTTCCTGCACAAGCTGTTTGAGTGCGTTCGCGATCTTCTCCGAAGGGACTGCAAGCTCAGCAGATATTTCTGTCTGCGTGGTCTCCCTCTTCTCAAGCACCAGTTTGAGGACCTTCCCCCTTGCCTGTCTGTTGGAACCATGAAACGCGTCCTGTTTTCTGTAGTGGGCGCTCCTCCTGTTCGGGTTTTCACAACTCTTCTTCAGCATGACCCCGTAATCCATAAGGGCATAGTACCATTCTCCGGGGTTCTCTCTGTCCATGGTCTTTTCTACCAGTGCGAGAATCTCTGAATCCCTGACGTTCTCTCTTTCGGGAAAAAAGAAATGGAGGAAAACCCTCCTGATATTCGTTTCGATAAAAACCGCCGGCCTTTGAAAAGCAAATGCAGCAATAGCGGCGGAAGTGTATTTTCCGATCCCCGGAAGTTTCGCAAGTTCTTCCGGAAGTTCAGGAAGCTTTCCCTTATATTTCTCCATGACAATTTCGGCGCTTGCTCTCAACGCGATTGCCCTTCTGTTATATCCGAGCCCCTGCCATGTATTGAGCACATCACTGAGGGACGCCTGTGCAAGGGAAGAGAAGTCAGGGAACGTCTTTATAAACTGAAGGTATTTACCAATAACCCTTTCGACCTGTGTCTGCTGGAGCATGACTTCTGATACGAGGATACGGTAAGGGTCCCTTGTTTTTCTCCACGGGAGACTGCGCATATTCTCATGGTAAAACGCATAGACGTTCTTCCTGAATGCATCTATGCCCTTATTTTTTCCGACCACTGCCGCGCTTTACTGAGGATTTCCTGTTCGTCGGCCGTAATCAGCCTGCCGTTTTCGACCACGAATCTGCCGTTCACCATGACCGCATCAACGTCCGAGGCCATCGCAGCATACACGATGTGAGAACAGATATCATAGAGCGGAGTGAGGTGCGGTTTGTTTAAATTCATCGATACGAAATCAGCGCGTTTCCCCTTTTCGAGGCTCCCGATTCTGTCCCCGAGACCGAGCGCCTCCGCGCCCCATCTGGTCGCCATCAGGAGCACGGTCTTCGCATCCAGCGCAGTCGGGTTTTCCGAGAGCGCTTTATGGACCTTTGCGGTAGTAGACATTTCGCTGAGGATATTGAGGTCGTTATTGCTTGCCGCCCCGTCCGTACCGAACGTTACCTTGACCCCGGACATGAGCATGGTGACCACCGGGGCGAACCCTGAAGCAAGCTTCAGGTTGCTCTCCATGCAATGGGACACCCCTGCCTTTCTCTTTGCAAGGACTTCTATTTCGTCATCGTCAAGCCAGATACAATGCGCGGCAAGCACGGTTTCGTCGAGAAATCCCAGGGATTCAAGGTAGTGCACCGGCTTCATGCGGTATCTCATTTTCACTTCTTCGACTTCCCACTTCGTCTCGGCTAAGTGGATATGGAGCGGCACACTGTATTGTTCGGCCATCGCTTTTGCTTTCTTCAATGTTTCAGTCCCGCAGGTATAAAGCGCATGGGGGGCAATGCAGGGAGTAATAAATTCATCTCCCTTCCAGTCTTTGATGAACGACTCGGCATGGGCAAGATATTCATCCGGTGAATTTCCCGACTTCGTGGGAAAATCGAGAATCCCGCTCCCCAGAACAGCCCTCATCCCGATTTTTTTCGTCGCATGCGCAGCAGAGTCCTCGAAGAAATACATATCGTTATATACCGTTACCCCGCCTTTGAGCATTTCGAGGCATGCAAGTTCTATCGAATCGGAGATGAATTCAGGACTCAGCCATTTGTTTTCGGCGGGCCAGATATAGTTGTTCAGCCATTCCTGAAGGGGAAGGTCGTCTGCGATCCCCCTGAAATACACCATAGCCGCATGGGTATGGGTATTGACCAGCCCCGGTAAAATGACGCTGTGCTGCTTTCTTATTACCCTTCCGGAATTATAGGCGCGGGAAATTTCATCAAAAGTCCCAACGTCGAGAATATCGGTCCCCTTTACCGCAAGCGCCCCGTTCTCGATGACAGTAAACGAATCGTCCATGGTCAGGATATAATCGGCAGCGATAATGAAATCGGCAATCATTCCGTGATTACGCAGCCATCTCGATCAATTTCTCGGCGATCTGCACAGCGTTCAGCGCTGCGCCTTTCAGGAGATTGTCGGCAACGATCCACATATTGATGCCGTTGTCGATCGTATCGTCTTCGCGTATCCTTCCGGCATATGTCCCGTCCTTGCCCGCAACGTCAATCGGTATCGGATAAATATTCTTTTCCGGCGCGTCATATACTATTACGCCCGGCGCCCCTGAGAGCACCGCCCTTACTTCGTTCGGGGTGATCTTCTTTGCAGTTTCTATATTGAGACTTTCGGAATGGCATCTGAATACCGGCACCCGCACAGTCGTTGCAGTAACCCGTATCGAATCATCACCCATGATCTTCTTTGTCTCATTCACCATCTTCATCTCTTCTTTGGTATATCCGTTCTCGAGGAATTTGTCGATATGCGGCAGGACATTGAACGCTATCTGGTACGGATACACGTTGCAGGCAACCTCCCGGAACCCAAGGAGGTCTTTTGTCTGCTGCAAGAGCTCATCGATTGCCTTCTGCCCCGTGCCCGATACCGCCTGAAAGGTTGTGACAACGACCCTTTTGATACGGGCTGCGTCATGAATCGGCTTCAGGACAACAACCATCTGGATCGTGGAGCAGTTCGGGTTTGCAATTATCCCCTTATGCCACTCCAGATCATGAGGGTTCACCTCAGGCACCACAAGGGGCACCCCTGGGTCCATCCTCCACTGACTTGAATTATCCACGACAACACACCCTGATGCGGCTGCAACCGGAGCCCATATTCTGGACCTCTCCGCGCCTGCTGAAAAAAGGGCTATGTCGATTCCTTTAAATGAATTCTTCTTGGGCGTCTCGACCTTGATTCCTGCATCTCTGAATTCCAGGACCTTCCCCTCGGACCGCTCAGAAGCGAAAAACCTGATTTTTTCCACCGGGAAATTTCTCGCTTCAAGTGTCCTGATCATCTCATTGCCGACTGCTCCTGTCGCGCCGACAACGGCTACGATATATGTTTTCTTTTTCTTCAGCATAGACAGTTCCTCCGGTCTGACAAATCTCTTGTAAAATCTTTCTATTATACCTATTCAATTCGATAAAAAAGCAACCGTTCGCTGCCGATGCTATTCAGTTCCTGCTCTCTGCAGCGTGCTGATTGATTAATCTTTTCCAAACAGGATAAAATGAAAAATTCTTATATTCAGGAGGATGAATGGGTTTCTTTGATCGTGTGAAAGAGAGTTTATCGAAAGCCGGCTTCGATCGTCTGAAGGAAGGCCTTACAAAAACACGACAGGGTTTTGCCGACAAAGTCGAGACCATATTTACCGGCCGCAAGATCGATGAAGAGGCGCTGGAAGAGTTCGAAGAGACTCTCATCATGTCTGATATCGGCACAACCGCTGCGTCCGGCATCATGATAAGACTCCGGGAAAAGGCCAGAATAGGAGATGTGACCGATGTTGACTCAGTGAAAGCACTCCTGAAGAATGAGATGACCGATATCCTTGGAGAATCGCAGCCCATTCTTGTGCATGGCGCCACACCTTTCGTCATTCTCGCAATCGGTGTGAACGGGGTGGGCAAGACAACAACTATAGGGAAACTTGCGAGCAGGTTCAGGTCTCAGGGGAAGTCCGTGCTTCTTGCGGCCGGTGACACATTCCGTGCAGCCGGAATAGAACAGCTCGAAATCTGGGCGAAAAGGGCCGATACCCAGTTCGTTCAGCATCAGAAAGACTCTGACCCCGCGGCTGTAGCGTTCGACGCAGTCAAGGCAGCACAGAGCAGGGGCATCGATGTGGTGATTATCGATACCGCAGGGCGTCTGCATACAAAAAGCAACCTTATGGAAGAACTGAAAAAGGTAAAAAGATCTATAGAGAAGGCGATGCCAGGCGCACCCCAGGAGGTGCTCCTGGTGGTCGATGCAACAACAGGTCAGAATGCACTCAGTCAGGCCAAGTTGTTTAATGAATCAGTGGGAGTAACCGGAATCGCGCTTACAAAACTCGACGGCACTGCCAAGGGAGGAATCGTCGTCGCGATCAGGAGAGGTCTTGGGATCCCCGTTCGGCTGATTGGAGTCGGCGAGGGTATCGACGACCTCAGGGATTTTGATCCGCGAGAATTTGTTGAGGCACTCTTTTCATAAATTCGATCCATATAGGAAGCGCGGCGCTCGATCCTGTCTGTCTTGCGCCGATCGGGGTATGGTTGTCTCTTCCAACCCATACTCCCACGACAAGCCTGTCGTCAAACCCGACAAACCATGCATCGGTGTAATCATTTGTTGTCCCGGTCTTTCCATAGAGATCTCTCTTTAATTCTTTTGCCTTTTTTGCTGTTCCCTCCTCAACAACTGCCTTGAGCAGTATCTTCATCTCATGAACCGCCTCATCAGAGAGAACTTTTTCCTGCTCTATGGCTGCTTCCTGTATCACGATACCGTCCCTGTTCAACACTTTCTCATAAAACTGGGGTTTTGTTCTCATCCCTGTCGCAAATGCAGCATATGCCGTAACCATATCCATAAGGGTAACATCCGAAGCGCCGATTGCGAGCGGCAGATAAGGCTGGAGCGTACTTTGAATCCCGAGTTTTTGCGCCATCGCGATTATATTTTCCACCCCTGTGTTTGCAGCAAGCCGGATCGCTGCGACGTTCAGGGATTTTGCCATCGCTGTCTTCAGGGTAACGCTCCCATGATACTGTCCGTCATAATTTTTTGGTCTCCACGTCTGTCCTGACCTTGCTCCGGGGAATGAAATGGGGGTATCACTGATCATCTGTTCAGAAGTCATCCCGTTTTCCAGAGCGGTGATATAGACAAACGGTTTAAATGCGGAACCCGGTTGTCTCAACGCCTGTGTCGCCCTGTTGAACTGGTTCTTCCAGAAATCGACGCCCCCTACCATCGCTTTTATCTGGCCTGTCCTTAAATCAACAGCGAGCAGCGCCCCCTCAATTCCGGGCTTTGTCTTCTTTTCTACAATGGCTGCGCCTTTTCTCACCGCTTCTTCAGCCGCCTGCTGCATAACGGAATTAACCGTTGAATAAATCTTGTAGCCTTCTGTATAGAGACCGTTGCCGTATTTTATTTCAAGGGCCTGTCTGAGCGTTTCGATAAAATAAGGGGCGTCGTATTTTCTGAAATGCGGGGTCTCCGGCAAAGGTTCCAGTTTCGCCTGACGAAACTGCTCTTCGGTAATGATTTTCTGGTCCATCATCTGTTTCAAAACCGTTGTCCTTCTGTCCCTTGCTTTGTCCGGGTTTCTGAAAGGAGAATAGACCGATGGGGCCTTCGGCATTGACGCGAGGAGAGCGGCTTCTGCAAGGTTGATATCCCTGGTTGATTTTCCAAAATATGTCTGTGATGCAGCCTCAATCCCGTATGCCCTGGTACCGAAATAAGCCTGATTCAGGTACATCCCCAATATCTCATCCTTTGTGTACCGCTGTTCTATCTTTATCGACAGGGCTGCTTCCTTGATCTTTCGTTTGATGCTCTTATCCGGTTGCAGGAAGAGCAGACGTGCGAGTTGCTGTGTGATGGTGCTCCCTCCCTCAACAATCCCTCCTGCCCTGATATCCGTCCAGAGCGCCCTCATGATGCCGATAAAATCAACTCCGGGATGAGAATAGAACCTCTCGTCCTCTACCGAGATGAAACGCTTTTTTGACAAAATCAGGAATATTGTATGACGGGATGAACGTCCTTCTTTCTACGTACAGTTCTGCCAGAACTTTTCCGTCGCTCGAGTACACACGGGACGATTCCATCGGAGCATATTCCTCCAGGAGTTTTATGTTCGGCAGGTCGGAAACGGTCCAGTTTATGAAACCTCCGATGATCCCGGCCAGCGTCGAGAAGATGATAAGACCTGAAAGCAGTTTCTTGGACATGGATTATGGAAAAAAGTTCCTGGGGTATTCAGACAGCATCATAAACAGTATTATATCCCAAATCGAGCGATAACAATCTCAACGGTTTGATAAATACATCATTGCGAGCAGCCGGAAGTTGCGTGGCAGGATTCAAAATCAGACTGTTCGGTCGATTTCTTCCTGCACCAGTTCGAGAATCCGCGGCATCTTGGCCTGGATTTCCGGTGTCAGCTCCATGCCCATATCGAGGGACTTCGGTTCCACGCCGATGATCGTTGTCCGGGGTTTTTTCCCTATCAGTTCGGATAAATTTATAACCTCCAGGATACCGATCTGATGCACGGAAGTCTTGAAGCCTGATGGTGAATGTGTTACATCATCGATATCAAAGCGGTAGAGAGACCCAGGGTCTCCGCCCCCTTTCACCGCGTCCACAACGATGAGGCGGTCAGCGCCGGTGATGATGTCTATGAGGCGGAAGCCGTCAGTACCCCCCTCGAATACGGACACATTCGGAGGGAAATCGATTTTCAGAAGCTCATTGGCTACGTGCACGCCCACTCCTTCATCTGATAAGAGCACGTTGCCCACGCAGAGGATAACAATTTTTTCGGGGGAGACGTCGTCTCCCCCTGAGTTATGCTGATCGAAAGTCCCTGGCTCTTCCGTCATTCAACAATAAACTTTCTGACCTCGTTTGTCTGCGGGTCGATAATATGCACTGCACAGGCAAGGCACGGGTCAAATGAACGGATAACCCTTACCACATTGATCGGATTCTCGGGGTCCGGCACCGGCACACCGATAAGAGATTCCTCGTACTGGCCACGGACACCGTTCTCGCATCTCGGTGAAGCATTCCAGGTCGAGGGGACAACGGCCTGATAATTCTCAATCTTCTGGTCTTTTATCTTGATCCAGTGGCCGAGCGCTCCCCGCGGGGGTTCAAAGAAACCAACTCCCATGCCGCTGTAAGGCGGATTCCAGTGTTCGGTATCGTGAATCTTAAAGCCGGGTTTCGTCATCTCAGCCTGTAATTGATCCAGCCAGTTATAGCAGGCATCAACCACGAGCTTGGTCTCGATGGCACGGGCTGCGTGACGGGCAACAGCGCCGGGCTTTGCCCCTTTCTCCACCAGCCCGATTAAATCCTTGTTCTTCGATATTATCATCCTTGCAAGCGGTCCGACCTCCATGGGATTGCCTTCATATCGCGGAGCTTTCACAAAGGAATATGCTCCTTTCTTGTCGAGATTGAATATCTGCTCTCCATTATAAGGGTGGACGGGTACTTTCTCTTTATACCATGCATATTTTACCGATTCAGTAATCTTTTCAGGGTTAAATTTCTCAACATTAATACTTGCAGGATCCAGCCCGACAATGACACCCGGCGGGAAGAGCAGGTCTTTTCCGGAAGAGTCTTTCTCGAACGCGCCATAGGAGAGATAATTATAGTGGCCTCCTCCAACACCCATGGTCGCGAGCTTCCAGAGAGGTCCTGTTCCGAACGCGAGGACGTCCGGTATATAGACTTCCTCTACGAATTTCTTCTGTTCGTCAAGCATGGTGCGGAAACGCGCCACCTGATTGATGTCCGGATATGAGGTGACGCCGCCTACGACGATATTCTGGTAATGAGGGGTCCTGCCGCCCCAGATGGCGCCCATATTTCTTGCCTTGGCATTCATCTTCAGGGCGTCAATATAGTGTTTTACGGCTGTGGTGACAATCTCGGGGTCTTTGACCGAAAACTCGTCCGGCTCATACCGCGGAGTGAGGGGGAACGTATCCTTGGATTTTACGAGCGATACTATTTTATCTTTCACTGCAATGAGGTCCTTGTCTTTTCCTGAATAGTCGGCGATCGCCATGATATCGATGTAGTCAAGAGCGCTGAGCTGGTAGAAATGGAGCACATGATCGTAAATATACTCTGCACCCATGACAAGGTTCCTGATAAGGGTTCCTCCCCAGGGGACCTTTGCTCCAAACGCGGCATCGAGTGCCCGGGCAGACGCCATCTGGTGAACGCTGAAGCAGACTCCGCAGAAACGGCTCGTTACATAGGAAGCGTCCCTCGGGTCTTTGCCGGTCAGCAGGGCTTCAAACCCCCGCGCCATAGTGCCGCTGCTCCAGGCGTCCTTGACTTTGCCGTCCTCGATCTCAACATCGATCTTCAGGTGACCTTCAATTCTTGTTACAGGATCTATAGTAATTTTCTTTGCCATGTATTCTCACCTCCTTTTAACTATTCTCTTTGTCCGGTTTTTCGTTCTGTGCGTATATCTTCCTGAGCGTTTCCGCCTCTGCGGTATAGAGAGGAGTCATCTGCGCATAGAAACCGGGTTCGGCGCACCCGTTGCATACACTCCCGCAATCGATGCAGAAGTTGATGCCGTCGTTCCATCTCCTGATAGGACAGTCTGCGTGCGTTAACGGCCCCTTGCATCCCTTCTGGATCATGCACCATTCTTTCTGCTTCGGGTCATTCCAGTCAGTCAGGAATTCACCTGCGCTAAAGTGTCCTCTCCTTCTGCAGTTATCGTGGATAAGTTCACGGTAATACATAAGCGGACGCCCGAATTTATCAAGCTCAGGGACCTTGCCCGTTGCAAGATAATAGAGGATTGTACCCGCGAGCCTGTCCGGATGTACGGGACAGGTCGGGAGATTGATCACCTTCTTTTTGGGCAGCGCTTTATCCAGACCAATGCCTTTGGTAGGTGTGGCAGCCGGAATTCCGCCGTATGTCGCGCATGATCCGACCGCGATTATCGCGCCGGCTTTTGCAGCGGCCTCTTCAAGTATCTTTCTGAAGGGACGCCCTCCGATCATGCAGTAACGGTCGTCGGCGCTCGGCACCGAACCTTCAACAATCAGCACATAGCCGCCTTTTTTTAGTGTTTCTTCATATGCCTTTTCTGCGAGATGCCCGGCAGCCGCCATAACGCTTTCATGATATCTCAGGGATATAGTATCCAGGATTATTGAGGAAGCAGGCGGATTGAGTATCTGGGTAAAGGCTATTGTACAGCCGGCGCAATCCTGTCCTTCCAGCCATATAACAGGAGGTTTTTTTGATGCGGTCTCCATGGCTCGCGCTATTCCAGCCGTGAATTCGAATTCGGAGAGACCGAACAACGCCGCAGTCGCAGTACAATATTTCAGAAAATCGCGGCGGCTTACTCCTTTCAATTCCAATTCTGTTTCGAGTTCTTTGCTGAGGATAAATTCTTCTTTCATAATTCACCTCCTTGAAGGTTATTGTTCACAATGCAAAAACCCATTTACCAATGACTATGAGTTTTTCCTCACCTCCCCGACTTGCCTCGTTACATCTTCCCATATATTTCCCGGTTTGTGAATAAACACACGGAACAATCGTATCATAAAAATATCCCGCTATCAAGCAATTGCTTTAATTTAAGCCACTTATAGCTAAACATTACTATATTGATAAGCAAACGTAATGCCATATTGCAACTTATTGTTTTCGTTAGTTATTTCTTGATGGGGAAAAGTATGTCAGGACAAAATTCCCTGACCTCAGGTCAAAATTCCTTGCGGTTCACTTGAAGCTTCATTCAACGCACTGCGCATGATTTCTCTGTCAGGCTTTCTGCCTGTCCAGAGTTCAAATGCAAGAGCTCCCTGCCATAAGAGCATTCCGAGGCCGTTGAGGACGATACACTTTAGTTTCGACGCTTCCTTCTGGAGCATCGTCTCCTTATAAATAAGGTCATATACAATCTGTCCTTCTCTGAGGGACCCTGTATTTACCGGCAAAGGGTCTTCCTCTCTCAATCCGAGCGGGGTCGCGTTGACGATTATCTGGAACCTGCTCAGGTCTGACAAATCTTCTATGTGATAACTATTGCTTTTTATCCTGGTCAAATCCTGAACAAGCCGCTCTGCTTTTTCTTTTGTTCTGCCCTGAATAGAAAGACTGTTCGCTTTCTGACACAGGTAATAGCCGACCGCCCTCGCACTTCCGCCTGCGCCTATGATAAGGATGTCCTTTCCTGCTGACGAAATTCCGTTCTCTGCAAGCGATTCCATGAATCCCCTCCCGTCAGTGTTGTATCCCGTCAGTCTTCCTTCGTTGTTGACTACCGTATTCACCGCGCCGATAAACAATGCTTCTTCATTCATATGGTCAAGCAGGGGGATGATCTTTTCTTTGTGAGGAACTGTTATATTCACTCCGGCAAGGTTGAGCGCCCGCACTGACTGAACGGCCTGGCCGAGAAAATCCGGATGTACTAGAAAGGGGACGTAGCAGTAATCCAGGCCGAGCGCCTGAAATGCCGCATTATGCATTGCAGGCGACAGCGTATGTTCAATCGGATATCCGAAAATTCCTGTAATCTTTGTCTTACCGCTTATTTTCATACGCTCCTCATTATGGATTATTGTACCTGAAAACCATTCATTCATAAATCCGGGTGAGTCTAAATCCTTTCCTCATAGCGCGTGATAAGCACAGCATATCCCTCTTCTGCAAGGGTCTTTGCGAATGTGTATGCCTCACCTCTCAGGGTATATTTTCCTATCCTTACCCGGAAGAACGTATCGCCTTTGATTTCAGCGTTCATGATATACACCTTTTCATACTTGAGTTCGAGAGAATTTTTCAGGCGGACTGCATTCCCGTAGTCGTTGAAAGAACCGACCTGAATGGTGAACGGTCCGCTGCGGGATATATATTTGACGTCTCTGATATATGCGATATCTCTCCCCATATGCTCTATATAGACAGGCCCGGTGCCTTTCCCTATGAGCCCTATTTCTTTCGCAGCGGCATAGGAAAGATCTATGTCTCTCCCTGCGACAAAAGGTCCCCTGTCGTTCACCACACAGGCTACTGTTTTCTGATTGTCGACATTCGTCACTCTCAATTGAGTGCCAAAAGGATATTCCCTGTGCGCACAGGTGAGCGCATACATATTGAATGCCTCACCTGACGATGTCGGCCTTCCATGGAATTCAGAGCCATACCAGGAAGCAACTGCATAGCCTGATTGCGGATAGAGTCCGGTCCGGGAAGCGCAGGAAACGAGGGCTGCGAGAAGAAAGAGCACAGCTGATTGGTATCAGGGTTCTCGTTGCATTGCGGGAGATGTTCTGCACATCAGCCTCCTTGTGATGCAACTATTGTTCGTTCAGGCAAAGCCGGCGGTGGTTAGAGAATATACCGGCTGAGGTCCTCGTCTTTCACGATCTCACTCAGTTTCTCTTTCACATAATTTTTGTCGATCGTGAGATTGCCGTTCTTCTTCTCCGGCGCTTCGAAGGAAATATCTTCGAGCAGTTTTTCAAGGACCGTATGGAGCCTCCGTGCACCTATATTCTCGGTCTTCTCATTCACATGTGCTGCGATATGGGCTATCTCATCGACTGAATCATCGGAAAATTCAAGGACGACTTCTTCTGTGAAAAGGAGCGCGGTATACTGCTTGATCAGGGCGTTATAGGGCTCGGTGAGTATCCTGATGAACTCATCTTTTCCAAGCGGATCCAGTTCGACACGGATAGGGAATCTCCCCTGAAGCTCCGGGATAAGGTCAGAAGGCTTTGACATATGAAACGCTCCCGCAGCGATAAAGAGGATATGGTCGGTCTTGACCGGCCCGTGCTTTGTGGTGACAGTCGTCCCCTCAACAATAGGGAGAAGATCTCTCTGCACGCCTTCCCGCGAGACATCAGGGCCGTGCGCATGTCCCCTGCTGGCTATTTTGTCTATTTCGTCGATAAACACAATCCCGGACTGTTCGACGCGTTCAATCAATTCCCTCGTGACTTTCTCCATATCGATCAGCTTTGAAGCCTCTTCCTCAGTCAGAATGACAAGCGCCTCGGGAACCTTCACTTTCCTGCGCTTTGACTTTTCGGGCAGAAAATTCCCCAGCATTTCTTTCAGATTTATTTCGAGGTCTTCAAGCCCCACATTCGAGACAACACCAAAGGGGACCATCTTCTCCCTTACTTCGATATCCACATACCGGTTGTCAAGTTTCCCTTCTCTCAATTGATCCCTGAGCCGTTCCCTTGTATCCTTATGTTTTTCGCGTTCCTCTTCTTCCGTTCCCGTTCCCGCACCCGTTCCCCGTGTCGATCTCAGCGGGGGAAGGAGCAGGTCCAGCAGGCGGTCTTCCGCAAGGCTCTTTGCCTTCTCCTGTACCTTTTCGACATGCTCTGTTTTGACCATACCTGCGGATATCTCCGTCAGATCGCGGATCATCGATTCCACGTCGCGGCCCACATATCCTACTTCGGTAAACTTCGACGCCTCTACCTTTACAAATGGAGCATTCGCGAGGCGGGAAAGCCTCCGCGCAATTTCAGTTTTTCCGACGCCGGTAGGACCGATCATGATTATATTTTTCGGAAGCACTTCGTCTTTCATATCAGGCGACAGCCTTTGCCGCCTCCATCTGTTCCTCATCGCAATAGCAACAGCTTTTTTGGCTTTGCGTTGCCCGATAATGTATTTATCAAGCTCTTCGACTATCTTTCTTGGGGTAAGGTTATCCATTGAGCTCCTCTATGTGAATTTGTTCGTTGGTATAAATACAGATATCCGATGCGATCTTCATCGCTTTTTCTACTATCTCCTGTGCGGCAAACTCCGTGTTCTCAGAGAGAGCACGCGCAGCGGCCTGGGCATATGGTCCTCCGGACCCTATTGCCGCAATTCCGTTTTCCGGTTCGATCACATCCCCTGTCCCCGAGAGAATGAAGATATGCTCCGCATCGGCCACGATCAGAAGGGCTTCAAGCCGCCGCAGGATTTTATCCGTACGCCAGTCCTTGGCAAGCTCCACCGCTGCCCTTGTGATATTGCCTCTGTAGGATTCGAGCTTGCCCTCAAACTTTTCGAACAGAGTGAACGCGTCGGCAGTGGCCCCTGAGAACCCTGCGAGGAGTTTCTCATTATACATTTTTCTAATCTTCTTTGCGTTGTGCTTCAGGACTGTGCTGCCCATAGTAACCTGACCGTCTCCGCCGATTGCAACTTTTCCATTGCGTCGCACGCACAGGATAGTAGTCCCTTTTATCACACGTTCTTGATTCACTCATGCCTCCTCATTTCTTTTTCCCGTTCCCGCGTGCCAGGGGATGGGCCTTGTCATATATATCCATTAAATGCGTTATATCGAGATGAGTATATTTCTGTGTTGTAGAGAGTGAAGAATGTCCCAGGAGCTCCTGGATAACCCTGAGGTCTGCACCGCCCTGAAGGAGATGACTTGCAAAGGTATGCCTCAGGACATGCGGACCGACCCGGGTATTCATAGCCATCCGTTTGGCATATTTTACTACTATACGTCTTACCCCCCGGTCTGTCAATCGTGTGCCGAGTCTGTTCAGAAACAGCGCCTTCTCCTTGCTTTTCAGGAGGAAGCGTTCGATGAGATACGTTTTGAGCACATCTATTGCCTTTGTTCCGACCGGTACGATCCGCTCTTTTTTCCCCTTGCCCTTCACTTTCACAAGGTGCTCTTTGGTATTTACCTCGTCGGTGTTCAGTCCCGACAATTCACTGACCCGGAGACCGCTGGAATAGAGGAGTTCCAAAATCGCACGGTCGCGTGCAGGGAGAAAACCGATGCCATCCGGTTGTTCTACGAGGGAAAAAACGTCGTCAACAGAGAGAAATCTCGGAAGCAGTTTCTGCATTTTGGGGTTTGATACAAGCTTGGCAGGGTTCGACCTGATAAATCCTTCCCTGTAGAGGAATTTAAAAAAAGACCTGATGCTCGAAAGTCTTCTGCCGACCGTTGTCTTGCTCAGTCCCTGCTTGATCTGCCCTGCAATAAAACCCCGGACATCGATCACATCTATGTTTTCCGGAGCGGTGTTGACAGCCCCGGAAAAAACTTTGAGGTCTTTCCTGTATGCCCTCAGCGTATGTGCCGATACCCCTTTTTCGAACTCAAGATACCGGAGAAATTTGTCGATGTGTTCCTGCACTCTGTCCCCTGCTAACCGATATGCATCAGCGTGTTTTCAATGCTTTTTCCGTCCTCCGCGTGGTAAATTACCGCTTCGGGCAGAATCCTCTTTATCAGTCCTGAAAGCACTTTCCCCGGACCGACTTCGATAAATGTGGTTGCCCCTGAGTCCGCAATCTTCCGTATCGAGTCTTCCCATAAGAGCGGGCTGTTCAACTGTCTCGCGAGAGAGGTTTTTATTTCAAAACTGTCATTGAGAAATACTGCGTCTGCATTGTTCACAAATGGTATCGCCGGTTTTTTCAATTCTACTGTATCAAGGATGTCCGAAAGTTTCCTCGATGCGCTTTCCATCAGCCTGCAATGAGACGGCACGCTGACCGAAAGCGCTACTGCCCTTTTTGCACCGGATGATTTGCACTCTTCTATCGCTTCCTCCACCGCACCTTTTTCTCCTGCGATCACGATCTGCCCAGGGCAGTTATAATTTGCAGGCGATACATAACCTGATCCTATATTCCTGCAGATTTCATCCACACTGCTTCTATCCATCCCGAGTATCGCAGCCATAAGGCCTTTTCCTGCGGGGACGGCATCCTGCATGAACTGCCCTCTCCTTTCAGTTACTTTCACCGCGTCAGTGAAGGTCATGACCTCTGCTGCAACCAGCGCAGAATATTCACCGAGGCTGTGCCCTGCAACTACAGCAGGCCTGACGCCTTTTAATGCGAGCACCCTGTGGATTGCAATGCTCACGGTGAGTATGCATGGCTGCGTCCTGAAGGTCTTGTTCAGTTCTTCAGCAGGCCCGCTGAAGCAAAGTCCTGCGACATCATAATGCAGCGCCTCAGAAGCCTGTTCGAAAGTCTCCCTTGCAACACTGAAAGTGTCGTGGATTTCCTTTCCCATCCCTACATGCTGAGACCCCTGCCCCGGAAATACAAAACATATGTTCATGATATCAAACACCTCTCATTTTACAATAACCTAAAGCCGCAACAAAATATCGCAAGATCACAGGGAATAGTACATGAACTCTAAGGACAAAGCTATAAATATAAAGAGAATGATTTGTGCAGTCAACACGCGTGAGACAGGTTCTACTGTCCCCCTTTCGTCTCCCTGATCTTCTTTATGAGCAAAGGCACTATTTCATGGAGATCCCCTACTATCCCGTATGTAGCTACATTGAATATCGGCGCTTCGGGGTTCTTGTTGATTGCGATGATGATGTCTGACGACTGCATGCCGACAAGGTGCTGCACCGCGCCGGATATTCCGCACGCGATATATATTTTCGGACAGACTGTCTTCCCTGTCTGTCCGACCTGATGCCGGTAAGGTATCCATCCGGAATCAACCGCAGCCCTCGAGGAACCGACAGCTCCTCCGAATAATTCGGCAAGTTCCTCTATGAGCTTAAACCCTTTCGGGTCTCCAAGGCCTCTCCCTCCCGAGACAATAATATCGGCTTCCTGCAGGTTCACGGTTATATCCGAAACCTCCTTTACCGTCTCAAGCACTTTAGTCCGCGACGCAAGCCCTTCTGTTTTGACCTCTCTGATCTCTCCGCTTCTCTCAGCGTTATATTGACCGCGTTTCATGACCCTTGGCCTTACGGTCGACATTTGCGGCCTGGTATGGGGACAGAGGATCGTAGCCATGATGTTACCGCCGAAAGCAGGTCTGACCTGAAGAAGGTTTCCGGTCTCTTTATCAATTTCAAGAGAGGTACAATCAGCGGTCAATCCTGTTCTCAGACGCGCCGCCACCCGGGGGAGAAATGATCTGCCGATTGGGGTTGCGCCTGCGAGGACAATCTCCGGGTTGTGTTCTTTTATCAGAGAAGACAGCAATTGAGCATATGGCTCATCATTGAAACTCTCCAGAAGCTCATGCTTTCCGAGATAAACCGTATCGGCTCCCCATCTGATCAGTTCCTGCGCTGCTGCATCGGATGCGCCAAAAAGTATTGCCGAAAGGCCGGTATTCCTGTCGTCAGCAAGGGTCCTTCCGATACCGAGGAGTTCATATGCAACTGACGCCACCTTCCCTCCCCTCTGCTCGGCAAAAATCCATACTCCTTTATACGCTCCGGTATCTGCGCCTCCGGTTTTCTCGCTCTCGACTTCCATGATCGCACCTTCAGGGCATACGCTGATACAGGCCATACATGACTGGCAGTATTCATTAATGTATGCCTTTCCTTCCTTCATGACTATGGCCTCAAAGGGACATGAGGAAAGGCACTCTTCACACCCCTGGCACTTTTCGGGATTTACGATTACAGACATTTTAGCCCCCTGAGTTCCTGAAGCAATGCTTCAACCTGTTCATCCGGAGTTCCTTCCAGCATTTTTCTGTCACTCCTTGCCTCAGGAGTAAATATATTCTTCACCTGTGTCGGTGAACCCTTCAGCCCTACGTCATTTTCGTCCGCCTGAATGTCAGATATCCCCCATTTTTTTATCTCTGCCTTCTTTGCGGTCATTTTTCCTTTCAGGGAAGGCAACCGGGGTTCGTTCAGTTCTTTCACAACAGTGAAGAGTACGGGGGTCGATGATTCTACCAGGTCATACCCTTCATCCATCATCCTCTGCACCTTTATTGCATCCGGAGCAACCGCTTCAATCTTCCTTACATAAGAGATGTGCGGGATATTCAGAAATTCGGCAGTTTCAGGGCCGACCTGCGCGGTATCGCCGTCTATTGCCTGCTTTCCGCAGATGATGATGTCAGCTCCAAGTTTTTGTATCGCTTTCGACAGGGTATATGAAGTGGCCCAGGTATCCGAGCCTGCAAATGCCCTGTCCGAAAGGAGGACTGCCTCGTCAGCGCCCATGGCAACGGCCTCCCTGAGTGCTGTTTCCGCCTGTGGCGGACCCATGGTGAGGACCGTGACTGTGCCTCCGGCTTTTTCCTTTATCTGCAATCCGGCCTCAAGAGCATGAAGGTCGAAAGGGTTGATAATGCTCGGCACACCCTCCCGGATTAATGTTCCTGTTTCAGGATTGATTTTCACTTCAGCGGTATCAGGAACTTGCTTGATACAGACGACTATTTTCATTGAAATGATTCTCCTCTGTGCAACAAAGTTTTTTATTATAGCAGAATCGAATGCAGTGCGTTTTTATAACAAAAGAAGAAGCCCAGGAAATCCTGGGCTTCTCATGGACTACGCGAAACGTTTTCTCTTAGAAAGCCGATATCCTTCCTTCAAAGTCCTGGCCTGTAAAACTGGCATTGGTTATTGTTATATTTCTGCTCACAGGAGAGAATGCTAACCCCGTCATGCTTGGAGTCACAACATAACTACCAGGTGCCAGTCCGGTGAATGCGTAATTTCCATTCGTATCGGTAATAGCAGTTCGATTTACAATGCCCGCAAGCGTAATAGTGATACCCGCGATACTCCTGCCTCTGGAGTCCTTCACTCTGCCCGATATACTGTAAACACCTGCAGTGGGTGTGCCGGTGAAGTTCTGGCCTGTTATATTCGCCCCGCTTATCGTTACCGCCCTGTTCGTCGGTGTGAATACATACCCTGCAAAAGCCGGCGTCACCGTATATGCACCGTTTGCCAGACCTGCAAAGCTGTAATTCCCTGTTGCATTTGTCGTAGTCGTCGCATTTGCAGCGCCTGTCAGTGTCACGGTGACCCCTGCTATCGGCGTACCGCCAGCGGTTGCAACAGCACCGGAAATCGTATAGGTTACTGCAGTAGGTGTGCCGGTGAAGTTCTGGCCTGTTATATTCGCCCCGCTTATCGTTACCGCCCTGTTCGTCGGTGTGAATACATACCCTGCAAAAGCCGGCGTCACCGTATATGCACCGTTTGCCAGACCTGCAAAGCTGTAATTCCCTGATGCATTTGTCGTAGTCGTCGCATTTGCAGCGCCTGTCAGTGTCACGGTGACCCCTGCTATCGGCGTACCGCCAGACGGTTGCAACAGCACCGGAAATCGTATAGGTTACTGCAGTGAGGTGTGCCGGTGAAGTTCTGGCCTGTTATATTCGCCCCGCTTATCGTTACCGCCCTGTTCGTCGGTGTGAATACATACCCTGCAAAAGCCGGCGTCACCGTATATGCACCGTTTGCCAGACCTGCAAAGCTGTAATTCCCTGATGTATCCGTTGTAGTCGTTACATTGGCAGCTCCGCTTAGGGTTATGGTGACGCCTGCTATCGGCAGACCTACAGGTGTCCTCACGCTGCCGGAGATTGACATAATTGGCCATCAAATAAAATTCATCGGCACCACTGTCTATTCCACCTCCGGGATTTGGACGTGCCTGGCCGTCAAAATCCATAAGCCAACTCCGCAAAAGCAAGCGGCCCGGTTCCCAAATCGATTGCAGGGGAACCTATACTGATATGGTAGTTGCCAGACGGTTTTACAGGAGTGAATCTGACAGTTATTGCATTCCCGGCTTCATCCAGCACCGTTGAGGAAAATAGCTGATTCAGATATCCGCCCAGGAATACCCGGATTTGCCGAAATATTTGAAGGACCATATCCGGTTAAGTCACTGAGAATACAGTTCTGCGGATTTAACAATCCCGCCACTCCACTCACCTGCAGATCCCATACAGGCATTGCCGGATTTGGCGCCAGTCCCCCGGCTCCAGCGTTCAAAGTGTGCTCATTATAGAAAGAACGGTTTTGCCAGAGTATATTGTTCCTGAGGACGGGGTTAGAATACATTTGTCCTGTCGCATCAGCCAGAGCTCCGCTATGAGCTGACGACACGATCCCCGCACCTTGCGGAGTTGAATCGAGACTCCCTGCAGGAAATGCATTTGCAGCAGTCGCCGTACTGTCGTTGTGTGCAATAGTGTTGTTGATAATGTTGCCCTGAGATACATCCTGCAACGCTATTGCTCCGCCTGCCAGTCCTGCCACATTGTTCACGATCATATTATTGAAAATGTTCAGAGAATAGGGTGTTGTGTTGACATCCTGTCCGTTAAACCACTGCACCCTTATACCACCACCGTTGCCGGAACCTGCGAGGTTGCCCTGAATCAGGTTGGCATTCACCGTCACATTTCCTGCACCCTCTCCGAGAGCTCCAGGCGCTGCACCATTTGCGAGCTCCCCTCCGATATAGATACCGCCTCCGTCGCCACCAACTGCCGCACCGAAAAAGACCTCATTGAATGTTATCTGGTTGTTGGCAATACTACCATTATTGCTGAAACCATCATGTGCAATGCCACCTCCGTTCCAGCGCGAGAGATTTCCGATGATGATATTCCTCATGACGCGGTAATTGTCACTGCCGTTTGTAATATCAATCCCACCGGCTCCGAACACACCGCCATTGCCGGAAATCCTGTTATATTGGATGGTAATGTTTCCATTGCTCAAAACGCCTGTTCCAATATCAGGCTGCCCTAAGGTTATACCTCCGCCATAGCTTCCCTGATTAGCCCTAATCCTGTTGTTGCTTATCACAAGATGGTGCGACTGGTTATATGCACAAACTCCGCCACCCTGAACTGCTCCAAAAATCATAAATCCGTCAACAAGAGGCTTTGATGCAGGAGCAGGATCCAGCACAAATCCCGAACCGGGCACATCTCCGAACACCATTACACCAGGGGCTTCGTTCGCAAGGAACGGGTCATTTCCGCGTATGGCATTAATCTTGGTATGCCATGCCGCCAGTTTGTCCTGTGGGCTTGGGTTCGCATAGATAATGGTTGCATTCGGATCATTAATCGAAGCTCCTGCTCCGGAACCCTGCAATATTACCTTCTTGTAAAGAATCACGTTCTCATGGTAGGTTCCAGGGTTCACGAGAACAATATCGCCGGGTGATGAGGCATCAATTGCTGTCTGTATGGACTGTCCGCTTGATACGTGGCGCCGGACAACAGTGCCACAGTTAACAACATGGAGTGTAACACCTATTTCCGACGAAACCATATTGTTGCCACGGATTACCATTAACTGTCCCGTCTGAGTGCCGGTTGGAACTGTTGCCCGGATTGTCGAATTTGACCAGCTATTGACAGAAAGCGCCTGTCCTCCAACCCTCACGACCCCTCTGATTGTGCCGAAGCCATAGTCCCGTGTAATCAGCGCAGGGCTTCCCGCGCACTGTCGGATCATAATCAGGGTTCGGTACCTGTACGGACCCTGCAGAAGTTATAGTGATAGAGCTTCTGGTGTTCGCACAGACAAGCGGTCCCCCTTCAGGCCCGACAACCTTCGAAATTACCGGTGTTCCTGCAGGAGGCTCCATATCTGTTCCCCCCTTCGGAAACCCTACAAATGCAGCTATGGGAACATTCGGTGTGTCCGTATATGATGTCGTGCCCGGCATGAATTGGAATGTCCACGGTGCTATAGCATATTGCGGGTCATAATACGGGTCAACTGTACCATTGGGCAGGAACGGATGATTCAACACAATAGTTATGACATTCGGTGAAACACCTGATGGAGCTGCTATATTCATTGTATAGGTAGACGGTAACATGGCATTGTAAGTTCCAAATTCATCTGAATATACCCTGACCACTTCGTTCCCCTGCCAGTCCTGATATGAAATCGGAATCCATGCAGGCGCTGATTTCTCACCGAAAATAGGACTGTTCGGATCGAATTCTGCAGAGAGGTCGTTGTTCACAAATCCGACATTCCGTGGCAGCCTTGGGAACATCGGTAAAGAAGAAAAAATCTGCTGCGGTATTCTGACCTTCGTCTACAAGAACCCATTTTTCGGTCACAGAGGTTTGTCTGCATCCCCGGAAACCATCCAACCACCTCGATAAGTTCATTCGGGAACAGAGACAGATACTGCGGCACAGGATGAAGGTCTCCTACGCAAGGCGGCAGCAGCGCAGCCGGGACATAAGTTTCTCCAAAATCAACGTTCTTGTCTTCTTCTTTTAGCAATTTCATATCCCGGAGGGGTAACAGCTTCTACAATATAGTGTCCGGTAGGAAGGCCATCGACTTCAGTACTTCCTGAATCAACGCCGCCGGGGAAATATGAAGTGAAAGCATATCCACCGTCAAAAAGTCCCGGGCGCACCTGGTTCCAGGTGCCGAAATTATCAAAACATTCATTTACCGTTATACCGTTTATAACCGGCAGATTCTGGATGCATCCTGAGGGAAGATTGTCATCCCAGCTATCCGTCGTTGCAACATTAATTGCATCGCCTGCGTTAAATTGAAAATTCAGGTTCCTGTCTATATCTTCAGGACCGGGGAAGTTGCCAAAAGGATAATTATCTACATCTGCTCTTGTTACGAATACCGTCTCCGTTTAAATCATCAATGATACCGTCAGAGTCAGTATCTATATAGAGATTGACCTGAACCCTCGGTATTCCGGGCTCCCAGGGTTCGCTACAGCTGCCTGCGAAGGATCATTTTCAGCCCTCGTAACAGCATAATAGACAATACCCGATATGCCGCCATTTTCCTCCGGTCCGTAATTCGTCTTTCCCCAATCTATAACATTCGTCTGATTCAGAAAGAGATGCATTGCCTGTGTCAGAACAGGACCTGTTTCTGTCCGGGAGAGATTATTTCCTGTATTAGGATTGATCGCAGCCTGAGGCTGCGGATTCAGCACATCGAAAGACGGCATGAGCCAGGCATTGGGAAAAGGACTTGCAGGTGGAATCTGTCCTCCGTAATCGATTGCAGTAGTCATTCCTGTCGCCTTCAACCGTGCAAAATCCACCTCTGTTACAAGCCATTTAAAGAAAGGAAACACTTCCGTTAAACCGTATTCACCGCATGGATCGGTAACAGTAGCCTGGTAAATCGAACCATCCCTGAAACGAATATTGACGGCCTGGTTCTCTATTCCCACTTCATCATCGAGGGCCGGATCGTCACAAAATTCTGTAACGCAAACATCACAGGTTGAGGTATAACAGTCCCTGAACCCATTCTGGTTATTATCCTGGAATATAGTACCTGTCAAAGTACCAAACCAGCGGAATGAAAGAACATTGCCGAGATCGATGTCCGTATCCTGAACAGTAACCGTATTAAATCCAAAGAGTGCGTCAAGCGGTCTGTCCCATGTTACCAGTTGATAGGTACCCGGCGGTACTCCTGGAATCGTGAAATAACTATCTGCATTGCACGGGACTGCAATGAGGCCTGTCTGTGTGACAATATCATTCAGCCCGATCCAGCATTCAGACACGGGTGGTCCGGGGAAAAAACCCTGTAGTGTCGGTGGGCGGGAAAAATGGTTGAAGACATTCCGCCCCGAAACTGTGCTACCGCCCGGTCCGCTTCCAACCCAGGGCAATCCATTCGGATCAACAAATCCGATGAAAACATGGAAAAATCCGGTCCCGAACCCTTCAAAAAATTTCGGAGGTTCATTGGCTTTTACCCATGCATCGACAGTTGGCGTCCCTTCTATTGTTGCAGTTTGAATCCAGTTCGTTCCAACAGGTGGTACCGCCCTTATACCATATTTTCCGGGCGGCAGGTTTCTGATGTACGCTTCACCATTGGCATCTGTTATAACCGCGCCGGTCCCGATAGTGTTGACCGAACCGTCAGGATTATATGTCGTTCCAAGCGGGTTTCCGAACGCGTCATCAGAGACGGGGCCTCCGAAGTCGAATACCTTGACTGTGAATCCTGAGAGTACCCTTTCACCCGCATCAAACACATTATTTATTGTATTGTGATCCTCAAAGACAAAAACGGATATCTGGGCTGTGGGTATTGGCAACTGGTGGACCTTCAGCGTCACGTTGCCGCTCACCGACTGTATGTTTGCTCCTCCCATTGTAAACCCATTGCTTGGCAGCACGGATATGAAATATTTTTTAGCGGCATCAAGGGCTCTTCCGTTGATATCCTGGGTAACATTTACGCTATTTGTATTCGATGTGCCTTTATTGACAAGCAGGCGCATGGCTTTTGTGAATGTCTACCCCTAAACTGTCATGCACCCGGATTCCCGGAGGCTTCTGATTTGTGTTGTCCTCCTCAAGAACCCACTTGAAACCGTTCACCGGTAGAGTGCAGTTATTGTTCTGGTCACATCCAATAACATTCACGGTAAACGCCAGCGCATACTCATGTGAAAGCATACCGGCAAGAGCAATCAGAGAAATCATCAGCAAGTATGCGAATTTTTTCGTTGAAAAGGTATTCATTTCAACTCCTCCTTTGTTTTCCGTCCAAATCTATCGTTTTCACTATTAGGTACAATGCTCACTATGGTGCTGCGCCTATCCTTCCTTCAAATTCCTGGCCCGTGAAGCTCTGATTTGTTATGGTGACAGTCCTGCTCGCCGGTGAAAAGGTAATTCCCGGGTAACTCGGGGTCACTGTATATGTGCCTGGAAACAGCCCGGAGAATTGGTAATTGCCGGTTGCGTCCGTGAGTATGGTCATGGTTGCAGAACCGGTAAGTCTCATTGTTACTCCGGACATCATCCGGCCAAAGGAATTCTTCACAGTACCGCGGATAAAATATGTCACAGCTGCGGTTCCGATAAAGTTCTGGGCCGTAACATTTGCATTGCTTATGGTCACATTTCTGTTCACAGGACTGAATGAATATCCTGCCAAAGCCGGGGCAACTGTATATGCACCGTTTACGAGTCCTGTGAATGTGTAATTCCCTGACGCATTCGTCGTGGTCGTTGCGCTTGCAGCGCCTGTCAGAGTCATGCTAACCCCTGCAATCGGTGTACCGGTCGCGGTTGCCACTGTACCGGAAATAGAATATGTGGAAGGAGTTCCGGTGAAATTCTGCCCGGTCACATTTGATCCGCTAAGTGTTACCGCCCTGTTCGTCGGTGAAAATGTATAACCCGCAAAACTTGGCGTTACCGTATATGCACCGTTTACAAGCCCTGTAAAGCTGTAAGTACCGGATGCGTTTGTCGTTGTTGTGGCATTCGCTGCTCCGGTCAGGGTCATGGTTACCCCTGCTATCGGTGCGCCGCCCGCTGTAGCGACATTACCTGAGATTGAA
Organism: Thermodesulfovibrionales bacterium; assembly: GCA_963753165.1. Lineage (GTDB taxonomy): Bacteria > Nitrospirota > Thermodesulfovibrionia > Thermodesulfovibrionales > SM23-35 > JAKLQR01. The sequence continues at coordinate 43,228 of CAVWBP010000003.1, read as the reverse complement.
TACGTTGCAGCAATGACAGTGCCGGTGAAGTTCTGGCCTGTTATATTCGCCCCGCTGAGTGTTACTGCCCTGTTCGTCGGTGAAAATGTATAACCCGCAAATGTCGGCGTTACCGTATATACACCGTTTGCCAATCCACCGAAGCTGTAATTCCCCGCTGCATCTGTCGTGGTCGTCGCGCTTGCAGCTCCCGTCAGGGCCATCGTAACTCCCGCTATCGGTGTACCGGTCGCGGTTGCCACTGTACCGGAAATCGATGAACCGGGTCCTCCGGTAAACGTTGCAGTCACTGACTTAGCCGCATTCATCACCAAAGCGCATGTCCCTGTTCCTGTGCAATCACCTGACCATCCGGCAAAGGAAGAACCCATGGCAGCGGTAGCGGACAAAACAATAGACGTACCATCATTTATGATTTCTGTACAGTCTGCATTTCCCATGCCGCAGTTGATTCCACCGGGCAGACTGACAAGTTCAACTCTGCCTGTTCCCGTACCTGCCAGAGCAACAGAGAGGGTGCGTTGTACTGGAGATGGTATCACCAGATATCTGAGCATTCCCCCCGGAGAAGCAGCAGCATTGGTCAGATAAAGTCTTCTGTCATAGAGAGGATAATAACCTGCCGGAGACGGTGATAAAAGTGCATCAACTGTCTTGCCGGCCGGAAGATGTACTGAATATTGCTCTTTCGGATATGGATAGAGCTTTCCGTCTTCAGCAATGATTTTCATATAAATACCCTGGAAAAGAGGGACATGATCATCCAGCCCTGCGTTCAGAAACCGCAACAACGTAGTCTGTGTTGTATTCCCTATCGGGATGGCGCTTTCTCCATAAGTAAACGGTTTGCCATTGATGAGAAAATATTTAGGCTGGTAATGAATTGTGCTTGATGGATTTATCCCATATGTTCCCGCGGAAACGGAAGCATGGAGTGCCGGGTCTATCTCACTGAATACAAGCGGGAGATCGACATCATATGTTGTCGCAGGATTGTAGGCCTGAACAGGTGGTCCGGCTGCTGCATTGACTTCAAGGACTCCAAACAGGCCCATCTGCACCTGTACAGAGGGATGCGTTGCACTCTGATAAAGGTATGTGCCAGCCTTCAGGCTGTTCCATGTATAGGTTGCAATACCACCTCCCTGGGCTGCTTCATGGGTAAAAGACCTCACCCTTTGAGTCACTGAAGTGCGGCTGCCGACTTGTGCCGTCGGTCCAGGTAGGCGTCATAACAGTTATCTGCCCGGGAATATGGAGCGAAATTGGTTCAAGTGTAGGAACCCGTAAGGTTGTTCTGAACATGTATATTGAGCGTATCCCCTGCTATTGCATTTATCTGTGGTCCAGGCGCTGACGGTACTTGTCCGGGCAGAGGGGAATAGGTATTGTCTGTCTGGACAAACCCCCACATGGTAACCACCTGACCGTCCGGCATCGTGACGGGAAAGGTATCTGCCCTCAGATACACATCAACCACAGCTGCGGACGACGTCTGTATCATAACCATAAGGATGAAGAACAAAGAAAACAGTATCTTCATCCCTGTTTTTCGATTGATGGTAAATGTATCCATATGATTCCCTCCTTATTCAGCAGGCAATATGACTGACGGGTGTTCTACTGATGCCCATGTCATCATCCCACCGGGGAAAATATTATTCGTTGTCAGCTCTTTTTCATTATGAGAATGCCACATGAAGAATAATCCCGCCGTTGGGTTCAGGCCGCCCTCTCCCGGAGGCAAAGCCCCCGGAGAACCGATGTATGGACTTCCGCTGTAAAATATGCCATAAGTGAGATCATTCTGGTCAGGCAATGCAACTGGCAATGGCTTTCCATGGTCAGGGCAGTACTCCTTTGTTACCGGATCAAAACCGGGAGAACCCGGGCTTGGATCATTCACCGGAATGCCGTTGCAGGTATGGGGGACTGTTCCATAAACATCCCATCCGATATTCTCGCCTGTCCAGGTAAACAAAGCGTCTGTTGTCTGGCCAGGAGCGACTGTCGTAGTATTTAAGCCCTCGGATAAGTCTTCTCCTGCAGGACCTTTCAGAATCCTCCCGTCCCGGGCAATCACGTAGTGCTGATTGCCATGCATATGTTGGGGATGAAGATCTCTTACGCCGCCTATCAGTCTAACCAGAACCTTTTCGCTTGGATGCATACGGGCCAGTGCGCTGTAAGGCTGGTACGGGAGATAGGGTGCAAAATTCTTCGCTACGGAATCCAGCCCTGAACGGCCGTTTATGAACCAGTAGACCGGATATGCTGTCGAGTTGTCCACATCTGCGATTTTATTCAGTAAGACAAGATCATGGATGGTATGATCCAGGTCGCTGAGAAGATAAAGATATTCTCTGTGATAACAGGAATCTGCATGATTATATGCACACCCTGCAAATCCTGACGGGGTGGTAATCGCCGTAGGTCTCACGATCAGTGCTCCGAACAGTCCCATTTCCACCTGTAGCTCCGGCCTCGTTCCGCTGTAATAATATATGTTCCCGGTTCGCTTGCCGTAAACGTATAGGAAACACTTCCTCCGGGTGGCGCTTCGCGGGTAAGCAGGCCGGGGACACCCCCCGTAGCATTGACATTGATCTGTCCGGGGAAAACAATCGAAACCGGCACAGGAAGGGTATTAGTCAGGTTCACGGTTACAGACTGTCCCTGATTCACAATCAGTGTAGGACCAGGGTACTGGAATCGTACTCTCAGCCCCGGATGCATTTGCAAACCCCCACATAAATATGCTTTTTCCGTCATCCGCTATGATATTGCCTTTCATAGCTCTCAGACTAAAAGTCGGGCCGTTGATACCATATATTTTGGCATCCGCCTGATGGCTGCCGAAAAGAAAAACAAGCGCCAGAATGACGAAAGCTCCCGCGATGTATTTCTTTTTTATTGTAATCATCACTTCCTCCCTCATTTTTGTTCCCTTATCAATTATTTTCTACAATGGAGAAATAACGATCTCGGTCATCATTCCGCCGAAATCTTCCTGATCGTTGCTCAACTCGTTGAGGTTGCTGGTATAGAGAAAAAACCTCTGAGGTGTTGTGATATGTCCGATAACCGACGTATCTATAAGCACATCAACTGACTGGCCTCCACCAAGGGTAACGGAGTTTGTCTCGTAATAAAGGTTCTGTCCTGTAGTGCCCCGTAACAGCATCGCATCCTTGCCGACCACCTTCATGGGAAGGCTCGGAGAGATCAGTGTATAAAATCTTACTGTGGCCAGACTTGAAATACGCAGTAATATCACATCACCCTCATTTGCTTCTATTAATGACGGTAAATTCTGGGATGGTTTGAAGTTGTTCTCCGGGCTTGCTCCAAGAGTACTTGAAGGGTTCACCGTATCAGGATATCCCCTGCCGTTAATCAGCGGATAGGTGTCTTCCATTGCAGCAAAGGGAAGCGGTTGAACATTGAGGTTGGCGTCGTGAAATTCAGGGTCGACGGATGTTATCTGTACCGGATAGTCTTTCGTATACCCTGTCGAACCGTCGCCGTCGTTATACGCGAATTTTGTAAAGCCATTCAGGTTTTGACCGTCCTGAGTTGGAGTAACATACAGGTTTCCCAACATGCCCATTTGCATATGCTCTGTTGCTTCAACGTGGCAATGATACATATAAGTCCCAGGACCCGGCACCTGGTAATAGTAGGTCAGGCTCGCATTCGGGTTTATGGCTATCGATGCCATGGGTTCGCCGTCAAACACCGTTGCCGCGTTTGGAAACCCGTGCCAGTGAATTGTGTGCGGATCAAAAAGGTCCGGGCGCATTGCCATCGGAAGGGTCGTCAACGTGAGATAAAGCTCCTGTCCTTCCTTAATTTGTATGACCGGCGCTGACATCCTTCCATCGAGTTCGGCGGTGATAAGAATCTGATCAAGCGGCAACTGATTCGTCACGTCGCTGAAGCCGAAGGTGTAAATAACCCTTCCGTCAGCCATTGTTGCAAACCCGTCACTGGCTGCAAAATGCTTGCAGACCACATCCGGATTAGTGGTATTCCCCTGATCATCAATAACAGCAAAGGGACATTGAACGGATACCGCTGCTTCAGAACTGAATATCCCGAACATGAATACCGCGATCAGGAGAAAGAGGATTGTGAACCCTGCCTTGCTCATACTTACACTCCTTTCTGTTACAGGTGAATTCCTTATTTTTCTTGCGTGAAGAAATTTCTTGTTACGTTCCATTGTCATGAAAATCTTTTACCCCTTTTTCCAGTATACTAAAAAAAGACTTAATTATATTTATATTTATTTTGTTATTTACTTATTACTTTATCTTTATTAGCAAAAACAATACCACACCAAATATTGTTGATTTTTCATTGATTTCGTTGTGAAATCACTCTGTTCTTTCGGGCAAATTTCCTGCTTTGCATGGCAATTTGCCTTGCCAAATATAGGTTGAATGGTGTTTAAGCGCTTTGGACTCAGAGACTAACTGTGCCAGACACTGTGGTCTGGCAGATATTATGTATACCTTTTTCTTTCGATGTATATTCATGCAAAATGGGCACCATTCTTGCATTTATTTTGATATCTAAAAATTTAAGGAGATACTCTATGAGATCATTCGTCATGGTTCTGGTCGTTGCTTCATTCTTTCTGATGCCTGCCGTTTCACTGAGCACGGACACTGCCGGTACGCAGGAAGTCGAGTCTCACATTTTTACCAAATTTACGGAGAACAACCTTTTTCTTGTAGAAATTCGTCTCACCGGAAAAAACCTTCTGGTTGGACAAAACAGTGCTATGCTCTTTCTTTTCGATGACAAGCGGAACAGCATAAGCGGCGCTGAGGTAAGAGTTCTCCCTGTTATCACAGCCCACGGCGAAAGCACCTCGCTCAGACCGTTTGTGCAGGAAAAGTCAGACGGCCTCTACTCCGTTGAGAACCTCTATATTGATATGGAAGGGAACTGGACATTAAAAATCATGGTACGGAAGGGTGAAATCTCCGACAATGTTTCTTTTGATTTCCCGGGCGTAAAAAGAAGAACACCTTAACCTGAAAAGAGCACCATCGGATGCGCGGTTTTTGTTTAATAGCCTTCCAATATCAGCGGGGATGAGATCATCGCATAGGTTGCCACCGCACTGAACAGGAAATATGAGATGAGCGTGGCGGCAACTAATTTCTTTTGAGTCACGGGGACAATCTCATTCAGACTCTCTATGGTACGGAAAGGCGCAAGCACACCAACTCCTGCTCCTGTCACCGCAGCACAGAGGAGCGGGAGATAAAAAACATAACCGAGGTAGCGATACTCTCTCTGCAGCATGCAGAACGGACAGTGATGGGTAGGAAGTTCATAGATATAAAGAGAGAAAAATGAGATAACCGCAGCTATGGATATCAGGAAGGTTATCCCGCTTGCAAGGGAAAACAGCACCCCTTTTCTGTTTTCCTTCCACAGGAAAATAAACCCGGACATGAAAGTACATGCAATGCTGAAATAAAATGCTACCTTAAGCGGAATCACCGGCAATGAAGCCAGTTCAGAAGCAACCGTACCCTCTCCGGTACTGAACTGGCTGCCGCAGCATGAAGTGATAAGGTCTGCTTTCATCCCCGCGAAATACATTCCCTGAACCACTGCCTCCAGGAGAACAAATGGCGTCAGTACAAGCAGCAACGCATATTTCTTTTTTATCAGCGGATAGTCATATGCCCTGTTGTCTGCATAATTAACGATCAGCCAGATACCCGCGAGAATAAAACTGACCATCTTCAGGATGAGCGCAGGATAACCGTATTCGTTCACGTTCAATGTTCCAGCAGCGCACATCGCGCCGACAAAAAGTTCGTGGAGACGGTCGGCAGTAAATATAAACAGGAAAAAAGACGCAAGCTGAAACCAGAGCACATACATCATTAAGGTAGAAATGAGATAGGTTTTGCGCTCCAGATTCAATTGAAGTTCGCTCCCGCTCCTGATATCCCAGCGCCTGAGAATGGATACCCCGAAGAATGCTGAAAGCAGAAGCATACCGCTCACCATAAGAGACCCTGCAATGAGTGCAATGACCGCGGGATGAATGATCACGCTCTATTTTCCGAACCGGTTATTGTCCCGTCGCGCATTTCGACGACGCGGTCTACAATTTTACAATCGTATACAATAGGGTCGTGGCTCGCAATAAGGACCGTCTTGCCTCTGCCCTTCATCGCGCCGAGGATGCCCATAAATTCCTCCGACAGTTTTGTATCGAGGTGGGCAGTTGGTTCATCCGCGATAATCACTTCAGGGTCGTTCATAAGTGCGCGGGCGATACTCACCCGCTGGGCTTCTCCTCCTGAGAGCCACTCGATTTTCGACTCGGCTTTATCCCCAATCCTGAAAATATCCAGGATCTGAAGCGTTCTTTTCTTCATAGGTCCATACGGCTCTCCACAAGGATAAGCGGGAAGCATCACATTCTCGATCACGGACAATCCTTTTATGAGGTTGAACTGCTGGAACACAAAACCGAATGTCATGCGCCTGGTCCCGGTGAGAAATCGCTCCGGCAGGCTCGTGATCTCCTTGCCATTCACCATGACCCTCCCTGCCGTAGGCCTGATCATGCAGCCGATGATGCTGAGCAGCGTCGTCTTTCCTGATCCGCTCGGTCCTTTCAGCACAGTCACTCTTCCGGGGTCTATTGACATACTGATATTCCTGAGTGCCGCAAATTCATTCTGTTTTCCCGCATTGTAGACCTTTGTGACCGCGGACAGTTCTATCATAGGTAAAGTCCTCCCATAGTCATAACCGCATTACGGAATCGGGATCTATCGTTGCAGCCCTCCATGAAGGGATTATAGTCGCAACGGTATACGGGGCAACCGTAAGAAAAAAGATTGTTGTGATTTGAAACATATCAAGGAATGGTATGAGCCTGAATTCAGGGTAAAGAACAGACCACCCTTTGAGCACCGGCATGAAGAGAAGAGCCGAAGCGAAATAGATATGGATATACGCGAAGAACACGCCAAGGAAGAATGCGGAAAGTGAAATAATCAAACCTTCCCACGTTTTCATGAAAAGCACGTCTGATGTCTCCCATCCGATGCCCTTCAAGATTCCGATTTCTTTCTTCTCCTCTGAACTCAGTCCCGTCGCTTTATCCCATGCAAATATTATGAACGCGAATGCGGCCCCGGAAATGACTGCAAGAAGAATGCCGCCGCGCCAGTCGAAAATCGCTTCATAAGTTCTCATTATTTCATCTCTTGTTATCGGCCTCGTATCAGGCAGTATTCGCCTGATCTTGTCGGTTATCGTCGGCAGTTCCCTCGTATTTCTTACCGTAAGCACCAGATCCGTATAGAAACCTTGCTGCATTCCCGTCATTTCCCTGAAATCAGACTCGGCGAGCAAGATAAGATCAGAGGATACGATTTCAGAATCAGGGGAGAGAATATCGGCGACCTCCAGACTCGCGTAAGAACCGTCAAAAGTTTTAAAAGGAAGAAGATCCCCTTTCCCCGCGAGAAATGTTTTTGATACGCCATTGCCGATAACAATATATCCGGGACCGTACAGGAACTCATCAGGGACGACGAGCGTGTAATTCGCCTGCACACCCGGCTCAAAGTAATATCCCCACAACCGCCCTTTCGCCTCCTGAACTCCCCTGATGGACTTGAGCTGTTCGATATACTGTTCAGGGATAAGATCATGCCTGCCGGCGACTGTTCTCTGCACAACGATCTCCGGGCTGTTTTCCAGAAGGAATTGGGATTCTCTTTTGATCGATTCCGATGAAAAAACAATCGAGGAAACAAGAAAAATGATACCGGTGTAGACGACGAAAAGGGCAGAGTTTTTCCCCTTGCGCCTCAGCAGCGAGTTGAGGGCAAAGTCCAGGATATTTCTCTGTTTATTGATCCAGCCCATAATAGTGAACATGTGGAGGAGGTGCAACAACCGTTCCGGACGGGAAGTGCTCAAGCGACACCGGATGGTCCTGGAATGGCGTATGCAGATCAGCCATTGAAGGATGACGGGTATAACGGGCATCGGTGAACAGGCAGAGGTCGGTGAGATGAAGTCCCCTCACCATTCCGGCTTTCGCCTGAATGTTCGGCATTGCATACCTTACGGAAAGAGCGGCATGGACGGTCATGAGCAACAGGAGAACTGAACAGATCACCAGGAAAGCAATAAAAAAATCTGACTTGCGGGAAAACATTAATCGAGGCCTTTGATCGTCTTTGGCGTTATATCCTGAAATTTCAGGATGGCGCTGCCCCTGTGGTCTCTCATGAATTCCTGAGCATCCGGATGGTTTACGAAAGGAATGAGTTCTTTTCCCATGGGTCCATAGACATCGCTTCCTCTTACAAAGAACGCCCGGCGGGCATCAATCAGGGACAGGTCGTAATAATCTGTGACATAAAGTGAATCGATATTATCGAGTGTCTTTTTCGGATTGTATTTTTTCAGGTTGAAATAGTATTTGAACATATCTTTTACCCCATCGAATACCGCATATGAACCATCCTGAAAAATAATTTCCGCAACAAAATCAGGATATTTATACACAAACATACCGCATACCGGACATTTATCTTTTTGTGCCGGCTTCACCGGTTTCTTCTGTCCGGCGGCGGCAGGACCAGATATGACGCAAATCATTACAAGAGGGATTATCCAGTTTTTCATTCTCTTCTCTCGGTAAGTATTTTTGGAGAGGCAAGAAATCCTTGCATCTCCGGTCGTTCTATTGAGGGGCTTTTTATAAAGTAACCGCTAAAAGGATCGTCATTCCCCGACATGATCGGGGAATCCAGTCTCTTCAAGAGGTTCTGGATTGTCCGGTCAAGCCGGACAATGACGAAATACGAGTTTATAAAAAACACTATTTCTGTTCCATTTTCCTCATTTTCATCATTTTTCTTTTGTCACGGATCATTTTGGTGTCTGTATACATATCCTCGTATGCAGCCTTCATAGCTTCATCAAAGGTGGCAGCGGCGCCTCCGTTTTCTTTCATAAAAACCTCTGCTTCTTTTTTATCTGCAAATGCCCACTTGGCCCTCTTCGTCATTACTCCGGGCTTATTCCCCCCTATTACCCAGTATGCTTTCTCGGCATCGATAAGCTTTTTTGACTTATAGTCACCAACATATATCTTCGAAGGGGTTTTATCGATATTGAGGGCAAGATCGAGTGAGGCACAATGAATGCTGCAAAAGCCCTGTTTTTTGCCGTCGTCATATTCTAAGACCATCCAGCTGTATCCGAATTTTTCTTTCTCCATCCCGCAGAACGGGCACGCTTCTTTGCCATGCGTTTCCGCAAAACTTACCGAACCCATAACAAGCACCAAAGAAATCAGGGCAAGTACAATCGCGCTTCTTTTCATCATTTTTCCTCCTTCATGGAAAATACCTGGTTTTTTGGAATTGCACAAAAATCTTACTTCTCTAAAATGTTACCACAAAAATTCTGCTTTGCAACCTCTTGCGCTGTAACTGCTGTTGCCTGAACGTCCTTCCTCATGACACATGAAGTATAATTAAGTATGCCGATGTTTATGAAAATCTTCATAAAAACACTTTTCGTTTCGGTTTTCGCTCTCCTCCTGATCGCCGACATATCATTCGCAAGAGAATACAAAGCGAGGAAGAAATATTCCTGATTATACCGTCGAGATGAGCATAGACAGAAACCCTCCCATAGTGGATAAAAACACCCTGAGTCTCGAAATTAAAGATGCCCTTGGCAAGCATGTTACCGATGCCAAAGTGCTTGTGAATTATTACATGCCGCCAATGCCCGGCATGCCTCCCATGAATTACAAAACACTCGCAAAATTGTCCGGGAACAAATATATCGTTCTCATGGACCTCATCATGTCCGGACCCTGGAACATCGTAATAAAGATATCCCGCGCAGGCAAAATAGAAACAGCAAGGTTTACAATTGATGTCCGATGAACATCAGGAGTTGAACGGAGAATGCAACAGGGCCTTGACTCTGTTATTGATCCACGATACATTTGTATTGTCCGGTAGAGTAGTATCAATCAGAATAGTCTTTGATACAATGTAAGGAGTTGCACGGAATGAGAAAGATCAAAATCATAGTATCTGCATGCATAATAATTATCGCAGGAATTCTCGTCTTCCTTTCCCTGACAGGGTCCGGTATTCATAAAAAGGATTCTGACGCCGTTGCAAAAAACACCATCGCAGACACTACGCAAAGTATCCCTGCTTCAGATGCCGGGGGGAAACAGGATGAGTGGGGTGAATTTAAAGAAGAGGTCCCAACCGTAGATATCCCTCACGATAAACAGCAACTGATCGGCGTTCAGACTACGGAAGCGATTGTCAAACCCCTCTGGAAAACTATCCGGACGGTCGGTCGTGTTGAGTCTGACGAACGAAAGATTACTACGGTGAATATTAAAGTAGAAGGCTGGGTCGAAAAGCTCTATGCCGATTTTACGGGCAAGCCCGTAAAAAAAGGCGATCTGATTGCCGACATTTACAGTCCCGAACTGGTATCGACACAACTGGAATTCATTAATCTCCTGAAATGGAAAGACGAAAAGGGCCACCGCTTTCAGCGGAATGTAGAGTTCAGATGGGGCGACCGGTACGGCACTACCGGACAGATGCTCACTTTTGATATCGAGGCGTTACTCCTTGTTGCGAAAGAGAGACTGATGCTCTGGGAGATACCCGACGACCAGATTAAGAAAATCGAGGAGACAAAGGAACCGATAAAAATCCTCCAACTGCGAAGTCCGGTCAACGGTTTCGTGCTGGAAAAACCGGTTGTGAAAGGCACGAGGGTCGCGCCCGGTGACAAGATCGTTGATATCGTTGATCTTTCGACTGTCTGGATCATTGCAGACATTTACGAACCCGATCTCCCTCTCGTCAGGGTCGGCCAGCAGGCAAAGATAGCCCTGAGTTATTATCCCGGAAAAACATTCAATGCAAAAATAGAGTTTATCTATCCTTTTCTTGCTGAACAGACACGTTCTGCAAAAGTGAGGTTCAGTGTGCCGAATTCACATACTGTTCTCAAACCCCAGATGTTCACGACAGTCGAAATCGCTGTTGACCTGGGAAAACGTCTCGTCATACCGGACAGTGCGCTTCTCGATTCGGGGAAGAGGCAGATCGTTTATGTTGATCAGGGAGAAGGATTTTTCGAACCCCGTGAGGTTACGACAGGGTTGAGGTCAGACGGTAATGTGGAAGTGCTGCAAGGACTGAAGGCAGGCGAACGCGTTGCTTCATCAGCGGCCTTCCTGATTGATTCCGAGTCGAAGCTGAGGGGAATCGTTCGGGAATGATCAGCCGGATCATCGACTTCAGCGCCAGAAACAGGCTCATCGTATGCATATTTGTAATTCTCCTCGCCGTCTGGGGGTTGTGGTCCGTAAAGAACACTCCGCTCGATGCAATTCCCGACCTGAGTGAAACCCAGGTGATTGTATATACGGACTGGCCCGGACGAAGCCCGGACCTTGTAGAGGATCAGATAACCTACCCCATATCCTCCACTCTTTTATCCGCGCCGGAGGTCGAAGCAGTGCGCGGCTTCTCGTATCTCGGAAGCTCATTCATCTATGTGATCTTTCAAGAGGGCACAGATATTTACTGGGCAAGGAGCAGGGTAATCGAGTACCTCCAGAGTATAAGGAACAAAATCCCGGCAGACGTCAATCCTGTGCTTGGACCTGATGCGACAAGCCTCGGATGGGGATTTTCCTATGCGCTTGTTGACGAATCCGGTTCCCTGAACCTCGCGGACCTCCGCTCGCTTCAGGACTTTACCGTCAAGCTTGCGATCGAGAGCACACCGGGTGTTGCACAGGTCGCCAGTATAGGCGGTTTCGTAAAACAGTATCAGGTGACTGTCGATCCGGCCCGTCTCCTCGCATATGATATTCCGCTCACTGCGGTGCTGGAGAGTGTACGGAGAAGCAACGTCGATGTCGAAGGGCGGGTCATCGAATCAGCCGGCCGTGAATTCGCCGTCAGGGGGAGGGGCTATATCAAAAACCTCTCAGACCTTGGCAGCACTGTTGTCACGACTGACAGAGCGGGAACTCCCGTGCTTCTGAAGGATATCGCCCGGATACAGTTCGGACCGGATATTCGGAGGGGAATCGCAGACCTCGACGGAAAGGGAGAAGTTTCAGGCGGAATCGTCATCGTACGATTTGGCGAAAATGTTCTGAATGTGCTTGACCGGGTAAAGAAGAAAATCAAGGACATTGAACCGAATCTTCCAAAAGGGGTAAAGATCGTCACCACCTACGACAGATCAGACCTTATCCATAAATCCATTGATACGCTTCGCAACAAGGTAATTTATATTTCCCTTGTCGTAAGTATTGTCTGTCTCATTTTCCTCTTCCATCTTCCGAGCGCTTTCATTATCATTATAACCCTGCCCACCGCTATTCTCATTTCCTTCATCTGCATGTATTCCCTGAATGTCACATCGAACATTATGAGCCTGAGCGGGATCGCAATCGCCATCGGCGCCATGGTTGACGCCTCTATCATCATGGTAGAGAACGCTCACAAAAAACTGGCTGAATGGGAGAGCGAAGGAAGGCCGGGTTCGAGAAGAGAAGTAATTATCGCGGCTGCAAAAGAGGTCGGCCCTTCCCTCTTCTTTGCCCTTCTGGTTATTACAGTCGGGTTCCTCCCGGTATTTTTCCTGCAGGGGCAGGCGGGAAAACTTTTCAGACCGCTTGCATACACAAAGACTTTCGCGATGCTCTTTTCGTCTTTCCTCGCGATAACCCTCACCCCTGTCCTGATGACCCTGTTTCTCAAAGGAAACACAAAAAGCGAAGAACAGAACCCGGTCAGTCGTTTCCTCCATAAGGTCTATGAACCGGCAGCACGCTTTTCTCTTGCAAACCGGAAAATCGTCATAGGTGCGGCCCTTTTGCTCCTTCTCCTTACTTTCTATCCTTTTTTCCAGCTGGGATCGGAATTCATGCCCCCGCTTTACGAAGGTTCGTTATTCTATATGCCGGTTACTGTTCCCGGTCCCTCAATCACAGAAGTATCGAAACTGCTCCAGATCCAGGACAAGTTGCTGAAAACCGTTCCTGAGGTATCCCAGGTATTCGGAAAAGCAGGCCGGGCGGAAACAGCCACTGACCCTGCCCCTCTCGAAATGTTCGAAACGGTCATAAACCTGAAACCTGAGGAACAGTGGAGAAAGGGCATGACCGTAGATATGCTCAAGGACGAGATGAATGACATTCTGACTATCCCGGGAGTGGCAAATTCATTCACCTATCCTATTAAAGCGCGTATCGATATGCTTTCAACAGGCATCAGAACACCTTTGGGAATCAAGATTCTCGGTACGGACCTAGGGGAAATCGAACGGGTGGGACTCGATATTGAGAAGTCGCTCAAGGATATTCCGGGAACGAGAAGCGTGTATGCGGAAAGGGTCAATACAGGATACTACCTTGATATCACGGTGCGGAGAGAATCAGCCGCCCGCTATAACCTTGATGTGAATGACGTGCTCGACATCGTACAGACCGCAGTCGGCGGACTGAACCTTACGACAACAGTCGAAGGACGCGAACGCTATCCGGTAAACGTCAGGTATTCGAGGGAATTACGTAATGACGCAGATTCAATCAGCCGCGTCCTCGTTCCTCTGCCTTACTCTCCCGTCATTTCGAACCAGGCAGTCTCTGTCTTCAGGGGTTCGTCAATGGTTCCCATATCAGAAATCGCCGATGTAACAATTGTGAAGGGACCGAGCGCAGTAAAGAGCGAGGAGGGGTTCCTGGCTGCGTACCTCTATATTGACTATACAGGAAGCGATATACAGGGGTACATGAATAAAGCCAATGAGAAAATATCCTCTGTGAGCATCCCTTCCGGCTATCAGTTGCTGTGGAGCGGTGACTTCGAATATCTCCTGAAAGCGCGGGAGAAACTGAAACTGGTTATCCCTCTCACCATAATTCTCATCCTCCTCCTGCTGTATTTCAATACCAGGTCATTCACAAAAACAGCATTCATCCTGCTCGCTGTCCCGTTCTCTCTCGTCGGGTCTTTCTGGCTGCTCTATATCCTGAACTACAACATGAGCATTGCGGTCTGGATCGGGATTATCGCCCTTGCCGGAATAGATGCCGAGACAGGGGTGATCATGCTTCTCTATCTCGATCTGGCCTATGAGCAATGGAAAAAAGAAGGCAGGATGAACACGACAGGTGACCTGAAAGAAGCGGTCCTGTTCGGCGCAGTGAAAAGGATACGTCCGAAAATCATGACGGTGAGCGTGATCGTTGCAGGGCTCCTCCCTATTCTGTTCAGTTCAGGTATAGGGTCCGATGTTATGAAAAGGATTGCCGCGCCCATGGTGGGAGGTATCGTCACGTCTGCTTTGCTGGAACTCCTGATCTATCCGGCCCTCTACATGATATGGAAAGAGAGGGAAATCCGGAAGGCTACTCTTCCACCACCAGGTCCTCTACCTTAAAATCGCCGATTATTACCGTGACCTTGTCTCCCGGTTTTACCAGCCCGTTCTGATTCGCAAAGAACATGAGATAATCACGGTCTTCCGGAGGTTTGACCGAGGTCTGCCGCATTGGTCCCAGCCGTGTTCTGGGGACATGCATTACTGTTTTACTCTCCTGGTGTATCAGGGTTGCATTCAGTTGACGGTTCAGGATAGCAGAGGCCTTTTCAGAGTCGGTGACATGATAGCGGAAATCCAGCATATATCCTGCGGCCGTAAGCCTGATGCCCTTGACCTGAATGCCCCACTGTTCTTCAATCTTTTTCTTCTCCGCATCACTGCTGGTCATCGTCTCTTCTCCTGAACCTTTCTTGTCTTCCGCATATACAGGGAATATAACGATGAGTATGGAAAAAAACACGATAAGATATCGTATTATCTTATTCATTGCGATCTCCTCCCGTATTTATAATAAAAATAAGGTTTTAACAATTCACGTTCGTCTGAATAAAAACAATTTCCTGTATCTTCACTTCCTGTTCACGCTTTAACTCCCACAGCATTCACTATTGAATCCCGATGCGGAACCGGTAATTCCGGTAGCTGAGTATCGCTCCGTGTTCAATAATTTGTTCAAGCCTCAACCCCGGAGCGAGGTCCTGGCCCTCCCGAAGAGACTGTCCGTCAATTCTTGCAATACGGGTAGCCGGGTCGTTTGAATAAAGGGCGATGGAAAGAGACAAAGGGGGAAGTTCTTTTCTTATGCCTTCAGGGAGTTCCTTGAACGAATAAATTTTTTTCAGGTCAGGTTTCGGGATCCCCTCCTGGGGGTGAGTGGAATTGAACACAGTATCCTTTGACTGAGGGTTTTTTGCGTTATGAACCTGATCCGTATCATCGTTCTTCTGAGGTACGCCCTTCTTATCTGTTTCACTCACCGCCTTAGGGGATTGCGTCTCCTGGAGCGAACGACTATTTGTTTTCGTGAGAAGAGGCTGTGTTTCTCCCTTGAACGTTGTCGTTTCGTCTTTCCCCTTTGTGTCTGCATCAGCAGGGGATGCCGTCGGATTGCCTGGAGTTATTCCCTGCGTCCCGGATACAATCTCATGTACGGCATCCGATTTTCCAGGGACCATATTCTTTCCCGGTGAAAATGTCAGCCACCATATCAGTACCGCCGCGTTCACGAGCAATGCGAGGGCAATGAGAGAGAGCAGGATATTCCTCTTCTTCCTATCATATGCTATAGGTTCCTGAACGGTAAGGATATCCGGAACTGTACCGCGGTTTTTTTCTTTCTCGGATTTCTTCAGCGCATCAAGGATGTATGACATGCTTATGTCTTCCCCTTTCTGATCAACACCGGTTCATCGCTTCCCTCCGCGTTATACAGATGAATAATCGTGAGAGGTCCCGCAATACCGTCAGGCTTCAATCCCCTGTCAAGCTGAAACGCTTTCACCTTTCTCAGCAGTTCGCCGTCATATATTTTTTTCCACTGTTTTTTCTCCGGTTCTCCCTGAATAAAGGCAATTTGCCGGTCCAGCCATTCAACTCCTGCTCCGGCAGAACCCGGATAGATCTCTTCGCGGTAATGTTCGGGAGGCTTCCATAAAAGGGTATAATCACCGAGCCAGTGTTTTTTTATTTCTGAAAGATCAATTTCCATCGTCTGAGAGGCGATAAGAACCATCGCTGTTTGATCTTTCATACTGACGAGCGTGGCGTAATATCCACGGTTATTTTCATCAAAGAGGTTCAACACGGCAGGTCTGTTCAGCTTCTTCAATCCTTCAAGGCTTGCCGCGCCGTGCAGACATGCCAATCCCCTTTCCCGGCCTGCACCGCATATGCCGGTTTCGTCATACACCGGCACATTGAGGTTCCAGAGCTTTGCGAGGGACTGAAAGGCCATTTGCCTGCTCTTCTCTATCGGCTGGTCCGCCGGCCAGACCAGCAAATGTTCTCCTGCATCTGTGGTAGTTTCTGAACCGCCGGCAGTTGCATGAGGTGCTGCCTGATGCCTTTGATTATATGCTACAAAGGCCATAGCGAAAGCAATGAGGAGGAGGAAAATACTTATGCCACTCCATAGAAAGGGTCGCCGTCTGAAACTATTCAGACTGCTGCCTGAAAGAACTTCACGTGCAGCAGTCTCTAAAGTCTTTTTATCGACAGTTTTATTGCCCTGAACATATGTGCCGAGCAACGCCCTGTCACAGATCACGTTTATCAGTCTCGGAATACCACGGCTCATCCCGTAAATCCTGTCCATAAGGGAAACGGGGAACAACCGGCTGTTCACCCCTGCAATGGTAAGACGGTGGTTGATGTATTCATCTACTTCTTTTTTACTCAGGGGTCCGAGATGATATCGTGCGGTAATCCTCTGGGAAAGCTGTTCCATGCCGGGACGCTCCAGGATATCCCTCAGTTCAGGCTGTCCGACCATAATTATCTGAAGAAGTTTCTTCTGGTCTGTTTCCAGGTTGGTGAGGAGTCTTATCTGCTCCATGACATCAGCGCTGAGATTCTGGGCTTCCTCTATGATAAGTATTGTCTTCCGGCCCTTTCCGTGGGTAGAGAGAAGGTGTTCATTGATTCTGTCGACAAAAATCTTGATGCTCTGATTTTTCTCAGGGTATTGTATGCCCAGTTCGTCGCATACCGTTGCGAGCAGTTCTCCGGCAGAGACTTTCGGATTCAGAATAAATGCGATATCGGTATTGTCCGGTATCTGTTCAAGCAGGCCGCGGCAGACAGTTGTTTTCCCTGTCCCGATTTCACCGGTGAGAAGCACAAATCCTCCGTCGGCTGTTACTCCGTAAAGGAGATGAGCGAGGGCTTCACGATGCTGTTCGCTCATATAGAGATAGCGCGGGTCTGGCGCTATGGAAAACGGAAGTTCGATGAAACCAAAGTATTCTTTATACATGGGGGACCTTTTTTCTGACTTATAAAGATAGTAATATATGGATCAGGGAAAATACAATTCCCGCACTTTGAGTAAAGGCGCTGCATCCTTACTTTTTCCGGAGGTATTTTAATGCTTATCCCAAATGAAGAGATCAAAGAACTTATCGTTGAGATACCAGAGGGACACAAACATCTGAGGGTAACATTCACCCTCAAAGATGATCAGGAGATTACCTTTCTTGAAGCAACCATCGCAAACCTCGTGAGGGCTTATGTCACAATCAAGACCCACCCTTCGAAAACAAGGATTCGGTTGGTCGGTCAGCACATTGACGAAGGGAAACAGGGATTTGCGGGCTGGCAATTGCTGGAAGATGAATCAAAATCCTGAAATTTGAAACAATAGATAAGATCAGAGTCCTTGTCGGCTTGGGAAAATATATATTTAAGTGCTTGTAATGGAACAAGGTAATAAGTTATCCTTACAGTAAGGAGGTAAGGAATATGCTTGCTAAAAAGACTTCAAAGAATCAACTTACACTGCCGAAAGATATCGTCAATGCCTTCCCCGAAACCGAATATTTCGATGTCACAGTGAAAGACCGGAAGATTGTGCTCACCCCGGTCAGGATAACACCGGTGAATGAAACACTTGAAGGTGTCAGGAGCAAGATGAAAAAGCTCGGCATTACCCCTCACGATGTATCCGAAGCTATTCAATGGGCGAGAAAAAGAAAATAATCAGGGTTGTTCTGGATACCAATATACTTGTCTCTTCCCTGATTTTTCGGGGCATGGTATCAAAAATAGTGGATTTGTGGGAGACCGGTAAAATAATTCCTGTAATTTCAAGGGAAACCTTTGATGAATTTACAAAGGTACTCTCATATCCAAAATTCTCTCTGACTGAAGAGGAGATAAAGGCAATCATCGATGATAATATTCTGCCTTTTTTTGAAGTTGTGGATATAACAGAAACTGTCGACGGCGTATGCAGGGACACTGAGGATGACAAATTCATCTCCTGTGCTGTTTCAGCGTCTGCCGGTTACATTGTGAGCGGAGATAAAGACTTATGTGATTTGGGCAGATATAAGTCCGTAAAGATCATTAACGTGAATGATTTGCTGAAAATGTTCGGATGAACAGACAGGAAGCGGGAAGAATTGGAAAAGACAAGCAGTCAATTTGCCATCAAATACTTTCTCGGCATGATTAATTCTTCTGTTGCCCGTAATTTCCTACACTCTAACCACCGCAGCAATATCCATCTCAATCCCGACGATTGGAAAAAACTTCTAATTCCCGATCTTCCGATGGACAAGCAGATACCAATAGCAAAGACAGGGCAACCACACAGGGATTGCCCCTACGTTGGGTGGTATAATGGATTGGTTTAAAACCATGACCACAAATGATTACATTGCCTGTGTCAAACAATACGGCTGGCCGCGATTCAATAGGAAATTGTGGCAGCGCAATTATTATGAACGTATTATCCGGAATGAACCTGAATTAAACAAAATACGTGAATACATCATTACTAATCCTCTAAACTGGGACACAGATGAAAATTACAGAACGGATTGAGACTCGATATTTCAGTCTTCTTCTATCGGTGTAATATGCAGTCTGGCGCCTAACTCCTCAATGGTGCCATGGAACGCGTCTATTACATTATTTAAGGCAAGCTGTTGTTCTTCTTCATAGAAGAGGAACATCCCCATGATCTTTGCCTTCTTCCCGATTCGCGGCTGGCAGGTCACGCCGAATCTCTCTCCGAGCGGTGAGAGCATATCAATGATCTGAGCAACATTCTGCGGTCTTTCGTCCGGGCTCCTTCTTATACACATCATGACGAACTCACTCAACTCGGCAGGCAGATCAGGTATCAGCAACCGGGGGTCGGGACCGTCTTCCTTCAGGTGTTTGTCCATAACCATGGCTATCGTGTCCTCAGGGAACGGTCTTCCTCCGGTTATCATTTCATAGACGAGAATCCCCAGCGAATATATGTCGGTACGCGCATCAACAGGTTCGCCCTGTATCTGTTCAGGCGCCATATAATACGCGGTGCCGGGCAGATCAAAGTCAACGTTGCCCGCAGGACAGGCCAGACCGAAATCAACGATCTTTATCTGTCCGTCGGGCTGGATGAAGATATTCGCGGGTTTAATATCCTGATGGACAATGCCGTGCTTATGGGCATATTCCAGCCCGTTGCAAACCTGAAGCAGAATATCCAGTACAGAGGGAAGAGGCATTTTCGGCATGTTCTCCAGATGCTCCTCCAGAGAATACCCTTCAAGATATTCCATAATAATAAAGAGTGTCCGGTACATTTCCTCGATATCATATACTTTCACAATATTGGCATGATTCAGACCTGCGATGGTTTTTGCCTCATTCTGGAACTTCTCCTGAAAATCAGGGTCCATCGCCATGGTATGTTTCATCATTTTGACGGCGACAGGAAAGTTCAGGGTTACATGGTTCCCTTTGTAGACGATACTCCATGCGCCCTGGCCCAGTATATCCCGTATTACATATTTTCCGATCCTTCTTGCAGACGTCATTTTCAGGGATGACAGGCGTTCCGTAATAATTTCAGTGAGAAAATTCCTCAGATCAGGGTATTCCCGGGAAAGTTTATCGAACTGTGCGCTTGCAAGGCTCCATACTTCCATATCCGTCTCGGCATCGACATGCGAACTCCTCTGTTCACCGGTCAATACCGCCATCTCCCCTACTACGTCTCCGGCTTTCAGCCGCGCAACAGGGTGCAGGGTATTTTCTTTTTCGATACTCACTATGCAGGACCCTTTTCTGATGATATAGAAGCAGTCTCCTTCATCCCCCTGTGCAATGAGCCTTTCCCCCTTCCTGAATTGTTCGAACTTCATGCTGTTGAGAAGAGGCACAAGAGATTCACGGGGGACAGCCTGGAACAGCTTCGTATCGAGAAGAAATTCCAGGTCGGAAGGATAGATCGTCCTCCCTGCCGAAAGACCTTCGGGAGGAGCGGTTTCCAGATCGGGTTTCTCATCACGGTTCTCGATCCCTATGAGGAAATAATCCGGCCTGGACGGATCATGGTTCACCCATACAACCTGGCCGAGAACTGCCATCCACTTTTTATCGTGATAGTTCCAGATTCTCATGTCGAGTGTCGAACGCAGCCTGAATCTAACCGGCGAATGGAAAAGCAATCCCTTCTCGCTCATGTTCAGAACATTCATATAGAACGGTTTCTTCTTCCCCTCTGAATGTTCCTTCTTTTTCCCATCAGAGTAGATAATCCCCGTTTTCGGCGGGTCGATAACTTCTCTCGGCCATTGCCTGCGTTCTTGCGGTTTCTTCATGACTCCCCCCGAACAGTCTTTTTCTTTTATATTTTTATTGAGAGTAGTATTCCGACCGTTCTGTATATGTTACCATCATTTTTTCCCGCTGAAAAGCTTCGCGTATCACTTATTCTGAGCATTGCTCAATTATTTTCGCAGGATATTTTGGATGCAATTCATGTGCATTCCTGACTATGATCCGGAACATTATTACTCCGCAGTGTCTTAAAGTATACGTCCGGATTCCCGACAAGCGGGAATGACAGATAGAAAAACATTAACCCCGATGCAAGCATCAGGAATTCTTTATTAAAAAGTTACTTTATAGCTGCTGTTTTAATATTATTTATCAGTGAGTTAAATAATATATAATGTATTACATTATATTTATGCTTCCATAAAACATAGGTTTTTGTAGGGCATTACAACGGAGGAATATTGTTTTTTCTTATGGTATGCAAGGTGGATCTTCTCGTCCTTTTCAATTGTTTCGAACAGAGCATTCGCTTGCTGTTCGATTGTGCTGTTTTCGTCTGTTGCAAGCACAAGGCGGAACCGGTTGAACTGGAGGCTGTCCCTCTCTGTTTTCCCCTTGTCAATAAGAAACGGGAGGAGGGTCATAAGGTTTTCTTCTTCCTTTATCTCAGCGATATATATCAACAGTCTGTTCCCTATATTGATTCTTCCCGCACGTACATGATCGTCCAGAGGAACGTCCGCCTGTGATTCTATCTGTCTGAACACTTCTTCCGGACACCCGCAGCCGAGGGTCTTCTGAACAAAATTCTTTTATTGCTTCCTTCCCGTCCATAATGTTCAATTATAGCAAATATACCCCAAATATTCAGAAGGTTCATTTCTTTTTTTTCTTTCACAGGGATACATTTTGTGATACACTTGAATCGATTGGATAAAGGCAGAGACTGAGTCATTAGTGTAGTGTATATTTTATCAAAAAAGGAGGGTCTTTCATGAGATCAAAGAAGAGCAAGAGAATGCAGAAGCTTTCGGTCCTTGCGCTTGCAACGCTCATGCTGATTGCTTTTGCTGCAGGGAATGCATTCGCAACAAACGGATACTTTTCAAACGGGTACAGCCTGGAAAGTAAATCAATGGCCGGCGCAGGTGTTGCACTGCCGCAGGGGTCCCTTGATGCATCTTCCAATCCCGCATCCATGGTATTCGTGGGGAAACGTATCGATGTCGGATTGTCGTTTTTCAATCCCAACAGGAAGTACACCGTGACAGGGAATCCGTCCCCGCCTCCTGCCTTCGGGTTAACCCCAGGCAGTGAAGACAGCGATTCAAAATGGTTCATCATTCCCGCATTCGGGTTTAACTGGATGATCGACGACAAAAGCTCGGTAGGCGTATCCATCTATGGAAACGGCGGGATGAATACCAATTACGATACAAACACCTTTTATGGATCATCCCCCACCGGCGTCGATCTCATTCAGCTCTTTATCGCACCGACATATGCCAGAAAAATTGCCGATAAGCATGCCTTTGGCATTACGCCCATATTTGCCTATCAGAGCTTTGAAGCAAAAGGCTTGCAGGCATTCTCCGACTTTTCAAGCAGACCCGACAAACTCACGAACAATGACCATGACAGTTCGTATGGCTTTGGATTGAAAGTCGGCTATCTCGGTGAAATTCTCCCTAACTTAAATATCGGAGCTTCTCTCCAGACAAAAATTCTCATGTCAAAGTTCAACAGCTATAAGGGTCTTTTTGCTGAACAGGGAGATTTCGACATACCTGCCACAACAACTGTGGGTCTTGCATATAAAGTAACACCCGCATTGACGGTAGCCCTCGACTGGCAGAAAATATATTACAGTGATGTCGATGCAATCAACAATCCATTATTGCCCAACATCATGATCAGCCAACTGGGAAATGACAACGGTGCAGGTTTTGGCTGGGAAGATATTAATGTCATCAAGGTCGGCGTCCAGTGGGAGAGCAGTAAGGAATGGACATGGAGGGCCGGTTATTCTTACGGTGAACAGCCGGTCCCGAACAGTGAAGTTTTGTTCAATATCCTTGCTCCCGGAGTCATTAAGCACCATGCGACTGTCGGACTGACAAAAACCATGGGGAACAACGAACTGAAATTTGCCCTCATGCATGCCTTCAATGAAAAGGTAAAAGGAACAAATCCGCTTGATCCGGCACAACAGATTGAACTTAAAATGAACCAGTGGGAGATTTCCGCAGGGTATACCTGGAAATTCTAACCTGATTCAACACTGTATCCTCGGCTTGTTCTATAAATAAAAAGGCAGAGGAATACCGATACCCGGTGTTCCTCTGCCTTTAAAATTCATACGCAGTGTTACAACCCCTGCTCTCCGATTCAGCGGGGACCTTTCTGAGGTTGCGTTACGTATACAGTACGAGCTTACAGTCCTTTGCGTGTTTGAGAAAATCCTCCGCAGCCTGTATAACGACACCATCAATAAAGTCATCCTGTGTGAAGCCCATCATATCAACAGTCATCTTGCAGGCTATGAACTTTACCCCTTCAAGCTGGGCCATTTCCTGGAGATCGGTAAGAGTAGGGATACGGGCCTTCTCTATCTTCCCCTTCATCATCCATGTGGCAATAGCCGACATGCCGGGTATTGCGCCCATAAATCCGGGAGGCTGAAATTTGGCTTTCTCTGCCCACCCTTTCCGGAGGACATTAAGACCCATAAATGTATAAAAGACTGTTGCATCCATCCCCAGCCTCCGCGCATTAATCCCTAAAACCAGACCGGGGTATGCGCCGTCGAGGGTATCCTTTGACGTAATGAACGCTGCTGAATCTTGTTTCGCTTTCTCTTGAGCCATCTTTTTCTCCTTTCTTTCACTTTGTGCGTAAAGCGCTTCTTCTAATATTATAGTAATTTTCCGGACAAAAAATTCATCTTAATCCTTCACGCAGGGTATTTCATGAAAAAAATTGCCGTATGTACCGCGGTTGATTACAGAATGGGTTCCTGACCCGGCGGACTGAGAAGAGAAAGTTCTTTCGGCATAAAGATACATTCAAAGAGAGTCTGTTAAAAACCGCAGGCAATAGTAAAGGCTGCTTCGCTCATATCACTGCATGATTGATGAGACGTACTTAACGTTTTTTCTTTAAGGATTTTTTCCTATCGTTTTGAGACTTTTTGTTTCTTCACCAGGCCGGGGTTTTCATCCTGCATCAGGTCAATTAACTCTTTGTGAATCTGTGGTATCCCTGACCTGCATAATGCACAGGTTTTACCCTGTAATGTTTCATTCCCGCATACCAAACATTTGGTAGGTTTTATTTTCGCCATGCTCCCCCCTAAAGGAATCGTGGATTTTTACTTTTTATATATTTTACATGGTTAAATAATAAAAGGTCAATTGATAATATCTATAGACAATTGATATATATCCCCTTTGCAGCGATAAGAGTTGTCACTGCGGGTGTAGCGAAGCAATCTTGTCTTCTTATGGTAGATTGCCACGTCCCACGTGGCAATGATGACACGTTTATTAACCGTTTGAGATATATAGTTTTTGCTTATGGCGGACATTGCCGGAGATGTTTCTGGATTGTTCCTGATCCAGCCATTGACAGCAGTGTTTTCTTTTATACACATTATTCGTAGAATAAACATAACCATATTGAAAGGCACTATGAAGAAAAAAGAAGATTTTGAAAAGCTGATAGACTCGGTTTTGAACAAATTTACCCAGGCAAAAGATCTCAGGGGCAGAGTGTATATTGATACCGAAGAGATACTGAGAATATTCATCAATTTAAACCACAGGATCGAGGAGCAGAGAGAACATATCGATGAGTTGTCAAAAAGGCTTAAAGACTCGGAGAAAAACCTGAACCTTTTAATCAAAGAATTGGTACGGTCGGGATATATCAAGATAGGGGAGAAGAGAAATTATCTGCAAAGGAACATCCATAATGTAGAGGCAATTATCACTTTGTTGCAGGAAAAGAACATTCTGAACAAAAAGGAACTGATCCGTGAGTTAAAAAAGAGCAGAGACACAGAAAAGAAAGCAAGCAAGACCTGATTCATTCCTCTTGTTTTTCTGCAGACCTGTTATAGCCTGTCATTCCGCAGATATAAATTATACTCACTTATAGCACGAAAATAAGCTTATCTTCCCAGCAGTATTGAACCTTCCGTGAAAAACGTCCCTGCAACCGCAGCGGTCATGAGGCAGGCAAGAGTTGCAGCGATAAGTGCCCTGAAGCCTACGGATGAGAGGTCTTTTGTTCTTTCGGGAACAAGCGCCGCAGTGCCGCCGACAAAGATTGCAAGCGAGGCAACATGGGCAAAACCGCAGAGGGCATAGGTGGCAATCACGGCGGATCGCGGACTTTTCAGTGCCCCCTGGGAGAGAAGTTCAGCAAGGTCCTGATACGACTTTACTTCTGTAAGGATGGCCCTTTCCCCGATAAGTTTCGCGATCTCAAAGGCGTCCTGAGGAGGAACTCCGATCACAAGGGTAAAGGGATAAAAGAGATATCCGAGAAGCCCTTTCAGCGACCAATCAATATGAAGGCCTGTAAGCATATTCAGATGATATCCGGTTCCTTCGAGAAGAAAATCTATCAGGGCGACGATACCCAGGAATGCGAGAAGGAGAGCCACGATCCCGACGACCATTTTTACCCCCTCGTTCGCACCATGGATGATTGCTTCCATGATGCCGGATTCTCTGGTATAGTGCGGAGCGACATCCACCCCGAATGTTTCGGGTTGTTCCGTTTCAGGCAGAATAATCTTGGACATGACAATCGCTGCTATTGCCGAAATGATCGACGCTGACACGAGATGCCCTGCTATCGCCGGGAACTGTCCCCTGAGGAGGAACACGTAGAGCGCAAGGACGTTCGATGCGGTTGTGGACATGCCGGCGGCGAGGATCGTGCATAATTCCGAACGGGTCATTCCTCCCAGATAGGGAAGCACGGTCATATTGGCCTCTACTCCAACGAAGATATTGCTCGATACACTGAGTGATTCTGCGCCGCTTATTCTCATCAGTTTCGTGAAAAGCCTCGAAAACAATTTTATCAATTTTGGCATGACTCCTATGAAGTAGAGGACCGCCACCAGGCTCGAAAAAAAAATTATCGCAGGAAATGCCTGAAACGCAAGGATAAACCCCAGGGACTCCTCGCCCGCTTCATTTGTAGTACCCGGCGGAAGCGCGAGTCTTCCAAAAACAAACCTCGTCCCGGCGCTCGCGCTGTCAAGGACTTTCACGACTGCGTCATTGATATACAGGAATATCTGCGATCCGGCGGGAACGACAAAAATAAATAAGGCGAAAATCAGTTGCAGGGCTATTCCCCATAAAATGACACGCCAGTTGATCACCTTCCTGTCTGACGAGATCAACCACGCAAAAAACATGAGGACAAATATTCCCGAGAAACTTATGAGGTTATACATAACTACCGATAGCACTATACACAAAAATAATTGTGTTTTCAAGAATAGCATCCGCTAATTATTCTTGAAAGACCTGTATCCTTGTGGTAATATAACAAACCAGCCCTCCCGCTAAGGAGGGTTTATTTATCATTACTCAAACCTCGCTGTGAGATTTGAGGACTGTCTGCAGCTTCTGATCAATCATGGGGTGAAAAGAGAGCGGATGGAAGAGACCCTTCAAAAGATACTGGAAGATTACAGAAAAAATGAGGGGAATATCTTGACCATCCTTCAGGATATCGAAAAAACCTTCGGATATGTCTCTGAAGAGGCAATAACCTGGTTCTCAAAGAAACTCGATATCCCGGCAAGTCGTTTCTTCGGTGTCGCTACATTCTATTCTCAGTTCCACCTCAGACCGCGTGGCAAAAATATCATCACTGTCTGCCGCGGCACAGCCTGCCATGTGAAAGGTTCTGAGCGTCTGATCAACAGACTGCTCATTGAACTCGACATCCCTGACAATGATGACACCACATCCGACCAAAAATTTACCGTCGAAAAGGTAAATTGTATCGGCGCCTGCGGAATTGCTCCCGTTGCTGTTGTCAACCATGAAGTACACGGGAAGGTGTCCCTTGACAAGATGATGAAAGAAGTCAGAAAGCTTAAAAAGTCCGATGGATAAAGAGATAGTCATCAAAGTCTGTACCGGCACCGGTGGAGTCGCTTCGGGCGGTGAAAAAGTCCTCTCGGCGTTTCAGGATGCAATTGCGGCAACGGGGATCGAAGCCGCCTTCTCTGAAAGATGTACCGCAAATAAAGTCGGCTGTCGTGGTTTCTGCTCAAAGGACGTCCTCGTTGATATTGTTATCAATGGCGAAAAGACAACATACAAGCATGTCAAAGCTGATATGGTCCCGCGCATTTTTGACGAACATATCGTGAAAGGAAACCCTGTCGCAGAATGGACTGTTGAAGACGACTATTACGCTTTTTATAAGAAACAGCAAAAAGTAGTCCTGTCGCACTGTGGAGAGATAGACCCCGAGGACATCGATGCCTATATCGCAGTCGGCGGCTACGAAGCTGCCCGGAAGGCAATCCATTCCATGAGTCCTGAAGAAATTATGGGTACCGTGACAAAATCAAACCTGCGCGGTCGCGGCGGTGCGGGGTTTCCAACCGGGCTTAAATGGGAACTCTGCTGGAGAATTAAATCGGACACAAAGTACGTCGTCTGCAATGGAAACGAGAGTGACCCGGGGGCCTTTATGGATACCTCTTTGATGGAAGGAGATCCCCATTCGATTATTGAAGGAATGATTATCTGCGGCAAGGCAACTGAATCCCATCATGGCTATATTTATACAAAAGCCGAATATTCTCTGTCGGTGAAACGACTGCAGAAGGCTATATTCCAGTGTTACCAGAAAGGATTTCTCGGAAGAAGAATTTTCGGCACTGACTTCGATTTTAATCTGAAAGTATTCCAGGGCGCCGGAGCATTCGTCTGTGGAGAAGCAACCGCATTGATGCGTTCTATTGAAGGAAAGCGCGGCATGCCGCGTGCAAAAATGTGGCGTTCTGCTGAAAAAGGAGTATATGATAAGCCTACTGTTATCAACAATGTCGAGACGTTCGCCAATAT
The DNA here is from genome assembly GCA_963753165.1 of Thermodesulfovibrionales bacterium. Classification (GTDB taxonomy): domain Bacteria; phylum Nitrospirota; class Thermodesulfovibrionia; order Thermodesulfovibrionales; family SM23-35; genus JAKLQR01. The sequence goes on along the minus strand of CAVWBP010000003.1, from coordinate 15,380 downwards.
CCCGAAGATTCTCATAAAAGGCGCCCGGTGGTACAGAAATCTCGGGACCGAAATGAGTGGTGGAACCAAAGTATTTTCCCTTTCAGGCAAGGTCATGAATACAGGACTTATCGAAGTACCGATGGGAACTACGTTAAGGGAAATCATCTTCGATATAGGCGGCGGCATCGAAGGGGGCAGAGCATTTAAAGGAGTACAGATAGGCGGACCTTCGGGAGGATGCATCCCTGCCGGGCTTCTGAATACAAAAATTGATTATGAAACCCTTGCACAGGCAGGCTCGATTATGGGCTCCGGCGGAATGGTTGTTCTTGACGAAACGGATTGCATGGTGAATACCACAAAGTTCTTTCTCGAAATCACGCAGTCGGAATCATGCGGCAAATGCATCCCTTGCAGAATCGGGACGAAGAGGATGCTCGAAATACTGGACAGAATAACCCGCGGGAAAGGCAGGGAAGGAGATATCGACCTGCTGGAAGAACTCGGCCGTTATATCAGGGCTGCTTCCTTATGCGGTCTCGGCATGACTGCGCCGAACCCTGTGTTAAGTACTCTCAGATATTTCCGCCCTGAATACGAAGCGCATATCAGAGAGAAAAGGTGTCCTGCTGCGGTATGCAGGGATTTGATTACCTATACGATCAGCAAAGAAATCTGCAAGGGATGCGGAGCATGCAAGAAGGTATGCCCTGCAGACGCAATTCGCGGCACAAGGAAAACCCCGCATAAAATAGAACAGTCACTCTGCGTGAAATGCGGCACCTGTTTTGACGCATGCAAGTTCAAGTCGATAATGAAGGAATAAAAGAGCCAGGAGCTATGAGCTAAAAGTATTATGGTAACGCTGAAAATAGACGGGCAGAAAGTCACGGTCAGGAAGTTATCAACAATTCTTGATGCGGCACGCAAGCTCGATATCCCCATACCCACACTCTGTCATCACCCTGCCCTCTCGCCTTTCGGCGGATGCAGGCTCTGCATCGTTGAGATCAAGGGAAGTCCCAAGCCGGTAGCTTCCTGCACTACATTCGCCCGTGACGGGATGGAAGTAAAAACATCCAGTCCACACCTGGAAAAAATGCGAAAAGTGACGCTTGAGCTGCTCCTCTCTGACCATCCAACAGACTGCATAGTGTGTGAAAGGGCAGGAGACTGCAAGCTCCAGGAACTCGCTTACTTTTATGGAATAAAGGAAAACCGTTTCCTCGGAGAGAGAAGGACTTACGATAAGAAAGATGGGAACCCGTTTATCGAAAGGGACATGGAGAAATGCATCCTCTGCGGCCAGTGCGTGAGGATCTGCGATGAAATACAGGGTGTCGGCGCGATTGATTTTGCATACAGAGGATTTAAGACGAAAATCTGCCCTCCTTTTGATAAAGACCTGAATTGTGAATTCTGCGGTCAGTGTGTCGCAGTCTGTCCTACAGGGGCTCTCACAGGGAAAATGTGGAAGCGGAAAGGCAGACAGAATTTCACAAAAATTGATACTATTTGTCCATACTGCGGCTGTGGATGCAATATAACCCTTCACGTCAGACGGAACGAAGTGATGCGGGTGTCTTCAAAACCTGAGACAATCAACGAAGGATGGCTCTGTCCGAAAGGGAGATTCGGTTATCAGTTCATCAGCAGTCCCGACAGACTGACAAAGCCGCTTATACGAATAGCGCCAAAAGAATATTCATCATCCGATACTTGGAACATACCCCCCCATCCCCCCCTTGCCAAGGGGGGGAGCAGGACGGGTAGTGATATTTTCAAAGAGGTTTCCTGGGATGAAGCCCTCGATTATATTGCAGGACGGCTTAAGGATATCAGAGAAAAATCAGGACCGGATGCAATCGGCGGTCTTGCCTCTGCCCGCTGTACGAATGAAGAGAATTATCTGTACCAGAAGTTCATGAGGGCTGTTATCGGTACAAACAATGTCGATCATTGCGCCCGTTATTGACACAGCGCTTCAGTGGCCGGTCTGGCCGCGGTATTCGGTTCAGGCGCTATGACAAATTCTTTGCCTGAAGTCGAGAACCACGACGTCATTTTTGTAATCGGTTCGAACACAACAGAGACACACCCGATCATCGGGCTTAAAATGAAAAATGCCGTAAGAAAAGGCGCGGAGCTCATTATCGCCGACCCCCGCAGAATAGACCTCGTCAGATTTTCCCATCTCTGGCTCCAGCACAAACCGGGGACCGATGTTGCGCTTCTCAATTCCATTATGCATGTCATCATGAAAGAGGACATGATAGACACGAAATTCATCGAATCCCGTACCGAAGGGTTCGAATCTTTCAAGGACTCCCTCGAAGAGTATACGCCTGAATATGGCGAGCGTATAACAGGCGTTCCGAAGCAGGACATCATCAGGGCCGGTCATTTTTACGGGAATGCAGTGCGTCCCGGGATTTATTACACCATGGGGATTACCCAGCACACTCATGGCACGGAAAACGTATACGCAATCGCAAACCTGGCGCTCATGACCGGCAATCTCGGTCGGGAAAGTACCGGAGTCAATCCCCTCAGAGGCCAGAACAATGTGCAGGGCGCAACAGATATGGGCTGCATTCCGAACTTCTATCCCGGTTATCAGCCTGCAGCAATGCCGGGCATCAGGGCGAAATTCGAACAGGCATGGGGAGTAAAACTTTCCGATAAAAAAGGGTTGACAGCAACCGAAATGACCGGGGAAGCGTTTAAGGGAAAACTCAAGGCGCTTTATATCATGGGAGAAAATCCTGTTTTGAGCGATCCCAATATGCAGCATACGGTAAAAGCTTTGCAGAAACTTGATTTCCTTGTTGTTCAGGACATATTCCTCACTGAAACCGCAGAACTTGCAGACGTCGTCCTCCCCGCAGCCTGTTTCGCCGAGAAAGACGGCACATTCACTAATACATCACGCCGGGTACAGCGGGTGAGAAAAGCGGTACAGCCGCCGGGAGAAGCCCGGGAAGATGCTCATATCATTACGGAACTTGCAAAGAGGTTCGGATACAATATGCATTACAATCTTATTGAAGAAGTTTTCCAGGAATCAAAAAAACTCTGGCCTGCACTTGCAGGTATAACGTATAAAAGAATTGCAAAAACAGGCCTGCAGTGGCCCTGCCCTACACAGGATCATCCCGGCACCCCTTATCTTTTCAAAGGCGGGTTTCCCAGAGGCAAGGCAGCGTTTACCGTCGTAGCATACAGGCCGTCAGAGGAACTTCCGGACGCTGAATATCCTTTTTTGCTCTCGACAGGAAGACAGCTTTTCCAGTATCATACAGGATCAATGACCAGAAGAAGCGAGGCAATAAATGCTGTTTCTCCTGCCGCATATATCGAGATACATCCCAAGGACGCAGCAGTTCTTGGGATCAAGGACGGAGAAACGGTATGCGTAACATCGAGGAGGGGATCAATAGATATTCAGGCCTGGGTTACGGAACGCCCTTTATCAGGGACCGTATTCATTCCTTTTCATTTCCGGGAAGCTGCAGCAAATATGCTTACAAATAATGCATGCGATCCGATCGCAAAAATACCGGAATTCAAGGTCTGTGCGGTAAGGATTAACCGGACAGTGGATTCAGAGGAAAACGTTAACAAAGGGTGAGTTTCACTCATCCTTAGATGCAGAGGAGGATGTCATCATGGTTAAACCAGAGTTATTGAAGCAACAGGTTTTGCTGCAGGATATTGATAAGGCCGGTCTCGCAAAAATGGCGAAAATCATGCAGCAGTTCACCGTGAAAAAAGGGGAGCCGCTCTTCAAGGAATCCGACCAGACACAGGGATTCTGGCTCATCGTCTCCGGCAAGATAGAGATTTCAAGGGTGACCGCCGACGGCTGGAGGCAGACACTTGTTGTGCTGCCCGCAGGTCATTTTTTCGGAGAACTTTCTATCCTTGAAAACAGGAAACATGTAGCGTCCGCGGTCGCGCTTGACGATACGGAACTCCTTCTCATCCCGAAAGCAGAATTCGAAAAATTGATGGATGAAGACTGTGCGCTTGCGCTGATCATTGTCAAAAAGATCGCCATCGTCATGAGCAAGAACCTGAGAAGGATGAACGATAAGTTCCTGAGCGCGCTCATAAGCTACTAACTATAAAGAAGAGAAATCGGGAGACAGAGTGCGGACCATCAAGAACCGGCTGTCTCCTTAATTTTCTTTAGTCGCTGCGATATTCCAAAAAAGGAGGGTTTAAATCATGCCGCTTGATCCAACCAAACATGCAGACTGGGAGATTGCGGAGGCTGCCGAAACCCACATGAAGACAGTCTACCAGCTAGGCGAGCAGTTGGGACTGGAAAAGCACGAACTCCTTCCACACGGGCATTATATTGCAAAACTCGATTTCAAGAACATCCTGAACCGCTTATCAGGGAAGCCGGATGGAAAGTATATCAATGTAACCGCCATCACTCCGACTCCCCTCGGAGAAGGAAAGTCCACAACAACAATGGGACTTACCCAGGGTCTCGGGAAGCGGGGCAAGAAAGTCATCGCCGCCATTCGTCAGCCTTCCGGCGGACCCACAATGAACATCAAAGGCTCTGCAGCAGGCGGAGGGCTCTCACAGTGCATCCCGTTGACACCGTTTTCCCTCGGCCTGACCGGAGACATCAATGCCATTATGAACGCTCACAACCTCGCTATGGTGGCGCTCACCTCAAGGATGCAGCACGAATTCAATTATACAGACGAACAACTTGCGAAACGAAGACTGAAAAGGTTGAATATCGACCCCCGGAATGTCGAGATGAAATGGATCATCGATTTCTGCGCACAGTCGCTGCGGGATATCATCATCGGTATCGGCGGTAAAATCGACGGCTTCATGATGCAGTCAGGCTTTGCCATAGCAGTCTCTTCAGAGATCATGGCTATCCTTGCAGTGGCAAAAGACCTGAAAGATATGCGTGAGCGCATGGGACGGATCGTCGTAGCCTATGATAAGAGAGGCAATCCGGTAACGACCGAGGACCTTGAAGTTGCCGGCGCCATGACTGCATGGATGGTCGAGGCGCTGAATCCTAACCTCATGCAGACCATCGAAGGGCAGCCTGTCCTTGTCCATGCAGGACCGTTTGCGAACATCGCAATCGGCCAGTCGTCAATCATTGCCGACAGAGTCGGCCTGAAGCTCGGCGATTATCATATTACCGAATCAGGGTTCGGCGCCGACATCGGGTTCGAGAAATTCTGGAACCTCAAATGCAGGTTCTCGGGGCTGAAACCCAATGCATCGGTGATAGTATCCACAATCCGCGCTCTGAAATGTCATGGCGGCGCTCCAATCCCTGTACCCGGAAAACCCATGCCTGCTGAATATAAAGGTGAGAATGTCGCCTGGGTCGAAAAAGGCTGCGAGAATCTTGTCCATCATGTGCGTACCGTCAAGAAGGCAGGCATCAATCCTGTCGTCTGCATTAATGCGTTTTACACTGACACGGAAAATGAGATTAAGGCAGTAAGAAAAATGGCAGAGGCTGCCGGCGCACGGGTTGCCGTCTCGAAACACTGGCAGTTCGGAGGCGAAGGAGCGCTCGAACTTGCAGATGCGGTGGTAGACGCATGCAACGAACCGAATGATTTCAAATTCCTCTATGATCTTTCGATGCCGCTCCGTCAGCGGATAGACATAATAGCAAAAGAGGTATATGGCGCAGACGGCGTTGAATATTCTTCAGAAGCGCTTGCAAAAGCAAAACGAATGGAAGAGGACCCTGATATAACGCAGCTCGGCACCTGCATGGTAAAAACTCATCTCAGTCTTTCCGACAATCCGAACCTCAAAGGTGTTCCAAAAGGGTGGAAGCTCATCATCCGTGATATCCTTACTTACAAAGGTGCGGGATTTGTTGTTCCTGTGGCCGGCGCAATCAAACTGATGCCGGGCACTGCCTCTGATCCGGCGTACAGAAGAATTGATGTAGATGTTGAAGCTGGAAAGGTAAAAGGTTTGTTTTAATAATATTAATTTATGGTTATTTCTCTGCCATTTACACTTTGAGATTACCCGACCCATCCGTCCACCTTATCGAAGGTCAGGATGGGTAGGGTTAACTGGCTTTCGACTATCGGTTATAGATGTCATTGCCGGGTTCATAATATTGCAATATTATGAAAAAAGTTGGATTTTTATATGACGACATCTTCCTGAAGCATGAAATGCCTCCGGGACATCCTGAGTCTTCGCAGCGGCTGCTGCACATTCTCGATACGCTGAAAAAATCCGACCTGTGGGACAACCTTCTTCATATCAAGCCGCGCAGGGCTACAGACGAAGATATCCTCAGGGTGCATACCACAGAGTATTTTGACCGTATAAAGAAATTCACAGGATTCTTCGACGGCGATACCTATGTGTCGCCCCATTCTTTTGAGGCTGCGATGTATGCAGCCGGAGCGGTGATCGAGGCAATAGACCAATGCAAAAGCGGTGAATTAGACAGGGCCTTCTGCGCTGTCCGTCCTCCCGGCCATCATGCCGAAGCAGACCGTGCAATGGGTTTCTGCATTTTCAATAATGTGGCTGTCGGCGCCCGATATGCCCAGAAAATCGGTTACAAGAAGGTGTTTATTATCGACTTCGACGTCCATCACGGCAACGGGACACAGCATATATTCGAGAACGATGATACCGTATTTTATTTCAGCACCCATCAGTATCCCCATTACCCGGGCACCGGCAAAGACTTCGAAATAGGAACCGGGAAAGGCGAGGGATACACCTATAATATCCCCATGTCTTTCGGCGCAGGAGACAAAGACTTTTTCTACGCCTACAGGGATATCCTTCCGCAAAAAGTGAGAAGTTTCAGGCCAGATATCATGCTCATCTCCGCCGGCTACGACATTCATGCCCGTGATCCTCTCTCCGGCATCAATATCACCAACGAAGGCATGCGTCATATCATTCGGGGAATTCTCCTCCGTTCGACTACAACCTATCTTCCGACGCTTCCCTATGTGTTCGCCCTCGAAGGCGGCTACGACCTGCAGGCCCTCGGCGAATGTGTTGTGAATACCATTCGGGAATTGCTGGAAGACTAATGTTATTACTAATTCAATTGACAAAAAGAGATTTTATGTTGTATAAAAGTAGTTCTTGGGCGGATAGCTCAGCTGGGAGAGCGCAGCCCTTACAAGGCTGATGTCACAGGTTCGATCCCTGTTCCGCCTACCATTAACAACAGTAAAAAGGTAAAGGTATAGACACAGCAGAACAGAGCTTCATGAGTTTTATTCCTTGTTGTTTTTTCTTTACCTCTTTCCTGTTTACTGTCTCCTGTATCTTGGGGCGGTAGTTCAGTTGGTTAGAACGCTGGCCTGTCAAGCCAGAGGTCGCGGGTTCAAGTCCCGTCCGCCCCGCCATAAAATCTCTTCTCACGATCTCAACTCAAATGACCGTGAAGTATATCAAAAGTTTCCTCAATAATTCGGTATAATGGTAACTATATGACAACTGTTAAAAAGGACCAATGGACAAGACGGAAAGTGGTGATTGTCGGTGCAGGGGCTGTGGGGTCAACTTTTGCGTACGCTCTTGCCAAGGGCGGTCTGTCCGATGAGATTGTCCTTCTTGACAAGAACCGGGAGTTGATGGAGGGGCAGGTCCTCGATCTTGCACACGGTCTTCCCTTTCTTCCCGCAGTGCATATCCGGACCGGCCGCACTTCTGATTACGCAGATGCGCGGGTAATCGTTCTCACAGCCGGTGCAAATCAAAAACCAGGGGAATCCCGTCTCAGCCTTCTCCGGAGAAACGCCGGGATAGTCGAAGGAATAGTTGAAGAAATCGTGAAACACGATTCGCATGCGGTGATTGTGGTGGTCAGCAATCCTGTCGACGTACTCACCTATATTGCGCTTATGAAATCAGGACTCCCGCCCGGCAGGGTAATAGGCTCGGGCACTGTTCTTGACAGCGCACGCTTCCGCTATTTGCTCGGCCGACACTGCGATGTGGATGTTCACAATGTTCACGCGTACATACTCGGGGAGCACGGCGACAGCGAATTTGCCGCGTGGTCCCTCACGAACATCGCCGGCATTCCTTTTAATTCTTATTGCAGCATGTGCGGAAAATGCAGCAACCATACTGAAGAGCGCAGGAAAATAGTTGAAGAGGTAAGGAATTCAGCGTATCACATCATCGATTACAAGGGCGCAACATATTATGCTATCGGCCTGGCTCTGGTCAGGATCATCGAATCGATTCTCCATAACAGGAGAAGTGTCTTAACGGTTTCGACACTTTTGCAGGGCGAATACGGCGTTGAAAATATATGTCTGGGAGTTCCGGCGCTCATCACGCAGAACGGGGTAGAAAAGGTTTTGGAAGCCTCACTCCTGCCGGATGAACAAAAAGCACTCTTATATTCTGCATCTGTGTTAAAAAAAGCAGTTACTGAATTGCAGCAATCGTAGATTTCCGGCCAATTATCAGGAGTCCCCGCTGATAGGTCTGATCCTATTCCTTATGCCTACCATAAGAGAAGGAAATATTCTGCTTCATGCTTTTGTGCGCCAGAGAATACGGCTTCTCATTTGACAAGCAGTGAAAGAAGATAGTAAATTAGCATAACTAAGGAATATTTCAGATGAAAACCCGCGTTCTTACACTTTTTTCTTTTCTCTTCCTCGTCCTACTTTTTTTGGGGCTGTTCTTCTACATCTCTCAATAACAAATCTGAAAGGAATCACATGCTTCAAGTGCTTACCGGTGGTGCCCTGGGGCAAGTCGTCGCCGGCAATGTCGGAGGATTTATCGTAGGGTCTTTTATTACCGATGTGGTAAAGACTGCAAAAATCCAGTATGAAGACAGAAAACTGGAAAATGGTGACGAGGCTGCGAGGCGATTGAAAAATAATATTAAACGGGCTGAAGAGACAAAGCCGGAAGAGAAGAAAAAAGCTGAAGAAAAACAGGAAAAACTGAAAAAAGCAGAAGAATTGCAGGATGAAGATAAAAAAGCAGAGAAAAAGAAAGAAATTGACCGGAAGGTTGAAGATAAGATAAGGGAACTCGAAAAGAAGGCCGAAGAGCAGAAAAAACAGGAGAAAAAAGCAGAACAGAAGAAAGACACGGAAAAAAAGGCTTTGCTCATTATCAATGATTCAACGATTACCCCCAAAATCACTGAAACTGGGCAAAAGTAGAAGCCAGTATTAACTATACATTGCTTGGACCTGAGTCCCTGAAATCACGTTCAATCACAGAAACAAGGATACTGTACCAACAGAAGAATCAGAGTTTTGAACTCGACAAGAGAGAACGGTCGCGTGAGCAGGGTACGTACAGTTCCACGGTGAAATTCACTGTCTCTGAAGAAATGCCGACAGGTTCCTGTACCCTCTATACAAGATTTCCGATGGTGAGTATACGAAGACTGTAAAATCTGAAGTGATCATCAATCAATAAACCTGTTTATAAAGTGCGTTCCGATAAAATTCGTCATTCTCGCAAGGCGAATCCAGTATTATCAATATATTCTGTCCCGAAAGCTTTCGGACTGGTTCGAATACAAACCCTGCGTTTATGACAGATACTGTTACAATATTATGACATCTTTTGCATATTGGCCTGTAAATAAAAAGTTTGCGGTAATCTGGAACAATGCGGGTTATGACAGCTTGCACAGGTCATCTCTTTTTTGCGATTTCTGGGATCTTTTTCCCAGAATATCGGATGAACTTTCCCTCTCGGCAGTGAGACTATATGGGTACCGGACTCCTGTATCCTGTGACATCCGATGCATATATCGTCGATGTCTGACGAAAGAAGATGCGGATAATCACTTGCATGATGGCTATGGCATCGTAATCCACACCCGCCCAATGCCACTTTATGGACATATTTCTTGGTGAATTTTTCCTTCGCATGACATCGGTAGCAGAGTTCTTGTGGCTCGTTTCTGAGCAAGTCCTCAACATCCGAATGATGCGGATCATGGCACATCATACACATAGCCCGTTCTGTCGGCAGATGGACATACTTTCCTGTAAATTTCTTTTCTTTATGACACTGGAAACAGAGCTGTGGTATATCGAATCTTAGCTTCATGCTCTCCTTGTCTTTTGGATGATTCCTTCCATCCCTTGGCATATGGCATGAGGAGCATCCCAGATTTATCGCAGGATGCTTATATTTATGGCCTTTTTCGATATCAGCATGGCATTCGGAACATGATTTATTCTGTGCAAAAATATCTTCAGAGACAGGGAGCCCTGCAGAAAAAAATATAAAGATGGTCAACAAAAGAATCGTTTTCCTGAACATTTGCAGATGTTATAAAGTATTTATCTAATATTGTCAAGGAGTTAAGGGATTATATTCAAGCATAAGCTAATTAATTAAATTGCAACTCCTTGTGGAAGAATGATTGACTACAGGATTGCCGCTTAAAAAGGTGGGAGTGCGGAAATCAGTTTTTCTTTTTCAGGCCTTTCATGAGTCTCTCATATTTTTCCTGACCTATGCATTCCCTGGCGGCCGGACACCATTCGATGCAAGTCGGCTTCATCTCCCTCGATATGCTCTTCCCGCACCCTTTGCACACGATCTCAACCTCATCAGACCATATTTCCGATACTGTATCGCACCAGAGACAGGAAATTTCTTCAGGGTAAGGAACTCGTATCTCTATACTTCCAGGACATTGGTCTTTCAGCGCCATATAAATATTGTACCTGTTCTCATGAAAAGAGACACTATGATCGTTCTTATCAGGGGATACATACTCTATTTACTCTATACTACTTATAAAATTGCTCGCAGGTGAAGCCTGAGTTATTGCGGTTGTATGAGTGCTTTGATCACAAGTGTGAGAATCTGTTTGTTCGGATCGTTTGAGAAAACCTGCACGGTTTTCGTCAACTGCCCCATCCTTCCCCGGAGATCTATTTTTACAGAGATAGATCCTTTTTCGCCGGGTTTCAGGCGGCTCAAACTGGCCACCGCCGCTTCGCACCCTCAGGATGGAACAAGCTTTTCGATCACAAGGTCTTCTGTACCGTTATTGGAAAATTCGAAATCGTACGCAATTGAAGCGATCTGGCGTTATCGTCCCAAAATCATGGGTCTGTTCATCAATCGTTATTGCCGGTTGAGCCCATAGAGAAGAGGGAATCATGCATACGAGCATGAGTATGAGGAGGAAAATCCTTTTCATTATGTTATGGTACAACATTTCTCTACGAAAATACATCCTATATCATTGCTGCCCAAAAGATTCAAGCACTTATGTTGTATGGTCGAGATTACGTAAATCATGAGAGTCAGTTTATAAAGTGCGATTCCGATAAAAATTCGTCATTCTCGCGAAGGCGGGAATCCAGTATTTTCATCCCGAAGCTTTCGGGACTGGATCCCCCGGTCAAGCCAGAGGATGACAAACCCTGCTTTTATAAACGATACTTTGTGATCTTTCACTCCTCCCGCCGTATTTTTACCGTGTGGTATACTAAATGGTTAGACCAATGCAGGATTTCCTATTTATAAAAGGAGCACGGGAGCATAATCTTAAAAATATTGACGTTTCGATACCGCGGGAGGCGATAACCGTCATTACCGGTCCTTCAGGTTCCGGGAAGTCTTCCCTTGCCATTGATACTATTTTTGCAGAAGGTCAGCGGCGGTACGTCGAGAGTCTGTCCACCTATGCGAGACAGTTCATAGAACAGCTTCGCAAGCCCGATGTTGACTATATCGAGGGTCTTTCTCCTTCCATCTCGATAGACCAGAAAACTGTCAGTAAAAGCCCCCGCTCTACAGTCGGTACCATAACCGAGATTTATGATTATATGCGAGTGCTTTACACGCGGATAGGGAAACAGTTCTGCTATCACTGCGGCGACGGCATAACAAAACAGGGATCGCAGGACATTCTGCAATCCGTAATGTCGCTTCCTGAGGGAAGCAGAATCCAGGTTCTTGCTCCTGTCGTCCGGGAAAGAAAAGGCGAATACAAGAAAGAACTCCAGAAAATGCGGCGTGAAGGTTTTATCCGTGCGCGGATTGACGGAGAGATGACAGACCTCACGCAGGATATCAGCCTCCAGAGACATAAGCGCCATACAATAGAGATTGTAATAGACAGGCTGATTATAAAACCCGGAATCGAACGACAGATAAACGAAGCAATCGAAACAGCGCTCAGCTACTCAGACGTAGTGCTTATAAATCTGCTGGAGGAAGACAACGACATCCTTTTTTCAAAATCCGCCGTGTGTCCGCAGTGCGGGATCAGCTATCCGGAAATAACCCCTATGTTCTTTTCTTTTAACAGCAGCCAGGGCGCCTGTTCCAGATGCAGGGGGCTCGGATATGAGAATATTGAAGAAGACACATCCGAACTGGAGGAGTACCGTTACTGCAAACTCTGCAACGGTCTTCGGCTCCGGAAGGAAGCCCTGAGTATCAGGATACAGGGAATAAGCATTGGAGAATTTGCACAGATGTCAGTCAAAGACGCAGAAGTCTTTATCCGGGATCTGAACCTGAGCGATCGGGAACAGATTATTGCGTCACGGGTACTGAAAGAAGTAAAAGATCGTCTCTCTTTTCTCAAAAGGGTTGGACTCGGATATCTGAACCTGAACCGTTCTTCGCTCACGCTCTCCGGTGGAGAGTCCCAGAGGATCAGGCTTGCGACACAGCTTGGGTCGTCTCTTACAGGGGTACTCTATATACTCGATGAACCGAGCATCGGCATGCATCCGAGAGACTGCGGAAAACTCCTTGAAAGTCTGTCGGCTATCAGGGATGCCGGAAACACGGTGGTTGTGGTAGAGCACGATGAAGAGACGATACGGTGGGCTGACCATGTGATCGATATGGGACCGGGAGCAGGACACAGGGGCGGTTGGGTCGTTGCCTCCGGGTCGCCTGAAGAAATCGCAAGGGACAGCCATTCCTTAACGGGCCGCTATCTGAGCGGTCTTCTCTCCATAGAGGTTCCCTCTTTGAGGAGACGCCCGCAGGACGGTATCCGGATTCTCGGCGCCTCTGAATTCAATCTCAGGGATATTGATGTGACAATCCCGCTTGGCGTCCTGGCCTGTGTGACCGGCATTTCCGGTTCGGGGAAAAGCACCCTCGTATTCGAAATACTCTACAAGGCCCTCTGCAGGACCCTTTACAGAAGCAAAGTGATACCGGGCAGACACAGAGAAATTACTGGCATCGAGAAGATAGGACGGGTGATCAGCGTCGATCAGTCACCGCTTGGAAAAACTCCGCGATCGAACCCGGTCACCTATACCGGTATTTTCTCTTTTGTCAGGGACCTTTTTGCACAAGTGCCCGACTCCAGGGTGAGAGGATATACATCTTCCCGCTTCAGTTTCAACCTTTCCGGGGGCAGGTGTGAAGCATGCAGGGGGGACGGTCTGGTAAAGGTAGAGATGCATTTTCTGCCCGATGTATACATACCCTGTGACACCTGTAAGGGCAAACGGTACAATAAGGAGACTCTTGAAATACGGTACAAGGGGAAGAATATTGCAGAAATCCTTGAGATGACCGTATCCGAAGCATTGCAATTTTTTTCGTCGATCCCGCCTGTACACCGCAAACTCGAAATACTCGAAGATGTCGGACTTGGCTATCTGCAGCTTGGCCAGCCTGCATCAACACTTTCAGGGGGAGAAGCACAGAGGGTAAGGCTATCGCGGGAATTGGGGAAAAGTTCAAAAGGCCACACGCTTTATCTCCTTGACGAACCCACAACAGGTCTTCATTTTTCCGATATACAGAGACTGCTGAACGTCCTGAATTGTCTTATCGACGCCGGGAATACCGTTCTGATTATCGAACATAATCTGGAAGTAATAAAATCAGCCGACTATATCATCGACCTCGGTCCTGAAGGCGGGGAAGACGGCGGTATTGTTGTTGCAAACGGCACCCCTGAGGAAATCTGTGCAAATCCCGCTTCCTACACCGGTATGTTTTTGAAAAATAAATTATTGCAGACAGAACGGATACAAGTGGCGGGAGTATAGAGATTTTATTCCAGGATTTCTTCCCCCGATGAGGGAGAAAACATACGAGAATCATTTAAAGGTTCTCATAATAGCGTGGATATGAAATTGAGTGCCTTTACTTTGTCATGCTGGCTTGTCCAGCATCTTTCTTCGCAGCAAGAAAGATTCCCGACAAGCGGGAATGACGGACTATCTGAAGCCAATACTATTATGCACCTCTTAATGACTTGTATTTTACCACCCGATGCAGAGAGAATGTAACGTGAAAAGAATTACATGCTTCCTTGTATCCTTTGCACTATTCTGTCTCCTGTGCACAGTTCCTGCCTGCTCTTCCAAAAAAGACCACATCTACCGCAAGAGCAGAATGCTGATGAACACTATCGTCACAATAACGGTTGTTGCAAGTTCAGAGCGTACGGCTGAGAATGCAATAGAAGATGCGTTCCTTACGATTGCTGATATAGAGAAACGCACTGATTTCTATGCTCCTGAAAGCGAGATAACCTCTATAAACAAATCAGCCGGCGTCTCCGATGGAAAGGTCTCTCCCTGACATATTGTCTTTAATCGGCAAGGCGCTGTCTGTCTCTGAAAAAACTGAGGGGGCTTTTGATATAACCACAGGGCCTGTGACGCTGCTCTACGATTTCCATACGAAGCAAAAACCTGAAGATGACGCCCTGACGAAAACACTTCCCCTTGTGAACTACCGGAATGTCGTCATAAATAAAAAGGACTCCACGGTATATCTGCGGAAACCGGGCATGATGATAGATCCGGGTGGCATCTCAAAAGGGTATGCTGCCGACAGGGCAACTGACGTACTGAAACAGCAGGGCATATCGTCAGGGATAGTCGCCATAGCAGGTGATATCAGGGCATTTGGCCTGAAACCTGACGGGAGGCCGTGGAAGATCGGGATACGGAATTCCAGAGCAACGGGCCCGGAAGACGATATCATGGCTACCCTTGACCTTACCGATGCAGCCGTATCCACTTCCGGAGACTATGAACGTTTTTTCATCAGTGATGGCATACGGTATCATCATATTCTGTCTCCGATGACCGGACGTCCTGCCGGCATGTGCCGGAGTGTCACGGTAATAGCTCCAGAGGGGTTTCTTGCCGACTCTTCTCAACCGGAATCTTTATCCTAGGTCCTGAGAATGGGCTCCGTACTTTGGAAACGTCAGGATACGGAGGCATCATCGTCGACAATCAGGGGAAAAATGCACATCACTCCTGACTTGAGAGGAAAAATTGAATTTCAGAGAAAAACCTAAATCACCACGGTTGCTGACAGGATTCTCTTCTCCATTATGATTCTTCTTTCCTTGCTCGGTTTGATTTTTGTCAGATCACTGATCCCGGAGGCAACTC
>CAVWBP010000002.1:0-355604 GCA_963753165.1 Thermodesulfovibrionales bacterium | reverse complement strand
ATAAAGATTACCAGGGTGAAGAATTTTATCGAGCTTACCCATCTGAAAACAGATGAGGCTCGCTTGCTGAACCTCTCCGAAGGCGCTCCCGCCTCTCTGCTGCACCCAGCAGTTTTATTCAGGAGATACCCTGATCATGTACATGCAGTCGGTGAAGAAATCGGACAGGTTCAGAATTTTCATGGAATTCGAAAGAAAGGTTGCATAAAAAGGAGGGTGTTATGGCAGACGGAAAACTTGTGAAAGATGTAATGATCGGTATTTTTGAGTATCCCCACATCCCTTACTGGTTTACGATCAACCAGGCGGTGAGGATTATCAAGGTCTCGTTTATCAGCTCGAAGAAGTACCCTGAGCCGATGGCGATACTGGTCTTCGACGAAAAGTACAACCTCATGGGGACCCTTACCCTGAAGGATATCCTCAGAGGGCTCGAACCAAGGTTCATGAGAGCCACAACCAAGGCACAGGTCCCTGAAGAGGACGAGAGCGGTCTCGCGTTGATATGGGATTCTCTCTTCACAAAGGATGCAAAAGAGCTTGCCGAGAAGCCGGTCAGCGAGATAATGGCCCCTGCAAAACAGTTTATTGATCCGGCCGATCCGGTAACCAAGGCGGCATATCTGATGGTCCATCACGATATCGTTCTCCTGCCGGTCCTTGAAAACAAGAAGAAGTTCGTCGGCCTCGTGCGGATGATCGAAGTCTTTGATGAAATTTCCAACGCTATCATGAGTGAATAGGAGGGTTCCATGGCAGATAAAAAGAAAACAGAAGGCTTACCCCAACCACCACCCGAAATAGTCATTGCAGAAACAAGACAAAAAATCGATGTGAGACGTTTATTCTTCATCTTTCTCGGTCTTACATTCTTTTTTGTATTCAATTATATGCCCCCTCTTCCGGATGCCGTGGATCCGCTCGGCGCACATTTTGTTCTCTCAAAGGAAGGGAAAGCGGCTATCGCCTTATTCCTTATGGCAGGCACCTGGTGGGTATTTGAGGTCGTACCGATCGGCATAACAAGTATTGCCATCGGGGTATTCCAGGCGCTTTTCTTTATCCGGCCTGCGAAAGAAGCGTTCAGAAGCTTTTTTGATCCATCGGTATGGTTTATCTTCGGATCGATAATCATCGGGCTGGTGTTTACAAAGACAGGTCTCACCAAACGGCTCGCGTACAAGATGCTCTCGATACTGGGCGAGAAGACGAGCATGATTTACCTCGGATGCTTTGTGCTGACCACGATTCTCACCCATTTTATGGCCCATACCGCGGTGGCCGCAACAGTCTATCCTCTCCTGCTTGCGATTTATTCATTGTACGGCGAAGGAGATAAAGCCACAAAATTCGGCAAGGGTCTTTTCATCGGCATGGCATATGTTGCAGGCGCCGGGAGTATCATCACCCTTCTCGGTGCGGCGCGCGGCGCGGTCGCAATAGGTTTCTTTAACGAGATTGCCGGAAAAACCATTACCTTTTTTGAGCTTTCGAAATATATGTTCCCTATCGGCTGGGGAATGACAATCCTGATCTGGCTGTTTATGCTGGTATGGTTCAAACCGGAAAAAAGATACGATCCCGGGGCTCAAGGAAAAATCAATCCAGTTATATAAGGAATTGGGACCTTTCAGCAGCAAGGAGATATTTACCGGACTTGTTGTGCTCGGCATTATCGTCTTTCTCTCCCTTCAGTCCTTTATCCCGGCGCTGAAGGACTTTAATAAATCCGCCGTCGTCCTTGTCGGCACGTTAATATTCTTCTTCAGTAAGATCCTCACGATCAAGGACCTTGAAGAGATACCCTGGAACATCATCCTCCTCTTCGGCGGCGCGATGAGCATCGGGTTCTGCCTCTGGGAGACCGGCGCAGCCAAATGGATGGCGATTAACTGGCTCGTCATGTTCCAGAATGCAAACTGGTTTGTATTCGTGCTCGCAATCGCGTTTTTCGTTCTCATAATGACTAACTTCATCATGAACGTCGCGGCAATCGCCATTTCGATGCCGGTTGCCCTCGTCATCGCTCCCTATCTGAACGTCTCGCCGGAAGTTGTTCTCTACGCATCGCTCGTCGCTGCCGGCATGCCATTTCTGCTTTTGGTGGGTGCGGCGCCGAATGCGATCGCGTATGAATCCAAGCAGTTTACAGCAGGGGAATTCTTCCTGGCAGGAATACCGACCAGCATTATCCTGATGGCAGTCATTGGTTTTGCGATAGCGATTCTCTGGCCGTTGATGGGGATGCCGATCACATTGAAAAGAAAGAATATATGAGATACGGGATGAAGGGTTCCTCCTGTGCCTCTTCCTGAACCTATACCTGGATTTTATGGAAGGGAGACGTTCAATCCTGCCGCATGTTGCGGCAACACGGGCTGAACAATCCATCACCCGAGGGAAACTATGTTTCCCCGGCAGAGAGCTATGTAGTCCTGAATTCAAAAAAACGGTCGCTCAGAATTCGCTAACATACTGCGATAAAAAGGTTAAAGGCTGAAGAAGTGAACGGTAATCCGAGAGGATGTGCTACGAACTTATTTGACTTTTAACTTTACACTTTGAACTTTGTATGTAAGGGAGGGGTTATGAAAAGACAGTTGCTCATTTTTTTCAGTATCGGATTTCTCATCTCGCTGCTGTTCCTGCCCGTCAAGGACCTCCGGGCATCTTCCGGGGAGGCTGCGGAGATGGACAGGATATTCGTCTCCGGAGAGGTCCTGGATTCTCACAAGGAGCCGGTGAAGGAGGCGGAACTCAGGGTCCTCATCAACGGGGAGGTCCACAAACTTGTAGCAGAACATAAGGAGGTGGAAGCCACAGAGACTTCCTCTCACGGCACCTATCAGCTGGAATTCGACCTGCCACCGGGCACGATCGATACCGCAAAAATCCAGCTGGAATTCTCCAAGACAAACTATAAAAAAACCCTTATCGATTTACCGAAGGACGACTTTGCACAAAAAGGCCGGGGATTCTATGCGGTCAAGGATACCCAGATGCTCCGAACACTCGGTCCCGCGTTCTGGATTGCCACGGTTGTGTTTGTCATCATGCTATGCCCTGATCTCCTTTGAACTCCTGCACAGGACGATTGCGGCCATGCTCGGAGCAGCGATTATGCTCCTCATCACCTATACCTTCGGCACTATCAACCATGATTATCAAATTGTCTCCTTTGAAAGGGCCATTGAGGCAATCGACATGAACGTTATCTTCCTCCTCATGGGCATGATGATAATCGTCGGGGTGCTCAAACACACCGGGGTATTCCAGTGGTGCGCGTACATGTCCTTTAAAATCGCACGGGGCAATGTGATGGCCCTCGCGGTCGTCTCCATGATCTTCATCGCGATTACCTCTGCATTTCTTGACAATGTGACCACCATGCTGCTTTATACTCCGGTCCTGATCGAGATCGCGCTTGCGATAAAAATCTCGCCGCTTGCCCTCCTGATACCGGGCATTATGGCGTCCAATGTCGGAGGCACCGCAACCCTTATCGGCGATCCGCCCAATATCATGATCGGTTCCTACACAGGGCTCTCTTTCATGCAGTTCGCAACGAACCTTACGGTGACCTGTGTCATCGCGCTGATAGCCCTGTTTGTATACAACAAGTTCTTTTACGGGAAGGCATACTCCAATGCCAAGGTCGAAGACATCGACGGGTTTATCGCCTTTCTGAAGGAAGAGTACAAGATTACGGACAAGACCCTGCTCGGCTACGGGCTTTTTGTCATGGCACTGGTCGTTTCCTTCTTTGTCACCCACGGGTACTGGCATATGGAAGTGAGCATCCCCGCGCTCTTCGGAGCAGGACTTTTATTTACCTATGGAATTCTCAGCAAGAAGGTCAAGATGCTGGAACTCGTAGAGAAGGACATTGAGTGGACAACCCTCCTCTTCTTTATCTTCCTCTTCATGATCGTGGGCGCGGTGGAAGAAGCAGGCCTCCTTGCGGTCATAGCCGACTGGGTGCTGGACCTCTCAGCAGGGAATCTCGTAATAGCCATATGTCTCATCCTCTGGGTATCCGCCATTATGAGCGCGTTTGTGGACAACATTCCGTTCACTGCAACGATGCTTCCGATTAGCGCCTATCTGACCAAGGTAATCCCCGGCGCTGCCGATACAAACGTCCTCTGGTGGGCGCTTGCGCTCGGGGCATGTTTCGGCGGAAACGGCACGATGATCGGAGCCAGCGCCAATGTCGTTACCGTAGGAATCGCAGAGGCTGCGGGCCACAAGATCAGCTTCTTCGGCTTTATGAAATATGCGTTCTTATATATGATAATAAGCGTAGGCATTGCAAATGTCTGGCTGCTGATCGCGTATTAACAGAAAAAGGAGAGATACCATGCACGTAGCGTGTCCCATACCAAAGATACTGCTTCCGGTGGACGGAAGCGATGATGCAAAGAGAGCAGTTCAGTTTGCAGGATGCCTCGGCTCGTTTCTGGGCAAGAGCCTCTCAGGGGTCACCCTGCTCCGGGTGCTTACCGGGGGATACATCAGCCGTCATATGGCAAATGTAGATTTCCGGGCGGCAGAACTCGTGAAGAATTCCGAGGTATTCAAGCGGGTGAGAGAGGAGCATATCAAACAGAACATCATGCCGCTGCTTGATGAGGCGGAGAAGACCCTGAAGGACCTGGGCGCCGCCCCCCCTGTTGAGAAGCTGGTGACTGAGGGGGATGCAGCCAACGAGATCCTGAGGGTTGCCGGAGAGGGCAGCTTCTCCACCATCATGATGGCGCGCAGGGGGCTTGCCGCAGCAGGAGGAACCCCTCTGGGCAGCGTCACCAGCAAGGTCATCTATGCGGCAAACCGGCAGACTGTCTATATCGTAGGGCACAGGCCCCTTGAGGGAAAGGCCTGTCCGATCCCAAGGATACTTCTCCCTGTTGACGGGTCCCCATACTCCATGAAGGGGGTTGAACACGCGGTCTGCCTCGCTTCAAACCTGAAGGGCGCCCTGGGCGGGATAACCCTCCTCAGGGTCATCAATGTCGCCCTGTACATGGAGAGGATGAAGAAGGGGATAGACCCCGAGCAGGAGGCACAGAAAATCTTCGATGAAGCCAAAAAGCTTTTTCTGGATGCCGGCATTCAGGAGACCCTCATCACGACAAAAATAAAAATGGGCAGCCCCATTGAGGAGATCATCAGGGACGTGGAGGCCGAGGACTATAATTTCATCATTATGGGCCGCAAAGGCAGAAGCGCCCTCAAGGAGATGATCCTCGGAGGGGTAAGTTCCACCGTACTGCAGCGCTGCAGTAATCCGACCGTCGCCATTGTAAGCAGCGAGTAAATATCTAAACGGACAGATACCGTGAGTGGAAATACGGTATCTGTCCGTTTTTTATTTCCCTTCAGTTTGTTCAGATTCCAGATCTAACCAAAGATTATTCATACCGAGCTCTGTGCGAACAGTTGTCATTATCCGGCTTGACCGGATAATCCAGCTTTTCCTCTGGATTGCCCGATCAAGTCGGGCAATGACAAAAATGATAAAAACTTATTTGAGATCGCCGCAAAATACAGCATCTACCCGATCAAAATACAGGCCTTAGCCGATTGTATCACATCCGTCAGTAAAATTAAGATAAGTTTGTATAAACATTTTAACCACTTAACTATATATTGTCAGGACATAATAACGATGGAACTAATAGACAGAGAAGATCACCACAAACTGTATCACCAGTTATACGAAATTTTCAGGAATAAAATCGAGAAGAGCGAATGGGTTTTAGGCGCCCAAATTCCAACGGAAGAAGAACTCTGCAAAACATTTAATGTCAGCAGGGTCACCGTAAGAACAGCAGTCCTTGAGCTTGTCAGGCAGGGGTACCTGAAACGCCAGCAGGGAAAAGGAACTTTCATCTATAAAAACGCTCAGGCTCGAAGGGCTCAACATGCAGGCGCATCTCAGGGAACTGTTCTTCGAAGAGGGAATCCCCTTCTCCCCCCAGGTCCTTGCCAGAACCGTCATGATGCCGGTCAACGGCATTGACACTCTTCTCGATATATCCCCTGAAAAACATGTCATCTATATCAAAAGACTCTGGTCTGTCCAGGACGAGCCGGTCATGGTCCAGGAATGCTATGTCCCCTACCATCTCTGCCCTCTCCTTCTGGAAGACGATATCCAAACCCGGCCCCTTTTTGATCTCTTCGAAAAAAAATACGGCATAAAGATTACCAGGGTGAAGAATTTTATCGAGCTTACCCATCTGAAAACAGATGAGGCTCGCTTGCTGAACCTCTCCGAAGGCACTCCCGCCTCTCTGCTCACCCAGCAGTTTTATTCAGGAGATACCCTGATCATGTACATGCAGTCGGTGAAGAAATCGGACAGGTTCAGAATTTTCATGGAATTCGAAAGAAAGGTTGCATAAAAAGGAGGGTGTTATGGCAGACGGAAAACTTGTGAAAGACGTAATGATCGGTATTTTTGAGTATCCCCACATCCCTTACTGGTTTACGATCAACCAGGCGGTAAGGATTATCAAGGTCTCGTTTATCAGCTCGAAGAAGTACCCTGAGCCGATGGCGATACTGGTCTTCGACGAAAAGTACAACCTCATGGGGACCCTTACCCTGAAGGATATCCTCAGAGGGCTAGAACCAAGGTTCATGAGAGCCACAACCAAAGCACAGGTCCCTGAAGAGGACGAGAGCGGTCTCGCGTTGATATGGGATTCTCTCTTCACAAAGGATGCAAAAGAGCTTGCCGAGAAGCCGGTCAGCGAGATAATGGCCCCTGCAAAACAGTTTATTGATCCGGCCGATCCGGTAACCAAGGCGGCATATCTGATGGTGCATCACGATATCGTCCTCCTGCCGGTACTTGAAAACAAGAAGAAGTTCGTCGGCCTCGTGCGGATGATCGAAGTCTTTGATGAAATTTCGGAATTGCTCATAAAGGAATAGGAGGCGATAGTATGGCTGATCAGAAGAAACAATCAGAAGGCGTTACCTCAACCACCACCTGAAATTGTTGTTGCAGAAGTAATAACAAAATTTGACTGGAAGAGAGTGCTGTTCATAGTATTAGGACTCAGCTTCTTCCTCGGGATCTATTTTATGCCGCAATGGCCGGATGCGATAGACCCTGTCGGCAAACATTTTGCGCTCTCGCAGAAGGGCAAAGGGGCCATCGCGCTCTTCCTTCTGGCAAGCACCTGGTGGGTCTTTGAAGTCATACCGATCGGCGTTACCGCCATTGCAATCGGCGTCTTTCAGGCCCTCTTTGCGATACGCTCTGCAAAAGATGCCTTTAAAGACTTCATGGACCCGTCCGTCATGTTTATTTTCGCATCTGTTGTTGTAGGGCTTGCCTTCACAAAAGCAGGGCTTACCAAACGGCTTGCCTATAAAATGCTCCAGATCGTCGGTGAAAAAACGAGCATGATTGTGCTGGGGGCATTGGTCGTGACTGCAGGACTCGCACATGTCATGGCCCATACCGCTGCCGCTGCCACGGTGTTCCCGATACTTTTAGCAATCAATTCCCTCTATGGCGAGGGAGAGAAGCCGACAAAATTCGGAAAGTCCCTCTTTATCGGCATGGCATATGCCGCCGGCGCAGGGAGCGTTATTACCTTCCTGGGATCGGCGCGCGCTGCTGCAGGAGCGGGAATGTTTGCGGAGTTTACCGGCAAGACCGTGGGCTTCTTTGAACTGACGAAATTCACCTTCCTTATCGGCTGGTTAATGGTATTTCTCATCTGGGTTTATCTTATGATATTCCTGAAACCTGAAAAGAGCGTCATCCCCGGACTGAAGGAGAGAGTTACAAAACTTTCTCAGGAACTCGGGCCTATGACAAGGGACGAAAAATTCGTCATTATTACCGTCCTGGGTGCAATTGTTGTAATGTCCAGCCAGTCGTTTGTACCCGCGTTAAAATCTCTCGACAGGGCTGCAATCATGCTCTGCTCAACACTCCTGTTCTTCATATTCAAAGTCCTGACAGTGAAAGAACTGGAAGAGATACCATGGAATATCATCCTCCTTTTCAGCGGCGCAATGAGTATCGGTTTCTGCCTCTGGCAGACAGGAGCTGCGCAGTGGCTGGCCGTAAACTGGCTCGTGATGTTCCAGAACGCGCACTGGCTGGTATTTGTCCTGAGTATAGCCACCTTTGTCCTGATCATGACGAACTTTATCATGAACGTGGCTGCGATCGCGATCTCGCTGCCTGTTTCGCTGGTTATCGCGCCCTACCTTGGCGTTGCGCCTGACGTGATCTTTTATTCTTCGCTTGTCACTGCAGGCATGCCGTTTGTGCTGCTTATCGGGGCAGCGCCGAATGCAATCGCATACGAGTCGAAACAGTTTTCGACCGGTGAATTCTTCAGGCACGGTCTGCTGCTGAGTGTTGTTTTAGTAGCGATTATTGGCGTTGCAATACTGACATTCTGGCCGATGCTGGGAATGCCGACCACACTGAAATAAATAAAGGAAAGATACAGGTAAGGATTGAGAGAAAATAAACAGGGAGAGGCAGAGAAAATAAATAATACACAGTTCTTTCCCTCTGCCTCTCCCTGCCTTATCAAAGGAGATTATATGAAAGCAAAGGATTTGATGGTTCCGATTCAGGAATATCTGAAGCCGGAAGACACCCTCAAGGATGCGGCGAACGCTGCTGAGAGTCCGCAAAGAGGGGTGAAGAGAAAGTCGGCGTGAAGGCTCTGCCGGTACTTGATGAATCAGGGAAGTCTGGTCGGCATACTTTCCATGCAGCGACATCTTGAAGTCAGTGCATCCTGCTTATATGGATTTAATGAACCTTGGGAGTTTTACTTGGGATGGGATGGTGAAGAAACAGCGCAAAAGGGTTGCAGGCAAAAAGGTAGATACCCTTATGACTAAGGATGTAATCACAGTAAAAGAGGACGCTACCCTGATGGACGTGCGTTGACCATATGCTGAGAAGCGAACGTGAAGAGGGTGCCGGTGCTGATAAAGACGGATAAGGTCGTCGGCATGCTCTACGAAAGGGACGTCTTCTTTGCAAATCGCAAAATCAATGCTGAATGAGACTGCAGGAGGTGGATAATGACCCAAGAAGTGCAAGCTGCCGCTCGACAGTTGTCATGGGCATGAAATTCTGGATAGCAACCGCAATCTTCATTCATCGCGTACGGTCTGATCGTATCCGAGAAGATACACAAGACAATCCTTGCAATCTTCGGCGCCGGACTCATGCTCGTGCTGGAAATTCTGACACAGCATGAGGCCTTTCACGTCGACGGAACTCGGGATTGACTGGAACGTTATATTCCTGCTCATGATCGATGATGATCATTATTAACCTCATGAAGCCGACAGGAGTATTTGAGTACATCGCCATCAAGAGCGCAAAGCTGGGCAAAGGCGAACCATTTCAGAATCCTGGCAATATTCTGCAATCGTCACTGCGTTGTCTCAGCGCATTGCTTGACAATGTCACAACAGTGCTCCTGATCGCTCCGGTAACACATCCTCATTGCCGATGCACTCGAACGTGGACGCCATACCCTTATCTGATTCCAGATGCTCTGGCATCGAATATCGGCGGTACTGCGACCCTCATCGGTGATCCGCCGAATATCATGATCGCATCGAAGGCACAGCTGGACTTCATGGCACTTCATCTATCACCTCTCGCCCGTAATCATTATTGTACTGATGGTTTTTTACATATTTGCCATAAAATTCATATGGGGCAGGAAGCTGAAAACAAAAGACGAGCTGAAACAGAGGATCATGGCAGATGGACGAAAACGAGGCGATTAAAGACCCGGTAATGCTGAAGAAATCCCTTTCTGTACTCGCTGTACCTAACAGGGTTTTATTCCACGGCATGCTCCATTTTCAGCCTGCAACAGTCGCGCTTTTCGGCGCAGGACTTCTTCTTCTTCTTTCAGGAACCCATGAACCCCATCATATCCTTGCAGAGGTAGAATGGCCTACGATCTTCTTCTTCATGGGACTGTTCATAATTATCGGCGGAGTTGTAAAAGTCGGCCTCATCAAGTGGATGTCGATTAAGGTCCTTGAGATAACACAGGGCAATCTTTTTGCAACCTCGATGGTTGTCATGTGGTTTTCGGCATTTGCATCCGCCTTTATCGACAACATCCCCTATGTTGCCACCATGAACCCTCTGATCATAGACATGGCGAGACAGTTATGGCCGAATCTTCTCGGGAGTTAAACTTCTGCACCACCCTGATCTTATGCCTATCTGGTGGTCATTGGCATTGGGCGCATGTCTTGGCGGAAACGGCACTGCAATCGGCGCGTCTGCGAATGTTATTGTCGTCGGAATGTCCGAAAAATTCGGAAAACGGATTTCCTTCGAGAAATTCATGCTCTACGGAATGCCGATGATGATCGAGTCGGTCATAATATGCACTGTATATGTCTGGGTGAGGTACTATATTTTGAAGATATAGCGGGAAAAACGCGCCTCTCTTTCCTCTGAAAACTTCACCCCCTCCTCTCGATACAGGAGGGGGTGAAGAACATTTCGATAAAATCTGCCCGGCGGATGAAATGCTGCAGCAGATCCTGAGGGGCAAGGCAACCGGCATCGAATGGAATCTATCAGAGACGCCGAATCACGGGAACCACAGGATATCACGGACCTTGGTATAAGAACATCCTGATGTGATAGAATAGTAGAAAAACTATCCGGAAACCCCATTAGAAAAAATTGATCCAGACATTAAGAGACATTTTCAAGGCAATCCGTCATCCCCGCGACCTGTTCAGCATCAGCGCCGCAGACCCGTATAAAAGCCTTAAAATACGGGTGATTCTGCTGGACGCGATCCTGTCCCTCCTCCCTCTGGTTATCGTGGCGACAATAAGCTACTTCTGGTTTCAATCCATTTTGAAAGAGGATTACCAGAGTCAGATTAAGTGGCAGATCGAGAATACCAAGCAATCCCTCGATTTTTTTATCGAAGAGCGGGTGTCCGGGCTGAGGTTTATCGCTTCCACCTTCACGTACGAGCAACTCTCTGACCGGAAAACACTCGCGAACGTTTTCCTGAAATTCAAGAGAGAAGTGAGCGGCCTGGTTGACATTGGCATCATTGATGCAAACGGCATCCAGCAGGCATATGTCGGCCCTTACAAACTGGAGGGGAAAGATTACTCGAATCAGGACTGGTTTGATGAAGTCACTGTCAGGAATGTCTCTGTAAGCGATGTATTCATGGGCTACCGGAAACTCCCTCATTTTGCCATCGCAGTGAAGAGAGAACTTCCTGAACAGGGGACCTTCTGGATTTTGCGGGCAACCATTGATGTGGAGACATTGAGTAAATTTGCATCTGCGATGAACCTGGGGAGCAAGGATGATGCGTTTCTTATTAATAAGGAGGGAATTATTCAGACACCTTCACGGTTCCATGGGAACGTTCTCGAAAAACTCAGTTTTTCACTGCCGGGTTCACAGCAGGGTGCGACAGTCCAGGAAATAATAGATTCATCTGACGCATGCACCATATGCGGGTATGCGGAACTGAAGCACTCACCGTGGGTTCTGGTCGCAATGATCCAATCGGCGCCTTACCTGAAAATTCCCAGGATATTCAAGAACGAACTTTTATTTATCACCATTATCAGCATTATTATCGGCATCATCGTGGTGACAAGGATCGCCAATACTCTTGTAAACCGCATTCAGGAAGCGGAGAAAGAGAGGGAAGACGCTATTGCCCAGAGCGAACATGCGAGCAAGCTCGCCTCTGTCGGACGGCTTGCCTCCGGCGTTGCGCATGAGATCAACAATCCTCTCGCCATCATCAATGAAAAGGCTGGGTTGATGAAAGATATCCTGGAGGCATCGGAAGAGCAGTCCAGGAACAGGGAGAAGTTTCTCGGCCTGATCAACTCGATCTTCGACAGTGTAAGCCGCTGCCGGACGATAACGCACCGCCTCCTTGGTTTTTCCCGGCGCATGGATACCGCCCACGAACTCTTCGATATGAATGACGCGATCAGGGAGGTCCTCGGCTTCCTCGAGAAAGAGATCATATTCAGAAATATCCGCCTTGACCTGGTTCTTGCTGAAGACCTCCCCCGGGTGATGAGTGACAGAGGACAGGTCCAGCAGGTACTGCTTAATATCTTCAACAATGCGCTCGATGCGCTCCTGGAGAAAAAAGATGGGGCCATCACCATAACAACAAACGCGGAAGACAAGAAAATCGAGGTTTCTGTAAGTGACAACGGCCACGGAATACCGAAAGACAAGCTCAAGAAAATTTTCGAACCTTTCTATTCAACAAAAGAGAAAGGCAAGGGAACGGGTCTCGGATTGTTTATTTCATATGGTATTATAAAAAAGCTTGGTGGAAATATTTTCGTCGAGAGTGAAGCAGACAAAGGGACAAAATTCACGATCGAGATACCTACAACGTCCACATCGGAATAAGGAGGACAGGAAATGATTCGGACGAAGGTGCTTTTAGTTGACGATGAGGTAGAGTTCGCATCAGCGCTCGCAGAGAGACTGCAGATGCGGAATTACGAGGTAAGGACCGCGTCGAACGGATTGGAGGCAATGGCCCTCTTCCACGAGTCGCCTCCTGATGTCGTCCTGCTCGACTTGAAAATCCCCGGGATGGACGGTCTGGAAATCCTCAGCAATATTAAGAAATTCGATCCCTCGATAGAGGTGCTCATGCTCACCGGTCATGGTGATGTTGCAAGCGTTCAAAAAGGGATGCAGAGCGGAGCCCTCGAATATATGATGAAACCGATAGACATCGATGAACTGACATCAAAGATCGACAGGGCCCGGAAAAAAAGGGAAAAGGTCTGATGGGGAGGGGAGAGTCACATGCAAAGCAATGACAGGTCCGAACAGGAGTTAAGGCTTCTGCAATTGCATTTTATCGGAAAAATCCTGGCAGGATTCACCCATGAAACAAAAAATTACCTCGCGATTATCAATGAATCTGTCGGATTGATGGGGGATATGATACAGATGGGGAAGTCTTCCGAAAAAGACCTCTCCGAGTATCTTCAGATTATCCGCTCTGTTGAAGATCAGATCAAAAGAGCAAACGAGCATTTCCGGGCGCTGAACCGGTTTGCCCACAGGATGGACACTGAACTCTCGTCCTTCAATCTCAATGAGAGCATTGAAGAACTCATCGCCCTACTGGCCAGGTTTGCAAAGCAAAAGAAGATAACCCTCATAAAGAATTTCCAGGAGGACCTCCCTTCACTTTACAGCAACCCGTCTCTCCTTCAGTTTATAGTATTCAGTGTCCTTGATGAAGGGCTGCTGAAGCTTGAGCAAGACAGCAGGATCACGATAGAGACTGCCGGTGCTGATCAGGCAGTGCAGATTAAGATTATTCCGGAAGGAAATGTCCGGGAACTGGAAAGCGAAGTTCCTTCGGTCCCTCATGAAACGGTCGAAAGGACGATAAAACAACTCAACGGGAACATTGTATGGGAGGGGGCAGGAGAGACCTTAATTATGCTTCCTCTTATGGCTTCCTAGAAGGGTTTGAGAGGGGTTTTGCCACTTGACCGCGAAAAGGATTTGTTGTTAAAGTTAAACAGTCCCAAGGAGGCTTCCCATGAAACAGGCGGGCATTAAAGTACTGATAGTAGATGATGAAGTGGCGCTCGCCAATACGCTTGCCCAGCGCCTGAAAATGAGAGATTTACAGGTTGAAACCGTCTATAACGGAGAAGAAGCCTTATCCAGACTGAAGCAGGAAGAACCGGACGTTATGGTGCTCGACCTGAGAATGCCAGGTATGCAGGGGATGGAAGTACTGAAAGAGGTGAAAAAGACCCACTCCCATATTCAGGTTATCATACTTACCGGTCACGGGACCGATAAGGAGGAGGAGGAGGCAAGAACGCTCGGAGGATTCGGTTTCCTGAAAAAACCTGCTGATATCGAGACACTGGCAGACAAGATAAAGGACGCGTTCAGAGAGAAGTGTGCCAGGACTCCATAGGCACTTTTCCGACAAAGCGGCAAATCTCAGAGAACATAAGAAATACAGGGGAAGGACCCCCTGAAGGAGGAGAACATGACAGAAGAGATTAAAGCAGATATTTTATTAGTGGATGACGAGGAACAGTTCCTTAAAGTTCTCTCACAGAGGCTCGAAGGGCGCGGCATGAAGGTCGACACATCCAGCAGCGGCGAGGAAGCGCTTTCAAAGGTCAAAGGGAAAGAATTTGATGCGATCATCCTGGATCTCGCCATGCCGGGGATGAGCGGCATGGAAGCCCTCAAGCGTATCAGGAGCGAAAACCCCGATGTGCAGATTATCATGCTGACCGGCCACGGCTCTGTTGAGAAAGGTGTTGAGGCGATAAAAGAAGGGGCGGTTGATTTCCTTGAAAAACCTGCCGATATGAACAAGATCATGGAGAAGGTTGCGGAAGCGAAACGCAAGAGAATCATCCTTGTAGAGAAAAAACATGAAGCGCATGTGAAGGAGATCCTTCAGGCAAAAGGCTGGTAGGAAGAGGACTGCGCTTTCCGGTTATTTCCGTTCAGAGGATCTTTCCTTCGCCTGATCGATCTTCTCGATGAGTTCATAGATATCAGCGGGCTTCATGATGTATTCCGGAGCGCCGCTTTTTTTTGCTTCCTCAATGCTTTGTGAATCTTCAAGCCCGGTAAGCATGATAATCTCGATCGAAGGCGCTATCTCTTTGATTCTCTTCAGGGCCTCCAGACCGTCCATGCCGGGCATTCTGAAATCAAGCAATATCACGTCAGGCGGATTCTTCTGGATATCCGTCAGCGCTTTTTCGGCACGGGATACGGTTTTTGCGTCATAACCGCGCAACCGGAGCCTCTCGGCAAGCGCTGAGGCAAATTCCACTTCATCATCCACCAGAAGCACTTTCGTCTTTGGCAAAATGACCCTCCTTACTCAGTTTTGGCTTTTACATGGGACCTCAATGGTAAATGTCGTTCCCTGGTTGACTGCGCTCTGAACGAGAATATTACCACCCAGTTTCCGTATAATACCATAGGAAATCGACAGACCAAGCCCGGTCCCTCTTCCCTTATCCTTGGTTGTATAGAACGGTTCAAAAATGTGCTTCGCGATATGTTCCGGAATGCCGTGTCCGTTATCCTGAATTG
Organism: Thermodesulfovibrionales bacterium; assembly: GCA_963753165.1. Classification (GTDB taxonomy): domain Bacteria; phylum Nitrospirota; class Thermodesulfovibrionia; order Thermodesulfovibrionales; family SM23-35; genus JAKLQR01. Next base: position 340,459 of record CAVWBP010000002.1, on the reverse strand, counting down.
AAACGGTCATGGTTTCTTCATCCTTTACCTCTGATATGACTTTTATGAGCCCCCCTTATCAACAGCATCCACCGCATTATTCAGAATATTGAGAAAAACCTGCTGAAGCTGTCCTTTATCAGAAATAATTTCGGGGATGTCTTCCCGCAGTTTCATCTCTAAACGGATATTTTTATACAGGATCTCCTTTTCAACAAATTCTATTACCTCTTTTACCGTATTGTTCAGATCAATCGTATTATATGATACATCTACCCGCCTTGAAAACCCCAGGAGGCGGTGGGTGATAGTCCGGCAACGAATCACCCCTTCAAAAATCCCCTGGATCAAGCCGAGGAATTTTTCCTTGTCGTGCTCAAGGTCCCCGGAGAACTCCAGAAAATCCTTGATCAGGCCGGCCTTCTCATTAATTATCGCAAGGGGGTTATTAATCTCATGGGCGATACCGGCAGCGAGCCGGCCGATGGCTTCCATTTTATGGGCCTGAAGGAGCAGCTGTTCTGACTCCCGGAGCGCTTTTTCGGCTCTTTTCCGTTCGGTAATATCACGGAAACTCCATACCCGCCCTATGATAGTATCACCAATCATCTGCGGGTGAGAATAGTACTCGAAAAACCTGTCATCCGAGAACTCCAGGACATCGGACTCCTCTTTTTCATTCCGGGCATACAATTCCCGGACCCGTTGCAGAAAATTGTCAGGGTCTCTTAACTGCCCATGGATATGCGTTAAGATATGGTCGAAATCATTCTCCTCTGTCAAGGACTGCGGGATATTCCACATATGGAGAACTTTCTGGTTGAAGCTCACTATTTTCCCGTTCATGTCTACGACAAGAATACCGTCGGCAGTTGATTCAAGGGTAGTACTGAGCAGGGAAAGCGCATCCCTGAGTTTTTCCTCTGCTTTTTTGCGCATAGTGATATTCCGGTTACTCGCCCGCACCCCGAGAAAATTTCCTCCGCTATCAATTACCGGCTGACAGACATGTTCAATCCAGCAGATGGTACCGTCTCTTTTCTTGATTCGGAATGTGATATCATGCAGGTCAGTCTCTTTGAGTGCTTCATGGTGATGGCTGGCCCAGATTTCTTTGTCTTCCGGATAAATAATTTCGTCGAGAAGACGGGGGTTTTCGAGAAACTCAGACGCTTTATGCCCGGTTATCCGTTCACTCGAAGGGGACACATAGCGCAGCGTTTTATCGGGTGATTCCCAATACTCCCAGTCATGGGTAAAATCTGCGATAGTACGATAGCGCAGTTCTGCCTCCCGCAGGTTTTCTTCGGCTTTCTTCCGTTCTGCTATTTCATGCCACAGTCTCTCATTAATGACCCGCAGTTCAGAAGTCCGTTCCCTTACGCGTTGTTCAAGATTATCATATGCCTGCAGCAACTCTGTTTCTGCCTGTTTTCTTTTTGTAATCTCGTCCGAAATGCTTTCGATCATTTCATTCGTGACCCTTTTCAGGGACTCCAGGAGTTCAACCTGGGATTCTCCGAATACGCGGGCGCTCAGATCACCCTTTGATACTTTATGCAATATGTCGAAATGCTCTGCAAGCACAATGGCAAATTCGTGAGACTGGTCCACAATCTCGCCGATCTCCCTGGCAGTAAGATTCACAATATGCTTGAGTTTGTTTATCAATTCAATGGTGGACTCTTCCGGTATCCTCACCGTGGGGTCTCCTGAAGAGATCTTCTTGAGCGCCTCGAATACTTCCGAAAGGCTCAGAGCCAGTTCCATGCTCATCCCTTCAAGCTCTCTGTCGCGGGACTGCACTATTTCCTTGTATTCCCTGAACTGCTCGTCTATCGTGTCCAGGGTCTTGGTCATTGCGTTCAGGTCAATATTCTCCTTGAAAACTCTGCAATGGGTACAGAGTTCCATCTTCTCGATGAATTCACCCTGTATCTCGCTCCGGCAGTGGGTTCCTGAAAATAACCAGCATCTGGTGTTCCTCGACTTATATGCAGGGCATGCCTGCTCATTACAGTCGAAGACTTCCCAGCATTTGACCTTTTTTCGCGGGCTCTTTCGCGGAGTTTTCTTTTCGGGGACTTTTTTCTTCTGTTTTTCTTTCATAGGGCTATGAATAAAATTTGTTGAGTATCGGGAATATCGTCATATTCTCTCATTTTATTCATTGTAGGGGGGAGAAAGCAATTGAAGTTTTTCGCAACATAGAAGGGAATTCCTCCCTGCATAAACATTTCTCAGCATCATTGTTATCCCTGCAGAGGTGATTTTTCCCGGATACACTCCCCCTCTTTGGTAAAGAGGGGATGGGGAGATTTTATGAACAAAAAGCAGCATTATTTTTCCTTAAAAATCCCCCGCTGTCCCCCTTTTCCAAAGGGGATTTATTACAATGAGAACAGATGTCCACGTTATGAATAGGGTTAGGTATTCTCCCTGCTTTGCCTTATTTTTTCGTTGGCTTTATTAATGGTCTCGCTGAGCAGATTCACATCCACCGGTTTTTCGAGATACGCAAAAGCCCCCAGGTCCATACACAACTTTTTGTCTGCCTCCGAGCCATGTCCGGTGAGGATAATGACTTCGATGTTCGGGCTTGTCTGTTTTACCCGTTTCAGGACCTCAAGGCCGTCAATCCCCGGCATTTTCAGGTCCAGAATCATGACATCAGGCTCCTCTTCCTTGATTAAATCGAGGGCGCTTTCACCGTCATAGGCGACCACAGAACCTATCTCCCTCAAACGTAATCTTTCGGACAACGTCTGCACAAACTTTCTCTCATCATCAACCAGGAGCAGTTTGGAAGGTGTTTCAAGGTCGTACTTTCTGTACACATCAGCCTGATAGAATTTCTTGCCTACTTTTGTCGAGACTGACTTTACCCCAGGGACCTTTACTGCTGCTGACCGGAGTTCTTCCTCCAGACGCTGCAACATCAGCACATGTTTATTGATCGTGAAAGTGACTGCGCCCGCATCTGCCTCTGCGGCAACAAAATGTCCTTCTTTCGCCAACGCGATCCCAACCCTCGCTGCCAGGAGAAAATCCTCGATTGATTTTTCACTGGCAGGTGAAGCTTTCAGGATATCTTTGTCCAAAGTCTTTTCTACTAAATCTGCAATCTCCGTGAACGACATTTTATCGGAGGGCAATACCATATCGTAAATCGAGGCATCCCAGGGATCGTCTTTCTCCAGAACGCTTTGCGTCCAGAGCATTCTTTCTTCATCGCCCTTATGGATAAGTTTGAGCGCTTCACTTTCAGACATTCCTCCAGAAGTCGCTACCGAAACCCTGTGCTTCATATCTGCGATGAGACAAATTCTCAGAGCATGCCTGATTGTTGCCGGCACCAGGATGCTCGTAAACCCTGCAAGAAGAATTTTGTCCTTGTGTTCGGCGAATATTTCCGCAACGGCAAGTTTAAGATATGCAATGGAACGTTCTTTTTCATGGGTAAATTGATTGAAAACAGACGTCTTTGCTGAAAAAGCCCTGGTTATTTTGCTTTCAGAAAGGTTCGAAAGGCCGGCCGCTTTTGCAACGATATCAGCGTCAGTCAGATGCCTGTAGCTTGTTTGCCTGAGAATTTCCTTTATTGCGGTTTCTTCATTGCAGTAGTTCCCTGCGAATACTGTAATTATTGACATTTTGCTCCCTCCATGAAATTTAAGCCTCCAGCCTGCATACAGCCATAAGAGGACATTGCTGCTCAGTCGTTTCCCGATGAGCAGCAGCGTAAACACTGTTTATTGCCTGGTCAAGGGTTGGATGGACATGGTCCTGTCCGATCTTTTCCAGCAGATGGGTCCGTCTGAGAACTTTCAGAACCGCTTCATTCACTTCGCACAGGGATATATCCAGCCCCGCGCTTCTGACCCGGTCCACAAGCAGCGACAAGGTTTCCTCGCCCGAGGCATCCATCTCATTCACGCCATTTGCCACAAGGACAATATGCTTTAATTTCTTTTTTGTCTGCATGATCCCTCTGATGCTGTCTTCAAGATAACTTGCGTTCGCAAAGAACAGCGGCCCTTCGAACCTCAAAACCGCGATATGCTCGCATTCCTGCAGGCCATGGGTATCTATGCAGCGAAGCGATTTGTCTTCATGTCTTGACAAGAGGGATATTTTCGTCTTCATGCTCTTATATAAGAATACCGAAAGAGAGAGCGCAACGCCAATCATAATGCCCTTGTCAAGGTGAGGAGCAAAGGCTAAGGTGGCGACAAACGATATAACGGAGATTATCCCGTCGTACTTCTGCGCCTTCCAGGCATGGATGAAGCCCGAGACGTTCAGGAGGCCGATAACCGCCATCATGATGACTGCCGCCAACACTGACTGCGGGAGATGATAGAGCAGCGGGGTAAAAAACAACAGCACAATCACTACCGTAAGGCTTGTAAACACACTCGAAAGCCCGGTGAGTCCCCCTGCCTGAAAATTGACTGCCGAACGGGAAAAAGAACCGGAAACCGGGTAGCTTTTTCCGACAGAACCCAGAATATTTGAGAGCCCCTGGCCTATCAATTCCTGGTTAGGGTCCAGCCGCTGCCCTGTTTTTCCGGCAAGGGCTTTTGCAATCGAGATCGCTTCCATAAACCCCAGCAGGGAAATAATTATCGCATACGGCAGGAGTTGGAAAATACTTTTTACCGTTATGGCCGGGATCGTAAAGGAGGGAAGTCCTTCAGGGATTTTCCCGACCACCGCGCCGCCGCCTTTCATCTGTACGGAACTCTCCTCTATCGGTTTGTTCCCGGCCCTGATGCGCCATACTCTGTCGTCCGTAACCGCACCCTGGGGCACTTCAGGCTTCAGATAAAAAGTCAGGGAGCCGTCGGGCTGTTTTACCCCCGAGAAAAGCAGGTCCCGTATCTCGCTCCTCTGAGATCCATTTTTTTCTTTCAGCTCTTCCATTTGGGTATTGATCACTTCTTCATTCAATTTCATATTGAGGAACGGTATCTTGTCCTTGCTCTCCTTGAGTGTTTCGAGCTGATTGGTAATCTCCGTCCGTTGTTTGGAGAGCGCTGAAATTTCTTCCTGAGATCTATTAAAGTCTGCGATAAGTTCTTTTGCTTTTGGAGACCCGATTCTTGCGATATCAACCGTGGCATTGTGTTCGAATCCTATCGCCCATGCAATAACCGTGGTGATCGCAACCGCGACAAGGACATTGGGGATTTTGGGAGAAATCTTTTTTAATATGAACATTATCGCGAACGCACCGATGCCCATAATCAGCGTAGGCCAGTGTGTATAATGTATTGCCGCCTGAACAACCCGCGTGATCGTCTCATAATGATGTTCTGCATTATCAACAGTCACTCCGAACATCTTCGACAATTGAGAGGTGGCAATAATCAGGGCGGCAGCGTTCGTAAAGCCATTCACAACCGGGTGGGAGAGGAAATTGACGACCAGGCCAAGCCTCAGGACACCTAAAAGAAACTGAAAAAGTCCCACAATCAAGGCGAGCAGAATCGCGTATCCGATATAGCTCTCGCTTCCCTGCGTGGCAAGCGGGCTCAGAGACGCCGAGGTCATGAGCGAAACGACTGCCACCGGACCTGTTGCAAGCTGCCGGCTGGAACCGAATAACGCAGCCACCATGGGAGGGAGGAATGCTGCATACAATCCATAATAGGATGGCAATCCCGCCAATTGGGCATACGCCATGGATTGAGGGATAAGGACCAACGCAACAGTCAACCCAGCTATTCCGTCAGCCTTTAATTTGTCGAATCTGTAGCCTTTCAGCCATTCCAGAAAAGGGAACACGCGTTGCAACATGATCTTCTCTCCTTTATAAGTTCAATATATACTAGTGCAAATTCAAAAAAATGGCGAAATAAATTTAAATGAAATAATGTTATAAGAATAAAACCGAATTATTATAACATCATCATCTGCTTTTTATGCAATGTTTTTCTTTTTGAATATTTCTGAATATTAAAGATGAACAGAAATACCCTGCGCTTATTCCAAATAACACCTGATAATTCAATAAACCATTTAATATCAATTAGTTGAAAGATATTTATTCCTAATAATGTCCTATAAAACTTTATAACAAGAATTCAATTGACAAGATAAAAGCATATCATTATTATATTTAATGGTTTGTAATAACTTTATTATTTTTTTGGAAACTCCTGACTTTCACCCTCAGAGGGGAAGCATCAACCGGAATGAAGCAGGGTTAATACCGGGGGATCCGGCAGGGCATTATGTCCTGATCAGTCATAATCAGAGAAAAACGAGGACTTAAGTTTTTTATTGAAATACCATGGAATTAATTGACAGAGAAGATCATCAGAAACTTTATCTCCAGGTCTACGAAATAATCAAGAAAAAGATCGAGACCAATGAATGGCAGGTAGGTTCCCAGATTCCGACCGAAGGAGAGCTCTGCAAGATTTTCAATGTCAGCAGGGCAACTGTCAGAACGGCTGTTCTTGAACTCACCAGGCAGGGATACTTAAAACGGCAGCAGGGAAAAGGGACTTTCATTAAAAGGAACACTTTCGCTGAAGGGTTCCCCATGCATGCGAGCATGAAAGAACTGCTCCTTGACTATGATGAGGAACCCACATCCGAGGTCCTTGTCAGGACAGTCATGATGCCTGTCGACGGCCTTGACGTGAAGCTCGACATTACCCCCGACAAACATCTTATTTACATCAAGAAACTCTGGAAAGTCCGCGAGGAAGCCGTAATTCTTCAGGAAATCTATGTCCCCTATCATGTCTGCCCCCTCCTGTTAGAGGACGACATCGAGCACCGGTCTCTCTTTGATCTCTTCGAGAAGAAATACGGGATAAGAGTCACCAAGGTCAGGAATTATATCGACATCACCCATCTTACCCAGGAACAAAGCGGAATCATCGGGGCAAATGGGTTTCCTGTGCTGCTCCTCACTCAGGAGTTCTATTCGGGGGATACGATCGTTGCCTATTTAGTCTCAAAGAAACGCCCGAACAGATTCCAGATATTCTTTGAGCTCGAAAGAAACGTCCTTTAACTCTCCCTTGAAAACCTCAACTTCTGACCTTGTTTCGCAAATTCGTTCTTCCTTCTGTTCGCAGCGGACTCAATCCTTTCTTTCTGGAAGCCTGTGGACGCCATGCTCGCAGGTATATTTCCTGCAGCGCAGGGGGCGTCTGTCGTGGATACTGCAGAAAAAGGTGGCGCGGTCAAGATACGGGCAAAACCCGTCCGCATCCCTTGCCATATAATAAGGCCGGTCGGGATTGTATCGGTAAAAACCCTTTTTAACTTCTTCCTGCGTCAGGGCAAACACCAGGGAGCAGCAACCGGCCCTGCACGATGAGAGTTTCGACGCGCAGTCCACAAAGGCATCCGGCTCAGAGTCGTCCTCCAATCCGTACACCTTCCCGTTGATCATTACCATATTCCTGAGCGCGACAGAAAGAATTCTTTCTCTCTCTTCATCATGCTCGTGCGCAACATGGTTGCCGCCCGGCACACTTTTGCTGTTCTTGTCCCTGCTCACCCGTTAGGCCTCATCTCCCTTAAAAAGTACTGCTCAAAAAGCCGGAACTGTTGCCGGCTGTTGTTTTTATCTGTTTTAAAACAAATCTCCTTCATTGAATATATTTTATCATTCAACCTCTATTTTGTTGATTTGTTTCCCTCTATTCGGCAACAAATTCTTCTGTTGTATATCGACTACATTCTGCAACTCTGCTGTAAAGTCGATGCCGGCCCGAGGTAAGATAGAGAATGCATACCGTAGTATTGCTCAGGAGTTTGATGTCGTGAAAGCACTCACAAAGGATTTTGCCCTTTTCATCGATGGGAGTGTCAGTCCTGTGCACAAGCTCGGTGTGGGCGCTTATGTCATGGTCCCTTCTTCATTTCTGGAGGCCTCTTCCGGAGTTATTGGAAGAGACAAGATAACCGAACGGTTAAAGGTGCAGAGATTCGAAGGCACTTCATCGACAAGGCTCGAACTTCAGACCGTTTTATGGGCGCTCACAGAGAATCGGCAGGAACCATATGGAAGCCTGACAATATATTCCGATTCTCAGTGCGTTTCAGGCCTTCTTAAGAGGAAATCCCGCTTGCTGGCAGGAGGATTCCTTTCGAAAAAGACAAACCGGCAGTTAGGAAACACTTCTCTCTATCGCGCATTTTACGAATTGCACGACGAATTCGGCTTTCATGTGGTGAAGGTGGCCGGACATTCCAAATCCCGTTTCCACAACACCGCTCAACGCATTTTCTCATTTGTGGATAAGGAAGCAAGGAAAGCTTTGAAAATTTGGATAAATGAGTTAAAAGAAGAGCGGCGTAATCGGTAAAATAACAACTGCCCACCTCAACAACAGGCAGTGAGAATTTAATTCCACTGAATGTTAAGCTAAAAACGTGGCATTAGTGAGTCTGCAAGAGGTGAGGATCGCCTTCGGCGGCCCCGAGCTTCTCGACGGGGTTACCCTCCAGATCGAGCGGGGGGAACGGGTCTGCCTTGTCGGCAGAAACGGGGTGGGCAAATCCACCATTATAAAGATCATGGCCGGCGAACTCACCCCTGACTCAGGCGAGATCATAAGAGAGGGAGGCTCGCGGGTCGCATCCCTCGAACAGGAAGTGCCCCGGGACCTGACCGGAACGGTCTTCGACGTCGTCTCTGAAGGACTCGGCGACATCGTCGAACTGCTCTCCGAATATCGCTCCCTGGTCCACAGCCTCGCCCTGGGCGATAATCCCGGCATTATCACGGACCTCGAACGGGTACAGCATCTTATCGAGTCCTCAGGCGGCTGGCAGATACAACAGCGGGTCGAGACGGTCCTTTCCCGCCTCGGGCTGGACCCGGATGCAGCTGCGGACGGGCTCTCCGGCGGCTACAAAAGAAGGGTCCTTCTTGCGAGGGCGCTCGTGAACCAGCCGGACCTCCTGCTTCTCGATGAGCCCACGAACCATCTCGACATCGAATCGATCGGCTGGCTTGAAGAATTTCTCCTCGAATTCCGGGGCGCCATACTCTTCATAACCCACGACCGGAGGTTTCTCCAGACCCTCGCAACGCGCATAATAGAACTCGACCGGGGGAAGGTCACCGACTGGCCCGGAGATTACAAAACCTACCTGGCGAGAAGGCAGGCCGAACTCGATGCAGAGGCCGTTCATAACTCACTCTTCGACAAGAAACTCGCGCAGGAGGAGGCCTGGATACGGCAGGGGATCAGGGCCCGCCGCACCCGCAACGAAGGAAGGGTGAGGGCGTTAAAAGAGTTGAGAAAGGAACGGCTATCAAGGCGTGAACAAACAGGGTCTGCCGAGATGCAACTGAACGAGGCAAAAAAATCGGGCAGGCTGGTTCTTGAGGTCAAAGGAATAGGGCATAGCTATGAGGGCAGTCCTGTGATCCGCGATTTCTCCACGGTCATCAGGAGAGGCGACAAGATTGGCATCATAGGCCCTAACGGCTCGGGGAAAACGACCCTGCTCAATATCTTGCTCGGCTCGATCAAGCCCCTTCGCGGTTCTGTGCGCATGGGTACCCGCTTCGAAGTCGCCTATTTCGACCAGCACCGCGCGCAGCTGGACGACGAAGAATCGCTCAGGGACAACGTTGGAGACGGATACGACAACGTGACGGTCAACGGAAAGACGAGACATATAATCGGCTACCTTGAGGACTTTCTGTTTTCTCCTGAAAGATCGCGGTCGCCGGTAAAGGTCCTTTCCGGCGGAGAGAGAAACCGCGCACTTTTGGCAAAGCTCTTTACAAAACCTTCGAATGTGCTGGTACTGGACGAACCGACGAACGATTTAGATGCCGATACCCTGGAGCTCCTGGAAGAGATGCTGATGGAATACCAGGGCACCGTTCTCCTGGTGAGCCACGACAGGGAGTTTCTGAATAACATCGTCACCAGCACAATAGTGTTTGAAGGCGAGGGAAGGCTCGCAGAATATGTGGGAGGCTATGACGATTGGCTGCGACAGCGCAGGCTCTCCTCCCCGGGAGAGACAGAGAAGACAAAAAAGAAGGAGAAGCCCGGAAAATCCCGGCCTCAGCAGGAGCGTCTGCGCACCCTGACATTCAGGGAAAAAAAGGAAATCGAAGCGCTGCCTGCGATCATCGAGTCCATGGAAGCGGAGCGGGCGGGCCTTTATGAGACCCTTGCGGACCCCGATTTCTACCGGAAGGACGGAAGCAGTATCCCCGCAGTTACGGCCAGGATGGCGGAACTCGACAAAGAGATCCCCGCGGCATATGAGCGCTGGGAGCTGCTGGAATCTATTCCGAAAGGGCGGGAGTGAGAAATATCCGGATGAACTCCATGGGGTCTGCCCTTGATCATAGACATTAAGGAACCGGGGTTGGTTTGGCAAGCTTCAACAGGCTACCCCCAACAACTGCCTACTTCTCACAGGAGTATGCACAGCTGAGTAGTTTGCTGGTCCTGCAGAGTACAAACAGTCATTGTCACATAGACAGAGACATGAAAGAACGCATTGAGCCGCTTTTATTTCTTTTTCTTTTTGCCGGGTGCTGCTAATAAATTGATCGGAGGGAGGAGAAGAGGAGGGATATTCGCCTTCATCGTAGCATTTGCGATTATTTCTCGAACAAAGGGGAACAGATGTGCTGGTGCAAGGATTTTTGAGAATTTCAGAAGCTCTTTATGGTCTTTACCTGAAAATGTTCCTTCCACAGAGGCTTCTATTTCAAATGGTCGGTTCTTGCTCTTCTCGAACAGTCTGACTGAAAGCACCACCGTAAGATTCTTCTTATCAGGACTAAACGAATTCTTGGTTTTAAAAGCGATTTCGATGGGGATACCGTCTTTCGGATGAACAAAGGATTTGTTTCGCTTAAAATACAGTTCAGTCAATGCGACACTCTTGAATTGAATACCGGTATCAACCGCCAAGGAGATCCTCCATCGTTACGTTATAAATCTTCGCAAGCTTTCTTAATGTCACAACAGGCACATTATAGCCCGGACGTTCAATTCTGCTGATGTTCGGTTGAGCCGTGCCGAGTTTCTCAGCCAGAGTCTTTTGATCCATCCCGTTGAGAAGACGGTAATATTTCACCCGGCTGATGGCACTTGCCTCCATTTGACTCCGCCATTTCTCGATCTGCTCTTTCCAGGCTTCATCCCATGCTTTCTTACCTTCAGGCGTTGAGGTTACCTCTGCAACCATATCCTCAAGGGGAACAGCCTTCGCTGTCAGGGCGGTTTTTAACTCCAATGCCTGCACTTCATTTTGCAGAAACGCAATATGTTTTTTAAGCTTTCTGTTTTCAACCTTGAGCTTCTCAAGGTGCTTGTCCTTTATCGAGTCACAGGTCTCGCAGATCTTCTCAAGATCAGCAACGGGAATAACCTGAAAAGGGTATTGCCATTGATATGGAGAAACAGGTTCATAACGCAGATTTTCAATTGAGGTCATTGACACTCCTTCCACTTTGCATAAAGAAGCTTTACCATTTGATAATGCCATGAATTTTCATTATAGGTATCCTTATCCCTCGGAACAACGCAATACACGCAAATCAAACCGGATTTTTTATAAGCGTAAAATATTCTGTACTGCATGATATCCAGACATTTGAGCCGTTTGACGAGAACTCTTTTCTTTCTAAGGTTAATGATCGTCTCAGACTTACATTCGCCGCTCACAGGTAACGGGTCCAACCCCAGTCCAACGATCCTCTGCATAATCTTTCCTGCCTTCTCCTCATCAAGGACTGCAATTTCCCTGATGCTCCTCAAGACACTCGGATGTACTTTTATATTAGCCGGCAGTTTCTCTTTATTCATAATATATCACATCTGATATATACATTCAAGCCACTAAATATTGACATTGTTAGACTATATTGGCTCTTATCATACTACATATCGATTATCCTCAGGGACATCTCGATGCTTTGGTAACTCCATGGGGTCTGCCCTTGATCATAGACATTAAGAAACCGGGGTTTGGTTGGGCAAGCTTCAAGGGCTCTCCCCATTCGATGCTTCCGTAGCGTAATTTTGCATGATTGTCTTTATCCAAGCACAGCAATCAATTCTGCAATGGCACGCAAATCTTCCGCAGATTCTGGGTTCAATACAATTGGCTCATATCCAAGCGCCGTAGTTTCTGGTCTTAGGATAATTTGACTATGTTTCCACGTTCCATCTGGGAAAATCTCTTTTTTGCTTTCATAAGTCTTTACTGTAAAATGTCCGCCGGTATCAGCATCATGAATTTCTCTATGTTGTACAAGTACGACTTTCCCTTGGCGCGTGCCAACCGGTGACAATCTGAATAAGCACCACGCGCCATTAGGGATGCGCCGGTTCATAGATTCGCCTATTACCTGAGCTATAAATAAACCCTGTTGTGGCCGAAAGACGCTTGGCAGTTCAGCCCACTCATAATCTTCTGGATGCTGCAACTCCGCCCCTTGAACCACTTCAGCAACCCGCTGCTCATCGCTAAATCGACCTGCGGCCACTTTTAGATCATAGATAGGCACGCAGTTCTTGAAAGGAACCACTTCATTAATAGGTAACCGGCGAAATGGCAAACTGGGAGATACTTGCCTACGGATAGACAAAGGCACAACGTTCCTTACAACATCATTTTCTAAGGCTGTTGCTTCGATACGAGTTCTAAAAAATCTTTCAGTTTCTTTATCGATAAAGTAAACATAGCAGCCTTTTTGCCCGCGGGTCATGAGTGTCCGGTAAGTGTTTTTGATAATCGCATCAAGGCGCGTCCTCGTGTCTCTTGGCTCGTCTTCTATCATTTGTTTCCACCCGTGAATAGACCTGTCCGTACTTGCCCGTTTTTCAGGTTGTGTTTTTACTTTACTACCGCGAACTACCAGGTCGGGGCCGACTATCACTCCAACATAATCTAATTCTAATCCCTGACAGGTGTGTATGCATCCGACTTCGTTGACTGAATTTGGTTTAATAATCCAGGCTTGCCCATCGGTGTCGAGATTCCAAGTCGCTTTGTAACCATCTATAACAATATCTTTGAGTTCTGGTTTCTTTTTGCTGATCCATTTCCAGCAGTAGCCTGCCACCATACGCGCTTTGTTCTTTTCACTGTTTTTCTCACGTATCAATATTATGCAGTTCAGTTGGGCTGTCCAATATGCGAAAATCATATTCACTAACGTTGAGTGTGTCATTTGCAGTTTCTCGAATCTGTAGCGTATTGTCAAGCCAGGCAAGGTACCCGTCTGAGCCATTGCAACGAAATTGTGATTCTAGTTTGAGTTCAGTAACATTTGCTCTTTGCTTTACTGCCCAACGGCGGATTTCTTCCTTATCACCAATGTCTTTGAGGGTCACCTTTTGGTCTTCGTCTATAAAGAATAAACTACACTTACTGGCGCTGATTATCTCCTTAATCTGGTTTTCACCAAGATGGTTAAACATCCCTGATTTCGCGTTTAGCCTGTGCGCTTCATCGACAATCAAACAATCGAAAACTGTTTGCTTCAGTTGAATGGTACGAGCCGGAACCACTGAACATATTTGATATATGAGTTCTCGTGAACGTGCCGGTGAGCATGGCTTCGTACACCAAGCGGGGTGCGGAGTTGCGCGTCACATATTGAGCAACAAGTTCGCGTTTTGTTAGTTCAACAAGCAGATTAATTGCCACTACGGATTTACCGGTTCCTGGGCCGCCTTCAACGATCAACACATTTTTCTTCTTTGCTGAAGACTTCTCAGCAAGCTTGATAGCCGTTTCGTAGACAACTTTCTGGTCGTCAATCATCATGAACTCTTCGTTACCCTTAAGCATCGATACAAGGTTATCTGCAAGGTTCTTTGATGGTTTTATCTTGCCATGATCAATACGGTACATAATTTGATTTTTGTCTCCGTATTTGACGTTGGCTTTAATAAACTCTCGTAGTTTTTGTGCATCGTTCTTGAGAAAAATGGGGGCCTTCTGAATGTAGTCGCTGTAAAAATTGTTGGTAATAACATCGTCTTGCTCATATCTGTAATCTTCATCTAACATATTAAGCAACGGATGCGAGTAGCAGATGTTTGACATGCAGCACGCCAATTGTCAGAGGTGCGGCAATACCTTGCTATGAATTTCTAAACCGCAGGATTTATATGGATTCCGCTTTTTGATCAGCTCCACCAGTTTTTCAAGCTTCTTTTCCGAAATCCGCAGTGATGCTGACAGCCAGGCAACTACCCTCAACCGTAGACTTTTCTCCAAAGATCATTCACTCCCAAAAAGGTCAAACACATCTCCTCATAAGACAGCTATTTATTTCGATTTGAAAGACTCACTATACACAAAGCCCGCTGTGTTTAGTCCCGGTGTACTCTCCAACGATTTTGATTTTTGCTCGGCGTTGATAAGCAAGTAAAGTCGCAACAATCCCAAGACGATCATGTATGCGGCTTTAAGAGACAACTTGCTCTGCCCATAAATTTCCGGCATTCCCTCCTCTCGCCCGGAAAACTGCTGTGCGCACCACAATTTGTACTACAAAATTGTAGCGTCATACAAAATTGTAGTTTCAACAAATACTCTTTCCCTTTTTAAATCAACAAGTTGCAAACTGGCACGGTTTTCGATATAAAGAGAACAGGTGAGACGATGGGATCGCTAAGGGAAAAAGTGAAAGAGATAGAGAGAGAAGAGATACTCAATGCAATGAGAACATCCAACTGGATAATGGCAAGGGCTGCAAAAAAGCTGGATATAACGGAAAGGATGATTGGATACAAAATCAGGAAATACAAAATCAGAAAGGAGGAGGATGGAGAACATTAAGCGCTAAGTACACTACGCAGTACGCAGCAAAAATATAAATAACCAAGATACCGGAGGGAAAAATGAAAAGTTTTAAAGTTTTGGTTCTGGCAATGATCATCGCAGTAATGGCAGCAGGAAGTCTCTATGCAGAAGACATCAAGACAGAGGGAAGTGTTTCGGCGGATGTCATGAGCAATTATGTATGGAGAGGACAGAAGTTAAGCAATAGCTGGGTAGTCCAGCCGTCCGTAGGCATCACCTATGGAGTGTTTGGCGCAAATATATGGGCAAACTATGACTCTGACAGACCGGAAGCAACCAGCAGCGATACCGGACATGGCGAAATGACAGAGACGGACGTAACCCTGACCTATACCCGCTCGATCGACAAGATCACCCTTACCGCCGGATATATTTATTATGCCCTGGACGGCGCGAATGACACACAGGAACTCTTCGTCTCTGCTGGCTATGATACTCTGCTCAGCCCGACACTCACAATCTACTATGATTATGATGAGGGACAGGGCGCCTTCGTGGTTGCTTCAGTCGGACATTCTTTCGAGGTCATGAAAGAAACGTCACTGGACCTGGGAGCATCGGTGAGCTATAACATCAAAAACAAGGTAATGGGATATGACAAAAATGGCGAGGACTTCAACAACTTCTACAATGGTGAAATCTCTTCCTCAATGACTATCCCTGTTTGGAAGGCTGTATCCGTAACACCGAAGATCGCTTACTCGTTCCCCTTGAGCAGCGACGCGAAAGAGGCGATAAAAAACATCAGTGATGATGGTGACAAGGACATTTTCTACGGCGGCGTAAACCTGGCACTGAGCTTTTAACGGAGGTAAAGAATGAAGAATCTTGTTGTATTCACGATACTAACGCTGGCGCTTTTAAGCGGATGGGCTTTTGCTGAAGAGCAGGCTAACCCTCCTTCCCTTCCAGCAGCTGAGCAGGCTTTGCCTGCTCAGCCAGCCCCTATGGACGAAGCGGTTCCGGCAGTTTCGGAGGCCCCTGCTCCCACACTCGACACGGGCGATACCGCCTGGATGATTGTCGCTACCGCGCTCGTAATGCTGATGACACTTCCGGGGCTTGCGCTGTTTTACGGCGGTCTCGCGAAAAGAAAAGATACTCTTAATACCATGGCGATGTCTTTTGTAACTTACTGCATCGTAAGTTTCCTGTGGATTGCCTACGGGTATACGTTCACTTTCGGTTCGGACATCGGTGGATTCATCGGGAGCGCTGAAAAGCTCTTCCTTTCCGGGGTGACTGTTGAAAGTCTGTCGATGACCATCCCTGAATACATTTTTATAGTATTTCAGATGACATTCGCAGCGATCACGGTAGCGCTTGCAAGCGGCGCATTCATTGAGAGGATGAAATTCTCCGCCTGGATACTCTTCTCGATACTCTGGATGACGCTGGTATATGTTCCCGTAGCCCATTGGGTATGGGGCGGCGGGTTTCTTGCGCAGCTCGGGGCCCTCGATTTTGCAGGCGGCACAGTGGTACATGTAAACGCAGGTATTGCAGCGCTCGTCGGCGCCCTGGTCCTCGGCAAGAGACATGAAGCATCTCTCAAACCGAGCAACCTGACCCTTGTGGTTACCGGCGCCGGGCTTCTCTGGTTCGGGTGGTTCGGGTTTAATGCCGGCTCTGCGGTTGCAGCGAACGGACTTGCCGGGGTGGCTTTCATCAATACCAACACCGCAACCGCGCTCGCAGCAATGTCCTGGATGTTCACGGAATGGATGCATACGAAGAAGCCCACGGTGCTTGGTCTTGCTTCCGGTGCGATCGCAGGTCTTGTTGCAATAACCCCTGCGGCAGGGTTTGTGAATATTCAAGGCGCGATAATCATCGGCATCCTCGCGGGTATCGTGCCCTATTTCGCAGTTGCGAGCATCAAGCCGAAGCTCGGATATGACGACGCGCTCGACGCCTTTGGCATCCATGGTGTCGGCGGTATCCTCGGCGCCATACTGACCGGTGTGTTTGCAGATCCTGCAGTCAACTCAGCCGGTACCGGTCTCCTCTACGGGAACCCGGGTCAGTTGATCACTCAGCTGATCGCAGTGGGTGTAACAATCGCATACAGCGGGGTGATGACGCTGATTATCTTCGTGATCGCCCGGGCGGTGCTCGGAGTGAGAGTTGAATCTGAACATGAGATCACCGGGCTTGACGAAAGCCAGCATGGTGAGAAAGCGTACAGTCTGTAAAACAGTCAAGAGTCAATAGTCATTGATTTATTATGATCGGTGACTATTGACGAATGACTTTAATGGAATAAGGAGGAAACATGAAAAAAGTTGAAGCAATCATAAAACCCTTTAAGCTCGATGAGGTCAAGGATGCCCTGAACAGCATCGGGATTCACGGCATGACCGTCAGTGAGGTCAAGGGGTTCGGAAGACAGAAAGGACACGTGGAAGTCTACCGCGGGACAGAATATGAGGTGAATTTTATTCCGAAGATCAAGCTGGAGGTGGTAATCCCCGATGCAATGAAAGACAAAGTCATCTCGACAATCATTGAGAAGGCGAATACGGGGAATATCGGTGACGGCAAGATTTTCCTCTATTCGCTCGAGGACGTGATCAGGATAAGAACAGGAGAAAAAGGGGAAGAAGCGATTTAACGCGGACTTCCCGATTCGTTTCTATTGGTTATCATTGCTGTCCAGGATATTTTAAAGAAGGGATATGGCTCAATTTCCAAAGCAAAATCACGGGCAATCTCGATGAGGCTGGAGACGAAGCGGAAGCCTCAACTCTGGATTGTATACGAACACTACAATACAGATGAAGCCAGGATATTTCTCAAAGGTAGTTTATTTTGCTTTGGAAATTGAGCCATATCCCTTGCTTTCCCGCAATCTGAATCAATATTTTGGACAGAGGTAACTGATCTCTTCTCAATCCTACAAATTTGTTGTTCATACAAATTTGTAGGAATGCTCTTTGACATGCCTTAATCCGCGCCGGATGTTGAAAAATAAGGGAAAATATCTATGCTCCCCTGCAGACTCCCGATACCGTACCTACAATATTGTAGGATATTCAGGGGTAAAAACCAGCATTTTGTTTTTTTTGTTTATTAATCAACAAGTTCCCAGCCTGGCATGATTCATGGATAGAGAAGCACCATGAGGAAAATACCGCCTGTATGTCAGGGAGGAAGTATGAAAGGACTTGTTGGTATTCTTTTGATGCTCATCATGCTGGGCGCAGCCGGAAGCGTTTTCGGTGGAGATCAGCTTTTCCAGCCCGGTCTGGAAACAACCGCTGCGCCGAAGATTGATTCAGGAGACACCGCCTGGATACTGGTATCCACCGCCCTCGTCATGCTGATGACCCCCGGGCTTGCACTGTTCTACGGAGGCATGGTCAGGGGGAAAAATGTGCTTGGCACGATCATGCAGAGTTTTGTCGCGATTGCGATTATCAGTGTGCAGTGGATCCTTGTCGGCTATAGCCTTGCCTTTGGCCCTGATATACACGGAGTCATCGGAGGCCTGGACTGGATAGGACTGAACGGCGTCGGGGTTGAACCCAACCCTGACTACGCCCCGACCGTGCCGCATATCGCGTTTATGATGTACCAGGCAATGTTTGCGGTCATCACACCGGCGCTCATCACCGGCGCCTTTGCGGAACGGATGAAATTTTCCGCATTCTTTGTGTTCACCCTGCTGTGGTCGACACTCGTATATGACCCGGTTGCACATTGGGTCTGGGGCACAGGAGGATGGCTGAAGGAAATGGGGGCGCTGGATTTCGCAGGCGGTATCGTAGTGCATCTGATATCCGGCATCTCGGCGCTTGCCGCAGCGCTGATTATCGGGAAAAGGAAAGGGTATTTGCAGGAAGCGATGTATCCCCATAACCTCCCCATGACGGTGCTGGGGACAGGGCTCCTCTGGTTCGGATGGTTCGGATTCAACGCCGGGAGCGCGCTGTCTGCAGGGACATTAAGCACAATGGCCTTTGTCGCAACCCATACGTCCGCGGTTGCCGCTACACTGGCATGGGTATGCATCGAATGGCTGCACAGGGGGAAACCAACCACCTTCGGCGCAGCCACCGGCTCGATTGCCGGACTTGCAACGATCACTCCTGCCGCGGGTTTTGTGAGCCCCATGTCATCATTGGTCATCGGACTGGCAGCGGGAGCGGTATGTTACGCGTCCCTGAATATAAAAGGCAGGCTTGGTTATGACGATTCACTCGATGCGTTCGGCGTGCACGGAGTAGGCGGGGTGCTCGGCAGTTTCGCGACCGGCCTCTTCGCACAGAGTGTTATCAACCCGGCAGGAGGCAACGGATTATTTTTCGGCAGTTTTGCGCTGCTTAATACGCAGTTGATTGCCATACTCGTGACCGCAGTCTATTCGTTTGCGGTTAGCGTTGTCCTGCTGAAACTCATTGATAAAGTGATCGGCCTGCGCGTTGACGAGGAGTCGGAGGTGAACGGACTTGATATATCGCAGCACGGGGAAAGCGGATATTCATTATAATACCGGAGGTGAAGGAGTAACGGTATGCAATGCTCTTGCTCCCCCCGGGAAAAAGGAGACGGAGACAGATAACGTGATTGTCTGAGACTGACAAGCGTATTTTTTCTATCACACAGAATAAAAGGAGGCAGCACAATGAAACCAAAGGAAGTTTTGGAATTTGCCAAGAAGAACAAAGCCGTGATGGTCGATCTGAAGTTTATGGATTTTCCGGGACTCTGGCAGCACTTCTCCGTTCCGGCTAAGGTACTCTCTGAGGGCCTGTTCGAAGACGGACTGGGCTTCGACGGGTCTTCTATCCGGGGATGGCAGGCTATTCATATGAGCGATATGCTTGTAATACCCGATCCGTCTACCGCCGTGATGGACCCCTTCACCCAGCACCCTACCCTCAGTCTGATCTGCAATATTGTCGATCCGATCACAAAAGAACCGTATTCGAGAGATCCGCGCTACATAACACAGAAGGCTGAAGCATACATGAAATCAACCAAGGTTGCGGATACCGCGTTCTTCGGCCCGGAGGCGGAGTTTTTCATCTTCGATGATGTGCGGTTTGATTATACCGCAAACAGCGGGTATCACTTCGTAGATTCTGTCGAAGGCATATGGAATTCGGGGAGAGAAGAGAGTCCGAACCTCGGGTACAAGCCGAGGCACAAAGAAGGGTATTTCCCTGTCCCGCCGATGGACAAGCAGCAGGATATCCGCACCGAGATGGTTCTTGAACTGGAAAAAGCTGGAATAGAAGTGGAAGCGCAGCACCACGAAGTCGCTACGGGCGGACAGGCGGAGATAGACATGAGATTCTCTCCGATTGTGGATATGGCCGACAAGCTGATGATGTACAAATATATCATCAAGAATGTTGCATCGAGGCACGGGAAAACCGTAACAATGATGCCTAAGCCCCTCTACGGCGACAACGGCTCAGGCATGCATACACACCAGAGCCTCTGGAAAAACGGAAAGCCCCTGTTTGCGGGGAACGGCTACGCAGGCATCTCAGACCTTGCGCTCTACTATATCGGCGGAATTCTGAAGCATGCCGCTGCCCTCGCTGCATTCGTCGCACCGACAACAAATTCCTACAAGAGGCTCGTGCCCGGATATGAGGCTCCGATCAATCTCGCATACTCAAGCAGGAACAGATCTGCGGCGATCAGAATCCCCATGTACTCTCCAAGTCCGAAGGCGAAGAGGGTAGAGGTAAGGTTCCCCGATCCGTCATGCAACCCGTACCTCGCGTTCTCCGCGATGCTCATGGCGGGCCTTGACGGCATCGAGAACAAAATCCATCCGGGAGAACCGCTCGACAAGGACATCTATGACCTCGCCCCCGAGGAACTCGCAAAGGTGCCGAGCCTTCCCGGCTCGCTCGAAGATGCGCTTGACTGCCTTGAGAAAGACCACAGTTTCCTCAAGAAAGGCGACGTATTTACCGAGGATGTTATCGAAATGTGGCTGCGCTACAAGAGGACAAGAGAAGTCGACGCCCTGAGGCTCAGACCGCATCCGTATGAGTTCTTCCTCTATTACGATATCTAAAAGCGAAACGCGCTGAAGAATAAGTGCAATAAAAAAGCCCCCGCACTACGGGGGCTTTTTTATTTTACCCTCTTTTCTTATTCATCAGATTGCTGGCAGGCTGAACACTCTCTACAATGTTTTTAATAAGGCAGATAATTTATCGAAGCGTCACGAACCGGAACGCCGGGCAAGGAACAATTCACAAGAGCCGGGCCTGGGAAATGTTCTCAGTTCTGTCCTTCACTCGTTGTTATACTATTTTCTTCCCCTGGCGGGGTTTCTGCTGTTTCGGGCTGAGTTTCCTCTTCGTCTTTTTCATGGCCCTTCTTTATTCGTTTCAGCCTTTTCTCGTCCTGCTGCTTCTTCCGCTGTACTTCTTTTTTCCGCTTTTCACTTTTATATGCACCTGCTCGTTTCATTGTCTTCCCCTTTTACGATAAGAAGTGATTTCTCAGGGCCTCCGGTCCTGGATGCTGCGCCGGGCACTCTTGGCGTTCCTCTTCTGCGCCTCCCTTTGTTTGTTCTTAAGACGGGTCGAGGGTTTATCATAATAACGGCGCCTCTTTAATTCTCCCATGAGACCATCCTTCTGCAGATTCTTCTTGAGGATCCGTAATGCCTTTTCAAGGCCGTTTTCGCTTACCTTTACCTCCAACTACCTGAGCCCTTTCCTCCTCTGTCGAAGGATCCCCCTTGTTTCCGCCGCATGTCAGTCTTTCCTCTCGTTTCCTGTGGCCGCGCCTCGCTTATAGTAAGAGTCCTCTCCATAAGTACCGCCCCGGTGAGTTCCTGAATTGCCCTGTCTGTGTCCCCGTCCGAAGCCATCTCTACAAACCCGAACCCCCGTGAACGTCCCGTGGCTGAATCGGTAAGAATCCTTACCGACTGAACCTCCCCGATCTTCTCAAATACCTCTCTTATGTCTTCCTCTTTTGCAGAATAAGGCAGGTTCCCCACATAGATCTTTCTCGACGACATTGCTTGTTCTCCTCCTTAAGGATGCTGCTGTTTCAAGACTGTTCTCCCTTTTTCTTCATACTAAGGATACCACAGCATCCCTCCCGGAAACAAGCCTTGGGAAGAACCGCGGATCAGTCATTGAATGGACTGAAAAAGGAGAAACCATGGAAAATTTTGGGCGGGCTCTCAGGCGGCGCTCATTGAGTTTTGTGTTTCTCTAATTCTCTCTGGAGTTCTTTGATCTCCTCCTTGAGTTCCTTCATTCTTAACTCCCTGCTGACTGCCATTTGATAAAAACTCTCAAGGTCCTTCATCTTCTTTTCCAGTTCATTCTCTTTTTTTGCAAGCTGCTCTTCGGCTATTTTCAGGTCATGGATATCAGACCCGATCGCCTGGATTACCGCCACCTGATTGTTTCCATCGAGTATGGCGGTGAATGTCCATTTCTGCCAGCGCATTTCACCGTACGGGACTTTGACGCGGTACTCAAGCCTGACGACAGGATTTTCCGGATCAAGAGAAGCTATTGCCCCTATGATTTTATCCCTGTCTTCTTCACACGGGAAGGACAGATAGGTGCCCCCGACGATATCCTGCTTCCTCTTCGCGAAGTAACGGGAGAATGCCTGATTCACAAAATTCAAGGTCCCATCAGGCAGAAAACGACAGATCATCTCACTCTGAAAATTCTCGACTATTGACCGGTAAATTGCTTCTGAATCGCGCAGTTTCCGCATTTCTACTGCGCGGGAAATTTTCGATCTCAACATTTTGAAGTCGAACGGTTTCAGGACAAAATCATAGGCCCCTGCACTCATCGCGTCAACAGCCTTCTGGACAGTCCCGTAGGCAGTGACTATGATACACATAAGATCTCTGTCCCGCTCACAGGCTGTCCTGAGAAGTTCGATGCCGTTCATTTCAGGCATTGACAGGTCACTCACTAACAAATCAACTTCCTCTCTCTCCAAAATCTCCAGCGCATCTTGCCCCGATGTGGCATGCAGGACTTCATACCCCCATTCTGCAACAATCTCACAGAGAGGTCTCAGGGTATCGATTTCGTCATCAACGATCAGGAGGCGTCCGCGTGACATGCACGTGTTGCCTGCCTCGCCTTCCCCACGGTTGAGTAGTTCCATCATACGGCTTCCCCCCTTTTCATCACTCTCTTTTTTCTAATATTCTCAACTATACACCTTCCGGGGAAATAGTCAACCCTACCGGAGTAGGGGAATATATTTTTTCCTGTTGCCCAAGCCGCTGCACCCCCGGTATAATGTTATCCATCCGGGAGGCTTTGTGGATTTTGACCTTACAGGGAAAATTGTGATCGTGGAGGCAGAGGACGGCATCACTTACACCGGCAAACTCATCGAAGTCGGGGAAGAAGAGGTATACCTCGAGGGAGAAACTGGGCTGGATAATGATACCGGTCGAAAGGATTGCCGATATCAGGAAGGCAGACGCTTAAGCCTGAGCATGCAGCATCATTTGGCAGACCGGCTTAGTCCATACCTCCGAACTGAAATTGTACTATTGAGAGAGCAGCAAGCGCTGCGGTCTCAGCCCTGAGGATCCTTTTCCCGAGACTGACAAGAACTGCGCCCTGTGCTTGTGCAAGACTGATTTCTTCCCGGGTGAAACCGCCTTCAGGACCGACCATGATGAAGAGAGAAGAAGGACGGCGGGGAAGGGAAGCGACTGCTTCTGACAATTTAGCCCCTTCTCCTTCATAAAACAGAAACCCCTGCCCCTGAACCCTTGCCCCACGACCCTTGAAAAGGTCGGCAAACTGCACTGCTTCGCGCACCTCAGGAACGATGCTCCTCCCTGATTGTCGCGACGCTTCTTCCGCTATTTTCCTCCACCGGGAAATTTTCCTCGTCTCCCTGATCTGGCTTCTCTCATTCACAACGGGGATGATCTCATGCACGCCGAGTTCCGTGGCTTTCTGTATCACCATATCCATCTTCTCGCCTTTCAGGAGACCTAAAACAAGAGTAATACGGACAGTCGATTCGTTCCCGCACGGGAACTGTTCACTCACTTCTGCGAGAACTACTTTTCTCTCAATCCCCGCTATCCGAGTCTTATAACAATGCCCCGACCCGTCAAAAATAATCAGTTCATCTCCCTTCCGGCATCTCAGGACGGAAATAAGATAATGCGCTTTCTCGCCGGTGATCGTGATGGTATGATCTTCCCTGTTCTTCAACGGGAGATAGATCCTGGGCATATCCGTTACCCCTTCCCTCTCATTTTTCCTGTTTCATCCCCTGCGCGCTTTGGGTTCATCCTCATTCCACAGACTCTGTGCACATTATAACCCACTTTTTTTATAAAGTTTCGTATGTAAATCCCGGATTATTCATGCACTGATCATATAATACGGCGGATGCGATATTTTTGCGGATTTATCCCGGTTCTTATCGGGGCGAGAATGAGTAAAAATACTGCCTCCCGCTGTATTCACCTGGGAATTTATGAGTAATAAGGGCCGGCTATTTCTCTGCGCCGGTGAAGAGGTCTTTGATCTTCTCTTTAAAAGACTTGCTTACCTCGTCCCCGCTTATTTGAGCAAACTCTTCAAGGAGTTCCTTCTGTCTCGGCGTAAGTTTTTTGGGCACATCTATATAGATTCTCACAATTTGGTCGCCCTTGCCATGAGCGCCGAGTCTCTGTATTCCCTTCCCTTTCAGATGGAACATCCTTCCTGAAGGTGTGCTCGGCGATATTTTAATCTTCGCTGTCCCGTCCAGAGTAGGCACCTCGATCTCTGCTCCAAGCACAGCCTGAGGGAACGATATCGGCACCTCACAGAACAGATCATTGCCGTCCCGCTTAAAGAATGAATGCTCTTCAACATTGAGGATAATGTAGAGATCTCCCCGCGGACCTCCATAGAGCCCCATCTCCCCTTCATTGGACATTCTCAGCCGTGAACCGGTATCAACCCCTGCCGGGAGTTTTATGCTGATGCTCTTGTACTTCCTCACTCTGCCCTGGCCGTTGCACTCTTTGCAGGGGTCAGTGATAACCTTCCCTGCCCCGCCGCATTTTTCGCACGTCCTCGATATGGTAAAGAAACCCTGCTGCATCCGCACCTGTCCGGCGCCCTTGCAATTCTGACAGGCAACCGGCGACTTGCCCGGCGCTGAACCGGAACCCCTGCACTCAAAACAGTCTTCCCACCGTGGTATATCCAGGGTCTTCTCAGTGCCAAGGGCAGCCTCCATCAGCGTGATATCGAGGTCATACCGCAGGTCATTTCCCTTGGCCGGCCTTGGCCTCCGGTTCCCGGTAAAGGTCCCGAAAAAGTCGCCGAAGATGTCTTCGAACACATCCCCGAATCCTGCTCCAAACGGGCTATGACCGGCGCCCATGCCTTCCGCCGTACCGAACCTGTCGTAGTTCGCTCTTTTTTCCGGATCGATCAGGCAGGAATATGCTTCATTTATTTCCTTGAACTTTTCCTCAGACTCCTTATTATCCGGATTTCTGTCAGGATGGTATTTCATGGCGAGCTGTCTGAACGCTTTCTTGATATCAACTTCTGACGCGTCGCGGGCCACCCCGATTGTTTCGTAATAGTCTTTCATGCTCTCCCTATTATATAGAAGTTGAGAAATTTGTCTCCCGGCGGAAAAGTCTTTTCACCAGAATCATCTGCTTCTCGTAAAAAGTCCCCCTCATTTCGAGGAGGACTTTTCAGGTGCGATCTTTCAAGCACTGATGCTATATCATACCGTGAAAGCGCTTTTTATTTCTTGTCCTTGTCAACATCCTCAAATTCTGCCTCGACAACCTCTTCTTCAGGTCCCTTCGCGCCTTCCTGCTCCTGTCCTTCGGCTGATGGACCTGCCTGACCTTCGCCTGCCTGTGCCCCGGCGCCTTTGTAGAGATGTTCTGCAAGCTTGTGGGACTTTGTCATAAGAGCTTCTGTAGCGGATTTGATCTCCGATGCGTCAGTGGCCGTGTCTTTTGCCTTCCGGCATCGCTCAAGCGCTTCTTCGATCTCTTTCTTCTCGCCTTCGCTCACTTTGTCGCCGTATTCCTTAAGGGATTTTTCGACGGTATAGACGAGGTTATCCGCTTCGTTCCGCACCTCGGCAAGTTGTTTCTTTGTCTTGTCGTCTTCGCCATGGGCTTCTGCGTCCCGCACCATATTCTTGATCTCATCTTCCGACAGACCGCTTGATGCGGTTATCCGGATAGACTGTTCTTTCCCCGTACCCAGGTCTTTTGCAGAAACATGGAGAATACCATTCGCATCGATATCGAAAGTCACTTCGACCTGGGGCACTCCTCTCGGCGCCGGTGGAATGCCGATGAGTTCAAAATTGCCGAGAATCTTGTTATCTGCCGCCATCTCCCGTTCACCCTGGAACACTTTGATGGATACGGCAGGCTGGTTGTCCGTGGCCGTCGAGAATATCTGACTCTTCTTGGTCGGGATGGTAGTATTTCTCTCGATGATCTTGGTAAATATTCCTCCGAGTGTCTCGATACCCAGTGAAAGCGGAGTAACGTCCAGCAGGAGGACCTCTTTTACATCACCTTTGAGAACCGCCGCCTGGATAGCAGCGCCCACAGCAACTACCTCGTCGGGGTTCACCGTTTTATTCGGCTCCTTCCCGAAGAAGTTCTGCACCACCTGCTGGACCTTTGGCATGCGTATCTGCCCGCCAACGAGGAGGATTTCATCTATGTTCGAGGCTGAAAGTCCTGCATCGGTCAATGCGTTCTTGCACGGTCCGATGGTACCCTCAATCAGGTCTCCGACGAGTTGTTCCATTTTTGATCTCGCGAGTTTCATGAGAAGATGTTTGGGGCCTGTCGCATCGGCCGTTACAAAGGGGAGGTTTATCTCGGTCTCCGTCGCGGTCGAAAGCTCCACTTTTGCCTTTTCCGCAGCTTCCTTCAGCCTTTGCAATGCCATTTTGTCATTCTTGAGGTCTATGCCCTGGTCTTTCTTGAATTCCTCCACCATCCAGTCCATAATCCTCAGGTCAAAGTCATCGCCGCCCAGATAGGTATTGCCGTTTGTCGACCTGACCTCGATGACGCCTTCTCCAATCTCGAGGATCGAGATATCAAACGTGCCCCCGCCGAGATCATATACTCCGATTTTTTCTTCCTTTTTCTTGTCCATACCATAGGCAAGCGCTGCCGCGGTCGGCTCGTTGATAATCCTCAGGACATTAAGCCCGGCGATTCTGCCTGCGTCTTTCGTGGCCTGCCTCTGACTATCGTCAAAATATGCGGGGACCGTGATGACGGCTTCTGTTACCGGTTCGCCAAGGTAATCCTCTGCCGCCTGTTTCAGTTTCTGCAGGATCATTGCGGATATCTCAGGGGGTGAGTAGCGTTTGCCCCGTATTTCCACATGCGCATCGGCATTCGGAGCATCGAGAATCTTGTAGGGAAGTCTCTTCATCGCATGCTCAACTTCCGGCGCATTGAACTTCCTTCCCATCAGCCTTTTTATGGAAAAAATCGTATTTTCGGGGTTTGTGATCGCCTGTCTCTTTGCTATCTGTCCGACCAGTCTTTCCCCTTTTTCAGTGATTGCAACAACAGATGGCGTTGTCCTGGATCCTTCCTGATTCGGGATAACCACGGGATCCCCGCCCTGAACTACGGCAACTACTGAATTCGTAGTTCCAAGATCTATACCAACTGCTTTCCCCATGTTATGATTCCTCCTCTGTCATATTGTTTCTCTCATTCGCCTCGTTTGCCTGTCCCGATCCTTCGTGCTTCTTCGAAACTGCAACGAGAGATGCGCGCAGCACCTTATCCTTGAACATATATCCTTTCCTGTACTCCTCTACCACAATATTTTCCTCAACATCATCCCGCTCAAGATGCGCCATCGCATGATGCACCGCGGGATCAAAGGGTTTCCCCTCCGCCTCAATCTGGATGAGGCCATATTTCTCGAGTGATTTCCTCATCTCCTTGAGCGTTAACTCTACTCCCTGCACCAGACCTGATGATACATCGTCCGCTGCATGCTGCAATGCCATCTCCAGACTGTCGACCACGGGCAGGAGGTCATAGAGAAGACTCTCATTTCCGTATTTGATAAGTTCTTCTTTATCCTTCATAACCCGCTTTTTATAATTTTCGAATTCGGCATAGAGCCGCAGGTATTTATTGTTCATGTCTTGCAGTTCGGCAGCACTGCGGTCCTGCTCATCTCCCCCGTCTTCAGGGGACATCTCCCCGTGAGCAGGTTCCACCGCCTCCTGTATCTCTCTTTCCTGGGTTTCGTCTGTTTCGTGCTCCTGCAAAGGGATCACCTTCCTTCAAGCATTTGCGTGATGAATTTTGCAGTATTTTCCACAATATATATTGCCCTCGCATAGTTCATCCGGGTCGGACCGATAATGCCGACCACACCGATCGGCCGGTCGCCCTGCCGGCATGCAGACGCAACAACACTGAACCGCTTCATTTCATCCGAGGCATTCTCAGACCCTATGATGACCTGCACCCCTTCGGATTCGGACAACTCATCGAGCAGTTTTATAATCATGTGTTTGTCCTCGATGGCCCGTGATAATTCCCTGATTTTTTTCAAGTCATGAAAATCGGGAAGATCGAGCACTCCGGAAAGCCCCGAGACAAAGAGATCGCCACAGGGAAATGAGAGGGCGTCCCGGCATATCTGCATCGCCCTGGAGAGGAGATGGTCGCATCTCACCTTCTCTCTTGACATCTGCCTCAGCACCTTCATGCGTATCTCATCCAGGGAATATCCGGCAAATTCGGAATTCAGATATCCGGCAATCCTGGCAAGGTCTTTCTGGGAGAGGTCCGCGTCTATCGTGATGACCCTGTTCTTGATCAGGCCTTCATCGGTAAAGAGCACGGCGGCTATTTTCCCCGCAGTATATTTCAGGAGATCAATTTTTTTCAGCGTGCTGAGATCAGACGCCGGAGACATGGCTACGCCAAGGTAATGGGACAATATCGACATGCTTTTTGTCGCCTCGCCAAGAAACATATC
Organism: Thermodesulfovibrionales bacterium; assembly: GCA_963753165.1. Lineage (GTDB taxonomy): Bacteria > Nitrospirota > Thermodesulfovibrionia > Thermodesulfovibrionales > SM23-35 > JAKLQR01. Next base: position 311,648 of record CAVWBP010000002.1, on the reverse strand, counting down.
GATATTATTCCTCAGGGCTTCGAGTTTTCTGTACAGGTCATGCAGGACCTCCATATTTGACTGATGGTCGCTTTCGTCGTCAAGAGAATCGACGTAGAACCGGTATCCGAGGTCGGTGGGGACCCTTCCCGCCGAAGTGTGGGGCTGTATGAGAAAGCCCATTTCTTCGAGATCAGCCATGATGTTCCGTATGGTGGCCGGAGAGAAGCCCAGTGAATAGCGCTTGGTTACAACCCTCGACCCTACGGGGTCGGGATTATTTATGTAGCTCTGGACGATTGCATAGAGGATTTTTTTATTGCGTTCGCTTAAATTCTGCATATTTAGCACTCTCAATGGTCAAGTGCTAATAATTTAACAATTAACCACCCGAAGTGTCAAGACAAGAGTGCTCAAGTGCCCCTGTCAAGGTCAGGATAATAGTATTGTTTTCAATTCAATGATTTTTGTTAATTTCTTTCACAAATAACTCTCATGGTATACAACATCAACAGTTGAAGCATGTCTAATATACAGGATGCTTCATGCAGCAACAGAAACAATTATTGAGAATTGAAAGAAAGGTTGGCACTGTTTAGATTGTTTATGAAAGATGCCATGTAATTGTCTTTGGTCTGAAAAGGCTGTTTTAAATGTTTTTTTATATCTATTCTTGGTCTGCCATATTCACACAAAAAATTGGCAATCGTTTTTGTTGCTGACCCTTTCCGAACATCATACCAATTCATATCATTATAAGACAGTATTTGTGTAATACGCCCTTCTGCATCATATCTTATATCGTCTTGAACAAGCGCATTTTCAAAATGGCAATCTATAGTACACCTTTTTTTAGCGGTTACTTTTGCAGTTTCTATGTCCATTTTTATTCCCCAAAAAGTTATTTGTGTTTCGTTTGTAATAATGCTGTCTGAGTCAATAAAGTAATAATTTTTTGTTGTAGTCGTTACAAAATTCCAATCAGTTGCATGAAGCGGAACTGAAAGTACAAAAATTATGCTTACAATGAAACCCGACATGATGATTATTTTATTTTTCATATTTCTCTTTGATTCAAGTACTTATGTCTTAGTCCTTTTTTACTCGATATCTCATAAAAATTAAGCATTATGCTTATGATTTCATTATTTAACTAAAATGATAGGCAGTCAATCCTACCTGAGTAGGGGGTAGCAATTTTCCTTGTTGATTACCATTATAATTATTGCATCCGGAAAAGAAATGAACCTATCACTATTTCAGGAAGTCGAGAAAATTGTTGGCCGGAGTCAACACTTCAGATACTTTTCATAAAATGCGAATTACATTCTTTCAAAGAATAATTCCCGTTAATTTATAACCTGCTGACAAATAGATATAAATACGCATATGTATTGACTTCTGCGGCAACATATGTCAAGATAATCTTCAGAGTTTCAGAAGTTTTTGTTGACTAAAGCCTCAAAGACTTTTAGCTTTGTGGCTTTTTTTTATGGGTATTCTGAGATTTGAATTTTCGAACAAGGAGGTCCGAAATGGCGAAAGGAACAGTGAAGTGGTTTAATGATTCCAAAGGCTTTGGTTTTATCACAAGTGAAGATGGCAGCGATGTATTTGTCCACCATTCTTCCATCCAAGGCAGCGGATTTAAATCCCTCGCCGAAGGTGATTCTGTAACCTTTGATACCGAAAATGGCCCAAAAGGTCTCAAAGCAATCAATGTAATCAAAAATTAACTGACTGAAGAAGTCCCCTGCCCATCAGGGGACTTCTCTCTTTTGAGGTACAATGGCACACAAGCAGAACTATCTGGAAAAAATGGAACTGAACAAGCAGCACAGACTTGAATCCGGTTTGGTTTCTGAATGCTTTCCTGATGTAACAGACATAAAAATCGAGATGATATATTATATGAAGGGTTTCAATCAGGCTTCCATGATCCGTACTGTCAATTTCTGGCCCTCGCGCCATGCATATTTCAACATGGATTGCATGATCAAAGACTGTATGGAGGGCGGGTTTGATCTCACCGCAGTGATTACCCATATGGTTAAAAAACATGAAAAATCGGGAAAGGGAGAACTTTCCTGCAAGGGAAAAATCAGCGACCGTCCCTCCCAGCATGCACGTATTGATTATAAGATCACCATAAAATATAATACGAATCCTCAAGGAATTTCGAAGGAAAAAGGAGAAAAAGACAATAGTTAATCGACGAAAAGCATTTCCAGTAAGGGTTGTTGATAAAACACGCGTAAACAAACAGATTCGGCTGATTAAAGCCAAGCAGATTCGGGTAGTTGGCGATGAGGGACAAATAGGCGTCATGGACATTGAGGCGGCGCTGAAGATGGCCGAGGAACAAGAACTGGATCTTGTAGAAATCAGCCCGGATGCCGACCCGCCGGTCTGCAAGATCATGGACTACCAGAAGTTCAAGTTCGATAAGAACAAAAAACTCCAGAAATCAAAGAAAAAACAGGCAACGCTCACCCTCAAAAACATCAGGATGCGCCCTTTGATAGGCACCCACGATTATGAGTTCAAAAAGAGGAATGTAAGGAGTTTTATCGAACATGGTGATAAGGTCAAAGTGACAATCCGCTTCAGAGGGCGGGAACTGAACCGTCAGGAACTGGGGGCGGACCTGCTGAACAAGCTGTCACTGGATCTGAAGGATATTGCAAAAGTCGAAATACCGCCGAAGATGGAAGGCCGCCAGATGATAATGGTCCTCATGGCCTTGTAAGTCACCCCAACAGGTTTTTTCCATATACCAATCAGAATCCTTGCCACGAGACATCAAAGGAGACCGTTTAGCAGAAACCTGATTAAGGCCTGAATAATGGCGGTGTCCTTACTTTAAAAACCCCGTCTATTTTATGCACATAATAGTCGTTGCCAGGGCATATTTTTCCTCAGCTTCAACGCAAAGGCAAGCCGCCCGGCCACAAAGCTTTGCCAGCCCAAATCAGCGTTATCCCGGGTCGGCTTGAGTAATTCGTTATGGGTTTCATTTGTATACATCTCGTCTATGTCCAACTTTAACAACTATAATATGCAATTCCCTGTCGGAAACTGAATAGACTATCCTGTAAACTCCGTGACGAATTCTATATCTGTTTTCTCCGGTAAGCTTTTCACATCCCTGGGGCCGTGGGTTGGTTGCTAATCCCTTAATCCTTTGAATTATCCGTAGGCGATATTTTCGTGGAATGTTCTCAATTTCTTTAACTGCGGACGGTTTAATAAGGATGTTATATTTTGCCACGCCTCTTCAGATCTTTGAGCACTTCCTCAAAAGACAGGTTGGGCTCATGTGCTCTTTCTGAAAATGCAGCGATTTCTTCCGCATCTTCCGCGAAGACGATCCGGATCGCTTCATTGACAATATCAGAGATGGAACTATCGGTTTCAGCGGCTTTTAGACGAAGGGCTTTATGGATCTGGGGATCAAAATAAATTGTTGATTTCTTGGCTACTGTTTTCATGGCTCTAATATACCATTATGACGGCAAAGCGTCAAGACGCTAAATTTAATGTGGGATGTGTCCCTTGTTTTAATCCGAAAGCGAAAAAGAAAGACGGCTATCCCCGCGTCCCTCTCGATGCCTTTGTTGGCCTTTTCGTACTACTTTGATTTTGAGTATGTCTGTGAGGTCGTGGAGCAGGCATTCCATAAAGCATCCCCTCTGCACTAATATCTTCGTCAAGGTCCGGCCAATGCACACCGTCGCCGTCTCCTATTATTCTGTAATTTGCACGCTGTTTAGGAGTGGCCTCGGACAACCGCCATGACCATACAAGTGGAACACTGATTATGCGACCGTCAATAAGCTGGGCTGTAATTGTGTCCTCAGTAACTTTTATTTCTTTAATTCTTACTTCTTGCAGTTTCGCCGCAGTGCTCATGCCATGCCTCCATTATTTTGTCTCTGTTGTTTATAATCTTTTCCCTTATCGTATTGAGTTCTTTTGGCGCAAAACCTTTGTTTTTCGTCAATGTAACAGGGTTCATCCAGAATTTGCAAAGCATATTCTCTCTTTGAACATGCACATGCATTTGCTCATTACAATCAAAACTATAAAAGAAAAATCGATATGGCCGAGATTTCCTTTGATCCTCCTAATATTTATGGGGCGTTATTTCCATAACTGAAACTGTATCGATCTCTCTCTCCACTTTGTATATAACCCTGTACTGATCGCTCAAACGTGACGAACGCTGCCCCTTGCGCTCTCCTTTTATCTGTTCATCGTGAAATCAGGGAATTCTTTCATCTTTTCAGGGCCATGCCGAAAAACAATGTTTTTCCAAAGTTCATATTTTTCTGACGATAGTTGGCGGCAACTTAAGACACTGTTTGGCTTTATCACGGTGTTCTTTTATGTGCCTCATTATTAAATCTGATAACTTATCAAATCTAATAATACAAGGAATATTTATCTGCTATGTTCGTTCCGCAGTATTGTTCAAGATTGTTCTGAATATTGATTTAGGATTTTTACGTCCATACGTTCATAGCCCTTTTTAAGAAGATCAAGTCCGCGATCTGTGATCCGAAAATATGCCCGACGGGGCGCTTCAAAAACTTGAAATATATAGGGACACATCCCCAATTATTCTATCTTCTGTTGCCTTGGTCTGCCGGGTTTTTTGAGGGAAAAGTCCCTTCCAATTTTTCTTTCCATTTTCTTTACAAACTGCTCACTCCCTAATGGCCTTCCGGTCTTTGTGTGATATTGTATTGCTTTGATTTCTGTTTCAGATACAATAGCGTTGATGAACGCTCGGTAATCTTTTCTTTGCGCTTTTTCAAATAATTCCTCATTAATGACATCATTGTTGCCCCCAATTATATGAGATCGGGCATTTGAGTAATCATAGTCTTCTGCCTTTTTCACCATACCGGCACGCACAGGGTTAGTCTCTATGTACCCGGCTACTGCCCAAAGCTGCCCTTATCCACAACGCAGGAGTGATATCTGCTTTCCCACAGTCTTCCCGTGCGCTCATAGCGTCTGTTCACAAATTGGGTATAGCACAGGGTAACGCCCTGCATCATTTTATAGAGCGAATCGTTCTCCTTCGGTTTTACAAAAGGTGCACATGGTTTGTCATGAGGCAATAAGCTAAAACAGGGCTTTTCCATTTATCCGAGTATTTCTTCAGTAATTTGAGGTATTTCTCCCGGTCTTCTTTCTCAATAAAGACAACTTCCTTATTATTCCCTCTCTGAATAACATGATGGGGGAAAGAGGCGGCAACTGCTCGTGCAATTCTCGGCATGCAGCAATTTTAGCGAACCATTGTTGAAAAGTCAATTAATGTGGGATGTGTCCCTGTGGGTTTTATGGCTCTGAATTGACGATATTTACAAGGCCTTTTTCATTTAATGCAGAAATTCAATGCGAAGAAGATCTGGTTGACTGCAAATCTTCCTTGCTCAAAGAGATTGAAAGTAGTATTACCGTTATGGTTACCGGGGTATGTGCAGGAATATGGAGATCTTTCCGCAGAAGTCACCGAAGCACTCATTGATATGTCGCCTGCTACCATGGACAGGCTCCTGAAACCGGTCAGGGTGCAATATAAAGGACGGGGCAGATCTACAACAAAGCCGGGAACTCTCTTAAGAAAACAGATTCCGATAAAGACAAACCAGTGGGATGAATCCCGTCCCGGATTTCTGGAAGCTGATACGGTAGCTCATTGTGGGACCTCTATGGCAGGTATGTTTGCTTTCACCATAGACGGCGTAGACATCGCTACGGGATGGACTGAGCAAAGGGCGGTATGGGGCAAAGGGGAAACAGATGTCTTAAAGCAGATCGAAGACATTGAGGTATCTCTCCCTTTCCCCTTGCTCGGATTCGACTCTGACAATGGCTCAGAGTTCCTCAATTATCATCTCCCTGTTTATTTCCCTAAAGAGGCAAAAAGCCCACTGGATTTCTAAGACTGAACCTCAACGTTACTCTGCAGTTTTCCACGCGCTGGGTGCCTTGTTCATAGCGGTTTATCCGGCAATTATTTTCTCTCGAAACCATCACCGCTTGCACGAGATTCTCTGGTGTTGACCATAGAAGAGTGGCTGGAATGCTCAGTCGAGCTTTCCTATGTCCCCTCATTCCAGGGCACACTTCTGTTCCTTCCCGTTCTTTTCGCTTCATAGAGCGCTTTATCCGCGCGCTCAATCAGCTGCTCCTTGTTCTCTACCTCTGTAACACCCTGAGCATTCGTCGAAATTCCAGTACTGACCGTTATCGTGAATCTCTCCTGCTCTGAGGAGAAGCTCGCAGCCATAATCGCCTTGCGCAGTCTTTCAGCCATATTCATCGCTCCTGAAGAATCTGTGCCGGGGAGGATTAAGGCAAACTCCTCACCGCCATACCGTGCAGGAAGGTCGATATTCCGTATCGTTTTTCCGATAATCCCGGCAACTTTTTTCAGCACTGCATCTCCTGCCGGATGTCCATAGGTATCGTTGACCTTTTTAAAATGGTCGATATCAATGAGGAGCAGTGAAAGCGGGTCAGAGAATCTCCCCAGACGGTTGAATTCCTGGGAAAGTTTCTCCTGAAAATGCCGGTGGTTGAAAAGACCCGTCAGGCCGTCGGTAATCGCCAGTTTTTCAAGCTCTTCATGAAATTTGGCATTCGTAATGGAGGTTGATGCCTGATTGGCAAGGAGCTTGATGAATTCTATTTGCGAGGTGCTGAACGCAGTCGTTTCTTTCGAAATCAGCGTGAGGATGCCAAGCACCTCCTTCTCATAAAACATCGGCAAAATAACGAGAGAACCGGCGGCATCCGTCTTAAAAGGAAGTATTGGTGACCGATACGATCTTACATCGGAGATATAGAGAGGGTCGGAATTTTTTACCGCCATATCAAGGAGGGTGCCTTTCAGACCAAACGACTGTTTCTCCTGGGCCGGGAGTCCCTGCTGGCTGATGATCTCGAACTCCCTTCCCCTTGAAAGGCAGAATACTATTGCACAGGGTGCGATTTTGTAAATACCTTCGATCAGATTGCGGGCAATGACTTCAATTTTCAGTGAGGAGAGCAGTTTCGCACTCTCCTCATTCAACACCTTAAGATTGGAGAACGAACGCTGTATCTGGCGATACACCCGCTCTCGCTGGAGTATTCTCACGATCTGGTTTGCATAGGTCTGAAGGATTTCCAGGTCAGCGCTGTTGAAGGCCTGGAACCGGCCGCTGTCGGCAACCAGGACTCCGAATGCGAAATTCCCGTCCAGCACAGGCACTGCGAGGAGAGAAGCAATCTTTTCCTTTTTCAGATATCCGACTTCCCGTTTCTTTTCAACAATGTCCAGGAAAAGCGCCGGTTTTTTCTCTTCGAAAGATACCGGCACGATACCTTTGTTGGACGGGATGATTCCGCCGGCTTCTTCGGTGGAACCCCTCAGCCGGAAACTCCCGTCGATATTCAGAAAGAGGTGGACCGAATCTGCGACCAGAGTGTTTTTCGTTATCCCGATGACTTCCTGTATTTCTTCATCCGGTCTGAACATCGATTCCAGATACTGGGAAATAACCGTCTCTTCCGGGAACATTTCTGTGCCAGTCTCAGGAAGACTGCCTGCCGCGCCTCTGCTGCTGTTCCTCTCATATCCTGCTTTCCTCTTTATTTTCTTCACAAGAATTTGCGTTATAACCGTCGTGAGGGCAAGGGATGAGAAGAAAGCCGCTTCCTGGACCTCAATACCCTTTTTGAGGAAGAGGTTCAGATCAAGGAAAGGGACAAGGACCACCAAAGAAAACAGAACCCGCCGGTCATACCAAATGGTGAGGAGCAGGAAAAAAGGGAAATAGAGTATTTTCAGCCACGGCAGTCCGGATGCCTGCGCAGCCCCTGCGATCAGGAGGGCAAGAGAAAAAACAAATTCAAGAGCATACTGCCGTGTCTTCCTGAAAAAGTGAAAGAAACTGCAGAGGAGGGTATTCGCTGTCCATACGGAAAACCAGAGGACCGTTCTTTCAGTCGGAAATTCAAGGAGCAGGCCGAGATAGGTGAGAAAGAGAAAAACAAAGGGGAGTGCGTCCTTTATCCGGAAGCCCTGCCTTTTTTTATCTCCTCTTCCCTGTAGAATTTTTTGTACAGGATTTCCCACTCGGGGCTTCCCTCGACCATCTTTTTCGAAAATGACTGGAGTTTCTTTCTGACGACCGCGTCTATCACTTCTCCCACTTTCAGTTCGGAGACGATCGTCCTTTTGATCTCGGTTCTTACTTTTCCCTCATCTTCTTCAACCTGGACGAGCTTTCTCTCCACGAGGCCCTTTAAAAGCACATGGGACAGGTGTGAAATCTTGTCGTCGGAGAGCATCATAAGACGAGATTTCTTTCCTTTACGAGTTTTTGTTTCGTGAGATCAAAGAGCCTCCTGTAGTCGATCCGGCCTCTTTCTATTTCTGAGGTATGACTTTTTAACAACTCCCGCACCTCGTCATTCAGCCTGTCTTCCAGGGCAAGCTCATGCAGGATTAATTCCTCAGCTTCAGAAAGAACTTTTTCAGAAGGAACCGCAGTGCTGATGAGGTTCTTTGCAATGAGATTCTCTATGATTTTCTTTGCGAGGAGAGGAACCCATGTCTTCGGGATCCTCATGTCCTATTTTTCCGAAAAGGCAATAAGAGCTATGCTCCGCGCCCTTTTTATCGCCTCGGAGAGTTCTCTCTGATGCTTTGCACAGGTGCCGGTCATCCTTCTCGGGAAAACCTTGCCTCTCTCGGTGATATAGCTTCTGAGCATCTTGATATTCTTATAATCTATGTACTCTACTTTTTCAGAACAGAACCTGCAGAACTTCCTTCTCTGGAATCTTCTCTGTTGCAAGGCAACTCCTTTCTCCTATCGGGATTCTCTAGTAAAACTTCTCATTAAAATGGCTCGAGGTCGGTTGTCTCCTCAGGCGGCCCGATGTCGTCATCGCTGCTGAACCCGGACTCCTGCGAACCACCCTTTTTTGAAAGGAACCGGACAGACTGTGCAACAACCTCAAACTTGCTCTTCTGTTGTCCGTTCGATTCCCATCTTCTCTCCTGCAGCCTTCCTTCAACAAGCACCGAACTCCCCTTGTTCAGGTATTTGCTGCATGTCTCCGCCTGCTTCCCGAAAACAACGTTGTCAATAAACATTGTTTCCTGTTTCATATCGTCCGCTTGTTTATATCTGTGGTTTACCGCGAGTCTCAAAACTGCTACCGGTGTGCCTTGCGGGGTATACCGCAGTTCCGGATCTTTTGTAAGATTGCCTATCAGTATGATCTTATTATACATCTACCCTTCGCTCTTTTGTTCTGTACCGTGTTCCGGAGAAGGTTCGGTCTTTTCGAGATCCTTGATCTGTTTGGCCCCAAGTTTCAGGACCATGTATTTCAGAACCGAATCGGTCACCTTAAAAAGCTCATCCAGTTTTCTGATGGTCTGAGCGGGCGCCTTGTAAAAGAACAGGATATACAGACCTTTTTTCTGCTTTTTAATTTCATAGGATAGCCTTTTCCTCCCCCATACATCAACTTTCAGCACTTCCCCGCCCTGACCGGCCACAAGATCTTTGATCTTTGTCACCGCAGTATCGGCTTCTTCATCTGAGAGTGCCGCATTCAGAATAACCATGTTTTCATATATATTCATCAGAAAATTCTCCTTGCCAAGTAATATAAGCCCTTCATCAGAGGGCGGGAAATCTTATATATATACCATAAAACAGGACATAAAATCAATTACGATATCTATGGGTATGAAACCATTCAGTTATGGGCAGAAAAAATATTCAAACCTCCCCAACCCCTCCTTATAAAGGAGGGGATTAAACTCTTCACTGAAGGCTTACATGCGTATAGTGTTTGCCGGCAGCCTGGTCTATAATAACACAATGGCGCTCATTGCTTCTCTTGATGTCGGATCAAACACGTTCAGGCTGCTGATCGCAGAAATCAGAGAGGACAGGATCATCGACGTGTACGCCGGAAGAAGAATAACCCGGCTGGGCGACGGAGTCAATGAGACGGGAAGGCTGCAGGAAAAAAACATGGAAGATTCTCTGGCCGCCCTGGGTGAATTTTCTTCGATTCTTGCAGAACATCATGTTGAACAGGTCAGGGCTGTCGCAACGAGCGCCCTCCGTGAAGCATCGAATGCCGGTATTTTTCTCCGGAAGGCATTCGCAGAGACCGGGATCAGGATAGACGTCATCACCGGCAGACAGGAGGCCGAACTCACCCTGAAAGGAGTCCTTGCGTCCTTTCCCGGCTCAGCACTTTGAATCCCCGAATGCCGCATTTATTGTTGACATTGGCGGGGGAAGCACAGAATGTATTGTATACCGTGATCATAGGGTTGTCTTCATGCAAAGCCTGCCCGTCGGCGTGATAAAACTCACCGCACGTTTTCTCCGGAGCGACCCTCCGGTACAGAAGGATATCAGTGACATGGACAGTGAGATTCTCTCGCTTCTCAAGGGGCTCCAGATGAAAATGGGTGATTCAGTAACTCAGCACACAAAATTCATAGGGACTGCAGGGACATTCTCTACCCTCGCCTCCATAGACCTCGGCCTCGGTTCCTATGCAAGGGAGAGAACCCATCTCCACACTATCCCCCTGGAACGGCTGCAGGATATGAGCAGAAGCCTCATCTCCCTGCCGCTGGAAGAGAGAAAAAAAGTCACGGGGCTTGAGCCTGAGAGGGCAGACTTGATTATACCGGGGCTACACTTTACAATTAATACCATGCGTTTATTCCATTTTCCCTCTTGCACAGTGAGCGAACATGGAATTCTCGAAGGTGTTCTCAGGGAGGTTCATGAAAAAAATATTTCAGAGACCGGAAAGCCTTAAGCAGGAACCCTTCCGTTACTGCCCGGGCTGCGGCCACAGCCTGATTCACCGGCTCATTGCCGAGTGCATAGACGAATTAGGAATCAGAGAACGGGTAATAGGGATCGCACCCGTAGGATGCGCGGTGTTTGCCTACGATTATTACAACTTCGACATTCTTGAAGTTGCGCACGGGAGGCCGCCGGCCGCCGCTACAGGACTGAAGCGTACACTTCCCGACAGGGTTATCTTCTCCTATCAGGGCGATGGAGACCTTGCCGCAATCGGCACCGCTGAGATCGTCCATGCGGCAAACAGGGGGGAGGATATCACGGTATTTTTCATAAACAATACCACATACGGGATGACCGGGGGTCAGATGGCTCCTACAACGCTAATCGGGCAGAAGACAGCCACATCGCCTTCAGGAAGAGACCCGAAAACTGCCGGATTCCCTCTTCGCATGGCCGAACTCCTTGCAACAATCGAAGGTGCTTCATATATCGCAAGAACTTCTGTAGATTCCTATAAAAATCTGATCGATGCAAAGAAGGCGGTTCTCAAGGCATTCAGGTACCAGATGGAGCAGAAAGGCTTCAGTCTCGTGGAGATACTTTCCCCATGTCCCGTCGACTGGAAACTTTCACCGAAGGATTCGCAGATACGCATACAGAACGAGATAATTCCGGTATATCCTCTCGGGACATTCAAGGATGCTTACCAGGAGAGTGCATAACTGAAACACCGGATAATCATCGGAGGTTTTGGCGGCCAGGGCATACTGTTTTTCGGGAGGATACTCGCGCATGCCGGCATGCTTGAAGGCAAAGAAGTCACCTGGTTCCCCTCTTACGGAGCAGAGGTGAGGGGAGGAACCGCAAGCTGTACCGTAATAATTTCGGATGAACTCATAGGATCTCCCGTGGTGATGAACCCCGACACTCTCGTTGTAATGAACGACGCATCGTTAGAAAAATTCCAGCCGCGTCTGAAACCGGATGGCCTGCTCCTTTTCGACTCATCACTCATAAAAGACTCATCGCTCAGGACCGATATCAAGGCTGTTGCGGTACCCGCCACCGGACGAGCAAATAAAATCGGGAATACGAAATCGGCCAATATGGTGCTGCTCGGAGCATTTATTGCAAAGACACAGCTGCTGAAAGAAACTTCTCTCCTTAAGGCGTTGGAGAGTTCGGTGCCGGTGGACAGAAAGAAAAGTATCGAGCAGAACAAAAAAGCCATTCATGAGGGGATAGAATACATTGAAGATACGAAAAACTAAAATATCCGACCTGAAACAGGTTCACAAGCTGGTGAACGATTTTGCCAGAAAAGAGCAGATGATCCCTCGTTCGCTCAGTGAACTGTATGAGACTGTAAGGGATTTTTTCGTGTGCGAAATCGACGGGACCGTCTGCGGTGTCTGCGCCCTCCATATCATGTGGGAGGACCTTGCCGAAATCCGTTCACTCGCTGTCGACGGGAAATTCCAGGATAGGGGCGTCGGGAAAGCCCTTGTGAAGCAGTGCCTCAGAGAGGCGAAAACCCTCGGGCTCAAGCGTGTGTTCGCGCTCACGTATCATCCTGATTTCTTCAAAAAGCTCGGTTTTACCGACGTGGATAAGGCGACCCTTCCTCAGAAGATATGGGGAGACTGCCTGCGCTGCCCGCGCTTCCCTGAATGCGACGAGCACGCAATCATCAAATATCTGTAACTTTTATTGCTCGTTTGTTTTTGTTCAAATATATAGGGATACCGCTCAATTTGCGAACCGAAATCACGGGTAACTTTGACGAGACCGAAGACGAAGCGGAGGTCTCAGCTTTCAATATTTCAATATCATTGCAGTCAGAGAAAGGTTTGCATAGAAATAAAGGTAGTTTAGTTCGGTTCGTAAATTGAGCGATATCCCTTATGCCTATTAATTCATAGGTCAGGCAAGTGAAATCCTACCCGATCTCCTCGAATTCCTCCTTCGCCGCACCGCATACCGGGCACTTCCAGTCTTCCGGCAGGTTCTCGAACGGTGTGCCGGGCGGAACATTCCCGTCGGGGTCTCCCTCTGCCGGGTCATAGATGTATCCGCATATTTTGCAGCGGTATTTGCTCATCTCTGCCTCCTTATTACTTCGAAATATCCCGGTAAAAACACGTCCTGTTGCCCGTGTGACAGGCGCCGGGGCCATGCTGGACCACCTTGATCAGGAGTGTATCGGCATCGCAATCGTAAAGGACTGCCTTGACCTCCTGGACATGTCCTGACGTCTCACCCTTTTTCCAGTATTTCTGCCTCGAACGCGACCAGAAATGCGTATACCCTGTTTCAAGGGTCATCTCAAGGGACTTGCTGTTCATATACGCCAGCATCAGAACATCACCATTCTCCACATCCTGCACGATGGCGGGTATCAATCCTTTTTCGTCGTATTTCAGTTCAGGTATCATGAGTTCGTTTTCACTCCTTTTCCTTTTTCTCTACAATTTATAGCCGATCTTCCTCAAAAATTCCTTCCGGTGCCCTTTGTCTTCGATGGTCTCGACCCCTTTCGGCGCAGACCCGTCTATTACTCCGAGGACACCTCCCCCCTGTTCCGTTGTAGCCACTACCACTTCGACGGGGTTTGCGGTCGCGCAGAAGATCCGGCACACCTCGGGGCAGTTCTTTATCTGATTGAGGACGTTGATGGGGAACGCATTCTTCAGGAGAATGCAGAACACATGCCCTGCGCCGATTCTCTTAAGGTTCTTCACACAGACAGAGAGCAACTCAGTATCGTTCCCCTCTGTCCTTATAAGGCATGGACCCGATGCTTCGGTGAAGGCAACCCCGAACTTCGCCTGAGGGGTGGTAGTTACGAGAATCTCATAAAGGTCCTCTGCGGTCTTTATAAAGTGTGTCTGTCCGAGGATAATATTACACCCGTCCGGTATCTCTATGCTTACTGCTTTTACGTCCATGCGACACCCCCTTAAGATATTGTCAATCTCTTGCCAGTGATCTTCGGTCATTCAGGCCTGGTGAAGGCCATAAGATTTTCACCTGCGGGCGTGACCAATGATTTATGACTGCGTTTGCTATGCTATAATGAAAATAAATTTTCCCGAAGATGTCAAGCCATAAATGCCGGATCAAAGGGCACATAGTGTATTCCGATACGCAATATAAGTACAAGCATAGGAACAGGTTTTCAAAGCTCTCGATGCTCCGTGCTTTGAAACTGCCTTTTTGCCTGTTGTTTCCTCTCGTCGCTCTTCTCATCACCTTTTCGCCCGTCTCCGGCGCAGAAATATCAGGCCCGGCGCTCACCACCAGCAACAGCGAGCTGTTTGTCGACGCTACGCTTTCCCTTGACGACAAATATCTCCAGGAACTCCGGAACGGCATGAAAAAGGAGTTCCATTTCTATATCGACCTTTACCGGGTATGGGGGATGTGGTCTGATGAATTCATATCGGGCAAACAGCTCATCAGGAAGCTGAAATCGGACCCGGTAAAAACAGAATTCGTTGCTACGTCGAGCAACGGCAGCATCGTAACCCAGAAAAGGTTCAAATCGTTTGAATCCATGCTCAGGTGGGCACTGAGCCTGGAAAATGAGCGTCTCACGAATATCAGCAATCTTGAGCCGGGGACGTATTATGTGCGGGTTACGGTCGAATCGAAAATACGGCAACTGCCCCCTGTTATCGGTTATTTCATGATTTTTGTAAAGGAAAATGAATTCTCGATCAGGAAAAACTCCCCGCAATTCACCGCAGGTTCCACGAAATGAAAAGTATCCGGTTCTCCATCTTTCTTATAGTCCTGTCTCTTCTGCTCTTCGCCTCGTTCGGAATCGAATTGCATTATATGCAGAGCGCCTCTGTTTCCTTCTCCACAAAGCTTGTCATTCTCCTGCTTCTCAATCTGACCATCATAGCCCTGCTGACTTTGATGTTTTTTGTCATCAAGAGCCTCGTCAAGCTTTATTTCGAAAGAAAACACAAGATCCCGGGATATAAATTCAAGACGAAGCTCGTAGTGATTTTCGTTACGCTTACCCTCATTCCTGCTACCGTCTTGTTCATCATGGCAAGCGGTCTCATCACCACCTATATCGACAGATGGTTTGCTCCGCAGATCCGTCAGCCCCTGGAAAAATCCCTTGAGATAGCCAAGGCGATGTATGACATCGAAAAGCAGAAGACGCTGGACCACGCACAATCACTTGCCTCCGGTTCTTCTCTCTCTGAGGGATATCAGGTGCGATACCTGAACGAACTGCCGAAAGATGCGTCTGAAACGATACGGTCCGGGTTCGAAGGAAAGGAGGGTACGGAAGTAATATCCGGAAGCAGGGGGGATATCATTCGCGCAGTGGTACCGCATGCTCAGCAGGGGGGGAAGGACGGGGTGATCATTGTCGAGTCGTTGCTGCCGGAGAACATTACCCATAACGTTGAGGATATGAAAGAAGCGTATGAAACGTATCTGACCCTTGAATCATGGCGGATACCGATCAAGGCAAACTATCTTCTCTTTCTCGGGTTCTTTACCCTGATAGTCACTTTCATGGCCCTGTGGATCGCCCTGAGAATTGCGCGGGGCATCACTGATCCGATCCGGAATCTCGCGCTCGCCACAGAACAGGTTGCGGGAGGCAACCTTGATGTTCAGGTTGTCCTCGAACGTGAGGACGAGATAGCGCTTCTTACTCATTCTTTTAATGACATGGTGAAAAAGCTGAAGACAGGGCAGGAATCATTACAATCAGCGTATCTGTATATGAAAAACATCCTCGACAACATCAATTCAGGGGTGATTATGCTTGATACTTCCGGCGAAATTTCGATGATCAATGACCGCGCATGCTCGATCCTCAGGATGGAACAGGACAACATCATTCACAAGCACTATCGGGAACTCATCACGACGTTAAACTCACCCGAACTCCAGAAACTTGTGAGCAGCATTGAAGGGAAAGAATTCAAACCTATGAAAAAAGAGGTGAAGGCGGTGATCGGGAACAGGCGGGTTATCCTCCTCGTTTTTATCACAAGCCTCAAGGACTCTCAGAAATATATCGGCCTGCTGGTAGTCTTTGACGATCTCACAGAGATCATAGAGGCGCAGAAGGCGCTCACCTGGCAGGATATCGCCCGGAGGATCGCTCATGAGATCAAAAACCCGCTCACCCCGATCAAACTTTCTACGGAACGGATGATCAAGAAGTGGGAAAACCGGGATAAAGATTTCGATGAAGTCTTCAGCAGGTCTGCAAAGACAATTGTCAGGGAAGTAGACAGTCTGAAACGTCTTGTGGACGAATTTTCGCGGTTCGGTAAAATGCCGGAAATCTCAAAAAGTCCGGTGCCGCTCCTTCCCGTAATCGAAGAGGTCTCAAGCCTCTATAAGGATTATAAGGCCATAGAAATTCATGTTTCGGCGCCCGACTCCTCACCGGTTGTCGAACTGGACAGGGAACAATTCAAAAGGGTACTCATTAATCTGTTTGACAATGCGATACAGGCGATGAAGAGTCATGGGAAAATCGAGGTGACGATTGATTTTGACATCCCTTACAATCTCGTCTATATTCATATTGCAGACAACGGGCCGGGGATTATGGAAGAGGACAAGGAAAAACTCTTTCAGCCCTATTTCTCTACGAGGAAGAACGGTACCGGACTGGGGCTTGCGATAGCCCACAGGATAGTTTCTGAACACAAAGGGCACATTCGGGTACATGAGAACGAACCACAGGGAACCGTCTTCTCTCTTGAGATTCCCTTAAAGGAGCGATAAATGCCGTCACCACTGATCCTTGTCGTAGATGATGAAGAGGGTATCCGCGAGAGTCTTGCCGGCATCTTCGAGGATGAAGGATACGCCGTCCTTGCATCGAGTTCGGGTGAAGAAGCCCTGAAGGTCATCAAAGAACAGAGCCCGGATTTAATCCTGCTCGATGTGTGGCTCACCGGAATGGACGGCATCGAAACTCTCAAACTGATGAAGGAAGTGAAGCCTGATATCCCCGTGATCATGATCTCCGGCCACGGGAACATTGAACTTGCCGTCAAGGCCACCAGAATGGGGGCATATGACTTTCTGGAAAAGCCGCTCTCTCTTGAACGGGTTGTGCTCACCGCACAACGTGCGATTGAACGCTATTCGCTCGAAGTGGAGAATAAGTCACTGAGAGAAGATCTGACCCGGAAGTGGCGGATTATCGGAAGTTCTCCTAAAATGGTCCATCTCCTTGAACAGGTCGAGATGGCTGCAAAAAGCAACAGCAGGGTCCTGATCCTCGGGGAAAGCGGTTCCGGAAAAGAACTTATCGCTCACATCCTGCATGAAAAGAGTACGAGAGCGAAGAAGCCGTTCATCGAAATGAACTGCGCGGCAATCCCGCAGGAACTTATCGAAAGTGAACTGCTCGGTCATGAGAAAGGTTCATTCACCGGTGCGTTCGAGAGGAAAAATGGGAAATTTGAGCTTGCGGATGAAGGCACGCTCTTTCTCGACGAAGTCGGCGATATGTCCCTTTCTACACAGGCAAAAGTACTTCGTGTTCTCGAGACTCAGGAATTCCAGAGGGTCGGAGGAAACAGGAACATCAAGGTTGACGTGAGAATTATCACCGCAACCAATAAAGATCTCTTCGAAGAGGTAAAGAAAGGAAATTTCAGGGAAGACCTCCTTTTCAGGCTGAATGTCATCCCGATCGTAATCCCGTCACTCAGGGAGAAAAGAGAAGATATCCCGGCGCTCGTCGAATATTTCCTCGAATATTTTGCCCTCGAATACAGGCAGAAACCCAAAAAAATGACTCCCGAGGCTCTGAAAAAGCTGGAGGGATATGACTGGCCCGGCAACATCCGGGAGTTGAGGAATATGATAGAACGCCTCGTGATCATGACCCCGGCACAGGTGATAACCCCAAAAAATATTATACTCGGGGAATCTACCCGCTCAGACTACTTTTCCCTCACCACGCTGAAAGAGTCGAGAGAGGCCTTTGAAAAAGAATTCATTACAAGGAAACTCGAGGAGAATAACTGGAATATATCGAGAACCGCAGAGACCCTCGATATCGAACGAAGCAACCTCCACAGGAAAATCAAGGCTTACGATATTAAAACGCCGTAATTCAAAAGTAAAATAACTGGATGTACCAATGCTGTCATGCTGGCTTGTCCAGCATCTTTCCTCCAGAAAGGATTCCCGACTCCCGAAAGCTTTCGGGATTGCGGGAATGATACGCGTTCTTATTTATGACGTCATGGAGAAATACATTTTGGCGGTCAGGGAGCAAAGATATGCTTCAATCCGTCTCCCTCCTTCGTGAACCTCATATGGTTCAGCCATCCTTCCCCTTTTTCAGGGTGGTCCGACCGGTAGTGGGCTCCGACACTCCCTTTCCTCAGGAATGCAGCTTCTGCAATAAGTTGCGCTACAGTCAGTAAATTTTTCAGTTCCAGTTCACGTCTCGTTCGGTAGTTCCTGCTGAGAATGAAAGACCACTGATTCAGCTGAGCCTGCGCCTCCGAGAGGGATTTTCCGCATCGTATGATGCCCACCTTCTCCCACATCGTCTTGCGCAATAAATGCCGGATTTCCTCACTGTTAAAACCACTCCCCTTAGGGTGAGCGTCCCGCCCCTTCTCCGTCCCCGCATCTTTCCGGCCCCTCTCACTCCCGGCATATAATTCTCTCTCTGTTCTCCGGATACCATACAGGGCTGCTGCCCGTCCTGTCCGGGCTCCGAACACCAGACCTTCAAGCAGACTGTTGGATGCGAGCCTGTTCGCTCCGTGCACCCCGGTGCAGGTTACTTCTCCTGCGGCAAAAAGCCCTCCGATACTGGTTGCACCGGTCATATCGGTCTTGATGCCGCCCATAACGTAATGCGCCGCAGGAGAGACGGGAACAAGTTCCTTCGTGATATCAACGGCGTATTGCAAACAGGTGGCATAGATCCTCGGGAATCTTTTTTTGACAAAATCCGGGTCCATGTGGGTGAGGTCCAGATAGACATGAGTACTCTTTGTTCTCACCATTTGTGAAATAATCGCCCGGGATACGACATCTCTGGGTGCAAGTTCAGCATCAGGATGATAGCTTTTCATGAATGGTTCTTTGTGAATATTTCTGAGGGTCGCTCCTTCTCCTCTCATCGCCTCACTGAGCAGGAACTGGGGCGCTGAGGGCGCAAAGAGAACAGTGGGATGGAACTGGATGAATTCCATGTCTTCGATAACTGCGCCGGCACGGAATGCAATCGCGATCCCGTCTCCTGTTGCAACAGCGGGGTTTGTCGTCCGCAGGAAGACCTGTCCTGTGCCTCCCGTCGCAAGCACAGTCGACTTTGCAAAAAGCGCCCTTGTCTCTGATCCCATTACGACATAGGCGCCATTGCAGACTCCATCCCTGATAATGAGGTCCTCGGTAAACGCAAAGGGATATTTTTTGACCGAAGCAAATGACCTGGCTTTTGTAAGCAGCACCCTTTCCAGTTCTTTGCCGGTCGAATCGCCATGGGCATGCAGAATCCTTTTCCGGGAATGCGCCGCCTCCATGGTAAAGTCGAGCTTTGTCCCTTCTTTATCGAACGCTGCTCCCCACGAAATGAGTTCGAGTATCCTTTCGGGACCTTCTTCCACAAGAATCTTGACCGCCGCTTCCCTGCACAAGCCGTCTCCCGCCCGGAGGGTATCTTCAGAATGGATCCCCACTTCATCTTCATCGCTCAGGGCGACCGCGATTCCTCCCTGCGCATATTCTGTGCTGCTTTCCGCAGGTCTGTCTTTTGTCACGACAAGCACGTTGCCGTAGGGTGCAAGCTCTATTGCAGCCCTGAGCCCGGCAACACCGCTTCCGATAATGAGAAAATCAGTGAACTCTTTCTGCATGGTGTTTCATCTTACCACAATTTATAATTCGCATCCCCCAAAAATAACGAATTTTCACAATCCCGACATATATCGGAAATTTATTCAGATACATTTTTTCAAAAAAGGAGAAGGAGAATGTTTATATCCTCATGCCTTATAGTAATGTGCCGGGTTCGATTTCCGAAACGAAATCACGGGCAACTTCGAAGAGACCGGCGACGAAGCGGAGGTCTCAGCTTTCAATACTTCACTCACATTGAAGTCAAAGAAAGATTTGCAGAGAAACAGAGGGAGTTTATTTCGATTTGGAAATTGATCCCTGCCCATTCTTCCTGAACAGTATGAAAAAGAGTATCGCCGGAATATCACAGAATTCCTTACAATTGCTATAATGAGAAACAAACAGTTCTGTCAATCATAACTGAATGACGTCAGAGGAGGATTTTCCAATGTCACAGGTATTTTTTGCATCTGCACGGGCAAAAAAATGGAAGTACGATGACAGTATGCCCGGCAAACTCGAACGGCTTCTCAAAGAATTCAATCTTTCGAAGTATTGCGGACCGCAGGAATGGGTCGCAATAAAGACCCATCTGGGTTCTGAAGGGGCGCACAGGATCATACGACCGGTTTTCTTGAGAAAGGTGGTAGAAGCACTCAGGACATGCGGGGCAAAACCCTTTGTGACTGATACAGTAAGAATCAAAGGGCTTGATTACCTCGACGTTGCGAACCAGAACGGCCTCAATCATCTTTCTGTAGGGGCTCCGGTTATTCTGGCTGACGGACTCTACGGGAACGATAATATTATGGTGAAGGGGATCGACATCCTGAAGGAAATTGCCATCGCAAGCGTCATCTACGATGTGCCGGCCATGGTCGTCTGCTCACATATAAAGGGTCATATCCAGTCAGGATACGCAGGCGCAATAAAAAATATTGCCATGGGCGGGGTGAGTTCCCGGCACAGGGAATGTGGGTGGAAATGCGGCAGGGGCGCCATGCACACTCTCGGCGAAGGGATGCTTTCATGGGACAAAGAGAAATGCGAGCTCTGCTACCAGTGCATGGAGATCTGCCCGCTCGACGCAATAAAATTTGTCGATGATCAACTCGAATGGGACACCAATGAATGCTGGAGGTGCGGCAGGTGTGAACGGGTCTGTCAGTCCAGGGGGCTCTCGCTCCCGGGTGATGAACAGCGGTTTATGCGTTCTCTTGCCGAGGCTGCAAAGCTGGTTCTTGACACATTTAAACCTCAGAAGGTCATTTACCTCAATTTCCTTACGGAAATACAACCTGAGTGCGATTGTATGCCGGTGGCTGATGTTCCTGTGATACAGGACCAGGGGATTCTCATATCTGACGATATCGTATCAATCGAACAGGCAAGCGTTGATATGCTTTTAAAGGCCCCACCGCTCCCCCAGTCTTTTGCGGACGAAAAAAAGATAGTACCGGGTGACGATATCCTGTTCAAGCTCAGCGAACGGGACTACCATCTCCAGTTTGAGGCAGCGGAAAAGCTTGGGCTGGGTACAAGAAGCTATGAACTCATTGAAATTTAAAGATAATTAGCGTTTGCTTTCACTGTAAAATTAAATACTGCTGCCCGTGGGAGTTGGACAGCAGTATTAGGGGAGATAACGAGGCATTTAAAAAAATTTACCATTCCCTGACATCGTTTGTCAAGAAAAAAACTAAGTATTTTTACGTACGATAATCTGCGTTCACTTTTATATATTCTTCGGTCAGATCACAGGTCAGAACCTTTGCGCTCTTTTTCCCACTGTTCAGATCGATAACTATTTGAATTTTCTTATTTTTTAAGGCTTCGCCTGCCTCCCTGTCCCTGCCATTGCTCACCCCTTTTGATGCAACTTTGACCTTCCCGATCCGTATGTCGATTTTCTCCTCCCGAATCGGCACCCCGGAATATCCAAGGGCTGCCATGATTCGTCCCCAGTTTGCATCATTCCCGTACAGGGCTGTTTTTACAAGGCTGGAATTGGCAACCGAAAACGCCGCCCGTTCCGCAGCTTCTTCGCTCCGTGCCCCTCTCACTTCTATTTCGACAAGTTTGCTCGCACCCTCTCCGTCGCCGGCGATCAATTTTGAGAGCTCATAGGTAACTTCATCGAGCATTTTCGAGAAATCTTTATACGCCTTCGACTTTTCTGTGATCTCGCGGTTCCCGATCATACCGTTCGCCATCAGCAGGGCCGTGTCATTCGTTGACCTGTCACCGTCAATGGTAATTCTGTTGAAAGACCTGCTCACAGAGTTCAGAAGCGCTTTCTGCAATGTCTTCCGGTTTACCGCAATATCGGTCATTAAGAAACAGAGCATGGTTGCCATATTCGGCCAGATCATGCCCGCACCCTTGCAGACCCCTGCAATGACGCCCGTCCTTTTCCCGATTCTGACCCTCCTCTGAACAATCTTGGGGAATGTATCGGTTGTCATGATCGCCTGCGCAACGTCGTCAAGGGAATGACGGCCGAGATTTTCTGCCAGTTCAGGGATCTTCAGCCTGATCCTGTCCATCGGCATCGGGGCTCCAATCACCCCTGTGGAACATACATAGACAGAGGAGGGTTTTATTTTAAGGGAGCGGGCGGCAAGAACCGTCATCTCTCCGGCATCCTTCATCCCCTGCCTCCCTGTACAGGCATTTGCGTTGCCGCTGTTCACAATGATCGCCTGTCCTGCAGCCGACCGTATTCTCTTCATGTCAAGCCTGACCGGCGCCGCTTTCACTCTGTTGGTGGTAAATGTCCCTGCAATTGCGGCTTCAACCTGGGAATAAATGAGCGCAAGGTCTTTTCGGCCCGGTTTTTTTATTGCAGCTTCGGCTGTTGAAAAAAGAAAGCCCTTTGGTGTCATTTTTAAGGATAGAGCGCCAGGGTATCCAGGGCTGTTGTTTCCTCAAACCCCAGCATGAGATTCATATTATGCACAGCCTGCCCGGAAGCGCCCTTCACGAGGTTATCAATTGCGGTTATGACGATCAGGGTGTGTGTCCGCTCATTCAGTTTTAATCCGATCTCACAATGATTCGTGCCTCTTACATTCTTGATATTCGGGTATTTCCCATACTCAAGGACCCTTACGAACGGCTCCTTCTGATACGCCTTTTGATAGATGTCCACGATCTGCGCCGGAGTCGCCTTCTTCACAAGCGGAGCATAGACCGTGGAGAGAATGCCCCTGTCCAGAGGCAGGAGATGAGGCGTAAAATTCACCCTGATATCTTTTCCGTAAACCAGTGATAACTCCTGCTCGATTTCGGGAGTATGACGGTGAGTACCCACTGAGTAGGCCCTGAATCCTTCGTTTACCTCGCAGTAGGAGACAGCCACATCAGCTTTCCTGCCTGCGCCGCTTGTGCCGGATTTCGAATCGATGATTATCGAGGAGACATCGATCATCTTCCCTTTCAGTGCAGGGATTAACGCGAGTATGGCGCCCGTGGGATAACATCCCGGGTTCGCAATGAGTCTGGCCCCCCTGATCCTCTTTCTGTAGAGCTCAGGAAGCCCGTAAACCGCCTTCTTCAGGGTCTGCACAAAGGCATGGGGGATGCCATACCACTTTTCATAGAGGGCCGGGCTTGAAAGCCTGTAATCAGCAGACAGGTCTATAACCTTCCTGTTTTTGCTGAAAAAGAAATGGACCGTTTCCTGGGAGGTTCCATGGGGAAGTGCGAGGAAAAACACCTCAGCTTTTTCGAGAAGTGTTCCCCTGTCTAATGGTTCATAGACAAGGTTTTTGTAGCATGCAAGATGGGGGAAGAGATCCGAAACCTTTTTTCCTGCGGATTTTTCAGAAGTCGCCCCGGTAACGACTACTCCGGGATGATGCGACAGGATACGGAGGAGCTCAATCCCTGTATAGCCACTGCCTCCGCAAATGCATACTTTTATCATAGTCCCCTGTCACCGGCCATTGGCCTCTCAGCACATATATGTCAGCCGTTCCGCATGCTCACACGTGTTCGCGACTATCAACC
Source organism: Thermodesulfovibrionales bacterium (assembly GCA_963753165.1). GTDB lineage: Bacteria > Nitrospirota > Thermodesulfovibrionia > Thermodesulfovibrionales > SM23-35 > JAKLQR01. The sequence goes on along the minus strand of CAVWBP010000002.1, from coordinate 287,931 downwards.
GATGACCAATGGCTGCTTTTTTATCTCTTGGAGAACTGGAATCTCTTCCTGGCGCCCTTCTGGCCGTACTTCTTTCTCTCTTTTTCCCTCGGGTCTCTTCTGAGAAAGCCTTCCTTCTTGAGTCTCACGCGAAGGTCGCTGTTCATATCAACAATGGCGCGGGAAATGCCATGCTTTACCGCGCCGGCCTGACCGGAGAGGCCCCCGCCTTCGACTGTAGCGGTAATATCATATTTCCCTGTAATCCCGGCAAGCTCGATAGGCTGCCGGATGACCATCCGGAGCGTCTCACGCGAGAAATAATTATCAGCCGGTTTCTTGTTGACTATGATCTGGCCGGTTCCCGGTGTGAGGGTAACCCTTGCGACTGCGGTCTTTCGTCTTCCTGTTGCGTTATACTGAATTTCTGCCATGTATAACTCCTTATTCTGATACGGTCAATATTTCCGGTTTCTGTGCTTCGTGGGGATGTTCCGGTCCCCGGTAAACCTTCAGTTTTTTTATCATTGCCCTTCCAAGCCTTCCCTTGGGAAGCATGCCCCATACTGCGTCCTCAAGAATCATTTCCGGAGCTTTATTCATGCGCTCCCGTGCCGTCTCTGACTTAATGCCGCCCGGATATCCTGAATGCCGGTAATAAACCTTGTCGTCCAGTTTCCTGCCTGTGAGTTTTACTTTCTCTGCATTGACAACAACAATAAAATCACCGGTATCAGCGTTTGGGGTGAATATCGGCTTGTTCTTCCCCCTGAGGTAATTGGCAATCTTGACCGCAAGCCTTCCCAGCACAGCATTGTTGGCATCTATAAGGTACCACTTCCGTTCGACTTCGTCCTTTTTCGTAAAAACTGTCCTCATCACGCCACCTTCCTGAATTATTATTAAGACTATTAAGATAATAAAAACTATAGGTAAATGTCAACTCAAGCCATCAAACCTGCCCCTGCCTGAAGAACATCCGGGACAAGTCAACCCCTATGGAGCCGGCTGCAGCCTTCCAGCGTTCATTCACCGGCGTATCAAAGAGTATCGTGTTGTCCAGGGGAGCAATGAGCCAGCTGTCTGTCATGAGTTCGTATTCGAGCTGTCCGGGCGACCATCCTGCAAAACCAAGGGTAAACAGGTACTTTTCCGGTCCCTTGCCCATGGAGATATCAATAAGGATTTCCTTTGATGTCGTGAGGGTGAGGGTATCGTTTATCTTGATTGAAGGGTAATATGTTTCCGGGGGAGTATAGAGGATATACCCCTGTTCCGGTTTTACAGGACCACCGTAATACACCGGCAGGTCGATAAGAGAGTCTTTAATATCAAGTCCTTTCCGGAGAGGAACAAAACTGCTCAGCAGAATGCGGTTTATCACGAGACCGAAGGCCCCGTCCTGCGTGTGGTCGCAGATAAGCACTACCGAACGCTCGAAGTTCGGGTCCTTCAGCGCCGGCACCGCGATCAGAAACATCCCTGACAGGTTTTTGATATCAACCTCTGTCATACATTCCGTCCTGTCGCAAGATCACCGGTTGCAGTCCTCTCCTTGCATTTCACGACCGAATCCCTGGCAAGTGTATCACATCGTTCATTTTCCGCATGATTACTGTGTCCCCGTATCCATTCCCACTGAATCTCGTGGAAACGGGACAGCTGGAACAAACGTTCCCAGAGGTCCCTGTTAAGGACCTTCTGTTTCTGGCTGTTCTTCCAGTTATTCCTTATCCAGGCGTGGATCCAGACTGTTATTCCCTGCACCACATAATTGGAATCCGTCGTGACTTTCGCCCTGCAGGGTTTTTTTAATGCTTCAAGTGCAGTGATAACCGCGGTGAGCTCCATCCGGTTGTTTGTGGTTGCAGGGTCACAGCCTGACAACTCCTTTTCCCTGTCTCCGCACCGGAGGATCACCCCGTATCCTCCCACCCCGGGATTCCCGCTGCATGCACCATCGGTAAAAATCTCCACAAAAGGCTTGCTGTCATTTTTCATCGAAGGCTTATTCTTCTCATTTACTCTCTCTACACTATAGTAAGATAGTTGCTTTCAGTCAATCATGTCAATCATATGCTACAATACAATCCGATGGGAATATCGGTCATTATTCCGCGGATAAACACCAAGATACATGAAAAAACCTTTTGCCGCCTTGCCTCTCCCGGAACTTCACGCGCGCTGAGACAACCGCAAAGGAGACAGAGACGGTGAACGGGATGTTCCGGAAACTGTTGCGTGTATCCTCGCTCATGCTTATCGATCTCCTTGCCTTTTATACGTCTCTCTCTCTTGCATGGGAGCTAAGGGCTGACGTCCTCCCTGCTTTTTTTTCTCACCTGCCCCCCTTCCATTTCTCCTATACCGATTTCGTTTCCTTATGGTGGATACCCGCAACATTCATACTCTTCATCTTCTATGAGGACCTTTATGACAACAACCTGCCGTTCTGGGATGAGACAAGGGACATAGCAAAATCCGTATCCCTCGCGAGTATCACCCTGATGGCCATCGTGACGCTCGGGAAAATGGGCGACTTTGTATCCCGTATCGTTCTGCTCGGACTCTGGTTCTCGTCTCTCTTCTTCCTGCCGCTCTTCCGGCTCTGGGGGAAAAAACTCCTTTATAAAACCGGAATCAGAAGAGAGAAAGTACTCATTCTCGGCGCAGGGAACGCAGGCAGGCTTGCCATCGAAGGGCTCCTGAAGGAGAAACACATAGGATACGATGTCGTTGGGTTTCTCGATGATGATGAGCAGAAAACAGGGACTGTAATTCTCGGGAGGAAAGTATTCGGCAGGGTTTCCGATTTCCGTGCGGTTATGGAAGAGCAGCAGGTAAAGACCGTAATCATCGCGATCCCTTCACTGCCTCCGGAGCAACTCTCGGCTCTCACGGCGAAAGTCCAGAATAGTGCAGTCAATACGATGCTTATCCCCGCGCTGAAGGGCATCGCAATCCTGAATACCGACCTCACACACCTTTTCAGCGAGCAGCTCTTCCTGATGAATATCAGGAACAACCTCAAGTCTGCAGCAAACCGCCTCATTAAAAGGCTTTTTGATATTTCTCTCTGTGTCGTTTCCCTACCCCTCCTGCTTCCCGTTACGGCGATTATCGGGTTGATAATACGTCTGGAGACGCCGGGGCAGGCTCTCTACTCCCATGACAGGATCGGCCGGAACGGACGGATCTTCCGCTGTTATAAATTCAGGACTATGCACCGTGATGCAGAGGAAAAACTGAAAGAACTGCTGGACCGGAACGAGGAGATCAGGGTTGAGTGGGAACACACATGGAAATTGAAGGATGACCCGCGTATCACAAAGGTCGGGCGTTTTCTCCGAACGACTTCACTTGATGAACTCCCGCAGATATTCAATGTCCTGAAAGGCGAAATGAGCCTTGTGGGACCACGGCCGTATCTTCCGCGGGAAAAGGAAGACCTCCAGGAAAATATGCAGGTAATCTGCAGTGCAAAACCCGGGATAACCGGTCTCTGGCAGGTTTCCGGCAGGAGCAATACCAGCTATAAGCACCGGTTGAAACTTGACGCCTGGTACGTCATGAACTGGTCATTATGGCTCGATATCGTCATTCTTTTTAAAACGGTGAAGGTGGTGCTCAAAGCTGAAGGCGCATACTGAGAAACGCTTGTGATATACTAAAAAATCATATGCGAGGGCATAAGAAATGATTAAAGATATTCCTTATTTGAATGCAGAAGACCTTCCGAAGGTCCCCTTTGTTATTAATGGCATATCCTCCCGGTTCATCCGTGAGAATAAGATCATCCCCATCGAGATGAAAAACAATATCCTGAAGGTCATCATGGCCGATCCGGAAGATTCCGCCACCGTTGACGCCCTGAAAGTCGCCACCTCGGCGGATGTTGCAGTATTTGCCTGCGACAACAACGCGCTTGAGGAATACCTCTCCCGTTTCTATGAGCAGGAAACGCAGAACATCAACAGGATTATTGAAGATCTGAGTGAAAAAGGCATAGAGTTTTTAAAAGAAGAGGAAGAGGATATCGGGCATCTCAAGGACCTTGCGGCAGAAGCGCCTATCATCAGACTGGTAAACATGTTTATAACCCGCGCAATCGAGGGCAGGGCGAGTGACATTCATATCGAACCGTTCGAGGATGAGCTGAAAGTCCGGTACCGCATCGATGGTGTCCTGAACGACATCGAATCAACACCCAAACGACTTCAGGCAGCGGTTGTCTCCAGGATCAAGATCATGGCGAAATTAAATATCGCTGAGAGGAGACTGCCCCAGGACGGCCGCATACGGCTGAAAGTCAACGAAAGGGAGATTGACCTGAGGGTCTCAACTATCCCTACCCTGCATGGAGAGAGCGTGGTTATGCGCATACTCCACAAAGAAGGGATCGTAATAGACCTTAATCTCCTGGGATTTCCTCCCAAAACATTGCAGGATTTTAACCAGCTTATCACTAAACCGAACGGCATCCTCCTTGTCACCGGCCCGACCGGAAGCGGAAAGACCACAACACTGTACGGCGCGCTCGACAAAATCAATTCGCCGGACAAGAAAATCATCACAGTCGAAGACCCGGTGGAATACCAGTTAAAGGGCGTAAACCAGATCCAGATGAAACCACAGATCGGTCTTAACTTTGCGAATACCCTGAGACATATCGTACGACAGGACCCTGATATTATCATGATCGGCGAGATCAGAGACCTGGAAACTGCGGAGATTGCCATTCAATCCGCCCTGACCGGACATCTTGTCTTTTCGACTTTGCACACGAATGATGCGCCAAGCGCAATCACGAGACTCCTCGATATGGGGGTTGAGAATTTTCTTCTCTCGTCAACAGTACGCGGCATCCTCGCGCAGAGGCTTGTACGGGTAATCTGTTCTTCCTGCAAAGAGCGGGATTCCTCTCCTGCGAGCGCTGAAGAATTACGGATTCTCGGCATCGGCTCCGATACTCCGCTTTATAGGGGGAGAGGCTGTGAGCGGTGTGCATTCACCGGTTTCTACAGCAGGTTCGGCATTTTTGAACTCCTTGTGGTGGATGACGATATCCGCAAACTCATCCTGAAAAGTTCCGATGCAAATGAGATACGCCAACTTGCCCGTCAGCGCGGCATGCGCACCTTGCTTGAAGACGGCGCACAAAAAATAAAGGAAGGCATAACAACCCTGACCGAGGTGCTCAGGGTGACACAGGAGGCGTAAGTGCCCGTCTTCTCATACAGAGCGACTACCCTCGACGGATCGGTCATCGAAGGGGTCATAGAGGCTGCCGATGAACGTTCGGCTGTCGACAGGCTTAAGAACTCCGGGGTCATCCCTCTTCAGGTTTCATCACCCAAGGAAGGTCTGCAGAAAAGATACAGACTCCGCTCATTAAAAAGTGACGTCCTCACGTTCACTACCGAACTCTCTGCGCTTTTGAGCGCAGGATTGCCCCTGGACAGGAGCCTCAATATTCTTGCTGAAATATCAGAGGACAGGGAAATGAAAACCATCATCCAGTCAGTCCTGAAATCCATACGGGAGGGCAGTTCTTTTTCAGACGCGCTGCAGAAGCACCCGCGAATCTTTTCGAAGCTGTACGTCAATATGATCCGCGCAGGCGAGGCCGGAGGGGTGCTTGACGTGGTATTGGACAAGTTGAACGAGTTCCTTGAGTCGACCAAGGCATTGAAAGACCATGTTGTTTCCGTCATGATCTATCCGACTATTCTTATGGTGAGCGCGGGGGTCTCAATCATCGTCCTCCTCACCTTCGTACTTCCAAAATTTTCCTCGATATTTGCAGAACTGGGAGGTTCTCTGCCGCTCTCCACACAGATCCTCCTCACGGTAAGCAATGCGATAAAGGCATACTGGTGGATATGTGCATCTGCGCTGGTCATAGGCTGGCTGATCTTCAGAAACTATACGAAATCAGCTGCGGGACGATACCAGTGGGATAAGCTGAAACTGAAAATGTTGGGCGACATTGTCAGAAAACTCGAAACAGCAAGGTTCTGCCGTACTCTCGGGACCCTTTTGAAAAGCGGGGTCCCCCTGCTCCAGGCTCTCCAAAACTCAAAAGATGTAATCGGGAACAATGTCGTGGCCGCCAGCATAGACAGTGTAGCCTCAGGCGCAAAAGAGGGGAAAGGCATCGCGGAGCCTCTCTCTCAAACGAATATTTTCCCGCAGCTCGCTCTTTCCATGATCAAGGTCGGCGAAGAGACCGGACAGCTGGACACTATGCTGATGAAGGTCGCGCAGACTTATGAGAAGAGCCTGAATGTGGCGATCAAGAGATTCGTAAGCCTTCTTGAGCCGGTCATTATCCTTGCAATGGGGCTTCTCATCGCGTTCATCGTCATCTCCATGCTCCTTGCGATATTCAGCATCACGGATCTGCCTTTTTAGGATACCCGGATGAAAAGAGAGAAAGGATTTATTCTTCTTGAACTTATCATCGTCCTTTTCCTTATGGCGATCATTCTCGGCATGTCAACTCTTCTCTTCACAAATCTGCTCCCTTCTCAAAAGTTTCATGCAACGGTGAGAGAAGTGTCGGCAACCATCAGAGAGGCCCGGTCTCTCGCGCAGATCCACGGCGAAAGGCAGTATGTAATCCTCGACCTCGATGCAAAGCAATACGGGATCGAGGGACGGGGATCAAGAGATATCCCGGAAGATATTTCCATAAAAATCATAGACCCCTTTGCAGGGGAAATCATCGAAGGGAAATATCAGCTTATCTTCCATCCTTCCGGTGGAATAGAAGGCGGCACGATAGTTCTCTGGAATTCCAAAAAGGCGGTAGAGATACGGACAGATCCAATCGGTGGTTCAGTGGTCGTGAAATGAAACAGGGACACAGAGCATCGGAAACCGGGAGGCAGGGGCGCCGCTCCTCCTTCCTGAATACCGCGACAGGCTTCACCCTCATCGAGATCCTCGTCGCGATTTCGATACTCGGCATCGCAGTAACCGTCGTCCTGCAGCTTTTCTCGGCAAACCTGAAAGCGATCTCGGTCTCAGGCGATTATACGACTGCGGCAACAAAGGCACAGGTAAAGATGAGGGAGCTCCTCGATGAAGAGAAACCTGTTGAACAGTCTCTGGGCGAAGTGACTGATGACGGATATCGAATCGATACTTCCATCGCTGAAACCCTGCAGGAAAGGACAGAGAACCTCCAGGTAAAGATAATGGAGATCGCTGTCACCGTCCATTGGGTGAAAGGGATAAAGGAACGGTCGCTCACGATCAGAACGCTGAAGACTGTAAAAAAGGAGATATAGGGTTGACCGGGGCGAGAATGACCGAAAATCCTGTTTCTGCCGGCGTTCAGCTGCATGATGAATTGCACGGGCAGGAAAAAGATGTACGGGGGAATCTGAAAAAACAGAGGGTCAGCCTCAATGCGCGGGGCTTCACGCTCCTCGAGCTGACCATTGCAATCACCCTGCTCGCCCTCATCATCATAATCATTCTCGGTGCAATGCGAATCGGCATACGTTCTGTCGAATCAGGGGAAAGAAAAATAGAATCATTCGAGAGAACCCGGGCGTCCATGAACATCCTTGATTCACAAATTCAGTCCCAGATTCCACTGACGTATGTGCAGGAAGGGGAAGCCGAGGTGCAATTCTATTTCAGGGGCGAACGGCAATTCATTCAGTTCACGACAAACTATTCGATATGGGGCGGGGAGAAGGGGTTCGTGCTCGCGACCTATTCAGTCCAGTCCACGGAAAACGGGAGACAAATCCTTGTTGTTTCAGAAAACGTCGTCAATATGGAGGCAAAGCGGGAGGCAACGCTTTTCGACACTTTTGAAAGCATCTATTTCGAATATTTCTATAAAGACCCTTTCGAGGAAGCAGGCCGGTGGGTTGACCAGTGGACAGAAAAAAATCAAATCCCCGAAAAAATAAGGATGCACTTCATTGATGGCCCCCGTGACCTCTCCCTCATCATTCCGGTCAGGGTCCGCGGTACTCTTACGGATACGGGACAGTTTGTGATAGGAGAAGAAGAATAGATGACGGGACACGGGAAACATCTGAGGACAGAAGGAGGGATTGCCCTTCTTATCGTACTCTGGGTGCTCACCATTCTCATGGTCATCGTATTTTCCTTCTCTCTCATGGCAAGAACCGAGACGCTCTCAATAATGTCATACAAGAGCGGAATAGCAAAAAAATTTCTTGCGGAGGCCGGAATCCAGAGGGGGATTATGGAGATTTTCTACCGGAATGTTTACAGGAACCAGAACGTCGAACTCGAGGGCAGGGAAATATGGAAAACAGACGGTACGCCACATGACGCACAATTAGGAGAAGGGTATTACACTGTCAGAATAACGGATGAAGCCGGGAAGGTTGACATCAATACCGCACCTGAGCTGGTCCTGAAAAATTTGTTCATGAATACGGGGATAAGCGGAGAAGACGCTGATATCATTGTGGATTCTCTCATGGACTGGAAGGACCCCGATGATCTTCACCGCCTGAACGGCGCTGAAAGCGACTATTATCAATCGCTGCCGACACCCTATAACGCGAAGGATGCCAAGTTCGATACTGTGGAGGAACTCCTCCTGGTAAAAGGGGTAACCCCTGACATCCTCTATGGGAGCAAAGAAAAAAAGGGGGTTGTCGAGTTCCTGACCGTCCATGCAAAAAATAGCCGGATCAACGTGAAAGCAGCGCCGAGAGAAGTTTTGCTCGCGGTCCCGGGCATGACGCCGGAGGCCGCAGATCAGCTCATAGAGTTGAGGGAGAGCAAAGAAATCGACATGAACGACATTACTGGAATCCTTGGCACCAATGCTCAGGAAGCATTAAAATACCTCATCATGACTGATTCCAGCGTTTTCAGTATCGATGCATCCGGGAAGAAAACAGGGGAGAAGGGAGCATATGCAATACGGGCCACGGTCAGACTTACGGAAATGGACCAGTATACCTTTCTCTATTACAAGAGCCCTGTTATAATAAGAGAATGAACGGAAGCGCAGTCATAAAAAGAATAACCGATGTTGCCTCAAGCTCGTCAACATCTCTGAAACAGATAGGTGGTCCTCTCTGGAAAATACTCTCGTTCAGTCCCGCTGACGACAGGGTCTATCCGTCAAAGAACATTTCCGTCTCTCTCGAAAAAGGGACAGCATCTGTAGCATACGGTTCACGGTTTCTCTCAAGAATTACTGTGAAACAGACAAGGGAATTTTCTTTTGAAGAAGGAAAATACCCGCAGCCGGAAGTGCTTGCATCGTCTGCCGCTCTTGCACTCAGTGAATTCACCACTTCGGAGGCTGAGATTACCCTCTGTATTCCAAAAGCATGGGCTGTCTTCAAAACAGCGGAATTCCCCGCTGCAGTGAAGGAGAGCCTTTCGAATGTCGTCTCTTACGAACTGGACAGGATAACGCCGTTCAGTGCTGAAAACGCCTATTACGATTTCAGGATACTCGGAGAGACTGCAGAAAAGATCACCCTGTTCATTGTCGCTGCCAGGTCTGACGTCATCGATCAGTACAGGGAGGCATTCAGGGAAAAGGGGATCAACGTATCACGGATAACCGTAAACCTCTCGTGCATGGAAGCGCTGAGTTCTTACCGCAACGGGAAGGCAGCTTCGCTTTTCCTGGACATAAGGAAGGAAGGCTTCGAGGGCGCCCTCTTCATCAAAGGTGCGGTGATGAACACCTTTTCAGGAAATTTCCAGACAGAGGATGAGCGAGCACAGGCCGATGTGCTCATGTCAGAAATTCAGACTCATACGGATATTTTAAAACTGTCCGGAAAACCGGAGCGGATACAGATACTCTTTAAAGACCGCACCGCAGGCCTGCGGGAGATCCTGAAATCCCGCATTACCCATCCGCTTACCATCGTGAATGAGACTAATCTGAAGTTCAAAACCCCCGGACAGACATCTGAAATCCCCTATGCAGCCGTCGGAGGAGTAATAGAATCGTTGTGGCCGAAGAGAGAGCGCCTGAATCTCCTGAGCAGGGGAAGACATCCCGTGCAGAAGGTGCCGTTTGCGCTCACAATCATTCTTCTGGTTGCTCTCCTCGTACTCTGGGTTCTCTATATCATGGCTCCGCTCAGGGTGGAGGAGAAGAAGATTCAGGAAGTTGACCGCCAGATTATGCAGAGAAAAGAAGAGGTCAGAAAGGTAGAAGCGCTCAAGAAAGAGGTGGAGAATATCCGCAAAGATATTGCTGCGATACATGCTTTCAAGACCAAGAAACCTATGGCGCTCAATATCCTCAAAGAGATCACTACCATCCTGCCGAAAACCGTATGGCTCACCAGGTTGCGCATAGGCGAGACGAAAGTAGAAATGGAGGGATATGCAAGTTCTTCTTCAGGGCTTCTCGCAAAACTTGAAACATCGCCTTATTTCATCAAGGCTGAATTCGCCTCCCCTACCTTCCGTGATACCCGGCTGAATGCAGACCGCTTCAACATCAAGATGGAGATAGAAGGAATAAAAGAGGAACCCCCAAAACCCGTGAACCAGGCAGTGGAGGAAAATGAAGAAGAGTAGAACGCTCATCCTTACGGTCCCGCTCATGATTATTTTATCGGCCTTTCTCCTCTACGAATACGTCTATGTGCGGATCCAGGAGGATGTTGCCTCGATCAAAGAGGGCGAGGAGATCAAGACCAAGACCCTGGAGAAATACATCTCCCTTATCGCCGAAAAACCCGAGCTTGAGAAACAGCTTGACGCCCTGAAAGAAGAAAGAAAGGCCGAGGAAACGAAGCTCGTTGAAGGCCAGACCCTTTCCCTCGCTGCCGCATCGCTGCAGGAAATGGTGAAAGATACCATCACGAGGAGCGGGGCTGCCATAACTTCAGAACGTGTCCAGAAACCTGAAGACCTCGATGCATTCAAAGTTATTGGGGTAAGTATCGATACGGTTGTCCCTGACACGAGATCGCTGAGTGATATTCTTTACGCTATCGAGACAAGAACTCCCTATCTTACGATTAAAGACCTCGACATAAGAATCAGAAATTACCGGGATCCGCGGGAACAGGTCGTCAAGATCGAAGTGAACGCCCTCACAAGCAGCAGATAACCGTGTCAATGGAATTCCCCTGATTCTTTCTGAGTCTTCCGTCTGCAAGGAGTAATTCGGAAACCGGAGAAAAACTTCTTGCAAAATATTTTAAAGGCGGTGCAACAAACGCAGAAAAGAAGATGCCTGATCTATTCTTGTATCCCGTACGATGAGAGTTTCCGGTACAGGGTTTTCGGGTCGACACCGAGGATTTGCGCTGCTTTTCTCTTCTGACCGTTCACTTCCCGATACACCTTCAGAATATGCTCCCGTTCGATATCTTCCAGCTTCCTCCCGGAGGTATTCTGCCCCTCCAGCATGTCGGCAGGGAGGTCATTCGCATCAATGATCTGATTCCTGGAAAGGAATAACGACCTGTGGACAACATTCTGGAGTTCCCGGACGTTGCCGGGCCAGGAATATCCTGCAAGCACCTTGAGCGCCTTTTTGCTTATGCCCCTGTTTTTGAATATCCCGGTGCTCTTTATGATATGTTCGACGAGTATCGGAATATCCTCTTTCCGTTCCCGCAGCGGAGGGATGGTCAAGGCAAGTGAGCTGATCCGGTAATAGAGGTCCTGCCGGAAGCGGCCTTCTTCGACTTCCTTGTTGATATCTTTATTGGTAGCCGACACAAATCTGACGTCCACCCCGACTTCTTTTATGCCGCCGACCCGAAAGAAGTTCCCGTTCTCTATGACCCTGAGCAGCTTCCCCTGGAGGACAGGACTCAGTTCGCCGATTTCATCGAGGAAAACCGTACCATGGTTTGCGATCTCGAGCAATCCGGGTTTTTTTGCATAGGCGCCGGTAAAGGCCCCTTTCTCATGGCCGAAAAGTTCACTCTCGATCATTGTCTCGGGGATCGCCCCACAGTTTATGGGGATAAAGGGCCCTTCGCTGCGGGGGGAGGAATCATGGAGTACCTGCGCGACCAATTCCTTTCCTACACCGCTTTCGCCGCTTATCAGCACAGGGAACGCCGAAAGCGCGAATTTCTTTGCTATTTCAAGAACCTCCAGCATGAGCGGGTGGTTTGTCACAATCTTTTTTCTTTCAGTCTGCCGCTTTAACTGTGATTTCAGCAGCAGGTTTTCGGTGAGCAGACTCTTCTTCTCGTACGCCCGCTCAACTGCAGTGATGAGCTCTTCAATCTGGAAAGGTTTTGTCAGATAATCATACGCTCCGTTCTTCATCGCCTCGACTGCCGTGGATACCGTCGCATACGCAGTGAGGATAACAACTTCCGCAGGGATATCGAGCTCCCTGAGTTGTTTCAGTATCTCCATGCCATTCATTCCCGGCATGTTGAGATCGAGGAGGAGGACATCCTGCTCTTCCTTCTCGATCAATTGAATCGCCTTTATCCCGTTATCAGCCTGGGAGACTTCATATCCTGCATCAGAGAGCTCGTTTGCGAGCACCTTTCTCAGATTCTTGTCGTCATCGACAATCAGTATCTTCATCTCCACATCTCCTGCATATTCTGATCCGTAAATCTTATCACACTTCTTTTATTTGTGTACACCCGGCCTCCTGTATTTCCCATTCCCCCAATACAATTCAGGGGAATATACCGAACATTTTCTCACGCCTTGCGAAAGCGGCAGGTGATAGCGCAACAATACTTCAGGAAAACTGCTGAAGACAAAGTAATAATGACTATCTTTATGGTAAAATTCATTGAATACAGGACAGATACTCCGAACATATGAAATCTCTTATTCGTAATATCAATATAGGCAATATAATTCTCGCCGCCTTGGTTGCTTTTTTTGTATTCTCCGACGTTTCTCCCCTCTTCACCGTACAAGCCAATTCTGTCCTTCCATCCGCAAAAAAACAGGAGCAGGAAACAGTTGGGGAAGCACAGGAAATCCAGATACCGTCCCCTGCAGAATTTATGTCTGTCGCCGAACAGAATCTGTTCCATCCTGAAAGAATAATTCCCGTTGAGAAAAAAGCGGAACAGCCGCTGCCAAAACCTGAATTTGTCCTCTATGGAACGATGATCACCGACGGGCTGAGTCTCGCATATGTGCAAGACCTGAAAGCGCCACGGAGTTCTCCGGGGAGGGGGCAAAGGCAAACCTCCCTCAAAAAGGGGGACAGAATGAGCGGCTTCACTCTCAAAGAGATTCACAGCGACAACATTGTGCTGATGAGGGGTGATGAAAAACTTGTAGTCTCGATACAAGACTCGTCGCATCCAAAGGCACGGACAGAATTCGGCGTATCGGAATCAACCGCGGTCTCTTCTCCTGCTTCAGCATCGAAACCTGCGGCTCAGCGTCAGGCGCCCCAAAGCCCCCCGCAAAGAACTTTCCAGCCGGCGAGTGCCGGCAGTCAGACTCAACAGGAAAAACCTGAGAGACCCGGACGGAGGAGGGGCTCCCAAAAAACCTACGCTCCTCAGGCTCTGAGCAAATGAAGAGACAAAGGTCATATCAAATACAATGAAAATTATACTCCATGCAGAACAAAGTATACCTTCTTTTATACTTTCTTAAGAAAGATATCAAGACAAAATATGCTGGTTCAGGATTGGGATTACTCTGGACCATACTCATTCCCCTTGTGCATATTACCCTCTTCTGGTTTGTCTTTTCCCTCATCATGAGAGCACGGCCATACGCACAAACAGATGTTCCCTATATCTATTTCCTTCTGTCCTCGTTATTCTTCTGGCTTGCGTTCTCAGAGGGTGTCAGCAGGTCAGCCTCCGTGATTATCGAAAATGCAGAGACTGTGAAAAAAATCTTTTTCCCTAAGATTTTTCTTCCCGTCACAGTAACGCTATCAAGCTATTTGCTGAATACCATCGGATTTCTCTTCTTCATCGCAATCTATTCCATCACCGCATCAGTGAGCCCGGTAATTGTGCTTCTCGTGCCAGTTCTTTTCCTCCAGTTTCTTTTTTCCCTCGGTCTCGGCATGTTCCTTGCCGCTCTCACCCCTTACATCAGGGACATAGGACAACTCCTGGGATACTTCCTCCAGGCATTATTTTTCATGTCACCGATCATTTACAGCATAGAATCTGTGCCTGAAAAATTCAGGCTGCTCTTTTATTTCAATCCCTTTACTTACTTCGCATCTTCCTATCACAGCATCATCCTTTTGAAAAAAGCCCCTCCGATTCTTTACCTTGGCACCATCTGCATTATCTCGATTGTTATGTTCTTCATCGGATATCGAACATTCAAGAAACTCAAAGACGGTTTTGCCGATGTTCTTTAGAATGAGACGGGGCTAAGAATGATAGCGGTAGACACTGAACAGATAACAAAAGTATATAAACTCTATAACAAACCTCTCGACAGACTTAAAGAATTTTTATTCCACAGGCCCCTCCATAAAGAACTCGTTGCTCTCAGCGACGTGACCTTCTCGCTGAAAAAAGGAGACACCCTTGGAGTGATCGGAGACAACGGTGCAGGCAAAAGTACCCTTCTCAAGATACTGACAAAAACTCTCTCCCCAACCAACGGCCGGGTCGAAGTGCATGGACTTATCACTTCGCTCCTCGAACTCGGTTCGGGCTTTCATCCGGAATTCACCGGGATTGAGAATGTCTTCTTTTACGGTTCGCTGCTGGGCATTGACGGGAATCTGATGAAAAAACATATAAATCAGATCATAGAATTTGCCGAATTAGGGGATTTTATCAATTATCCTATCAAGACATACTCTTCGGGCATGCACGTTCGGCTGGCCTTTTCGGTTGCAACTACGGTAGATCCTGATATTTTGATAATCGATGAGGCGTTGTCGGTCGGCGATCAGTATTTCCAAAAGAAATGTCTTGAAAAAATGGATGATTTCAAAAAAAGAGAAAAGATCATCATATTCTGTTCTCATGATCTCTATCAAATCAAGACATTCTGCGCGAAAACCATGTGGCTCGATCACGGCAGGATAAAGATGTTCGGCGACTCCACACAGGTCATCAATGCTTACGCAGGGCATGAACAAACCCGGGCAGAAGTTTACAGAGAACAACTCCAGAAAACACATGAGGGTTCGTTTCTGTTTATTTCGGATATTTCCGCGCATCAGTCGGGCAAAAGAGAACTTGCCATTGAATTCAAAGTCAAATCCTCAGAGCCGTTTATCGGGCATATCGGATGGGCCATCCTGAGGCGGGACATGTTTCAGGTTTCTTTCATGACAACTCACATGCAAGAGAAAGAACCTGTCCTCCTGGAAGGGACAAAAAATGTTTCCATCCGGGTACAAGATCTTAATCTCGTAAATGACAACTATTTTGTCTATGTCGGCATATTTGACTCGCAGGCATACAAACCCATCGCGGTCGAATCTATAGACTGCACGCTGACCACAGATTATGAAATACTCAATTCGCTCTGCTTTTTCAGGAGCACATTTACGGTGGAATAAGCTCTCATGCCACAACAGATTGACGTCACGATATCCATTGTCTCCTACAATTCACACCACGTCATTGTCAATTGCATCAATTCAGTTCTTGCAGCAGCACAGGGACTGAAGACTGAAATTATCGTTGCGGACAACGCTTCAGAGGACGGCACAGCCGCACTGGTAAAAACGGAATTCCCCGGCATACGGCTCATTGAAAACAACGCCAACCTCGGATTCGGAACAGCCCATAATCAGGCCTTCAAAATTTCAAGGGGCAGGTATTTTCTTATTCTGAATCCCGACACCATTATTTTTCCTGATGCCTTCAATACCCTTGTGCAGTTTATGGACGGCAACAAAGATGCAGGGGCCGCCGGGTGCAAAATATTCTGGGACGATGAAAAATATTTCATGTTTCCCGACCTGAGAATACACGATCTGGGGACGGGGATACTGCATTTCACCCCGTTTTGCCTCTTTTTCCCCGGCAGCCGGCTGGCGAAGCGTTACTGGGAAACAGCATATCGCATATGGGACGCTGAAACTCCTGTGCCAGTCGACGGAGTAACAGGAGGCTTGATGATGGTGAGGAGAGAAGTCTTTGAGTCAGCCGGATGCTTCGACGAAAAGTTTTTTCTCTTTTTCGAAGAACACGATCTTTTACGGCGCATTAAGAATGCAGGGTGGGATGTCTACTATCTGCCCGGTGCGGCAATCCAGCATTTCTATGAAGAAAGTTTCAGGAACAGCAGCATGAATATCGGCGCAGTGTACCTGAAAAGCGCTCTCTATTATTACCGCAAGCACTACGGTTTTGCCGGACATATTTTTGTGCACTCATTGCTTTGGATGGCGAAGCTCGTTCGCCGCCTTGAATCAGGATTTCTGCGTAAAAAGAACAGGGACGCGGTGGTCCTTCCCTCAGAGGGAAGGTTGACAATCAGATGGTCCCGGCACAAAGATGCGGTACGATACCTTGCGGAGATTTCCTATTCCCCGTTGTTCAATGACAGGGGAGGAACGTATATACAGGGGGAAACTCTCTCTCTCAGCAGCCGCATCCTGGATCGGCTTCCGGGGCAGACCGGATATATCAGAATACTGCCTGTTGCTGAAGACCGTTCCGTGGGCAAGCCATTCAAAACAGTGATAATTTCGGCCAGAGGTCCGGAAAGTGCCTGACCGAAGCGCTCCCGATTTCTACTGCCATTGACTGCCGAGTTTAACACCGGCATGGAGTTCAGCAAAATCCCGGACGGTACGGAGCAGAACTCCGAAATCGCTCTCTTTGTAATAGAACAATTTTCTGTACCACCGTAACAGCGTATTGAGTTTTCTTTCACAGGTGTAATAGGGAAACGGCAAATCGGTCATCCAGTAGTTCTCGTCGATGAACCCCTTGTCCTTCGCTAGTTCAAAAATCTTTGTGCCTGGGGTGATCATTGCTATCTGTGGAAGGATTATATCAGGCTGTATCTTGCGCAACAACTGTATCGTCTGGTTGATGCTTGCTTCGTTCTCTCCCGGATTGCCGACCATGAGGAAAGCCCCTGAGATAATCCCCGCCTGTTTTGTCATCCTGAACGCATTTATGACGTCGTTTCTTTTAATGCTTTTATTAATACCATGCAGGACTTTCTCTGAGGCGGATTCGACTCCATACAGTATGCAGCAGCAGCCTGCCTGTTTTACGATTGCCAGCATTTCAGCGGAGACACAATGCACCGCTGTTTCAAACCCCCATAAGATTTTCAGATTCCTTCTCAGAATTTCCCTGCAGACTTCTTTTACCCTCTCCTGGTTCACAGAAAAAATGTCATCTGTCAGAATAATGAATTCAATAGCATACTCCCTGCAGAGCATCTCCATCTCGTCAGCAACACTGACAGCGCTTCTTTTCGTCCACCGTCGTTTCCAGATAAGCGGAGCAGAACAATACCCGCAGTTGCCGACACATCCCCTTGAGGTCGATATAGTTGCATATCTGGGAGGTTTCTCGAGGCCGAACATGGGGTAAATCCAGGTCATGAAATCCCATCCGCGGTAATCATGCAGATCTACCTTGTGATATGCCGGGAAGGGAAGGCTGTCAAGGTCTGTAATTCTCTCCCGTTGCCCGGTGACAACTATGTCTTCACCCCTAAGATAGGCAATCCCCCTGACAGCGCCGGGGTCCCCATTTTTTTCCCATGTCCTGACCAGTTCCAGCATCGTCTCCTCACCCTCCCCGATCACAATGGCATCGGGCCGCACATGGGTGAGGACCTGTCTGAGCATCAGGGTCGGATGCGGGCCGCCAAGTACAATTTTAATGGAATTGTCAGTTTCTCTGATAAGATTTACAAGCCTGAACCAGCTTGCGCGCTGGTCGCTGAGGCAGGTTATCCCGATGATGCGGGGCTTTTGATCTCTGATAATCTCCCTGATTGTTTCATAAGAATAGTTCTTTGCATATGCATCAACGATATCCGTCTCATGGCCTGCCCTTTCGAGGAAAGCAGCAAGGTACCCCAGCCCAAGGGGCATGGTATACGTTTGTATCGGAGTTTTCTCAAGGAAACGGCTGTTTTCCCCGTGATCGTAGGGGGGAGGGTTGATTAATAATATCTTCATCTGTTGTATTTTACTCGATAATTTTCATCTTATTCAAACTCATACGTAAGTATTATCGCGAGCAGTCCCGATGAGGCTGGAGACAGGGTCGAAGCCCCATCGGTGAATTGCATGGAAACAACTACAGGAAGAGGGAAGACCTGATCCCTCCTCAGGAAAGTGTATTTTAGCCCAGAAACTGAACCATATCCCTTCTTGAAAATCTCTTTGGCGGCATGGTTCAACCTTCTCCTGCATTGACAAAAAGCTTGCAAAAGGCTACGTTAAAACAATATGTCTCTTTTTCTCCCCAATATTGATAAGCTTGTATTCAGGGAGTTTCCTACCTTCACACATCCTTTTCTCAAGGATGTCTTCAAGGACAAAAAGTTCTTGAACAGGAAAAAAGCCAATTTCCTTTTAAACCGGATGGAGATGAAGACCGGGAGAAGCAAAATCGTTAGCTACCCTTATTACCTCGTCATTGATCCATCGAATATCTGTAATCTCAAATGCCCCCTTTGCCCTACGTGGCAGGATTTAAAGGCTCGGCCCAAGGGGATGATGAATATGGAAACATTCCGAAATCTTTTTGAAGAAGTCGGACCATATGTATTTGCAATCAATCTCTGTAACTGGGGAGAACCTTTGCTGAACCCCGATATCTGCGGGATAATAAAGTTTGCAAAAAGTTTTAATACCGTTGTGGGACTCAGCACAAATCTGAATTCTCTGACTGACGATAAGGCCCAGGAGATTGTTGCTTCCGGCATAGATATTCTTGTTGTCTCGCTGGATGGCGATTCACAGGAAAGCTACGCCAAATACCGTGTGGGGGGAGATTTCGGGAAAGTCATGGATAACCTGAAGAAATTAATATCGTTACGGAAAGACGGGAAACATCCCCTTCTCGTCTGGCAATTCCTCGTAAACAGACATAACGAGTCGGAAATCGAAAAAGCGAAAGAAAGGGCCAGACAATTAGGGATGCTCTTCATGCCATCTCCGATGAGAACTTCGATGGGGAAGGAACTGTTGCAGCCGCTTTACGAAAGAGTTAAGGATGTGGAGGAGTGGCTCCCCTTAAATCCCCGCTACAACAGGTATAACTACACAATCAGACCTGAGACCAGAACACGGCAGATAACATGCAACTGGCTGTGGAAAGCAATGGTAATAAACTGGGACGGTTCTGTTTCACCCTGTTGTGGTGTCTTTGAAAAAAAATGGGACTTTGATGCCTGTTACTCTGCCGAAGGAAAGAACCTGACAATCCGTGAGGTGTGGAACAGCCCCCGATACCGGCTGGCAAGAAAACTTGTTTCAGCGCATATGAAAAAATCGAAGAATCTCCCGCCACTCCTTAAGCTTGCCAAAGAAGACGGCCTGATCTGTGCTCAATGCATAAAATACGGCTTTCTCGAAGAATGAATTTCTTCACCATAACTTCGTCATGCCACGAACAACATGGTACCATCTTCCGTTAATCTTCTCCCATAGGTCATCCATGACCGTCACCCTGTCGCCTTCAGGAACCGGGAACGGCATAACCGGCCAGTCGGTTACGATTTTTATCCTGACAGGCGTAGTTCCTTCGAACCCGCTGTTTTCTTCTCCTATCCCGAGTATTTCGAAACCTTTGAGGCTCATTGCCCCGGACCTGCTTCTGTATATACTTCTGCTATGCTCTCTCCTGTTTTCATCTGTATCGGTTGACATGCGTTCATAGAACCATGCCTCATCGAACCTCCCAAGTCTTCTGAATTCATAGAACTCGTTTACCGTTTGCCGGAGATCGTTCGATGGTCCCTTTTTGACAGCCGGGACCGAACATGACACAAAAAACAGGAGACAGGCGACAGACAAAACGAAAGAAAGTACCCTGCCGTACATGGACTTTCAGGAAACGCACGGACAAGGAAGCAGCGGGAAAAACTTATCCCTTGTCCGTCCGCCCGAAATGTTAAGGCAAAAAGATAAAGTCAACAGCGTCATCAATCTCGTCTTTATTCAGGGTTGTGATAGCCATCTGGCTTCTCACAAAGGGATAGAGGTCTGCAAATGACGCAGTTTCGGTATAGGAAAAACCGAAGACAGGCGCTTCGATCGAAAAGCATGCCTCACCCGCCGTGAACGATGCGACAGGGATTCCTTCCGGTATATTGCCAAAAGGTTTCGCCGTCACCACCTCTGCTGAAAAGAAGGTCGAAACTGCCAATGCATCGTCATTATATGCCATAAGAGCGACATCTCTCGGAAAATTTGCCGCTGATGAATGCACGCTCTGAGGCGCCACAAGCACAAGTGTGGTCTGAGTCCCGACAGCAGGATTGATGTTAAACCTCGCGCAGTATGTATTGTTTGATGAGCCTAATGCCTTATAAACAAGTCCCGCCGGATTACATATTATCCATGGTGGGAAGTTGAGAGGATCCGCATGAGAAATATTATCCGAAAGGAAAAGTTCAGCAAAGTCGATCTCGGCGCCGTTTATATCATCAAGTATGGAAAACGAATCGGTGGCATCTCCATCACCGTTAAAATCACAGGCGTCAGGTGGTGTGTTCGGTGCGGCGGCGGTATTCACAAAGTCATTTGACTCACGTATTGCTCCATAATTGGCAAAGCCCTGTAACATCACTGCATTCAGGGCAAAAGCATTGTTTGGATTTATCAGCGCAGATCTTATCCATAAGGTGTCACTGTTGACTGCAAACGTGCCGGTTATATTCCCGGTCGGAGCACCACCGGGTCCGCTGCAACCGGCATTCGTTTTTACAAAGGTCATGTATCCCCTCTGGATTCCGC
Source organism: Thermodesulfovibrionales bacterium (assembly GCA_963753165.1). GTDB lineage: Bacteria > Nitrospirota > Thermodesulfovibrionia > Thermodesulfovibrionales > SM23-35 > JAKLQR01. The sequence continues at coordinate 267,092 of CAVWBP010000002.1, read as the reverse complement.
CCGATCCCGCAGGCGAATAAAATACGACAGGCGGACCGGTGTTGACATCATGCAGCGCCGGTGACCCGCCGAAAGCATGATCGCTGTAATCATATAATTCAATATTTGTCCCGTCACCGCGGACAACTATGCCAAAATTGTCAGCCTCATCCAGCGACATGACAAATGAGGTAAGATTAAGACCATTCCTGTCATAAACGCCGATATGAACCAATGCACAGTTCAATCCGTCCGTCTGCACATTGATGAGGGACTCCCAGCCTCCACCGGCCTGCCAGTAAGCGATACCCGCGCCTCCGGGCAGATTGTCAACAGAAGAAGTCGCCGCCTCCGCAGACAGAGGACACACAGAAGAAAAACCGTTAAAATAATCAAAAACAGCCTTTTTGATCTCACCGCATCCTCCTTTCTTATACATGGAAACATGATCCCATCAAGCCTTGACTCTAGAAATATCATAATGGCGATAAAAAATCAACACGATTGCGAGGGGAAATAACCACAGGGATTCACTGAATATAGTTCGTATTATTCTAACCAAATTACTATGCACCTAATATTCTTGCGATCCTGCCGTACTTTGATTCTATCATATCTTGATTTAAAATATCTTTTGCGTTATTCTTACTGCATATTTCAGACATCTGGATCAGGCCCTTATTCATGATAAATCATAAGAATTATTTATCAAGGCTGTTGCTGGCTTTCTCTGCCTTTCTGTTTTTGTGTGTGCCTTTTTCCTCCGCAATTGCCGAAACCGAAATAATAATAGACAACGGGCAGAGCGGCACCTCTTTTACCGGCACCTGGGCAGTATCTTCGGGGACAAACTTTTACGGAGCAGACAGCGTATGGGCCCGGAACGGGGCCACCTACACCTGGCAGTTCAATTCCCTGCCGCCCGGTCTCTATGAAATATCCATGTGGTGGTCAGGGTATCAGTCAAGAGCCTCAAACATCCCTGTGGATATTTTTCACCGTGACGGAAAAGCCACTGTTTCTATCGATCAAAGCAAAAACGCAGGCATATGGAATAGTCTCGGACAGTATTCTTTCACCTCAACCGGGAAAGTGACGATCACGGCGGCAACCGGGTCCACTCTCAGCACCTGTGCTGATGCAGTCCGGTTCAAGCTCTTAGTGCCTGAAAACATACTCCCCGTGGCAGTCATTGATTCGATCAGTCCCAATCCCGCCCTGCCCGGTCAGACGATCGCATTCGCAGGGCATGGTACGGACACCGACAGCTCCATCGCCGCATATCAGTGGACTTCAAATATCGACGGTCCCCTGAGTTCTTCAGCTACATTTACCTCGGCTGCACTTTCCGAAGGTTCCCACACCATTTCCCTCAAGGTCCAGGACGACAAGGCTGCCTGGTCGGCAACTGTGACCAAAACTCTGATCATCACTTCTCCATCTTCAGAGGTAATAATAGACAACGGGCAGAGCGGCACCTCTTTTACCGGCACCTGGGCAGTATCTTCGGGGACAAACTTTTACGGAGCAGACAGCGTATGGGCCCGGAACGGGGCCACCTACACCTGGCAGTTCAATTCCCTGCCGCCCGGTCTCTATGAAATATCCATGTGGTGGTCAGGGTATCAGTCAAGAGCCTCAAACATCCCTGTGGATATTTTTCACCGTGACGGAAAAGCCACTGTTTCTATCGATCAAAGCAAAAACGCAGGCATATGGAATAGTCTCGGACAGTATTCTTTCACCTCAACCGGGAAAGTGACGATCACGGCGGCAACCGGGTCCACTCTCAGCACCTGTGCTGATGCAGTCCGGTTCAAGCTCTTAGTGCCTGAAAACATACTCCCCGTGGCAGTCATTGATTCGATCAGTCCCAATCCCGCCCTGCCCGGTCAGACGATCGCATTCGCAGGGCATGGCACAGACACCGACAGCTCCATCGCCGCATATCAGTGGACTTCAAATATCGACGGTCCCCTGAGTTCTTCAGCTACATTTACCTCGTCTGCACTTTCCGAAGGTTCCCACACCATTTCCCTCAAGGTCCAGGACGACAAGGCTGCCTGGTCGGCAACTGTGACCAGGTTGTTAGTTGTTGGCATCCCCCCTAATTCACTCCCCGTGGCAGTCATTGATTCGATCAGTCCCAATCCCGCCCTGCCCGGTCAGACGATCGCATTCGCAGGGCATGGCACAGACACCGACAGCTCCATCGCCGCATATCAGTGGACTTCAAATATCGACGGTCCCCTGAGTTCTTCAGCTACATTTACCTCGGCTGCACTTTCCGAAGGTTCCCACACCATTTCCCTCAAGGTCCAGGACGACAAGGCTGCCTGGTCGGCAGGAGCTATCAAGACACTTACTGTATCATCCGGTCAACAGTCAAGCGATGAACATATCTATGTCGCTCTTCTTCATTTTTCAAAACTTGATCAAACAGCGCTCACTTCCACTCTTGGCAGCATAGGTGCAGTCTGGGCAGGCTCCAATCTCTGGAAATATTATAATTACGCTCAGCAGAAGACCTATATCATTCACCTCGTAACTGATATAGAAAGTCTCAGAAAGGCGTTATACACCGAAAACTCCCATATTATCATCAGGGGCCATTCAAATTATGGTATCGGCGGGGTTTTCATGCCCAATTATTTATATGAACGGCAGACCCTTGGCAAAATCCTTTATATGGATGACGACCTTATTTTCAATTACTCATCGCCCTGGATCGGAGTGAAAATTTACAGGATGACAGACCCGGAGAAATGGCGCAACTGGTGGCCTGTATTTAAGGACGGGACAAGTGCAATCATGCCTTATGATTTCAACGACCTGCGTGGTGATCCTCCATACAACTATTATATCACCTATCAGGTACCTGGTGATTCAACGTTCTATAAAATAGAAACTGTGGCGAATAGCGCTATGGAGCGCTTCCCCGATTCCGACATGCTTGCATGGTTTTCTCCGGATGGAAGCAGCCCGGACTCATCGAATCCTGACCACTTGCAGTACTTCATCACGAATCCGGACCCGCTTTCTACGATCGATGAACTATGCGGCAATGCCGTTTGTCCCAGAACTCACTATAAGAAAAAGACTGTCCTCTTTCGAAAAGAAGCGGAGGTGGATATACAGAATATGAAATATAAGAGGATGCTATATGATGCATGTTTGGTGGGTAATTATTATCTTGATACTTTCCACCGGGGCATAATGTTTTACACTGTTGAGAATTCTTCCGGTGAAGGCACCTGGACATATTTAAGGTTGTATCTCCAGGGCAAGAGTGATGAAGAGATATGGGAAAGCATGCAAGATGTGGAGCCTGTATATGATTATTATAATTTTAATAAAAGACCGTCTGATCAATAAGGTCCAATGAAATGGTCAAAAACATTACCGGTAAAAATATGATCGGCAGGACGTTTCAATACAAAAGAGCATTGCTTGTAAAAATTAGTCCTGAGGGATTGGTTAGGCCCATAGTCCACATAAGTGTCAGCCTTATTTTTATTCTGCTTTTATCGCTTGCCGTTGCAATGCCCTTGTACGCACAGGAGCCGGAAAAACCCGATGTACATCCGATTCTTGATGCTGACAGGGAAAAGAAAGTCAGGGAGGTTGCAGGCCTTCCCATGCAGGCCGCCTTTGAGCGAATGAAAGAGAACGATTTTTTCCTTGATAACAACTTGTTGCACAAATCTATCTTCGAGAGGTTCAAGAACCAAAGAGCAAAGGCAATTCGTATCGCGCTGCAGTCACTCGAAAAACCCCAGAGAGAATCGGTCGATGGCAAACGAATAGACAGAGTGCGTGATTTCTATATCGCGAAAAAAATTCTTCGAGTTTTCCCCGATGAAGCAGTCGACAGTATTCTCTCACGCTACAAAAAAGGGAACGTACTGACCAGGGCAAACATCATTCGTGCCTCGACAAAATTAGCGGGAGGACAACCTATAAAAGAACTCTTGATCAATGCTCTCGATGACAAGACATTCGTTGACGAGGGAGACCCTGATATTGAAGGCACGCCGCTTCGTATCTGTGATCTCGCCTATAATCAACTGGTGGTGAGATATCAGATAAAAAATGTTTTGCGCGTAATCGGGAGTCTGCATAGAGTCGATGCAAGAGATTACCATATCACTATTCTCAAAGACCTTATGGGCGCTGAGATATTTTAGGATCAAGCAGGGGAAACAGGGGAAGGGTTAACCCTTATCTCAGGAAGCGTCATAATCCCCCATCCTGTAATAGTACCGGTCGTAGAATATTTCAGGGGTAACACCACAGCTTACTTTAACCGGGCAGAAAGCTACAGGCACGTTGTCCTCACCCCCGTATCCCAACCTTTTTATGGTGGCTGCAACCGATTCGCGGGGATGCACCCACATCCGCAGACCCTGCAATGTCCTCACATGGCCTGCGATATAAGATTCAAAAGCTGTCAACATCTCTTCCACATTCTTCTCTTTCCCGCAGAGTATTTCCAGCACGTTCATCCATCCATCCTGTTCGTCAGATACTATATAGCCCTTGATGCTGTTGAACCTTTCAAATGCGAAGAGGTCATATTTTCTCAAAGGATGCTCAGGATACCTCCATGTCAGGTATTCATGAGTCTTCAGCAGGTTTATCATATTGTCCTCACCAAATTTCCTTCTCAACCTCCGGAAAGAAAAACGTTTCCCATGCTGTATTCGGGATAATCTTTCAAGCACCTCTTTTGACAAAAATCCCCATCCGTTGTTGACCTTGAATTTCTGAACCGGCTGATTTTTTTCCAATTTTGTCTTCGTGAAGAGTTGTACCCGCCTGTAACCCTGCCCGCCCAGCCTCAGTGACTGCAGCCTGGCATGTCTCACGGACGGGAAACCGAATGCAAAATCCATCGGGTTTTCTTCATAAAACTTTTCCCCGATTTTTACAATCAGCGGCGTCTTGCTCACGAGGCGTCCCCTGTATTCCGGATGAGTCATTACATCGCAGAACTCGAATGCCCACAAGCTTTTCCCCATGAATGCAAAAGAAAGTTTTATCCCGCCGTAAAAAGCTGCGATTCTGCCCCCGTCTGCAGCCACATATCCTTTTGAACCAAATGGGGAACGCCTGTATTTCCACATGAACCAGTCACTCGTTACCTGCTTCTGAAAGCAGATCGAGAAAAGCTCAAGAATAGCCGGGATGTCTTTTTCTTCAAATTCACGTATAAAGATATTCTCTGTCATTCTATGCCTTATAGTCTGAAAAACATCGGACCACTATAAGAGTATCCTGCGGTCACCGGGAATTTCAATACGATACTCATCGCTCAGCGTTTCCCAGCCTTCAGGAGACCGGAAAAGAACCCTCAGGTAAATTATTTCCGGCTCGTTCCCGGGATAATAACGGCCGAATTGATATGTCGCTTCCCTTTTCATCGGAAACAGGTAAGTGTACAGTCCGCTTTGCCTCCCTTTTAAGATAAAATACCGGCCAGATGAGTATGGGCCGAATGACCAGGAAAACCTATATCCTTTTACCTCCAGAAAACCATTGAGCACATGTTCTCCGGAGAGATACTTCCTATGGTCTGTCAAGGGGTAACCTGCTGATAACATCGCCTGTCTCTGTTCATGAGAAAGATAGGGAATAAGCATATCATCGGGCACTACCAAGGTGTTTATCTCCCGCTTGTAAAAAATGCGGTATATGTCGTGCAGCCCATCATAAAACCATGCGGGTTCTGTCTGTTTGATATACAGTTTACCGGTTGAACAATATTCTGCTGCTACTGCCCTTGCAACCATGCTCTCGTTCATCAGCATTGTCTTTACTTCTATCGCCCGGAGAAGAAAAAGAAATGCAATAGCAACCGATATGAGAATTGCCGCAATTTTCCTCCAATCCTCTCGTCCGATGTTCGTTCTTGTCCAGAGAACAAAGACTGTAACCAGAAATACGGAAATATGGAAAAAATATCTTGACCATCCGTAATTGTTCTCTACAAGACCGATGACAGGCAGAATAGGGAGGAAAAGGAGAACAAGGCACATTCCGGGTTTTATCAGGACCGATCTCCTTACCGTAACCGCGGCAATAACAATGAACAAGGCCACAAGAGCAAACTGGACATTGAAGAGAAACTCGGAAAAAGCAGCCACTACATTCACCGCCCCATCAAGCACCGTTCCGGAAGGCACAGTATTATCAAAGGGATACCCGCCAATGCCGCCAAGCATCCATAATCGCCAGAGCGCATACACAGGGAGCATCACGAACATTGGAAGGGTATTCACTATCTTCTGCCGGAATGAACTTCTGGAGAGAAGAATTCCTATAAAAGGGAGCACTGCATACACTTCTTTGCAGAGGAGAGACAACAGGAAAAAAAGTCCGCTTGCGAAAGACATCTGATTAGTTCTGTCTTTCCTGACAAAAAAATACAATGCCAGAAGAGCGAACAGCATTCCTTCCATATAATGCCTTGCTGCATTCCAACCCGTAACGGAGAGCACGATGGGATTCAGGAGAAAAAGATTAAAACCAGCAAGCGCGGTGAGTCGGTCGGTATAGAGGTCGATGAGCAAAAACAGGGCTGAACCCGCAGCAAGCGTCGCAAGTATGGCATGGAAAAAATATCCCTCAGGTTTCATGCCGAAGAGATGCCAGTCAATCTTGAACGACAATCCGAGCATTGGGGTGAAGTTGTTTGAACTGATTGACCGGTATTCGAGGGGACTGAAAAAAATTTCTCCTGTTGATTTTGTGGCGGAAAACCATATCCATGATATGTCGTCTGCGCTGAAATAGCCCGTGAGAAGAGGGAGATAGAGAAACTGAAGGAGGGAGAGGAAGAGTATACAATGAACTGCCAGTTGTACGATAGCTTTGGTCCTCTCAGGGTTCATAGCTTCCATTTTACCTTATTCTCTTTTCAAATGGCTCATTTCTTTGTAATATAATGTGGAAGCAGACAGTGACTATGTCCAATAATTTTTCTATCATAATTCCCGTTTTCAACGAGGCAAAAGGTCTCGTTCATCTGGCGGAAAAAATAGATGCCGTGCTCAGCCGGCCCGAATATGCATATGACCTGATCTTTATCGATGATGGATCGAGGGACGCCACATGGCAGACACTGAGGACGCTCTGTCAATCATCTCCCCATATCAAAGCAGTGCGGTTTTCCCGGAACTTCGGGAAAGAAGCAGCTATCCATGCAGGCCTTCGCCTTGTACAGGGAGAAGCCGCCGTCATCATGGATGCCGACCTTCAGCACCCTCCTGAACTGCTTCCCCTGATGCTCTCCCTCTGGAAAAATGAAGGATATGAAGTTGTTGAAGGAGTCAAGACAGTCCGTCAGAAGGAAACATTCCTGAACAAAATCGGAAGCGCATTCTTCTTCAGGGTTCTGAGGACAGCAACGGGATTCGATATCCGGAGGCATACTGATTTTAAACTCCTCGGCAGAAAAGCAATCGACCTGTATTTGTCCCTAAGCGAAAAAGAACGTTTTTTCAGGATGTTAGTTCCTTCTTTCGGACTCAAGACAGTTGAAGTTCCCTTTTCCCCTGATGAGAGGATAGGGGGAGATGTTTCCTTTTCGCTCATGAAACGACTGCGGCTTGCAGTCACCGCCGTAACCTCTTTCTCTTCCCTGCCCCTTCATCTGGTGACCCTTCTGGGTTTCATAACCCTTGCGTTCAGCACTGTGCTCGGAATTCAGACACTGTACATAAAAATCAGCGGGAAAGCTGTTGAAGGGTTCACCACCGTCATCCTCATAGTTCTCTTAATCGGGAGCATTCTGATGATCGCACTCGGAATAATAGGAGAATATTTGGCAAGAATATTTGAAGAGATAAAGAATCGGCCCGCTTTTGTGATCAGCGAAATTTTAAAGAACGAAAAATCCAACACAAATATATCTCCATAGCGTGAAACCAGGTTACGGGAACAGCTTCGTCGCAATTGCAAAAAAACACTTTCTGCTTTTCCCATGCTTAGCCGGCTTAGTTCTCTCCTTATGCCTGTACCATCTTGACAGCGCCTCCTATGACATGATGTCGGTTGATGATCAAGGGTTATTTCAGAGAATTGCGATAAACTTGTTAGAGACTGCCTCTTTTTCCGGGTCTGCAGGAAATGAAAAACCGTTCTCACCCGTGAGACCTCCTCTTTATCCGATGATTCTTGCTTTAATAATGAAAATATCCGGTCAGGATTGGTTAACACTTCTCAGAATAATTCAGTTGTTCTCACACCTTGTGACAATCTGGATGATCGGCAGGATTTCCCTTTCTCTTACAGGAAGCAATTTTTCTGCCCTGCTCTCATCAATAATTTTTGCACTTCTTCCACATACCGCTGCTCTCACCCATGTGGTCCTCAGTGAATCCCTGACTATCTTTCTGCTTGTACTTTGCATGTTCGTGACAACGAAGATTCGTTCTGGAGAACAAAGAAATCCTCCCCTTGTGATTGCACTCGCGATATTCATGGGTTTATTGATACTGATGCGGCCAACCTTCTTTTTTTTCCCCCTATTTATTCTGCTCGCTATCCTTTCACAACTACGTGCATACAAGTATTCCGTTGCTTATGTTTTAATTTTTTTTCTCTTTCTTGGGCTTGTTCTGCTTCCCTGGAGTGTCGCCAACTATAGAGTAGGCCTCAAATTTACCCCCCTTCGTCTCGCAGGCATAGGGTTTAATCTTATGGCAGGAATTGTCAAATCGACGCCCGGTCTCCATAGAGATATTGAGGCTATTGCAATACAAATGGACAGGAATGAGAAAATAAAGGAAATAAACGAATTCTTGACTGAAGGCGATCACCGCATCAGGCTCAATGAGCAAGGCAACTTCTCCTCCGAAGCAAAAGAAACCCTCGCCGCCTCTTTCCTGATCTATGCAGATGCTTGGAAAATAGACCCACCTGCTACCACAGACATCATAGCTGCTGATAGACTTCTGAGGTATGCGGCAAATAGCTGGATACAACATCATCCATGGGAGTATAGTGCCGTTATGAAGAATAATCTGAGAACACTACTGTTCGCTGAATATCAGCCATTCGTATATCACAGGCTGACAGGATATGCCTTCATGTTCGCAAACAGCATGAGAAGCGCATTGTATGTGCTTAGCCTTGCAGGGTTGATTGCTGCTTTTTTAACAAAGCAGGGTCAAATGACGATTCTGCCACTTATGGTTATCATGTATCTCATCATGATCCATATTCCCATGCACACCGAACCTCGCTACTTTGTTGAGGCCTATCCGTTTATGGCTCTATTTGTGCCCTGTATTTTTCCCAGGAAGCAAATGTTCTCTGTTCCGCAATAGGCCAGGCTCTTGATTCTCCTTTATGGTATAATTATTAACAGTCTCATAATAATAAATACATAAATGATCCCCCTCACCCTTGCCCTCTCCCGCCGGGGAGAGGGGATTATAGTTAGTTCCTCCCCCTTGAGGGGGGAGGGTTAGGAGAGGGTGAAATATGAATACTATTTTGAGACCGTTAATAATATATTCTCGGAGGTAGATAGTATGACAGGATTACAACATCTTTTTTCAGTACTCTTGCTCTCATTGATGATTGCAGGATGCACGGGAAATCAGCAAATCGCACATCATGCCGGCAAGGCTGATATTTCAAAATTTATTGCCTATCAGGCTGAGATGAGGGCACCAAGGAATGCTGTATGCGAAGATTTGAACGGGGACGGTCTCAGGGATATTGCCATTGCTGAAAAATCCCCCTTCCTCAACATTTTCCTGAATTCACCGCAGGGATTATCTGCGCCTATTCGCTATGAAACCTACACCCACAATATGTACCTCTCTGCAATTGATATTGACTCTGACGGTGACATGGACCTCGTAACGGCTACAGAAACGCTGGTAGGTCCTGCATTTTATAACGAAAACGGCCTGTTCCACCGGTCTGACGTCCTGCGGCTCTATACTCCAAAATTCGGGGTTTTTATCACATCGGGGGATCTGGACGGGGATGGGAAAGCAGATATGATTATCCTCGGCCTCAATTCCGGGAACATAAAAATTCTTTTCAATCGAGGGGGAAACAAGTTCGATGAAGAAACCCTCTCTGTGCCGCAAACAAAAAGTATTTTCGGCGAGGCCGGCTTAAAAGAGGCTTTAGTTTATGATATTAATGCAGACGGCAGGAAAGACATCCTGATCGCAGACTATACCGGGCAACGGGTCCTTGCCGCGATCAATACCTCTGATACAAAGTTCAATGTTGAAGTTCTTCACACATTTGATTCTACAGTATCCAGTATTGGTATTTTTGAACATAACGGTAAATTATTCATTGCAGCTGCCCTTGAAAGCGCTGGGAAGGTTGCTCTGCTGGAACAAACGGGGGGCATGAGCTTCACTGTTTTCCGCGAAGTTCCCCTGCAAGGGCTTCCGAGAAGAATTATCGCCAAAGATATCAATGGCGACGGCGCTGAAGATCTTATCGTATCGGTACATAGCATGGAAGGTTCAGGAAGTAGAATCAAGGTTCTGTATAATCCGATTTCTGAAACAGTGGCGTCCGAGGAAGTTTTCCTGCCCGGCCTTGACTGTGCATATCTTTCTGTTTGCGACATATATGCACCTTCCGACTTCCTGTGTTCGGACCTCAACAGAGGTCAATTTATTATTCTGAACAGAGATGTTTTGAAAATGTCCGGGTCAGACTAAATAAACCATGGAATATCAACAAGTTATAATAAGGGAAAATACGAAAGCCAACTAATTTCATATGAAAAAAAATACTTGACTTTCGATATCTTGTGCCGTATAATTTTTAATGATCTTAGGGTTACATATTCATATAGTAGTATAGAGATAATATATGGCCAATCGCCAAGGAGGAAGAGTATGACGAAGAAGATGATGATGTTTGCAGCTGCATGCCTGCTGGTAGTTTTCACCGCAATCCCCTGTTTTGCTCAGCTGGAAGGAGAGCTGAAAGACGGCGTCGAAGTGTGCGCCTGTGAGTGTAAAATAGACTGTGAGGTATTTTTAACTGATGGCTGATATCACAGCACAGGGGGACGATGGATTTGGAGACCTGAAGGACTGTGTCTCCGACAACTGTGATTGTGACTGCGTTCCAAACGGGGAATAAGTTAACAAAGAACGGAATGAGCGACTGTAAAACTATGATACGATCCTACTTCCATAAGTTTCTCTATTTCTCTATATTGTGTGGAAGGACATGAAGAGATTTGCATAGTTTGTATTTAATATAGTTGTGTAATTTTTGAATGAAAGGAGGAAGAGTATGACGAAGAAGATGATGATGTTTGCAGCTGCATGTCTGCTGGTGTTTTCAACGCAATCCCCTGTTTTGCTCAGCTGGAAGGATCAAGACTGAAAAAGACGGCGTCGTAGAGTGCCCCTGTGTTTGTGACACAACATGTCCGGCTCTGTTGTTGCCAGTGCCGATATTTCTGCGCAGGTTGATAAGGATTTGAAGACCTGAAGGACTGCGTCTCCGACGACTGTGATTGTGACTGCGTTCCAAACGGGGAATAATTACCTGCTAAACCTTTAATTTTGATTTTACTCTTTGCCACCAGACGGCTTTACGATTCTTCAGCCGCCTGGTGGCAGTTTTATTGCGATAGATCCAGGATCAGTTTTTATGTATGTCAAGGCAAAGTAGAAATGTCCGGTTTTCAAGTGGCAGCCACCATTGATCTTTTGCTCTGCCCCCGCATTTGTCTGAACAACTGGCTATTCCATTTGTTCCAGGGATGGTCAGATGAGGGAGTGGGTCTTCTATGCCGACGCGTGTGTACCGGCTTCTGCTGTTTCTCAGGCCTTGTCGTTATCTCCCTGAACGGTAATCTGACATCGTTAAAGGTTATGAGCATACTTCCGTCAACTCGCTCCTGTACTGTTACCTCCTTTGTCCTCACACCTTTCTCTATCTGATAGAGCTTGCTGTTGTGAGCTATGGTAAAATCGTTTCTCAGAGCCCTCTTCGTCCTGATGCACAGGACATTGTCGAGATTGAGTCCCATGGGCACCTCCCTATGCAAATCCTCCTGCTCCTTCGCTTTAATAGCAAACCGCTTATTGTGGACTGATAGATAGGTGTCAAGGTACTTGTTGGCCTCTTCGATCGTATTGATGCCCCTGAGCGTCATTTCTTTCACCAGTCTGTCCTGCAGCGTGTTGAAAAGCCTTTCAATTCGTCCCTTGGCCTGCGGAGAGTGAGCATGAATGATATTTACGCCTAATTCCGTCAATGCCCTGCCGAATTCACTCAGCGGCATTGTCCCATTTATCTCATCCTCTATGGAAGGTTCAGCCGGTGATTTGTACGTCGTATGTTTGTCCATGTAGACGCTCATCGCTATACCATATTTCCTGATATACCGCTTGAAGCTGTCCATAGCCGGGATAGTGCCCTCATATTCGTAAAACCTTCCATAGACCCTGCTTGTGGCATCGTCGATGTACGCCATGAGGACGCACTTCGGCCTCCTGCCTTCAAACCAGTCGTGATGGCTACCGTCCAACTGCAGCATCTCCCCTAAGTAATCCTTCCGCTCCCGCCACTGCCGGTGCGTCCTGACCTTACGCCCCTTCTGCCATTGCCCAGTCTCTATCAGCCACCGCCGGACAGTCTCTTTGCTTATCGCTATGCCATCAAGTTCAAGCAATTTCTCCGCAGTGAGCGTTGGCCCAAACCCCTGATACTTCTCCCGGTACAACCGCGTAACCCTCTCTACGAGCTTCCCGGGCCTTTTCCTGTTGGATTCCTTACCCCGAGATCGGTGCTGTATCCCCCTATCACCCTCCGCTCCTATACGCTTTACTATCCGTCGTATCTGTCGTTCACTTAATGAAATTATCTCTGCAGCATGTACCTGCGTTAATGCCCCCTCCACTACTTTATGGATCACGTGTAATCGTTTCAGCTCCTTCTGGCTCATCGCGATAATGTCCCTTTCCGCCATCCTGCCTCCTTCTTGAAAGAGACAGCTTAGCATCTAATGAATAGGACATTTCTACTTTGCTCATATAGGACATTATCATTTTGCTGTTACAGATCAGTTTTTATGTATTGACTTTCTGTTTTCTCTTTCTTATACTTAATTGTATTCGCAAACAGATTGGCGGATGAGTCAATCTGATGAAAGATTTAATCATCCTAAATTAGGAGGAGAGGTATGACGAAGAAGATGATGATGTTTGCAGCTGCATGTCTGCTGGTAGTTTTCACCGCAATCCCCTGTTTTGCTGAAGAAGTACTGAAAGACGGCGTCGTAGAGTGCGCCTGTATTTGTGACACAACTTGTCCGGTCATAATGCCTGGAGATATTACAGCACAGGCTGATGGATTTGGAGACCTGAAGGACTGCGTCTCCGACGACTGTGATTGTGACTGCGTTCGAAACCCGGGAATAATTACCTGCTAAACTTTCAATTTTGATTTTACTCTTTGCCACCAGACGGCTTTACGATCCTTCAGCCGCCTGGTGGTAGTTTTATTGCGTTTTTCCCATTAATTCTATTTTGTACTTCCCTTGCAGTTCATCGAGATAACTCTGTCTGAGAGCCACAAATTTCTGCTGCTCTAACGTCTTCCTGATCGAATCCGAAACTGCCTTCAGTTCATACAGATTCTCTGGACTTACAAATACAAGTTTTATTACCATGTAGGACAGATCATTCTCTATGACATCGCTCACCTCTCCGGGCTGCATTGTAAAGATCGCCTTGTCCACTTTCTCGTCCCATATGCCTTTTCTCACCGCATTAGGAGTCAATGCCTCTATGAGGAGATCCGGATTCTTCTGGCACAGTGCTATGACAGAAGCAACTGGCTCGCCAAGCTGCTTTTTCCATTCCTCGACCATGCATTGTGCCACCGCTCTGTCAACCGGGTTCCCTTTTTTGTCCTTTTTTGCAATCCGTGCCATATTGAAGTTCACCAGTGCCGGCTCAGTAAATCGCTCCTTATTGTTCTGGTAATATGCTTCGATCTCCTGATCGGTAACGGTAATTTTTGACTTAACCTTCTCATCGATCATTACATTAGCGTAAATCCTTCTGATTTCCCGCTCTATGTTCTCTCTTGATCTTTGGTTGTTCGTCGATTTTCACTTCTTTCGCCTCTGCATAGAGGAGCGCTTCTGCGATAAGGTTTTTAAGGGCATCCTGTCTGCTTAGCGATATCTGGGGTGAAGCGTATGTCTTTATATAGCTCTCTATGTCATCGTCTGTGATCACAATACCGTTCACGCGGGCAGCAACTTCAGAAGCTGAGAGATTGCCGGTGAACCCTATAAGCAATCCTATACAGAAAATAAGGGTCAGAATTCTGGCCATTGTATGTTCTCCTTTAATCGGTATTCAGCATAAGACATTATTTATCTCGTGTCTTCAGGAAAACTTCTCTTCTCATATTGAAACCCTGAGCAAAAAGAAGGGTATCATGTCATTCTTGGCTAAGAGACGGTCTTCCACCTAACTTTGAAATAGTATGGTACCAGTTTCCATTCTTCCTGATCCACGTATCCTGAAAAACGTTTTTCATGGGACTGTTTTCATCTCTCTCTATTTTGCCCAACGGGGGTATAGTGTAGGTGACCTCGGTCTTCACCCTTGCCCTGTTTTCGTCTTCATAATATATTTCGCCGATCTGAAAGGACTTAACTTTTAATCCGTGTTTGATGAGATTTTCCATATAACCTTTCTCGGTGACGTTCTTGTCCAGCGCTTTCTCCTCATAACTAAATGCCCTTGTATAGTCCTCAGCTATCCTTGCATTCCAATAGGCAGACACCCTGTCCTCCAGGCTTCCGGAACGGCCGGGCAGGGATGCACAGGCGGTAAGTGTAAGCAGAACGATAAATAAAAAAAACTTCCCTTTCATGTAAACACCTCTCTTGTATGGCAAAAAATATTTGGAAAAAAAAAGGCGGGTATATTATACCCGCCTTCTCTTATCTTATTCGATGCAAGTTATTCAGAGGATATCTGCAGAACTTCTGAGAACCCTGGCACCCAGGAAGCAGGATGCGGAGGGGTAATAGGCAGATTACCGGTTGCAGGCAGATGGTTAAGCCAGAGGTAATTTGCCCTCTCCCTCACGACCGGGTAAAGGTCTGCGAAGGTTCCGACTATTGTGTAGCTGAAGCCGAACATCGGGGCGGCCACAGTGATTCTCGTCTCACCGGTAAGTCCGTTCACCGTGAGTTCAGGTCCCCAGTCGAGAACGTCAACTTCTGCCGGGTTTACAGACTGAGAGATTGAATCCTCATTGTCATTGTAATGCAGCAGGCCTAGGACCCTGGACTCTGCTCCGACATTGCCGGGACCGCTGTTAGCCGGGAATACGGTAATTAGTGATGTCTCGGAGCCTACGGCGGGGTTTTCATTCCACCTTGCCCAATATACATTGTTGCCGCTGCCGACAGCATTGTATATGGTTCCGCGGTTAAACGGCGGTGCCGCAACAGCGCAGCCATCTACTATTACCAGCGGTTTCAGAGGCAAAAGGTTCAGTGTGAGGTATAGTTCCCAGGTATCGAGATTAAAGCCGTTACCGTCATCGGTTCCGATGTGGTTCTCCGCAAAATTGGCATCGCTATCCCAGTTGACTATACCGCAAGGAGCGTCAGGGATTGAATCCCAGAAGT
The DNA here is from genome assembly GCA_963753165.1 of Thermodesulfovibrionales bacterium. Classification (GTDB taxonomy): domain Bacteria; phylum Nitrospirota; class Thermodesulfovibrionia; order Thermodesulfovibrionales; family SM23-35; genus JAKLQR01. Next base: position 251,449 of record CAVWBP010000002.1, on the reverse strand, counting down.
CGGGAAGCAGGAGCGGCAGTTTCGTTGAGTACTGCGATATTGGCAAATCCCTGAACCATCTGAGCATTCAAAGCGTATGCAACACCCTGGCCTACGTTGATCAGGGCGGTTCTCATGAACATCGAGTCGGGGAGATATGCATCCACACCAGTCAGTGTATCGTTTCTCGGATCTCCGTCATTGTAATGTGCAGCGTCACATACGTTGGTGCCTGGAGGGCCAATGGGAAGTCTGGGAAGCTGTGTCTGACATGTGCCAAAAGGTGTAATTGGGGTTCTGTCGCATCTGTCAACGCCTGTTACCGTTGTAACAATGTAACCGAAGTTTCCTGCGAAGGGAGCTGATCTGACTTCTGCGCCAGTATAAGTTCCGCCGCTGAACCAAACCGGCAGACTCGGTGTGCTTGTAATGTTTACGCCATCACAGGTGATTGAAGCGCCCCAGTTGTCACGCGCTGAAAGAGGAACGTCAAAATCAAGAATATCAACGCTATTCTGATCATACATTGTAACATGGACAACTATCGGGGAGTCACCACAGGTTTCACTAGTAGTGTTTTGGATGTTGATAAGTGATTCCCATCCATTATTACATTCGAAATACGATACAGAAGCGCCGCCAGGCAGATTCTCAAAAGCAGAGGTCGCTGCCATAGCGGATCCGAAGCCTAAGAGCAAAACACTTAGCATTAATGCTAAAACCAGTTTTCTCACTTTTAAAACCTCCTTTTACCTTAAGATGAACATTGAATTTTTTAGCCAAGGGCTAAGACCAGCAAAACTCCAGGAAAACTTGAACTACCCTGTTACCTGTCCCTATCACCTCCTTCACTTTTGTAATATCTTAACAATTTTAAGTGCTATCTAAATGATAGCTTATAACTATGAATATGCTTCATATAATCAAAGAACATCTTGTTACTTTTGCGTAAATTGTAAATAAAGGAGTCACCTTTGTCAAGTTTTTTTTTAGAACAAGCTCCTTTATTTTTCATAGTCTAAAAGTATAAACACTTACTTCTCTGGCTGTCAAGCACTTTGAGTATAGTTATCCTAGTGTCAAGTATTTTAGTATTATATTTATAAAGCAAAAAACAGGCCAGTTCTTTTTGCATTGAAAATCATTACAGTTCAAACACATACATACGCAGGAATGCGGTCACCTGTGTATTTTACAGATCATGTGTTGTATTTTTTCCACATTATCGGCCGGTGAATAACTGAGCCATCGGGCGATCTCCTCATTGTTCAGCGGGGTCTGCATATGCCAGAACGCCTCGATATATTTTGTTCCCCTCCACTGTCAGTGTCCTGAAAATATTCACTGCGGTAACATGGCCCAGATAGTTGTTCAGCTTCAGTTGTGATGCGTATTTTTTCATCGCCTTTTTCTTCCTGCCGTACGAAGTCGAGATATCCACAAGCAAATTCGGCCTGAGTGGTACCGTTACCTCGTAAAAGAGTAAGGTGTCCTGCCATGCCTGACTGCGCCATTGTTCTGTGCATTTCAATCGCAAACGCAGCCGTAGCTCTGTGATCAGGATTCAGCTCGAGAGGAGAGGGACTATAAATCGTATCAGGGACATATTCCCGGAGAATTTGAACAATCTTTTGAAGAGCGCTCCGGGAACAGGCAGAGAGTTCCCGGTCAGGGAACCGAAGAAATTCACAATCAAACACCTGCAAAACTTTAAGCGCCTTGATTGCTTCCTTCTCCCGCATAAGGGAATAGTCGGTAATGTGTTGTTCCCCATGCTTCTTTGCAGACAAGGGATGAAGCGGCTCTGCTTTGTCACCGCTCGTAAGAAAAACAACCTTCACCTGTTTCTTCGCTTTGACGAGAAGATATATCGTTCCGCCGCATCCGAGCGTTTCGTCATCGGGATGCGGTGCAAGGACGAGAATCTTCTCTCCGACGGGAGGGGAACAATGAAAGGGGATAATCTCTGATTCCTGAAGCATTGGGGAATGTTCAGCCAACGGGGAAGCTACCCAGGTTCATTCTTCTGCCGCTCATCTCTCATTGGATTTTCTCTTTGATGAACTCTTTTAGCGCCTCATCCTTGGTAGTCCCCTGGTATCTGTCAATGTAGTCGATAGTCACTTTCCCGGCTTCTCTCTGGTTCCTTATCACATGCGGCGTAAGCAGAATGATGAGTTCAGTCCTCTGGGTATTATCCGTCGTATTCGAAAAGAGATGTCCCAGGATAGGGATCTTGCTGAGGATCGGGATGCCGTCTTTGGACTTTGTTGCATCCTCCCGTATCAGCCCCCCGATGATAATCGTCTCTCCGTCCTGCGCGACGAGGTTCGTGGTGGACTCTGTTTTGTTTATTGAAGCAAAATCCTGACCTGCAACCTTCACATTATCTCCGAGTGAGGAAACTTCCTGGGTTATTTCCAGGGCAACCAGTCCGCTGTCATTGATCTGCGGCTTCACGTTGAGGATAATCCCGATATCTTTATACTGGATGGTGGAGGTTACCGTCGTGGTAGTCTCGATTCCCGTTGATGTCTGCGTGGCAAGCGGTATCTGCGATCCGACCTGTATCCTCGCCTCCCTGTTGTCGGACACCAGGATGTGCGGCGCTGCAAGGATTTTGGCTTTTGAATCCTTGAGCGCTGCCGTGAGGCGGGCCCGCACAATGCCGGACGGGTCTGTCCCGACAAAGGTGAATCCGTCGCCCGCGCCGGTATTATAGGTTGTCCCCAATGGTTTGCTGAAGAAGTCTCCGCCCAGGTTTATATCGCGGCTAAAGGGTTTCACGTCGTGAATTTTTAAATCTGACTGCAATGACCAGGAGAAGCCGAAACTGAGGTTATCGATCAGGTCTACCCGTGCGATAAGCCCTTCGATAACCACCTGCCTTGGCATGATATCGATCTTCTTGATCGTCTCATCGATAAATGCATAGTCCGTAGGGTTCGCAAGGATAATCAATGTGTTGGTTATCTCATCCGCAAAAATCCTGGCCTCTGAAGATACAAAGTTTCCTCCGCCGGTGACTGTTGCAGCAGCGCCGGTTTGCGGTGCGGCAGAAGAAGGCGCGGGAGCACTGGTTTTTCCGGCAGTTTTTGCCGACTCTGTTTTCGCGGCAGTTGTCGAAGAAGCGGTGGATTGCGTCCCGGTAAAAATTGACTGGAGGAGTGAAGCGATATGGGTAGCTTTGCTGTTCTGCAACGGATACACATAAATCTTTGGCCGGGCAACCGCAAACATGTTGTCAAAGGTAGCCACCCACTGTTTTATATATCCAAGTTGTTCCGGTGAAGACGCCACGACGAGCAGCGCATTCATGCGATAGAAGGGGATGATCCTTACCGTGCCTCCCTTCAGGTGCAGTCCCAGTGCATTTTCGATATCGGGCAGAGATTCCTTCAAGTCCAGATTTTTGAAGGTAAACATTTCGATGGACACCTTGTCCGGGGTTTTTCCTATCTGTGCATAGACCAGTTCTCTCGGGACTTCAGTAAGGGGAATGATTCTGTAAAGCCCCCCCTCTTCAACGAACCCAATTCCGTTGAGCCTGAAGATAATCTCCATGACCGGGAGGACTTCATCTTTCGGTATCGGGGTGACCGTCCTGAAATTCACCCTGCCCTTCACCTGGGGATCAATAAGGTAATTCACCTTGAGCACGTCTGCGAAGATTGTCTGTGCCACTTCAAAGATATCCGCGTCATCAAAGAAGAAACTTACCGTTGGGGGCCCTGCCTGTTTCTTTTCCTTTACCGGAAGAGCAGGTTCTTCTTCGATCTCGACCTGCACCGAAGCAGGCTGCTGTTCTTCCTGGGGCTCAAGCTCCTGCTGGTGCATCAAGCTCCTGCGGTTCTCTTACCGGCACTTCCTGTATATCCGTTTCTGTAGGCGAACTGGTGGCGATCGGTTTCGAGCCTGAAGCCCCGGAACTTATGTCTCTGCCGGGGAGCCTTTTTTTGAGTTTATCCTGAACAACAGATTCTATCTGCTGCTGCCTGTCCTGAATTATTGTCCGTTGCTCATCACCAATATCTTCTCCTGCTCCCTGTCCGATTTCCTGAGAAAAGACAGGACAGGACATTTGCACTGAAACGACCATGCAAATAAGCAGGGAAACAACGAATATCCTGAATCTCAAAGAAGCCTCCTTCTTGCACTGCTATAATTTAGTAACAATAATTTATTCGCCGGGTATTGTCAAGCTGCCACCCTCCGGAAACTCATAAGAGGTGAGGATTCCTGTTCATCAGGAATCTTTTTTATGCGCCGTGCGCAGACAGGGTGATAAAAATATTTTCCCGCACCTTAGTCTCTCTTTACCCGAATGGTTTGAAGATTTTTTTCAAGGACCATGCGAAGGCGCCTGAATACCCTTATCGGGTTAAATATTTTCCCGAACACTTTCCGCATATATGAAGGGTTACGTACTCAGGAAGTTTTTCTGAAAACCACGTAATATCCGTAATGGTGATACCCTATGAGCAGTTTTGAATCGATCGATATACAGAGGTCATAAAAGCAGTCAGACATTTGCTTGCTGACAAGCTCTGGGTATATCGAAGGTATCCAGTCGAATTTGCCGTTCGGATCGACATAGACATCCACCAGGCACTCTTTGAGACCGTTCTTCCCGGCAGTGCTTATAAGAGTTTCCAGAGAGAAATCAGCGCAATGGTCATGCGGTGAAATCAGGCGGTAGACGGTATCGTAAAATCCACCGAAGCGCGGGAAAGAAAGATAGAGGTACCCGTCTTCCTTCAGAAGCCCTGCGACATGTCCAATGACATCTTGCCAGTCGCAGCAGTGTTCGAGCACATGGTGGCCTGTTATGAGATCAAATTTTTCCCCGGGAGTGAACGAGAGAATATTGCTTTTCAGATAATTCGCTTTTTGAAAAATAGCCCCTGAGGGTTCATGGAGTTCATCAATGGCCCAGAATGCAACGGCATCGGTATCGACGTGCTTCCCTGTAAAGAGAAAACGACCGTTTTCTCCATACATGCCGCAACTCTGACCTGATCCGAAATCGAGAAGGCTGACCTTGCTCCTCCTGCTCACAAGAAATCCGATTAATCCTACAAATACATGAGAGACCATCTTCCAGAGATGTGCACGATCATAGGAATCGATGAACTGTATGATGTCCTCCTGTTTTTTCACAGATACAGGATCGATTGCAAGCGGGCAATTGCTGAGCAGAAAGTTTTTCCTGAAATAGTTTTCATACTCGGCACAGGAGACCGGGGCAATACCGGATATTTGTTCATCGAGGTCTGTAAGATACCGCATAAGGATAAAGAAGGGATTATGCAAATTCTCTTTATTCTCGAGAATCATCCTCCGAACCGAATCGCGGAGGGGCGTGTCGATTCCCTGCCTGTCCCTGCCCGTGAATTTATTCGCAGAGATATTGCCGCAGCTGTCCGGCGCTGCAACTCTCCCCGGCCGGCCGGGCATGAGGATTCTCAATAGTGAATCGATAAAGAACAAGGCTGAACCTCCCGCTGTGTTGTGCTGTCCGGCATCCTTTACAGAGAACCTTTTTCAAGCCAGATGCTCGCGCCTACATAGTCTAACTGCAGAGGCATTTCACGGAAAAACTTTTCACGGAAAAAGTATGCCAGATATGTGTTGAAAAATTTGATCTTATACTCGCTATTATACTGAAGAAACGCGCGGAGGATATACGCTTCATTCCATGCAAGACCTTCATAAAACCAGCTCTTCGGGTATTCGAAAGGATAAAAGATATCATGGAAATGGATATACACCCCGGACTGGAGAAGGGGCAATATGCGGAAAAAGATATGGTTCACATCGCTGTCTACTTTTGACACATGGGTGGAGTCGATGAACAGGATGTCTGATGCAGACAGCGTGGAAAAAATATCAGGATCAACCTCCTGAAGCCTGCTCGGTATAATTTCGATCTGCGGTTCGTCCGTATCCTTAAGAAGTGTGAGCAGCAATTCAGGATACGGCTCAATAAAAGTACACTTGGCACGGTTTCCCATGAAAATCTCATTAATATCCAGCATGAGACACGATGAGAAGCCCGAACCTATCTCTATGATCTTCTTCGGCCTGAGATACCGCAACATGCAGTAAAGGATTAACGCATCAGAATGGCTGTAACTTGGGTTGTTGAGAGAGAAACGCAGGCCTTCCCTGCCCTGTGCTTCAAACGGAAACTCCCCGTAGAATTTCCTGAATTCCTCCAGGAGCGCGAGTTGCTCTCTTACGCGCATATCGATCCCGGGAAGCGCTTCCGGCCACTGATCGAAGATATATTCTTCCCGCAGTTTTATCTCTTCTATAGAAGGAATCGGTGAAAAATAATGTCCGGGAGGGAAGTCAAACTCACCGTTCTTGTCCTGGTCTTCCGGCATACTATGACTCCTGCACTCCGGAGAATATTTTCCCGTCGTTACTGCAGGAGAGATCGATAGACAGCAAAAGTGATTTTCGACATATCATCTACTGTTTTTAACCTCCCCCTTGCCTTTTTGACCGCTTCATTGAGAAAATCCATCACGACCGGATTGCGCCTGATATCCTCTATGATCTCGATGATCCTCGGTAAAGGGTTCTCCACAGGCACAAGAAATCCAGCGCACTCACTCGCAACTCTTTCCCGGAGGGCGCCACCATCGGTTGCAATCACCGGGACGCTGCTCGCTATCGATTCTGACAGGGTGTATGAGAATGTTTCAGGCCAGTTTGAGAGCAAGAGGATAAGATCAGGATTTACCTCGTGTATTTTCTTCACGACATTGTCTCTTGTATATCCACCTGCCACAAAAAGATTCTTCTGGACCGGAATGATCGAGTGATCGAAAATATTTCCTATTATACTAAATCGGAAGGCGAGTGAATTCCGGTAATAGTCAAGGATTTCCAGAAAGGTTTTGTTACCCTTATAGTGGAGGAAGTTCCCCAAGAATGCAATTTTCAGGAATCTGCCTGTTCTGGCCGTCGTCATGCTGTTCGACTCCTCCAGGATCTTGCTGTCTACGCCAAATTCTATTAGTACACATTGTTCTTCTTTCAGTCCCTTATAGAGGCTCAGAAAGACGTCCCGCACATATAAAGAAGGCATGATAATCCTGTCGATTTTCGTGAACAGGTGTTGGATATATTCTCTCCTCTGCTTCACATACCCTGCAGGTACAGGATAATGAGTTCTCATGAGGCATGAAAAACATTTCTTTTCATCCCGCTCGAACCAGCAGAAATCAGGAGCAAGCATGATGCAATTGATGCACCAGAAATAATATTCATGGAATGAGACAATTACTTTTTTCCCGGCACTCTTTGCGACTTCAATGAATGAGAGAGGCATTGTCCGAATACTCTGGAAATGGACGATATCTGCATCTGTGTCGTTGAGAACCCTCTTGAACGATTCTTCCAGGAGGGGATCTCTCAGCCTGTGGTCATTGAGTTTCATGCCCTCGTACCTGGTCTCGTCGATACGGTCCCCTCGATACTGCCTGAGACAAAGTGAATGTTCTTCAGGAAAAAAAAGAAAGACAGGGATATTCTTCTCCCTGAAATATCTGATGAGATCAAGCTGATGGTACTCGATGCCGCCCGGATATCCGTCAGGCTTCTGGTCTATCACATAGAGCAGCGTCAACTTAATTCTCCCGTGCTTTCATTCTTAAACGTATATATTCATGCACCGGCAAAAGATTCTCTTTCATTGCCTGCTCAACTAAACTCGAGTACTCTGGATGCAGTGCTTTCAGAGTCTCCAGATTCTGTTCAATCATCATATTCTTCGTCCTGAGCACTTCTGGATCCCGGACGGATTCGAATGAAACACCGCCTACATGATAGATATAGGTAGCATCATCCAGGACATGAATATATCCTTTTTTCAGGGCCCTCATGCAAAAGTCTGTCTCCTCTGCATATCCTCTGCCAAACCGTTTCTCATCGAAATACCCTACTTCATCGAGGACTGATCGTTTTATGTAGAGACAGAAACCGACTCCCGCCGGTATCTTCGGATAATAACGGAGAGATATATGATCGAGGAAATCGGCAAAGGTATCGACAGTCATATCTTCGGGCACCGGATTGAAACGGAATGGTTCAGGGATACCATTAATCGTCATATAATTAGAAAGCGGCGTAGCAGTCGCAACCCGGGGGCTGGAATAGGCTGCTCTTTGTAATTTGTTTGTCCAGTTTCTCGTAACAATTGTATCCGAGTTTAAAAGAATGACGTCCTGCGGAGATCGTTTCATTCCCCGGTTCACTGTCTGCGTAAAGCCCAAATTTTTTCTGTTCCAGAGAACCTGTATATTGCGACCATTGCGCCATTTTCTGATCTTTGCCAGATATTCCCGGACCCTTGCATCAGTACTTCCATCGTCAATAAGAATAAGGGAATTGAGGGCCAGATCGGTATTCCTTATGATACTTTCGAAACAGCTACCGAGACATTCATGGCCATTATAGACCGGCATAATGATCGTGACCGGCCGCTGAGAGAAATCGCATATCTCCACGGTCATTCCAGAAGGCATACCTCGGAATCTATTCAGCCCCCACCTGTATTCGATTTTCTTCAGCTCCGATCGACTTTTTTTCTCCGCCTTTGAGAGGAACCCTTGCATGCCTTCTTTTTTCAGAACTTTGACGCTTTTCAGGAAAAGATCATAGCCTCTTCTCCTCATTGTGCCAGCGGGGATAACCCAATTCTTCACGGTACGGTACCGTTCAACCAGATTCCATCCCAAACTGGAGGAAATTTCTGCAAGGAACTTTTTCAAGTCACTCAGTTCATTGAGGATTCTTCCCCTTTCTTGTCTCAGCTCTTCTAGTTCTTGTTCAACTTGGTGTTTCTCCGCACTCAGCTGCCTCTTTTCTAGCTTAAAATGCAGATTTTCCGACTTCAAGCTTAAAAGCTCATTGGTCAATGCTACTTTTTCATTGAAATAGTCTGCTTCCTTTTTTATGAGTTCATCGAAAAATTTCTTTTTCTCTGTAGCCATAAAAACACAATAGGTATAGATGGCTTCTGATGAAATATTTTTCATATTCCACTCCAATACCCTCATGTAAGCCTCTCGACTGAAGTCTTCCGTCAGTGCCCTCCTGGTGATCTGTGATTCATCGCTCCATTGCATATATTTTGCGGTAACTCTCTTAATATGGAGAAACCAGTGCTTCTTGGATAACCGGATCAGGAACATCCAGTCTTCGAAGATATCAAAACTTTCATCAAATCTCGCATCCGAAAATACTTCCTTGGGGAAGAGGAGACACATGAAAGGGATATAGTTCTGGAGGAGCAGGGCAGCAGGCGAAAACTCATGCGAGTAAAAGACATATCTAAATGTCTCGACAATTTCATCTCCTTTCAATTCCGTAAAAACCATCTCCGCATCCGAATAGACAATTTTCCGTCCCTCTGGTTCGAGTGCCTGAGTAAGGATATACAGATGCTCGGGATAGAGCTCATCATCGTCATCGAGAAAACCGATATATTCTCCCCGTACATTCTCGATCCCCACATTTGCCGCATGTGCTCTTCCGGTATTTTCATGGAGCCTGATATAGTTCAAGGGGATATTGCTCAGGACATCTTTCAATTCGTCCAGATCAAGATCACAGCCCCCATCGTTCACGAGCACTACCTCGATCGGTCTGTACGTTTGCCGGGCAATACTCGTTATCGCTCTTTTCAGGAGTATCGGCCTGTCTTTGGTTCTTACAATTATTGAAATAAGCTTGTCCATGTTCTCTGTCATACCATTTTTCTCAGCGTCTGACTTACTCCCAGTTTTGCTGATCGAACGCCCTTCCAGTAAGTAAAATAGGAAAAAAATCTTACCACAGGGATCAAGGGAATATATTTTATATACCCTTGATCCCTGAAAAAAGTCACATGGTTTATAAGATCATCCACGAGCATCCTGACTTTTGACATAAATCCCGGATAGAGTGTGTTGTAGATATCGATTCCATATTGATCCCTGATCAGCCCGAATGCCCTGCCATCGTTATAGGTCCTGCGCATGACGGACTTGATGGAAAATGGATGCGTATGAGTAACTGCTGCCTCAGGACGGTACTGAAAAATATAGCGTTCATTGAGAAGGAGGTACCAGAGATAATCCTCCCAGCCCGGCAAGGTCTCATTAAACGGCATCACATTCCACATTTCCTTCAGGAAAGCACAGTTTGCATTGGAAAAAGGGACTCGGCCGCTTTTTTTAGGCAGGGGAGGAAAGTGTTTCCGTAAGGATAACTCTTCAAAAGGATTCACTCCCGTGAACCGGCACCTGCCTTCCGAAGGTGGCATGAACGGATCCGGCCACTATCGGCTGTACCAGTTCCGCGAGCCATCGTTCGTTTCTCGGTATACAATGTGCCGAAAGGAGACAAATAATCTCTCCGGAAGACTCTTTGATTCCTCTGTTCAATGCATATCCGTAAGTGAATAATTCCTGAGGGACAAGAATGATTTTACAATTATATTCACGGGCGATAATAAGCGTCCGGTCAGTCGAACCAGAATCAATAAGGAGTGTCTCTATGGGGAAAGTTATATCCTGGCCACGGAGACCTTTCAGTGTTGATCCAATGGACTTTTCTTCGTTTTTCGCGCGAATTACAACAGAGATTGTGGGCATGCAATCCTCTTTTTTACAGTATAAATCAATGCGACAATTCCTTATAGATGTTTTCAAGCATAAAGGCCTCTTCCTCGATTCGCGGGGGGGGGATAATATTGCTGCGCAGATCCGACAGGATAGAAGGATCATACGCAATACTGCTGATAATTTCAGAGAGCATTTCAGGCTTGTTTACAGGGAAAATAAATCCGTTCTTGCCGTCAACGACATATTCATAGGCACTGCCGACAATATCGGAGACTATTACGGGGACATTGTGTGCTAAGCTCTCCGTCACAACAAGCCCGTAACTCTCAAGTGTTGTAGAGGGGATGACAGTGATATCTACAGCACTGAAGATTGCGGAAAGATCATCGTGTGTATACTTCCCCATAAATTGTATCCGCGTATCTGTTGCGGTGGATTTTACGATGTCTTCATAGAATGTCCTCTCCCAAATCCATTCCCGGTAGATATCTCCGTACAAGGAGAGTGATATGTCCTCATGTTTTACCTTGCGGAAGGATTCAATCAAGAGGTCGACGCCCTTGAAACGCGTAACTAACCCCGTATATCCAAACACCACAGATTTTCTCTTGCTTACTTTCGAGGGAGCAATTGCACTTTTAAGTGAATATACAAAACCATGCCTGACGAGCATTATCTCCTTTTGCCAGCCATTGTTTTCAAAGATCTTGATGATAAACCTCGATGGAGCAATGACTTTACTCGCTTTCTCGAATATCAGAGTTGCCTGCTGATACCGCTCGACAACAGAAGCGTCAATCCCGCACTCACGCATGCATTTCTCACCACCACCGGGAGAATTGCACGGCGAATAATCTGGCTTAAAAAAACGCCCTCTCGGGCACAAAAGCCAGAAGTCCGTGAGAGTCAAAACTACAGGGATACCGCACTCCGCAGCAAGGCTGATAACGGAGTTTAATTTCATGGGGTGGGCGACGTGGATAAGATCTGGAGATTCCTCGCTCAGAATATCGGCGAGAGCTTGTTCCATCTGGGCATCTCCTATACGAAATCCGATATCGTGAGGGATTGTTTCATGCCTTATAGAAAGTACCGCTATGTTCTCATAAATATATTCCTTGTAATAGAAATTCCCCTTCTGGGAATATCCCTGATCTTTGTCGTCCATACCATAAGTGAGCACTTTGACATGGTGCCCCATCCTTTGCAATTGTTTGCTGATATTTAATACATACCTTTCAACCCCACCATAATAGAGAGGGAAAAAATCATTGACAACGTAAAGGATTTTCATTTCCCACTTGCCAGGATAGCTTCTATGTAATTGTTTTTGTACACTTCTTCTGTGTTGTCCGAAAAGACGGCATAGTTTCCGATCAACGATCCGCAGGTCCACGCAAACAGTTTATACAGTGCAGGGAGCAAGCTGGTCTTCGTTTTTCCTCCCACGATCGGGATATTGCTTTGAATAAGATACTCAAAAAAACTGTCAAGGAAAATGAAATATTGATTTATCAGAACTTGCTCCGTTGATATCCGTTGATCAGCGTACAAGCTATCCTCTTGCAAAGAAATACGGGCGAAAAATTTGTCGATGCCTCTATCTCCGGGGCCTGAGTATTTATTATCAGCAGCATTGATATAGGATTTAATGGAAAACAACAGTTGTGCTGCGGTAGAGTCCTGGATTTCTGCTAACGAAATCTCCTTTATTCCATAATTAATCTTTTTGTACAGTGAATGCAAAGAGTTCAGCATCTCCTGCATCGACTGAACGCCTAACTCCCGCCAGTGGATGCCCTCATACTCAAGAAGCCGGAATAATGTTTTGGTATCAGCATATCCCCGTTCCAGATAATACTCAGTCCCCCTTGTATGCGAGTGGATAACGCCTTTCGAGGTCATGAAGAAAATTGCATAATGGTCTTCTATAAGTCTCATGCCCAGGTCCAGGTCCTCAGCATAGGGCAGCGGATTAAACTTATACCGATCAAAGATTTCCTTGCGGAAACAGGAAAAAACATTGTTGATCTGTGCGGTCCTTCTCTTGTCACCAGGCGACAGGCTTCTCAGTTGATCTCGTTCCATTACAATACGCCTGTCTTCCTGATACTGTAACAATGCGTTATTATAAAACCACAATTGCCAACATGAGAAAAGGTCCGCATCACTTCTGGGTATCTGCTTTACTGTTGCCACAGCGATCTTTTGGTCAGAATGTATGCGTAAAATTATTTCATGGAAACAGGAGTCACCGACAGGGATTGCATCCTGAGACATGAAAACAAGATACTCACCAGTAGCCTTCTCAGCACCTGCATTCCGTGTTGTTCCATGATTAAATTCATGGGGAGGGATAGAATATACCTTTGCTCCGTACTCCTTCGCCAATGCCAGTGTTTCATCATGAGACCCCGAATCAATTACAACGACTTCAATCTCTCTTATCCCTTTCTGACAAAATATTTTACTGAGCGTATTCCGGAATTCTGGACCGGCATTCTTCGTAGGAATGACAACAGACACTTTGGTCTCGATAACGGAGAGCGTTTCACTGCTGATGACGGGCACCTGGTATATCTCTCGCTGAATGTTTTTCTCGGCCCTTATTCTCCGTACAACATTCCATGCTTTCCTGTATACATAAGGCAACCCTTTCCCTTTGAGTAATGCAAGACTTGTGAGCGTCAGCCTATAAAAATTCCCCCTCTTCGTTCCTGGAGGTGCGAGGAAAGTCTTGATATTTTCACGGTAAAAAGTCAGCACCTTCCATCCCAGGCTTGCATTGATTTCATCGATGTATCGCGTTTTCTCATGGAGTTGTCTTGTTATGTCCGCCCGTTCATCCAAGGTCCCTGATTGGTTATCTTCCTCTCTTTCCTGCACACCGGATAATTCATCAATGCGAGTTCGCATTCTTTGCAGGTCTTCTCGCAGGTCTCCGATAAGCTCTCCCTGCTTATGTATAACCCGATTTTTGTATGTGCAATACCTATAGAGGGCCTGTACCGTTCTCTTGTCTGTGTGTTTTTTTAGTATAGTGACGAACCCTTCTTCCACCTTTGTATTGAGAGGGTCATGATAGGGTATCTCTTCCAAATGTCGTATCATAGACACCGGCACGTGGGAAAAAGATGAACTTGACGCTGCCCTGATTAAGAGGTCCCAATCTTCATGCATATTAAGAGATTCCTGAAATCCTCTATTGGCATGAAAAGTTCTCTTTTTGAAAAGAACTGCTGATAAAGGGAGACAATATTCGAATAGCAAGACAGAAAGGAGCAATTCAGGGGAAGGAACCGGGCGCTTCTCCATTTTGTGAACTCTCAGTGAGTCATCTTTCCCGGAGAAACCTGAGAGTTCGAAATCAGAATAGACCACATCACAATCAGGTTTTTGTAACGCATTACAGAGAACAGCGAGGTGTTCGGGATATAATTCGTCATCATCAAGGAATCCTATGTATTCACCCCGGGCATGCTCGATACCGACATTCCCGGAACGAGCCCTTCCGGTATTCTTTTCAAGCCGGAGATAATTGAGTTCTATATCTCCAAGGATAGTTTCTATTTCTTTACTGTCAAGGTCACAATCGCTGTCATTTACGATTACAACCTCAATCGGCCTGTAGGTCTGCCCTGCTATGCTCTGCAAGGCGCGCTTGAGCAGTTTTGGCCTGTCTTTCGTTCTTGCGATGATGGAAACTAAGGGATTTTGCAACATAGCATTTGATTATACTATAAGAAACTATACAGAAAAAAGCAGTGTTTCTGGACGGTTGTTCTCTTGAGATATTCCCGCTCTCATGCCATAATTAAAAATTCATTGTTGCGGAAATCAATTTTTAGAGGAGGACTTGTGTCTCTGCACCGCTTGGCACAGCTTGACCGTCTCCGAAGCGAGAGAGCTCCTGATAAAGCGCGAGATAACCGTTCAGGATATCGTAAGCTCGATTTTTGTTCGGATTGACGCTGTCGAGAAGAAGGTGAGCGCGTTCCTCACTCTTACAAAAGATGAAGCGTTCAGGGCTGCAGAAGATGCGCAGAAAAAAATCAACAGGGGAGAGAACAAATCTCTTCTCGGTATTCCCTTTGCCGTTAAGGACAATATGTGTACACGGAATATCCGCACAACCTGTGCATCAAAAATATTGCATAATTTTGTTCCTCCCTATGAGAGCACCGCAACAACCAGACTCTCTGCAGAAGGTTCAGTTCTCATCGGCAAAACGAACATGGATGAATTTGCCATGGGCTCTTCAACGGAAAACTCAGGGGTTCAGATCACAAAGAATCCCTGGGATTTGGAAAGAATTCCGGGAGGTTCCAGCGGAGGCTCTGCTGCAGCAGTCGCCGCAGACGAATGTATTGCAGCTCTCGGTTCTGACACAGGGGGCTCAATCAGACAGCCGGCTTCTTTCTGCGGCGTTGTGGGATTGAAGCCTACCTATGGCAGAGTCTCCCGCTACGGGCTTGTTGCGTTCGCCTCTTCTCTCGATCAGATAGGGACCATCACAAAAAATGTAAGGGATTCCGCCATCGTCATGAATGCCATTGCCGGACACGATCCGTGCGACTCGACATCAGCACCGTTGCCGGTTCCTGACTTTACCGCAGTGCTTGGCAGGGATATCAGGGGCATGCGGATCGGCATCCCGAAGGAATATTTTATCGAGGGGATGGACAGAGAGGTTGAGCAGGCCGTCAAAGAGGCGATCCGGCATCTCGAATCAGCCGGGGCGATCCCCATTGAAGTATCGCTTCCTCATACAGAGTACGCAGTCGCAACATACTATATTATTGCCACCTCTGAGGCTTCCTCTAATCTGGCACGCTATGACGGAGTCAAGTACGGTTTGAGGAATGAAGGCAAGGATTTGATGGACATGTATGTTTCAACAAGGGCGCGCGGATTCGGAGCTGAGGTGAAAAGAAGGATTATGCTCGGCACCTACGCCCTTTCCTCCGGCTATTATGATGCATATTACAGAAAGGCACAGCAGGTAAGGACGCTCATCAAGAAGGATTTTGAAGATGCGTTCAAGACGGTCGATGTCCTCATAACACCGACTGCGCCTACCCCTGCTTTTAAGATCGGGGAGAAAACCGCTGACCCCCTCCAGATGTACCTGTCCGATATTTTCACCATATCAGTGAACCTCGCCGGCGTACCGGCGGTCTCAGTTCCCTGCGGGTTCACTTCAGGGAACCTCCCGGTCGGCCTCCAGATTATCGGGAACCATTTTGACGAAGAATCTCTGTTCAGAATCGCCTATGCATACGAACAAGGTACGGAATGGCGCCTGAGGAAACCGGCGCTATGAAATACGAAGCTGTCATTGGGCTTGAAGTACACGCTCAGATGCGCACCGATACGAAGATATTCTGCGGCTGTTCAACGCTGTTCGGGTCCGGGCCGAACACCCAGACCTGTCCTGTCTGCATAGGCATGCCGGGGGTGCTTCCCGTTCTGAACAACAAAGCCCTCGGGTTTGCGATCAGAACCGGCCTGGCAACACACTGCACCATATCTCCCTACAGCAGGTTCGCCAGAAAAAATTATTTTTATCCGGACCTTCCCAAGGGCTATCAGATAAGCCAGTACGAATTGCCGATCTGTGAACATGGACAGATAGAAATTCTCGTCGACGGACAGGCCAGAAAAATCGGCATTACAAGAATCCACATGGAAGAGGACGCAGGAAAAAATATTCATGAAGGCGCCGGGGATTTCAGTTTTGTCGACCTCAACAGGGCCGGCGTTCCGCTCATGGAAATCGTTTCGGAGCCTGACCTGAGAAGTCCGCAGGAAGCTATCGCATATATGAAAAAACTTCGCACAATCCTCATATATCTTGGGGTATGTGACGGCAATATGGATCAGGGATCGCTCAGATGTGACGCAAATGTCTCAGTGCGTCCTGTCGGCCGGCAGGAATTCGGGGTGAAAGTTGAAATAAAAAACCTAAATTCATTCCGTTTCGTTGAAAAAGCCCTCGAATATGAGATAAAACGACAGAAAAAAGTTATCGAAGAAGGCGGAAAAATCATCCAGGAGACGAGACTCTGGGATTCAGGCAGCTGGGGTAACCGAATCCATGCGGGGCAAGGAAGAAGCCCACGATTACCGGTATTTTCCGGAACCTGACCTCGTTCCCATGACAGTCGCCCGGGAACTGATTGATGCGATACGTGCTTCGCTCCCTGAATTGCCTGATGCGAAGCGGGAGCGCTTTGTCTCTGAATACGGTCTGCCCGAAGCAGACGCCGACCTGCTCACCTCGGAGAAACCTCTTTCCGAATGGTTTGAAGACGCGGTAAAACTCGGCGGGCAACCCAAGACTGTTGCAAACTGGATTATGGGCGACCTCATGAAACTGCTGAACGCTGAAAACAGAACCATTGAGGAATGTCCCCTTGAGCCGGCCCGTCTCATCGACATGCTGAAGCTCATCGGGGAGGGGACAATCAGTGGAAAGATCGCAAAGACCGTATTTGAGGAGATGTACAGGACCACAAAGACAGCAGGGGAGATCGTGCAGGAAAAAGGTCTGGTGCAGATAAGCGACTCCGGAGAGTTGGAAAAGGCTGTCGAGGATGTTATTGCAGGGCATCCGAAAGAAACCGAGAGGTTCAGGGCCGGGGAAGAGAAACTTATGGGCTTTTTCGTCGGCCAGGTCATGAAATTGACCAAGGGCAAGGCAAACCCTCAGATGGTGAATGAATTGTTAAAGACGAAACTGTCATCATAACCTTGATTTTATCAGTGTTTTCCATTTAATCTTAATAAGTACTTTTATTTGTCATTCCGGCTTGACCGGAATCCTTCCCTCTCCTTCTGTTAAGGGTACCCGTAAGATCGCAAGAAGGATTCCCGACAAGCGGGAATGACATGAGAAAAAAATATCTCTTTGATTTTGGAGCAAAGCTTCGGTGATTTTTGCATATAAACTTCTGGAGAGATGTCCGAGCGGCCGAAGGAGCACGACTGGAAATCGTGTGTACGCTAAACCCGTACCGTGGGTTCAAATCCCACTCTCTCCGCCATTATTTTTATTTGTAATCAATCAACGAAAGAGCAAAAAAGCCCTCAATTATCGTCACCAAACCGTCACCGTAACTGTCGTTTCAAAACCCCTACCACCTGAGTTATAGGCATCAAAAGTCCTCAGGTAGTTATAGCGTAATAGTATTTCTTCGAAAATTGCCCTCTATATAGGTGCCAAGAAACCGATCGCAAAAATCGAAACCGTTGATTAGTTCGAATAATCAATAAAAAAGGCAGAGTCAGAAATGACTCTGCCTCTGAAAGAATTGCGGTTAAAATGCAAGGGCAGGGAACGTAGGGACAAACACTACACAAGCGGATGGAGGACAAGGTCCATCGCAGACCAAGTAATTTACCTGCCCTACGCTGACAGGGCTTATTAAACCGGGGACATAAACATTACAATATGAAGGGTCGCATCCTCCCGGCGTACACGGCACATAGCAGAGGCTTCCGGCGCAGTTTTCAAATTCCACCAGCATACCACCTAAGTTATCGCCACTGTTATTGTCGTTCCACGTTGAATCATCGAACACCATAAGATAATTTTCCTCATTATTCTCTTCATCAGTGCAACAGTCATTCGGCTCACCGCCATCCCAGTTCGTGTAAGACCATGGCTCACCCGTGATCCATTGCCACCCTGCATCAGTAGCACTCTGATTTTCTAACTGGTATCCCCCTAGCCAGGCTTCATCTCCACCAAAATAAACATTGATAAAATCCGGGCAAAAGCAATCCAAGAAAAACAACCTTCCGGATACCTTTCTTCTCTTTTCTTTTTGCTTCAAAAGGTTAGTTGATTCTCGCTGGAAAAGCTCAGGAAACTCCAAAAACCATTGACATCCTACACAGTTTTCTGTATTGTGACAAATATAAAATATTCACAATCAAAAATGGAGGAAATTATGAGAAAGTGCTTTTCGATTTTTTTGGCAACAATGTTTGTGGTGTTAATGGCAACTTCCGCATTTGGTCAGAGTCTTTCCGGTTTATGGTATGTATACGTTAATTATAATGGTTGTCAATACCATGGAACAGCAAGCTTCACTCAGGTTGGTGACCAGCTCTCTGGCATCGAATCGCTTGACATTGGCTATGACCCTGGAGGATGCCCATCAAGTTTGACCGTTTTCAAAGGCTGTGATATAAGTGGATACCCTGATGTTTACTGTGGTTGGCACGCAGATCCAGTGGGTATGGATGGAGAAACATCCGGAACCTTCGAAGATGAAAATTATGCGGAATCTACAAATGGTAATGGTTTATACTGGGAAGTGTGGAGGGATTGTTTCAACGTTGGGCAAGTTAAATATTGCTTCTGCGAACCCGGCACCTGCCCTATATCAGAGGCAAAGGTCTACGTTCCTACCGTGGAAAATGGGCTGGTGGAACCCGCTCGCAAATAAAAGCGGAAAGTCCTAATTAAGTATAAGATCTTTCTATTCAAATAAAAAACATAAAGGCAGAGTCAGAAAAGGCTCTGCCTTTTTTATTGTTTCTCCTTGCAAATCATTGATTCTTATCCCTTAGGAAAAGTCAACACATATGAATGTTTAAAGAAGGACAGATGCAATTAGGAATAAAATCAACCGAGGTATATGCTAAAATAAAAGTCGTTTATGCTTTCAGGCAGATTCAAAATAGCAAGGCTATTGAAATCAAAACCGTCAGCCAACCGTCACCAACTGCCTGACAAAACCAAAACTGGCGCGGTGCTCTGTGGGTTCAAATCCCACTCTCTCCGCCATTTTGTCTTTTTTCAGCCTGGGAGCGGCCCTTCGCAGCAGGGGGATGTGAATTCCGTCAGGTCCGGAAGGAAGCAGCGGTAAACGTTTTCCCTGGGTGCCGGAGGCAGCCGCTTTCAGGCTGAAGGAAGACAAAAATAACAGTCATTGGTCAACAGTCGTAAAAAATCATTGACTATTGACCAGTGACCAATGACAACACCTATGAGTTATATAGTCCTTGCAAGGAAATGGAGACCCCAGGAGTTTGAAGACCTCGTCGGTCAGGAACCCATAGTCCGTATTCTGCAAAATTCCCTCGAACAGAAAAAAATTGCGCACGGGTATCTCTTTTCCGGTCCCAGAGGAGTGGGAAAAACCTCAACCGCGCGCATACTCGCGAAAGCCCTCAACTGCAAGGAAGGACCTACGTCTGTTCCCTGCGGAACCTGTTCATTCTGCACCTCTATAACCGACGGCTCTTCCGTGGATGTCATGGAAATAGACGGTGCGTCGAATAACAGCGTGAATGATATCCGCGATCTCAGAGAACGGGTGAAGTATGTCCCTTCCGGCGGCCGATATAAAGTCTATATTATCGACGAAACGCATATGCTCACTGACGCAGCGTTTAATGCCCTCCTGAAAACCCTTGAAGAACCTCCTCCCCATGTCGTCTTCGTGCTTGCGACGACGGCGCCCAGGAAAATCCCCCTGACGGTCCTTTCGCGCTGCCAGCACCTGCCTTTCAAAAGGATCACGCTGGCAAAAATCAGGGAGAGGCTGAAAAAGATCGCTGAGACAGAAAGCATCAGGATTTCCGGGACTGCGCTGGAAATGGTTGCACGGGCTGCTGACGGCAGTATGCGCGACTCCCTTACAATCCTCGACCAGATATCTTCGTTCTCGACCGACATCAGCGAAGCCGATATCCGTGACCTCCTTGGTATCACAGAAACCGGCCTTCTGGTGCAGACCGCAGAGGCGCTGCTGGAGGGGAAAAGGACGGACATTCTCAGAATCACCGGCGAGCTTGCGGAAAAGGGCACCGATATCAGATCATTCATGAAGGAGCTCATCCAGTTCTTCAGGGATCTTCTCGTCGCATGTGTTGTAAAAAACCCTGAGGAGATACTCGAACTCGGCAATGAGGAACTGCACATATTGAAAAAAATCATGCGCAGCACCTCCGAAGACCGCCTTACCCTGGTGCTTGCCGAGTTGCTCAAGGCGGAAGTGGAGATACGGAGCGCCACCTCTCCCCGCATCTCTCTTGAGATGTCACTCCTGAGGATCAGTTTCCTGAGCGATATGACGCCGGTAAAAACAATCCTGGAACATCTGGATTCCCTTCTGGCGCAGGAACCGGGGAGAGAGAGAACAGGGGAACATGACCAGCCGGACAGCGCTTATTCTCCCGCAAATGAGGTCCGGGAAGCCGTTGCTGAACATGATGCAGTGGCCAGTGAGGAAAAGACAGACATTGAAGAGATGCAGAGCGATACAGGAACCGAGGATTCGGATGATACAGAAGAGACTACACAGGAGGGCGTGCTCCTGACTGAAGAAATCTGGGAAAAGGCCCTCAAGAAGATGGCTGCCCCGCTTGCCTCGAAGTTATTCAAGGCAGAGCATACACTCACCGGCAGCACGCTTGTGCTCACTTTGAACGGTGGAGATTCGGTCTTTGCAGATTCGATAAAGAAACAGGGCAAAAGCATAGCAGAAGTTTTCTCCGAGGAACTCGGGGACAGGATTACTATTGAGATAGTGACGAAAAAGAAAAAAATAGCCCGGAAAAAAGATCTGAAGAATGAAATCATGGCAGATCCGGAAATCAAATCGGTGCTTGAATTGTTCGACGGAAGGGTTGTTGATGTGATACCCGGGACAGACGAAAAGGACGCATAGTCAGGCAGCCGGAATGGTGAACAACTTATTTCGTATGGCACCAGACCTATAAATCCTATAGAATGATCACCCTCACCCTTACCCTCTCCCTCCAGGGGGAGGGTTGGGAGAGGGTGAATTGATAAAGTTGTTTATGAGGCTGTAAATAACGGACACGGAGGAAAGTATGTCGAAAAAAATGCTTGGTGATCTCATGCGTCAGGCACAGAAGCTCCAGACTGAGATGGCAAAGATGCAGGAAGAGGCAAAGAAAAAGACCGTTGAAGCAACCGCAGGCGGCGGCATGGTCACCGCAGTTGCAAGCGGCGCCGGAGAGCTCATTTCTCTCAAGATCGAGAAGGATGTCGTGAATCCGGAAGATGTAGAGATGCTGCAGGACCTTGTTATCGCAGCGGCGAACGAGGCTCTCCGCAGGGCGCAGGAAATGGTGCAGGGTGAAATGTCGAAACTCACCGGCGGTCTGCAGATGCCCGGGATCGGAGATCTGGGCAAAATGTTTTAGCAGTATTTCATTGTCTCAATCAATCCAAAAGGAGTCATTGCCCGACTTGATCGGGCAATCCAGAAAAAACAATTGGATTCCCCGGTCAAGCCGGAGAATGACAACAAAACAAGAATACAGGACATATGGAAGCATTTATTTCACCGGTTACTGAAGAAGAAATCAAGAAAGAGAAAATAAAGGCACAGACCCTCAGAAAAACACAATGGTGGAAGAGGAAGTGTTCGGCAGGGGCCTGCTATTTCTGCAGGAAGAAAGTCCATCCCAAAGAATTGACTATGGAACATCTCGTTCCGCTCGTTCGGGGCGGGAAATCTTTGAAAGGAAATATCGTCCCTGCATGCAAGGAGTGCAATACAAAAAAGAAATATCTCCTTCCCATTGAATGGGAAGACTACCTCAAAACTTTGCAGGACGACCCCTGGAGCTGAAGGATGTCATCTCAGACACTTCACGATAAAATACTGGATACGATCAATAAGTTCTCGATGCTGCTCGGCAGAGAAAGGGTGCTCGTCAGTCTTTCGGGAGGCCCTGATTCCGTATGCCTCCTCTCGGTTCTTTGCCGCCTCAAAGAGAGACTGACCCTCGACATTCATGCCCTGTATGTCGATCATGGGATGAGACCGGAGGAAACCCCTGCTGAAATCGCCTTCTGCAAAAAATTCTGTGATACGCTCTCTGTCCCATTCATGAAGAAGGCTGTTGATGTGAGGGCCTTCGCGCAGGAGCAGGGACTCAATATACAGGAGGCTGCGAGAGAACTCCGTTACAGGAAACTCGATGAAGCAGCCTTCGAGGTTAAAGCAGATAAGATCGCAATGGCACATACGGCCGATGACCAGGTGGAGACGGTCCTTATGCGGTTTTTACGGGGTTCCGGCTCTGCAGGCCTTGCCGGTATTCCTCCGGTAAGAAAACATATCATCAGGCCCCTTATTGAAACGGCCAAGGCTGATATAGAACGATTTCTTGAGGAAAACCGGCTGGAGTATGTGGTAGATTCTTCAAATCTGAAGAAAGACTACCTCAGGAACAAAATCAGGTTCTCCGTTGTCCCCCTGCTCAGGGAACTGAATCCTGATGTTGCAGAAACCCTGGCGAGGACAGCGGAAATCTTCAGGCAAGAGGAAAAATATTTTGAGCTCATTGTGACCAAAGCGCTCATGAAAATGATATGCAGGAAGACGAACCTCTCGATCGAGCTTTTCCTCGCTCCCTTCGGGACTATGGACAAGGTCATCGTGCGCAGGGTGCTGCGGAGAGCGCTTGACGAGACAAAAGGCCTCAGGGGTATAGGTTTTATCCACATCGAAGAAATCATCGAATTACTGAAAAACGGGAACCCGGGTGACAGGCTCTATCTGCCAAAAGGGATACGGGCTATTAAAGGCTATGCAACGTTTCTCCTCACCTCAGAGGTACCCCAGCGGATCGGCAACTATGAACTGCCCGTTCCCGGTGAAATTGTCCTGAAGGAGGCAAAAGCCGTTATCAAGGCGTCACTCGTAGAGGAAGGGAAAGGGCTTGGCGACGGCAAAATGCAGATCGTGCTGGATGCGGACAAAACCGGAGAAACACTTACCGTTCGTGCAAGAGAGAACGGTGATTTTTTCTACCCCCTTGGATTCGGCAGAAGAAAGAAGCTTCAGGATTATTTTGTCGATGCAAAAATTCCGAGGGATGAACGGGATATCATCCCCGTTGTTGCCTCAGGAGACGACATCGTCTGGATAGCAGGCTTCAGGGGTGATGACCGCTTCAGGGTAACCGATACGACAAAACGGTTTCTGAAGCTGGAGTTCAAGAAAGCGCTGTAAATATTTTTCCGGCCACAGCAGACCGGGATACTCCAAATATATTGACAATACTCTATAATAAAGAACTGGTAACTCTATTATTACTCCGGCAAGTAAAAAGATGAAAGATTTACAGTACTGTCATTCCGGCTTGTCCGGAATCCTTCTTCGGTTCTTGTCTGCGTGCGCCTATATTCGGAAGGATTCCCGACGCGCTTCACTTGCGGGAATGACAGTTATTTTGGATGGATTGATACGACATATACTCTTAATAATAAGTTGCTTAAAAATAATAGAATGATTACCATTCGAGAGAATACCGGCAATCTCATGTGAAGGGTGGAGGTTAATCTGATGGTAAGAGTGAGGTTTGCACCGAGTCCGACCGGTCATCTCCATATCGGCGGGGCACGGACAGCGCTCTTTAACTGGCTTTTTGCACGGCATAACAAAGGGTCTTTCATCCTGCGAATCGAAGATACCGACAGGACCCGTTCCACCGAAGAATATATCGGTTCGATTATGGAAGGCATGCAGTGGCTGAAGCTCGACTGGGACGAGGGTCCGTACAGGCAGACTGACAGGTTTGACCAATACAGGGACTATGCGGAATCCCTGGTAAAAGAAGGGAAAGCATACTATTGCTACTGTTCATCCGAAGAACTCGAAGCAAGGAGAAAAGAAGCGATTGCCCAGGGCAGGTCGCCAAAATACGACGGCAGGTGCAGGGAAAGGGAAGCTCCGGTTCCCGGGAGGAGTCCGGCGATACGCTTTCTGATGCCGGTGGAGGGAGAGGCGGTTGTGGAAGATCTGATCAAAGGCAGGACAGTCTTTGAAAACAGCCAGCTCGACGACCTGATCATCCTCCGCTCTGACGGGACGCCGACCTATAATTTCACTGTTGTGGTCGACGATGTGGACATGAAGATAACCCATGTCATCAGGGGGGACGACCACCTGAACAATACACCGAAGCAAATCCATATCTATAAAGCCCTCGGGGATGAGGTCCCGCTCTTCGCCCACCTCCCGATGATCCTCGGAGCAGATAAAACAAGGCTCAGCAAAAGGCATGGAGCGACATCAGTCATTGCGTACAGGGATATGGGATATCTGCCCGAAGCCCTTGTCAATTATCTCGTCCGTCTCGGCTGGTCATACGGCGACCAGGAGGTTTTCTCTATAGATGAATTGACCGGGTATTTTTCTTTCGACCATGTCGGAAAATCCGCTGCAGTATTCAACCCTGAAAAACTCCTCTGGCTCAACAGTCACTATCTCATGCAGAAAACACCCGAAGAGCTTGTGGAGCTTGTAATGCCTTTTCTTGTAAGCCAAGAGATCATCGGCGAGGGACAGCATCCCGACAGGCAGTGGCTGGGCAAGGCCGCGCTTTCTCTGAGGGAACGTGCGAAGACCCTTGTTGAACTCGCCCATGGATTACAGTTTTACCTTGCTGAAGACATAGAATACAACGAGAAGGCAAAAGCAAAATTCCTGAATGCCGGGACCCTTGCACACCTGGAGGGGATCAGGGAAGCGATTGAACCACTTGAAAATTTTGCTGCATCCGAGATAGAAAAGATATTTGTATCATATGCCGGGCTTCACAGCCTGAAGCTTGGCATGATTGCACAGCCTGTGCGGGTTGCCATGACAGGCAAGACAGAAAGTCCGGGGATATTCGAAGTCCTCGAAATCCTGGGGAAGGCGAAAACCCTGCAACGGCTGGAAAGAGCGATACAAACCATAGGAGAAGGATCATGAACGACTCCGGGGAAAAACAAGAGAACGAACGGAATCCGGTTTCACCGGATTCCACGAAACCTTCTCATTTCATCACAGAAATTATCGAAGCGGATATTCACGCAAAAAAATACGACAGCCGTGTGCATACCCGCTTCCCTCCGGAACCGAACGGCTATCTCCATATCGGGCACGCCAAGTCCATCTGTCTGAATTTCGGTACCGCTCAAGACTTCGGGGGGCGCTGCAATATGCGGTTCGATGATACGAATCCCACGAAGGAAGAAGTTGAATATGTCGAGTCAATACAGGAAGACGTCCGATGGATAGGCTTTGACTGGGACGACCGTCTCTTCTACGCATCAGATTATTTCGAGAAGCTTTATCAGTTCGCGGTGCAACTCATTCACGCAGGCAACGCATATGTCTGTGACCTCAGCCCTCAGGAGATCAGAGAATATCGCGGCACATTGACAGAGGCAGGAAGGGAGAGCCCCTACAGGAACCGTAGTGTTGAGGAAAACCTGAATCTCTTTGAACGTATGAGAGCGGGAGAATTTCCTGACGGCACGCGGACATTGCGCGCGAAAATCGATATGGCGTCAGGGAACATTAATATGCGCGACCCGGTACTCTACCGGATACTCCATGCTTCCCACCACCGTACCGGTGATACCTGGTGTATCTATCCGATGTACGATTATGCACATTGCCTGTCGGATTCCCTGGAAGGCATCACCCATTCAATCTGCACCCTCGAATTCGAAGATCACAGACCGCTCTATGACTGGATCCTTGATGTACTGGAGGTATACCATCCCCGCCAGATTGAATTCGCCCGTCTGAATCTCACGTACACTGTCCTCAGTAAAAGGAAACTTATAGAATTGGTCGGGGGAAGATACGTAAGCGGATGGGATGATCCGCGCATGCCGACAATCTCGGGGTTGCGGAGAAGGGGATATACTCCGGAATCGATACGGAATTTTTGCGACCGGATAGGGGTAGCCAAGCGCGATAGTACCGTGGACATGGCGCTGCTTGAATATTGTCTGCGGGAAGATCTCAATAAAAGCGCTCCACGGGCAATGGTCGTGCTGCAGCCCCTCCGGGTGGTTATTCTCAATTATCCGGAGGATGCAGAAGAAGAGCTGGACGCAATTAACAACCCCGAAGACCCCGGCATGGGGACGCGGAAAGTGCCGTTCTCCAGAGTCCTCTATATCGAGAGGGATGACTTCCGTGAAGATCCGCCGAAGCAGTTTTACCGGCTTGCGCCAGGGCGTGAAGTGCGTCTGCGGTATGCATATTTCATAAAATGCGTCGGGGTCGTGAAGGATGAAAAAACAGGGGAAGTCCTCGAAGTCCAGTGCACTTATGACCCTGCAACCAAGGGCGGCGATGCTCCGGATGGCCGGAAGGTGAAATCAACCCTCCACTGGGTTTCCGCCTCTCATGCGCTTGAAATCGAGGTGAGGCTCTATGATCATCTCTTCACCAGTCCTGACCCTACCGATGTGGGAGAAGGCGCCGACTGGAAATCCGGCATCAATCCTGATTCACTGAAAGCATTGAAATCCTGCCGGGCTGAACCAGGTCTGTCGGGATCAGCTCCGGGAAGCCGGTTCCAGTTTGAGCGACAGGGGTATTTCTGTGTTGATCCCGATTCCACTCCTGATATGTTAGTATTGAATCGTACCGTTACCCTGCGTGACACGTGGGCCAAAATAGAAAAGTCACAGAAGGAGGGACGATGAGTTACGTCACAGTAATTGGCGCAGGAAGCTGGGGGACAACACTTGCCTGTCTCCTCTCGGAGAAAGGATTTGACGTCACCCTCTGGGTGTTCGAAAAAGACCTTGCTGACGAGATTGAGCAGACACGATGCAACAGCACCTACCTGCCCGGTGTTCTCATCCCCGATTCCCTCAGGATTTCGCATGATATCAAACAGGCAGTGCAAAAAGCACGCTATGTGCTGAATGCCGTCCCCTCACAGTTCACCAGGGCTGTGTTCAGTGAAGCAGCGCCGCATCTCATGGATGAAGCGATAATTATCAGCGTCTCAAAAGGGATCGAACGGGGGACTCTCCTTACGGTATCC
The DNA here is from genome assembly GCA_963753165.1 of Thermodesulfovibrionales bacterium. Classification (GTDB taxonomy): domain Bacteria; phylum Nitrospirota; class Thermodesulfovibrionia; order Thermodesulfovibrionales; family SM23-35; genus JAKLQR01. The sequence goes on along the minus strand of CAVWBP010000002.1, from coordinate 224,015 downwards.
TCTATCCTCCGGGAAATTTCCCGGCACCCTGTTGCGGTTCTGTCAGGCCCCAGTTTCGCGAAAGAGGTTATCAGCAAACGCCCTGCCGCGGTTACCCTTGCAATAGAAGACAAGAATGCGGGCTTTGTGCTCCAGGAGCTGTTCAATACCAATACCCTCCGTGTCTACACCCATGACGATATCCTCGGCGCAGAACTCGGGGGCGCGTTAAAAAATGTTATGGCCATCGCATCGGGGATTGGCGAGAGCCTGGGCCTCGGAAACAATGCACGGGCTTCTCTTATCACGCGGGGCCTCATAGAAATGACGCGGCTCGGGGTTGCAATGGGAGCAAAAGAGAAGACATTCTCCGGCCTGAGCGGTATCGGCGATCTCGTGCTTACCTGCACAAGCCCTCTGTCAAGGAATTATACGGTAGGGATAAAGCTCGGACAGGGGATGAAGTTAAAAGAGATCCTCCAGCAGACAAAGAGCGTTGCGGAAGGGATTGCAACCGCGGAATCGGCATATGAACTATCCCGGAAATACAATATAGAAATGCCGATCATCGAACAGGTCTACAGGATACTCTATGAGGACAAAGACCCGGCACAGGCGGTGAAAGACCTCATGGAACGTTCTTTAAAATCTGAATTTTACGGATAATTGTGCTCACCCCTCAGAAACAAAAATGCTACACTATAGCGGGGATAACGCTGTGATTCAATTTTTCAAGCCAGCTAAACTACCTCTCTCACTGTATCAACCTTTTCGTGACTGGAATGTTTTTACTCAATTCATACGTGAGGCTTCCGCTTCGTCTCCAGCCTCATCGAGATCACCCGTGATCTGGCTTAAAAAATCGAACCGCAGCGTTAATCAGATTGTCTAATGGACAACTCAACCATAAAGAGACTCCTTGAATCGGTTCAATCAGGCAGAGCAAGTATTGAGCATGCGCTCAGGCAGTTGAAACACCTCCCTTTCGAAGACCTCTCTTTTGCAAAGGTTGACCACCACCGGCACATGCGGCAGGGGATTCCTGAAGTCATATTCGCCGAGGGGAAAAAAGTTCAGGATGTTGTGCGCATCGCGCGGTCGATGTACAGAAACAGCAAACGGGTGCTCATCACAAAGGCCTCAAAAAGTATTTATACAAAACTCAAAATGAAGAATGCGGTTTTTCATCCATTGTCAAGAACTATAGCAGTCCAAGGAGTAAAAAAACAGAGCGGGCATATCCTCATCCTTTCTGCCGGCACATCCGATATCCCGGTGGCCGAGGAGGCAGCCGTGACCGCCTCTTTCCTTGGCAGCAGGGCCGAGACTGTCTATGATGTCGGAGTGGCAGGGATACACCGGCTTATGGAAGCAAAGGATTCACTCCATTCCGCACGGGTCATCGTTGTCATTGCAGGGATGGAGGGTGCCCTTCCCTCTGTGGTCGGAGGGATCACCGACAAACCGATCATTGCAGTGCCGACCTCTGTCGGGTATGGCACAAGCTTCGGCGGCCTCACCGCACTTCTTGCAATGCTCAACTCCTGTGTGCCGGGGATTGCAGTGATGAACATAGACAACGGTTTCGGAGCAGGCTGTCTTGCCCACAAAATAAACACCCTCGCTCCCGCCTGACGCCACCGGTTTTATTGACTTTACCGAAAATCTTATCTATACTGAAACTAACCCTGGGGGAGGTTCTCAAGCCTGAGAGGTTCGGTGTCCCACCGGACGACCCCAAGAACCTGATGCGGATAATACCGTCGTAGGGAATGGGAAACGGGCCGTATCCCTTCAGGGATGCGGTTTTTTGTTTTTATGAACTTAACAGTAAACGGCGACACTTTAATAACAGAAGCTTCAACGGTCTCTGACCTGTTGAAAGAACTGGGCATTGATCCGGCGAGGGTTGCCGTCGAGGTGAACCTGTCCATCATAAAAAAGGCTGAGTACGCTACATATACGCTCAAAGAGGGTGATACCGTCGAAGCGGTCAATTTTGTCGGAGGAGGATAAATAGAGTCTGTTCATAAACTCAGGGGTTGTCATCCTCCGGCTTGACCGGGGGATCCAGTCCCGAAAGCTTTCGGGATGATAATACTGGATTCCCGCCTTCGCGAGAATGACGAATTTTTATCGGAATCGCACTTTATAAACAGACTCTAAATAGTAAGCACGAAATCCTGAATACGAAACAATATCAGAGATTTGTTATTTTTGGAATTTAGGATTTATTTCGAATTTAGATATGAGAATTTAGTATTTTTCATTTAAGGAGAAGATATGGACGATACATTGATTATCAGGGGCATCGAATTTCGATCGAGGCTCTGGGTAGGCACAGGCAAGTACAAGGATTTTGATGAGACCAGAAGGGCTATTGAAGCCTCCGGTTCCGATGTGGTCACCGTGGCGGTACGGAGAGTGAATATCATAGACAGGAAATCGGAAAACCTCCTCGATTTCATCGATCCAAAAAAATACAAGATACTGCCGAATACCGCGGGATGCTACACCGTTGAGGACGCCATCCGATATTCAAGGCTCGCGCGCGAAGCCGGCATTTCTGATCTGATTAAACTCGAGGTCATAGGAGACGAAAAGACCCTCTTCCCTGATACCCTGGGACTCCTGAAGGCGACCGAGATTCTCGCGAAGGAAGGGTTTATAGTTCTCCCCTATACGAATGATGATCCGATTATGGCCAAGAGGCTTGAAGAAGCGGGGGCTGCCGCGATAATGCCTCTCGGCGCTCCCATCGGATCGGGGCTCGGCATAAGAAATCCCTATAACATCAAAATAATTCTTGAAACCGTCAAGCTGCCTGTTATTGTCGACGCAGGAGTGGGGACAGCATCTGATGCCACAATAGCAATGGAACTGGGATGTGATGCTGTTTTGATAAATACCGGGATAGCAGGGGCCAAAGACCCGATAGCAATGGCAGCGGCAATGAAGCACGGGGTCATCGCAGGACGACTTGCCTACAAGGCGGGGAGAATTGGGAAAAAGCTCTATGCTACAGCAAGCAGCCCGTTCGAAGGCATGCTGTAAAAGAAGAATATGCGGGTGATTAGTGATATGACTCAATTTATGAAAGCCAACCACGGTCCCCTCATAGGCTGAAGACAATTCGGAAGCCTCACGCATCCCTTGAGGGGAACGATACGGGCAAATAAAGGGTTGTATGGAAATAAAGAGAGTTTGTCTGGATTCAGAAATTGAGTCATGTCATCTATCAAATTACTTGCACAAGGTAAGAATGAGAGGTTGAGAAAATGAAAAAACCCTGGCTGGAGGACTTCAGGCTCTATCTCATCACCGACAGAAAATTGTTCTCCGCAGCCTGTTCATTGTATTTCGCGCTTGAAGACGCGCTCTCAGCAGGGGTAAAAGCCATACAGCTCAGAGAAAAGGATTTATCTATACGGGAATTACTCGACGTGGCACACTGGATGAGGGATTTGACAAACGAATATGGGGCAAAACTGGTTATCAATGACAGGGTCGATATTGCGCTCGCGGCAGGAGCAGACGGCGTGCATCTCGGACAGCAGAGCATGCCCCCCGATGCAGTCAGAAAGATCGCAGGCAATAAGCTTATTATCGGTGTTTCTGCCCATGGGTTGGATGAAGCCGTAGCCGCAGAAAAAAGCGGGGCGGATTTTATCACAATAGGTCCTGTCTATAAGACTCCTTCCAAACTGAAGTATGGAAACCCAATCGGTATTGAGACAATAAAGGAAGTAAAGTCACGCATATCGATCCCGGTACTGGCCATTGGAGGAATAAAGAAAGCAAGGGTCCATGAAGTGAGGGAAGCGGGCGCCGACGGTATCGCCATGATATCCGCTATCCTCACTGCAGAGGATATTCAGAAAACAACAGAAGAATTTTTGAGGTTACTGCAATGACAAGGATTGAGGCAGCGAGAAAAGGGCTTATCTCCGATGAAATAAAAGAGGTTGCTGCGGCTGAGAGGATATCGCCGGAAGTGCTTGCATCTGACATAGCATCAGGCGTTTCTGTTATTCCGATCAACAGCAAACACCCCATTAACCCCATCGGCATCGGAAGGGGCCTGAAGACAAAAGTGAATGCGAACATCGGAACTTCAAAAGACAAAATTTCCTTTGATGAGGAAATCGAGAAACTTGACCTGCTGGTAAAATATGGGGCTGACGCGGTCATGGACCTGTCGACGGGCGGACCTGTCAAAGACATGAGAAGACTGCTTCTCAGAAAATCCCCTGTTGCGATCGGAACGGTGCCGATCTATGAAGCCGCAATTCTCGCAGCAGAAAAATACGGCACAATCGCGAAAATGACTGCTGACGATATTTTCCAGGTCATTGAGGACCAGGCGGAAGAAGGCGTTGATTTCGTCACCGTGCACTGCGGAGTGACCCTAAGGGCTGTTGAACGCCTGAGAAACGAAGGGAGAGTCCTCGATGTAGTCAGCCGCGGCGGCGCCTTCCTCCTTGAGTGGATGATCTATAACGAGAGAGAAAACCCTCTCTATGCACAGTACGACAGGCTGCTGGAACTTTCAAAAAAATATGATCTGACCATAAGCCTCGGCGACGGACTCCGTCCGGGCTGTATTGACGATGCGACCGACCGGAGCCAGATCGAAGAGCTTCTCACGATCGGAGAGTTGCGGGACAGGGCTTTGGAATACGGCGTGCAGACGATTATCGAAGGGCCGGGGCATGTTCCCCTGAATCAGGTGGAACTCAACATCAAGCTCCAGAAAGAACTCTGCAAGGGCGCGCCGTTTTATGTCCTCGGTCCTCTCGTGACCGATATCGCAATGGGGTATGACCACATTGCAGCGGCTATCGGAGGCGCAATAGCGGGCGCAGCAGGCGCCGATTTCCTCTGCTATGTAACCCCTGCCGAGCACATCAGGCTCCCGAATCTCGATGACGTGAGAGAAGGGCTTATTGCATCAAAAATAGCAGCCCATGCAGCGGATATCGCAAAAGGGGTTCCCGGTGCAATTGAGAGGGACAGGGCAATGGCCCGGTGCAGGAAGAACCTTGACTGGAACGGGCAGATAGCGTTGAGCCTTGATCCTGAGCGGGTGAAAAAATGGCGGGCCGAAATTCCTCCGGCACATCAGGACGTCTGCAGCATGTGCGGAGAGTTCTGCGCGATACGGACAGTAGAGCGTGCGCTGAAAAAAAGAAAGACATGAAAACAGTTCTTACGATAGCCGGTTCTGATCCGACAGGCGGCGCAGGGCTTCAGGCGGACTTAAAAGTATTCAGATCATTTGGCGTTCACGGCATTTCTGTTGTGGCCGCAATCACCGCACAGAACACGCACGGAGTCGACGCCATATTTTCCGTTGAAAAAATTGCGATCAAAAACCAACTTGAGACGCTCCTTTCTGATATCAGGCCGGATGCGGTCAAGATCGGGATGCTTTACCGTATCGATGCCGTCGAGATTGTCTCTGATCTGATAAAGAAATATTCCCTTCAGAACATCGTCATTGACCCGGTAACCGTCTCTTCGTCCGGGACCAGCCTTGTAGATGAGGGGACTTTAGACGCGATAAAGGGACGACTCTTTCCCCTGGCACGAATCATAACACCAAATATCTATGAGGCCGCTGTCCTGACGGGTGTTGCCATCGAAAACAGGGAAGGGATGGAAGAGGCTGCCGTAATTCTGAAACAGATTGGGACTGATATCGTCCTTATCACCGGAGGTCATCTTGAAGGGATAGCGCTTGACCTCTATTACGATGGGACGTTCCATCGTATCGAAAGTGAAAAGCTGCCCGGTGAATTTCATGGCACAGGGTGCATCTTCTCCTCTGCAATTGCCGCCCTCCTTGCACTGGACCACGCCCCCCTCGAAGCAGCAAGAAAGGCAAAGGAGTTCGTGAAAAACGCAATAAAAAAGGCATATCATCCCGGCAAGGGCATGGGCATTCTTCATATCTAATCTTTTCCTCAATATTCACGGCAATTCATGATTGATTACCGGGAATAACTTACACTATTTTGAAGTTTTTGAAAAGTGCGGTGTTCAGCTTACTTTAAGGAGGAGACTTCGCACTCTCCATGGGCACACGCAAACATCATGAAGGTATTTCAATAACTGTGGATTACCGGGAAAAGCAAAGTCTCGGTTAAGAGGCTGGCAAATCTGCTACATTGCTTTGCCAGTATTTCTTTAACCGGTTGACCGGCAACTATCCGTTTTCTGCCACAGCCTTGAAAAAAGTATAGCAGAAGACACCGTCGTCCTCCGTCGTCCTGTAAAGGTCTCTGATACCTCTATCGATTTCTGCAGGCTCAATCATCCCGGCATCAATGGCTGCTTCCCGTATTCCCTCAATCATTGCGGTAAATGTCTTCCTGGTAAATCCTTCCACGAGTTCCGGCCGACTTGCGTCTACATAGACCATGCGTGGAGATACCCGCACGGAATCAAAGCCCGCACTGCGGAGAAGGGGGAAAAGTTCCCTGCCTATATTTGCGTTTCCTCCTGATTGTTTTTGAAGATCGACTTGACATTGGATAGCCCTATGGGCATGTATACTATCGGGGTGAAAGTATGTCGAGCCATGGTCTCCTTCAATGACGGTTATAGTTCCCCCCGGCTTGATAAATTTTTTAAGAACTGCCAGGGCTTTTACCGGTTCAGAGAGGTGCTCAAGGACAAAGCAGAGAAAAACATGATCAAAGGATTTCGGTTCGAAAGACAGGTTGAAGATATCGCCCTGCTGAAAACAGACATTGGAGAACCCTTCCGACTCTACCCTTTTCTTCGCTTCAGCAACCGATGCTTCAGATATGTCAATCGAGGTAATGCGGGCTTCCGGGCTGTTTTTTGCCAGAGTTATAGTTTGTGCTCCCACACCACATCCGGCCTCAAGAACTCTGCTTCCTGCCGGAAACAAAGTATCTGAATGCAACAAGTCTGCAAGGGTCGAAGCTTGGTCCTGAAGACGAATGTTCTCTCGCTGAGCATATCCGTGAACGTATTGGTTATTCATATTTCCCCTACACCGAACATATATTTTTATACTGATTATCCATTTGATTCAAAGAGTATCCACTGAAACATTAATATAAAATACACATTATTCAACAAATCAATATTTTTGCGAACAAAAGGGAGACTCGCACCATGACGCGTATAAGCTCCGCCAGTTAGTCTCCGTTATGAACAGAGTTTTTAAGAATACATTCCATTTTCCGGAAGAAGGGCTTGTCCAGTTAAGGAAAGACCAGGCAATTCTCTTCAGCTGAATATGGTTTGATTCCTTATGAATATGTATTAATACTTAAAACGTTACCCCTATTTGTCCGCCAACTCTCCAGTTGTTGAGATCAACGTCGTATTTTTTTATTCCCTTCTCACTAATCTGATATTTACCGTTTATACCTATGAAGAATATACTTCTTGTATAGTTGATATCCGCAAAGAATTGTCCGCCAAAAAGCACATCATCCTCACTCACTGAAATATCATCAACAGTGCCTTTGAGTTTAGCATAATTTGCAGAAACGCCCCCACCAATATCCATGACAATATTCCCAACAGGTGATATCGCAAATTTCGCGTTCAATTCCATCGGTATATACGTTAATTCCGTATCGACATTACCCACGCTGCCATCGATATTCGCATACCCTGCTTCAAGACCAAGATACAAAAAAGGCAAGAGAATAGTGTTTGCCTCTAATCCAAAGTATGCCCCCTTATCAAGGTCGGTGTCTTTAAAAAGATCATCGGTAAACCGGATATAATCTGCCTTTGCTCCAATATTAATAAGTCCGAGAGGTGCGAGTCCTGCATTACAAACAACTACTGGCACAAGAGTAAAAGACATTACAAGCAAACATACCATCACTAAACGTCTCATCAGATCCCCTCCTTAACATAATTCACTTTTATTTTTTCCTTTTTATAATACCCTTGTGGTCTCTCCTCTTTTCAAAAAATCAACTCCCCCTGAATAACCCGGCCCTTTGCCCATACTATTTATCCTTATTTAGATTCCAAAATGGAATGAGTACAATTATATCAGGTTTAACGGGGGAGTGTTGCTGGTGCAGTGCAGGTTATGCTTTTTGTTTTAAATGGATATTATATCGAAGTTTTCGCCTGTCAAGCATTTCCCGCCATCAGTTGTAACCTCAAAAGTGTTTTCGACTCCCACCATTCCAAACCCTGGGATACCAATCTTGGGCTCAACAGCAAGGGTCATCCCTTCTTCGAGGGGCAGATCGAATCCCTTTGCCAAGGCAGGATATTCATCTATTGCAAGGCCGATGCCATGGCCTATAAAGAACACTTTATTTTTCCCCAACCCCATAAAGCCATCACTCCATTCAGAGCGTTCAACTTGAGCAAGGCAGTGGTTCCAGATCTCACTTGGCAGGGTTCCCGGTCTCAGTAATTCTGCAATCTGATCTTGCAGGTCGATACAAAAGTTATGTGCCTTTATCGCATTCACCGGCATATTTTCTTTCTCTCCAAGCCAGTAGACTTGCGTTTTGTCGGTTATGTAACCGGCGAGAGTAAACCCGTTATCTATGGTAAGAGGCTTGCCCTTTGTCCATTTGATTTCTGCTGACCCCATATAGGGTGTTGCGGGGTGAACACCCCGAAGACCGACAGGGCCGTTAAAGACACTGGGGTAATTGGCGCTGTCTCCAACCGAGATATGTCCAAGGAATGCTTCCTCTCCATAATTTTCCATTCGCAAGATTCCAAGATGGCCTTCGGAAAAAAATAGTTCTGATATTTTATGACATATCTCAAGCTCACTTATTCCCTCATCAAGAAACGGCGGCAGCAGTTTGGTTAAACACTTTGCATGTCTGGAGCCTGCTGCCCGCAGGATATTGAGTTCCCACCCCGACTTCTTCGCACGACTCATGCCTATTATTTTATCTGCGGGCAGGAACTGGTGGGTCGCAAGGTGTTTGACGAGACTTTTTGAGAGGGCCCACGATAACCCGTTCATCTCAGCGGCGACCAGTTTAGGCAAAGAAAAACCTAAATCGTTCAGAATTGTTTCAATATCACTATAAGATCTAAATGAATAAATATGCTTTATCGGTGAATCGATTTTCGCTCTCTCAGCTCCACGCCTGCAAAATAAGACGGGGTCACCACTGAGAGGCAGCCAAAAAACTCCACTCGCAAATGAACCACTGAAATAATAAATATTCAAACGGGAGAATACCAAGATTCCCTGCGCTTGAGGGATAAAATGCTGGAGGAGGTTTTTGCACCTGTCCCACCGGAAAGCCAACTCCTGTGCAGGAATAACGTCGTTCAAAATCTATATCTCCAGTAATATTTATTTATAAAAATAGTATTATAAGGATATTCAAGGGGAGGCATTCCCTGAACTTTGAAACCTCAAGGCATTGCTCACTGACCAAATTTAGCATTCAAATCAGCCTTAGCTTTTAACAGCGCTCTCTCCGACTTTTTTTGCGGAGTAATATCCCTTGCGATGAAAACATACGCAAGCGGATATTCTTTTCTGTCTTTTATGGATGTGATGGATACTATCAATGTTTTCTCACCATACTTTCTTGAAGCACAATATATTTCTAAATTTTGAATCGGCTCTGATTTTATCAATGCTTTAAATTGATCAGCGAAATACGCATCGCCAACTACCGTCGTTATATGTTTGCCTATTAACTCATCAGCAAATTGGTTAAAAAAGAACTGAGATGCCTTGTTTGTTAATCGAATTGTACCTTCTGAGTCAAGCACCAACAAAATATCGTTCATGGTGTCTATTATCTTTTCAGACGCAAAGGCAGGGGTTATATCTACAAATCTATACCGAGAGCTCGCATGAGAGACTATGACTAAAAAAATAAATATTGTCAAATATCCGAAAGGGTAGATATTGATATGAAACTTGGCAAAATAATCAAAAACTCCAATATACGCAATGCTAAAAGCAATCAAGAGTGATTTGATACGAAGTTTATGAATAGTCCCTGCAAGAGCTTTTTGATATTCTTTTACATGGTGATATAAACTGAGGGACAGAATGCCTAAAAAATACAGCAGATAAGGGATGCTCATGGCTCCATAGGCAGGGTAATAACCCCATTTGTATTTATACATTCCAGTGATTAAAAAATCAGTTCCAACAGCTATTAATGAAAACATCCCGGACAATACCCAACAGAACAATAAAACCACTCTATGCTGTCGGTATATCTGGAGAAATACCATGCTGAAGTTGTAAACTGCTGCCGGCAGAAAGGGAAGACCAAGATAAGCAACCCTTGCCCACCAGAGAGCCACATATTCATCTTTCGCACAATACATCCAGGCAAAGGAAAAGAGCCAGATGAAGATAGTCAGGCCTACTATAAAAAAGAGATCCCTAAAAAAGAGAACTCTTCACGAACAACCCGATAAACAGCGATACTGAAAGATACTGCCGATACGATGAAAAGAGGGATTGCATAATAGTTGAGGGTGTAGTTCCCAATATCAGAAATATCTAAAATCATTCTTGCAGATCCATACCGATTATCATTTGATTATCTCAATCTCCTGATTTCCCTTTGTTTTATTTTTCCCCTTCCCCATTGTTCTGTCTCCTCTCTCTATATCTTATGAATAAAAATATACCACATTTGTGCACAATGGCATATATCGTTCGTAAATGGTTATGCTTCAGCTTCTGGTATAATACCCAAGGGTTTCACGATGGCAAAAACCAAAAACTTTTTCCAGTGTCAGTCCTGCGGATATGCGAGTCCGAAATGGATCGGGAAATGCCCTGACTGCGGTGAATGGAACAGTTTTGCCGAAGAAAAGAAAGAGGCCGTTTCCCGCCAGTCTGCGATCATCTCTCACCTGGGGAAATCGGAGCCCCAGCCCCTGAGTTCTGTCACCGGAGAACGCGGACAGCGTTCATCCACCGGCATACAGGAACTCGACAGGGTCCTCGGCGGCGGTATTGTTTCGGGATCGGTTACACTCATTGGAGGCGACCCCGGCATAGGGAAATCCACGCTGCTCCTCCAGGCTATCTGCGGTATTGCGGAAAAATACGGGAAAGTGCTCTATGTTTCAGGCGAAGAATCTCCGGAGCAGATAAAGCTCCGGGCCGACAGGCTTGCCATACATTCCGGAAATATTGTGCTGCTTTCGGAAACCTCGGTAGAATCCATAGTGCACACTGCATCAAAATTTCTCCCGAAGGTCCTGGTGATAGACTCTATCCAGACAGTGTATACAGAAGAGATCCTTTCCGCTCCCGGCTCTGTCAGCCAGGTCCGGGAATGTGCGGCAAAACTCATGCTTTTTGCAAAACGCGCGGATATCCCCGTCTTCCTTGTCGGACATGTGACGAAAGATGGTTCCATAGCCGGCCCTCGGGTGCTTGAGCATATCGTAGACACGGTCCTCTATTTTGAGGGCGACAGGGGGCATGCGTTCCGTATTCTGAGGACGGTAAAAAACCGTTTCGGTTCGACAAACGAGATAGGCATATTCGAAATGTCTGACGCGGGCCTCATCGAAGTCGAAAACCCCTCTGAACTCTTCCTCCTCGAAAGGCCGCTCAACAGTTCGGGCTCAACGGTTGTCGCGAGCATTGAAGGCACACGGCCGCTCCTGGTAGAAATACAGTCCCTTGTTTCCCAGTCGAATTTCGGAATGCCCCGCAGGACAGCAATCGGAGTCGATTTTAACCGGGTAACGCTGCTGGTGGCAGTACTCGAAAAAAAAGTTGGGCTTCACCTCGGCGGGATGGATATTTTTGTGAATGTCGTCGGGGGGCTGAAGATTATAGAACCGGCGGTCGACCTCGGGATTATCACGACGATCGCGTCATCCCTGAAAGATATCCCTCTTGACCCCAAGCTTATTGTCTTTGGCGAGGTCGGGCTATCCGGTGAAATCAGGGCGGTGGCCCAGGCTGAAACCCGCATCAAGGAAGCAGCGAAGATCGGATTCCGCCGGGCGGTGATACCGGCGGGAAACGCCGAAAAGATAAAGGGTAATTTTGGATTGGAAATAATAGGAGCTCAGAATGTTGAAGATTGTCTCGAAGCTGTTTTTCCTTAGTATCCTGTTTATCATATTTGCCTGCGCACCCCGCCGGGTTGAAATCCCTTCCTACGAAGGGGTTGACGTCAGGGAGGTGCTCGCTGCAAAGAAGCCCGTCGCCGATATCGAGGCAGTGTTCTCGATCACCTTCGAAAAAGAGGAGACCTCGGTCAAGGGTGACGGGAAGGCGAATATCTCACGGAACGGAGACCTCGACCTGCGTGTGTATTCTTTCGGGTTTCTTGCCTTCGAGCTTGCCGCACGCGACGGCATCATAAAAAGCGATCCTCCCGTTGACAGGAACAAGGCTGCAATTCTGACCTACGGATTGCGCGACTGCCTTTTCTGGTGGGACATTGATGACTACAGACTGGAAGAAGAGAAGGATGCTTTTCTTTTTTCAAACTCGGTGAGAAAGATATGGATAGACAAAAAAACCATGCTGCCGTTCAAACAGGTGATCTCTCTTTCAGATGACCGTGAGCTCGTCATCACCTATGAAAATCCCGAGGAGATCAACGGGACCTGGCACCCTTCAAAAATCAGGATTCAACTCGCCCGATACAGCGTGATATTGGTGATTAAGGAAATGCTCTTTATTTTAGAGACGTAATCCGAGATCTACCGCAACAGTTTCTATGATGGGGACATCGATCACCGCTGCCTTGGCGAGATACCCCTCGAGCAGCGCATTGTCGCAAACTGTATTAATGAGCCTGGGAGTGCCGGTTGTATAGCGGTATATCAAACGGATTGCTTCTGCGGAAAAGATTTCCTTCTGGCTCCCTGCAACAGTCAGTCTGTGTCTCATATAATCACTAGTGCTCTTTTCGGAAAATTCCGTCAGCCGTATCTTGACTGCCACCCTCTGTTTCAGGGGTTCATCGAGGGCAAGCACCCCCTCCAGTTCGGGGAGGCCGAAGAAAACAAAATTCAGGAGCTTGCCATCGGGAGTCTCCATGTTGAGAAGGCCCCTGAACTCTTCCATGATCTCCCTTGACTTCAGCATCTGTACTTCGTCGACCATGACCACGGCTTTTTTCCCTTCATCGTTTATATCATGGAGCCGCCGGTATATCTGAGAGAGAAGCTCCACCCTGTCATCGGGAATATCCGACACCCCCAGCTGAATTGCAAACTTTTTAAAAAGCCATTCGGAACTTACACTCGAATGGACGACTACAAGCAGGGCGGCTTCGTATGCACTCTCGTCCATTTCCTCGAGGAATCTTCTCGCGAGCGTCGTCTTGCCGGTCCCTATTCCTCCGATAACAACCGCGAGCCCCTTCCGGGTATCTACCGCATATTTCAGTTTTAGCAGAGCGTCAGAATGAAGCGGACTGTTGTAATAGAATTTACTGTCAACAACATTCGAAAAAGGATGTTCCTTCAGCCCGTGAAATTCCAAATAATCCATTTTCCTCCCGCTTGACCGCCGGCCGGCCCGAACGCTGCCCGGCGAAAAGATTGATATTCAGAGAATGTATTCTGCTACAGGTATGAGACCCTGTCCTTCCTGTCTTTCAGTTTCTTCTGCTCAGCCCCTTCAGCCATACTGGCTTTGAGGTGGTCTATCTTGTCCGAGACAGCCCTGAACTTTGAATTCCATCCATAGACCTGCATGAACAGTTCGAACGCCTCTTTGGTATCGCCGTTCTTATCATACGCATTGGCAAGATCATACTTCATCGCCCAGTAAGACTCTCCCCTGTCTTCCATTTTCTCTATGGCGTTTTTCAGCACATCAATGGCAAGCGGATAAAGACCTTTCTCAAGATAACAGACCCCGAGCATATTCGCAGAATGGACGAATCTCTTCGGGTCCTTCAGGGATGCCTGGAATTCCCTTATCGCATCGTCGATAAGACCCATCTCCTTGTAGGCTATTCCCAGATTATAGTGTGTTTCATAATCCTCGTCTTCCAGTTCCTTCTCAAGCCCCTTCTTGAACTCATTGAATATGTCCATAACATCGTTGTCGAGCGTGGGTTCCGCGATGCTTTCGGCTTCGAGCATTTCCTCAATGACGACTGGTTCCTCTTTTTCCTCTGCAAGGGGTTCCTTTTGTTCTTCTCCTTGAAGAGTCAGTCCGAGCGACCCCAGTTTCCGGGCGATTTCCTCATTCTCCGGGAAAAGGGTCTGCAGTCTTTCGAAAATAGCGCGCGCTTCGTCAATTAAACCCTGCCGGGCGTAGAAATCAGCTTCTGCGACCTCTTCACTGTAATCCTCGAAGGACGGCTGGTCAGGGGGGCCGGCAAATTTTTCTTCTTCGCGGGCCTCAGTCGCCGGGAGGCTGATAAGCCTTGGATCCTCAGGGCTGATTTCACGTGCTTCCTTCAATATCTGCTCACGGTTTTCCAGGTCACCGGCCTTTTCAAAGAGTTCAGCCAGGAGGATACATTCAGCCACTGCCTGTTCCTTGTCGCCGGTATCGACAAACAGGGTTTTTAATCTTGTATGGATATCGATGTTCTCCGGTTCTTTCTCTTTAAAGCTTCCCAGGATCTCTCTTGCATTCTCGTAGAGCCCGTACCTGAGATATATATCCGTCTCTATAATCGCTTCCTCGACTGTCTTTTCAGGTCCGATAGTAATCTGCTCTTTCCCGACCTGTTTTTCGAGCTCTATCACTTTCTGCGTTAACGCCTCGTCCTCAGGCGACATCTGCAGTGCTTCTCTGAAGCAGTTCAGCGCTTCTTTCGGCTTTTCCTGCTCAAGGTAGATAGTTCCCAGGGCAGTCAGTTCGTGCACAACCTGGAGATAATCGCCAATCTGAATATAGAGCGATACAAGTCTCCTCCCGGTCTCGACAGGATCAATATCTTTAAATTCACCGAGGATTTTTATTGCGTCGTCATAATTCTCATTGAGGAGCATTTCGTCGAGAACCGGCAGATACTCAACCCATGCGAGATCTTTTCTTCCTTCCCTGGTATATACCTCACCCAGCAGTTTCCGTGCTTTAACGTTTGCAGGCTCTAATTCTTTAATCTGCGCGAGATATTGCCGTGCCTGGTCGAATAATTCGGCACCAACATGTATTTCAGCAGCCCTCAGAAGGACCTCTGTATCCTGCGGGAAGAGCGTAGCTGCTTCGTTTATCTGTTCGGCTGCCTGCTTTCTCTTATCGGTCTTTTCATAGGCAGCGCTCAGATCAAGGATGGTTTCCTTGTTGACAGGGTCGATATTCAAAGCCTTCTGGTAATACTCTATCGCCTTCTCCATTTCCCGTTTCTCGTTGTAGAGTTTTGCAATCTGGAGATACTGTTTCGCAGCCTCCTGCGTCAGATTCTCCTTTAAGTAAATCTCCACGACTTTATTCCGGAGAGGGATGTTGCCGGGGGAAAGGTTCAGTATTTTGTCGTATATCTCAAGTATCTTTTCCTTTTTGCCTTCCTTTGAGTAACTGTCAGCGGCTGCGAGATAGAATTTGATCGCATCGGTAACGATTCCCTTTGCCTCGTTCAGTTCACCGAGCGCAAGGAGGGATATTGCATCGGCCGGGTTCAGGTTCTGGATTTTTTTATACAGCGCCAAGGATTTAAGCGCAAAACCTTCCTCCCTGAAGTACCCGGCGGCTTTATGGTAGGAATCTATCGCATTCGCCTTCTCCCCATTCTTCAGGTAAAGGTCACCGATGGTGTTATAGGTATTCCCGTCAGGGCTCTCCCTGGTCAGTTTTTCCCATTCAGCAATAGCTTTCTCTATCTGGCCGCGGGCAAGATACTTCTGTGCTTCTTTGATTATGGCTGATTTATCCGACATTCTGTGTATTATTGAAATTATCACAATTGACAAAAGCTGTCAATGATTGCATTTTCCTGAAAATTGCATACAATAGTGCATATGATAGACAAAGACACAATCCTCGCGCTTTTCCTGCAGAAAACAGCACGGCCTCTCAATTTCAAAGAAATCGTATCCCACCTGGGTCTCGGGCATAAAGAAGCGAGGGCAGCCAAAAGAATTCTGCGGACGTTACTGAGGTCCGGGGATCTCGTCATGACGAGAAAGGGTTTCTACGGGCCGTCCGATGACATGAATCTTATAAAGGGGCTTTTCGAATCCCACCGGGATGGCTACGGGTTTGTGATCATGGAAAAGCCAGGGGAACGGGATATCTTTATTCCTTCATGGGGGACTTCCGGAGCAATGGGCAACGACAGGGTCCTCGTGAGGGTGGAAAACTGGAAGAAACGGGAAGGAAGAGTAGTAAGGATACTCGAAAGGGCACAGAAGAGAATAGCCGGAAGACTGGAAGCGGCAAAATCAGGGTTTTCTGTGCGGCCGAAAGACAAATCCTTGCCTTATGACATCCAGGTAACCTCCAAAGACAGAGGGGATGCAAAGGTCGGAGATACCGTAATCGTCGAGATATCCGAGTATCCTGCCGACCGGAAACCGGCCTCCGGACGCGTCCTGAAGACACTGGGCAAGCCCGACAATCCGAGGGCTGAAGTGGAGATGATCATCGATGAATTCAACCTGCCGAAAAAATTCCCCCGGAGCGTGCTTGAAGAGACAGGTACAGTGGCCCGGCAAAGACCTGAAGACAGAGGGCCGGGCATAGAGGGGAGGAAGGATTTCCGTGATCTTCCTACTGTCACGATCGATGGAGAACGGGCAAAAGATTTTGACGACGCGGTCTCTGTCAGGATAACAAAACACGGATATACTCTGTCTGTGCATATCGCAGACGTCGGCTTCTACGTAAACTGGAATTCCGAGATCGACCGTGAAGCGGGTGCAAGGGGGACGAGTTTCTATTTCCCCGAAAAGGTTATCCCCATGCTCCCCAAAGAGCTTTCAGAAGACCTGTGCAGCCTGAAGCCCGGGGTCGACCGCTTTGCCATGACCGTCGAAATGGACTACGACAGAAACGGCGGCAGGCTCGATGCGCGGTTTTATCCGAGTATCATCAAAAGCGATGCACGAATGACCTACACCTCTGTGAAGAAGATTCTCATAGATTCCGACCGCGCCGAACGGAAGAAGTATGAGCATCTCCTTCATGATTTTGAGGTCATGGGAGAACTGTGCGCGTTATTGAGGAACAAAAGATTACAGCGGGGCAGTCTTGACTTCGACCTCCCTGAGCCTGAGATCCTTCTGGATATCCAGGGCGTGCCTGAAGCGATCTTAAAGGCAGAGAGAAATTATGCGCACACAATAATTGAAGAATTCATGATTGCAGCGAATGAGGCCGTGGCAGAACATATCGAGCGTCTCAATATTCCTGTTCTCTACAGAGTCCATGAAGAACCTGATCCCCACAAGCTCGAAGAAATATCGAAAATGTCCGGCACTCTCATGAAAGGCAGGAAGCTTCTCAAACCAAAGGACTATCCCGACCTTCTGAAAAAAATAAAGGGGTCCCGGGAAGAAGAGATCATCAATTTCGCGCTTTTGCGGAGTTTGAAGCAGGCACGGTATTCGAATCTCAACGTCGGGCATTTCGGCCTCGCATCGGAATGTTATACCCATTTCACCTCGCCGATCCGGCGGTATCCTGACCTTATCGTCCACAGGATACTTCGCGAGCTCCTGCAGAAAAAGCGGATTTCCGATGCGCGGAGAGAGGAACTGGACAAACTCCTCCCTGATATCGCATTCCATTCCTCCCGCATGGAACGTCTCGCCGACAAGGCGGAACGGGAAGTGATTGACGCGATGAGGGTATGGTTTATGAAAGACAAGGTCGGAGAGGAGTTTGAGGCAAAGGTCGCAGGGGTGACTCCCTATGGGTTGAAAATAAGGCTGAGGGATTTCTATGTCGAGGGGTTCCTGCATGTCTCCTATATGACCGACGATTATTACCAGTACAATGAGCAGTTAATGAAACTCGTCGGAAGACACAGCAAACGTTCGTTCTCCATCGGACAGGAGATCAGGGTCAGACTCGACAGAGTCAACAGGGAAGAGCGGGAGATTATCCTTGATATCTGTGAGGACAAGAAGATATCAGGGAGCAGATGATCCAACCTATGGACCTCAAGGAACTCTTAACCATCATGGAGCGGCTCAGGAGCGTAAACGGCTGCCCCTGGGACAAAGTGCAGACACGGGAATCCATTAAGCCTTACCTCATTGAAGAAGCGTATGAACTGATTGAGGCTATCGAAGAGGACGACCCTGAAAAGATCAGGGAAGAACTCGGGGACCTTCTCTTCCAGATCGTATTTCAGTGCCAGATCGCTCGCGAGAAGGGTGAATTCGATATGTCCGGCGTGATTGAGAAGATCGGTGAAAAGATGATCTCCCGTCACCCTCATGTGTTTGGCGAAGCTGAATGCAGGACGCCGGGCGAGGTGGTAAAGCAATGGGAAGTGATAAAAAAACAGGAGGGCAAACTCCGCGATTCGATCCTCGAAGGAGTCCCGAAGGCTATGTCTTCACTGCTCAGGGCCCACAGGCTTCAGAAAAGGGCAGCGCAGGCGGGGTTTGACTGGGACAAGGTCGAAGATGTTCTGAAGAAAGTTGACGAGGAGATGCAGGAGTTGAAAGACGCCCTCAAGTCGGGGAAGAGGGAGGAAATGGAAGACGAGCTTGGAGACATATTCTTCATGCTCGTGAACCTTTCACGGTTCATGAAAGTGAACCCTGAAGATGCCCACAGAAGAACCATCAGCAAATTCATCTCACGGTTCCGCCATATCGAAATGAAGGCTGCGGAACAGGACAGGGAACTCTCTGACATGACGCTCGAAGAGATGGACAGGCTCTGGGACGAAGCAAAACAGAATGAGCGCAGAGGGCAAACTGCATCATAGCCTCTCACCTATTCATCATTTAATGTCCGTATCATTCTCTCACAGACAGGACATTCTCCGGTTTCCTCGGCGCCGTCTTCCCATTTGATGTACCTGATGCTCGCGTTCCAGCACACCGGACAGGTGATAAAATAGGATTCTCCAAAACCCTTTTCATCGCTGTACCTTAACGTCGATTCAACAAAAAAGCACCTCATACTTTTACTATAACAAATGCTCTCCTGAGTCGCAGGAATTTGCATTTGCTTTATATTCTCTTTTCTGCTATGTTGATTCTACAAGGGGGACACAAAGGGAGGGGAAACAATATCCTTTGGGGGATTGGTCTTCGAGACCGCATAGTATGCTCCCCTCTCCCCCTTCTCATTCTCATTGAACTGACCACCCTTCTCCTCATCCAAAATTTCCCCCTTCAGAGTGTGAGGTACTTCCTGTCACACTCCCCTCTTAAACCTGATATAATTGTGCAGAGTACGACCAGGAAAGAACAGAAATAAGATGGATGGAGGACAAAAATGAAAAAACTGTTGCTTGTGTTGCTATGCGCAAGTATTTTATCAATCTGGGGATGCTCCTCTTCCTCTTCTTCTCATTCGCAACCGTTGACGGTAAAAACAAGCATTCAAACATCTGATTCTGCAGACAAGCCTTCGGCCGTTGACCCTACAAATTCAATCATTCTTGAATTCAGTGAGCCCCTGGACATGAATACAGTTGAAGGAAAAATAAGTCTGCACACTGTGAAAGCCGGCGGACTATTGGTATCTGACAGTCCCCCTATGGAAATTATATCCGACCCTCAAAAACCAAACCAAATAGTGATCAGGACAAAGAATGGCGCAAATTTTCTCTCAGGCGAGGAATACAAACTTGAAGTAAGCATGGATATTCAATCGCTATACGGCAATACCTTAAAGCAAGATTTTGTCGGATATTTTGCAACGGACTATAATTTTGGTTATGGATCAGACAATATCCCCGAACTGGGAAATGACAGGATAATGATAATTATTATCAGTGACATACATATGGGAGATCAAAGAAGCAAAACGGGTCTTTACGGCTGGTTCAATACAAATAGCGCAAAACTTGAGAGTTTTCTGAATCTTGTCAGGCAAATGCCCAATGTAAGGGAACTCGTAATTAACGGTGATCTGTTTGATGAATGGGTTGCGCCGATGGATTCCGATACGTTCAATGGAGTATCCCAGTCGGAATTTGTAGATATGATTGTTGCGGCAAATAAACCTGTGGTGGACGCGATAAATACCATCATCAGAGACGGCAACATCCGTGTAACCTATGTCCCTGGAAACCACGATATGCTTGTAGAATCAAAGGACATACAGAGGGTTTTCCCCGGAATATCTGAAGCCAGGGACGATGTTCAGGGATTAGGCGCGTATACTCCTCTGGATCATCCGGAAATTATTATAGAACATGGACACAGATATGATTTCTTTAACGCTCCTGACCCGATATCAAACAGGTCGATAACAAAGACCGATTCAATAACGCCGCCGGGGTTTTTTGTAACCAAGATCGCAACCACCTCCGACCTTGAAAGTGGCACATCAACTTTTTACAGACAACAACTGACTGATGCCGCAGGAGATCAGTACCAGTATTATTATTTATCATACTGGGCGGCATGGGAGCTCATTATGGCTCAAAAACCCGTACAAGAAAGCTGGGATGACAAAATAATAAAGACGGGAATAGACGGCTATACTGAAACTTATGCAATAAATGATCTGATCCCTTACTATCAGGCAAACAATGGTCCGCTTGATGTAAATCTTTACAAGGAGATAGAGGACACATGGAATGACAGACAGTCAGAAAATAATGTACCTGTAACGATACCGCTTGATATAGCTTTATTGGCCGGAGACTTCAATCCGGCCCTGGATGCACAGTCTATATCTCAATATTTTACAAATCCATCTTCAAACAGGCGGATCGTTATATTCGGTCATACGCATCATGCGATTATGTTCAGCACTGATGATCATCAGATATATGCAAACACAGGGACATGGGTTGACCATGGGAAACCATCATGTACTTTTGTCGTAATAATACCGCAAAAAGACGATCAAGCCGTCACTGAGACTGTTACGATATATCAATACCTTGATGAAAATACCATAAATAAAATAGATAGCGCCGTAATTACAAATTAAATTGAGCAGATGATTGCGATAATCGCCCAAGAAGTCAATGGGGTCTGCCCTTGATCATTGGTTCTTTCTCCCATACCTTCGAGATTCTCCTGCCTTCCCTAAGTCGTTTCAATATCCTTTTATATTGATAATACGGCAGTCCCCAATTTATGTGAATCCGTCACGATTCAAGGGCTGACCCCATTATGCTCTCCTTTGCCATATCTGCGGACTAGCGGGTGTTAGAAACCTTTTTTCATCTCTGCAAAAGGAACAACAAATTGATGCATACTATTATCCCATCGCAGTTTCGTGATAGGGGTTATCACAGCAACCGTATTGCCATTTCAAAATATTACCCTCTTTATTACCCTCTTTTAAGGGATTAGATATGATTCATTGCAGGTGAACTGTGCGTCCAAAGCAGGGTTAGCTTTCGATGAGACCGGAGACAGAGCGGAGGGCTCAGACTTCAACAATCAATGTACATTAAAGTCAGAGAAAGGTTTGCACAGAAACAGAGAGAGCTTATTTCGATTCGGGAATTGTGCCGTACTACTGTCACTTGAATATTTTGAACAGCAACAATCCCCGAAAGCCTTCGGATCGGGGAAAACAGGCAAAAGGATATTCTCCTACAATATCTTGCTGATTTTTTCGAATGCCTCTTCTATAATCTCTGGTTCCGGAAGGAACGTAGTCCTGAAATACACTCCGTCCTCCTGTCTGCCGAACCCTGACCCAGGGACGAACACAACCCCCTCTTTGAGCGCAGCACGCACAAATTGGATGTCCTTTTGCCATTTCTTCGACTCCAGCTTTATGAACGCGTAAAACGCGCCTTTCGGAACCGGGAAAGAGATCGGCAGTTTCCCGGCGATGCTGATGAATGCATCCCTTCTTTCCAGGAGGTTCTTTTTTACCTCAGTGAGATATGCAGGATATGAGCGGTCGACTATCGCAGCGGCAGCCGCCTTCTGATACTCCCAGTTCACGGAAAGACGCTGGTTGCACAAGAGGAAGAATGCATTCTTGACATCCGCCCATTTGTCTCCGTGAAACGCCACCCACCCTATCCTTGCACCAGGGTAATTGAAAACCTTCGAAAGCGAACTCCCATAAATAAACGGGACCCTTTTTTTCGCCAATTGCCTGAAGTCAACCTGTTTGCCTTCGAGTGTAAGCTTGTCATAGGACCCGTCGTAGAATATGGGGACATCGTATTCAGAGCAAAGATGGATAACCTCTGCGAGGTTCTGTTCGGAATAGACCGCGCCCAGCGGGTTGTTCGGGTTGATTATTATTATCGCCTTCGCGCCCTCGATTTTTCTCGATAAATTTGCCACATCTATCTGGCCGTGAGCATCATGCCGGTAAAATACCGTGTCGCCTTCAAACTGCTTCGCCTTGCTGATATAGAGCGGATATGTCGGATTGGGAAGGAGCACTTTCTCGCCAAACCCTATGAATGAATGGAAGAAGAAATCTATCCCTTCGGTCAGCCCTCCGACGACAAACACATCCTCAGGCTTGCATTTCTCGATCTTCGCGACATTCTTTCTGAGTTGCTCGTCGCCTTCGGAAGGCGCATATCCCTGACAATTCTCATCAAGGGCGCTCTTCACCCTTTCAGCGATCACTCTGAACGGTTTAAAGCCGTACTGGGGAGGATCTCCGATATTGAGATAGATCATCTTCTTGCCCTTTGCCTCTTCGCGTTTCGCCTCCATCACGATATCCCTTATCGGGTAGCTGACGACATTCATTCTTTCCGTTGGCTTATAGGGCAACCGCCGTTTCAATTTAAACTGTATCATCGTATCATCCTGTTTGTTTTCTGTTCTCTGAATCCCTCTCGCAAAGGATACTCAGAACTATTAAAGGCTGTTTCCAGCACATAAAAACAGAATACCATTTGAAAAAGGAAGTTCACAAGAGAAAAGTACGGGATTGCGAAACCATTCAGTTACGGGCAGGAAAATCCTCCCCTTTACAAGGGGAGGTTGGTGGGGTATTTTGGAAAAATATTCAAACCTCCCTGTTTGACAAAGTCCGGCACATCCTTTATTTTTAATTGACCATACCCGGTTTCCGGGGTTTGCTGTGACTGATTTATTTTCAAATAACAGAGCAAACCGGGGAAACATCGTGAACTGTGGAAACCATAAAACCGATACGGAGTTTGATTTGAGACTGCCGGAGTGGCTCAGAAGCACCGGACACAGGGAAGTTCACAATACGAAACGTCTCCTGCGGAGTTTCGGGCTCTCGACTGTCTGTGAAGAGGCAAGATGTCCCAATGTTGGTGAATGTTTCTCACGGCCAACCGCTGCGTTTATGATCCTTGGGTCAAAGTGCACAAGGAACTGCGGGTTCTGCGCCGTTGACTCATCAGCCCCGGACCCTCCTGACCGGGAAGAACCCGCAAGGGTCGCAATGGCCGCAAAGGAGATGGGCCTCCGTTACGTTGTGATAACCTCGGTAACCCGGGATGATCTCCATGACGGCGGTGCAGGTCATTTTGCCGCGACCGTCTCTCATATCAGAACCTGTCTGCCACAGGCGAAAGTGGAAATCCTCACGCCTGACTTCAGGGGAGACCTGAACAGTCTTGAGGTAGTCATACATTCGAAACCCGATGTCTTCAACCACAATATCGAAACAGTTCCCCGTCTGTATCCCTCTGTCAGGCCGCTTGCCGACTATACCCGCTCCCTGCGCGTTCTTGAATATGTCAAAAAAACATCACCCGGAATATACACGAAATCAGGGCTCATGCTCGGTCTCGGTGAAGCAAGTCATGAGGTGATCCAGGTCCTCAAAGATCTGCGGAATGCAGGCTGCGACCTGCTCACCATCGGCCAGTATCTCCGGCCTTCAAGGCTGAAGCTTCCCGTGGTTGAATATATATCCCCGGATATGTTCGAGAGCCTCCGGATGACCGCGCTCTCTCTGGGGTTTAAATTTGTTTCGTCCGCTCCGCGGGTGAGAAGTTCAATGAATGCTGAGGAGATGTATTATAATTAAGGATACGAATACCGGGACGAAGAGTTATAATATGGCTGGATGGAGAGCAGGTTTCTGCGCGGGGAATCAGGAGAATGAACAGAAAATCAGACAAGCTGCAAAAAGTATAAGAAAGGTGCTGAAGAAATGATTAACGTCGGTATCATAGGGTTTGGGATTGTCGGCAGCGGTACCGCCAGGGTACTCCTCGAAAATAAAGAGGTCATTCAGAAGCGGGCGGGATTCGCGATAAATCTGAAAAGGATCGCCGATCTCGACATCACGACAGACAGGGGCTTTCGGGTTCCGGACGGAATACTCACGACGGATGTGAATATGATCTTCAATGACCCCGAAATTCATATCGTTGTTGAACTGATAGGGGGGATAAGGCCTGCCAAGGATTTCATCCTGAAGGCTATCCAGAACGGGAAGCATGTGGTAACCGCCAATAAAGCCCTGCTTGCCACTGAAGGGACAGAAATCTTTCAGGCAGCCCGCAAAGCCGGGGTTGAGGTCGGATTTGAAGCGTCAGTTGCCGGGGCGATTCCTATCATAAAAGTCATGAAGGAAGGGCTCGTTGCAAACCGGATCAAGGCGATCTTCGGGATAATCAACGGCACATCGAATTATATCCTCACGAAGATGACTGATGAGGATGTAGAATTTGCCGATGCGCTCAAAGAGGCCCAGAAACTGGGATATGCGGAAGCAGATCCGACATTCGATATAGAAGGGATCGACACCGCCCATAAGCTCACGATCCTCGCCACTCTTGCCTATGGCATCCCGCTCTCGTATAACTCGATCCACATCGAGGGGATTTCAAAAATCTCTGCGCAGGACATCGCCTTTGCAACAGAATTCGGGTATAAGGTAAAACTGCTTGCTATCACAAAAGAAACGAACGGGGATATTGAACTCAGGGTCCATCCTACCATGCTCCCGAAAGACTATCTGATCGCAAAGGTTGACGGCCCCTTTAATGCAATCTACGTTGAAGGAGATGCAACGGGCTCAACGATGTATTATGGAAGAGGCGCGGGTTCCATCCCCACCGGAAGCGCCGTAGCAAGCGACATCGTGGATATTGCGAGGAATATTCAGAAGAATTCGGTCGGCAGAGTCCCTACGATACCGGAGTTCACCGGAGAAGCCAGGATAAGAAAGATAGATGACATTGTATCCAGGTATTACTTCAGATTCTCCGCCCTCGACAAGCCGGGTGTCCTCTCAAAGATTTCAGGCATCCTCGGCAAATACAACATCAGTATCACCTCGGTCATACAGAAAGGCAGAAGGATCGGCGAAGCGGTTCCCCTTGTAGTGCTTACCCACGAGGCGAAGGAAAAAGACGTGAGACAGGCAATCGAAGAAATCGATACTTTGCAGGTAGTAACGGGCCCGACCTGTATGATCAGGGTGGAAGGAAAAGAAGAGACCTGATCTGAATATCTTCCATGAGACTCTCAGATGAACAGTTTCGTCGTTATCACAGGCATATAATCCTGCCCGAATTCGGGGAAGAAGGACAGTACAAGCTCTTACAGGCCAGGGTTCTTATTGTCGGCGCCGGCGGGCTCGCCTCTGCTGCCGGGTATTATCTGGCAGCCGCAGGGGTCGGGACGATCGCCCTTATCGACGACGACACGGTTGACCTCAGCAACCTCCAGCGTCAGATAGTCCACAGCACGGAAACGATCGGACAGCCCAAAGTCCTGTCGGCCAGGAAAACCCTTGAAACACTGAACCCGGATGTCACTGTCGTTCCCATACAGCAAAGACTCTCGGAAGAGAATGTTCATGACCTCATAAAATCATACGATATCATCGTTGACTGCAGCGACAATTTCCCCACGAGGTTTCTCGTCAATGATACCTGCGTTGCGGTCGGGAAACCCCTGGTCACGGGAGCGGTATTGAAATTCGAAGGACAGGTTTCAGTGGTAATCCCCGGAGAAGGACCCTGCTACCGCTGCCTCTTCGAGGCCCCTCCGCCGCATGATGCGTTTCCTGCTCATGAAGACGGCCTCCTCGGCGCCCTGCCGGGGGTAGTCGGTTCGCTTCAGGCAATTGAGGTATTCAAGCTCATACTCAGCCAGGGAGAGACCCTGAAAGGCCATCTCCTGATTTACGACGCGCTGAAGGTTTCGTTCAGAAAAATACGCGTTCCGATTAACCCCCACTGCGCAGCATGCGGACAATAACCTTACCACAGTAGGCTTTCCCTGCTAACCCCTTTCTTTCAATTCAGGCTATTTTGCAGTAAAATGGTACAGGTAGCGTTTGTCCATAAACTTAGGGTTTGTCGTCCTCCGGCTTGACCGGGGAATCCAGTCCCGAAAGCTTTCGGGATGGAAACAATGGATTCCCGCCTTCGCGAGAATGACGAATTTTTATCAGAATCGCACTTTATGACAGTAGTTAATTTTCATTAGCATCAGAGTAAGGAGACGTTTTAGGGTAAAAATTGCAGAATGGAAAGAGAAGGGACGGCATGAAATATCTTGTTATTATTGGCGACGGAATGGCAGACAGACCGCTGAAGGAACTGAAAGGCAAGACCCCGCTGCAACAGTCGTCTACCCCGAACATGGACAGGCTGGTCCGCGAAGGTATCATAGGAAAAATCAGCACTATTCCCACGGGGTTTCAGCCCGGCTCGGACGTGGCAAACCTGAACATACTCGGATACGATCCTGAAAAATATTATTCCGGCAGGGCTCCTCTCGAAGCCGCCAGCATGGGGATAGCCCTGAAAGATGATGATGTCGCGTACCGTTGCAACCTTGTGACGCTGAAATACAACAAAGCGAAAACAAAGGCGGTAATGGAGGATTACAGCAGTGATCACATTACTACAGAGGAGGCGAAAAAACTCATTCTGGATATCAATGAGGATTTAGGGTCTGAAGATATCCGCTTTTATCCGGGAGTCAGTTACCGCCATATCATGGTATGGTCTTCCGGGGCCTCTCAAATCGAATGCACTCCGCCGCACGATATCACAGGGAAGGAAATTGCAGACTATCTCCCTGTCGGGGACGACGAAGATGTGTTGCGGGACCTGATGCTGAAGGCAGCAGGTGTCCTTGAAGGGCATCCTGTCAACAAAAAAAGACGGAAAGGCGGGAAAAAACCCGCGAACAGCATCTGGTTCTGGGGACAGGGGAAAAAACTGAACCTCCCGACATTCAGAGAGAAATACTCTCTCGAAGGCGCCCTGGTTTCGGCTGTCGACCTCATGAGGGGGCTCGGCATTTCTGCCGGATTCGAAATACTGCAGGTCCCCGGCATTACCGGGTATCTGGACACGAACTATGTCGGAAAAGCAGAGGCTGCGCTGAAAGCCCTCGAACGGGTGGATGTCGCGTATATTCATGTCGAGGCGCCGGACGAAGCCGGGCATTCCGGAAAATATAAGGACAAGATCAGGGCAATTGAAGATTTCGACAAGCTTGTCGTCGGCACCGTGGTGAAAGGAATGGAGTCCTTCGGTGACTTCAGGATACTCATACTCCCTGACCATGCAACTCCGATTGAGCTGAGAACACACACCGATGAACCCGTGCCTTTTGTGATATATGACAGCCGGATGCAGAAGAAGAACAGGAAACAAGGGTTTGACGAATCGATCTCAGGGAGGGATGACATCCTTGTTTTTGATGAAGGACATAAATTGATGGACTATTTTATCTTGGGGAAATAAAATTAATGAGCTTCACCGCTGCAAGCTGCGAGGGATCAAAGAGGTCATTCCGGATTGTCCGGTCTAAGACTCATAGAGAATCTTTCTTTGCTTTACTGTATTGTTGTGTCTAACACATGCCTGTGAGCAGTGTCTGCACTTCGCGGGTTCCTTACCAGGAATGAGCAGCCTGTCCTATGTGAGATCTTTCCATGAGACTGATGGCATCATTCATACATACCGTTCGGCATACGCCGCACCCGTAGCATTTCATGGGATCAACCAGACATTTTTCATTGTTTCTGTCATAACCGAGCGCGCCGAAATAGCATCGCCCCATGCACTCCCGGCAGCCTATGCATTGCAAAGGATCAATGTGCGCAATATATTCACCTTTCCACATGACCTTGCCGATGCCCATGGTCATCTGGAACCGGTAGGCCATGCAGTCCGTATCGCAGTTGCAGACAGCCGCGATAAAGGGAGTATTGAATGTCCAGACGCTGTGTGTCTGACCCTCTGTATCAAGATGTCGCACAAAAGCTTTCGCCTCATCATTGGTCAACCGCTCAAAGTCACTGACGTCCGGAATATCCCGGAATATCCTTGTAAGGTCCATACCGACGCCGAGGCAATATCTTTTGCCCTCACCAATCGTGACTTTCCGGCAGACGCACGGCAGCCTGACGACTGTAGCGCACTGGCCGAGTATATTCTCGATATCCTCTACAGGGACTATCTGCCCGAAATGGGTCTTTTTAAGATGCCTGGTAACAAGAGGGTATGCAATAAGATCGTATATGCGGGGGAAGCGTTTTTTCCAGGAATAGGCTTTTTCAGTATCTTCCCTGAGCGAGCGGGAGAAATCCTTCAGATAGGCCCTCAGATGCTCTTCTGAGTTGACCTGATGGAAAACCTCTTCGGTATAATTTCTGATATTTTCATACCATTTCCTGCCTTCCCCGTATTTCGTGCAGAACTCGCACATAAGAAGAATACTATTCCTTTCTTAGGATATACGAAATTATACCACTTTTATCGGCCTCTAATTGTTGTGGGACGCGGACGGAATTGAATCCATGCTTATCCGCGTATTACAATTGTTCAGAGACAGATTGTTTGATTTTCGGTGTGAAGCCGGGGAGAGGAAGGTGCAGAATGGATAATTCAATGAAGCAATCCCGTTATTTTCTGAAAGACACGGTGCGTCAGACTATTGATTTCCGGCTGACAGACCAAAGGAAAGGCATTTCTCCGCCGCCGATTCAAAAGCCTTACGCAAGAGAAAGTCAACGCATCGATCTTATCACAAAAGACGAATGGCATTCTCTCTCCAACGTAGATCTTATTTCCGCGCTACAGAACAGGAAAAGTCACAGGCATTTCAGGGATGAGCCGCTGATGCTGGAAGAGTTGTCTTTCCTGCTTTGGGCAACGCAGGGCATACGAGAGAGCACGAATGAAACCACAGCGTTCCGGACAGTGCCTTCAGCCGGATGCCGGCATGCGCTTGAGACATATCTCTGTATTTTGAATGTGAAAGGGCTGGAAACAGGAATATATCGTTATCTGCCGGTTGAACATCAGCTTCTTGTTGTGTCTGTTGAAAAAAACCTGTCAGAGGAAATTGTTATGGCCACATTCTACCAATCGTTCATAGGGAACGCTCCCGTCACATTTATCTGGACAACAATTCCCTACCGGATGGAATGGCGGTATCATAATGCGGCACATAAGGTTATCGCGATTGACGCGGGGCATGTGTGCCAAAACCTCTATCTCGCGAGCGCTGCCATCGGCGGAGGGGTCTGTGCTGTTGCTGCCTATCACCAGGAACAGATGGACAGGCTTCTGGGGGTTGACGGTGAAGATGAATTTGCCATTTACCTGGCGGTCGTGGGAAAGATATGATCGCAATCGATTCTTTTCCATTTCTGTTTACAGGCATACTGTTCGGACTTGTTGCAGGGATATCCCCCGGACCCCTGCTCGCTCTGGTCATTGCTGAAACTCTCACTCACAGCCGGAAAGAGGGTATTCTGGTCGCACTCGCCCCTCTTGTGACGGATCTGCCGATTGTGATCGTATCGGTTTTTCTCCTCGCACAGTTTTCTCACTCTCACTTGATACTGGGGGCAATATCTGTCCTGGGTGCTTTGTTCATCGGATATCTGGCGTATGAAAGCCTCTCGGTAAAAACCAGCGGACTGAACCTGCAAAAAATCGAGCCGCATTCTCTGAGAAAAGGGATAATAGCGAATTTCTTAAGCCCGCATCCTTATCTTTTCTGGATAGCAGTCGGAGCTCCAATGACGTTAAAAGCCTATAAAGTAAACCTCTTGTCGGCCTGTTTGTTTATACTGGGCTTTTATCTTTTCCTGGTAGGCTCGAAAATATTTGTGGCTTTCGTGATCGATAAATCCAGAGATTTCCTGAAAAGCAGAGTGTATGTCTACACCATAAGGCTGCTGGGCGTTGTCCTGCTGATATTCGCGGCGCTTTTCCTCAAAGATGGATTCACGCTTCTCGGTTTGATTTAACTATATCAACTCGATCTGAGAGCCTCGACAATATTCATGCGCGCCGCCCTGAACGCGGGGAGGACCCCGCCGACGAACCCCATTATCATCGAGAAAAGCAATCCCTGATACACGATCCCGACTGTGAGCGAGAACGAGAATGCGAGTTCCGAGAAGGTCTGGAAATTAAGCGTCGAAACAGTGAAAAGCTGCAGGAATGAAGCGAAAAACAGGCCGACAATCCCGCCGATGAAACCAAGGAGGAGCGCTTCCATGAGGAACGCCGTAAGGATACTCCTCCTCTGAAAGCCAAGCGCCCGCAAGGTGCCGATCTCAAATACACGGTTGGCAACCGCAGAGTACATGGTGATCATCGCGCCGATGATCGCGCCAAGAGAGAATATTATGGTGAGAGTAAGGCCGAGGATCCGGAGAAATTTTGCCATCGCCTCCGACTGTTTTCTATAGTACTCCGGTTCCCGCATTGCTTCTATCGTCAGGCGCGGGTCGTTCTCTATCCGCAGCTTCAACTCATCGAAGTCTGACGGGTCGCTCAGGCGGAAGATCATCGAGGAAAATGCGGGCCGCCTGAAAGCCTGGATGAACTGGTTTACATCTCCCCAGATCTCGGAATCAAAGCTGGTATTGCCTGCATCGAACACCCCGACAACCGTCCAGTCTCTCATGGCAAAACGGATCGTCTCTCCCAGCCCGCCTCCTTCAAAACGTTTCGCAATACTCGACCCGGCCATGATTTCGGAAGAACCGGGACGCGGCAATCGTCCCTCTCTCAGCTTCACCTGCGGGCGCAGGGGCATTGAAGCGTCTTCGAT
This sequence comes from Thermodesulfovibrionales bacterium, assembly GCA_963753165.1. Classification (GTDB taxonomy): domain Bacteria; phylum Nitrospirota; class Thermodesulfovibrionia; order Thermodesulfovibrionales; family SM23-35; genus JAKLQR01. The sequence continues at coordinate 192,989 of CAVWBP010000002.1, read as the reverse complement.
GCCCCGGATGACTACATTTGAGGGTTTGTCAGTACCGCGTTTCGGGAGTGCGATGAGCACAACCAGTTCTTTTGCGGCCAAACGTTTTCCGTCCGGTCCCAGGGCGATTTCAGGCTGCGTTTCGATGATGGAAGCCTGCAAACGTTCAACACCGCTCTGCACTTCCGAACCGGCCGCTTTCCTTATAACAACAACATTCTCGTACGTGCCTGTTTCGACAAGCGTTTTCTGGAGGCCTTCTGCAAGCATCAGCACCGCTGCAAACACAAAGACCACCAATGCCATGCCCGAGGCAGTAAGAAAAGTGGTCAGCCTGCGTGTCCACAGATTCCGGAAACTATATGAAAAGGGGATCCTCATGTATGTCCTCTATTTCTTTTCATCCTCTCATCCCTCATGTTTTGATTTTTTGTCTTACCCTACTCTCCTCAATCCGTCTGCGATCCGAATATGGATTGCCCTCCATGCCGGGAACAGCGCCGCGACAAATGCCACCACAAGCGCGGCTATGATATCCAGAACGATGGTCTCACGTTCCACATTGAAAATCGGGAAAAACTGGCTCAATTCTTTCCCGAAGAGTGCGGCCGCGGGGAATGTCAGCAGGATGCCGAGTGCAGCGCCCAGCATGGTAACGAACAGAGATTCGCCAAGTATGAGCCCTGCGATATGGAAGCTGCGGAATCCAAGCGTTTTGAAGATCGCGTATTCTCCAATGCGTTCGCGTGCGGTCATCGCCATCGTATTTGCCACAACCGCCATGATGATAAAGATGATTACAAACGACACAAGCCGGATGGCGATCACAATCGCCTCAGTCATGGAGATAAAACTCAACTGAAAGGCCTTTTCGGTCTCAGTCAGTGTCTCGGCAAGAGAGTTCTTGAAGTTTTTGTCGATACGGAGAGATACCTCTGCCGCGATATCCGGGTCTTCTATTTCGATCAGAAACCATCCGACCTTGTCGGTCCAGGACCGGCCGGCCTTTTTCAACGTCTCATTGAGATAGTCCCAGTGGAAGAAGAAGGCAGTTTCGTCCACCGTATCATCCCTGCCCTTGTATATCGCGTCCAGGACGAAATCCCAGTTGCCGGGGAAAATCGTCCCTTTCAAGGTAATAACGTCACCGATTTTCCATCCGAACCGTTCAGCGAGCTTCTTCCCCGCTGCCGCGCCTTTGCGGTCGCGGACAAAAACATTCCATTGGTCTTCCGGGATGATAATCTCCGGATACATTGCCAGATATGTTCTGGGTTCCATAGAGTAATTCGCAAAAAAATTCTTTTCGTCGATATAAATCCCGCCGAACCATGTGCCGTAAGAAACACCCTTCACCCCTTCTATCTGCCTGATCTTCTCCTTGTATGAGAGAGGCAGGGGAAAGACAAGGGATACGGCATTTCTGGCCACGAGGCGGGTCGCAGAGGACGCTTCAACCCCTGCATACCACGCACTGACAACTGTCCGGAGAAGCCCGAATGCCAGGATGGCGACCGTGACCCCGAGAATAGTAAGGAACGTCCGCAGCTTGTGCCTGAATGAATTTTTAAAAATCAGTTTGAGGATGTGCATTCAACACGCCTTTATCGAGATGCTTGATCTGATGCGCCTTGTGCGCGGCACGGGGGTCATGGGTCACCATGATGATCGTCTTGCCAAGTTCATGGACGAGCCGTTCCATAAGATCGAGCACATCATTTGCAGAGTCTCTGTCAAGATCTCCTGTCGGCTCATCCGCTACGAGGATAGTGGGATCTGTCACGACCGCCCGGGCGATAGCAACCCGTTGCTGCTGTCCGCCGGACAGTTCGCCCGGATAATGGTCCATCCGGTCTGCAAGGTTCACGACCCGCAGGGCTGTTTCCACATGAGTTCTGCGCTCCCCCTTTGACAGGCCGGTAAGGAGGAGAGGCAATTCAACATTTTCGAAGGCTGTGAGCACGGGGATGAGGTTATAAAACTGGAAAATAAAGCCGACATTGTTTGCACGCCAGGCGGCGAGCTCTGTCTCGGCAAGTGCGGTTATTTCAATCCCCCCTATCCTGATACTGCCGCAGTCTGCCTTGTCAATACCGGCAATAAGGTTCAACAGGGTTGTCTTTCCCGATCCGGAAGGTCCCATAAGTGCAAGGAACTCTCCTTCGTCAATATCCAGGTCAATATCTTGCAGCACAGGGATGAGCTGGCTCCCCCTCTGGTAAGTTTTGCAGAGGTTTCTGATTTCGACGATACCGGTCTTTTTATTCATCTATTTTTCGGCGACCTTCACCCGCAACCCGTTTTTCATCTTATCGAGCGGCTTCAGGACGATCCTGTCTCCCGCTTTCACCCCGTTCTGAACTTCAACCATATCCCCAAGCTGAAGCCCGGTCTTCACCGGTGTTTCGGCCACCCTGTTTTCCTGAATAAGAAAAACCACGGTTTGCCCGTTCCGGGTTACTACGGCAGCCGGATTAAGGGCCGTGCGGGGCTCCTGTTCTTCAGGCTTCACCTCTCTTGAGAGGAATGCGACCTTGGCGCTCATCTCAGGAAGTATTCGGGGGTCTTTGTCGACAAACCGCACCTTGACCATAACCGTGGCCTTGCTCCTGTCGGCAGTCGGCACAATCATGTGTACTTCGCCACGGAACCGCGAATCAGGCAGGGCATCAAGCTGTATCTCGCAGGGTTGTCCGATTTTTACCTGGTAGAGGTTCGATTCAGAGACATCGGTCTCCACCTGGAGCGAATCCATGTCTGCGATAGTGACCACAGCAGCCTTTGCGTCTGCAGCAGCTCCGATCGGTGTTACTATATCCCCTATGTCAGCGTTTTTTGTAAGCACAACCGCATCGAAAGGGGCACGGATCAGCGCATATTCAACAGCCACCTGTGCGCCCTGAAGCGCTGCCCTGCTCGCGTTGACCGCTGCTTCGGCTGCGGCGACTGCTGCCTGTGCGCCGGAATACCGTGCTTCTGACGCATCATATTCAGCCTTTGACACAAACTCCTGTGCGAGCAACTCTCTGTTCCTTTCGAAAGTGAGCGTTGCGTCACGCAATTCTGCCTTTGTCTGATCGAGGCTGTGCCGGGTCGCATTCAGGTTGGCGTCTGCCTGCTCCCGTGCAGCAATGACGTCATCATTTTCAAGCCTGGCGATTATCTGTCCCGCCTTCACATGATTCCCCTCTTCCACCGAGAGAGAGACAATGCGGCCGGTAACCTTGGACGCGACTGCTGCCTTGCGCTGGGCTACTACATAACCGCTCGAATTCAATATGGTGAATGTCTGTGAAGGGTATGTCATTGAGACACTCACTGCTTCGACCTCGACTGCAGGAGACAAGACGCCCTGCGAGAAAAGAACCAGGAGGACAATAGCTCCGATTATCACTCCGGCCGCCAGAACGATATTTTTCCGCTTTCGCGGTTTTATGGAGAAAGCGGTTTTTTCTATCTTCAGTTTGGAAAGGTCTTCATTGGCCATGCAAAGATTCTCCTTATGCTCTATTTTTCATTTCAAAACCCTTAGATGCAGATATTTTATTATAATATCCAGAACAGAGTTATGATAAACATTTTTCTATCTCTGAAATACTCGGAGCGAAAGAAGATAGTATGAGAAAATTTATTGTCCGTGACATGGGTATCCTTCTTCCTGATCTGATGCGAATAATTTGCATCCTTCTTTTTCTCGCCCTGTTCCCTATACCCGTCAATGCCCGGACACCTGAAAAAGTTCTGGAACAGAATAAGACTGTCGTAACCGTTTCGGTGCAGGACAAGGACAAACGGGATATTGCCTCGGGACGCGGATTCATTCTGGACAAGAGCGGCATTATCGCAACCAATTGCACTCTCATTGCGAAATGGCTTGAACAGTCTCAGAACAGGCTTAAGGTGGAAACCGGGAGCAGGCTTATTCTGCCGGTTGCAGAACTTATTTCTTCGAGGTGCGAGAACAATCTTGCGCTTATAAAAATACAGTCGGAAGAGCTTCCCGCTGTTGTTGTCGCGAGGGAACATCAGCTTGGACAAGGGGAACAGGTCTTTTTCTTTTCAGAAAAAACAAGCAGATACGACTCCTGTTTCAGATATCACCATAAAAGAGGCGATTGCAAAAGGCAGGCTCTACAGGATTTCCCTTCCGGTTGCCCCTGAACTGAGCGGGAGTCCCCTTTTTAATAAGAAGGGGGAAGTCGTCGGCGCCGCTGTTTTTTTGCCCGGCAAAACAAAATCCTCTTCAGCTGCCGCCTCACTCATACCGATCCTGAAACAACTCGAGAGTTACAGAAAACCGGTCAAGAAGGAAGAGAGCGTCTGTGTCCCCGAGACAGAAGAGAAAAAGCCGGAAACTGCCGATGAATTCATCGCGCTGGCGTTCACCTATTCCAGACAGGGACAGTATGCGAGGGCTATCGATGCTTACAGGCAGGCGTTGCAGAGAGGGGTTCAATCGGCGTCACTCTATAATAAACTTGGCGCGGCATATCTCATCAACGGCGACTATGCCTCGGCACGTGAAACGTTCGAAATGGCATGGTCGCTGGACCCTCAGGATCCAATCACTTATTATAATCTGGGGATCACGAATTCTCTCATGGGAGAAAAGAACACGGCCTATGAATATTATAATGTGCTCAAAACACTTGATGCGGACCGGGCAGAGAGCCTGAAGGAGTTAATCGACTGAATACAGAGAATATATATCGGCTTTTCATGGAAGAGATCGCTCAGCTTGTTCAACAGTATGGGCTTGAGGAAGATCCGGAGCATGTGATTATCCCCTATACGGACAAAGACGGTCGGGGGAAAAAGTGTTACCTGCTAAAGAGAAGGTTTATCAGGATTCTCTATGGAGAAGGTCATTCCATCGATTATCCCCTTGCTCATGTGATTGAGGCAACGGTCAGGCATCCTGAACTCCGCCTGAGTGAAGCCCTGAACCTCCTGTACCGCGAGATGGATATAAAACCACCGGAACCGCCGGAGACAGAGGAGTCTGAGTAAAATGAAAAAATCCGCACGGTTCTTGTCATTCCCGCTTGTCCGGAATCCTTCCCGGTACTCTGGAAGTTATTCAGGAAAGATTCCCGACAAGCGGGAATGACACAAATGGAATCCTGCAAAAAGCCACAGGGCAATATCGGGGTAAAATCTGCTCCTATGGCTTGATCTCTATCGGTATTCCGTCCGGAACAAGCTTCCAGATTTCCTCAATCTCCGGGTTTGTAACCGCAATACATCCATCTGTCCAGTCAGCATACCGGTGCAGGGGTCCGATATGCTTCACCTCATCAGGCAATCCGTGGATCATGATATCACTGCCGGGAGATGCACCGTTCCTTTGTGCATAAGAGGCATCAGATTCATTGGGATATGATATATGGATTGCCTTATGGAATTTACTGTCAGCCTTTCGCGCATCGAGGATATATATCCCTTCAGGCGTCTTTTTATCCCCGGCAGCAGTCTTTCGTCCGACCGGCTGTTTTCCCAGGGCTACTCTGTACGCCCTGAGTATCTCTCCCTGGCTCAGCAAAAGCATAAGTCTTTTGCTTTTCAAAACTACTACTTTATCGGCCTGCACCAGGGAAGCAGACACATTTGCCGCCGGCACACCGGCCGATACAATAAAGAACAGGAGGATAGTAAGCGCTGCCGGCTTCAGCATCTATTTCTTAGACCAGTTGCCATTCGCATCCTGGAGCCACCAGCCCTTTTTGGCTGAATCGCGTCTGATTGATGCAAACTGCTCAACAGCCTGTGGCGTCACCTGTTTGAGATTCTCTGCATTTTCAGGGACCCTGTTTATCCGGATAATTGCCTTGGTCATACCTTGCATCACCGTCTGCCTGTCCTGGTTTTCGCTATCAAAAAGGCTTTTGTCGGACGGGGTTAATGTGCCCTCCCGTACTACAAGCACCCCCTTGTTCCCTTCACCCACAACGCCGCTGTCCCGCAGCCTGTCTATGTCAGCAATCCGTGCACCCATATCTTTATATGCGTTCACCACATCAGGCATCTTTTTTACGATCTCGGCAATTTTGTCCGCAACTTCTGATTCCTGGGCATATGCCGAAGGAATCAGCTCGAACCGTATTGAGCTTTCCGGTTTGCCTTCCGGTTTCGTTTCGTCGGTCTTCTGGTCAGTCCCCATGAGTTCTTTTTCCAGAGTTTTGTATGCTTCCTTCACGTCCTTTTCCGGAAAATAGATGTTGACGGTAATAACAGCACATGAAACCAGAACGAATAGCAGTGTCCCTGCGAGCAAGGCAATTTTTCGTTTCATACTCTTTACCTCCTTTTTATTTACCGTTATATTCATTCTCATTCCTTCTCCTTCGCCCTTTGGGCTGCCTCCACAATGGACCACATGAGATGGTCTATCGAAACCCTGTTGTTGAACGGGGCAACCTTCACAGAGAGATCCCGTATGCCTAAGAGATTCTTATTCGAAATTTCGAGTTCTTCGAATATGACATACCCTTTCTGCAGATAGAGAGTCATTTTCCCCTTGTCAAAGTCCCTGTCTCCGAGATAGACCTTTAAGGAAGGACCCCCTATCTTCCTGAGAAATTCTTTACTGATCCTCGTTTTTTCATCGTCAACGCTGTAGCTCCAGAAATCAGCCTTCCCGATCAGTCCGGATATTCCCGTGCCTGAGCCTTTCAGTGTTGCCACTCCGTCCACCTTTCCGGAAATATATCCCTTTATGGGCTCAATGCTCTCACAGAGCTTCGTAAGGCTGAGCCCTTCCAGATGGAGACCAGCCCTGTAGTGCAAGCCATCTGCAAGGCTGATGACCGCGGAACCGTTCAGACTTCCTCCAAATATATTACCACTAAACCTTCCGACGTTCAAAACCCCGCCTTCCTGTTTTATCCAGACATGGATATCTTTCAGGAACTGAAACCCGTAACTGAACTTACCTGCGGTGAGTTCACTATATCCTTCTCCGGAAAATTCCCGGGAATAGATTCCCTTCAGATTCTCAAATTCCGCACTATTATGTGGTTGAAGCTTTATCTCACCCTGATATTCTTCCCTGTCCTTCCCTGCTATTTCTTGAGGGGACGAGGGAGACCCCAGCGTCTTCCTGTATGCAACAGGGACAATCCCGTTCACAGGCCCTATCGAAAATTCGCCGTTCTCCCCCTCAAGCACAACCTCTTTGAGCGCGAGTGTGCCATCCGCCCTGAATGCCTTCCCCTTGTAGTACAGGGAAAGATCAGAAGCAACGGAACCTCCCAGTCCTGCATACAAGAGGTTGTCAGGGAATATGTCCCAGAATGTTTCCCGGATATCGGTTGTCTGCAACTCTGGCAGGTGCAGCTGCATTTCTACCAGTCTGTCGTTCTTCATAAATCTGTTCGCCTTGCCGGAGATGCTCCGCAGATAATTTTCCTGCACCGGCATGTACAGTGAACAGGGAATCTTCACCCCTGAACACAGCGCTGGTTCTCAATGAAGCATTATGAATAATTTTCCTCTTGTCCTGTCTGATCAGAGAGATTTTGTCCGCCTGTATGTCTGCTTTCCCTTCCACAGACTCAGGAGAGGAGACCACCCCTTCAACGACCGCGCCCTTGAGGGTTCCTGTCATAGCATGAGAAATTCCGGCAATCCTGAGAGCCTCTTTCGACAACCCGCCGATATCCATATCCGCCGCACTCAGCTTAATGGTGAGGGGAAAAGGTCCGTCTGCTGTTTTTCCCTTGAGAGAGCATTTCAGGATTCCCTGCGCGACTTCAGCTCCCGGGATTGTGAAGGAAAATACCTTGTCATTGAACTGTCCGCTTCCGGTAATCCGGCCTGCGGGAACTCCGCTGAACACCGCTCCGCCGATCGAAAAGCCCAGGCTGCCTGAAAGTTTCTTCCCCCCCGTATTCAGCTGCAGAGAGAATGCTCCTTTCCTGATCTCTGTTTTTTTTGCCGGATATGCTGCATTGAGTCCCTTTCCGGTAACTGTCACCTTCCCCCCGGTCCTTGTCACGGTCACCGGATCAGCGGTGATCCTGAAATCCACTGTCTCAATGACCTGGTTTCCGAGAGTAATGCTGTTGCCCCGATACGCAATGGCAGAATGAATATTCAGCCAGGGGAGCTGATACTCATGGTACGTTATTCCCTTTATCTCCATCCTGCTCTTCAGGTCAGCAATCTTCCCCCTGACACTGCCGTCAATATTTAAGTCTGCACTATCGAAAGAAATTGCCCTGCCCTCTTTTGTATGCAGGCCGGCGGACGAAACTCTTGCAGAAGAGTGCAGGGTCATGTCCTGAGGCTTCCCCTGGACATCCAGCAGGACATCCACACCTGCCGGCCTGTCCAGACGATATCCATATGCCTGCACAATGCGTGCGGTCGTTTCTCCGCGTATAGCCATCTGCTTTCCGGGCAAAAATATTATTTTCGTGTTGATACCGTTGATTTTTGTGCTTTCTGATATGAAGCTGCCGTCGTTCAATTGTACAACACCGGTTACCTCAGGGAAGGCCTCCTTTATGCTTCCCCGAATGTGCATATTCTCCGACCTCATGACTCCGCTCACCTCAATTCCCTTCAGGAAATTGAATGCCGACAGGTCAAGCCTGCTGAGATTGATCGATGCGGTGTAGGACAGGTCATCGGCTGTCTTTTTCAATTCTCCCTTCAAAGTCGCAGTGGTAATGCCGCCTGCATGCATCGATACGTTTTTGAAAGTAAGCGTATTGTCAGGGATGTTCAGGAAAGCATCCATATCCAGAAGGACCGCTTTGATCTCTTTCTTAAAAAAAGAGAAGCCTGCCTCCCTGATTTCTACCGTCGATTGAATCTGCACCCCTTTCCCGGTATCGCCGTCAACGTTGAGTGCAAACACAGCCTTTGTCTGTTTCGTGTCTATGCCGTAACGCGCAAGTATGTCCTGCAGCGGGGACAAGGCAAGGTCCCCGGATGAAACATTGAGATGCATTTTCTTCGGCTCATCTTTGAGGTACACCCATCCGTCAACGGTGACGCTGCTGCCTCCTGCGTATACCATATCTCCTCTGAGTATCGTTTTGTGGCCGGGTTCTGAAGAGAAGTCTTTCAATGATATATTGATATTTTCACTCCTGAAATGGTTATTCTGATTAAAGTCGAGCGAGCCTGATTTGATACTGAATTCATTGATCTGATACTTGAATGTGGGTTTTTTCTTAAAAAAGTTCAGCAGTTCTCCGGAGATATTGAGCTTTCCCTCTTTATCCTGCCGTATTGTCAGGACAGGGTCATGAACGGTAATTTCATCAAAAGAGAATTTTCCCCATGCGAGCCTGCTGTAATTTATTTTGAAAAATAGTTTTTTTATCGTGAGAAGGTCTCCGTCCGCAAACCCTTCCGGGTTTATTATCCTGACGTTGTAGAGGTTTATTCCCGCGGTGGGGCTCAGCGAAAGGTCTTCAATTTCTACCCTCTGCCCGATAAATGAGGTCGCTTTCTCAGATAATTTTATGGCGAACGTCTTCTTTAAATCGCGATAGTGAAGATAGCCAAGGGAGAGGAGAAGAATAAGACAGCAAATCAAGAGAACAGAGGCTATCTTTATGGCCTTTTTCAAAGTGGATGCCATATTCTATCTTACCCGCTTTAGGAGAGATGGGCAATCATTTCACGCGTATTCGTTTCCAGACAGGCAGTGGAACAACTCACTTATTGAGGACCGCGTTCACAATTTTCAGGATATCATCCAGAAAGAAGTAAACAAAGCCCCCGATGGCAAGAAGCAGAATGACAAATTTGAGAATTTTGACAAAACCGGATTTCTTCTGAGAGATTTTATATTTCTGGATCAACGCTTCACGTTCTTCCGGCGTCTGCAGAATTCTGCTGCATCCAGGACACTTCAATGCACCTTTCAGAATTTTCTGGCTACAATAGGGACAATAATCAAATTCCAACGAGAGAACTCCTCAGATCAAAGTCATAATGTCAATCTTCGGCTCACCGGACCGGAGTATATCCTCCGGGCACTCCATGTTTTGAAAACACGATCTGCCACACCTGAAGGCATCGGGCCCTGAAGGTCCCGGCGCAGCTCAGGAGGTAGTACTTCCACATACGGTAAAAACGGTCGTCGTAAAACTCGTGCAGCACATCCCAGTTCCGGTCGAAGTTGTCAAACCATGACATTAGCGTAGGGTCATAGTAAAGACCGAAATTATGCCAGTCCTCGATGACAAACAGCTTTTCTGCCGATTCACTGATCTGCTCCATTGAGGGGATCATCGAGTTCGGGAAGATATACTTTTCGAACCACGGATCTATAATAACAGCGGAATGACAAGTGAATTATGGGACACCACACTATGAGAAATCTCTCAATGTATCTTCTATTTTCGATGCATCAAATTGCTGTTTTACAAGTGGCATATCTCTGATGACCGGTATTCGTTCCTCCAGAATCTGCCTGTTGTTCCTGTATATCACCCCGAGGGGGATACGGTCTCCCCATTCAAGCGCCCTCGTGAATGCATTTATCCTGTCATCCGGACTGTATTCCGGTTCAATTTTGTATACCCTTTTTTTATACCACTCATAGGTATTGATCTTATTAAACGTAACACACGGCTGAAGGATATCGAGGAGTGAAAACCCTTTGTGGAGGATTGCAGCTTTCATGAGTTCCTTCAGATGTTCGATATCCCCGGCAAATCCCCGTGCTACGAAACTGCAGTCAAGGGCCACTGCCAGGGCCATCGGATTCAACTGCTCAGAAAAAACACCGAATGGATGGTTCTTGGTGACCATACCTTCAAGACTTGTGGGAGAGGGTTGTCCTTTGGTAAGGCCGTAGATCTGGTTGTCGTGCACAAAGAGTTTCACGTTAATATTTCTTCTCATGGCATGCATAAGATGGTTGCCGCCTTCTCCGTAGCAGTCCCCGTCTCCTGCAACCGCAAAGACCAGCATTTCATGATTCGCAAGCCTGATGCCCGTTGCAACGGGAAGAGTCCTGCCGTGCAGTCCGTTGAATGTATTGCATTTCAGATAGTGGGGGAATTTACTGGCCTGCCCGATGCCGGATACGATGGTGAATTGATGCGGTTCTATCCCGAGTTCGACAACAGTTTCCTTAAAAGCCTTCAGAATACTGTAATTGCCGCAACCGGGGCACCAGGCCGGCGTCTGTCCCTTATAATCTTCCAATACGGGCATTGATTTCTCCTGTAAGTTCTTCGAGCAGAAAAGGCCTTCCGTCATATTTATGGATTTTTTCGTGGAATTCGAATCCGGTTTCAGCTCTCATGAGCCGTGCGAACTGTCCTGTGGCATTGTTCTCGATGCAGATCGTAAATTGTGCGTTTTTCAGGGTCGAAAAATAATTCTGCGCAAGGGGAGAAGGGGAGGGGAAGGGATAGAGTTCGCTGAAATGTAAAAGCCCTATGCTCTCTTTTTTGGAAAGGAAGTCAACCGCCTCTTTCATGACTCCATAGGTGGAACCCCATCCGGCGATGACAATCCTCGGATTGCTCCCGCCATAATAGAGCGGCTCTTTTATCTCGCAGCGTATTAAAGGCAATTTTTTCATAAGCCTCTTCTGGACCATTTTGTTCCTTGTTTCCGCATCTTCGATGATATGGCCCTCTTCGTCGTGCTCGTCACTGTCTGTTACGACAACGTGCCTTGCCTCTCCGGGAACACCGAGCGGCGATACTCCTGTCTCGGTGAACGCATGCCGCTTGTAGGTATTCAGGCGTGCGAATTCCTCTCCTCTGAGCCGGTAATCATTCCAGACTACAGGATTAACATCAAACGTTTTGTATGTCCAGAGCGTATCGGCGATATATTGATCGAAGATAAGAAAAACGGGAACCTGATATTTTTCTGCAAGGTCGAATGCTTTGTTTGTGAGAGAGAACGCCTGTTCCGGTGTCCCTGGCGCGAACACTATCCGGGGGAATTCTCCATGAGCAGAATGGATTGCGAACAGGAGGTCGCCCTGTTCAGTACGGGTAGGAAGCCCTGTGGCCGGCGCAGCCCTCTGGCCGAGCGCGATGACAAGAGGCGTTTCCGTCATCCCTGCCAGGGAGAGACCTTCTACCATGAGGGCAAACCCTCCTCCCGCAGTGCCGGTCATGGACCTTACTCCTGCAAAAGAAGCTCCCAGCGCCATATTGATTGCTGCAATTTCATCTTCCGCCTGTTCCACGACGATACCGAACTCTTTTTCTTTTCCCGCCAGGTAATTCATGATGCCTGTTGAGGGTGTCATGGGATAAGCAGCATAGAATTTGCATCCTGAAGAGAGCGTCCCCAACCCAATCGCATCGATGCCGGACATGAGCATCATGGTCTGTTTGGCCGCAGAAGTTTCCGGTTCCAGAGGGAACGCACAGGATTTACAATGCGTTATGACATGATTATACCCGGACAGCGCCGCCTGAATATTCGATTCAACGACCTCCCTGCCCTTCTTCAGAAAAGTAGCTTCAAGAATCTGCGCCAATAACTGCAGATCCATCCGGAATATTCCCAACACTGCGCCGGTAGCTACGGTATTCACCATGATTTTATTGCCGTGTTTCGTTGCCAGTTCGAGCAAAGGCATATCAAGACGCGCAGCTGTCTGCTCTTCGGACACGGGGACCTGACCGACAAGAGATGAGTCATAGAGGATGATCCCGCGGGGAGAAACTTCTTTCTCATGGAGGGTGATGCTGTCAAGGTCAAGGGCGACGATGATATCGATCTTTTCTCTCGATGCCATGATTGGATGATCGGATATCCGTATCTGGTAAAAATTGTGTCCGCCCCTGACCCGGGATTCATAATCCTGGTGAGTGAAGACATGATATCCAAAGCGGGAGAATACCTTTGCAAGAGTATCCCCGATGGTCTGGATGCCCTGGCCGGCCTCCCCGCCTATTTTGATTGAATAGTCCAAACGATGTCTTCTATGTGAGGCTTTGTTTTAAATTGTTCAACCAGACAATATGGCTTCGCTCTTCCCGGATTATACTGTCGATAAGCCCTTTTTCTCTGGTTGTCTCTCTCAGTGCGTGGTAATAGAGGAGTGTTTCGCGCTCGAAGCAGAGTGCGAAGTCGACTGCCTGAGCGGCTGTCTGTACGTGCTCCATCGAAGGCAGGCATTTGTCCTTCCCCAGAAAAAATTCAGAATCGACGATCGCTTTCAGATAGAGCGTAACCTCATCCCAGCCCTCCGGTTCCTGATCGGCAAGGGTGTTTTTCAGTTCGGCAAAACTCTTCCCATGCTTGATTTCGTGGGCTGCAAGGAGTTCAAAAAGTTTTTTCAGTTCGTTGTTGTCTTGAAATTTCTTTGCCATAGTCCGGTAAAATTCTTCACCGATTTTTTCTGTCTGCACAGCCTGTTCAACAACTTCCCGTATCGAAAAATTCGTCATGACCTCACCTTTTTTAAAAAAGTTTATCGAATCTCTTTTATGATGTCAATCGAAATGATCTTCCTGTTGATGAGTTCTCCCAGCAGAAGAAAGCCGCCACAGGGCAGGGCACCCTCCTGCCGCTGAGCAAAATCGCAGTCATCCTCATAGAACGGGCACACCGGACACAACGTACGCATAAGTTCTTCCTGGTTCCCGGGGGATGACCACTGCAACGGTTTTTCGAAGGGGATATCCATCCCTCTTTGTATCAGCCGTTCGATGACAAGGAAACCCCTACAGGCGAGGGTATCTTCTTTTGAAGGTTTAAAATGAGGGCAGAGTTGTTGACAAAGGCTTTTCTGTAATTGCAAGAGAATGGTTACGCCATTAACTCCTTAAAAGATCTGCCTGTTATTGTACCATACCCTAGACAACAACCCAGTCTTTCATGACCTTTTCTATCTCATTTTTCAATATGTTTCTCGTAACCGGTTTGGGCAGGAAGCCGTTGAAAACAGTTTTATACTTATCTTTTAACTTTATCAAACCATAGAATGAAGCGGTCCCGATGAGCGGTATCATGCTCGTTTTTTCCTGCAATTTCAGTGTACTGGCAAACTCTGAACTTGTTGTGTATGGACTCATTATGTCGGTGATTATAAGGGCAAAGGCAGGGTCCTGCGAGAGAACCGTCAACGCATCTTCGCTGTTCCTTGCGAAAACCGGATCGAATCCCATGGAAAGCAGGTGGGATTCAAGAAGACACCTGCTCTTGCAGTCATCGTCTATTATCAGAACCCGGTTTTTTTTCACTGTCATTGCCATATTGCACGCATCCATACAACAGCAAATTCTGCTGGTTCAACTACCCCACAACTGATTCTATCCCCTCTGATCGCTACCTTGAAAGAATACTTTGCCGTAATAAATAATGAGGTATTTCAGGAACTTGCGATGATATTACCCCACTTACCGCTGAATTGGATCATCGGGAAAAAGAAATTACTACCCTTATTTTTATAATAACCAATCCGGCAAAAATGTCTATTCGTAGAACTACGTAGTGAAAAGAATATTATATTGGATTTCGGTTAATCTTTGACCGGGAGTATTCCCCGCTGTACCGCAAAACGTATCAGGTCGGTCTGCTTCCTGAGACCAAGTTTATGCATGAAATTGAACCGATGGGCCTCTACAGTACGGTGACTGATCGAGAGTTTCTCCGCTATTTCCGTGTTGCTGTCTCCGGTAACCGCTAAATAAAGTATTTCCCTTTCGCGGCCTGTAAGTGTTTCATACAAGTCGTGCGAAGTCTCTTTTGTCATTTGTATATATGTTTCTATAGCCTTTTCTGAGAGCGGCGGGCTGAGATAATACTCTCCCTGGATCACCGCATGGACTGCATCAACAAGATTGCTTCCGGTCGAATCTTTCAGTACATACGCAGATGCGCCGTTCTTCAGGGTTTCCACCACATATGCTTCATTCGCATGCATGGAGAGGATAATGACACTGGTTCCCGGTGAGTCTTTTTTGGCCTGCAGCGTAACCCCCATGCCGTTTATGCCGGGCATTATCAGGTCAAGGATCAAAACACGGGGTTTCAGCTGCTTTACGAGCTCTACAGCCTCATACCCGTTTGCAGCTTCACCTGCGATAATGAATCCGGGTTCTTTTTCCAGTAACGTCCGCAAACCCAGCCGCACAATCTGGTGATCGTCTGCGATGACAATGTCGATAGCTTCATTCATTGGGCAGATATCACAGAAGAAGAATCCTTCAAGGGAATCCTCGCTGTCAGGCAGGTGCCATTTCCCGGAGATGAATCGATCTGCAGTTGCCCCCTCAGCATCAGAACCCTTTCGCTCATCCAGCGTATCCCGGCCGTATTCCGTGCATTCAGGACAGTCTCATAATCAAACCCGACTCCGGAGTCTGCTATCTTGATAATCAGCGCCTGGTGATTTTTTGCAACGAACACCGAAGCCTCATTCACGCAGGCATGACGCGCCACATTCGTCAATGCTTCCTGGACGATGCGGTATGCTGCGGTTTCAATTTCAGAAGGGAACCGCATATCGAGTCCTTCGTGCTTGAATCTTATCTTCACGTTCGTCTGGTTGGTGAACCTGTTAAAATGCCAGAACAAGGCGGGAAGCAGTCCAAGGTCATCGAGCATGGAAGGCCGCAGGTCAAGCGACATGTTCCTTACCCGTCCAAGGAGTTCCTGCACCAGATCTCGCACCTCACCCAGGCATGCGATGGTATTCTCAGAGGGCACTTTGATAAGCATGTCTATGGCAAGCTTCACTCCGGTGAGGGCCTGTCCGACCTCGTCGTGAAGTTCCTGCGCAATATAGCGCCGCTCTGCCTCCTGGACATCAATCAGCCGTTTCGAAAGCACCTGTAACTGTTCGGCATATTTCTGGAGCTTGCCTTCCGCATTTCTCCGTTCGATGATCTCATTCTCGAGTTCTTTAATGACAGCTTCGAGCTGAAATGTCCGTTCGACAACCCTCCGCTCGAGTTCTTCATTTAATTTCCTGATCTCCTCTTCAGCCCGTGTCCTTTCTGTCACATCCCTCACCACAACAACCGCGCCAACAACGTTCCCTTCTTCAATAATCGGTGCGCTGGTATATTCAACCGGCAGGCGGGTACCGTCTTTTCTCCAGAGCACTTCATCGCCCACCTTATAGATCAGCCCGTTTCTCAGTGTATCCAGAATCGGGCACGTTTCCCTGTCATAGGGGGTCCCGTCGGTCCTGGAGTGCCGGAAGATGAAATGCGCGTTCTGCCCCAGAAGTTCATAATCGTCATATCCGGTCATAAAAAGCAGCTCCGGGTTCACAAACATCGTATTCCCGTCCTTGTCGACGCCATAAATGCCTTCACCTACCGATTCAAGGATCAACCGCTTCTGATAGAGATTCTTTTCGAGTTCTCTTTGAACCCGCTTCTGCTCAGTTATATCCGTAAGAACTGCAAAACTCCCCTTAAACAGTCCCTGGGCGTCGAATATCGGTTGTGGGGATACAACGGTATGAATTTTCTGTCCGTCCTTTTTCGTCCAGATGACCTCATAGGATTCGCTGTCGCCTTTTGTGCGCAGGTTCAGTTGTTTTTGCATCATTGCCCGGTTTTCTTCATCAAGGAAGTCAAAGACATGCCTTCCGATTATCTCTTCCTGAGGATGGCCGACCAGTATCGCAGGTCTTATTATTCACGAACGTAATAAAGCCTTTTTCATTGAGCACGCCGAGACCCTCATTCATTGTATCAACAAGCATCTGGTAGGTCTCCTTGCTCTTTCGGAGGGCAGCTTCGGTATCTTTGATTCTGATCATTGCCTGAATCCGGGATAAGAGCTCATGGCCTGAAATAGGGCGCACTATGTACCCGTCCGCGCCTTCATCAAGGCCATGGGCCTGCTTTTCGGAAGATATCGCCATGCCGGAAATGAGCATTACATACGTCCCGGCCAAATCAGGGTCTGCTTTTATTTGTCTGCAGATATCGATGCCGTTGATGTCCGGAAGCATGACATCAAGGAGGATCAGGTCAGGGTGTTCCTTCCGCGCCAGTAAAAGGCCTTCGCTTCCGTTCGACGCTTCGAGGACTTCATGCCCTGCGTGGCGCAGGAGGCTTGAATTGATAAAGAGGAGTTCCGGATCATCATCAACACAGAGGATTTTTGCTCTCATTACTTTTTCTCTGCTCCCCAGAAAATCGGAAACGTTACCCGTATTTTTTAGTATATCATAAATCAGCAGCCGGATTCGGCAATTCATGAAACCCTTGGCAGGGAAAATGCTTTGTTTAGTACAATAAAGCATGCATTATTTTTTATCGCAGGATGTCGTCCTGAAATGGCTCGAAACACCTTCTGTCTACCACATCACGAAAGACGATCTCTATGAACTCGATGAAACGTCCTTTGCATTCCTGAGGAAATGCGCTTCTGATGGCGGATGCCCCTCAGATGACAAAGAGTTCATTGATTACTGTCTGGAAGAGGGGATACTCACGCGCATGAAAACTCCCGTGAAACACCCGCCTGTTCTCAAGTCGCCGGAGCCTTCCCTGCGCTATCTTGAATTGCAGATCACCGAACGATGCAACCTGAAGTGCAGGCATTGCTATATCCATAAGGATGTCCTTTCAGAGCTGTCGTTCGTCGACATCAGGACTGTCCTGAAAGAATTCGAAGCGATGCAGGGACTAAGGGTCATGATTACCGGAGGGGAACCCCTTCTGCATAGCAGATTCCCGGAAGTAAATGCATTACTCCCCGAATTTGCATTCAGAAAGATCCTTTTTACAAACGGCCTGCTGATTGACGAACACTCGCTTAAGGGTCTCGCTGTAGACGAAATCCAGGTCAGCATAGACGGGCTTGAAGACGCCCACGACGCATTAAGGGGAAAAGGGTCTTTCAGAAAAGCGATGGAAGCAGTGAGCAAAGCTCTTGCTGCCGGATTTGAAGTCTCTGTCGCAACCATGGTCCATGCAAAAAACCTTGCCGACTTCGATGCAATGGAAAAGATATTTAAAGAGAGAAGAATAAAGGACTGGACCGTTGATGTCCCCTGCGTCTATGGCAGGCTTAAGAACAACAGCGACTTTCAGATCAGTCCCGAACAGGGCGGAAAATATCTGCGATACGGGTTTGGCGAGGGCTTCCATTCAAGCACTCCCGGGTTCGCCTGCGGGATGCATCTCATGAGCATTATGGCCGACGGGAGTATTGCCAAATGCACCTTTTATGGTGATCAGCCTGTCGGCCGGATCGGTGAAGGCCTGAGGGAATGCTGGCAGAGGATTATTCCGGTGAGGCTCGATGAACTGGCCTGTGACTGTGAACACCTCGAATCCTGCAGGGGCGGATGCAGATACAGGGCTGCCTTGCTCGGCAATCCTTACGGGAAAGACCTTTACAAATGTTTTTCATATGATATAATGAAAAAAATATGAATTTCCGGGAATGAATCCCGGATTCCTCTACGAAAGGGGGTGTGTTGTATGACAATCAAGAAAGTCTCGAAGAGGGTTTCCTTAACCTGCAAGTGCAAGAGTTCCTGTTAAGCATCCGCGATTAGTTTTTCGAAAAAAAAGGGAGGACGGTGTATCCGTCCTCCCTTTTTTGTAATGTCTTTTCTTGTATCGCTACGCCCAAGGGGTGCCGCCGTCAACAATGCTGTGCTCTTCCCACATAAACCAGTTCCCGGTGTCGTTCAGAAAAGAAAAGGTATTGGAAAAAATGGCATAATGCTGTTCCTCTTCCTTGATGAGACGTTTGAACAGGTTTTTCTCTTTTTCCTGCGTTGCCTCTGCCTCAGCTCTCTTGTAGAATTCCACCCCTTCCTGTTCCATCTTCATGGCTATCTGAAAGGCCTCAAGTTCATCCTTAGTCGCCTCCACCTTCTGCATCATGGCGTCTTTTAAAGACTCGAAGACCGTTTTCATGTTTTTCATCGGGCTGGCTTCCTGCACGGTAATATCCACCTCTTTGAATATCTGCGAAAGCATCTGCAGATGCCTCTTTTCATCTTCCGTGACACTGAGAAACATCTTCTTCCCGGCCGGATGGGTCGTTTTTTCTGCAGCTTCCCGGTAAAAGTCTATTGCGTCTTTTTCCATTCTGATCGCTATTTCGATGGCATTCATTGCATCCTCCTGATAGAGAAGTTTGTAAATTTCAGTTTAACCGTTTTTCGGGAGATAATCAACGTCGTTGCCCGTCACCCGTGAGGTCAGTACTTCTCGAATCTGACAAACTCGTCGATATTTCTTCTGAACGCTCTCGGGAGGAGCGTTATCCCTGATTTGAGATATCCCACGGCAACAAGCATCGGGATAATCTTGTCTGCGGGGACGCCGAACTCATTTTTCACACAGTCTTCATCGAACCCGTCCATCGGATGGGTTTCGAGTCCCAATCCTTTTGCAGCGAGCATCAGATTCATTGCAAACAAAGCGGTATTCTTTACCGCGAATACCTTCCTCTTCAGACTGTCTTCAGTGCTCTGGATATTTCTGGCCATATCAGCATAGGTTTCCCTCATCTCCGGCTTCAGATATCCCAGTTCCACCCAGCTGTCAAGCATCCGGTCGAGATTCTCTTCCAGCCCCCTGGGATCGGCAACCATAATGAGCACTGCGGATGCCTCTTCCACCTTCGGCTGGTTAAAGGCGCACGCTCTTAAGGCCTTTTTTCTTTCAGGGTCCCGTACCACAATCACCTTCCACGGCTGAAGGTTGAAAGAAGAGGGAGCCAGGTTTGCAATCTCCAGAAGCTCTCTCAGCGTATTTTCAGGGATTGTTTTTCCTGGTTCGAAGAAATTTATTGAACGTCTCTCCCTTATTGTTTGAATGATATCCATAGGCTGCTCCTTTTTCTTTCATCATATCACATTCGAAATTAATATCAAGATTAATTATAATAAAAACTATAAAAATGGATTCTCCCTATTTTATACAGTTCTACCCTACCCTTCGGTGCAATCAGGACTGCAGGTTCTGTTTTAATCAGAATATTCAGGGGGCATCGTCATACAGAGATATGTCACGCGAGGATGCATTACGCCTTGCCGGTATCCTGGCAGAAGCTGGATTTCAGGAAGTGGATATCCTGGGGGGAGAACCGATGCTCGTACCCTGGATAAAAGAGTTCATCCGGCAGGTAACGGCGTTCGATATGACGCTCAATATCAGTACAAACGGCAGCCTGCCGGAGAAAGTGGAGGAGCTTGCGGACATCCCCTCAGAGTCAATCAATATCGGGTTCTCCCTTCATGGTTTTGCCGGGACACACAACGCGTTGACTGTTTCCGATAATTTCTCCAGGGTAGTCAAAGGGATAGGAAACATGGTCCGGGCAGGGAAGAACCCAGTTGTGAAGAGCACATTGACCGCAGAAAACAAAGATGAAATCCATGAGCTTGTCATGTTTCTCAAAAATCTCGGCGTGAAAAGGTACTATCTGCTCCATGAAGATATCATCGGACGAAGCGATGTAACCGAATTCTCGTTCCCTGAATTCCGGGAATGCTTCCTGAAAATACAAGAAGGCCTGGAAGGGATTCTCGACATCGGGTTTGTTGCGGCCTCTGCCTTTTATAAGTATGGCAGCCGGACACAGGCGAGATGTGATGCAGGAGTCACAAAACTGGCCCTTCTGCCTGACGGTGCGGTCTTTCCCTGCAATCTGTTTTTCGGGTTCAGGGAATTCTGCCTGGGAAATATTTTCAAGGACGATTTAAAGAAGATTCTGGACAATCCGGTCCTTGAGAAATTCAGAAACTTCCGTGGGAATCAATGTACATTCAACACCTGCCGTCATCATTCCACCTGCACAGGCGGCTGTCCTGCCCACAGCTATTTTTTCCATGGTTCGCTTGATGCTGTTGATCCACGCTGTACAGTTACGAATAAGGTCAATTACCCATGACCCCTGATTGGCATAACCTTTCGAATAAGCAATGCAAGATAAACGAGCATGGGTTGTTCTATTTACTTTTGTATTTTTCTAACTCTTCTTTTAATTCTGCAATTTCACCCTTTAATTCTTTCATCCTCAGTTCTCTGCCAACAGCCATCTGATAAAAATCCTCAAGATCATTCACTCGCTTTTTCAGTTCTTGTTCACTTGCTTTGAGAGCTTCTGCTGTTTTTCTGCGCTCAAAATCTTCCAAAGCGGTAGTAACTATATGGGCAACAGAGGCAGCAAAGTGCTGATCCTCATATGTCCATTGTCTCGACTCTATGGATTCATAACACATAACACCGATGACTTTCCCATGTCTTCGTATCGGAATATCCATCATAGAAAATATTCCTAACGGTTTTAGATACTGCTCAGTAAATTCATTTGTACGCGGATCAGTATGTGCATCGTCTACAGCCAGAACAGGGTCTTCCTCTAATGCTTTAAAATATTTTGGATAATCTTTCGTTTGCAGTCTGAATCCTTTTTCATGAATATGTTTACTCAATATGTAGAGGGCTTCACAAATGATCTCAGAACGTACGTTGTTGTAAAACCAGACACTTACTCGCTCCACGCCCAATACCTGAGAACACATCAACGTTATTATTTTTGAGAATGTCTCTAAATCGGGAGTTTGCATCCTTGTTAATTCAAGGAGAGCTTCTTTATTGAGAATAATTTGGTCAGTTCTTATATGATCCAATTTCTTCTGCCTTTTTCCGCTCAGTAATATCAATAAATGATACGACAGCTCCGATAACTTTGCCTTCTTCCTTCAATGGGATAAGACCAATATTCTGCGGGAAAATTTGTTCCGTCAGCCTTCCAAAAAACTTCGTCATCTACATTGACTCTTTCTCCCCTTTTGAATGCCTGATAAATCTTACATTTTGCTGCTGGATATTCAGAACCATCAGGATATTTAAAATGAATTAAATTATGCATATTTTCCCCAAGTATTTTGCTGTCATTATCATAGCCAAGAATACGAAGGCAAGCTGCATTGACAAATGTACATTTGCCTTCAAGGTCTATCCCGTATATAGCCTCAGCAGTAGAATCAAGAAGCATATGTATTTGTTGTTGGCTCTTTTTTAATGCCTCCGCTGCCTTCACACGCTCAGTGACATCTCTTGCTGCACCGACTATACCGACTACTTTCCCCTTATTGTCTTTTATAGGAGATTCATCAATTTCCAGCAATACCTTACTCCTATCCTTTTTATATAGTTCCAAGCAAATAAGGTTCCTGTTTCTCGCCTGTCTTCAGGGCTTTTTCTGTAATTTCTATCCCCTTTTTGTTGATCGGGTTTTCAGTAGCCAGTTTTGTCCACTCAATCATCATTTCCTCAGGAGTGTAACCAAGAATTTGTAATGATTGTGGACTTGCATAGTTAAGTGCGTGATGGGTATCATGAGCATAATAAAGCTCATTACTATGTTCAACGATATTCCTGAGCTTCTTCCCACTTTGTTTCATTGCAGCCTCTGCTTTTTTGCGCTCGGTTATGTCCCTAGCTGAAGCCAGAGACATAACTTTACCATGGAGATTGAAGAGCTGATTGCTGATTTCAACTGGAATCTTGTGTCCGTCTTTGTGTTTATGAATGCCTTCCCATATTACTCGTCCTTCTGTAAATAATGTATGTAGAATTTTCGCATTCCCCGGAGCCTCTGTAGCGTCAAGTTCACGGACATCCATTTGTAACAGTTCTTCACGGGTATAGCCTAAATATTGGCAAGCGATATCATTCGCTTCAATTATTCTAAATCGGTCTGCTTCAGTGATGTTTGGCGAGATTTCGTGTACAATTATCGCATCACTAACATTATTGAAAAGTAACTGATACTTTTGATCCCTTTCCTTCAGCGCCTCCTTATTCTTCTTGCGCTCGGTGATGTCACGGGCAACACTAAGCACAGCTTTTTCCCCTTCATAGTCAATGATTCTGCTAGAAACTTCGACCGGAATCACTTTTCCGTCACGACTCACATGAGCAGTCTCAAATGTCAGATATCCCTGCTTTTTCAGCGTATTGATTCTTACCTGAACATGATTGGCGTTTTCCTCCGTATCGATATCCTGAGCAGTCAGGCGTAATAACTCTTCACGGCTGTATCCAAGCCGATTGCAGAGTGTATCATTTACTTCAAAGAAGTGCCCCTTCATATCATGTATAGCAATGGCATCACTGGCACTATTAAATAAGTTCCTGAATTTATTTTCGCTCTTCTTCTGTGCCTCCTCTGCCTGCTTGCGTTCAGTAATATCACGGACAACGCAGATGATATCCTCAATATTTCCTGTTATTTCATTCTTCACTACTTTGCCAGTAGTCTCTACCCAAATATATTGACCATCTTTTATTCGGTGGCGATATTGTGATACATTAGATCCACCTTTTCTTACAGCCTCCTGTGTGATGGTTATGACCCTTTTGACATCCTCAGGATGTATCTGTGTAAAGGCATTTGTGCCTATCAAATCTTCAGGTTCATAACCAAAGAGAGTGCGGCAGGCAGGAGAAACATAAAGATACGTTCCATCCGGCAGATGGCGAGTGATCATATCGTTTGTATTTTCTGCTAAGAGACGGTACAGCTTCTCGCTCTCTTGCAATACTCTTCGTAACCGTTTCCGTTCAGTGATCTCTTCTGCCTCTTTTAATGCCCTCTTTACCGAGGGGACAAGACGCTGTAAATTGCTCTTTAATACATAATCTGTTGCACCGTCCTTGAGTTTGTCAATTACAAATTCTTCTCCGACTTTACCGGTAACCAAGATAAAAGGCACATCGGGGCACTTTTCCTGTGCAATTCTTAATGCTGCAAGACCATCAAAAGTAGGAAGTTCATAATCTGACAGGATAATATCGGGGAAAAACTCTTCAAGTTCTTTTAGAAAAGCTTCTCTTGTATCTACAACCTTTGAGGTGAATACCAATCCAGCTTTTCTTAATCCATGCTCTTCTAATTCAGCGTCGGCAGGAACATCTTCTAGGATCAGTATTCGGAGTTCTTTATCCATGAACCCTTTTCCCCTTAAACGTACTTTCTATCTACGACATTTCTTTAAAGACAGATAAATTATACCTCTCTATTTCCGCTTGTAGCATACACTCTTTAAAATATGTCGATGCCGGTTTGTTACGGGAAGCAGTTAATACGGCATCTGATATTCCCTGAAAGGTTAAATGGTGGCGATTTTATTTGAAATAGGAAGTTTATTCCAAACCGAGATATTTCGCTGCTTCTTTCAGGTCTGCATCGCCCTTATAGTTTTTCATCATCGAGTTTAGCGATTCTTTCGCAGCTTTAGTCAATTCATCCGCTGTTTTATACTTCTCTTTTAATGTCTTCTCATCGGGAGCCATATTCCCATTGTGACAGACCTTACATTTATCCCATACGCCAGCATTAGCAACATTAAAGGCATAAAATGTTGCAAAACAAATCATTATGAACATGCCAAGAGATTTTTTCATTATATTTTCTCCTTTTGAAATTCAATAAGTTTTGTAGTAAATGAACCTCCCCGCCGCAGAGACAGCGGGGTATCGCAGAACAAAACCCTTGATGCTCTCAAATCTTAAACAGTTTTAGCTGCCCTGTCCGTCGTTCTACTTCAGACTTTTCCAAATTCTGATTCCTGATATATCGTCTTGATCACCTCTTCACTCGTTGCATCTCCCACTGTCCCTATGTACTTGCCATCACTCCAGAACTCCCCTCCCCATAACTCTTCTTTCCTCAGCTTGGGAAAACGACTGAATACTTGTTTCGCTGTTATCGACTTTATCACTTGCAACACCTGACTTGGACTATACTGTGGTTTGGCACCACAAAAAATATGAATATGGTCCCCATCAAAACCAAGCTCGTCAATTATAATGTTGTACCTTTCATTGATGCCTTTCATCGTCTCTCGGATACATTCCTCAACTTCCGGCTTCAACAATGCCTTACGATACTTAACCGCTGTCACAAAATGATATCTGATTTTATAGACAGCATGTGGTCTCTTGCCCAGTTCCATTCTAACTGCATTATAATCCCCCAAACCCCCTTTTCAAAAGGGGGTTCATGGTCTCCCCACAGCAGAGACTGTGGGGTCAATAATAACTCTTGTAGTAAAAATATGACAAGCAATATTATAGACCGTCATAAATCACGATAACTGTTTGTAATATGCAGAGATTTTCAATACATCTTAGATGATGAGTAAAGGAAGAACCAGACACAGCAGATTAGTTTATCAGAGATGTATTTTATCTTTTTAATTTCCGATAAATATACATACGAAGTGGACATTGGCAGAAACACAAACTGGAGAAAGATACGGCAAATTTGCACTCTCCTGCAATACCATCCAAGCATATGAGAAATGACTCTAACCCAGTATCTTCGACTTTACAGAGCTTTTCAAATCCCGATTTGTAACATATAAAATCCTTGGGACATTTCAGCCCATCAATAAGTTCTTCTATTTCTTTCTGAATATCTCTTTCCACAATTAAAAGCATATCAAAATATTTAAGTTTGTCAAAAAGATTAAGAGTCGACAGTTAGAATATTATTATTGATTTTCCCATGTATCATGGCAGTTGATTAACAGTTGTACTATATATCTTTTGAATCGAGCCTTAAATTGCGTTATTCAGGAAGGACTAAATCCAGCCCGGAAATCTCAGATTGCAATGGTTTCTCTCTACAACAAACATTGAGCGACTTTGATGCAGGTTAAGACAAAGGGTTCAAGTTGCAAATTTGAACCCGCAAGGAATCGGACCGCAGGACAGCGATTTCGTAAGCGCGCCGCTGTACCTATTACCCGCCGAATCGATTCAGGCGGTGCTCGAACAGATAGCTCGCTCCCTGATAATAACTGATCGCCTCACGGAGGAGGACGGAGTCGGGAAAAGTTTTGCTGGAATTTCCGGTGTCTCTGTCAAACTGATAAAAGGTGTTCTCCCTCTTCACGTCGAGGACAACAAGCGTGTCCTGTTTCAGATACCCAAGTTTCTCATAGGTTCCTATAAAGGCCCCTTCTTGCCCTGGAGACATCCTGAGAATATCCTTGCCAAAAAATTGCGAATTATAGCTGATGCCGAGCATGCCCATGACCGTCGGCGCAATATCTATCTGACTTGAAAGCGTATCAATGGTCTGAGGTTCAAGATGCGAGGGAGAAAATATGAACAGAGGGATCTCGTACTGTTCCACTGGCAGCGAGGACTTTCCCGCAGAACCCACGCAATGGTCTGCTACAAAAACAAAAAATAAGCCGAGGACCAGAAAGCGGCCGGGCTTTTTTCTGGCGTCAGAGTATGAGAAATTACTATCCGCGACGTTTGTAAAAGGGGTTGCTCGACGATCCTGCATCTGTTTCTTTCTTATTCTTCCAATCCGTGAATAGGTTCAGGTCAGCTGAGAGATGAACGTCAGTTCACATCAATATGTATTTTTTACTGATCATCGGCATATTTGTCCTTGACCAGAATTCATATCTGTCATCTCCGATATTGTTAATTTTAACACTTTGGTTCCTTGCCTGGGCAAAGAAAAGATGAAAAGAACTTTATTGACAATAATTATTTCAATATGATAATATTTATCAATTAATAATAATTATAACTTATATGGACAGACAAAAAATTAAAGAGGCAGGATTAAAGCTTACCCCCCAGAGGCTTGCGATACTTGATTATCTCAGGGATAACCTGGAACATCCGTCAGCAGAGGATATTTACAAGGCTATTCTGGAAAGGTTTCCAACGATGTCTTTCGCCACGGTTTACAACACCCTTGAGACTTTGAGGGCAAAGGGTGCCATTCAGGAGCTCACAATAGACCCCCAGAAGAAACGCTTCGACCCGAATCCACGGCCTCATCATCATTTGATATGCAACAGGTGTAAAAAAATCCTCGATATCCATATCGATTATCAGCTGCACGTCCCCGAGGAAAAAAAGAACGGTTTTGAAATTGTCGGCAATCATATCGAATTTTACGGCATATGCCCCGGCTGCAGGCTGAAAATGTCAGGCATGCAAAGCTGAGAAAGGCATCTGCGGGAAAGTAGCATAAGGGTTGATAATTGCATAAAATTATTTAGAGATGAAAGCTGAGAGGAGGTGGTCTCATGACAAAAGTTGGACAAAAATATAAATGTAATATTTGCGGGAATGAGGTAGTCGTAACCCACGACGGCAAAGGGGAGCTGGTCTGCTGCGGACAGCCCATGGAAACGATTGGCGAAGGGTTCCAGTGCAAATAGTGCATTCATCAGCCCAGAGTATGCATACATTTTCAGATGAACATGGTGGATGCAATATTTTATGCTATTACTCTTTAAAAATCGAAAAATTTGTACAAGATCTTCCTCCGTCATTCCCCGACTTGATCGGGGAATCCAGGATTAAAAGCTTTTAAGAAAAAAACTAGATTATCCGGTCAAGCCGGATAATGACAACCATTGGGCAGAGTTCGCTATGAATAAAAAAAGTTAGAGGAGGTCATATGAAGGCGGTAGAAATTAAACCGGATATTTACTGGGTTGGCGCAATCGACTGGGCGATACGGGATTTTCACGGGTATGTGACCCCGAATGGAACGAGCTATAACAATTATCTGATTCTCGACGATCAGATCACCCTGCTCGATACCGTGAAATATGATTTCGCAGACGTTACCATCGATAACATCAAAAGCCTCGTTGATCCCGCCCGGATAAAAAATATCATCATCAATCATATCGAAAACGACCATGTCACCAGCATCGAGAAGATCATGGCCCTGACTCCGCACGCAACGATTTATATTACCGAAAAAGGCAGGAAGGGGCTCGACAGGTTCTTCGATATATCAAAATGGGATATAAAAATCGTCAAGTCCGGGGATTCCCTGAACATCGGCAAGCGGAACCTGCTCTTTCTGGAGACCCCCATGCTCCATTGGCCCGATTCGATGATGACCTATGTGAGAGAAGATAAACTTCTCATTAGCCAGGATGGATTCGGTCAGCACCTTGCTTCTGCGGGCAGGTTCGATGATGAGTTTATCTCCTGTTCTTCGGAGTCTGCGCTTGAAGATGCGGTGAAGGATTATTATGCGAATATCCTCATGCCATTCGGCACGCTGATTAAAAGCAAAATAGCCGAGATACAGAAACTCGGGCTTGAAATAGATATGATAGCGCCCGACCATGGGGTCATATGGAGGCAGGACCCTGGGAAAATCATCAACATGTATCTCGACATGGCAAACGGCAAAGCTGACCTGCGGGTAGTGATTATCTACGACACAATGTGGCACAGCACGGAGCAGATGACCCTCCCGTTGCTGCAGGGGATAAAGGATGAAGGGGTCGATGTCAAAGTGATAAAACTCAGGGCAAGTCCCATCAGTGACGCAGTGAAGGAGTTCTGGAAGGCGAGGGGCTGTTTAATCGGTTCTCCTACCCTGAACAATTCCCTCTTCCCCTCAGTCGCAGAGTTCCTGACCTACCTGAAAGGACTCCGTCCTAAAAACCGCATGATCGGCGCGTTCGGAAGCTTCGGATGGGGTGGTGGCGCCGTCCGGGATGCCTATGAGGAATTCAGGAAAATGGGCCTTGAAATGAGTGAGCCGGGGATGCAGGTTTTATACCGACCTTCCCCTGAAGATAACCAGCGCTGCTATGAGTTCGGCGCCGACTTCGC
Organism: Thermodesulfovibrionales bacterium; assembly: GCA_963753165.1. Classification (GTDB taxonomy): domain Bacteria; phylum Nitrospirota; class Thermodesulfovibrionia; order Thermodesulfovibrionales; family SM23-35; genus JAKLQR01. Next base: position 164,451 of record CAVWBP010000002.1, on the reverse strand, counting down.
GAAAAAGGTGAAAGAGTACCACGCCCGGTTTGAATAAGCCGGCGTTTCCTGCTACGCTATGGGTGAAAAGGAGGGATACAATGCCGGAATTACCTGAACAGCATGTCAACATCAGGAAAAAGTTTAAAAAATTACTCAAGGCAGTTGATAACCTTGGGAGTGTTGCCAGAAATACAGGACCACTCGACATGAAAACTTCTCATCTGATACAGCTGGCTGCTGCCGCTGCAATCAGGTCAGAGGGCTCGGTGCATTCCCATACGAGGAGGGCGCTGGAAGCTGGGGCAGAAGCCGATGAAATCTATCATGCAATAATTCTCCTCACAAGCACTATAGGGTTTCCAACAGTCTCGGCAGCGCTGAGCTGGGCTGACGACGTAATCGAAAAGCAGCAGGAATAACTAAAAACTTACAGGGAGAAACTGCAGGAACCCGGGGTAAACCTCCCGGGTGGAGTATACGTAAGGAGGAACATATGGCAAAAACAGAGAAGAATCTTCAGGATGCGTTCGCCGGTGAATCACAGGCGAACAGGAAATATCTTGCGTTTGCAAAAAAGGCTGAGGAGGAGGGCCATCCACAAATCGCAAAGCTCTTCAGGGCTGCAGCCGACGCTGAAACTATACACGCGTTCAACCATCTAAGGGAACTGGGGGGAATCAGAGGGACGAAGGAGAATCTCCAGGAAGCTATCAGCGGCGAGACTTATGAATTCAAAACCATGTATCCTCAAATGATTCAGGACGCGGAAGCTGAGGGGAACAAGCGTGCGTTGATGTCATTCAATTTTGCGAACGCAGTTGAACAAATCCATGCAGAACTCTACAAGAAAACCCTTGACAGCCTTGGCAAAAATCCCGGCATCGATTATCATGTCTGTCAGGTCTGCGGCAATACTGTTGAGGGACAGCCGCCTGACAAATGCCCGATCTGCGGCGCGCTGAAAAAAATGTTCAAAAAAATAGAGTAAATAGAGTCTGTGCATAAACTAAGTTTAACACCCTCACCCTTGCCCTCTCCCCTCGATGGAGAGGGGAGTCAGATTTTTAATCCCGCTCCCTTGAAGGGAGGGGTTGGGGAGGGGATAATATATAGACTTTATACACAGACTTTAAATAATTTCCGGAGGTCTGTTCTATGAAACTGATTCGGTGTCTCCCGTTTCTTATCGCTTTTTGCCTTTTCTCAGCAACACATATACTCTCAGCTGCAGAAGAAAAAGGCACTATGGTGTCACAGGATATGATAAGTCCCCAGACAAAGACCTGCATCGGCTGCCACAGCAATGTTACTCCGGGGATTGTGCAGGACTGGCTGGCGAGCAGGCATGCCCGTACGTTGCCTGGCGAGGCACTCAAGCAGTCATCCCTTGAAAAAAGAATATCCGCAGATACCCTCCCAGAGGGATTGCGCGAGTATGTCGTCGGCTGTTACGAATGCCACAGCAGGAATGTCGATAAACACAAGGACGCCTTTGATCATATGGGACATCGCATACAGGTTGTGGTTTCACCGAACGATTGCAGCACCTGCCATCCTGTGGAGGCAAAACAATTTTCCGGAAGCAAAAAATCCTATGCCTATAGAAACCTCATGGAAAATCCCGTGTATCTCACGCTCGTGAACACATCAACAGGGCTGAAAAGGTTCGAGAACGGGAAAATTCTTAATGAAAAACCCTCAGATGCTACGCTCCACGAAACCTGTCTCGGTTGTCATGGAACAATCCTCTCAGTAAAAGGCAAGAAAACGGTTGCGACAAAGATGGGGAATATTGAAGTCCCGGATATTGCCTCATGGCCGAATCAGGGAGTCGGGAGGGTGAACCCTGACGGAAGTCTCGGTGCATGCACAGCGTGCCATACACGACATAGTTTTTCGATCGAGGTAGCGCGGAAGCCCTACACCTGTTCACAATGCCATCATGAACCCGACGTTCCGGCCTGGAATGTTTATGAGGAAAGCAAGCACGGGAATATCTATTCGTCCAAAGGAAAGGAATGGAATTTCAATGCGGTGCCATGGAAAGTCGGAGAGGATATGAAGGCTCCCACATGCGCAACCTGTCATAACAGTCTGCTTGTATCACCTTCGGGATCGGTTCTTGCCGAGAGAACGCATAACTTCGGGTCAAGATTATGGGTACGCCTGTTCGGATTGATTTACAGTCATCCACAACCGATATCAGGAGATACAACTGTCATAAAAAATAAAGACGGCCTGCCCCTGCCTGTCACCTTCACCGGAGAGCCCGCAGCTGATTACCTCATTGATACGGCTGAACAAAAGAAAAGGCTCGCGCTTATGAGCGCTGTCTGTTCCGGCTGCCACGGCACGAACTGGACTGGCGGTCATTTTGCAAAATTAGAAAACACACTGAAAGAAACCGACGCGATGACACTCGCCGCAACACAACTCCTTGTGCAGGCCTGGGATAAAGGTCTTGCGGACAAAGCGAATCCTTTTGATGAATCAATTGAACAGATGTGGATCCGTCAGTGGCTGTTTTATTCCAATTCGATACGGTATGCTTCCGCTATGACCGGTGCGCCTGACTACACTTCATTCAAGAACGGATGGTGGGACCTCACTGAAAATCTTCAGAAGCTGCTTGAGACGATTGCAATCAAGAAAGAAATTCATGAAAGTGATTAGAAAATGAATATCATCGCTTTTCTCGGCAGTCCGAGGGAGGAAGGAAATACGGAACTCCTCCTGCGGGAAGCAGTAAAAGGAGCAGAAGAAACCGGGGTCAGGGTTCAAATATTCAGACTGAATAGTATGAATATCATGCCCTGTCAGAACTGCGGCGGATGTGAAGAAACCGGGACATGCATTTATGACGATGACATGACACAGATATATGAAGCGATAAGGAACGCCGACAGAATTATCCTTGCTTCACCGATATTTTTTCTCGGTGTCAGCGCCCAGACAAAAGGCATGATAGACAGATGCCAGGCATTCTGGTGTGAAAAATATCTTCTCAAAAAACCAATCTCTGAAGGTCCGGATAAGAGAAAGGGTCTGCTCCTGCTCGTAGGGGGGATGAAAGGGAAAATCGGCACAACCGGCATGGAATGTGCTGAAAATACTGCAAAAGCCTTTTTCAGAACCATCAACGTCTCCGAACACAAAACATTGGGCTATAGAGAGATTGATGCAAAGGGAGAAATTCTCAAACATCCTGCTGCGCTGAAAGAAGCATACGAGGCGGGGAAAGCTTTCACAGGGGACTAGGCTCCCGGAACCCGTTTCCACCTTCTGTGAATCCAGAGCCATTCGGCAGGATACTCGCGGATATAGGTTTCTATATATGAGGAAAACTTTTTCGTGTCTTCCTGGAATGCCTTTTCTCTTTCACTCTCAGGGGACAATTCGATTTCGGGATAGATACGCATCGCGTGTCCCTTCTCTGTTCTGTGTATGAAAGCAGGAAGGACCGCTGCGCCTGTTTTCCGGGCAATGAGGGCCGGCATCTTGGTGGTCCATGCTCCCCTTCCGAGGAAATCGATCACATATCCCTCTTCAGGAATCACCGCCTGGTCCATGAGGATGCCGACGGTTTCATTCTTTTTCAGGGTCTGCATGACCGGTCTTAACGCGCCTTTTTTATTGATCACCCTATTACCGTACCGCTTTCGGACTTTTTCGACGAGCCTGTTGAGATAGGGATTATTCAGTGGCCTTACCACAACAGCAAGAGAAGCGAACTTTACCGATACAGCTATTCCAATAAGCTCCCAGTTACCGCAATGTCCTGTTATAAACAGAACGCCCCTGCCCTTTCTCTTCGCAGCTTCAAAGTGTTCGATGCCTTCAATCGTTACGGAATCGATGATTCTTTCCCCGAATCCGAAATAAATCTTCAGGACTTCTGCGAATGACTGCCCGATATTTTGAAAGCTCTCTCTGATGATCTTCTCTGCCGGTTCTGAAACTCTCAGCGACCCATTTTCGATCGAACGATTCAGGTTCCTGATGGCAATTTCTCTTCTGCTCCTCCATACAAAAAAAAGCAGAAGGCCGAGCTTTTCTCCTGCCTTCCGTGCGAATGAGAGCGGCATCAGCGCCAGAGGAACGGAAAGAAGCATGATAAAACATGCCTCAATAAACCATACCGCTCTACGAGTCATTGGTTTTCTCATGTATTCTTTTCTTCTTGTCCCTTGTTCGTCTTCTCTTTTTCCTCTCTTTCGTCTTCCTTCTCTTTTTCCTTCTTCTTTTCCATCGACTCGGCTATTTCCGTGAGACGCTTCACGACAAGATAGTTTATTGTGCCTTCCGGATAAGTACCGTCTTCTCTTAATTCTCCCACGGACATTCCGGTCATAATCTCAAGGCCTTCGTCCACCTGCTCTATCGGATAAACCGTAAATTTCCCCTGTTTGACGGCTTCGACAATCTCGTTCTTCAGCATAAGGTTTTTGACATTCCTCCTGGGGATGATTACTCCGTGGCTTCCGTCGAGCCCGATGATCCTGCAGAGATCGAAAAACCCTTCGATCTTTTCATTGATGCCGCCGACAGGCTGTACCTCACCGTTCTGGTCCATCGAACCGGTCACCGCGATGTTCTGTTTCAGGGGTACATTCGCAATGCTGCTGATGAGCGCATACAGTTCGGCACATGATGCGCTGTCGCCTTCGATCAGACTGTATAACTGTTCGAATGTTATTGATGCGGAAAGGCTGATCGGCTTTTTCGTCGCATATCTGCTTCCGAGATAGTTTGTGATGATCAGGATAGCCTTGTCGTGTATCTTTCCGCTCATCTTGGTTTCTCGCTCGATATTCACGACTCCGGCCTTTCCGGCGTAAGTTCTCGCGGTGATTCTCGACGGCTTTCCAAAGCTGTAGTCGCCAAGATCAAGCACTGCAAGGCCGTTTATCTGGCCTGTCTTCGCTCCCGAGGTATCGATGATGATGGTGCCGTCGAGGATCATCTCCCGCAGACGGTCTTCTATCCTGTTTGTCCTGAATATCTTCTCGTCGATTGCCCTCTGGACATGCTCGCTTGCCACAACCGCACTCTCTGCTTTGCCTGCCCAGTAACTTGCCTCCCGCAGGAGGTCTGAGATATCACTGAATTTTGCGGACAGTTTATACTTGTTCTCTGCAAGCCTCGATCCTAATTCAATAACCTTTGCCACACCCGTCCTCTCAAAGGGCAGCAGCTTCTCCTCCCGGCATATGGTGGCGATGAACGAGGAATATTTCCGGATATTCCCGTCGGTTCTGTTCATGACGCTGTCGAAATCAGCCTTTACCTTAAACAGTTCGCGGTACTCTTCATCGAGGTTATAGAGAAGATAATAGAGATAAGGGTTCCCTATGAGGATTACCTTGACATCGAGGGGAATCGCTTCAGGTTTAAGCGTCGCTGTTGAAATCAGCCGATACTGCTCCCATACATCTTCTATTTTCACTTCGCGGTTTCTGATTGCCCGTTTAAGCGCGTCATAGCAGAAAAGATTTCTCAGGAGGTCAAGGGCGTGCATCACGATATATCCGCCGTTTGCCTTTTGCAGGGAGCCGGCCTTTATCATTGAAAAATCGGTGAGTGCGATTCCGTACTGTATCCTGTGCTCGATCCTGCCGAAGAGATTGTAATAGGTCGGGTTGCTCTCGAATATGCATGGCGCTCCTTTGCAGTCTTTGTTGTTCACCAGCACATTGACTGTATAGCGGGTGAATGTGGGTTCCGGTTTCTGGAGTTTCAGCATGGGCAACTGCGTGGCCTGCTCATCCTGGACCTTGAAATCATCGAGATGTTCGAGGATATCATCCTGCACGTCGCTGAGGTATGCAAGAATCTTTTCGTAATCCCTGAAGGTCTGTTTCATTTCGTCAATGAGATGTCCTGCGGCGGAGAGGGCAGCATCTTTCTCAAGTTTGACGAGGGATTCCTTGACCTTCTTTTCAGTCTCACGGATCAACCGCACCACATCGTTCAGCTTCTCCTGAAGCGCCCTTCCAATCTCATCTATTTTTCTCCGTGTTTTTTCATCAAGCTGTTCATATTCCTCTTCTGTCAGCGGTTCCCCCGTCTTTTTGACAGGGATGATAATCAGCCCGCTTACAGTCTTGCGGAGTGCAAACCCCTTTTGCTGTGCCTCCTCTTCAAGCCCTGCGAAGAGTTCTTTCTGCTGTTTCTGGGATCCTTCCAGGAGAGTGTTTTTCTGCTTCTCATACTCTTTCGATTCGAATATCTTCGGAATCTCGGACTTCAGTGTTTTGATGATTTCATCCATGCCCTTCTGAAATACTGCGGCGTCCCCCGGACGCATTGAAATGGCAAGCGGCGCATCAGGGTCTTTAAAATTATAGACGTAGCACCAGTCTGTCGGGACAGGTTCACTGAGGGCCTTCTGTGCGAGGAATGACTTCACCGTAGTCATTTTCCCTGTGCCGTGCTCTCCGAGGATGAAGATATTGAATCCGGTACTGTCAAGGCTCAGGCCGAAATCGAGTGCATGGAGAGCCCTCTCCTGCCCGATCGTCTCCCTGAATTCAGAAAGCTCATCGGTTGTGGTAAAAGGCAGAATATCAGGATCGCAAAATCCATAGAGTTCATCAAACTTCAATGGTTCGGGCATCGATAACCTCCATAGTGCATGCTGTTGTTGAGTTTGCTTGGTTGACTTCCTTTGTCTGTTTCTGCGATGAAAACAGTTTACCTGTTTTCATGTTGTGTTGCAACTGAATAACCCGGCAAACTTAGTAAATGATGGGACAGGGAAAACTGTGTTATGCCCTTGGATGATACTTTGAAAATACCTGTTTCAGTCTGTCTGTTGTCACTTTTGTATAGACCTGCGTAGTCGAGATGTCGGAGTGACCGAGCATTTTCTGCACGGAACGGAGGTCGGCTCCCCCTTCAAGGAGATGCGTGGCAAAGGAATGTCTCATCACATGCGGCGAAAGGTCAATGCCAATTATTCTGCCGAACTTCCTCATAGTCTGCCAGAAACGCTGCCTCGTCATCGGTTTTCCCCTTGCGGTGACAAACAGATAAGGGGAACGTTTCTTTTTGAGAATCGCAGCCCTCTGGTTGGCTATATACTGCTTTATTTTTTCCACTGCCTGAATGTTTACCGGCACAATCCTCTCCTTCGAGCCCTTCCCTATCACCCGGAGGAATCCCGCTTCAAAATTGAAGTCCTCAAGCTTCAGCAACACAAGTTCGCTCACGCGCAGACCGGAAGAATACATCAGTTCGATCATTACCGCATCACGCACAAGGATAGGGTTGCCCGGACTGGAGGAGGCGCTCTCCTCAAGCAATGCTTTTACCTCGGAAAAACTCAGGGCCTTGGGCAGACGCTCCCATTTTTTCGGGGACTGAAGGTTTTCGGATGGGTCGTCTTCGCGCAGGTGTTCAGTAAGAAGGTACCTGCACAAGCTTTTTATTGACGAAATGAATCTGCAGATGCTTGAGGTGGCATAACGTTCTGTCCTGAGTTTTTCGATAAAATCAACAATATCGCTTCTTGAGAAAAAACCGGGATCTTTCTCTTCTGCGGACAGGAACTCGAAAAATTTCCTGAGGTCAAGCCGGTACGATTCGACGGTATTCCGGGAAAGCCCTTTCTCGGCTGAAAGGTATGTGAGAAAATTATTGAGCATATCGGCCTGTATTTTCATGATATCAGGGATTGTATAATTTTTTCATTTCATTTGTATACTGATGCTGCTCATCATAAATATACAAGGGACTTTCGATCTTCATTCCCTGCCTGCCTTCCCTCACAGCCTCGAGCAGCACTATCTTTGCTTCAGAGTTTCTGTCTGAATGGATAAAGCGCAGACGTTTAGGTTCGATGCTTTTTCTCCTCAGGATATCCATAAGTTCAGCAAGTCTGCTGGGGTGATGAACCACACAGAATCTTCCTTTCGGTTGGAGAAGACAAGCGGCGGCTTCGACGAGCCCCATGAGGTTGAGCTTTATTTCATGCCGCGCAATAGCCCTCTCTTCGTCAATATTGATGCGGCCGCTTTTCCATTTTCTGAAGGGTGGATTCGCGACAACAAGATCGAATCCGGCATGCGCTGACAGGAATGATTGAAGAGACGACCGGTCAGTGATATCAGCGTTCACCACCTTTATCCGGTCTTCCAGGCTGTTGATCCTGATGTTCCTATCTGCGAGAGAAGCAAGGCCCGGCTGAATTTCAAAGAGGGTGACGGTTGCGTGAAGATATTTTTTGGCGAGAAGGATTCCGACGATGCCTGACCCCGCTCCGAGGTCTGCGATCGACCTTGCTGTTTTGAGATCGACAAAGTCGAAAAGGAGGAGGGCATCCACTGAAAAGCGGTATCCTGTTTTTGACTGATATATCTGTATGTCACGGATACTGTCGAGCGTAACCTCCATAGCGAATACTCAGGCTTTACTCTTCATCATCAATAACGAGGATCTTTCCCTGCGGTATCACTATCGGATCTCCTTGAGTAAAAGCTTCCTTTTTATACCACAGGGAAAGGACAATTATCAATTTGACAAAAGAAAAAGGCCATGTATTCTGCATGGCCTTTTTCGGTATACTCTATGGTATCGAATATTTTCTGTTTATCTGAATTTCTCGCCTACCTGCACCCTCGCGACTGCCCTTTCAAGGGACGATGAAGATCTCGCGAAATCGAATTCTTCTGCCTTCTTCAGTCTTTCTTCCGCCCTTTTCATTGCAGCCTTTGCCCTCTCGACATCGATATCTTCTGATTTTTCTGCGCTGTCGGCAAGAATCATAACCCTGTCAGGGCCGACTTCGGCATATCCCCAGTTTACAAAGACATATTTCGTCGTATTCCCTTTTTTATATGCAAGCATGCCTATCTTGAGGGTTGTGAAGAAAGGCACATGTCCCGGGAGCACGCCAAAGTCACCTTCACTGCCGGTGCAGGTCACTTCGTCAACATCCTCACTCAAAATAAGGCCGTAAGGGGTAACGATTTCGAGTTTCAATTTATTCTCTTTCTCCATGAATAATTCTCCTGCCTAACCGTTTATTTCTTGTATCCCTATCTGCTCCATCCAAGTTTCTTGGCCTTTTCCTCTACTTCTTCAATCGGTCCGACCATGTAGAATGCCTGCTCAGGCACATCGTCGTATTGTCCTTCGACAATAGCCTTAAATCCTTTTATTGTATCTGCGGTCTTGACATATTTGCCGGCCTGACCGGTAAATGTCTCTGCAACATGGAACGGCTGGCTCAGGAACCTCTGGAGTTTCCTTGCCCTTGCAACAATCATCTTGTCATCTTCAGAGAGTTCCTCGATACCGAGGATTGCGATGATGTCCTGGAGCTCTTTATATCTCTGAAGGGTCTTCTGGACATTTCTGGCAACCGCATAATGTTCATCGCCGATGACCTTCGGATCAAGAATTCTTGATGTAGAATCAAGCGGGTCAACCGCAGGATAAATACCGAGTTCTGCAATCTGCCTTGAAAGAACGACGGTTCCGTCAAGATGGGTAAATGCCGTTGCAACCGCAGGGTCGGTCAGGTCGTCCGCAGGGACGTAAATAGCCTGCATCGAGGTAATAGCGCCCTTCTTTGTGGTGGTAATTCTCTCCTGGAGGGCACCCATATCAGTTCCGAGTGTCGGCTGATAACCGACGGCGGAAGGCATTCTTCCGAGGAGCGCCGAAACCTCAGCCCATGCGAGTGTGTATCTGAAGATATTGTCTATGAAGATAAGAACGTCCTGCCCCTGGTCTCTGAAGTACTCTGCACAGGTAAGTGCGCTCAGTCCGACATTCGCTCTTGCTCCGGGCGGCTCGTTCATCTGACCATAAATAAGGGCTGCCTTCGGCAAAACGCCTGAATGTTTCATTTCGAGATAAAGGTCATTTCCTTCTCTTGTTCTCTCACCGACGCCTGCGAACACCGAGATACCACCGTGGACCATGGCGATGTTGTTGATCATCTCCATGATAATAACGGTCTTGCCGACTCCGGCGCCGCCGAACATTCCCATCTTGCCGCCTCTGACGAACGGGATGAGAAGGTCAAAAACCTTAACGCCTGTCTCAAATGCCTGGGTTGTAGCTTCCTGCTCAATAAATTCAGGCGCTAGTCTGTGAATAGGCATTCTCTCTGTTGTTTCTATTGGTCCCATTTCATCAACAGGGTCACCTACGACATTCATGATTCTTCCTAATGATGACTTTCCGACCGGCACAGTTATCGGCTGGCCTGTATCAACAACCTTCATGCCTCTTACCAGACCGTCTGTAGGTCCCATGGCAATTGTCCTTACCTTGTTCTCACCAAGATGAATGGCCGCCTCCAAGGTAACATGAATCTCCGGTATGCCTTTTGCAGGATCTCCGGCATAATCTACCTTCACGGCATCACGGATTTTCGGCAACTGTTTCTCAAATTCGACGTCTACAACTGCACCTATTACCTGTGCTACTTTTCCTTCATTCATTTCAATACCCCCTGGACTATATTAAAAATTCGATAAACCCTTAATTCCCTAATCCTTTAACGCCTCAACACCGCCGACAATATCCATCAGTTCTTTGGTAATGGATGCCTGTCTTACTTTATTTGCGAGGAGTGTTACTTTCGTCAATAAGCTCTGAACAGTTCTTTGTAGCATTTTCCATTGCAGCCATCCTCGCAGCTTCTTCCGCTGCCGAGGATTCAAGCAGTGCCCTGTAAACCTGTATTTCGATATACTTCGGCAGCAATCTTTCGAATATCGCCGCCCGTGAAGGTTCATACAGGTAATCTGCCGTCATGGATTTCTCTTTCTGTCCCTCTTCTCCCTCTAATCGTGCCGACAGGCAGAAGTTTCATTTATGGTAACTTTCTGGGAAATCATCGATTTGAATTCATTGTAGATAATCAACAACTTCATCAAAGGTCTCGTTGGTATAATTTTCCATGAGATTCTCTGCAATCTCCTGAGCATTTGCATAGGATATTTTTCCGGATAATCCAATCCATGCGTTTCTCATGGGGATGTTTCTTCTGTTGAAAAAGTCGCGGGCTTTTCTTCCCACCACGCTCAGAGATACTTCGATACCCTCCTGTTTCAGTCCATTGATATATTTATACGCAGCCTTCAGAATATTTGTATTAAACGCGCCGCAAAGACCTTTATCAGAGGTAATCACCACCACTTCCACCGTTCTTTCTCAGCCTCAAAGCCAGGAGCGGATGTATCTCGCGTTCTGCAACCTTCGCAAGATCTGACAGGACTGTTTCCATCCTTGATGGCATAAGGCCTGAAGTTCAGCATCCGGTCCTGGACCTTCCGCATCTTTGCTGCGGCCACCATCTTCATGGCTGCAGTGATCTTCTTCGTGCTCTGGATTGCTTTTAGTCTTTTTCTTATATCCCTTAAAGTTGGCATGTATCCTCTCCTATCACAAACTTATTATGCTGAGAAGGTTTTCTTGAATGCTGTGATTGCCTCGGTCAGTTTTGCTTTAAGGTCATCATCCAGTGCCTTCTTTTCCATGATCTCTTTCTTCAGGTCCTGTTTTTCAGCCCTGATATATCTCATAAATGCTTCCTCAAAGGATTCGTATCGATTCAACCGGAACGTCATCGAGAAATCCCTGGGTTCCTGCAAAGATAACAATAATCTGATCATCAACCGACATAGGAACAAACTGGTCCTGCTTCAGGAGTTCAACCATTCTTCTTCCTCTCTCAGATCTGGGCAAGGGTTGCCTTGTCGAGGTCAGACGCGAACTGAGCAAATGCAGCAAGCTCCCTGTACTGGGCAAGGTCAAGCCTGAGCATACCGGCAACCTGCTTCATGGCCTTGATCTGGGCAGCGCCGCCGACTCGGCTGACCGAGAGACCTGCGTTCACCGCCGGTCTTATGCCGGCGTAGAAGAGTTCGGGCTCAAGATATATCTGGCCGTCGGTAATAGAGATAACGTTTGTCGGGATAAATCCGGAAACGTCACCGGCCTGTGTCTCGATGACCGGAATTGCGGTCAGTGAACCTGCGCCCATTGCGTCGCTCATTTTTGCCGCCCTTTCGAGGAGCCTTGAATGGAGATAGAAGACGTCACCGGGATATGCCTCACGTGAAGGAGGACGTCTCAGGATCAGGGAAAGCTGCCTGTAGGCCTGAGCCTGTTTGGTAAGGTCATCATATGCAATAAATGCGGCCTTGCCGTTATCCCTGAAATATTCACCCATCGTACAACCGACATACGGAGCAATATACTGCAGAGGCGCCGGCTCACTCGCTGTTGCAACAACAACGATTGTGTGTTCCAGTGCGCCCATTTCCTCAAGTTTTTTGACGGTATTGACGACAGCCGGTCTCCGCTGTCCGATTGCAACATATATGCAGGTAACATCTCCGCCTTTCTGATTGATAATTGTGTCAATGAGAATAGCTGTCTTTCCGATCTGACGGTCACCGATGCAAAGCTCTCTCTGTCCCCTTCCGATCGGGATCATGGCGTCGATTGCCTTAATGCCTGTCTGGAGCGGCTCATGAACCGGTTTCCTTTTAATGATACCCGGTGCAACAACCTCGACCTTGCGGGTCTGTTTGCGTTGAGCGGGCCTTTTCCGTCTATCGGCTGTCCGATCGCATTGACAACTCTTCCCCTTAATTCATCTCCGACCGGGACTTCCATAACCTTGCCGGTACGTTTGACGATATCGCCTTCCTTAACAGTCTGTTCTCACCGAAGAGAACCGCACCGACAGAATCTTCTTCAAGGTTCAGCGCCATTCCGAAAACACCGTTCGGGAACTCAAGCATCTCCATAGCCATACAGTTGTCAAGCCGTACACCTTTGCGACACCGTCACCGATATAGGTAACAGTACCGATTTCACTGACATCAACCTTCTTCTCAAAGTCCGTGATCTGCTTCTTTAAAAGTTCGCTTATTTCTTCTGTCTTGATTTCTGACATAATTTCACCCCTTTATTAGCTCATCTTTTAAAAGCCTTAACTGGCCTTTTATGCTCGTATCATACATCGTGCTTCCGATCTTGACGAGGATACCTCCAAGAAGGGAAGGATCTATCACATATTCCATATCCACATCCCTGTCGGTCATTTTCTTGAGAGATGCTTTCAGTGTGTTCTCACGATCCCTGCTGATTTCAATCGGAGTCATTACAACCGCCTTTGCCTTCTTCTTCTTTTCGAGATAGAGGGTTGTAGCAATTCTGATAATATCAGCGAGAGCGCTGCTATTACCCCTACGTCTGTAATGTGCAGAACAAATTTGACGGTATTCTCCGAAAGCTTCAGCTTTTCCGTGAGCGATTTGATAACAGTTGCCCTCTCCTCAGTGGTAAACTCGGGTTCACGAGAAGACTCCTGAACTCCTTGCTCCTGACCATCAGGTCATTAATTGAAATAAGTTCGGTAAGCGCCTGAGGTGCGTTTTCCATACCGACGTTTCTCAGCAATGCCTTCGCATATCTGTTTGCTTCTTTTACTGGTTTCAACCTTTGCCTCCTATCTTCACAAGAGAATCGTCAAGGAGTCTTTCCTGCTCTTCCTTTGTCAGTTTCTCCTTCAGCTTCTTCTCCGCAAGTTCCATTGCCAGATCAACAGCCTCTGCCTTGATCACTTCTTTTGCATGTTTCAGTTCAAACTCTATATTTGTCTTTGCCTGTTCCAGTATCTTCTCTTTCAGCCTTGCGCTCTCTTCTATGATCCTGTCCCGCTCCTGTTCTCCGGACTTCTGTGCCGCTGCAACGATAGCCTCTATCTCCGCATCCTTTATCTTCAGTCTCTCTTCGACTTCCTGCAGCGCCTTGAGTGCAGCCTCTTTTGCCTCTTTTGCTTCTTTGAGAGTCTTTTCTATCAATTCTGTCCTTTTCTGGAGAAAATTCTGGAGTGGCTTTTTGCCGAACTTCAAGAGGATAATGATGAGGACTACGAAATTGATAATCTTCCACATATAATCTTTCCAAGCGGGGTATGGCGCTTCTTCGCCGCCGCCGCTTGCAAATGCTACCGCAGTAGTATGCGAGGGTAAACACGCAAAAAGCAACGAGTGTGGGAACAGTTTGCTTGATTCTTCATTCATTTCTCATACCTTCACCAGCTTTCTTACGATTTCGTCGGAGAATTTATCAACATCAGCCCTTAAAGCCTGTCTTGCCTTTTCAGCCTCTGCCCTGATCTCCGCCCTTGCCTTCTCAAGTGATGGAAACGGCTTCTGCTTCGGCAGCTGAGAGGACCTCTTTCTGCTTGCTGAACCCCTTCCGTCCTGAGGACCTCAAAAATCTCCTTTGCCTTGGTCCTGGCATCAGCAAGCTCCCTGTTCAGCCTTGCAATGCCTTCCTCTCGCTTTGGTCGCTCATGTCCTTTGCGGCATCGAGATCTCCCTTGACCGTATCATCTCTTTCCTTGAAGATCTTGAGGAGGGGCTGCAAAAGGATGGAATTTAAAATGAAGAGAAATACAAGAAAATTGATTAGCATGACAATAAACCAGTCTAAGTTGAAGATCTAGCATATTTCACCTTCCATCTTAGTAGTTTAAGAAAAGCGAAACCAGCATACCACAGCCCAAAAAAGATTGTCAAGAGATTTTTAGATTGAAAAAAAAAGCGCTGTAAATTCAAAAAATAGACAAAACAGGGAGGCTTATCAGGGTTATTAATGAAAGAATGAGGTATCGTTGCCCCTCCTTGTCCCGGTTCTCATCAAAAATCCCTCATGCAGCACTTCCCTTCCCGTAATTGCAGTCACAATAATCAGAGGGGGATGATGTGGTACAATATCTCTGATGTTTCGGGCTGAACTCGAAATATTGAGAGAACACAACCTCCTCAGGGAATTACGGGACAGAGAGTCACGGCAGGGGCCCGTGATCCTGTTTCATAATAAACCGTACGTAAACTTTGCGTCCAACGACTATCTCGGGCTTTCCAGCCATCCGTATCTCATTGAAAGAACAAAGCAGGCTCTTGACTCTTTCGGGTTCGGAGCGGGTGCATCAAGGCTTCTCGGCGGCGGCACTTTCCTGCACCGCGAACTTGAAAGAAAGGTCGCCTTCTTCAAGGAGACCGAATCAGCGCTCGTGTTTAATTCAGGATATGCGGCAAATACCGGCCTCATCCCCGCGCTTGCAGGCGAAGATACCGCGATCTTCAGTGACGAACTCAATCATGCAAGCATTGTTGATGGGTGCAGGCTCAGCAAAGCCGCTGTCTTTGTTTTCAGGCACCGTGATATTTCACATCTCGAAGAATTAATAAAAAAGAGTGCGGCGCAAAAGAACATAATCATAACCGATACCATATTCAGCATGGACGGCGAGATTGCGCCATTAAGAGACTTGCACGACCTGTGCCGCCGTTATACCCGGAATCTTCCCTCTCATAATTCTCTTCTTCTTTATCTGGATGAAGCACACAGTACAGGAGTCCTCGGCACAGGAAAAGGTGCACTGAATCACTTCAGCCTGAAACCGGAACCATGGATCATACAGATGGGCACGTTTTCAAAAGCCCTGGGCTCCTTCGGAGCGTTTGCCGCCGGCACAAAAGGTATCATCCAATGGGCGGAGAACACCGCCCGCAGTTTCATCTATTCGACTGCACTGCCATCATGTGTCGTTGCTGCTTCACTTGCCTCATTTGACATCATCGCGAATGACTCTTCATTATTAAAAAAACTGTGGGCAAACAGAGAGAAAACTGTCAGGGGTATTCAGGCCTGCGGTTATGATACCGGGCAGAGTGACACTCCAATTATTCCGATCATGACAGGGACAGTCGAAAATACCCTCCGTGTATCGGGGCGCCTTTTCGAAAACGGAATTTACGCTCCGGCAATACGGCCGCCGACAGTAAGAGAACCCCGGATAAGAGTGACCGTAACTGCCGCTCATACTGACGAACATATTGAGAGACTGATTGAAGCACTGAGAAAAGCATAGGGCTATGGAAATCCTAAATACTAATATCGAAATTCTAAACAAATTCAAAATTCAAATACCCAAAATTTTGAGATTATGAAATTCGGATTTGTTTAGGATTTAGCATTCAGGATTTCGAATTTATTCTTTAAGGACGGAAGTATTTTGGCAAAGGGTTTCTTCATAACAGGCACAGACACAGGGGTAGGAAAAACTCTCATCACCGGCGCATTGATCCTCGGCCTCAGGCTCCTCGGCATAAAGGCATGCGGGATGAAGCCGGTAGAAACCGGGTGTCTCAAAGAAGGCGATGTCCTTGTACCGTCAGACGGGATGTTTCTAAAAACCATTGCGCATATGGAAGAATCCGTCCATCTTGTCTCTCCCTGCTGCTTTGAAAAACCGCTCGCTCCCCTGACAGCATCGCAGATTGAGGGAACAACGGTCGACCTCGCAAAAATAACAAAAGCATATGCTCAACTCCAGGGGATATATGATGCAGTGGTCGTCGAGGGTATCGGCGGACTCCTTGTCCCGATAAGGCAGGACTATTCGGTACTCGACCTTGCGAAAGAATTCGGCTTGCCGGTGGTGGTAGTATCAAGACCGGGACTCGGCACACTGAACCATACGATGCTTACTGTTGACTGTGCAATCAAGGCAGGTCTTCCCGTTGCCGGGATCATCATCAATTACCATTTCCCGCCCGAGGATACAATTGCAGAAGAGACGAATCCCGAGACACTGAAACAGATCAGCCCGGTACCGGTCATCGGCATCTTCCCCTATCTTCGGGAATTCGACACGAGAAGCATTGAAAAAGCGGTTGTAAAAAATTTGAACATGGAGATCATAAAGAGATATATATAAAAAAGGGGAGACCAACCATAATGGCCTCCCCTTTTTATTGTATGCTGTTTTCGATTGAGTATTAAATCAGTTTGTAATCTTTCAGCACCTTCTTCAGTTTCTCTTTGTTGGCAGGCGACATTTCACAAAGCGGGAGCCTGAATTCCTCCTGTATCTTCCCCATCATGGCAAGCGCTGTCTTTACAGGGATCGGGTTCGTCTCGATGAACATCGCCGCATTGAGAGGCTCAAGCTTAAAATGTATCTCCCTGGCTTTGTCATACTGGCCTTTCAGCATGTACGCGCACATCTTCGAGACCTCTTTCGGCATCACATTCGCAGATACCGAGATGGTACCCTTGCCGCCGAGCGCCATAAGGGTAAGGGTAGTGAAGTCATCGCCGGATATGACAGTAATCTTATTGCCGCAGAGCCTGATTACCTCGCTTACCTGTTTCATATCGCCTGTTGCCTCTTTGATTGCGACGATATTCTTTATCTCCGCAAGGCGCGCAACCGTGGAGGGCAGAATGTTCACCGCCGTCCTTCCGGGGACATTATAGAGGACTAAGGGCATATCAATCTTTTCTGCGACAAGCTTGTAGTGCCGGTAGAGGCCTTCCTGCGTCGGCTTATTATAATAGGGCGCGACAAGCAGAGCGGCATCAGCGCCTGATTTTTTCGCATGTGCGGTGATCTCGATCGTCTCATCGGTAGAATTTGCCCCGGTTCCTGCGATCACCGGAATCTTCTTGTTCACGACCTTGACTGCAATCTCGATAACCCTGTAATGTTCTTTATAATCGAGGGTTGAAGCCTCGCCAGTTGTGCCGCAAGGGACTATCGCATTGGTGCCCTGGGATATATGCCATTCTATGAGGTCGCCGAATGCCTTTTCATCCACCTTCCCCTTCTTAAAAGGTGTTACGATTGCGACAATTGACCCTTTCAACATGACCGTCTCCTTTTTTGGATATTTATACTGATTTCATCCCCTCCCGGTTTCTTTATGGAATGATCTGTTCTCTGAAATCTGTTTCTGCAGACCAAATATCCCTTCTGTTCCTACTCATTTTATCAGAAGTTGCGTCTGAAAAGAAGTGCAAAGCTATGCTCCCTCTCATTTTGCAAAACCAGGCGCAGCGTTTTTTGAAACCGGGCGACTTGCGGGTTCAGGAGCGAAAAACACCTTCGAATACCTCAACCGCAGGTCCGGACATATACACACGATTATCACCTGCCCACTCAAGCATGAGATCTCCTCCGAGCAGGTGCACAACAATGCTTCTTCCCGTAAGGCCTTTCAAATGCGCTGCGACCGCAGCCGCCGATGCGCCTGTGCCGCATGCCATCGTCTCTCCTGAGCCGCGTTCCCAGACACGCATCTTCACTGCAGAGGCATCGATGACTTCTATGAATTCGACATTCGTCCTTTTGGGAAACATCTGATGGTGCTCTATCATCGGTCCGTAATACGGCACCGGGAACTCGTCGACCTTGTCGACAAAGATGACTGCATGCGGATTGCCCATGGAGACGCAGGTAATCCTGAACTCTTTATCCTCTATTTGAAGGGGATAATCGATAACCAGCGCTGAGAGTTGAGATTGAAGGTCGGATGTGACCCCCCCACTCCCCCCCTTTCCAGGGGGGGAATTAAGGGGGGGTATTTCTACCGGTATTTTCTCCGGGTCGAATACCGGTTCACCCATGTCTACTTTTACCATATCTCCTGCCTTCTCCGGTCTGATGATACCTGCCAATGTTTCTATATTGAGGATGTCTTTTGGCGAAAGGTTTCTGTCCCATACGTACTTTGCGAGGCAGCGGATGCCGTTCCCGCACATCTCGACCTCGCTCCCGTCCGCATTGAAGATCCTCATCCTGAAATCTGCGACACCCGATGTTTCGAGCAGGAGGATCTGGTCAGCGCCGATGCCGAACCTCCGGTCGCACAATCTTTTTGCTAAATCGCTTGGCGCAGAAACACCCCCCCGTATCTCCCCCCCTTGATAAGGGGGGGATTGAGGGGGGGTAATCCCGAAATCCTGATCAAGACAATTGATAAGGATGAAGTCATTGCCGAGGCCATGCATCTTTGTAAACGGTATTTTCATGCTATTTTATCTGTCATTCCGACTTGTTCGGAATCCTTCTTCGATCGACCTTTGATGAGTCACCAAGAAAGATTCCAGACAAGCTGGAATGACACTTTGAATAAATGGCTGTCAAATTGCGCAATTTCATTTTAAAAACACCGGGACTCTGTTCCCGCTTGTAAGGTCATCGTATGTTTCCCGTACCCGTATCAGGGCATGCTCCCTGCCGTTCACCATTACCTCAGCAGCCTTCGGACGACTGTTGTAGTTTGAGCTCATGGAAAAACCATAGGCGCCGGCGCTCATGACAGCAAGATATTCCCCCTGTTCTACTTTCTGGAGTTCTCTCTCCCGTGCAAGGAAATCCCCTGTCTCGCAGATCGGGCCGACGACATCACAGAGGACCGGCTTCCTCCTTTTCTTTGCCACAGGAAGTATGTGATGATATGCGTCGTAAAACGACGGCCTGATCAGGTCGTTCATCCCTGCATCAACGATGACAAATTCCTTCTTCTCCCCTGTCTTCAGATAGAGCACTTTCGTTACAAGAATGCCTGCGTTGCCAACGATCGACCTGCCCGGTTCCATGATCAGAGTCAGCCCTCTTCCCTTCAAAAGGGGGATGAGGCTCTTCGCAAGGTCTTTCGGCACCGGTGGATCTTCGTCCCTGTACGGGATTCCGAGGCCGCCTCCAATATCGAGGTATTGTATCCTGATCCCCTGTTCGTTGAGGTCGTCAATCAGGATGAGGACTCTTTTCAGTGCATCAACGAAAGGTGAAATTTTGGTTATCTGGGACCCGATATGCTTGTGAACCCCCACAAGAGTGATGTTCCTGAGTGTGGACGCAAGCCTGTAATATTCAAGGGCCTCTTCGATCGGTATCCCGAATTTATGTTTCTTCAGCCCGGTAGCGATATAAGGGTGTGTTTCAGGATCGATATCAGGATTAATCCGCAACGCAACCGGCGCCTTTGTCTTCATCTTCCCCGCAACCCTGTCGATCTCCCGCAGTTCTCGTTCAGACTCCACGTTGAACATAAGGATCTTCGATTTCAGGGCAAACCGTATCTCGTCCTCGGTTTTCCCAACCCCGGCGTAGACAACCTTTTTCGCAGGGACTCCTGCCTTAAGGGCAACAAACAGTTCTCCGCCTGAAACGATATCGGCGCCTCCGCCGTTCTTTGCAAATAATCTGATGACCGCCGGGTTTGGGTTGGCCTTCACCGCAAAACAGATGATATGGGGATAAGCATTGAATGCGTCATCATAGGCCTTGAAGTGCCTGAACAAGGTGCGATAACTGTAAATATAGAGAGGCGTACCGTATTTTTCAGCGAGCTTTTTTACCGGCACGTCTTCCGCAAATAATTCCCCAGCACGGTACTTGAAAAAATGCATCGGAGGTCTCCCTTTTTGTTATTTTTCTCTGCGAGCTGTATTTTAACGGATTATTCCTGTTATCTCAAGATATCCGGGAATTTGTATTTCATGCTTTCGGGTATGGTAAAGTTTTATAGAGAGCTTTTGAATTCAACCTTCGGAGGTAGCTTTGGGAAAGAACATTGTCGAAAAAATATTTGAGGCCCACAGAGCATATGGAGACCTGAAACCGGGGACGCCGGTCGGGGTCAAAGTCGACCAGGTATATACGCAGGACGCGACCGGCACCATGACCTGGCTGCAGTTCGAAGCAATCGGCATCGAGCGGGTAAAAGTACCGCTCGCGGTCTCGTATGTAGACCACAATATGCTCCAGCAGAATTTTATGAATCCTGACGACCACCTGTTTCTTCAGACCGTCGCCGCGAGATACGGCGCGTATTTTTCGAGACCGGGGAATGGCATCTGCCATCAGGTCCATCTTGAGCAGTTCGCTGCTCCCGGGAAGATCGCTCTCGGCACTGACAGCCACACCCCTACGGGCGGCGGCATGGGGATGATCGCAATCGGCGTCGGTGGTCTGGATGCCGCGACAGTCATGGCCGGTTCGCCCTTTGAAATCACCATGCCAAAGGTCGTAAAGATCAATCTGACCGGAAAGCTCCAGCGGCCATGGGTTACGGCCATGGATGTTATCCTCGAAATCCTGCAGAAGGCTGACCGTCAAGGGAGGGGTCGGCAAGATATTCGAATATGGCGGTCCCGGCGTAAAAGATCTGAATGTTCCTGAGAGAGCAACCATTACCAACATGGGGGCTGAACTCGGTGCTACCACCTCCATATTCCCGAGTGACAAAAAAACAAAGACCTACCTTGCTGCTGTCGGCAGAGAGGCTGACTGGACGGAACTCAAGGCTGATAAGGGCGCCAGGTACGCTGAAATTATTCAGATAGATCTCAGCATGGTCGAACCGATGATCGCACAGCCCCACAGCCCGGACAATGTCGTACCGGTAAAAAGTCTCAGGGGAATGAAAGTAGATCAGGTCTGTATCGGCAGCTGCACCAATTCTTCGTATCAGGCCATGAAAACTGTGGCATCGCTGCTGAAGGGCAATACCGTTGCACACAGGAGTCAACCTTCTGATAAATCCAGGATCGAAGCAGGTGCATGAGATGATCGCAAAAGAGGGGCTCACCACCGACATGATCTCTGCCGGGGCAAGAATGCTTGAATCGTCATGTGGCCCGTGCATCGGCATGGGCGGGGCGCCGGGCAGCGGTCAGGTTTCCGTACGCTCATACAACAGAAATTTCAAGGGCAGAAGCGGCACAAAGGACGCCTCTGTCTATCTCGCAAGCCCGGTATCATGTGCGGTATTCGCGATAAAAGGAGAAGATCATCGATCCCCGCGAATCAGGGTTGCACATCAGCAATTTTAAAGAACCAAAAAAATACCTTATAAACAGAACGTTCATCATCCCCCCGAAAGACGACACCTCCGAGGTGTCGGTTATCAAGGGACCGAATATCAGGGAAATATCCGTGAAAGACCCCTTAAAGGACGCAATCGAAGCAGAAGTGCTGTTGACGCTCGGAGACAACATCACGACAGACGATATCATGCCTGCCGGTTCCGCCGTGCTTCCCTACCGCTCGAATATCCCTGCAATCTCAGAATTTGTTTTCAGTAATATCGATAACACATTCAGCAAACGGGCACAGGAGGCAAAATCGGCAGGGGGAGGAATTCTTATCGGAGGCGAAAACTACGGCCAGGGTTCATCAAGGGAACACGCGGCGATCGCACCGATGTTCCTCGGTATACAGGCAGTTATCGCAAAATCCTTTGCACGGATCCACAGATCCAACCTGATCAACTTTGGCATTTTACCTCTTCTCTTCATGAATGCAGAAGATGCTGAGAAGATTGAACAGGGTGACAGGCTGCTCATGAAAGACCTGAAGAACACAGTGACCGGGAGTCAGTCCTACCACATTTACAACATGACCAAAGACTACACCTTTGAAGTCTCTTCACATCTGAATGGAAGAGAAAAGGAGATCATCATTTCCGGGGGACTGCTGCCGAATACAAAAAAACATCTTCGGGATATTTGACAAGAAAAGCATTGAAAGGTTAAATTAATTATTACGTTTGGGCCGCTAGCTCAGTTGGTAGAGCAACGCCCTTTTAAGGCGTGGGTCGTTGGTTCGAATCCAACGCGGCTCACCAAATGCGTCCCTATCGTCTAGCCTGGCCTAGGACATCGCCCTTTCAAGGCGGTAACACGGGTTCAAATCCCGTTGGGGACGCCAATCTCAAAATCGATCCCTTTGGCAATCATGTCAAAGGGTTTTTTTTGTAGAAGGGTTTATATCCCTAATTGTTGAGCGAGCTGATAAATTCGTTCAGTGCTTCTTTGTCTTTTTCAGACATATCCAAAAATTCTATCCCAACTTCATAGCGCCCGGTTTCCTCATCTTTGACCTGGCTGCATGAAACAACCCTTCCGGAAAACTGAAAAGACTTGTCCTCTCCAAACACCAGGTCCAAAGGCAATGTACTTTCGATTTCCAGAGCATATTCGCTCTCTATCCGCATTCCGCCAAGACTGAGATTTTTCACTCTGTAACTTTCGGAGAATTTCAGGATGGATTTTTCAAGGTTTTCCATTCGGACTCTCACAAAAAGCCTGCGGCCGCTGGCGCTGAATAAATCCACCTGTTTGTCTATATCACCCAGATGGTCCTCAATGAATGCGGCAATTTCTTGCAGCTTTTCTTCTGATACGTCTGTAAATTGCATCCCTGCGGTATAAATCGGCACAACATTGCCGCGGGAGTCTCCTACGCTTTCACTGAGCAACGACCTCATCACAATCCCTTTTACTGACAATTCCTTCCCTTTGCCCAATATTTTCAGCGTGTATTCATGCCCTATATGGAGCCGTCTGTCAGCCTTGAATGAAACGCCGCCGATACTGATATCAAGAATCTTTACATACCTGGCCAAAACCATCTTGCCGCTTATTTCCAGAATATCGACTGAAAATCTCTTGTGCCGTCTTCTCTCCTCCATACCATCCTTTCGGCCAAGTTCGCCTGATACAATTAATTGTTCAGGATCTCTCCGGAATATTGCGAGGCCTCTTCCATAAAGTATTACAAAAACAATAGAAAAATGAAAGCGACCGGAAAGCATGCACGATTGACTTCAAACCCTGCCTTTGTTACTGTATCCCTTGCCATGAAGCAACTATTCTTTTCGTTTTTCCTTCTCTTCTTTCTTCCAGGTTCAGTATGTGCATTTGACGGGCCTTTGCAGGTCCGGAATCAGTTCCCTCTCTTTCTCCCGGTCAATGCCCCTTTTTTGGAAAAAGCCGCAATCGAGACGTCCTTCAGCGCAGTTCTTTCACACTCGAGTGTCTATCTTGTGGACAGTTCAGCAACGTGGGGGATGGGGCTTGATATGGAGATAACCGAACTCAATCTGCGGGCGAAAAAGAACCTGAACGACTTCCTCGAGATCGGGATTGAGTTGCCGATACTCGGTTTCAGTTCCGGTGTCATGGACGGCTTTCTCAACCGCTATCATGATACCTTCGGTTTTCCTGATTACGGGAGAAGCAGGAGGCCTGAGAATGAATTCCTCTACGAGGTGCGGAGGGAAAAAGCTCTGATCATAAAGGGGAAAAACGGACGGATACAAATCGGAGACATCCGGCTCACAGTGAAAAAACCCATCCTGAAATCCGATCCGGCTGTAAGCGTCCAGGCGTTCATAGAATTCCCTTCAGGTGATGCGAAGGCCGGATTCGGAAACGGCAGCCTGGATACAGGTCTTTCTCTCATGATGGAAAAGAATCTCGGGGAAAAACTGAGCGCATACCTGAACTTCGGCATAGTATTTCCGGGCGACCTGAGAGGATATGAAAGGGTAACCCTCAGGGACTACCTCTATGGGGGAGCGGCAGTGGAAGCAGCCTTCTGGAAAGATATCAGCATTTTAGGACAAATATTTATTCAGGGCTCTCCATTCCCCGAAACAGACATCCCCTCAGTGGACAGGGCTGCGGTGCTCCTCTCTTTTGGGGGAAGGTATTCTTCAGGGAAGAACCGCGTAGAATTATCGTTTACCGAGGACCCCAATACCTCCGGAGCGCCTGATTTCACCATGAATTTTTCTTTCAGGAGACTGTTCTGAACCTTGTAAGCATCTTATTCTGTAAGCTATTATACATATCATGAAAAAATCAAAAAAACTGAGACCCGGCTGGGACGAATATTTTATAGGTATTGCAAAGGCTGTTTCGACCAGAGCCACCTGTTTGCGGAGAAAGTATGGGTCGGTGATCACCAAGGACAATATTATCGTCACCACCGGTTACAACGGCGCTCCCCGGGGCATGAAAGACTGCCTTGATGCAGGCAAATGCACCCGGAAAGAACTCCAGATCCCTCACGGCGAGAGATATGAACTCTGTCACAGTGTGCACGCAGAGGCCAATGCAATAATCCGCGCTTCTGTTGATGAATTAAGGGACGCCACAATCTATATCTCCGGGACCGATGAAAAGGGCCAAGAGTGCAACTCCGAGCCCTGCATGATGTGCAAACGGATGATTCTGAACTCGCAGATAGCAAAAGTCGTTTGCTCTGACGGGAACGGCGGATTCTCAGTCGTAAACCCGAAGAAGTGGCTCAAGAAAAGAGTTTAGCCTACTTAAATTCATAATTTTTCTGTATTCCGGGAACCCGTCGTCCACCAATCGTTCTGATGATCTATGGTATTATTAAGTCTTATGGAAAAAAGACTCCAGAAGATACTCTCCGAAATGGGGATAGCTTCGAGAAGAAAATCCGAAGAACTGATCCTTGAGGGTCGCGTGACAGTCAACGGCCAGGTGGCCACGCTCGGCGCCAAGGCGGACGCGGCAAAAGATCACATAAAGCTGAACGGAAAGCTTCTGATCAGGCCGGAACCAAAGGTTTATCTCATGTTCCATAAACCGAGAGGTGTGGTTACGACCCTCAATGACCCTGAAGGAAGGCCCACGGTCAAAGATTTCCTCAAGAAGGTAAAATACAGGGTTTTCCCCGTCGGACGGCTCGATTATGATTCTGAAGGGTTGCTGCTCCTGACGAATGATGGAGATTTCGCGCAATCATTACTCCATCCTTCGAAAAAGACATTCAAGACATATCTTGTAAAAGCAAAAGGTGAACCGGACGAGGCAAAGATTCAGAAACTGAGGGACGGGATTAAGCTCATGGAAGGAGTAACCGCTCCTGCGAAAATAAAGAAACTGCGGAAGACTGAAAATAATACATGGTATGAGATGACCATACATGAAGGAAAAAAGCGGCAGATCAGAAGGATGTTCAAGGAGATTAACCATCCCGTCCTGAAACTGACGAGAATAAAGTTTGGCAGTCTGTCGCTCGGCGACCTCAAATCCGGAGGATACCGGTTCCTGACAGCCGAAGAAATAGAGAAAATGAAAAGAGAATTTGCAGCTGATCGGAGGGCAGATGGTTCGCGATAAAGGGTGTGGTGAAATACTGGAGTCTGAGATCGGCAAAGACCTCAGTCTCTGCGGCTGGGTATTCAGACGGAGAGACCACGGCGGCCTCATCTTTATAGACCTGCGGGACAGGAGCGGGGTGCTTCAGATTGTATTCAGCCCCGACGTCGCTGGGGCGGCACATGAACATGCGCATGACCTGCGGAGCGAGTACGTGATCTCCGTATCGGGAGAGATCAGAAAGCGGCCTGAGGGGACGGAAAACCCCGCTATGGCCACCGGCATGATAGAGATGTATGTAAACAGACTTGATGTTTTGAATGAATCAGCTCCCCTGCCGTTCATGGTCGAGGACGCTGCCGATGCTTCAGAGCCGCTGAGGCTTAAACACCGGTATCTTGACCTGAGAAGGCCGGAGATGCAGCAGAATATTATCACGCGGCACAGGACGACTAAACTTATAAGGGATTATCTCGACGAGAAAGGTTTTCTGGAGATCGAAACTCCCATGCTCACAAAATCTACCCCTGAGGGCGCGCGGGATTATCTCGTTCCAAGCCGGTTGAACCCCGGACATTTCTATGCCCTTCCGCAGTCACCCCAGATCTTCAAGCAGATATTAATGGTGGCCGGCCTCGAAAAATACTTCCAGATCGTGAAGTGTTTCAGGGACGAAGACCTGCGTGCAGACAGGCAGCCTGAGTTCACTCAGGTCGATATGGAGATGTCGTTTGCGGATACCGCTGAGGTAATCAATACGGTTGAAGGCATGATGCAAAAGCTCTTCAGGGAGATCCTCGGCATAGACCTTGCCCTGCCTTTTCCTTCTCTGGGGTTCCATGAGTCTATGGAAAGGTTCGGAAACGATAAACCCGACCTCCGGTTTGGTCTTGAACTGAAAGAAATGGCTGACCTGGCAGAAAAAGGCACGTTCAAAGTCTTTCTCGATGCGATAAAGGCCGGCGGAAGAGTCAAGGCGATTAATGGCAAGGGAATGGCCGGTCTTTCGAGAAAAGAGATCGACATGCTGACCGAAGAGGCAATCTCATTCGGCGCAAAAGGCCTTGCGTGGATCAAACTGAAAAACAACGGATTTGATTCTCCGATCGCGAAATTCTTTCCTGAAGAAATCCTGCGGCAGATGGCACAGCGGCTTGAAGCAGAGGAAGGCGATTTGATGCTCTTTGTTGCGGACAGCGAAAAAGTCGTTCACGATGTGCTGAGCAGGATGAGACTGGAATTCGGCAGAAAATTAAATCTTATACAGCCCGGATATAAGTTCGCATGGATAACCGGCTTTCCACTTCTGGAGTGGAATGCTGAAGAAGGCCGGTTTGAGGCAATGCATCACCCGTTCACCTCGCCTGCCGATGAAGATATCGCAAAGCTGTCCTCATTGAATATCTCCGACCTCCAGACGCCGGACTCCGCACTTTCCCGCATCAAAGCGAAAGCATATGATATCGTGCTGAACGGCTACGAGATCGGAGGCGGGAGCATCCGTATCCACCAGCGTGACGTCCAGAGGAAGATGTTCGAAATCCTCCGGATATCGGAGGAAGAGGCACAAACGAAATTCGGGTTCCTCCTCGATGCGCTCGAATACGGCGCACCTCCCCACGGCGGCATCGCGCTCGGCCTCGACAGGCTGGTAATGATTATGGTCGGCGCCTCCTCCATCAGAGAGGTGATCGCCTTCCCGAAAACCCAGAAGGCTTATTGCCTCATGAGCGGCAGCCCGACGCCGGTTGAACAGAAACAACTGCGGGAACTCTCCATCAAACTGAACCTGCCTGAAGTGTAACCGATTTTTTTCTGTTGCGATGCAACGTATCAGACAATGTCACAGATGCTGAATCCGCGGGATTGAATTAATCCGAGAAATTCTTCATCAATTCAGCATGGAAGAGCCACATTATTTCGCGGAGATTAGCATCAGCGGGCAGCTATTTATTGTAGTTCATGAATAATCCGGTCTTATTCAGGGTATTTTTTTATAACTTCAGAATGGACAAGGTCTGCCAGCTGTTGAGAACCAAAGGTTACAAGCGGCCTTCCGTTTACGAAGAACTGAGGCGTCTTTCTGACGTTCAGGGCATTGGCATCTGCAATGTCCTGAGCAAGAATTTTCTCAATCTCTGGCCTGCGCATATCCTTTCTTAGCTTATCTGTATCCAGACCGATCTGAGGAAGGAACTTCCATATCTGTTCAGGCTGCGGATTTGAATGGCTTGCCCAGTTAGGCTGGGATTCAAACATAACCTCAAGGGTTTCCCAGTACTTGCCCTGTTCTTTAGAGGCTTCGAGAATCTTGATCATCTCGTCAGCGCCATGGTGCAAGGGGATATACCTGATAACGAGCTTTACCTTGCCCGTATAGTACGCCAGCATTTCTTTGAGAAACGGTTGAAAGTCGCGGCAGGTCTCACATCCGGGGTCAAGAAACTCAGTGATAATAACTTTTGCATCATCACTGCCGAGTGTCTGCGAATATTCCCTGGCAAACACAGCGGTGTTTTCTGTAGCTACGGACTCAATCTTTTTCGTTTCCTGGCCTTGATATAAAAGACTTCCGGCAATAAATAACATTAACAGCGCTAAACCCGAGAGTATAAATACCCGACCCTTCTTCATTCAGATAGCCTCCTTTTTAACGTAACAAGCAGAATTATTATAATTGAGAATACGATCAATGAAAGCATGGGAATTGACAAAAAGCCAAACAGTTCTATATATACCTCCGTGCATGAGACCCCCTTTCTGCAGGGCTGTATGCTTGCAGGGATAATTCCTGAATACAGAAGCGTGTGATAAAGCGCGAAAAACCACCCTATCGCAGCTAAAGGCAGTGAGTATTTAATGCTGTTTTTATCAAGCGGGAAGAGTCCAATGGCCAGGGTTATTACCAAAGGGTATATGAAGATTCTCTGGTACCAGCATAAGACACAGGGGGCAAATTCCATCACCTCACTGAAGAACAGGCTCCCCAGCATTGCTATGCTGGCAATAAGCCAGGCTATGAACAGAATAATCCAGTTAGTATTGGACTTTTGTTCCGTGTCTTTCAATCTCCTCCCCTTTTGTTTGCAGGATTAGCTGTCATTGAGCATAAAAACAAATTAACGCCGCATCCGGACAGATTAAATTTTAAAACTGTATCTGACATTTCATTGTTCCATTACCATCATTCCCAATAAACAGGAGGGTTTTATGTGACCTCTTACACCACATTTTTATATCCCTCTCAAAGGTTGGACAATTTCCAATTACCTCTAAAATAGCGCCCTGTTTCATATTTACTGCCCTTACCGCAATTTTTAAAAGAGGTCCAGGACATTTCAAATTTAAAGTGTCCAATATCTCTATATGTCTCTCCTGAAGCAATTTAGATCCCCCTCGCTTTTTATTATTAATATACTTTAGTAAGAAAATGTGAATTAAATATGAAGAAGCCAGGATACTCTTC
The DNA here is from genome assembly GCA_963753165.1 of Thermodesulfovibrionales bacterium. Lineage (GTDB taxonomy): Bacteria > Nitrospirota > Thermodesulfovibrionia > Thermodesulfovibrionales > SM23-35 > JAKLQR01. The sequence goes on along the minus strand of CAVWBP010000002.1, from coordinate 135,251 downwards.
AAAGCAGGCTTCGCAAGAGAGCAGAACAGATTAAAACTTCCTTACATACTCCATATACGATTCGTAATTGCGGCGCGTTTCGGTCATGCTGTCGCCGCCGAATTTTTCGAGGAAGGCTTCTGCAATTGTGAGGGCAACCATCGCCTCTCCGATCACGCCGGCTGCGGGGACAGCACAGATATCGGAGCGTTCATAGGCTGCTTCATTAGACTTTTTTGTGATAATATCGACGGAACGGAGCGGTTTCCTCTGGGTCGGTATAGGTTTCATGGCAGCACGTACGATTATCGGCATGCCGTTGGTGATGCCTCCCTCGATCCCGCCGGCAAAATTGGTTTTTCTGGAGAAACCGGCGCCGATATATCCGGATGCATTACCCCCCCTTCGCCCCCCCTTGGAAAGGGTGGGATTAAAGGAAGTATACAGTATCTCATCCATGACCTCGGATCCGAATTTCCTGCCCATATCGAAACCGAGCCCAATCTCAACCCCTTTCATCGCCTGGATACCCATCACAGCCTGTGCAAGCTTACCATCGAGTTTCCGGTCCCACTGGATATGGCTCCCAAGACCTGCGGGGACGCCGGTGACAAAGACTTCGAATATCCCGCCGAGTGAATTGCCCTCTTTCATTGCTTTGTCTATGAGCCTGACCATCTTTTTCGAAACCGCTTCATCAGGACATCTGACGACCGACTTCTCGGCCTGGGCGAACGTTTTCAGAAGTTCTTTTTCGTTCATATCATGACTTTTTACCGCTGTTTTTTGACTTCCGATCTGAATGACAAAACTGCCGACCGATATTCCAAATTCAGAGAGAAATCTTTTTGTGACGGCGCCGAGCGCAACCCTCATTGCAGTCTCGCGTGCACTCGAACGTTCGAGGATGTTCCTTATGTCCTGCTGATCATATTTAATCGCACCTGCGAGATCGGCATGTCCGGGCCTCGGCCGCGTCACCGCAGGGATTGAACTCTCTGCATCCGCAAGAGGCGACATCCCTTCATTCCAGTTCTTGTAATCCTTATTCTCGATCATAAGCGCGACCGGCGAGCCGATGGTTTTCCCCCATCTGACGCCCGAAAGTATTTCCGCGCGGTCTGACTCGATCTTCATCCTCCCGCCTCTGCCGTAGCCCCCCTGCCTTCGCTTCAGATCCCCGTCAATATCGTCAGAGGAAATCTTAAGCCCTGCGGGAATGCCTTCAAGAATTCCGGTCAAAGCCTTTCCGTGTGATTCACCTGCTGTTATGTAACGTAACGTACCCATAATTACCGATTGTTTTGTGAAAGTATACCATAGTTTTTATGGAATTTTTCTCCGTCCGGAAGATACTATACTAGGGAGGTTACTATCAAGCAGACATGTCTGATAGTTCTGTCATTGCGGCTTGTCCGCAATCCTTCTTCGGGAAAGATTCCCGACAAGCGGGAATGACAGCGGATATCTTTTTCTTATGACTATATTACTGAATCAGACATAAAACAGCGATGAATAAAAAAACCATATCAGGGTATTGTATCGTTCTGGTCCTCTCGTTTCTCCTCCATGCACTGAGTCCTGCAAAAACGTATATCCACCTGATGCTGCCGGTCTTCCTGCTGCTCTATCCGATAATCACAGGCTACAGGGTAAAGATCAGTTCTTCTCCGAAGGATATCGTGCTCGGGATTGCCATAACACTGCTGATTCTTGTGCCTTACGGGATTGCCTTCAGAGCACAGATGACAGACCTTACCCCTTATTTCATAGCGTTTCAGTTTATCAGCGTTGCGTTCCCTGAAGAATTTTTCTTCAGAGGGTTCATTCAGGATTCGCTGGGGAAGAATTATAAATCTATCGTCCTCGCAAGCCTCCTGTTTGCGCTTGCCCATCTCCCGAAGACGATATTCGGGGGCGACTGGATTGTACTCCTCAGTTTTTTCCCCTCACTGATTATGGGATGGCTTTACCTGAAGACGAACAATATACTGCCCGGGATTATATTTCACTGGCTTGCGAATCTGATACAACAGTCAATTCCCGGTTAAACAGAATTGCCGCTCCCCAGGCACATGATTGATTCCTGCATAATTAATGCCCTATGCAATTTACTCGTAATCTGTCACTCCCGCTTGTCGGTCCCGAAAGCTTTCGGGATTCTGAAGAAAGATTCCGGGCAAGCCGGAATGACAAAATAGGACATTACTTTTGCATCTTTCACTAATTGCGAAACAGCGTATTCGATCCTTTCCTTCTCAAAAGATACACAATGATGAGAGGAAGAACCAGCACAAGGGTATCTGCTATCGCTGTCTGAGAGGAAGCGGTGCCCCCGATGGCACACCCGCCGCCGCCTCCACCTCCATTGCCGGAGGAAGATTTGTCTGTTGTTGCCTGTGCCTCATTCGAATATACTGAATAGCCGGATGCGTTATACGCGCGCACGCGATAAAAGTAAGTCGTAGACGGACTCAAGCCGGTGTCACCGTAACTCATACTGTTCATTCCTGTCTGTGCGATTTCTCCAAATATCCCGCTCTCTCCCGTCTTTCTCTCTATGCTGAAGCCGGTTTCAGAGGAGACTTCAGTCCAGGAAAGATCGATGCGGCTTGATGAAACCGCAGTTGCTGCAAGATTTGACGGCGCAGCCGGGGCCATCCCTTTTAACGCTGCGAAGGCATTCAGCCTTCCCCCTGAAACCGAAGTCCCGAGGAGGAAAGGCTTCTTATCCACGCTGTTCAGGAGAATGTTTTTGACATCCGAGTATACGAACGAAGGATTCGCAGATAATACCAGTCCTGCTGCGCCACTCACATACGGAGCAGCAAGAGAGGTGCCGTTCCAGGCCTGCGATGCATATGAATAACTGCCTATACTCAGCGGTTGCCTCTGCACAGTAACATCATCAATATAGACACCTTCCTGCTGGAGGACCCCGTCTGATTGGAGACCGAAACCGACAGAGAACCTGTCGTAGAGATCACCTGCTTCCGTAATTAGGTCGGTAGAAACCGGGACAAAATTGCCTCCTGTATTTCCGTCTGTCCAGGCAACTGTTTCCCAGGATTTGCCGTCCGGAGAATAATTGAACTGGAAATAATCGAGGCTAAACGAATCAATATATCCTTTCCAGACACAGGACAAAATATAACGGTTGTTTTTCACGGCTGGCAGAAGGGTCAGATAGCCCGCCCAGGAATTTGTGTTTGGCAGATAGGTTCCTCCCGGACTGTCTTCAAGGCTGTTCGTTCCATTCACCCCGGTGCCCGGGGTTACCGCCCATGTTGCGTTCACTCCCCCCTGAGCCCATCCGAGCAGCGGAAGCAGACCTGACGCACTGTCAAAGTTCTCACTGTAAACAGTAACCGGAGCACCCGCCGAAATAACGGGGACCGTGCTATAGATCCCCACTCCGGGGGCAGCCAGATCAACAGAGGTTGCTCCATAGTTCGAAAAATACGCGAGGTTATCCATGCTGTCGGAAGCAGCAACCGATATGATATTGTCGAGGGTAAATGCTGAAGGATAGAATGGAGCGAAATCACTGTTCTGCGCCTCATTCCCGGCAGCGGCAACAAAGAGCACCCCTTTGGATCGTGCATAGCTGATAGCATTATAGAGAGTAGTTGAGTAATCAAAACCACCCCAGCTTGCATTGATAATCCGCGCTCCATTGTCGGCAGCATAGATGATTGCCCTGGCTGCATTCCCCACATCACCTGACCCGCTCACCCCTAAAAAACGGAGCGCCATGATTCCGGCTGACCACATAACACCGGATCCGCCAGCCCCATTATTGCCCTGTGATGCGATAATACCCGCGACATGAGTCCCGTGCGAGTCCAGGTCTTCCGGATACCCGTCATTATCGATAAAATCCCATCCATAGACGTCATCGACGTATCCGTTCCCGTCGTCATCTATGCCATTCGCCGGAATTTCTTTCGTATTCTGCCAGACATTTGCTGCAAGGTCCGGATGGCCATATGCCACTCCTGTATCGATCACGGCGATGAGAATATCGTGTGAACCGGTGGTGATGTCCCACGCTTCCGGAGCATCGATATCTGCATCAATGCTCCCTCCGGTCTGCCCGGTATTGGAGAGCCCCCATTCCTGAGGGAATCCGGGGTCATTCGGGATGACCGCCTTTCTCACAATATAGTTTGGTTCTGCATATTCAACATCGGCATTCGATCGATAGGAGGCAAGCGTCTCTTGAAGATCCATGGCATCAGACAATAGAATCCGTTGCACTCCGATATGCTTCAGTTCCCGGACAGTTGCCGCACCCATTGCGTGATTAAGCGTATTTATTGTGTGGCTCGGAGTTCCGGCCTTGAATTTCACGAGAATTTCTCCGGGGAGATACCGGGGCAACGGTAACACCATCCCGGCGGGGGGACCTTCCTGTGTGTGTACGGCGACAGAGTCAGAATTCGTTGTGTTTTGAGTGATCCGGGGTTGTCCTTCTGCGCCGCACCCTGCAAGCGCCAGCACAAGAACCAGGTAAATGAAATATCTCACAATAACCTCCTTATAGGGGAAGGTTGCCCTTCACCGGTATTACAAAATATCCGGGAGAAACTTTGTATTGCTCAAGTTCCGCGAGCAGAAAGGGGTTTTCCGCAAATGACCTGCCCGGCATGATTTCCATGGCAAGATCCATCACCGCGTTCTGAATCTTGCCCTTGAGTCTCGCAAACACTTCTTCTCCCTCAAATGAAACTGACAGCATGTGTATCGTATCACCTTGTATATCCAGCGCTCCCGTAATAACTCGAAACATATTCAGGGGCACCCTTCTTCCCGAATAGGTGGCAGGTTCAAATTGGGCGTCCCTCGCAGCAAACTCAACATGACCTGCTGCATCGGTAATTGCTGCTGTGCCGGACAGGGTGCCTTTCCCTGCCAGTCCGATTCTTTTCAGAAACACTATCTCACTGATGCTGACTTCTTTCAGAGAAAAATTCATCTGCTGCGTGTCCTTCGTAAATTTCATGCTGCCGGAAATAGTGCCTCCGTATACCTCTCCATCGATCGCCCCGCGCAGACTGGAAATGAAGAGACTGACCGGGTGAATACGAAGAGAGAGATTATGCAAAGAGATCAGTTCATGGCTGTTCCGCCTCAGGACAGCTCTATCAATATGTATAGTATACAACAACCCTTTCTTCAGCCCATGCAATTCAGTGTCGATCCTGTGTGCTGAAAGGGAATCTTCGATAATGGCCTGCAGAGTGTTTGGAGAGAAAACAAACCATGGTCCGAAGACAATCAGGACCAGCGCGCATATGAGGATGAGGAAAAGCTTCACTTTGTCTTTAAGAACGAGAGGTCAAGGGAGATATTCATGAGTTCGGGATTCTCAAAAGACTTTTTTATGGTAACCTTTTTCATGGTAAGGACCATGGGTGCATTCTCGATTCTGTAGAGGATATTCACCATCTCGTTCATGGTCACTTTCTCTATGGAAAGATCGGCATTCTCTTCAAATCCGTCCCTGATCTCTCTCTTCCCTGTGGATTTCAGCGTCTTTATTTTGTCTTTCAAGCCCATAGACTGGAAGACTTCATCGACTGCCTGGACAATGCCCTGAGGGCCTGACTGGCTCTTCCTGCCTTCCACGGAATCTATTCTCTGTTTCAGCGAGAGGTATTCATCTTTCAGCAGGAACAGTTCATTCCGTTGTCCTTTGAGCGCGGCAAGTTCTTTTTTTGATGATGAGAGCTGATGCATTCCGGAGAAGAAGAGAAAAATAACAATGATCAGACCGGCAAAAAAAGCGACGACCCTTTTGTCTTTAAGAAACGTCATCAGGATTTCCTCTCCTTTGCCGTTATAGTGAACAGCATCCTGCCCTGTGCAGATGACTTAGAGTCTGATATGGTGACCCCGTCAAAGAGAACATCCAGCCTGTCCTTCATCTTCTGCACGTCGCTCAGAGTCGGCGCTTCGCCCTTCAGAATCATGTTCTCCCTGTCGATGGTTATCTCATGGAACACGACGCCCTGTCTGTCAGTATCCGATATCCTGAGGATGGTTGCAAGAGGGCTGATTCCCAGGTAGAGTCCCTCATCGGTTTTCAGTTCTTTCATATGGGACTTCATCTGATGGAGTTCGTTGATGATATTTTTTTCTCCGGGGAAAGCTTCCTGATATTTTTTCCTCATATCATTCTTTACTGCTGCAATTTCCGAGCGGACAGAGAGAATGTTCAGCAGTATACCTGCCGCAAAAATAAGCGCGACGAATACCGCGAGGAGCGCAGTCCATCTGAGTGACCTCTTTGTCTTATCGGTTTCGCGGGTGTACGCGAACTCGTCCCTGCGGAGGTTGACGGTAGGAATTTTCATCTCTTCAATCGCAAGAGATACCCTTTCCTGCGCCTCCAACCGCACAGGAGCGAGAAGTTTTTCCGATGAAAATTCCCGGACCACTTTGCTCAACTCAAGCGATGTTACGCAGGCAGGGTCTGCATTGCATGTTTTCAGTTTTCTGAGGAGGTCCCCGATAGTCTGTTTCCCGGCATACACTGCAAGCACCTGGCTTGCGTCCCCGGAATTATTGAGCGGAACGCCGTCAAAGACTACCTTCTCAGATCCTCCGAGGATGATACTGTCAAGTTCGAAGGGAAGGACATCCCTGACCTTGTCTTTCTGCACAAACGGGAGGTCTACGACCCTGAAATTGAGGCTGCTCAGAGGAAGGCTTACATAGGTATTCTCAACAGTCACCGGAACGGGATCGAGGGAAAAATCCAGGTTGCCGGACAGGGGATATGTCTTCCTCTCCTTAAGTGTATGACCACCCCTTCCGGAATCGAAGAGATAGGTTTCGACTTCAGATTCCCTGACATCGATAAAGAGCACTGTCGCCATTAATATTCCTTCCAGTACTCCATTGTGTTTTTCGCAGTATTCAATACCATTTCAATAATTCTCTTCACACCACCTGATGATGCAGTAGAAATTATAGAAAAGTGTTGTCCTTCTGAAGTCAAAAAGACTCCTGTTTCAGTCCCAAATCCGCCCACAATACCTTGAATCTCTCCAAGAATTGCCCCATGTTCACCTGTAAAAGGTATTGAGTTGCGGCGATTGACTATTTCCTCTGCATCCTGCTCTTTCATCCAATCTGACAAGCTCCTCATAACGGGGATGTCTGCTCTATTAATATTAACATAGAGCATCCCCTTTGACCCGCACACCGTAATATAAGGAACTAACGTATCATAATCTTGTTTGGTAATCCCACGTATTAAGAGAAGTTCGTCAGTACTATCAAGAAAAGTATTCTTTGCGCCGGCTTCTCCCCCCGAAATTCTCACCTCACTGTTTTCATCGATCCAGTCGACGATTCTGTCTGGCTATCCTCTCATCAAGTGCAAGCACACTAATAAGCCTCTTCAGTGCATTGTATGCTCCCATATTCACATCCCGATCACCCGCTGGACAGACAAGAGCGTTTAGATTGAATTTGGCGTTTCATCCTCGATCCTGACGTTTATATTCCCTTGAAAGTCCTCGAAAGGATTTTCAACAGGCATCTCAATATGAAATTTTGCGTTGTTTACTGACTCTGTTGATTCGCAACCCTTTAAGAATCCTGGCAGTCACACTGACGCCTGACTTTGCCATAAGGGAGAGGCGCTGTGCATCCCTCCAGTTATAGAGATTATTCGTGCCCGTATAGACGCCATAGGAAAATTCCACTACCATTGCGGTCAAGAGCACAAGGACAAGCAGCGTTATGACCAAGGCCATGCCGTGCTGGTTCCTTGCTAATAAATATGGTTGTTTCAATTTCATATGAAATTTTTGTCATTGCGGCTTGTCCGCAATCTTTCCGGTTCCTCAAAAAGATTCCCGACAAGCGGGAATGACATATTAGAGAAACCTGACCCGTTAATTTTTAGCAACTAAATTTTCAAACAGTGGCTTCTGTTCTTTCATGATATGGAATCTATACCTGATTTCCTATCCTCGGTTTTGCGATATCATTGAGCGTAATCGTGTGCCCTTTAATGTTCATGGTCATGCCGATCCTCAGTTCCCCGGGTTTTGCTTTATTTATTGCTGCATCCCAGGTCCTTACCCAGGTATCATTATATTTTGCTTCGACGGCAAAACCTTCAAGATCTTCTATAATATCAACGCCCTCTGATTCTTCCCTGCCGTACGGCGATTCCACCTTTTTGAAGAGACTCAGTTTTCCCTCTTTCTCTTCAACATAATAAGAAATCTTCGAAAGCCCGGGGCGTACTGCGGAGAACGCGGTGAAATCGAGCTGCGTAGTCTGCTTGCCGTAGACATCCCTGTCCTCTATTCTGAACAAAGTATCTGCGTCCTGTTCATTCTGATAGGCCGATTCAAGTTCACACCTGAGGATATCGATGGCCCTTCTTGCCTCCTGAAGTTTTGTCAAAGATTCATCCATTCCTTCCATTGCCCTGTGGCTCATGAAAAATGTGCTGTAGAGTGCGGCAAGAATGATGGAGAGGATCGACACTGCGATAAGCACCTCCAGAAGCGTAAAGCCGGCTTTTCGCCGGGAGGGAGGAAACCCGGCCTTATCCTTCCCTGCAAAAGGGGATAAAGGATAAGTCTTATTGAACAATAAACTCATTCAGTTTCACCTCTTCACTGCCCGCTTTTACCACAACGATAATTTCTGAAACCCCGATATACGGCGAGGCCTTCACAAAAGTCTCGTATGAGTAATGCTCATGGGGGGCATCGAACTCTCCCTTGCTGCCGGCAGGATCTTTTTCGAGATCCGACATCTTGCTCTTGGCGAGCAGGGTTGCGACCGTGATAGTCTCCTGCCTCTCGATGAGTCCCAGTTGGTAATTCACGGTATAGATGAGGGTGACGAGCAGGCTGCTGAGTATAGCCAGCGCGATCAGGACCTCGAGAAGCGTAAAGCCCCTCTTCCGAAGGATGAAGGATGAGGGATGAAGGATGAAAAATTCCCGCCACGCGGGAATGACATTGAGCGTATCCTTGTTCAGAGATTCCTCTGATATTTTCTTTTACAAGTATTTCCTCATGTTTTTTTCTTCTTTATTTCTCCTTCATCCCTCATCCTTCATCCTTTGTCTCGATTTTCACCCTGCCGCTCAGGTGGTTTAGTGTAACTGTCATGTGGCTGTCTCCCCGCTTCATGTACACAACGAGATTTTCACGGGCGCCGAGAGGTTCAAAGAAAAGAGTCAGTTCCCCACTCGACACAAGACCTCTCGATTGTATTTCGACGCCGGTGAGATCATCAAAAGACCGGGTTTTTTCCCTCCGGGTTCACTCCAGGCAACCATATTTTTCCCGAGATCGAATTTCAGAAAGAACGTCTCTTTTCTCGATACCGCATTGTCATTCACGTATCTCAGGATTGAGGCCATCTCCCGTGCTTCGGCCTTAAGCCTGCTCTCTCCGAAACCGGTGAAGGTCGGCAATACAATCGCAAGGACCAGAGACAGGACGAAGAGTACGACGATCAGCTCAATAAGAGAAAATCCGGTGCTATTGCATGTCCCAGTTCTTGATCTCCGCATCTTTCCCTTCACCGCCCTCTTTCCCATCTGCTCCGTAGCTCAAGATATCAAAGTCTCCGTAGATACCGGGTGAGATATAAATATAGGGATTGTTCCAGGGGTCGAGCGGGATTTTTCTCTGTTCAAGATAGCCGCCTTCACGGTATTTCTGGGGTATCTGCCCGACAGTGGGCTTCTCGATGAGTGATTCAAGCCCCTGTTCCGTAGCCGGATAAAATCCGTTGTCGAGCTTGAAGAGTTTCAGGGCAGTCTCAAAATTCCTTATCTGAACCTTTGCCTCTGCAATCCGCGCGTCATCGGTCCGCCCTATGATCTTCGGCGCCACAATCGCCACAAGGAGACTGAGGATGAAGACCACCACAATGATTTCGAGCAGGGTAAATCCTTTATTGTTCTTCATTATTCCTCCGTTATATTGTTCTCTGATAACTGTCCGGTATAGTACTTGAGCGGCTTTATCCCGATTCTTATCGGAATACCTCGGAGTCCTCCCGAATGCTTTCGGGACGAGAATGAGCGAAAGTACTATACCGGACAGTTATTCGTATGCTCATTTTATCAACTGGTTCAACTGGAATATCGGCAGAAGGACTGCGAGGACGATGAGTCCCACCAGAAAGCCCATGCAGAGAATCATCACCGGTTCAAGAAGTGAAAGGGCTTTGTCCACCCTGCGGGAGAACTCCTCCTCGTAGGAACGTGCGGCATTTTTCAGAACCTCTACCAGTTGTCCGCTCCTCTCCCCTGTCGAAATCAACTGGAGGAGCACCGGGGGAAAGCCATCGAGCGATGCAGAAAGCCGTGCACCCTCCGACACCCGTTTCCCGGATTCCAGAACGCTCATGTTCGATCACTTTATTCCCGATGGACTTTGCAGAAAGTTCAAGAGAACTCAGCATAGGGAGCCCCCCCTCAAGAAGGAACCCCAATGTCCGGGCGAAACGCCCGAAATAGAGACTCTGGAGGATGTTCCCGGGAATGCGCAATATCATCCTGTCGAGGAATACGCGTTTCTTCTCCCTCAATTCCCTGAGGGAATATAACCCGCCGAGAAGCAATCCTATAAGGAGCCACCAGTAACGCTGAAAAATCTCACTCACCCAGATAAGGACCACGGTAAGCAAGGGGAGTGCACTCTGCGTGTCTTTGTATATTCTGGTAATTTTCGGCATCACAAAGGCGAAGAGAAAAGAGAGCACGATAAAACTGATGCAGATCATGAAAACAGGGTAGACCATCGATGTCCTGACTTTGGATTTCAGGTTGTCCTGGGCCTCCAGAAAATCAGCAATGCGGGTGAGAATATTGTCGAGATTTCCGCTCGCCTCTCCGGCGGCAACCATATTGACATAGAATTCAGGGAAATATTTTCGGATACTCTTCCAAGCGCCTTTGAGAGACTCGATCCCGCCAGCAATCCGTTCTTTTATGTCCACCAGCATGGTTTTCCAGAAACCTTTCTGTTCGTCGGAAAGCGACCTGAGGGCCTCAAGGAGCGGGACACCGGAGGAGATAAGTGTTGACAGCTGACGCGTCACAGAGGGGAGGAGAGTTGCATCGTGCCGGTTGAACAGAGAGAACCGTCTTTTCTCTGAAGCCCCTGCTACGTTCCTTGGATAGAGTCCGGACTCTTTAAGCCTGAGCGCTGCCTCCTTCTGGCTTGCTGCCTCGATAGTGCCCGGCGACCTCCGAACCGTCAGGCCTGTATCCCTTATATTGAAATATCGGCATAATCCTTCTGTGTTACCCGCAGAACCTCTTCAAGGGTTGTTATCCCCTGAATCACCTTCTCAAGTCCGTCCTGCCGGAGGGTCTTCATGCCCTGCGAAACCGCCTGGTTCTTTATTCTCTGAGAATCCATCCGTTCGGTGATCATGGGCCGTATTTCATTGCTGATCTCAAGCAGTTCGAAAATGCCCAGTCTCCCGAGATATCCCTTCCCCTTGCATTTGTCACATCCCTGTCCCCTGTAGAGGACCCTGGGAGGTTCTGCAAAATATGATTGCTCGATCTCAGTCGGGGTATAGGATATCTTGCACTGGGGACAGATCGTCCGTACCAGCCTTTGCGCCAGCACAAGGGCCAATGACGAAGCGACGAGGAAGGGCTCGATCCCCATGTCTATAAGCCTCACCAACGCACTCGGTGCGTCGTTTGTATGAAGGGTGCTGAGAACGAGATGTCCTGTAAGCGATGCCTGCATGGCTATTTCAGCCGTCTCCAGGTCTCTTATTTCGCCGATCATAATCACGTCGGGGTCCTGTCTCAGAATAGACCTGAGCCCTGAGGCAAAGGTAAGCCGTATTTTAGGGTTCACCTGTACCTGTCCGATGCCTTTCAGCTGATATTCGATGGGGTCCTCAACCGTGATAATATTCTTTTCTTCCGTATGAATCCTGTTGAGCGCAGCATACAGGGTCGTCGTTTTTCCACTCCCCGTGGGTCCGGTAACCAGGATGATCCCATCCGGTCTTCTCAGATGGTCCTCCATATTCTTTTCGTCATCCCTGTTAAACCCGACCTCCCAGAGACCCAGCAGGCCCTGTTTTCTGTCAAGGAGCCGCAGGACCGCTCTCTCACCGTGAGAAGTAGGGATGACCGACACCCTGATATCGATGTCCCTTCCGCCGAGAAGAAGCCGTATCCTTCCGTCCTGCGGGAGCCGCTTTTCAGCGATGTCGAGGTTCGACATGATCTTTATTCTGCTGATTAACGCGTCCTGAATAATTTTTGGCGGGGTCAAAACCCTGTGCAGTATCCCGTCTATTCTCAATCTCACATCGAGTTCTTTCTCATACGGCTCGATGTGGATATCACTTGCCCTCTCTTTTACCGCCTGGAGAAGGAGAGCGTTGAGGAGACGGATTATGGGAGCCTCCTCGGTCAGTTCGAGCAGATCTTTCGGGGCTTCGAATTCGGTCGCGACAGAGGAGAGGTCCTCGCCGGTTATGGTATCCATAACCTCCTCTGCCGAACCCATTTGCCCGTAGAACCTGTTGATTGCATCGAGGATGATCCCTGAGTTTGCCTTGAAAGGTCTGGGCTTTAAGCCCAATGTTTTTGCGACTTCCGAAAGCGCCAGCAACCCCCTGTCGTCAGCAACAGCGCCTGAAAGTTCCTCGCCATTCCGGCTGAAAGGGAATATCTGGTTGTTCTTCACGAAGCTGAGAGGAATATTCTGGAGAAGGGAGATTTCTACATCCTCATCCTTTATGACATCGATCGTTTCCATCTGTATTCATTCATAATCTTAAAAGCTTTAAATTCTGAAGGGCTTCACTGTATTTTCATAATATAATTGGGTTCCGCATATTCCACTTCCTGATATGCAGTGAAAATCCTGACCGCGTCTTTCACTTCCCGGCCTTTTTTCAGCTGTATCCGGCAGAGCCCTTTCGGTTGTAACGGGGCCAGGATAGCAGCGCCTTCCTGAGAGAGTATCTCCATGATTCTCTCTTCTGAAGTCTCCCCCCTGAATTTTACGAGCAATTCGCCCTCTTTATATCTTTCTTCCATCCTTGCAAATTGCAGCCTTTTTTCACCGGTCAATTTATCGAGCTGCTCAGGTTCTCTCACAATATGGGGCGTTAAAAATATGAGCAGGTTTGTCTTCTTTTTTTCCACAGATTTATTCTTGAACAACCAGCCCAGGAGGGGGATGTCGCCCAGGAGCGGTATTTTATTCACTGTTTCTTCCTCTCTCTCTTCCATGAGCCCCCCTATTACAACAGTCTGGTTATCTTTGACAAGAACAGACGTTTTTGTCGAACGTTTTGTGGTCGTCGGTCCCACGGTAAGCACCACCGTTGTCGATTCCTGCTTCAGGGCTGATATCTCCTCATAGATGTCGAGTTTCACATGGTTCCCTTCGGTAATCTGAGGAGTGATCCTCAGGGTGATTCCGACGTCTTTTCTCTCAATCGAGGTAAAAATTGATTGCGATCGTGCGGGGTCCGATTCTTTCTGGGCTATGAACGGGACATTTTCCCCTACAATGATTTCCGCTTCCTTGTTGTCTGAAGTCAGGATCTGCGGTGTGGAAAGGACATTTACAGCATCCTTGAATTCGTTCAGGCTGAAAAGTGCGGCAAATCCCGGAACTGTGAGTGTCGAGGTGATAACTGATCCGTCCGAACCAATTGTCGTAATCGGGACATCGAGAAAGTTTCCCATGCCGCCGGCTGTCATTCCGGTGAGTCCGTAAAGAATTCCCTGCATTGAGGTAGAGTCGATCTGGCCGAACCCTCCGACCACTACCGGTTCTCCGTCCTTCTCGGCGATAATCCGCCACTTGGACCCGAGTTCCTGCAATCTGTCTATTGAGGCTTCAACGATCATCGCCTCCACGTACACCTGCCTTCTCTTCTTGTCAAGCTGCCTTATTACCTGGACAAGGTTCTGGTAATCTGCAGGAGATGCCACAATAACGAGAGAGTTGGTTGCCTTGTCCGGGGAAATAATCATCTTCCCTCCGGCTCAAAGGGGCTCTTCTGGGCCTGGCCCTGCTGTCCCGCCTGCCCTGCCCTTGCTGTGCAGAAATCCCTGAAAGCATCGTTTCGAGCACCTCGGAGAGCTCCGTCGCATCGGCATATTCAAGGAAATAGACGTTGATCTTGCTCGTTGCCTCGGGAAGCGGGATATCGAGGAGCGCTATGATCCTCTTCATGGCCTCTCTTTCCCTGCTTGTCCGCGATCAGGACGATTGCATTCAGGCGGGTATCTGCAAAAACAGACGATTTGGATTCTTCGACAGATGCTGCCGGCACCTGCACCCGGCCTCAGTCCGCGTATCGCAGAGGGTTGCCCTTTGCTGCTCAGGACCAGCGTCTCGGTGATGATCTTCACCACGTCATCCGCATTTGCATGCTTCAGCAGGATAATCTCCGCTTCCTCCACCCCCGGTTTGTCTATCGAGTCGAGGATCTCGAGTATCTGCTCGATATTTGTGGCAGAGTCCACAATCATAAGCATGTTTCCGGGGCCGAACGAAGAGATATGTCCGTCCCTTGAGACAAGGGGCTGGAGGAAATTCATTGCCTTCGCAGATGATATCGCCCTCAGCTGTATGAGCCTTGTGATATACGCATCGCTCACCGTGCACAACCTCGTCTTTCTGGAGTTCGGGCCCTGTCTGCTTTGCCTGCGCAGTCGGCAGAATCTTATACACTTTTCCGGACGGGATGATGGTAAACCCTTTCAGCTCCAGCACAGAGGTGAAGAGACGGAATGCATCGTCCACAGAAAGCCTGGACGGAGCGATGATGGTTATTGTGCCTTTTACTCTCTCATCGAACACAAAGTTTTTGCCCGTTACTTCACTGATAAACTTCACACGACCGGTATGTCCACATCAACAAAATTAAAGGCGACTTTTTTCTCCCTGCCTTTTTGTTTTCCAGTCTGCTTAAGTTCCTGCTGAGGATTATCCCCCTGTTGTACTTTGACAGGCTGATCCTCTTGAACAGCGGTATCGGTCGGGGTCTCTTCAGCGAAGAGAGATTCAGGGATGAGAAGCGGAGGCGAAAAATCCAATTAAAATCAGAATAGCGAATACATTCATAATGTCTGATGACCGTTGTTTATTCATTTCCTCTCGCTGTTTTTCATCTCTTCAGTCTATTGTGACATGAGATGAGCAATCTCTTCCAGGAGCCCTATTCTGCATCACCGTTTATTTTAGCATCAAACACTAGTTACAGCCAGTATTAAAGGTCTCATAGTTCTATATGTCATTGTCCGGCTTTACTCAGGGGAATGACCATCGATCTTCTCTTCCGCAGAGAAAGGACAAGATAAGCGGGAATCATCAATATACTTTACCCGTCTAATTAGGCTATCCTGCTATGCGCTTATATTCATTTCTTACTTGATCTGATATGTCATAGTCATCCGTGCACCCGAACGGATCATGTCAATCTGCACCCTGTCGAGACCTTTCAGCGCATTAAATGCCTGCAGCGCCCTTTCAGGATTCGAAATATCATATTCATTTATCCGGAGCAGCACATCACCGTCCTGGAGGCCCAGGCTATGGTATATCCCCCCGGGTTTCACCTCATTGAGGACAAACCCTTCCTCCTTGCCGTTTGCAACGTTTGGTTTCAGCCGTGCGTCAGTCATCATCTGGCCCGGATCGGCAATTGCCTGCTGGAGTTTGTTCTGATCAACGATGTATAAACCCCTCCCAACCTTCTGGGCAAATGCGGAAAGCTGTGGACTGCCTGCAATGCCTGGTTTGCTGATCTCTTTTATTTTGACATCATCGAGGGGGATTTCGATCTCTCTGCCTCCCTGTTTGAGCAGGACCTTTTCCCTTTCGACCCGTGAGAGCTTCCCTGCTCCAAAGACCGATTCGCCGAGCCTGAATACTTCCTGCATACCTGTCCTGTCCCTGAATACCCCGAACGTCAGTTCCTTCGGCCCCACTACTGTGCCGACCAGCGCGATATCCGCGGGATTCGAGAGGCTTGCGGAGAGAACCGGCCAGAAGCTTCAGTTCGCCTCCGGAGAAACCAAAGGGGTTATTGGCAAGGATACGGGCGTACTCTGTAAATTGCGCCTTTTTCGCTCCCGCTTCTTGATTGGCAGGCGAAGTGGATTCCGTCCTTATGGTCTTTCCCTGTTCGAAATACAGCGTCATCGCATCTCTTACAAGAAAAAGGACCGCGAAAAGGAGGAAGATGCTAAGGCAGACATTCAGGGAAAAAATAGTTCTTTTTGTAAGAAGTCCTGTGTTCAATGGTTATCCTTGTTAACCTTTTTTGACATTATCAAGATGTGCTAATAGTATTGACTTCACCCAGTGTGTCATTCCCGCTTGTCGGGAATCCTTCTTGCTGCGAAGAAAGATGCTGGACAAGCCAGCATGACAAAGTAAAAGCACTCAATTCTATGTCCAACACTATTATGAGAACCCCATCATATACCCTGAATCAGAAGGCACCCTAAAAACAGACAACCCCGAACATGTTCGGGGTTGTATTGAAAATGTATAAGCGGTAATTACCCTTAATTCCTCCGTCTTATGAGTGCGAGTACGATTGCAGGCATGAGCAGTATCAGGAGGTCTGCAAATGCTGTCGGTGTATTCTGCGGCCCTCCGACAGAACATCCACCGCCTCCGCCATGCTTCTTCGTGGTCCCGCCTGAAGTAGAGAGTGGTCCCTGAAATTTCATTGGAATATGCAGAATATCCCGCAACCGGATTATGTGCTCTCACCCTGTACCAGTATGAAGTGGCCGGACTGAGTCCGGAATTAGTGTAGGTAGATACGTTCTGGCCCACTTGGTCTATCTGTACAAAATCACTGTTATATGTACGTCTCTCGATCAAATAGTTCTGTTCAGTCGACGAATTGTCCGACCAGGCAAGCTGGATCTGAGCGCTTGAGGTTGTTACTACTCTCAGATTCGTCGGAGGGTTAATAGGCGTCACCTGAGATACCTGAGTTCCCTGCTGGAGAGGGGATTCGCCGATATCATTAAACGCCCTCACCCTGTAATAATATCTCGTCCCGTCAGTGAGGCCTGCATCCGAGTAAAATGACCCGTTCACGCCGACTGTGGCTATCTGCAGATAAGAAATCCCGTCTGTTCCTCTATAAATTCTATAACCGATTTCGTCCGTAGCCCGGTCGGTCCATGCCAGATCCATCTGTAACGCGGAAACCGGGGTTGCAGAAAGATCGTATGTCGCCCACAGTGACTTCAGGGCTCTGTCCGCGTTGATCCTTCCGCCTGTGAGAATCCAGCCGTTCAGCGTGGGCAGCACATCAACATATCTCAGTATCATCGTACGAATTTGGCCATGGGTAAAATGACCATAATATGCGCTCAAAAGGCCGGCAAGACCGGTCACATGCGGGGTAGACATGGAAGTGCCATCGAACATCTCAAGATGGCCGTATCCATAATACATTGTCCACCAGTTGGGTACTGTACTGAAAATATAGGTACCCGGTGCCGCCACATCAACAGAGGTTGGGCCGAAATTGCTGAATGAGACCCTTCTGTCATCCTGGTCAGTCGCTGCGACCGCGATAATATTCGGCAGATCGTAACTCGAGGGATAATGAGGGGCAACATCGTTATTATCGCCGACTCCATCTCCGCCGCCATTTCCTGCAGCAGCTACGAAAAGAATCCCTGCGGTGTTTGCCCGTGCGAGAGCCTGATATTCCGAAGCCGAAAAATCACCGCCGCCGAAACTGGCATTCATGGCTCTCACATTCACCCCATGGTTATCCTTCATGTTAATAGCATAATCGATGGCTGCGATTTCAGCCCCGACATCACAGGAACCATTCGCGTCGCATACCTTCAACGCCATCATGTTTGTCAACCACATAACGCCCGCAATGCCTGTGCTGTTATTCCCTTTGGCCCCGATAACTCCCGCTACATGTGTCCCGTGGCCATGGTCATCCATTGAATCACTGTTATTATCGACGAAATTCCAGCCTATACAGTCGTCCACGTATCCGTTTCCGTCATTATCGATAGCATCGGTGCAACTCGTCTCGCCCAGATCCCTCCATATGTTCCAGACAAGGTCATTGTGGCTGTAATCGATTCCCGTATCAAGCACCGCAATCGTTATGTCGCCGCTGCCGATGGTAACATCCCATCCTGCCGCCATTTTGATATCCGCACCGGCTATTCCATATGCATATTGACCGGTGTTCAGGAAAGACCATTGGTTTGCGAAATAGGTATCATTCGGTATTATGGTGTCTAATTTTCTTATATAGTTCGGTTCTGCGTATTCAACGCCCGGGCTCGACATGTACTGCATCACTGCATCTTTGACCGAAAGCCCCTGGGGCAGTTTCACCTGTTCAAGGTTTTGGATTGCGGTATATTTTCTTATGACCGTTGCCCCCGCTGCCTGATGCACTGCAGCAGTCGATGCGGCCTTGACGCCGGATTTGAATTTCACGAGCAGTTCCCCGTCCTTGTACTGGCCGCCCTTCTCCATCTCCGCAAGAATGGATTGCGTAGAGAGCTTAATGCTGCCCGAGGACCCTGATGTATCTGAAGAGATGTTCGTGGAAGACTGGCTGCCGCAGGCGGCAAGAAACAGGCATATCATTAAATATAAATATTTCCTCATGGTCTCACTCCTTTATTGAAATCATTCACACTCATCATCTCCAATCAGAACCCTTCTATTTATCGTTTTATTCAGGGCGGGCTCTCACCCGCCCTCTTTTCATCCGAGTTCAACGCATTACTTATGGTGTAACAGTTACTGTGACAGTTGCTGTATCTATTCCCAAGCTATCAGTGATGGTAACAGTGAACATACAGTGTTTGCGCCACGCTATCCGGATCAATAGCAAGCGTATTCCCAACTATTGAAATAGCACAGTAATTGATAACAGTAGTATCGTTAGAAAGTACTACAGAATATGGTGCAGTTCCTCCAGTTATGGTAAAAGTACGATCATCAGCTAGCGTCGCCATCAGGTGGACACCCACTATTAGCATTTCCTGCTGGTGGATTATCTATTCCTGCAATCGTACTTGCTGTCGGCGTAAGGAGCAACTGGTGACTGATTAACATCTATCATTTACCGGCAAACGTGCTCTGGGCACGGCCGCGCTATCCGTCATTGTCAATATTACTGGTGTATCGTTCACAATGCTATCGTTGTTCGCGTCAACGATAAAGATATTTCCACCAGATGTGATAGTGAGTATTGCAGGATTGGGCGCGTGATGTATATGGTGCGATGCCACCAGAAATTGTAAATGTTGAAGTAGTCTGGCCGGCACTACAGGAAGTATTGTTCTCGCAAATTGATGTTGAAGTCGGATTCACGGCAAGGTAACTATCGGCACTACGGTTACATCGAGTGTCGCCGTCTGTGTGCCCTGCTGAATCCCTGACTGTATAGGTTACAGTTGTCGCAGCAGTTGCAGCAGGAACTGTCACGGTAAATGTATCGCCACTCGCTGCGACTGTATCAGTGTGGCGAGCAAACTTGAATTATCAGTCGTTAATCTGTATAAGGTGGGATACCACCGTTAATGGTATAAGGAAGGGTTGTTCCACCCGCAGTACCATCAATAGTTTGACCGGTCGGCACAACATTGAGCTCATTTGCCACAAGAATTTGAACTGAGCCAGTAACATTAGCTATGGTGGCTGAAACTGTTGCATTCCCTAGGTATGTTGCAGACGGTGTAAACACCGTTGTCGCTGCACCGTTACTTGTAAGGGCAACCACTGGCTCAACATAGCCTAAGGTCACAGGGCTTACGCTGAACTGCACCGCAAGATCATCCGGTACTGTGCCTGCGCTTGTCGTAACATAAGCGGTAACTGTCGATGTTTCACCTGCAATGACTCCCGATGGGTTTGCGACCAGCGTTATACCGGTGATATATACCGGCCGGAGAAATACCTGGAGAAAGCCTACTGCATTATTTGCGCCTGTAGCATAAACATTCAGCGACGTTTCCTGACCGACAACAGAGGTCGGGGAAACTTTCAGGGTAGTGAATGCCTGACCTGCTGAATTCGTTTTGAAAACATTCCCCAATGGGAAGGATGCGCCGGAATCACCGCTGAAGGTAATATCCATACCGACGATCCTTTTCCCGAATTCATCATACGCAGTAGCCCGCAATGTAGCGGTATCATCGGTGGGGGTCTCAAAGAAATTGAAATCACTTGTCTCATTGTATATTCCGTCGTTATCAGCGTCTACCTCAAGCACTACCTGCGGCTCCGGCCACATGAGGTTGAAACTGGAGTAATAGATGACTGTCCTGTCTCTGACCTGGTTCAAACCCTCATCGACTTCCGCCTGGATGGTTGCATAACCGACTTCATGTGAGTGAAGGGTGACAGTGGCGATGCCCGCTGCATTCGTCTTGTCGGTTATTTTGTCCAGCGTCCCGATTGGCGAAAGGTTGGTGAACCTGACCGGCTTGTTTTTGACCGGGTTGCCATTCCCGTCCAGAACCTTTGCATGCAGGGTGATGTCGCTGTTCGTATGTGAGACAAAGTGAGAAGGCGTTAATTCAACAAGTGTGGATTTTCCGGGATTCTCACCTTTCGGTGAATTCATTGATCCGCCTCCTCCTCCACAGCCGGCGAAGGAGAGTGCAAAAGCAAGTAACGCCAATATTATGAAGACTTTTTTCATCTTATCCTCCAAAACTGTAATTGCTCACACTACTGACTAACAGTTATCAAACCACCCGATCTGGAAATTCATCTGTGTCTTGACGGAAAAATCTTCGCCATATTCATTTTTGCCATAGAAAGTAAAGATGGCTGTATAGTTGTTGATATATGCCAGATGATAGTCATAACGGCCCGACAAAACATCATCTCCATACTTCTCTTTTCTGGGCAGGTCAACAAGCGCTATGGTCCATGTAACACTTGTATTGCCGGTCCCTGAAAGGGGAGGAGAAATGATGATAGTCTCAAAACGGGTATCCTTTTCGATCGGTGGAGCCCCGAGTGAATCATTCGAACGTTTATATTCAATGGTATATTTCTCGACATAAAGCGTTCCTGGCCTTATGGTAGGGTTTGGGTTTATAAGGGACGCGGTGAATGTCACTTCTGCCTGATGGTCAGTAAATAATTCGTAAGTAGGAGGCGGCCCCTCGTCGCATACATCCTGAAAAACATCAATGGAATTTGTGTTCCCTCCAAGATACAAACCGTTCACGACCGCACTCAGCTGAACGCCGGTATCTTCGATCCCTTTACTGCCCGGTGCTCCGGCGCCGCTGCCGCATCCATACAAAAGCACCGACAGGACCGAAATATAAAGTAAAAAGAGTAAGAAAGATCGTTTTTTCATTTTGCCCCCTGTTTTTCTCTTATTCCACAATAGTCATTTTCTGATAAATTTACCTTCATTGCGATGTAATAATCCGGGGTGTTACAAAAATTAGCAATTCGTTCGTAGATGTTTGCTCCCTCTTCGATTTAAATAACCAGCCGAGAATAGGGATTTTCATCAAGCCAGGGACGCCGGTTTCAGAATCATTGGTAGCGACTTTGTACAACCCCCCGATAACAATAGTCTCTCCATCTTTAATGATTACATTGGTGCTTGCTTCTTTTTTATCTGTTCCCGGCACACCTTCAACCGAGGGAACAGTCGGGTCAAGCTCTTCTTTTTTGATTTCAATAACCATCGATATTGATTTATCGGGTGTTATATGAGGAGTTACGATTAAATCAAGCGTAACATCTTTGTATTCGGTTGATACGGTTCCTTCTGTCGTCAGCTTTCTTACCGGGATGCTCTTCCCCTGTTTGATCATAGCCTTGCCGTTATCCACTGTCAGAATTTTCGGATTCGAGACCACCTTGAGTTTACCCATAGTTTCTATGGCAGAAAGCTGCATGTCGAGTCCTATTGTCCTTGAAGGATCCAGAATTCCGAATGTAATACCGGAACCTGACAACGGACCAGCACTTTTGGACGGCAAATCAACCATATAGTGTCCGCCGGTAACCGGTCCCGTTAAAACGTTTGGAACCCCTGAAAGGCCACCCAAACTTGCGAGTCCATTCGCGCTCACCGCATTAATTCCCCATTGTATACCCAACTCCTGGGTATTATCTGTGTTCACCTCTACTATCCGCGCCTCGACCAGAACCTGCGGCGTTGGTTTATCAAGGGTGGCAAGGAGATTTTCAATTTCAGGGAAAACCGAAGCTATATCCTTAACAAGCATCGTACTCGTCCGCTTATCCATATTGAGGCTTCCCCTTGGCGAAAGAATCTTTGCGTTCCGCACTGCAGTTTCCACCAGGCTCACATCTGCATAGCTGACACTGAATACCCTTGTTTCAAGGGGCTCAGCCTTCATTTCCGCCTCCACGACTTTTGCCCTGTCGTCACTCTCCTTTGCGAATATTACATTAGGTGCAATCCGTATAATGTTGCCATCGATGCTTTTATCAAGACTGAAGGTCTTCAGTATTGTATCAAGGGCCTGGGTCCAGGGGACATCCCTGAATTTCATGGTAGCCTTGCCTTTGACATCAGGATGTATGAAGAGATTGCATCCGCTGATATCAGAGAATAACCTGAGGATCGGCACAATATCCTGATCCTGAAAATCAAAATTTACGGTCTCTTTCCCTGAAAGATACGACTCGCACCTGGTTCCTGCCAGTTTTTCGTTCGGCTGGATGGTATCAGGTGATGCCGGGGACGTCTCTTCTGAATGTGTTTCAGCAGAAAGCAATCCGGCAGGTTCATTCTCATTTCTTCTCAGACTGATCACAATCGAGTCAGCAATGGATGCGACATCAAAATTCGTCTTCTCCCTGGAGATCAAGAACAAGCCGCACTTTATCGTCATGTTTGCCCGCCCGCATTCCCTTGACCGGGGAAACCACAGAAACCGGGATCAGGGCATTCAGTGTCACATCAGGGATATCAATAACCAGACGGTCTTCCAGAGGGAAAACATTCGGGATCATGGAACCGTTTCCTTTAATCAGCACTTTTACCACATCAACAGAAGGTTCAAATGAAATCTCATTGACCTCGGTAGCTTTCGGCAGAGGGCCTCGTATTGCAGACGGTGGCGTCGGTTCTTCCATTTTTCTTGCCTGCACGACAGGGCGGGGCTCTTCCTTTTTTACTGCATCTTGCCTGATCTTGATCGTCAGGACATTATTATTGTAATCCTGGTCAACTGAACCAGGGGTTTGAAGCAGCATTTCGAACCGGGCCAGGAGGGAAGGGGATTCAATCTGGGAAGGCGTTATTTCTGTAATACCGGGTTTCTGGGACACGATTTTTGCGTTGAAAGTTCCCACAGAAACATCAGGCATGTCGAGCACTATCTTATACGGGTCGCCGGGTTTATAAATCGTATAGATAAATGGTTTATTCGCTGTTATGGTTACCATGTTATCCTGTACGCTGATGCCGGTTATAACCGCAGGTTCCTGTATCTGCATCGCTTCTTTGTCCTTGCCTTTTGTCCCGGCACAACCGGCAACAACAGCAATAAATGAGCAGATAAGAAAGAGAGAAAGGGCATAAAAGATGAATGATGCTCCGTCATGCTTTTTATCCCTCAATATTTGTTTATTAACTGTTAAGTTCTGATTCATTATTCTTCCCCCTTGTGGAGTTTCAAAATCGAATCCCTTGGCTTTATATCACCCTTATAATCCTTAATATATTCTCTGATAAGAACGGTATTATTCGTGATCTTTTCTACCTTCCCTCCCTGGAGTCCAAGGGCCATCCCTTCGGTGATTGTATATGTCTTCCTGTCCGGAAGCATTACCAGTGCGTAGTATTTGTCTTTGTCCCATGCAATCGCCAGAAGATTGAGTTCGTCAATACCATAGCTTTCTATCGGACTAGCCCCTGCCTTCTTTTTTGGTTTTTCTTTTGACAATTGTACGAGGGGAAGGAACGGATCTCGTCTACCCCTCGCATCATAGGCAACTTCTTCCGGCGGGGATTTTGCAGTCTCCGTGGCGGCCTTCTCTTCTGTTTTTGCCTCTGGCATCTTTTCCGCAGCCGGTTTTTTGGGTGGAGGCTGATCTTTTCCGCAGCCGGCGAACAATACAAACAGTGAAACAAAGATGCCTAAGAGAATGCTTTTCATTGTCTCCCGCCCTTAGGAGCTGCTGTTTCTTTCTGGATCTCTTCCTCCGGCACTGACGAAAAGGTCGTCGCAGTGAATGCTATTTTCATAACAGCCACGCCTTTGTCCGGCTTCGGGTCTGAGAGTTTGATATCAGAGATATTGACTATTCGGTTGAGTTTCGTGATGCTTCCGAAGAAATACCCCAAATTGTGATAACTGCCTGAAAGTTCAACCTTGACAGGAATTTCGAACACAATTCCGCTCGAATGGGTCTTTTTCTGCGCCGGCTGCCATAATTGTACTTTCTGCCCTGAACTGATACAAAGGTCAGAGACCTGTTTCAGCAGAGTTGATACTTCCTTTTCCTCAGGCAACTGCTGTTTTAATTCTTCGAGCCTTTTTCTCAGTCGTTCATTTTCCAATGTCAGTTCAGGTAATTTCGCCACTTTTACCTGGTCTGCGGCGATCTCATTTTCCTGAGCAGCGATTTTCTTTTCAAGGGCTTTGATTTCTTTATTTTTCGGCATGACAAACAAAAAAAGGACAACCGCAACAATAAGA
Organism: Thermodesulfovibrionales bacterium; assembly: GCA_963753165.1. Classification (GTDB taxonomy): domain Bacteria; phylum Nitrospirota; class Thermodesulfovibrionia; order Thermodesulfovibrionales; family SM23-35; genus JAKLQR01. Next base: position 110,557 of record CAVWBP010000002.1, on the reverse strand, counting down.
ATAGCAGGGGCTACTGCAATAAGAATCTTGACCGGGAGGGGAAGATTCTTCATATTAATGTTTAATTTCAGTGCCATCTCATCCTTTTATTTTAAAGCTCAATTTAAACGCATACAGAGGAATTTTTTCTAGTTCGAAGCTTTTCGATTCCTTGAGATACACTTCGGTAAAGAGCGGTGATTTTTTCAAGTTGTCCACATAAGCAACGATGTCCGTGTTGGTGAACCCGAGTCCCTCGATATCGATGCTGCCGGTTCCTGACATTTTCATGTCTTTCAACCAGATGCCGTTGGGAATTAACAAATTGATTTCGTCCAGCACTTTTACCGGCACGCTCCTGTTGCTGCTCAATTGCTCTATGACGTCATTCCTTTGTTTGAATTTTTTATTACGTTGCTCGAAGTCCTCAACTGCCTTTATCTGCTGTTTGAGTTCCTCGATTTTTCTCTCATTGTTTGCAAAATCAGATTTCCGTGCGTTCAGGCGTGAAGTAAAAAAGAACGTGAGATATGCCATAATGAGCGCTGCTGCGACTGTAGCCAGAATTGTGGAAAGCAGAAAGGTCGGCAGCGGTTTCGCTTTCTTTTTCCTTTTAACCGGCAGAAGGTTTACTTTTATCATCTGTCGCCCGGTCTCCTGAGCGCCAATCCAGCCGCAACTGCTGCTATCGGCGCCATTTCTTCAATATAGGTAACATCAAATTTTTTCGGTATCTTGATATTTTTGAACGTCTGTATGACCTTTGTCTCCACCCCTACCTTTTCCGCAAGAAGCCTGGGGAAATCCCTGATGAGACCGCAGCCTCCGCTCAGTATTACTTCGTTGATCTCCTCATGGAAGTATTCCAGGGAACGGTTCACTTCACCGATTATCTCTTCAGAGGCAAGTTCCATTACAGAATGCGCATCCTGAGGGGACACGTTCTCAACAGGCTCGCCCCGTTTCAGCCTTTCCGCTACTTCGTACGTAAGGTTAAATTCTCTCTGAAGGACTTCGGTGTGGAGATTGCTGCCGACTGCGCTGTCTCTTGTAAACACTGAAACTCCGCCCTTGAGAATATTCATATTAATTGTGCTCGCGCCGATGTTGACGAGCGCGACATTCTTTCCGGGTTCGATTTCGTAATTCACTTCATAGATATTTTCAAGGGCAAACGGGTTGACGTCTACAATGATGCAGTTAAAGCCCGCGTCTTTTACCACAGTGAGATACTCGTTAATGATATCTTTTTTTACCGCAACCAGGATAACATCCATCTGACCGGGTTCTTCCTTGGGTCCGAGGATCTGGAAGTCGAGGTTCACATCTTCTATATCAAATGGTATATATTGCTCGGCTTCGAATTTTATGGACTCTGCGAGTTCTTCTTCAGACATATCCGGAAGAGAAACCCGTTTGATGATGACCGAAGAATGACCGGCCATGCTGATAACGACATCCTTTGTTTTTATCTTGGCCTTTCGGGTGATTTCCTTGAGCGAATCAACAAGCCGCAAGGAATCTATTACCGAGCCGTCTACAATAAGTTCCGGGGGCAGCGGGAGGATATCGAAAAGCTCAAGCTCATATCCGCCTTTTGTATCCTTAAGCTGAACAATCTTCAGATACCCTGAGCCGATATCCAACCCTATAGTGCTTTTTCCACCAAGAAACATGACATATGAATAACAAAAAAAAAACATCTTGTCAAGCTTTTTTTATTTAATATCAGACAATTTCAATCTAACACTGAGAAATTAGTTTAACAATCTTTCTATTCTTATCTCGTCTTGTCCAATTTTCCCGATACCGAAAAAAACATTTTCAGGGCTTTTTAATCTGATATATTGATAAGCTGAAAAATCCTGGTGGGCTTTGATTGGAAGGCCTTTCCCTACCTTCCCGAATTCTTCATCGCTGAGGATAATACCCGGCAGGTGGGACAGTGCGAAGTCCATCGGATAGCACAGGTTGCTTCCCTGTTCCAATTCGCTGAATGTTGTTGCCTCCTTGATCCGGAACTTTCCGATTGCGGTCCTCTGCAAAGAAGTCATGTGGGCGCCGGCGCCAAGAACGGCGCCAAGATCATCGCATAGACTTCTCACATATGTTCCCTTCGAGCATGCAACCCGCAAGTCCATGAAGGGAGGATCAAACCGGATGAGTTCCAGTTCGTGAATAGAGACAGTTCTCTCCGGGATTTGAACATCTGTTATGCCCTTTCGGGCGAGGTTATAAAGGCGTTGTCCTCCGACCTGAATTGCGGAAAAAAGAGGCGGCACCTGTTTTACCCTGCCGGTGAAGTTTTCAAGAGCATGGCGAACGTCTGACTCCTGAATGAAATGGTAATCCTTTTTTGCAAGAACGGTCCCGGTTGAATCATAGGTGTCGGTTTTTTCGCCAAGTTTCATGCGGAAGATATATTCCTTATCAAGATCGGACAGGAATCGTGTTATTTTGGTCGCCTTGTTCAGGCAGATGAGAAGTACTCCGGTTGCAATCGGATCAAGCGTCCCTGCATGGCCGGCTTTCTTCACCGCAAGCATTCTTTTTACCTTTGTGACTGCCTGCTGTGAAGATATGTTTTCGGGCTTGTCGAGGTTTATTATACAATTCATAAATGGCGCGCCCAGGAGGATTTGAACCCCCGACCTGCGGATTCGTAGTCCGTCGCTCTATCCAGCTGAGCTATGGGCGCAATCTCGACTCTTGTTTATCCTTTTTTAAGGCCTTCTTTTAAGGTAATGCCATACTTCGGATGTTCGAACGGATGTATTGACGGCACCTTGGAAAACAACCACCCCCACTGTCTTCCCGGAGCAGGGAATATCTGCTTGCCGTTCTCAAAAACCCTCATGCTGAGAGCAGGATTGTTCGGCTGGGTCGATGACGAAGTGAGCGTAAGTCCGTCCATTTTGAAATCCGGGAGAAAATCGCCGATATGGATTTTCAGCGCCGAATTCGGAACTGCAAAATCACTGTTCAGCTTCACCGTATATTCCTGCTTCGTCTTTGAGACCTTGTCCTCAACTACTATCTTCGCCGCTTCCCACTTTCCCTTCACGGAAGCAGGGATGATGACCTGAGTTTTCCCCATCGGCATAGTGCCCGGCTTTGCCATCTGTTGCGATCCACCCGGCGGCATCATACCCTGAGGCGCTTGTCCTGGCGGCATCGGTCCCGGAGTCGTAGAGCCGGGAGGCATTTGTCCCGGAGATACCGGACCAGAAGGCATCTGCCCCGGCATCATCTGCACCGGAGTCTGGGGGACCGGTGGCTGCTCTTCCTTCTTCTTGCACGCTTGCAATGAAAAAATCAATAAAAGACATATGGTAAGCAACAAACCTTTCTTCATGGTTGTCTCCTTCTTTAGATTTTCACTTTTCACTCTTAACTATTCACTTCCGGCTTTTCACTCTAATTAATGGCGGAGAGGCAGGGATTCGAACCCTGGGTGGAGTGTTACCCCCACAACCGCTTAGCAGGCGGCTGCCTTCGACCGGCTCGGCCACCTCTCCCGGACAGATTTATATACTAACAACTTGCGATCAATTCAGGCAATATCCCTGTGGACTACGCTCAGTTCTACCGGATATTTTTTAAGATATGCCCTGAGCCTCTCAACAATCGCCGGGGACCGGTGATTGCCGCCTGTACACCCGATACCAATGGTCAGATAGGCTCTTCCCTCCTTGATATAGTTAGGGATTAGGAAATCCAGCAGGTCTTGTATCTTGTTCACATATGTCTTCGCTACCCTTCTCCGGAAAACATACTCTGCCACCTTTTTGTCGGTCCCTCTCAGAACTTTGAGTTCAGGAACAAAGTTTGGATTGGGAAGAAACCTCGCATCAAAGAGCAGGTCAATATTCTGCGGAGCACCGAACTTGAAACCGAACGATATCAGCGCAATGGTCAGTGCTTTTTCCCCGGTTTTCACCGCATAGAGTGATGTTACAAACTGTCTCAGTTGATGGGGAGTAAACGAGGAAGTATCAATGATCCGGTCAGCTGAATCTCTGAGGACGGAGAGTCTTTCTCTCTCCATTGCATCGCCTCCTCTACGTTTCCCCCGAGAGGATGGGGTCGGCGTGTTTCCTTGAATCTTCTCACCAGGACGTCTTTCTCGGCATCAAGAAACAGCACCTCTGTCTGGCGCTGCTTCCTGAGGATCTTGAGAACACCGCTGATTTCGGACAGGAAACACTTTTCCCGTATATCAATACCGATGGCGATCTTTTCAATATCTCTTCTGGCGGGTAATGGTAGTGACGAAGGATTCGATGAGGGCAACCGGCAGATTGTCTACACAATAATAATCGCAATCCTCAAGAGAACGCAACGCCACTGTCTTGCCGGAACCTGAAAGGCCGGTCAGTATAACGATGATCGGTTTCAAATCACTCTCTATCTTACCGGCTCGATAAGACCGAAATTCCCGTCTCTTCTCCGATAGATCACATTGATTTCACCGCTGTTGTCGTTTGTGAACACAAAAAAATCCTTGTCAAGAAGTTCCATCTGCATCACAGCCTCGTCAGGACTCATCGGTTTGAGTTCAAACCGTTTGTTCTTAATAATCGTACCGACCTCAGGAGGCAATGCAGTCTCCTGAACCTCTGTCCCTTCCTTCCCCTCGGCTTTTCTGTGTGAAACGAGCTTTTCCTTGTATTTCTTTATCTGCCGCTCGAGTTTTTCCGCGACTTCGTCTATAGACGAATACACGTCGCCGGTAATTGCCTCGGCCTGTATTAACACTCCGTTTACCTTCAGGAGAACTTCGACTTTATGCCGGTATTTTTCGACCGCTAAGAGTGACATTCGCTTCGGAAATATTCGTAATATACCGGTCAAATCTTTTTATCTTCTTTTCCACATAGGTTTTCAAAGCATGAGTAACTTCGAGGTGTCTTCCGGTAATAATGATGTTCATGAAATCCTCCTTTTTTATTTGTTCAGTTTCCTTCTCTGTGTTTGTGACGGGATGCCCAGTTCATCTCTGTATTTTGCCACAGTCCTCCTCGCAATTTCGATACCTTGCTGTTGCAGCATCTCGGCGATCTTCTGGTCGCTGAAAGGTTTCTGCGTATCCTCTTCAGTCACAATCTTTCTGATCATATTCTTGACCGACGTGGAGGAAATATTCCCCATGTCGCTGCTGAGGGCGCTGCTGAAGAGAAACCGGAAACCGAAGATTCCGTGCTCGCATGCAAGGTATTTATTCGAGGTAACCCTGCTCACCGTGCTCTCGTGCAGGTTCAGTATTGAAGCAACGTCCCTGAGCGTCAGGGGCTTCAGAAATTCGACGCCATGGTCGAAGAACTGCCGCTGGAGGTCAAGGAGCGTCTCGGTCACACGGTATATCGTCCTGTTCCGCTGGTCAAGACTTTTCAGGAGTCCGACCGCAGACGCGCCATTTCTCAATAAGAAAATTTTTTTCTTCTTTCGGGAAGTCATTGTCCTGCTGAATCAATTTCCGGTAAAAGCTGCTCACGTTCAGCTTCGGAACTCCCTCATCGTTGAGGATGATCTGATACCCCTCTGCTGTTTTGATGAGATACACATCAGGAACGATATAATGCGGCGCCGTGCTCGAAAAATTGCGGCCGGGTTTCGGCTCAAGACCTTCTATGACCTTTACCGCAGCCATAATATCTCCGACAGGAACATTGTAGTGCTGTGCGAGGACGGTATATTTCTTTTTCTCGAGTTCCTCTATGTTATTGAGAATGATCTTCTCAATGATTGTCCCGTTAAGACCCAAAACGGATACCTGGATAAGCAGGCACTCCTGCATATTCCGTGCGCCGACTCCCGGCGGATCGAATCCCTGTATCATCCTGAGGGCTTTTTCTGCAGTCGCCTCATCAGTCTCTGCCCCATTCATAATCTCTTCAGAAGAAGCAGCGAGATATCCGTTCTCATCGATATTTCCGATGATTATTTCTCCCACCTTCCTTATTTCATCAGGAATGTGGGAAAGACGCAATTGCCACAGGAGATGATCGGCAAGATCGGGTTCCCTGGTGAGAAACTGCTCAAATGACGGCGGGGTAACAGTCCCGGGGGTGAAATACCCGAGGTCCCGGCCGTCAGAGCTTCTCTCTTCAAAGTATTCATCCACAGTAAGATTCATAAGCTTCTCGATCGGAGCCTCTGCATCTTCATGCTCAACTTCCCTTTCGGCATTTTCCCGCTCTTCGGCGCTGAGTTCCTCCGGCGGAACTTCTTCGTCTGTCTCCTCAAGGAAAGGGTTTTCCATGAGTTCCTGATTGAGAAATTCGGAAAGCTCAAGATGGGGCAACTGGAGCAGTTTTATTGCCTGCTGCAGCTGCGGTGTCAGGATCAGCTTCTGGGACAGCCTGAGTTCAAGTCTGCTCTCGAGTGCCATCAGAGACGGAACTCCTCTCCGAGAAACACTTCTCTGACACGCGGGTCTGAGACAAGGGTATCCGGACTGCCTTCCTGGAGTATTGCCCCGCTGCTTATGATATATGCCCTGTCGGTGATCGAAAGCGTATCCCGGACATTATGATCTGTAATCAGGATTCCGAGCCCTTTACTTTTCAGGTATCTCAACATCTTTTTCAGTTCAATGATCGCGATAGGGTCTATCCCTGCAAACGGTTCGTCGAACAGGAGGAAGGTGGGTTTTACCGCAATCGCCCGCGCTATTTCTGTCTTCCTCCGTTCACCTCCGGAAAGCTTGTATCCCTCCTTGTTCGCGAGTTCCGTGAGATTGAATTCCTTCAATAACCGCTCGACCTCGCTTGCAATCTCATCCTTCCCCAATCCCCTTATTTCCAGCACAGCCCTGAGATTGTCTTCAACCGAGAGTTTTCTGAAAATCGAAGGTTCCTGCGGGAGGTAACTGATCCCCCTGAGAGCCCTCCGGTACATGGGCGTTCTCGTAAGGTCCTCGTCGTCAATAAAGATATGCCCGCTGTCGGGCTTTATAAGACCTACCATCATATAAAAGGTGGTCGTTTTCCCTGCGCCGTTTGGGCCGAGCAGCCCCACAATCTCGCCGTTCGTTACCGAGAGGCTGAGACCCTGAACAACATGCCTCTTGCCGTAATGTTTTGAGAGTCCTTTTGCTTCAAGGATGTGCACTGCGTTTCCCGTCCTTATTTTTCCCTGGAAGTGATGAAAACCTTGCTGCCCTCGACGATGAACCGGTCTTCTTTCATGAGGTATGTCATTGTTTTTCCGGTAATCACATTTTCACCTTCCGCAGCCCTTGGTTCACCGGTAAAGACGACCTTTTCCTCCCCCGAGAAATAGGTTGCTTCCCTGGCGGTGATCACCCGCTTCTCTTTCATTACTCTTACGTTCCCCTGAGCGTCGATACGGGTAACATTGCCTGTATTGCTGTCATACGCGACATTCATCAGGTCTGCCCATATGGTCATATCAGGGGTGCGTGCGACGACAGAATGCTCAAAAACAGCAGAGTGCGTCTTGCTGTCGGCAGTGAGTTTCTGGGAAGTGATAACCACCGGGCCCTGAATCTTTTTCGTCTCTTCAGCAAGGCCGGTGGAAGAGAGCAAAAAAACAAGGAGAAGCGCGCCGCCACACTGGCAGAGGTTACTTATGAAATGTCGCCTTGACATCATTGAGAATATTGACTTTCTGTTCAGAGTCTGCGTGCATGCCTGTGCCTTCAACACTGAATCCTTTCCCCTCCACCCTGATTTTTCCCTCGGTTCTGATCATTCCTGAAGCAACTTCATAATCCAGAGAATCTGCGGAGAGACTTATGTCTTTTCCAGAGGCTTTCACCGCTTCATCTGTGGAAAAGCTCTGACTCGAAAGATCATATACTCCTTTGTCTGCATGGAGTATCATGCCGTTTTTCTCTATGCGGAGTTCTATATCGCTCAGTTCCGCCCTTTGGTCTCCTTCCCGGAAATCAGCCTTGCTTGCCGTGAGGGTCCATGTGGTGACGCCGTCTTTCTTCTGTACAATCCGGATATCTTCGAGGAAAGAATCCGTTCTTGTCCGTATATCCCCGACCATTTCCCTCCCGCTTCTCAGCATGAGGAAAAGACTGCTGAAAAACAAGACAGAAAGCCCTATCAGTAAAACTTTCCTCATTCAAAATTCTATCACACAGGATGCCCTATGTAAACCCGTTGCTGAAAAAGCATGAGGAAAGATTCCCTTGAAAAAATATTGCTGCCGTTCAATAATAGAGCCATGATTTCTTTTGACGATTTCAAAAAACTGGACATCAGAATCGGAAAAATCATTGCCGCCGAGAGAGTCCAGGACACCGAAAAATTGCTGAAGATCGAGATCGAGGTCGGTACCGAAAAAAGACAGCTTGTCGCAGGGATTGCACAGAGCTATGAACCTGATACGCTTATCGGGAAAGAAATCCCTGTTCTTCTCAACCTGGAACCGCGAACCATCAGGGGAGTTGAAAGCCATGGCATGATACTCGCCGCGGTTATGGATGGGAAGGCAGTCCTCATGCACCCCGACAAGGAAGTCCCTCCGGGAAGTATCATCAGATAAATTCACGGGGAAAGCCGACAGGCTTGTAAACTCACTCTTCTGCTTGTCTCATGCAACAAAAATGCGTTAAGGTAAGAGAATGACCCCCCGGAAAGAACAATTCAGCGGATGTCTGATCGGTCAATGCCTCGGCGATGCGATAGGATTTGTTGTCGAAGGCTATTCCCCTGCTGCATGCAGGCGGTATGTCGAGGATTTTTTAAAAACTGACAAGGCAGAGCAATTCGGAGGGCATTTCCCCTTCCCTTTCGGGCAGTATTCCGACGACTCGCAACTCGCCCGCGAACTGATGCAGGGCTATGCTGCCTGCAGAAAATTTGATCCTGCCGATTATGCTGAACGGTTGAAGACGATTTTTGTCGAGCAAAGAATCGTTGCCTTCGGGTATTCAACAAAAGAGGCTGTTAAGAGATTATGTCTGGGAACCTCATGGGAGGAATCCGGGGCGCCGCCTCCTGCAGCCGGGAACGGAAGCGCCATGCGGGCAGCACCCATAGGCCTGTTCTTCTATGACAATCCCGAGATACTCATTCAGTCCGCCCATGATCAGGGGAGGATCACTCACCGGGACCCGAGGAGTTCTGCAGGTGCAGTTGCGGTGAGTGGCGCGGTGGCGGTCGCACTGCAGGAAAAGCCAATCAGGCCAGACAGGTTTCTCGCAACGCTCGGAGAATGGACAGGAAGGGTATCCCCGGTATTCGCCGCAGAATTGGCAAAACTTTCGGAATGGCTTCCTCTCCCGCCTGAAGAAGCGGCAGAAGTCATTGCTGACGCAGGGTTTGATGCCGAATATATCGATGACGATGAATGGAAGGGAATATCAGGATATGTCGTCAGCAGTGTACTCTGGAGCCTCTATTCCTTCCTCAGGACACCGGAAGATTACTGGGAAACCATCTGCACCGCTATCTCCGCAGGCGGTGATACGGACACAACAGCGGCGATGGCAGGCGCAATCAGCGGCGCCTATCTGGGGCTTGGGGGCATCCCTTCACATCGTCCCCGGCATCTTACAGACAGGCAGACCTGGAAATACGATGAACTGGTTGCATTGGCACATCAGTGTTATGAAATAAAAATGCAGAGTGCATGATCTCTATCGGCACATGCTCCTGGACCGAGAAAACGCTCATTCAGAGCGGAGAATTCTATCCGGGAGAGGTTAAGACCGCCGAAGGCCGCCTCAGGTATTATGCCGACCATTTTAATACGGTAGAAGTTGATGCCACCTATTATGCAATTCCCGACAGAAAGAATACTTCTCTCTGGGCCGAGAGAACGCCTGAAGATTTTATTTTTCACATAAAAGCATATGGCGCATTCACAGGCCACGGAATCGATCCAAAGACCCTGCCGAAGGATATGCATGCCCTCCTTCCGGAAAAAGACAAATCGGCAAAATATGTGTATACAAAAGAACCTTCTCTGCTCAGTCTTATGGCAGAACGGTTCAGGGACTCCCTGACCCCCCTCATACAGGCGAAGAAACTCGGCGTGCTCGTCTTTCAGTTCCCTCCCTGGTTTCAGTACAGAAAAACGCATTTCGATTCTATCCTGAAATGCGGGGAACTGATGCAGGGACTGCCGATAGCTGTAGAGTTCAGACATGGAAGCTGGCTCGCCCCTGAGGTACAGCAATCCGTTTTTCAGTTTCTGGAAGATTCCGGACTGACCTACATCGCCGCAGACGAACCTCAATATGGTTCGCTGGCAACAGTCCCCTTTATCCCCCGAACCACTTCGGATATCGCCTATTTCAGATTTCACGGGAGGAACAAAGAGACGTGGCTGAAGAAAGGCGTAGAGACCGCGCTCCGGTACAGCTATCTCTATTCAGATCAGGAACTCCGGGAGTTTGTCCCTCCCCTTCGCTCAGCGGGCAAAAAGGCAAAAATCACGTATGCCATGTTCAACAACTGCCACGGAGGATTTGCGATGCGGAATGCCCTGAGATTAAAGGAACTGACAGGGCAGAAGACACGATAAATTCCTCCTTTTTACAACTCATGGGGTCTATCCATAAACCAATTGAATATAAGTTGTTTGTCATTCTCCGACTTGATCGGGGAATCCAGTTTTTATCCCAATGGGTTATCGATCCACCGGTCAAGCCGGAGAATGACCTAAATACCTGATTTTTTATGCGACTTTAGACATTATTAATACTTCTTGACAAACCCGTATTTTTAGTATACATTTGTATATATATATTTTCCCCCACTTTCTGAGGAGAGGCTGGGCAGGGATCAGGGAACAACGCTTTTCCCGAAACTACCCTGCCCAGCCCCTTCCGACTAAAGAGGAATATATTTGTATATGAAAGCCATTACGGACAAACAGAAACGTATCCTCGATTTTCTCAGGGAATATACGAAAAACCACGGCTACCCGCCTACGGTCAGGGAAATCGGCGGGCACTTTCAATTCCTCTGGGCGGCGGCGCGGGTGCATCTCAAGGCGCTTGAGAAAAAAGGGTTCATAAAGGTAAACCCTTCAAAATCCAGGGGGATAGAGATCCCGGGGTTAATGCCTTCCGACGGGGTGATGCTTCCGGTTGCAGGAAGGATACGCGCGGGCAAACCGATACTGGCGAGAGAAGATATCGATGCGCATATTCTGATTGACAGGTCCCTGTTTCCCCACGATGATTCATTCTCTTTAACGGTCACAGGGGACAGTATGATCGAAGCAGGAATATTGGAAGGCGATTATGTGATCGTAAGACCGCAGAGGACCCTCGAAAACGGGGAGATCGGGGTAGTCCTGCTGGAAGACGAGGCAACGGTAAAAAGGGTGTATCGGGACAAAAATAAAATAGTCCTGAAGCCTGAAAACAGAACCATGCAGCCGACAGAACATAGTCCCCATGAAGTAACCGTGATCGGGAAGGTTGTCGGGGTGATAAGGAAAATGTAATTGCGTGAGAAATTCTTATACAGGATTACGCCTATGACAATTTTGTCCTCAAGTTACACGGACTATATTCCTGTCTCCTCCCCTTTCCAAGGGGAGGTTGGAGGGGTTTTGATGAGGCATTTTTCTAAAACCTCCCCCCACCCCTCCTTGTAAAGGAGGGGATTTTTCTATTTAACTCCCTTACTCCCTGCAAGAGGGGATAGAGGTAAAAAGACCTGTTTGGAATTAATTCTCAAAAGATACCAGAACCATGGACATCCGAGAAACCATAAGCGTCGTCGCCTCCTTCGGAATGCCGTACAAAATAAGACCGGTAAAGTTCAGGTGGAACGGGAAATTATTCGAAGTCAAAGACATTACCTATGTATGGCAGACAAAAGAGGGGCAGACAAAGATATACCATTTCTCGATAACAGATGGAAAGACATTGTATGAACTGAGCTTCGATACCGCATCGCTTGTGTGGAGACTGGAGAGGCTGGAGGTATAACATAAATTTCACCTGTTTCCAAAGGGAGAGAAAGCGGTAATGGTATTCAAAAACCTCCCCTACCCCTCCTTGTAAAGGAGGGGATTAGAACCTCTCTGCTACTGAGGGACCTCTTTGCTGAGGAAGGCGGCTTCCTGTTTCCTCGCCTTTCGAAATGAGGGTTCTGGGGTATCTCTAAAGGGGGACATGGGTTTCTCCCTGCCTCTGGGGTAATTAAGGAGAAGGCTACTGGAGATGTTTTGCTAAAACGGATAATATTTTTGAACCCATTTTCTCTTCATGAGGCATCCTTTAATCCTCTCACGGGGTACCGGGGGTGTCCTCTGATCCTCTTCACGGAGCGTCCTCTAATCCTCCCCTTTCCAAGGGGAGGTTGGTGGGGTTTGATAATAAATTACTCCAAAGCTTCCGACAGAAATCCACGCTTTCCTAAGGAAAGAGCGGGTGGGGTTTTAAATTGCAAAATAGATGAACCGGGGATACAATGTTTCAGAAAGCAGAGGGATAACGTAGTAATCTCACAGTATCTGTGTTTATAATTCCCTGAGTTGGCAGGTAATTGAGCATTGTATCCGCAAAAACAAAGAGTGAGTGGTCCAGAGGAAATGGAGAGAGATGAGTGATCCTTTCATGACGGATAAGGATACGACAAGCATGGAACCCTTTTTTACCGGCGACTCGTACGACACCCCGGATAATGCGCCGCGTTTTCTTGGGGACCGTCTCGCTCTGGATACCCGGTGGTATTTTGCCGGGAAATATATACGCGAAGTATTCAGGTCCCGCGCGATAGCGCTCAGTGGTCTGTACGACAGGAAAGCCTGGGCAGAGTCTTCTTACAGAGTTTTAAAAATAATAGAAGGGTGCGGCGGAAGGTTTCACCTGAGGGGATTGGACAACCTGCATTCCTGTCAGGGTCCCGTAGTTTTTATCAGCAATCATATGAGTATCCTGGAAACCATGACACTTCCCTGTATAATCGCTCCTTTTATAAAGGTCACATTTGTAGTCAAGGAAAGTTTGGCGACACACCCCCTGTTCGGACCGGTAATGCGCGCCAGGTCCCCTATCCTTGTGAGCAGGAAGAATCCCCGTGAAGATTTTCAGACCGTTATGACCAAAGGGAAAGAATTATTGGCCAAAGGGACTTCAATCATCATTTTCCCCCAGAGCACCAGAAGCGCAGCATTTATACCGGAGGAGTTTAATTCTTTGGGCGTCAAACTTGCCAGGGCTGCCGGTGTGCAGGTTATACCCGTGGCCATCAAGACAGATTTCTGGGCAAACGGCAAATATCTGAAAGACCTGGGGACTATCAACCGCACCAAACCCATCCATATGGTCTTCGGCCAGCCCTTTTCGATTCATGGGACCGGCAAGGATGAACAGAAAAAGATTATCGATTTCATAATCAGTCATCTCCGGCAATGGGGAGCATCCATTAAGGCATAAAACCTCCCCATACCCCTCCTTGTTAAGGAGGGGATTTCATAAAAGACCTCCTCCCCTTTATAAGGGGAGGGTTGGGTGAGGTAGTGGTGTATGTCTAAAATAATCCTCTGCATAGACATGGACGCATTTTTTGCCTCGGTGGAGCAGCAGTCCAATCCGAAGCTCCGGGGAAAACCGATTGCAGTCATCGGGTCCGGGGGCAGAACGGTCATCACAACCCGTTCCTACGAGGCAAGGAAATACGGCGTAAAAACGGGCATGAACCTGTACGAGGCAAAGAAGCTCTGCCCCCCTCTTATTTTTGTGATCGGGAACAACGAGAAATATACCCATACCTGCAGGGAACTGCAGAAAATATATCTCCGGTTTACCCCTGAGGTTGAGGCGTATTCCATCGATGAGGCGTTTCTCGATGTCACCGCCTCACACCATCTTTTCGGCGGACCGGAAGCAATCGGAAATACCATCAAAAGAGAGATCAAAAAACAGTTCGGCATCAATTGTACCGCAGGAATTGCTCCCAACATCCTTCTCGCAAAGCTTGCGAGTGATATTGCAAAGCCGGACGGCCTGAAGTGGATCAGGCCTGAAGATGCAGGGTCCGCACTTGAATGTCTTCCTGTAAAAGAACTCTGGGGAATCGGCTCCCGGCTTTCGGAGAAACTTGACGCCATGGGAATCAAAACCTGCGGTGAACTGGGAAGAGCGCCGGCAAGTCTTCTGCGGAATAAATTCGGCATCGTCGGCGAACATCTCAAGGCCATGGGCATGGGTATATGCAACAGGCCGCTCCATGTGCACGAGGAAGACCCCAAATCCATCGGCCACAGCATGACCTTCGAGAAGAACCTCTCGCAGAGGAGTGCGATAGAGGCGGAGATGCTCAAGCTGAGCGATATGGTAGGGAGACGGGCGCGGAGATACGGGTTCATCGGGAGAAAAGTAACTCTCACAGTGAGGTATCCTGACTTTGAGACGTTTTCGAAGCAGACAACACTCGCCGGGCACACAAACCATACTCACGAGATTTACCGGAACGCTGTCTCCATCCTCGACACCATCACGTTGAAAGACAGCGTGAGATTGCTCGGCGTATCTCTTTCAAACCTTGTCAGAGACCAGGGCCAGACGCTGTTATTTGCGGAGCAGAGAAAAGAGAAGGCCCTCCTTCAGGCAATTGATGCGGTAAACGACCGGCATGGCGACTTCAAGCTCATATGGGCGTCGTATCTCAGGAACATTGCCCCGCCCCGCGTCATCTCTCCCGCCTGGAAACCATCGGGGGTACGGCACATAGGCGTAAAGAGTTAAAGCTGAATTTTCGTAAATACCCCATGGAGTTTCTTGGGCGGGAAATTATAGAAACGCACGAAGGGAGGCATTATCCTTTTCATTAACGCAAACAATTTCCAGATTATATTCGGTGTGGAAATATCTTCAAGGCCGTAGAAGACAACTCTTTCCTCGATGCCTGCTTCTCGCAGAATTTCTTCGACATCAATCACCTCCATATACCCAACCTGCACCTCAAAAACCCTCAGCCCGGATGCAAGCCCTTCTCTGAAAAATCCCGTCATTCCATACGGGTCCTCTCTTTTAATGAGCGATACAAAAATATTGTCCTCATAAATAATGTTGTGAAAAAACATTGTCTGCGTGACATAGAACGGGATATCCTGTATGTCCTTAATCAGAAAAAGAGCGCTGCCTTCCAGTTTTTCTTTCACCGCATATACTCTTTTGAATTTATGGAGAAATTCATCAAGGGGCATAAAATCCATCGTCCTGTACAGTTTTTTCTGGCCATGCATGTAAAGAAGTATCATTCCAAGCGGCAGCGCAGCCAGAAGCAGGGACCAGTAGCCCCCGTGCGGCAGTTTGTAGAGATTTGAAGCGAAGAACACAGCATCAACAACTGTAACAAAGGCTGAAATCGCTGCAAGCGTTCTCTTCCTCTTCAGAGAAAAGATAAGGGTCATGAAAATTCCCGTAATGACCATAGTGCCGGTTACTGCTATTCCGTATGCAGCAGCAAGACGGTGAGACTCCCTGAATTCAAACATGACAAAAAGCACGGCCGCAAGAAGGAACCAGTTCACTGACCCTATGTAAATCTGGGATTTTCTCTCCTCTGACGTATAACTCACCTCAAACGCAGGCAGAAGCCGCGTGGTAATTCCCTGGTATACCATAGAAAATGTCCCGCTGATCATCGCCTGCGAAGCGATAATCGTTGCCGCTACACTCAGAAGCAGGAACGGCACATAGAGGGACTGCGCATAATACAGTATCATCTCGAATAGGATGCTCTTTGCCTCAGGATGATTCATGAGGAAAGCTCCCTGTCCCAGATAGTTCAAAACAAGGGCAGCGAAAACCCCTACCCATGCCTGGCGTATGGGTTTTCCCCCCAGGTGTCCCATATCGGCATAGAGGGCTTCCCCGCCTGTCGCGCAGAGGATTATCTCACCGAGGAGAAAAAATCCCGCAAGCTTATTCTCAACGAGGAACTTCAATCCATAATAGGGGTTGAGAGAAACGAGCACCTGGGGCGCTTCGGCAATGGCAACAATCCCGGATATCGCGAGTGAAAGAAACCATATCGCGGTGACAGGGCCGAAGATCCCTGCAACCTTTTCGGTGCCTCTCTTCTGAAATGAGAAAAGGACAAGAGCGATAACCATTGCGATGAGCACTATGGCAGTTCCGGAGAGATGCTCAAATCCCGGGATAAGCGCAGCGCCTTCGACTGCGCTCAATATGCTTATTGCCGGGGTTATGATTCCGTCGCCGATAAGCAGTGAAACCCCGATAATTGCGAGAAACGAAACCAGTCCGGCGCTCTTCCTTTTCTTGAGTAAGGGAAGGAGTATCTCTTTGAGAACGATCTTGCCGCCCTCTCCCCGGATGCTCAGACTCATAGCCAGCCATGCGAATTGTATGCTTACCAGGATTGTGAGCGTCCAGACAATTAAGGAAAGCGCGCCCAGGATATTGTCGTTGCTGTGTTTGAGGAAGATGAAGATTACCGTTACCGTATAGATGGGACTGGTTCCTATATCGCCAAAGACAAGACCGAGAGATTTCATGATACCTTTAAGAGAGGACTCTCGTTCAATCATCTTCTCTCCTGTCCGATCCGGAGCAGGGATGCTGCCAGATCAAAAGCATCGGGGTCATTATTGTGGATATACAATACACTTCGCACCTTCGGTGAAAGACCAGTACAGGGCTTTGGCATCCTGTTTCTCAAGTCCGAGATCCAGCGCAGTGTATTGTTTCCCGCGCACTGCATACCAGAAGGTAACCGCAGGTCTCACGAGAAATTCCTCCAGAGATGAGAGCGTATTTCCAAATTTTGAAGTCACTCCTTCCGAGGGACGTATTGATATGAATACCCTGTTATCAAGCACAAGGGTGTACCGTATTGGCATATCATCGAGCTCAAGCACATCAAGGGTAAAATCCTCCGATTCCTTCATGTCTCCAGGCCTGACGGCCTTTCTTGACGGTTTCACCAACGCGCTCTTTTTCACCAGGGCCAGCGCCTTGTCAGGCACATTGTTCCCCCAAAGGTCAATATGGTGTATCGGGAATTCCCGCAAAGCGATTCCTTTTGCCTTTATCTGTATGGTTTTTTCTTTTAACTGAACGACCACATAGAGATTTGACTTTTGTGCCAATGACCACTCTTCTCTGAGGAGCCCGTTTTCCTTTGCAAAGCTTGCCCGGCCCTCTCCAAAGGTTTGGAAGGGGAGCAGCATAAGCGTTAAGATGAGAAACAGTATTTTGATACGCATATTAAAAGATGTAAATTCTTGTCCCGATGTCCGTCGCTGCGAATAAGGCCTTGAGGTCTTCGTCACCAACACGGACACACCCATGTGTCACATTTCTGCCGAGCAATCTCGTATAGAGCGTTCCGTGTATAAAGTAACCGCTGCCGAAGCCGAGCGCATAATCCCCAAGCATCCCCGTCTCCATTCTCCCCTGTACCGTACCCGGAATCTTTTCGCCCTCTTCAATGAAAGCCCAGTCAGGCTTTGTCCAGACCGGCGCAACATGTTTCGTCTGGACCGTAAAGACTCCCCGTGGGGTATCAAACACCCATGTGGTTTTCTTGTCCGGATCTCTCAACACTGCACCGCTTCCACAGGATACGACCGCTTCACGGATAACCCTGGCCCCTTTTTTCAGGTAAAGCCTGTTATTCCCGCTGTCAATCACAATATAAATAACATCCGGAGCCATGCTCTTTATCCTCTGCTTCAGATACTGGTTTTCAGATTTCAGCCTGGATACGCTCCTGTCTGAACCCTTACCCTCTGTCTCGACGGGCGGCCACATTCCGATATAGAATCCCGCGCCCCACATCAACAGGGAAAGGAACAAAGCAGCCGAGGCAAACAGGGTTTTTTTATCCCGGAACATCGCTTACTTTCCCTGAACCGTCGAGGAAAATCTGTTCATCGAGGCAACTGCTCCGATAATAGTGACCGGCGTTCCGACGCTTGTTAATCCGTAGAGTTCATCAATGTTTTGATTGTCCATGCCAATACAGCCATAGGTCATGCTGTCTTTTCCGCCGCCGTGTATTTCTATCAACCCTCCAATGCTGACTGTTCGGGGAATGAGCCCTTTTTTCTTTGCAGCTTCGAATTGCCTCCGGTCATCCTCATTCGGGTAGTTTATGAGCAGGGCCTTGTGATAACGGCTCCTTGGTAATTTTTTGATAATTCTGTATCTCCCCTCGGGTGTTGCATAATCTCCTGCATGGAGTTTATCCTTTGATCCGTTCCTGCCGAGCCCGATCTTATAACTCTTTAGGGCGTTCCCTCGTTTATAGAACGTGAGTGTGCGTTCACTTTTATTGATTATAATTACAGGGATATTCCTTGTGCGTGATTCGGCAATCGTATCATCAAACCACTGCTGCCATTGCCCGATCTGTTTTTTATCTGAATACCGGGTTACTATCGGATAGAGTGTCTTCTCTGCGGCATTGATGTGTTCGGCAAGCGAGGGTGTCTTTTCATCAGCGCCTATATAATCTCCTTTTTCAAAGCGCTTCTTCGCTTCGATCAGGATGACTTCCGCCTGTATGAGGTCCCTCCTGGCCAGGCGTCCTTCATTCATCGTTTTTGACAGCCCCTTCAGCATCTCTATTTGATTGCCAAGAAACGACAACTTCTCCTCTATGTTCCGGGAAAATTCCCGCTTCTTTCCCTCCAGTTGTCCGATTATGGAATTACCGCTCTGCAAAAGGTGTCTGAATTCTGACTGCACATGGATATAATTGCGGAAGAGGATCAGCCTCGATCTCTCCCTGATAAAATCGGCCTTTGCCTTGATAAGCGCTTCTTTATACTGTCCATATTCTTCCGGCAGGTACACAGGCGCCTCCGACCTCCAGAGGGCAATATCTTGTTCCTCTGCCTGTTTTACCTCTGGAGGTATCGGAGGTTCAGTGCAGCCTGCAAGGCACAGAAGTGCCACTGCGAGCAATATGTTCTGAATGCGACTCAGGTTCAACGTCGGATATCGCCTGAATAGTTATTCTATTTTGCTTTTGTGCCGACTTTCTCCATGGCCTGGGTAACCTGGGCGGAGACTTCTCCTGCTTTCTCTTTGATGCTGCCCGCCTTTTCCATTGCCGCGCCGTAATCTTCGCCGTCCATTGCTGCCTGGACTTCTGCGAGAGAATCTTCAAGCCCCTTGACATCTGCTTTGAGCGCCTCTATATCTGCCTTGGAGCCCTTTCCCTTCGGCGCCTTTGAAAGCAGGGTTTTCGCCTCCTGCACCGCTGTCTTTGCGGTTTCCTGTGCAGTAAGGGCGGTATTTTTTGCCTGCTCTTTCTTCATCGGGAGATTGGACTTGAGCGCCTCGGCATCAGCTTTCACCTTGGCAAGCATCTCCTTGGCCTTGCCGTAGTCCTTCATGGTTTTTCCGTCCTGCACCTTGATCTCTTCCATTGCTGCAGTCATCGCTTCTGTGATCATCTTCGCATCTTCAGGCGCGTATTTCTGAGCACCTTCGGCCACAACGGCATCGACTGAAACCTGTGCAGCTTTAATATCTTCTGTAGGCTGTTTGGCGCATCCCGTAACGAGAAGCACCGCCAACAGGCTGCAGATCAGAAAGGTAATAGTAATTTTCTTCATTCTTGTTTGTCTCCTTTTTTCATCTTTGTAAGTTTTTTCCTGCTTCTCCAAATCATGCGGTGAATCTTATTTTCCTTTTTTGCCTTTTGGCTTGGCCGAAGCTTTTTTCTTGTCCATCCATGCCCTCCTCTGTAAAAGATTATCCCCGAATACAAGGAACAGACCGGTATTATCAATTCCTGTGCCAGATCGAAAGGAAAGACAATAATTATTCAAATTCAATGAGTTACCAGGAACCTTAAGTGATTCTCCCCTTATTCATTATCCATTCTGGCATATGCGTGCCATAATGACATATAAAAATCGATTAATGCTTTTTAACTATGCCACTTTGACATAAATAGGGTATACTGTTCTTAATTAATCCCTTTATGGAGGTCAAAATAACGCGGGATGAGAGAAAAGACAAGCCATATTCTGGTCATCATCGGAACCCGGAACAAAGGATGGGAAGACCTGATTGCCGGCCTGAAAAAACACAAGGATTTCATTCCCTATGTGACTGCTTCCATCAGTGAAGCGGTAATGATCATCAAGAATGAGCCTATCCATATTATTATTTGTGACTATGACCTTCCAAAAGACAGCCTCAAATTTCTAAGAAAAGTGAAGTCCCTCAAGCCCTATATCGAGGTGATCTTCCTTTCGGAAAACGTGAACCTCTCGAAAGCGACCGAGGCAATGAAAGAGGGCGCGTATGATTTCTATCAGCTCCCTGTCGACAAAAGACTGTTGCATACCGTTATTGACAAGGCAATAGAAAAACAGATCCTCTTCTTCGAAAAATCGGCCCTTGTACTGAAGATCCAGGAACAGTTTGATTACAGGAATATCATCGGACGGAGTAAGGCGATCAAGCATGTAGTGGATATCGTAAGCTCAGTAGCCCAAAAAAATGTCAACATTCTTATTTCAGGAGAAACAGGGACAGGGAAGGAACTTGTTGCGGGCGCGATTCATTACAACAGCCCGCGCTCCGCAAAACCTTTTATAAAACTAAACTGTGCAGCATTGAGCGAAGGCGTCCTCGACTCCGAACTCTTCGGGCATGAGAAAGGCGCATTCACCGGCGCGAGCGCAACACGGGTAGGCAGGTTCGAACTTGCAGACGGTGGCACAATCTTCCTTGATGAAATAGGGGACGTTTCCCCAAACATCCAGATAAAACTCCTCCGGGTGTTGCAGGAAAGGGAGTTCGAGCGGGTGGGAGGGAACGAAACTAAGAAAGTGGATGTACGGGTCCTCGCGGCAACAAACAGGGACCTGAAGAAACTGATTGAAGAAGGACATTTCAGGAAAGACCTCTACTATCGCCTAAATGTCGTGAATATCGAAATGCCCGCACTCAGGGACCGTTCTGAAGATATCCCCCTGCTCGTAAGTTATTTCATCAATAAATTAAACACTGAGAAGGGGTATCAGATGAAAGGCATCGGGAAAGACGCCATGCAGATACTCATCAACTACCCCTGGCCCGGCAATATCCGTGAACTCGAAAATGCCCTTGAATCAGCAATGGCGCTCGCTGAGGGAGAGATCATCGAGGCGAAGTATCTCCCCTCATTTCTGCTGCTCAACCCCCTTGAACACAACGAATATTATCAGATACCGAAAGACCTTACTCTCGCTGAAATTGAAAAGAAGGTTATTGAGTTCTCCCTGAAGAGAACGGGCGGGAACAAAACACAGGCTGCAAAACTGCTGAATATCGGCCTCAGAACCTTACAGAGGAAAGTGAAACAACCCTGATACATTCATCTGCCAAGTTTATCTGAAAACTGAAAATTAAGTTATCCGTCATTCCCCGACTTGATCGGGGAATCCAGTGTTGTCAATCCTGAAAGCTTTCGGGACTGGATTGTCCGGTCAAGCCGTACAATGACATAACTTTATGGAGAGGTTCTACTTCTTCTGTTTTCTGAACTTGTCGAGGGTGACTACTTTTTCATCGTTTGGTATTTTCTCTTCTGCCACGGGAGTCTCCGCTTTGGTCGACTCATCTTCTCCAAGCCAGTCCCACCGGTCAAACCGCACCTTTGCGTCCGGTGAAAAAACCGAAACGATGTCGTCCGCCCTGAAGAAACACTTCTCGGGCCTGTTCCCGGCGCCGAATCCGAGCTTGGCGCGAATGCTTCCGTCCTCCGTCCATTGAAGGTCTCTGTAGTTGCTCTGGGTGAAGACGAGCACGAGCCCTTTCTCTTTCTCTTCCTCGGTAAATCCTCTCTGTCCGATAGTGGTATGCTCAGAATATTTCACCGCGACATAGACCCGTCCGTAATCGTTGAAAAGGTCATAAAAAAGATTCTGGAGATACTTCACCTGGTTTTTCATTCCCTTCAAAATAGTACAAGCGGTGAGAAAAAGCAAGATGAATTGATCTGTCGCATTATTGATGGAGGGGGAGGGGCCTCCGGGGGAGGAGACCCCTCGTGGGAGGGAAAGCTATACTTCCTTTTGGGGTTGGGGAGCTTTTCGTAAAAAAGCAGGTATGTCAATATTGTTCTCATAGGTGGACATGATCTCCGTCGTCACGACATCTATCCCTAATTCAGATCTCATGTTCTTTGACAATACCCGCTCTGAACCTTTCAGACTGACAGGGTGTTTCAGAGGAGCCCACTTCTTCACCTGGGGAAGATCTACCTTCTCTTTCTGCGCATCGAATCCGGTAGCGATCACCGTAACCCGCACCTCGTCTCCGATGTCGGGATTGATCACTGCGCCGAATATGAGGTGCACTTCCTCGTGGGAAGAATCATATATGTATGACACGGCATCCTGAACATCGTTGAGCGAAAGTTCGAGCCCGCCGGTGATGTTCACAAGGATACCCTTTGCTCCCTCGATGGAAGAATCTTCGAGCAACGGATTGGATATAGCCTTTTTCGCTGCATCGAGCGCCCCGGTATCTCCTCTTCCCGTTCCGGCGCCCATGACTCCGCGGCCCTTATCCTCGATGATCGTTCTCACGTCCGCGAAGTCAACATTGATGAGCCCCGGTATCAGAATAATGTCGGAAATTCCCTGGACCGCCTGTTTCAGGACATCATTCGCCACCGCGAATGATTTGAGGAGCGGGGTGCCTTTTTCAACAACAAGGCCGATCTTGTCATTCGGTATCACGATGAGGGTATCAACGTGTTTTTTTAATTCCATGATCCCTTCTTCCGCATTCAGATATCTCACTTTTCCCTCATAGAAGAAAGGCCTGGTGATCACCGCAACGGTGATGGCGCCGAGTTCCTTTGCCACACTTGCGATCACGGGACCCGCGCCGGTTCCTGTTCCGCCACCCATACCGGCGGTGATAAAGACCATATCAGACCCGTCGAGATGTTCGGCGATGGCTGCGGTGTCTTCAAGCGCCGCATCCCTGCCGATCTGGGGATTTGACCCTGCGCCAAGGCCACGGGTAAGGTTGGCCCCTATCTGCACCTTCACGGGCGCAAGGTTCGTTTCAAGGGCCTGCATATCTGTGTTGATTGCCACAAACTCGACTCCCTGCAGGTTTGAGGCGATCATATTATTAATGGCATTTCCACCGGCTCCCCCGACGCCGATAACTCTGATTTTTGCTCTCTGCCCTTTTACTTCTTCGATTTCAAACATCTGTTCTCCCTCCTCTTTGTATTGTTATATGAAGATCCCTTTGACCCATTCTTTCATCTTTTCGAATATGCCGGCGAACGCATCAGGGTAAAAGACTTTATCGCTTTCCGAATCAAAGCCATAGAGCACAAGTCCTGCTCCGGTTGCATACATCGGATTTTTTTCAATCTCGGCACATCCCCTGATCCCTATCGGGAACCCAATTCTGACAGGCAGTTCCAGGATCGCTTCCGCCATTCTGTCCATGCCTTCAAGCAGGGACCCGCCGCCGGTCATGACGACTCCCGTCGCTGCGATATCGTAGCCGGAACAGGAACGGAGTTCAGCTTTAATTAATTCAAGAAGCTCCTCTGCGCGCGGCTGGATGATTTCAGCCACATGCCTCCTCAGTATCTTCCTGCCCTGTCCCGCCTGGAATATCTCTATCTCTTCACTATCTTCGACCAGAGTAGTGACCGCGTGGCCGAAGCTCTTTTTCACCCGTTCAGCCTCGGTCACAGGAAGCCTCAATCCTACCGCGATGTCGTTCGTAAAATGATTTCCTCCAAGCGCAAGGACCGAAGAATGCCTCAGCCATCCATCCTTATAGAGGATGATATCCGTTGTCCCGCCGCCGACATCAACAATTGCCACGCCGAGTTCTCTCTCATCGTCTGTAAGGATCGCTTCCGCCGAAGCAAGAGGCTCAAACACGATATCGATAACCTCAAGCCCTGCCTTCTCGCAGCATTTCACAAGGTTCTGCACAGAACTCACCGCACCGGTGAGAATATACACTTTTGCTTCAAGCCTCACCCCTGCCATGCCGATCGGGTCTCTGATGCCGTTCTGCCCGTCAAGGGTATATCCTGTGGGTATGACGTGGAGAACCTCCCTGTCGAGGGGCACATAGACCGCCTTTGCAGAGTCTATCACCCGGTTCACATCTACGGGTTTCACTTCTTTTCCCCGGATACCAACCGCACCGTAGCTGTCGAGCCCCTTAACATGACCTCCGGAAATCCCGACATATACCGTATGAATCTCGATTCCTGCAGCAGACTCTGCCATCCTCACTGCGTCTCTGATAGATGAGACGGTCTCTTCTATGTTTACAACCACGCCTTTTCTCAGGCCTGTAGAAGGCGATACGCTCACGTTCCGGAACTCCAGTGTTCCCTCGATAACCTCACCGACAATGGCGCAGATTTTAGTCGTTCCGATATCAAGGCCTACAACAATATTCCCGTTTTTCACTGAACCACCATATCTGCTATAGGTTTTACCACTGCCCTGTTTGCAAAGCGCAGATCGATATACTCCACTGGGATACCCCTGCTCCTGACCTCTTCTTCCAGAGTCACGAGTCGTTCGAGTTTCTGTTCGTAATCACCGTTCCCTATCTTGACATAGGTTCCGTCTACCATTATGGTCAGTTCTTCCGGCCTGTCGGCAATAATCTCGATCTGGTCTCTTTCTGCTGCAAAACCCTTCTCGTTCATGACTTTTGCAAGGCTCACCGCTTCGGCAAATCCTTCTTTTTGTTTAAACGGGTCTCCGGCAATAACAGGGAGAAAAGGGATGGAATCGTCCCTCAATTCCTCGAGCAGGGTCCCTTTCTCGTCTACAAGGAACAGATGCCCCTTCATGTCAAGAAGCGCAAAAGGCTCTGCCTCTTTGATCACAAACGAGAGGATATCCGGGAACTGTTTCCTCATTTGCACCGACCGTATCCACGGAGATTTGAGCAGCTGCTCGCTCACCGCTTTTCCTGAGAGCGAGAGGAGACTGTCATGGAGATGCACTCCAGACAGTGCACTTAACTCTTCATCGGTAAGATGTCTGTTTCCGGTGAACAGAATCTGTGTTATCGGCAGGAGAGTGACCGCCTGCAGGGAATGAATCAGAAGATATGCGCCGATGGAAACCCCGAGGAGCGAGATGATTACCGCGCTCTTCCTGAAAATGCCCGCTATCGATGTCTTTCTGTTCTTTTTCTTCAGCCTGCTAATTTTCATTAAGAACCCCGCTGAGAATCTCTTCTATGAGTCCGGGAAAGCTCAAGTCCCGCAAGGCCTGCTATCTTGGGGAGGAGGCTTGTCTCTGTCATGCCCGGTATTGTGTTGACCTCAAGGACAGAGGGATTCCCGTCCCGGTCCAGCCGCAGGTCTACACGGGTAGCGCCCTTGCACCCAAGGGCATTATGGGCGGCAAGCGCAGTCCTTTTTGCTTTTTCGTACGCAGCTTCGTCTATCTCGGGGGGCAGAATGTATTGGGTAAGACCGGCAGTATATTTCGCTTCATAGGTATAAAACTCAAGAGACGGTCTTACTTCAACCCCTCCGAGCGCCTTCTTGTTGAGTATGCCGATATGTATTTCCTTGCCGTCGATAAATTCTTCTATAATCACCCGTGATCCGTGCGAATACGCCTTGACGAGTGCTTCCTGCAGCTGCTCTTTCTTTTTGACGATACTCACCCCGATGCTCGAACCCTCGGCTGCAGGCTTCACAACCCAGGGAAGCGCGAAATCCACACTCTTTGCACTTTGCTCTTTGTTCATAATAACGAACGGCGGGACCGGTATGCCGTGGTAGAGAAAAATCTTTTTCGATGCCTCTTTGTCCATTGCAAGGGCGGATGCAAGGACATCGGACCCTGTATACGGAATCCCGAGCACTTCGAGCATCCCCTGGATAGAGCCGTTCTCGCCGTATCCGCCATGGAGGGAAAGAAAGGCGATCTCTATTTTCTCTCTCCCCAGGACCTCACAGAAGTCCTGCCCGACGTCTATGGTAACAGCGCGGTACCCTAGCCCTTTGAGCGCGTGATAGATTGCAGTGCCGCTCCGGAGTGACACCTCCCTCTCGGCTGATATCCCGCCCATCAGCACGCCTATCTTCCTGTCAGTCAGCAATTTCTCTCCCCAGAATCTTTATCTCCGGTTCAAGGAGTATCCCGAACCTCTTTTCGACTCTCAGCGAAACCAGTTCCATAAGCTTTATAAAATCCAAGGCGTTTGCGTTCCCTTTATTGACGAAAAAATTTGCATGCACTTCGCTCACCTCAACCTCACCGATTTTTGAGCCCTTGCAGCCGGCTTCGTCGAGGAGCTTCCCTGCCGATGCCCCGGGAGGATTCTTAAAGACGCATCCGGCAGAGGGCTCCCATATAGGCTGCCTTTCCCGTTTTGTCCGCAAAAATTCTCCTATCCTTTTCGAGACTGCTTCTGCATGGTCTTTTTTCAGCCGTATCTCCGCCCCGAGGATGAACTCCTCCGGCCTGATCCCGGACTTTCTGTACCCGAAGGCTATATCTTCGGCTCTGCGCCGGGACACAATACCTTCGCTGTCCATCATCTCAAGAGAAACAAGAACATCTTTTATTTCATAACCGAATGCGCCGGAATTACCGCAGATCGCGCCTCCGACAGTGCCGGGGATTCCTGCAAGTCCTTCCAATCCTGAATATCCGTGCTCCTGTGAGAAACGGACCAGCTTCGCGAGCAGCGCACCGGCGTCTGCATGGATGAATATGAATTCGTCCTCCTCACGCAGGGTCTCGATCTTTTTCAGCGACCTGAGCAGCACGACCGCACCCTCTATCCCTCCATCCCTGATCAGGATATTTGTCCCGCTGCCCAGGGCAATATAGGGAATATTGCTTTTTTGCAGGTTCAGGTGAATATTCCTCAGCGAATCAAGGTCCCTTGGCATGGCAAAGATTTCCGCAGCCCCTCCGATGCGCAGCGAGGTATGGTTGCTCATCAGCTCCATAAACCGGACCTCTCCTTCAAAAAAACCCTCAGCAAAAATAGCCCTGAATTGTTCATCCCTCACTTTTTTCCTGTAACTTCAGAAGCATTGTCTCCCCGGTTTGCCAGACGTTCCCGGCCCCAAGTGTGAGGAAGATATCTCCCTGCCTGAGATTTGCAAGCCCATAGGCAATTGCCTTTTCTCGGTCCTTGAGATACAGGACATTGCCCTGCCCCGCCTCCCTGATTTTTTCGCAAAGTTTCGGCGTTTTCACACCACGCACCGGTTTTTCCCCTGCGGGATAAATATCGAGGAGCAGGAGCATATCGGCGTCATGAAATGACAGGGCAAATTCTTCCATAAGGTCCTTTGTCCTGGTGTATCGATGCGGCTGAAAAAGGACGATTAACCTTCCGGACTGCTGCCTCCCTGAAATAAGTCCTTCTTTTATCGCTTTTAGCGTTGCCTTGATCTCTGTCGGATGATGTCCGTAATCGTCGTATATTTTTATTCCCCCTGCCTCGCCCTTAAACTCGAGTCTTCTCTGAATGCCGCTGAACCCCCTGAGTGCGTCCTTCACTACCGCGATATCAAGATTGAGCACCAAAGCAACCCCGATAGCTGCCAGACTGTTCAGGACATTATGGGCGCCGGGCGCCGGGAGTTCAAAATTTCCAAGCTGTAATCCTTTATAGACAACATCAAAGGTTACCGACATAAAACCTGTCCTGATATTCTCCGCATAGAGTTCTGCCTTTTTCGTAAGACCGTAAGCAAGATACCGCCTCTCGACAAACGGGAGGAGGTCCCGGATATGTTTGTTTTCGATACAGATTACTGATGTGCCATAGAAGGGCACTTTATTGATAAACGAGAGAAATGCATCTTTTAACGATTCCATGGTCCTGAAAAAATCCATATGTTCCCTGTCGATATTTGTGACGACGGCAATTGTCGGAGAGAGCTTGAGGAACGAGCCGTCACTTTCGTCTGCTTCAGCAACGAGAAACTCACCCGTGCCAAGCCTTGTATTACTTCCCGGTGCCTTCAGTTTCCCTCCGATAACGACCGTAGGATCGAGCGCATTTTGTGCAAGAACAGTTGCGATAAGGGATGTCGTCGTCGTCTTTCCATGTGCTCCTGCAATGAGTATCCCGTATTTCAGGTTGCCGACCAGGTTCGTGAGTTCCGCAAGCATCTCGGCCCGCGGAATGACAGGGATTGATTTTCTCCGTGCCTCGGCAACTTCGGGATTGCTTCCTGAGACTGCAGAGGAGATTACCAGGACATGAGCATCATCGATATTTTCTGCTCTATGGCCGATATGGACCTTGATGCCCAGGACCCTTAACCGGGTTGTTGTTTCCGACTCTCTCAGATCCGAACCGGTAACTTCATAGCCGAGGTTGTGAAGCAGTTCCGCAATCCCCGACATCCCGATGCCCCCGATGCCGACAAAGTATATTACCCTGTACCGTTCAAACACGCGCTTTCCCTTCCGTCTGATGCCCATTGCCACCGGACTGTTTCATCAGGCTCAGTGCGATATCCACAATTTTTTCGCAGGCTTCCGGTCTTCCGACCGTCCTGCTGTTTTTCCGCATCTCAATTCTCAGGGACTCGTTCAGATAGAGTTCCCGTATCGACGCTGCCAAAGCTTCTCCGTTCAACTCCCGGTCCGGTATCATTTTTGCCGCGCCTATTTCAACGAGTTTCTTTGCGTTCAACTCCTGATGGTTGCCTGCCGCGTAGGGATACGGGACCAGGATGGACGGCTTTCCCAGGGTGGTTATTTCCGCGAGTGTTGTCGCCCCTGCCCGTGAGACTACGATATCCGCCACTGCATACGCTTCGCCCATCTGGTAAACAAAGGGAGTGATTGTCCCCTTGAACCCTGCCTTCCGGTACGCCTCCCGGACATTTTCATAATCCCTGACCCCGGTCTGATGGAAGAACTGAATCTGGTCTTTCAGGTCATAGAGATGATTCAGGGCGTCCACCATGGCGGTATTGATGCTCCGTGCACCGGCACTCCCTCCAAAAGTAAAGATAGTAAATAATCCTTCTTCGAGCGAGAACAGCCGGTACGCAGACTCAATGCTCCCCTTAAGCACCTGCAACCTCACGGGATTGCCGGTGAGAAAAGTCTTTTCCCGGGGGAAGAAGGAAATGCTTTCCTGATATGTCACGCATATTGAATTCACAAATTTGCCGAGTATCTTGTTTGTAAGTCCGGGCATGGAATTCTGTTCAAGGATCATGGTCGGGATCGACATGAAATGTGCGACAAGCACAAGAGCGCCTGATGCATATCCTCCCACTCCGATCACCATATCGGGCTTGACCGTTTTGATGATGCGGTATGAATCGACGGTCGAGAGGAATGCCCTGAATATGGCTCTGATCTTTTTCACAGGGGATACCCCTACAATCCCTTCTGCACGCAGAAACCTTATCGGATATCCCTCCCTCGGAACCACCCTGGCTTCGATACCGTGCTCGGTCCCTACGAATATCACTTCAGTGGAAGCATTCCTCTGCTTCAATTCTTCCGCGACGGCAAGTCCCGGGAAGAGATGTCCGCCTGTACCTCCGCCTGCAATTATCACCCGCATAAACCTTTCAATTTCCCGAATGTTTTCCGGTTGCTATTTGGTCCCATAGACAGTCCTTCGCGCTTTTCTCCTCGCCAGTATTTCCCGGTTCATACCCGGCATCTCGCTTCTCTCCTCTCCCCTTGAAATATTCAGAAGGATTCCGACTGCAACCATATTCACCAGGAGAGAAGAACCTCCGTAACTGATAAACGGCAACGGCAGCCCTTTCGTGGGCACCATACCGGTTGCAACTGCAAAATTTATGAGCGCCTGCAGGGCAATCATCAGCGAAAGCCCTGTTGCAAGATAATAGACAAACTGGTCTTTTGCCCTGTATGCGATCGCAATGCCCTTGATGAACAGGAACAGGAAGAGGGCGATCACTACCATCACCCCGATGAACCCAAACTCTTCTCCGATAATGGAGAAGATAAAATCCGTATGAGATTCCGGCAGATACGCGAGCTTCTGTTTCGAACTTCCAAGTCCTACTCCTGTTATGCCTCCGCTTCCGAGTGCGATAAAAGACTGTATAAGCTGGAATCCGCTTCCCTGCGGATCATCCCATGGGTCAAGGAATGAGGTTATCCTTCTGAGGCGGTAAGGCTGCCATGGCAAGCTTTACCACAACAGGAAGGGCCAGACAAAGAGAGCGATGCGATATATCTGAGCCGCACCCCGGAAAGAAAAAGCATTGCAAAGGTAAGAAACGCGAGGCTCATCGCCGCCCCGAAATCAGGCTGCTTGAGGATCGCTATCTGAAACATGACCATCACCAAGACCGGTTTCAGAAAAGACAGAAAGCTATCGGTCCTGAAGCCGGGCATAGACATATACCGCGCGAGGAATATCACCATGGAAAGTTTCACAAGTTCTGAAGGCTGGAATGTCGACGGCCAAAGCTTTATCCACCTCTGTGCACCGCCCGCAGAGACGCCGATGCCGGGGACAAAAACAAGGACCATGAGTATGAAAGAGACGATCAGAAGCGGAATGGATATTTTCTTAATAAAACCCGCACTCATTCTGGAGGCAATGAACAGAAAGCTCAATCCGATAAAAATGGTAAAAAGATGTCTTTTAAAATAAAAAAATTCTGTTATCCCTTTCTTCGCAAGCACAGGGGTGACCACAGAGGTAGTACTGTAGATCATGAGCGCTCCGAAGTCCTGTAAGGAGCATCGTTCCGAGAAGCAGCCACTGGTCGTATCTGCCCATAGTCATGCCGCAACTCCGAGACGAACAGTTTAAACTGTCTTCCCCTGTCCTCGAAATTCTCGAACATATCAAAACTGGCACATGCAGGCGAAAGGAGAACGACATCCCCTTGTGCGGCGATGTCCCGTGATATCTGCACCGCTTCCTTGAGCTCTCCTGCCATGACTGTCCGGGTCAGATCACCGAGTGCCTTTTTTATCTTCTCACGCGCCTCACCGATCAATATAAGCGCCTTCACTCTTTCCTTCACCAGTGCCTTGAGCAGAGAAAATTCTCCTGCCTTGTCTCTTCCCCCTGCTATCAGGATCACCGGCTCTGGAAAGCTCTCGAGCGACTTCATGACCGCACCGACATTGGTGCCTTTCGAATCGTTGAAATATCTCACTCCGTCAAGCTCCCTGACAAATTCGAGCCTGTGTTCCAGTCCTGGGAATTCCCTCAGTGAATCTCTCACGGCATCTGCCGGACACCCTGCAAGGAGAGCCATGGCTGAAGCAGCCATGGCATTCTCCAGGTTATGGACACCTTTGATTTTTATCTCTTTCGCCTGGATAAGTGGCATGGAAGGAGAGGCAAGGGGCAGGCCCGGGATTGTGCAATACACCACATCCCTCTCAAACAGATCCCTTCAACTTCTCTGTGACGACTGAAGGAAAAGACCCGTGGTTTCTCGTTTTTCACTGCTAACTTTTCACTTGCAACCTTCATCGTCTCCGGGTCGTCCCGATTCAGGACCAGAAAATCTTCTTCCCTCTGGTTTTCGAATATCCTTGCCTTTGCATCGCCATATTCCTTCAGGGAATGATATCTGTCGAGATGGTCCGGGGTGATATTGACGATCACCGCTCCCTGAGGCCTGAATTCCTTTATTGACTCGAGCTGAAAACTTGATATTTCGGCAACAATATAGTCAGGGGTTGAGAGCCGATCGTTCCCCGTTTCCTGTCCTGCAACAAATACCTGCTGACCAATGTCTGTTTTGAATATTTCCCCGGTCAGTGCATACCCGATATTTCCGCCAAGCACGGTCCTGAACCCTCCTTTTTTCATCATGAAATCGAGCAGGGCCGTTGTGGTGGATTTCCCGTTTGTTCCTGTAACGCCAAGAAAGCGCGGCTATGGGACCGGATACCGGGAGGGAATCGTTCAGTATGCGGTAGGCAAGTTCAAGCTCGCCGATAACCGGGACCCCCTTCTTGCCTGCCCTTGCCAGCTGCGGCATATCAGAGGGAACCCCTGGGCTCACTACAATCATGTCCGCCGCCATAAAGATATCATCCGGATGTGATCCGAAAACACGGTGCACCGAGGGACTCAGCTGATCGACAAATTGCCTGAGGTCGCCTTCCCCTTTCTTGTCGGTGACCGTGACGAGAGCGCCGAGGTCGGGTCAGCAGATTTGCCGCACCAACTCCGCTTCTCGCGAGACCGACAACCGTGATCTTTTTATCCTTTAGTGTCATTGTTCTTTTTCTCTGCTACCCGGTAATTCTTCTTGCTGATCTTCTTTTTTGCGATTATCTTCTTTTTCCCTTTTTTCTTCGCAATCATCTTCGTATTTTTCTTTGCCTTGGACTTCTTTGCAAGCATCTTCTTATCGGTCTTTTTACCCTTCGAGCTTTTCACTTTCGTCTTCGGGCTTTTTTTGCCGGCAGGTTTTTTTACTGCACTGTCATCGTACTGTGCTTTCGTAACGTAGATGTAAGGATCATCTTTATGCTCCTTGATATCAAACCCTTTGCTGATGAGAAGCTCCGATTCTTTCCAGAGGACAGTCCTGCTTGGGCTTCCCAGCAGGGCTATGATAATTGTCTCGTCCTTCCGTTCAGCGGCACAGACAAAACAATGGCGTGCCGACCGGGTATATCCTGTCTTCCCGCCGACCAGGTCCTCTTCCGACCAAAGGAGCCTGTTCGTATTCTTCACAGAGAGCGTCCTGCCTCTCTCCGTTGTCACTTCCGCCACCCGGGTGCCGATAATATCTTTCAGCGTCGGATATCGCAACGCATAACTCATGATCTTCGCAAGGTCTGATGCAGTCGTATACTGGCCGGGACCGGGGAGCCCGTTCGCATTGATAAACCGCGTATTCAGCGCCCCTATCGCAATGGCCTTCCGGTTCATAAGCTCAACAAACCTGCTTCTCGGAACCGGAAACCGCTTCTGCCAGCGCCACAGCAGCATCATTTGCAGAGCCCATCAGGGCTGCATAGAGGAGTTTCTCGACAGTGATCTTTTCTCCTTCCCGGAATCCTGCCGTATGGGCAGGCGTGTCAGCGGCATTGCTGCTTATCGTGACCACATCCTGCAGGCTGGTATTCTCAATCGCCAGCATTGCCGTCATCAGTTTCGTCGTGCTTGCAGGAGGACGTTTAAGGTTCGGATTTTTTGCGTAGAGAAGCTTTCCGGTTGCTACATCCATGACGACTACAGCCTGCGAACGGAAATTCTCCGCAAATGAGGAAGCAGGAAGGAATAAGCAGGCAGCAAGCAGAAAGAGAGAATAAAATATTCTCCATGGTTTTGCTCCCATCTGTCTGCTTCTTGCTGATTTCTGCTTCCTTATCATACTCACCTCACTTTTAAGGTTGCCAGACTTAACAGCGCCAGCATGATGCCGATAATCCAGAAACGCACAATAACCTTCGGTTCAGGCCATCCCTTGAGTTCAAAGTGGTGATGGATCGGGGCCATCTTGAATATCCGTTTTCCCGTAAGCTTGAAAGATCCTACCTGGAGCATGACCGAAATGGTCTCGATCACAAAGATTCCCCCGACAACCGCAAGAACAATCTCATGCTTGGTTATCACCGCAAGGGTACCGAGCGCACCGCCGAGGCTGAGAGACCCGACATCTCCCATAAAAACATCAGCGGGATACGAATTGAACCAGAGGAATCCGAGCGCCGCACCGAGCATCGCTCCGCAGAAGACCGTCAATTCACCGGTACCCGGCAAATACATGACTTGCAGGTACTGTGCCAGCCCCTTATGCCCCGAAATATAGACAAGGACACTGTTCGCGAGAACAGCGACGGCGACCAGCCCGATTGCAAGCCCGTCAATCCCGTCAGTGAGATTCACGGC
This sequence comes from Thermodesulfovibrionales bacterium, assembly GCA_963753165.1. GTDB lineage: Bacteria > Nitrospirota > Thermodesulfovibrionia > Thermodesulfovibrionales > SM23-35 > JAKLQR01. The sequence continues at coordinate 76,794 of CAVWBP010000002.1, read as the reverse complement.
ATTGGACGAACCGACCATCACGATGACCGAAAACGGGATATAGAATATTCCGAGATCAAAAAGCCATCTTTTGAAAAAGGGAACGCTCAACACATCGGTATAGGGATCTTTCGGGTTCATATAGAGGAAAACCCCTATTATAAGCGCAAGGATTATCTGCAATCCAAACTTCTGATAGGCCCGGAGGCCCTTGTGGCTCTTTCCGGTAATTTTCAAATAGTCGTCAAAAAAACCGATCGCACCGAACCCGACAAGCGCGACGATCATCGTCCAGATATAGATATTCCTGAGGTCTCCCCAGAGAAAAACCGATACAAGTATACAGAGAATAATGAGAAGGCCTCCCATAGTCGGCGTTCCCGCTTTGCCGAGATGGGCCTTTGGACCATCATCCCGAATATGTTGTGTCATGCTGAACTTTTTCAGACGATTGATAATCCAGGGGCCCAGGATCAAGGCAGTGATCATTGCGGTGAGCACGGCAAGCGCTGTCCTGAAAGTGATATACCTGAAGACATTCAGGGGTGAAAACCAGTTGTGCAGGCTGTATATGAGATCGTATAACATTATCCCTCCAGAACCTTTTCCATGCGCATACCCCTTGAACCTTTAATGAGCACCGTGTCCCCGGCCTTCCATATCCCTTTCAGCAAGTTTCCCGCATCTTCAGGCTTCGCGGCGGTGAGTACATCTCCTGCATACTCGGATGCAGCAAAAGACATGAGCGGGCCTACCGCGATAAAAACATCCACAGACAGTTCTGATAAGAGTCTGCCGATCTTTCTGTGCGCCTCCTCTGCATAGGTTCCCAATTCAAGCATGTCGCCAAGCACGGCGATCGTCCTTCCTTTTTTAATCCTCACCAGCTCTCTGAGCGCGGCTTCCATGGAGGCAGGATTTGCATTGTACACATCACTGATAATCAGGATGCCGTTCATTTCCCGCAGTTGCAGCCTCATGGGAACGCCTGCGAATCTTTCTACGCCGTCCCTTATATGGAGGGGATCAATACCAAGGAGATACCCGACAGAAGCTGCTGCCAGGATGTTATAGATATTGAAGACTCCCGATATTTTCGAGTTCACCCGGAGCGGTTCTTTTCCTTGAAAAAGAATCTGAAATCTGGCGCCCGTATCATCCAGCTGTATATCGACCGCACGAACTTCGGCCTCCTGATGCATGCCGTACCTGATGACCCTGCCCTGATATCCTGATTGTTTAAGCCCTTCCATGAGAAAAAGGTCATCGGCATTCACCACGACCGTATGCACGGAACCGAGGATTTCGAGTTTTGTTCTCCGGATCGTCTCAAGGTCCCTGAAACTCTCCAGATGGGTATAATTGATATTCGTTAAAACTCCGATACCAGGCGCGGCAATTGCGCACAACTCCCGAATGTCTCCGGGTGCGCTCGCGCCCATTTCGAGAACGATCATCTCCTCTGCATCACTGATCCCCGCAAGGCTCAAAGGAAGTCCGATCTGATTATTGAGGTTCCCGGTGTTTTTTAATACCCTGTGCTCCGTACCGAGAACCGCTGCGGTAAGCTCTTTTGTTGTTGTCTTGCCGTTTGAGCCTGTGATAGCGACAACCGGGATGTCCCTCTTTATACGCATATGGTGAGCAATATCCTGAAGGGCTTTGAGCGTATCCTCAACATAAATGAGAGTCTTGCCCCGGACAGTGGATAGCGGTTCCCTGTCGACAACCGCTCCGCTCCCCCGCTCCAGCGCCTTCTCCATATAATCATGGCCGTCAAAATTTTTCCCTCTCAGCGCGATGAACAATTCTCCTTCCCGGATCGTCCTCGAATCTATTGAAAGGCCCGCAAAAATCTCCTGTCCGCGGGCAATGATCTTTCCCTGCGTCGCGGTAATGACATCCTCTATGGTTATAGTTCCCATCAGCGTTCTTTCAATATAATTCCCTGCAATCATTATTCCCTTATATTCCCGGTCTGACCTTCAGCACCTCCTCGATTACTTCCCTGTCGCTGAACCGGTGTTTTGCACTCTTAATTTCCTGATACTCTTCATGCCCCTTGCCTGCTACAAGAACAATGTCACCCTCTCTTGCCATGTATACCGCTTTGCATATCGCTTCACGCCGGTCAACCTCAACAAGGTAGTTTTTCCCTGTGACGCCGTCTTCAATATCCCGGATAATGGTACCCGGTTCTTCCGAGCGCGGATTGTCAGAGGTGATAATGACAAAATCGCTGAGTTTTGTTGCGATTTCGCCCATTTTCGGTCTTTTGCCGCGGTCCCTGTCTCCTCCGCAACCAAAGACGGTTATGATACGGGGCGCTGTATGCGCCGCCCCGGCGGTGGATTTTTTATCGAGAAGTTCCCGCGCGGTGCGAATCAACCGTTCAAGGGCATCTTCTGTATGCGCATAATCGATAATGCAGAGGAATTCCTGCCCCGCTTCAACTTTCTCAAACCTGCCCCTGATGCAGGATGCATTACGAATCCCCTGTATGATGGCTTTCCATGGAATCCCGAGGGAAACTGCAGCGCCGGCTGCGGCAAGTATGTTATATACATTCGGCATGCCGGTAAGCGGCGAAAGTATCTCGTAGGCATCCCCCCGAAACAATACCGTGAACCGCAACCCCTCAAAGGAATTCGTGATATCACGGGCCAGGAGGTCTGCCTGTGTTTCAATCCCGTAAGTGATGATTTGCCCCGGCCCGCCCTCTCCTGCCCTCATCGCCATAGACAAATTCAGGCCGGATACGTCATCAAGGTTTATCACAGCGGTTCCTGTTCTCACCAGGAGTTCTGTAAATAGCCGCGCTTTGGCATGAAAGTATTCATCCATAGTCTTATGGAAATCCAGATGGTCCCTCGTCAGGTTCGTGAATATTGCAGTATGAAAAGCGGTTCCATCGACCCTGTACTGCGCGAGCGCATGTGAGGAGACCTCTGATACCACGAAACGGCAGCCGGACAGAAGCATCTCTTTCAGGAGACACTGAAATTCAGGGGCCTCAGGGGTGGTATGTACTGCGGGGAAAACCTGATCCTTTATCATATATTGAATTGTCCCGATTAATCCAACGGTCTCACCAGTTGTCTCGATTATGGATTTGAGAAGGTAGGATGTGGTGGTCTTTCCGTTGGTTCCGGTTATCCCGATGATGCCAAGGCTTTCTGACGGCCGTTCATAAAAGTTATTTGCCATGCATGCAAGGGCTTTTCTGCCGTTGTTCACCTGGATATACCGTATATCCGGAGACTGTTTGTATATGTTCTCTTCATGAGCAACTGCAACCGCCCCCTGTGCTATTGCCTTTTCGAGAAAATCATGGCCGTCAAAATTTTCTCCTCGTATTGCCACAAATAAATAGTCTCCCTTCACCTTGCGCGAGTCGTATGCAATGCCTTTTATATCGAGCGCCGGCCCGATGCTTTCTCTTCCCAATGTGCTTTCTGCTCCCCTTCCCATATACTCGCAGTCCCTGAGGATTTCCGTCAGCATCATCTTGCTACTACGAAATGAGCCTGCTGGGCATTGTCGTCCCTCGGTATCTCCATATACGATAAGGCCTGATTCGCAATTTCCCGGAAAACCGGCGCAGCGACAACTCCTCCATATATCTGGCCTTTCGGTTCATATACCACAACGATCATCGCAAGTCTCGGGTTGTCGGCAGGCACAAACCCGACGAAGGAACTTACATATTTCTCCTTTGAGTACCTCTTCGTGACCGGATTGATCATCTGCGCCGTTCCTGTTTTGCCTGCTACAGGGTTGCCGTCAACCGATGCGCTTTTTCCGGTTCCTCCCTCCTCGGTAACCGTTGCGAGTATGTCCCTGAATGTCTCAACTGTCTTCGAAGAAAGGATGCGATGCCTGTCCGGATTCCTGAAAGAGGCGATGACCTCTCCCGACGGAGAAAGGATCTCCGAGACGACATGGGGTTTCACAAGGTATCCCCCGTTCGCAATTGCAGCATACGCCCTGAGAATCTGGAGGGGGGTTACGGCAACCTCCTGTCCGATTGGAATTGCCCCGATAGAGGTCCCGGACCAGCGTTCCGGGGGATATATCCAGCCGGATACTTCGCCCGGAAGGTCTATCCCTGTTTTTTCCCCTATACCCATAAGTTTTGCATATTTATAGATTCGCTCTTTTCCCAGCTTCATGCCGATCATGATCGAACCGACATTCGATGATTTCTGAATGACTTCACGGAATGTGAGCACACCGTATTTATGTACGTCCCCTATATTCTTGCCCCCGGCATTAATGCTTCCCTTGCTCACATCGAACAAGGTCCCTGCCTTTGCTATCTTTTCCTCAAGTGCGGCGACACCAATGATAATCTTGAATGTCGACCCCGGCTCATAACAATCGGTTATGGCCCTGTTTCTCTTCTCTGAATCGGAAGCCATGCCTCCCCTGTTTGGGTCGTAGGTAGGTCTGTTCGCAATGGCCAGCACCTCACCGGTAAATGGGTCCATCATAATAGCCGTTGCCGAGGCGGCCCGCCATTGTATCGTTGCTTTTTCAAGCTCGTTTTCGAGAATTCCCTGAAGGCCTTCATCAATAGTAAGCACAAGGCTGTTGCCGTTTGTCTCCGTCTCCACTCCTGATGAGAGGATTTTGCCGCTGGCATCCCTTCCCACAACGACTTTTCCCCCGCTTGTCTTCAGGTCTTTGTCAAACTTCAGCTCTATGCCCTCAAGCGCCTGGTTGTCTATGCCGACGAACCCAAGGACATGAGAGGCGAGCACACCCTTGGGGTAAACCCGCTTCGCTTCAGTCAGAAAACCCAGTCCTTCAATCTCAAGCCCCTTTATCTTCTCTGCAGTTTCCGGTTCAAGCTTTCGCTCTATCCAGAAAAATCGTCCGCTCTCCGGCACTTTTGTGCGAATGATTTTTGGCTCCTTATTGATCAGCAATGCGAGTTTTTTGATATTCCCCTCGTTCAACTCAAGCATTACAGGATCACCGTACAGTGATTCGAGATCGAGGTTGAGCGCGAGTTCCCTTCCGTTCCTGTCGAAGATAACCCCGCGCCTTGCCTGAACATCCTCAACCTTGCTATGCTGCTGTTTTGCCCGTTCGGCAAGCCGGTTATGGTTGAAGATCATCAGGTCAACAAGACGCAGGGAGACCAGGATAAAACTGAAGATAATTGCAGTGTTAAGAATTACCGCCCTCTTTTTGGTCAACCCCCCACCTCAAATCTGTATGCGTCTCAGCTCACTGCTTTCGCTCGAGCGACGCCTTGTACGGTAAATATCCCTTTTGTTTATTGATATAGACAACTTTGAGCCTGTCAGGCATCACAAACGCTTCCCCATCGTTGCGGGATACCTGAAGTTTTGCAAAAGAAAGGAGGCCCGTCCTTTCTGCAAGCAGCGATTTCCTCTCTGTAAGGTGCTGTGTCTTCTGTTTCTCAAGGTCCCCAAGGCTGTATTCAAGTGTCAGGAAGCTCGATCTCAGATACACGAGTCCGAATGCACAAAACACAAGGAAGAGAATCAGGAGCGGTTTGATTACGAATGAAAGCATAGTGCTCCTCCCCCTATACATCATATTTCTCCGCTGCTCTCAGTTTTGCGCTCCTCGATGACGGGTTTGCCCTGCGTTCCTCCTGCCCGGAGGTGAGGGGTTTCTTGGTAAGAATTTTTATCACACCTTTCTTCGCGTTTTCTGCAAAAAAATGTTTGACCTTCCTGTCCTCCAGCGAATGGTATGAGATTACGCACACCCTTCCACCTTTTTTCAGCAGTCTCACTGATGCCTCAAGGCCTGCAGCAAGCTGATTGAGTTCCCTGTTCACCTCGATTCTCAACGCCTGGAATGTCTTCGTCGCAGGATGCACCTTGCCTCTTGACCCATATACTGCAGCAACGATCTTCGCCAGTCCGGAGCAGGTATCAATCGTTTTTTTGCCTCTCTGGTTCACGATCGCCTGTGCTATTTTACGTGCCAGGCGCTCTTCTCCGAATTCCCTCAGGACCCTTTCGATCTCTTTTCCTGAATATCGGTTCACAACGTCCCATGCTGATATTTTTTGCCCTTTATCCATCCTCATGTCGAGGCGCTCCTCCGAGAGGAAACTAAATCCTCTGAGGGGGTCTCTCATCTGGACCATAGAAAGCCCGAGGTCAAAGAGAATACCGTCAACCTTAGCGATACCCGCCTGCGACAGAAGGTCTTCCACCTCTGAGAACTCTCCTCTCATCAAGGCAACCCTTTCGTCCGAAAGTCTTTCCCCGGCTATCTTCAAGGCATCCTCATCTCTGTCAATGCCGATGAGTCTGCCCGCCGGGCCAAGGCATTTCATTATTTGTTCTGCATGTCCCCCGGGACCGATCGTTGCATCTACATAGATCCCATCCTGCTTCGGGCTAAGCATATCGAGCACCTCGGCAGAGAGAACCGGAAGATGGAGGACCTTCATGCTGCATGGTTAAAGACCATAGGCAGCAAGTTTTTCCTCTATGGCTTTCCGGTCTATCTTCGCAGGGTCGTACAACATGTCCCACTCGTTCCTGTCCCATAATTCGATCCTCTCTATCTGTCCTGCGAGCACCACATTCCCATTGATCTTTGCATCCTCACGCAATGCAGACGGAACAAGAACCCGCCCCTGTTTATCGATTTCTGTTTCGATTGCCGACGCGACCACCCTTCTCAGGTAATACCTGATCGCTTCATCGGACCTCGGTTTTGTTCTCACCTGTTCCTGGAGTCTGTGCCATTCTTCCATCGGATAGATGCAGAGACAATTGTCAAACAGGGCGTTTGTGATAAAAAGTTTTGTGCTATAATTGGCTATGATAATTTCTCGGAAAGGAGCAGGGATGATGATTCTCCCTTTCGGATCAACCGTGTAGTAATATTTACCTGAGAAAGCCGGCATTATTCCCTCCACTTTCTACCACTTTCTACCACTCAATAATAGTAGTGAAAAAAAAGAATGTCAAGAAAAAAATAGAATTTCCTATATTCTGTATACAATGCTGCAAAGAAGTACTACATATTGTTTTATTGGAAAAAATGTTAAATGGCACGCATTAGGTTGCCCGACATCCTGTTTCACCTTCTGCACACGGACAAGGGCCATATCGCCAGCCAATAAAATTGCTCGCGGAGGGTGTTAGACCGAGAATGAGTCCCGAAAGCTTTCGGATATCTGCTGTATTCATAGGGAATGAGAAAATAAACGAAACATCTTTTTCCCGGATTTTCTCAAAGGATTTTCCAATCGTTCCGGTGATATATTCATTGCGAAAATTTTTCTTCTCCATCTCCTTGCAAAACAGCATCTGGCATGAGTTTTTCTAAGGTCAAACCATCATTTTTGGCTTGACAAAAGGATTTCTTCCTTGATACTGTTATTTCAGCATTTATTACCTGCATATTTATCCATAATCTTAAGAATGAAAGGGGGGAAAATCAGATGACAAAAGCAGAATTGATCGACAAGATCGCATCAGGCACGGGGTTAAGCAAGGCAGATGCGTCCCGGGCACTCGATTCCACATTAAACGCTATCAGATCCGCCATGAAAAAAGGGCAGAAGGTAACGCTTGTCGGCTTTGGTACTTTTTCGGTAACGAAAAGAAAGACCAGAAAAGGCCGCAACCCGAGAACCGGTGAAGTTATTACCATTCCTGCAGCAAAAATCCCGAAATTCACGTCTGGAAAAGCTCTGAAAGACGCCGTTAAATAAATTTGCATGCCTTACTACTTATAGAGGAGGGGCAATGTTCATTGCCTCTCCTCTTTGAAAAACCTTCATAATTATTGTCCATCCCGTAAAAAGGAGGATTGCCATGCTTGTAGAATTCAGTGTTATCCCTATCGGCATTGGAAGCAGCCTGGGGGCTCAACTCGCGGAGGTTCTGAAAATTGTTGACGCCAGCGGACTCCCTTACAAGCTGAACCCCATGGGCACTGTTGTTGAAGGTGAATGGGATGAAATTATGAAACTCGTGAAGAAGTGCCACGGGACGGTTATGAAAAAAGGCGAACGAGCGGTCACAACAATTACCATAGACGACCGGAAGGGGAAACCGAACCGCATCGAGATGAAGGTGAAGTCGCTCGAAAAAAGAATCGGGAAATCACTGAAAAAATAACGGGGTATTATCCCGCATAGAATACCGGTGGATATGTAAAAACCGGGGTTAAATCCGGGAACTCACGAACCGTTCTTCATCATCACGCGATTTCAGATGCCCCCTGAGTTTCTCATCGAGAAGTTCTTTGAGAATCGTTGAGTAGAGAGGCCCCGGAGGAATTCCCATCTTCTTTAAATCTTTGCCTGTAAGAATCGTCCTGATATTTCTTAATTCCGTAAGATAATGAGATATCACCTTCTGCTTCTTTCTGTCCTTGCTTAGCGCCATTACGAAGAGCACTGTCTCGAGATCAAGATTGCTCAGCAACGCATATGTTTCTACCGGGTCATCCAGAGGGAGCCTTCTCAGGATATCCTTTGCCCGGGACAAACCCTTGAGTATAAGTTCCCTTGTTTTTGGCGGCGGCGAGAGTCTGTCGAGCACGCTCCTCACGTCTTCTTCCTTGAGACCTGACAACAGAACCATGAGATAGAGGATGCCCCGGTCTGTCTTCTCTTCAAGGAAAAGAAGATTAAACCACGAGAGTGTTTCCTGCAGTGACCTGAGTGTCGTTTCCAGTTCCTCGGTAAATTCGAGCCGGGGATGAATAACCTTCAGAAGCCCGTAAACGGAAAGCCTCTTCAGTGTCTTAATAGGGTCCGTCTCCTGGAATGAAATGAGGAGTTCCTCGTAGAGCCTCGGGCCGGAAAGTTTTTCGAAGAGATTCATTTCTATAGTAGATCTGATAAGATTTTCCGTATGTTTGCCGATCTTGAACCCAAACCGTTCTGAAAATCTGACCGCCCTGAATGCGCGGGTCGGATCTTCCACAAAACTGAGGTTATGGAGCACCCTGAGTGTCTTTTCCCTCAGGTCCCTCTGCCCTCCAAAAAAATCCGTGAGGAGGCCAAAATCCCTCGGATTCAGTTTCACCGCAAGCGTATTGATGGTAAAGTCCCTCCGGTAAAGGTCTTTCTTGATGGATGAAGTCTCGACCTTCGGAAGGGCTGCAGGGGATTCGTAATATTCGGTTCTCGCCGTTGCAACATCCAGTTTTGTCCCGTTTGTGAATATCTGTGCAGTGCCGAACTTCTGGTGTGTCCTCACTTTTGCGTGCACCCGTTCCCCGAATATTCTTGCGAAGGCGATTCCTTCCCCTTCTATCACAATGTCTATATCGAGGTTTTCCTCCCCCCTGAGCAGGTCTCTCACAGAACCACCGACGAGATACGCCTGAAAGCCCTTTTCCTCCGCAACCTCTCCGGCGAGTTTCAGGAGGCCGAAGACATTCGCCGGGAACCGTTCTCTCAGCCACGATGAGAGATTTCTGCCGATTGTCTGTTTTTCCTTTGTAAGCGTTTCCTCGATTCTGCGCCTCCTTAAAAATTCTTCATAAAGAGTGCGGAGGAGATCTGTCCGTGTTATCGCCCCGACAATCTTTCCGTCGTGGATAACAGGCATGAATCTCTGATTCTGCTCGATCATCACCGTTTCGATCTCCCTGACGGGACTTTCCGGAGTGACAATACTGGCGTCAGTCGTCGCAAAATCAATCGCCCTGCTCTTTCCGAATCCGTGGTAAAGCGCCTTCTCAACGAATTCACGGGAGATGAGGCCGGCGTATTTCTCCCCTTTCAGTACCGGGAGAACATTCACCCCATACCGGGTCATCATCGCCTCTGCCTCTTTAATGGGAAGTTCACCCTGAATGGTAACAACGGGCCGTGTCATGACATCCGATGCAGTCTTGCCCGGTTTTACATTCTCATTGATGCTCTCTACAAGACTGTCCTCAACCCCCTCGAGTGTTGCTTCCTTCACCGTTGCCGAAGCTGCGGTCGGATGCCCCCCGCCGCCGAATCCCTTCATGATATTTGATACATCGAGTTCCGGCGCTTTGCTCCGGGCCACCAGCAGTATTTTCCCCTCCATTGCGAGAAGAACAATCACCGCGTCTATGTCGTCCATATCTATCATACGATGTGCAAGGTGGGCTGCATCACCGAGATACTGTTCGCAGGAGGCTTTTGCTATCTTAATCCGTATCCCCTTCACCACATGGTCTTTCGACGACTGGACAAGCTTGTTCAGGATGTCGAATTCCTCCATAGTCAGTTCCATCTTGATGAAGCTCGATACAATGTTGAGATTTGCACCCCTTTTCAGGAGATAGGCTGCTGCGAGCATATCCCTTTCGGTTGTCGAGGGGAAGAGGAAACAGCCTGTTTCCTCGTAGATACCCAGGGCAAGGATTGTTGCTTCTATCGGCGTCGGATACCGTTTCCTGTTCTTCAATATCTCGGTGAAGATTGTCGCCGTTGCGCCGACATTCTCGATCTTCTCCACCTCGCCGCGGATATCCCCTTTACTGAAAGGGTGGTGGTCATAAATATGGATTTTTAAATTCTTCCTCGACAGAAGTTCCGCGAGTGGTCCGATCCTGGCCGGTATTTTGGTGTCAACGATAATCAGCCTGGTTACCAGGGAAAGGTCAATATCCTTGATACGCTTGATCTCTACCGGATCAAATGTTTCGAGAAAATCCCGCAGCTTCTTTTCCTGGGAGCCGGGAAAGACAATCACTGCATCGGGATACAGTTTTTTTGCGGCGACCATCGAAGCGAGGGAGTCGAAATCGGCATTCATATGGGACGTTATTATTTCCACGATCTATTTTACCAGATTCAGGGAGGCATCAATTACTTTGCAGGGAATACATTGACCATATTCCGGCCTTTTTTCTTGGCCTCGAACATTGCGGTGTCGGCACAATGGATCAGATCGTCATGATTTTTGATTTTTGCGTGAGGGAATGAAGTCACACCCACACTGACTGTGATGCTGACCGCAGTTTTTTCAGCAGAAAAAGAATGCTCACTGACAGCCTCTCTGACCCTTTCAGCCTCTCTCATTGCTCCTTTCCGTGAAGTCTGGGGGAGCAGCATGATAAATTCCTCACCGCCGTACCGCGCGAATATATCCGATTTTCTCGTATGTCTTTTCACAAGCTGCGCGAATTCTCTCAGCACGATGTCCCCGACTCTGTGCCCCAGGGTGTCGTTAATTTTTTTAAAGTGGTCGATATCAACCATGATGCAGCTCAGTGGCAGTCCATACCTCTCCGCCCTGCTGAATTCTTCCTCAAGCCTGTTATAGAAATACCGCACGTTGTAGATGCCGGTCAGGTAATCGGTGATGGCGAGCTTTTCGAGCCGCGTCTTTTCCTTATCGAGGTGTTCATAGAGAAACGCATTATAGAGGGCATTCGCAGAGGCTTTCGCAAGTGACGTGAATAACTGTATCTCTTTCTTGCTGAAAGAATGACCTGCCTTTGTAGTGCTCAGCACCAGTGTGCCTATCACCTCGTCACGGAATATCACGGGCACAACGATAATGCTCCGTATTTTCAGGGGGGCAATCATACTCTTCACTTCTTTCATCAGGGGGTCTCTCTGCGCGTCTTTCACGATAATCGTCTTCCGGGAAGAAAGGGCTTTTCTTATCTCCGGATACTTCTTCAGGTCGACCGTTATTTTTTGTGAACCGACAAGATCAGAGGAAGAGACCACTTCTGCGGATTTCTGCTTGCCGATGCCGATACTGAAAAATGAACACCGTTTCAGGTTGATGGTTCTCGATATTTTTTTGACAATGATATCGAGCACCTGCTTCGGATTCAACGTTGACGAGACCAGATTGGTCAGTTCCAAAACCGCCTGCAGGTTTTCTTTGTCTCTGTCAAGGATGTCGAACCAGCTGTGTTCCCTGGTCGCCAGTCTCAGTTTAGTATCGAGTTCATCCTTGTGGAAAGGGCTCAATAAATAACATTCGACATCTGAATGGACAACCGAACGGATGCCTTTTGTCTGGTCCGTCGAGACTATCCCGACAATCGGGCATCTCACCTCAGCAGGGTGAATGTGTTTGAGGCCCTCTGGGCTGCTGATTATAAGGACATCCGGTTCTCTCCTGGCAATGGTTCTGATGAGGGCGCTCCTCTCACCCCTGACAAAAGAGACCGCGTACTCACTCCTCCCCTTGAAGAAGGATTTGAGAAATTCTAAAACTCCCGGGTCTGTTTCAAAAACTACAACCTTCTTCTTCATCTCTCCCTCAATTATTGCAAAACCGGGGACAAAAGTCTAAAGTCAAAAGCATGCGCTGTTATTTTTTGCCCGGTCTCTTCTTCTTCAGCGCCTTTACAAGCGAAGCATAACTCAGGGTATTGAGGATATCGCTCTTTTCGAGCCAGCCCCGTCTTGCGATAGATACACCGTACCCCATGTATTCGAACTGGGTGGTGACATGGGCATCCGTGCTGATTGCTATGGGGATGCCCATCTCCTTCGCCTTTTTTGCATAGACGTCATTCAGGTCCAGCCTGAGAGGATATGCGTTGATCTCTATGGCCGTCCCTGTTGCCTGTGCCGCCCTCAGAAATTCGTCCATATCCAACTCATAGGGGTCCCGCTCTCCGATAAGTCTCCCTGTGGGGTGGGCAATAATAGAAACATAGGGGTTCTTCATGGCGGATATGAGCCTGCCGGTGAGCTGTTCCCTGCCCTGACGGAATCCCGAATGGATGGATGCGACCACAATATCCAGCGTCCTGAGTATTTCGTCCGGGAAATCGATCTCGCCGTTGCTCCTGATATCGACCTCGGTGCCTGCGAGGAGCTTAAACCCTCTCAGCCGTTTGTTCAGGGCATCGATCTCCTTTTTTTCTTCGATAAGACGTTCCGGCGTTAATCCCCGCGCAATTCCAAGCCCTTTTGAATGATCGGTTATCGCGATATATTCATACCCCCTCGCCCGTGCTGCCTCGATCAATTCGTCAAAATCATGACTTCCGTCACTCCGTTTCGTATGGACATGGAGGTCTCCCTTTATGTCCCTGAGTTCCACGAGCTTCGGCAGCGTCCCCTGCAGCGCAGCCTCGATTTCTCCCAAGTCTTCGCGCAGTTCAGGGGGGATATAGGGAAGACCAAGGTGCTTATAGACCTCTTCCTCCTTTGCCCCTCCGAGTTTCCTGTTATCTTTTTCCCTGAATATCCCGTACTCATTGATTTTTAATCCGCCCCTTACCGCCATTTCTCTCAGGCGTATGTTATGCTCCTTGCTGCCGGTGAAATAGGCAAGCGCCGCCCCGAAACTCTCCTCCTCAACAACCCGGAGGTCCACCTGCAGCCCTTCCTGAATAATCACGCTCGACTTCGTCGGACCATGCATGAGTATCCCTTTCACCTGCGGCAGATGCACGAAGGTATTCATGACAGATTTCGGATCTTCCGATGTTGCGAGGATATCGATATCCTTGATCGTATCTTTCCACCGGCGTATGCTTCCCGCTATGCTCAGTTTCTTCACGACAGGGTCTTTTCTGAGGCATTCAAGTATGTCGTTGGCTATCGGCAGGACTCTTCCCAACGGCTGTCTTTCCATCCCCCGCTTCAGCATCCCGATCCCTTTCAGGATATGCTCCTCTGTTTTTTCCTTGATGCCCGGCAAACCGCTCAGTTTATGTTCCTGCGCATACCGTTCGAGCTCTTCCAGATTTGTGATCTGCAATTGTTCGAAGAGGAGTTTTGCGGTCTTCGGACCGAGTCCCGGAATGGAAAGGAGGGCGCTGAGCCCTCCGGGGACTTCCTTTTTCAGGTCTTCATACGCCTGTATTCTTCCGGTTTCAGTATATTCCCCGATCTTCCCTGCAAGGTCCTGTCCGATGCCGGGTATTTTGAGCAGCTCATCCTTTAAGGTCTGGGATACATCCTTTGAAAGCCCTTCGATATTGAGCGCTGCCCGCCTGTATGCCCGGATACGGAACGGGTTATCACCCTTGATTTCAAGCAGGTCCGCGATGTCATTAAAAATCCGCGCGACTTCCTGGTTCTTCATAAAAAAAGTATACCAGAACCCTGAGGAATCGAATAATTTCGATTGTCTCTCCTATAGTCGTAGTTGATGCACTACAGGTTTTTTTGGTATTCTCTTCAAGCATACCTGTTCCCTTTATGGAGGCATACTATGAAACGGAAATTATTTGCTGTCCTCTTAAGTCTCTTGTCAGTATCCCTGCTCCTTATTTATCAGCATTCAGCGTTTGCAGAAGAACAGGAAGGATCTTTTTCCTTCGTTGTTTTTGGAGATAACCGTTTGCCGGGGTACCTTCCGTATAAATCCGGTCAAACCGATGAAATCGAAAAATACTTCGAGCAAATCAAGCGCTATGCATATGGACCGGACCTGGCTGTAGAGAAAATCATGAGCTTTGATCCCGATACGGGAGAACTGGATTGGTTCAAGTATTGGCCCAAAGGACTTCCTGACAAATACAGGTTGACCGTCCTGAAGAATGGTTGGCCGCGCCTTATAGTGGAAGGGCCTCAAGCCGATGTGTCACTGCGCAGTGAAGGCCAGGCATGGGTATACCGCGATATTATCGCAGGAATGAAGGAGGGAGCAGAGGATTCCGGGAACGGTCCGTCATTCTGCCTTAATACTGGGGATATGACCTATTTCGGATATCAGGGGAAAACAAGGGATACAAGCCCTTTCTGGCACGACTTCCATGAAAGATTTCTCTCTAAACTGCCTTCCGGGAACCCGGAGGGTCTCCCCGGACGCTTTTTCCCGGCTCCGGGAAATCATGAAACCTGGTTTGATGAGAACCTTGAGGGGCTTCTGAGTACAGTTCCGTATCTCACCCAGATGGGTTTTACCAGTGAACAGAGAGTCTACAAATTTGATTATCGGGGCTGTCGTTTCATCTTCCTCGATACCGGAGATATGGATTACCGAACCCCTGCAGCCTGGGGAAGCAGGCATCCCGATTTTCAAAAGCAAATGGCAATCCTGACAGAATGGCTGAACGAAGCGAAAGACAAGAAGCTGCATCAGGTTTTCATCACCTTCCACAACCCCGCTTTTTGCCAGTCCGGATTCGGCCCCCTTCCACCGAACGAAAATCCGCACCCATTCATAAAACCCTTCTCATCTGATCTGAACATAACTGTGTTTAACGGGCATGTGCATACCACAGAAATTTACCTGGTCGACAATATACGTTACCTCGTCCTTGGGGCCGGTGGTGGTGAACAACGACATGGAGTGAATCAACCTCCAAAGGATTATCCTGAAGAACTCTACTGGGAAGGACAGCCGAGGGTAGAAGATTACAACTATCTCGTAGTGCAGGTATCCGGGAAAGAAATACGCTTCCGGCTCCACCGTTACCGTCCGAATGATGAAAACCCATTTACTGTAGTGGAATTGTATAAATAGAAACAATACAAAAGCACGGAACATTTTTACTGCTCTATTAAAGAAGTAAAAGCTATCAGGTGGAACTATTCAGGACAGCATTCTTCCTGAAATCTTGCATCACGAGCAATTGTAATCGGCCATAGCTTTCGATCCGAATTCAATAATATTATTGCTTGACTTTGACCGACCAGCGAGGTCTAAAATAGCTCATATTAAGGGGGCTCTGCGTGTTAGACGGAAAACTCGATAACACCACAAATGTAATGTTAGTCAGCCCGGCAAAGATATTAAATCAAGTAGTTACGACGAGAGGGATTTTTCCGATCACTTGCAGAGGATAGAAGTTGTCGGAGTTATCGAGAAACTATCTAATAACTTGTTGGCTCATCAACGAGAAACATAAATGGTTAATACGATCATTGTTGTGAATAACGAACCGTATTGCATATGGGAACATGATATCATAGGTCGAAATAATGAGTTTCTTGAAAGCATCGATATGGACTATTTTGACTATGTTCTCAATACACACCTATCAACAGAGGACGATAAGAGAGCGGCGGTTTCTCTCGGAATGTCTTTTTATCAAGCTCTTGAAACGCTGTTCTCTTTATTGGGCAGTTATGTTCAAGCACCTGATTGCGCCTACGCTTGGATAGCAAAGTGTTCTACGCCAGACCTTAGAGAAGTTATCGTCCGGATTAATCAAGAAGACAAAACACTTTTTTCAAAGCTAAGGCTGACGGACATATCTTGGAAGGCAATTCCAGACTCAATATTTATCCGATACATGCCTGAAACAGAAAAGAACAAAATAACGACAGAACTCTTTGCTCAACTTTGGCAAAGGCTTACGAATACTTGGACAAAAACTACATTGATGAGTACAACAGCCTAAAACACGGTTTCAGAATTAAAGCTGGCGGCTTTGGTCTATCCATTGATCTTGAACATCAGTATGGCTTGCCACCACCCGATGACGAAATGAAACTTATTGGCCATTCAGAATACGGTGCCTCATTTATCAGACTGGAATCAATTTTCCCAGAAAAGAAAAACAGAAGTTTGCGTTCTCGTCGGATTTCACTGAACTGGAAGATAGAAAAGGTCACACTGTTAATTCAGCTAATTTCCATGTCCATTAACAATGTTGTTTCAGCGTTGAAATTTGTAAATGGCTATAGCCCAACATCTCTTAAATTTACGAGGCCAAGCAAAGACGACGATTTTGATAAACCGTGGCGGCATTCCCCCGGCGTAACACGTTTCAATATGGATTTTAATATTAACAGAAAGTAGCGTTGTATTGACTACCAGAAAGGGCTTGCTCGAAAGTTTAAAGAAGAAGGAGAAATAAATGCTTAGTTCTGGGTATGTTTACGTGCTTATCAATTATTCGATGGACAATCTTGTAAAGGTTGGCAAAACAACAAGAGATGTTGAAGGTCGAGCAAAAGAATTATCTGCTGCAACCGGCGTTCCAGTTCCCTTTATTGTAGCTTTTGATGCTCATTTTGATGACTGCTCCCAAGCTGAAAATTATATACATAAGAAGCTTGAACAGAAAGGGTATAGACTTTCCAACAATAGAGAGTTTTTTCAAGCACCTTTGAAAGAAGTAATTGGAGTTATAGTTGAAGCCCAGCAAGTACTCAAAACAGAATGTGCTAACGCTCCGGACAAAATAGCAGACAATACAGATCGAGAGATACTGCAAAAAAGACGAAGAATGCTTGGAGTGAAGTAGAGGATTTAGCAGATTATTACCGTGAGGTCGAAAACCATCGGGAAGCTTACAACCTATATAAGCAGGCTTTAAATTTAGGCTCACCTACTGTTTACTATAAGTTGGGGCACATGACCCTTTTCGGCATTGGTTGCATTGAAGATGAACAGGAAGGTCTTGATTACCTCAAAAAAGGATTTGAAAGCGGAGATGGTAGATGTGCCGGTGAATGTTTAAACTATTATTCGAACTGTGAGAAGTGAGGGAAAATCGGTGTCAGGCATGTAATTATGCAAATAGTCTGATATTCAGATGTGAATTTCTCTGACTAACAGACCGGCGCAAAGGCACTGCAGCACCTACCGAAAAATCTCCATACCTATTAACTCGGCAACAAAATATTACAAGCCGTCATCCTCGCTTGTTGGGGATCGAACGGCGTAACAAATTGAATTCAAAGAAAGATTCCGGACAAGCCGGAATGACATAATTAAGGTATTTAATTGCCGGGTTAATAATTTATGCAGCCTTCCATTGTATCGAGAGTTTCCTGCCAGCCGCAGCGCAATCACGCAAGTACAGATTAATGAGCGTTTGATATGGTATTCCTGCGTCTTTGGCAAGCTTTTTAAAATATTCAACTGTCCCCTCATCAAGACGAATTGTAACCTGTTTCTTGAGTTGACCTGAATAGGGATTCTTCTTTGCTTTTGAAAAATCATATTCCTTTCTCATTTTGACCACCTTTCCCCATATTGTTTCTGCTCCAGGCGCGTTGCTTTGCGGGCAGAAATAATTCTTATCGCCGTCTGCTCACTTCGATAGCTGTG
Source organism: Thermodesulfovibrionales bacterium (assembly GCA_963753165.1). Lineage (GTDB taxonomy): Bacteria > Nitrospirota > Thermodesulfovibrionia > Thermodesulfovibrionales > SM23-35 > JAKLQR01. The sequence goes on along the minus strand of CAVWBP010000002.1, from coordinate 58,888 downwards.
GCAAACGACCACTACCCTGAGTCGTGCACTTAATCCGAGCATGACAAATCGATCCTCATCGTCCGAATGGTCGGGATCATGGATCAGCAAAGCATTCTCATCAACAAATACTGTCTGGGCCTCTTCAAAACTAACACCATGCTTTTTCTTATTCAAAGCATTTTTCTTTTCATCCCACTCGAACGATATTGCTGTCATATTTACATTGTAATTATAGGCTGTTCATTTGTCAAGAAATGAGCGTACTATTTGTTCCAAAGGGAAGTTGTCATGTATGAGCATTTGTCGTTCAAAAAGAATACTATGTGAATAAGCATGGTTGAAACCGCTCACAGTATCTCTCTCTAAGAATCATACTCTCTTATAAAAATCTCTCCCGCAAGTTGATAAATGCGGTATTTTCCCGTAGACTTTTAGTAGTCGGCAACAAGAATAGAGTTGAGTATCGGGAAGGAGCTGCATGAGAATGAATATTTCTCTGGCAAGAGTATTGTTATTGTGCATAGGCATCTTACCGCTGGTGCTCGGCGGATGCAACAGAGTCGGTGAACAAAATGAACCACCGACAAAGACTGCGGTAAAGACGACACAGGAAAATCCCGGGGAGAAGCTGTTTCAGGAACATTGTATCAGATGCCATCAGGATAGCAGCAGGATGAAAGCGATACAAAAGCAGGAAGATATTACCTCGGCAATGAGGGCTCCGAAAGGAAGCATGCCCAAATTTGGGAATAGAGAGATTTCAGAGAACGATGCGGAAGTATTGGCAAAGTATATTTTTTTCTCGATCCTTTTCAAACGCTGATGCAGTTTTTTCAGATAAAGGAGGAAAGTATTTATGTTCCCAGAAACGTATCATAAAACCAAGGTCTTGTGGTATTCTCTGGTTCTTGCAATAGTATTCTTCCCGCTCTTCGCACAGGCAGAACCTGACAGGGCGCTTTCATCCGGTGAAACCCTCTATGTCCCTATCTATTCAAATGTCTATTCCGGGCCGAAAGGAAACCCGTTCCAGCTTGCAACAATGTTAAGCATCCATAATGTAGACCCCAAATACCCATTCACCTTACTGAAAGTAGATTATTATGATTCGAGCGGTAAATTTATCGAGAGCTATATAAAAAAACCGTTAGTCCTGAAACCATTTGCTCACACCTTCTTCTACCTCAAAGAATATGATACAAGAGGAGGACCGGGCGCAAATTTCGTGGTGAAATGGCGTGCGGAGAAAAACATCAATCAGCCGATTGTCGAGGCGCTTATGCTTGACACAAGAGCAGGGTTGTCTTTCAGTTCTTCAGGCAAGGTAATTACCGAACACGACAAATGAGCCGCGATGAGCGTGCGCTCACTCTTCCAGATGCCGGCAAAACTCCTTCGGTGGAGTTCCTTGAAGTCCCCCGGAAGTCGGTTTCGGTATCTTCCTGCCTGACATGGAATTATTGCAGTCCCCCTTACCTGAATAAATCCATCTCCCTGATTCGCGGGCAATTTGTCCGGGGAAAAGGCGATTTGCCGCATTTCTTTACTCATTGATTCCCGGGAATCAAGTAAAATCAACCGGTTACTCATGGCATCTTGTTTGCTTGTATAGCAGCAGTGGGTGATATGCGTGTGCCGCCAGGGGAAAAATCACAAAAGTAACCTTAAAAAAGGAGGTATTTGATGGATCAGAAAGATTTCAAAAGAATTCTCGCGGGGTTGAGCATTACGACTCTCGTTGCCGGCGCCACTCTTATCGGGATAGGATATCCTGAACCTGCTCAGGCAGCGTGAGCAGGGAGCAAGGGTTCCGGGGGAACCCAGACCGTGGGTAAGGAGGTTATGCAGGGAGGGGATGCTGAACGTGGCAAAACACTTTTTGCAGACCCGGCATTGGGAGGAAGCAAGAGCGACAAAAGCTGCAACACCTGTCACCCTGAGGGAAAAGGACTCGAAAATACCGGAGGGGATATTGCGGGGGCTATTAATGCCTGTATCGAGAAGGCATTAGAAGGAAAGCCTCTCGCTGCGGATTCCCAGGAGTTGAAAGACCTTGTTGCCTACGTAGCCTCGTTAAAAAAGTAACCATCACTCATTACGCACGGGGCAAGTAGCCCCGTGCGTAAAACTTACCTTTATCGACCTTATCCGATCTCTTCGATGAGCGCTGCTGCGAGGAGAGGAAACATGATTTCGTGATGCCCTGTGAGGGCATAGGCAGCGCCTTTTTTTAGCGTAGGCCTTCTGAGGACATTTTCCCTCGGCCTGTAATGCTGGATAAAATCCATATTCACTGTGGTAATATTCTCGACTTTATTGCCCAGGTTGCGGGCTATGGTCAGCGCCTTCAGGAAAACCTCCGGCATTATCACTGCAGAGCCGAGGTTGATATATACCCCGCCTTCAAGATCGGAAACCACGGCAGCGAAGAGTCTAAAATCACGGAAGCTTCCCTCGCCGATGGCTGAACCGTCAGCCTCTGGATGCATATGGATAATATCTGACCCGATCGCTACATGCACGGTGGCAGGAATCCCAAGTTCAAATGCATAGGCAAAGATACTCGTCCCCTTAAAGCTGAACCTGCTCCTGTGAATCATCTCTCCAACCGATTTCCCGATACCATATCCTTTCCGTACTCCGTCACGGATTGCCTTGTTCAGATATTTCCCCGTATCACCGGCCATCCCGAAACTCCCCTTGCAAAGCTCTGCGTCAACATCCTCGGAAGTTGAGCCGACATACGCCATTTCGAAGTCATGGATAATACAGGCGCCGTTTGTTGCAAGAGCAGTTATGATACCTCGCTTCATGAGATCGATAATAAGAGGGGAAAGCCCTGCTTTTATGGGATGCGCACCCATGCCGAGGACCACCGGTCTTCTGTTCCTGTGCGCATTCGCAATGGACTTGACAACGGAGACGAAATCCCGGGCGGCAAGTATGTCGGGGAGTTTCCTGAAAAAAGTCTTCGTCGTATCCCCTTTCACCGCCGGTGCTGCAATGGCTGAGTGAGAAACCTTGCTTTTCCTTGATGTAAGCGAACAGGTTTTTATTTTCTTGAGCGACAGGGGTTTGTAACGTTTCATGAGATACATCTTACCATAAAATATCCGGGAGGAAAAATCCTCCCCTTTCCAAGGGGAGGTGGGTGGGGTTTTATGAAAAAACTTTGGAACCTCCCCACACCCCTCCTTATAAAGGAGGGGAATTTTTAATGAATGGTTCCACAGGCAGTATATTGAAAAACAGTATGAATACTGATAAGGTAAAAATATGCCCAAGGGTATCAAATATGATTTCGTGGTCTCGAAGCCTCACCGGAAAGGGCAGAAGTATCATCATCTCATCCTGACAGACGGCGCTGACTTCGAGACATGCAGGGAAAAGGTCTTTAACTTTTTCCAGCATTATCAGCTGGTCCGTTACTTCAATACGCATATCGCAGAGGAAAAATCCCTGTCAGCTGCGGGCCATGCGTTCCGGGATACGCTTGATCAGGCAATCCGGAAAAACCGCACAATCCTTCACGATCTGATCTCCGAGTTACAGGGGGAAGGGATACAGACGCTTACAGACCTGGAGCAGACCCCTCAGGGATACCGGACGAATATGCTCCATGTGATCACTCATCTCCTCGACGGTTTTTTCGGAATCGATTCATACTTCTATAACCTTGTCGAAGATTCGCACTGGGTTTCAGAGGAACTGCGGGTAACGATACAAACCTCTCCCTCACGCTACTGGCTTATTGCCGTCGAGGCTGATTTCGAATAAAACGTATTGATTTTATAACCATTTTTATGGTAATTTAGAATTTCTAATTCACTAGGAGGTTACCATTGCCAGCAAAAGCTACACCCAAGAAAAACCTTTCGGCCATAAAACGGTCGAGACAGGCTGAAAAACAGAATCTAAGGAACAGAGCGGTAAGGAGCACTATCAAGACCGTCGTGAAGAAAGTGGAAACTGCAGTGGTTGCAGGCAAGAAAGAAGAGGCAGGAAACGAACTCATTCTTGCGATCAAGGCGCTCACAAAAGCTGCCTCAAAAGGGGTTATCCACAGGAATACCGCTTCACGGAACATATCCCGGCTCAGCAGGAAAGTAAATGCTATCCCTGCAGCCGGAGCAGTGTAAGCAGAAGATATTCTACGGGATACAATCTTCCTGAGCTTTTCATATCAGTATCGACTCTGTTGAGGCATTCGAATATCTTCATGAAATATTCATTCTCAGCGGGGCTGATCCCTGTACGGAGAAGCCTTGCATATTGCCAGTTGAGCGCACCGATAAGGCTGAACCCTTCCGTCGTCTCTTTCAACGTTTTATAGACAGCGAAAACCCTGTCAGCATCCTTTTTTCTCAGCGCATCGGTAAGATCAAAGACACTGTACAGTCTCTCTCCGGTGATAATGTCTGCGATATCGTCTACTGCTATTTTCTTCTTTCCCATGAAAGAAATCTTCTCGATTTCCGCCGAAAGGAGACCAAGGTCGGGGCCTACAACTCCTAACAGGTACTCGACTGCTTCATCTGAAATTACCAGTCCGTGGTATCCTGCTCTCTGTTTTATCCAGAAAGGTATTTCCGAATCCCGCATGTCAAGAGACAGAAGCTTCACTCCCTGGAACTTCTCCCTCTTCGCCCCTTTCCATGACCCGATGTGCAGGATCACGAACACAGACTGAGGGGAAGGATTCGCGGTATAGAACTCCAGGCGCTCGACATCTTTTTTGACAAGTTTCTGCAGGTTCACGATGAGGACCGTAAATCTCCTGCCGCCGAAAAAAGAGACTGTATTTGCTGTCTCAACGATCTTTTGGATTGATGCGCTTTCATCCACATTGGCAAACAAGTCAAAGATATGGAGATTGAAGTCTCTTTCTGTTTCGGGAACAAGTTTCTTGATCGCCTCAACCGCTTCCCTGGAGAAAAATGGATCTGCCGTGTAGAGCAGATACGCTGGTGCAGGCAGGCCTTTTTCTATTTCGCTGAGGAAATTACGATAGCTCATTGGTAGAGAAGAGTTGCCACAATCTCTCCGGCTGTATCCCTCATGGCCTTGAGCGACGCCTGTTCCTTGAGTGCTATCAATTCATTCAATTGTCCGGTAGCAGGAAAAGAGACAATGAAGGGAGAACCCACGTTTTTCCATTCGGAGACCTTGCCGGAAGGATCAGTCAGCCTGAAATCACCTTGTATGATAACCTCGTACTCTGCTGCAACATCTGACTTTTCGGACAGTATCTTCAACTCAAAGGTATGTATCACCCCGCTGAGTGTATACGGGGCTGCAGGAGAAACAGTGACCCCCTGTTTTAAAAATTCCTGCGTAAGTGCAATAGAGAGCTTATCCTGAAGTTTGGGCTCCACAGTCTTATTTTCTATAGTTCCTATCGCTATCTCCCGGAATGGCAGCTGCGACCCCCGGTGCAGGGTATAGCCACACCCGCTTATCGCGAAGAGCAGAGAGCAGAGAGCCAAAAGCAAAAAGACTCTGTTTCCAAGCGTCCGCCTCCGGTTTTTGGTTGCTGAGATAGCTGTTCCTCCAGCATTCTGAAGGATTAAGAGAGATATTGCACGGACATATATCTTTAAACTGTTACCCATAACCATCAGCCTGTAACTATATTGACCAGTTTCCCCCTCACCACAATAACCTTTTTCATCTGTTTTCCGCCGGTAATCTCCTGTATTTTCGGGTCCTCAAGCGCAAGCCTCTTTATCTCGTCATCGGGAGTTCCGGCTGCCATCATGATCTTTGATCTGAGCTTCCCATTCACCTGGACGACAAGCTCAATGGTCTCTTCTTTTGCCGCGTCTTCATCCCATCCAGGCCAGCCTTTTTCAAAGATGCCCGGCTGATTTCCTGTTTCCTCCCACAGTTCTTCTGCAATATGAGGGGAGAACGGTGAGAGCAGGAGCAGGACATGTTCAATGGCAAACCTGAATACCGCACGGTCTTCCTCGCTCTGATGCGCGAAGGAGGTGATTTCATTCACCAGCTCCATTAATGCAGCGATTGCGGTATTGAAATGGTATTCACGTTCAATGTCCATCGTGACTTTCTTGATCGTCTGGTGAGTTTTTCGGTAAAGGCCTGCGGCCGCAGGCTGGAGATTCGCTATGCTGCCGATTCCGGACTGTGCATCCCGGATTTCGGTTCTGTTCCTCTGAACAATTCCCCACAGCCTGTTCAGGAATCTGTATGCACCCTCTACCCCTTTATCCGACCAGTCGAGGTCCTTCTCCGGAGGGGCGGCAAACAGCGAGAATAATCTTGAGGTGTCAGCGCCGTATTTCTCGATGAGATAATTGGGGTCGACAACATTTCCTTTTGATTTGGACATCTTGGCGCCGTCCTTAATCACCATGCCCTGGGTCAGGAGATTCCGGAACGGTTCGCTGATGGTGATGAGACCAAGGTCACGGATTACCCGGGTAAAAAACCGGGAATACAACAGGTGGAGCACCGCATGTTCTACGCCGCCTATATATTGATCAACAGGCATCCAGCGCCTGGACCCGGAATCGGGCTCACGAAAATCAGAGGAAAGATCTCTCTCTCCTCCCGGGAAACAATACCGGAGGAAATACCATGACGAATCCACAAAGGTATCCATAGTGTCGGTCTCCCGTCTTGCCTTGCCCCGGCATTTCGGGCACTCGGCATGGAAGAATCTCTCAGAACTGAGGAGCGGGGAATCCCCCTTCCCGGAGAACGAGACATCTTCAGGAAGGATCACGGGGAGATCTTTTTCAGGAACAGGGACCATGCCGCATGTATCGCAGTAAATTACCGGTATCGGAGTGCCCCAGTATCTCTGCCGTGAAATACCCCAGTCGCGCAGCTTGAAATTGACCACAGCCTTCCCAAGACCGGTCACTTCTATAAAGCGGATTATCTCCTTTTTTGCGGCGTCACTCTTCATGCCGGCAAACTGTCCTGAGTCAATCAGAATGCCCTCATCTTCATAAGCCTCTTCAAGGGTTGGCTGCATGGCCTCACCCTCCCTCCGGAACGATCACCACTTTCACGGGAAGATCATAGGTCTTTGCAAAATCAAAATCCCTCTGGTCATGGGCCGGGACTGACATAATCGCACCTGTGCCATACTCCATGAGTACAAAATTCGCTATATAAATTGGAACCCTGTCACCGTTCAGAGGATTCGTCGCATAGGAACCGGTGAACAGCCCGACCTTCTCGTCTTCTTTCCCGTATTTTGCCTTTACTGCATCCAGCTTTTCTTTGTCACTGATCAGGCGTTCAGACAGAGGATGTTGAGGAGCAATACACAGAAAGGTCACCCCGAATAACGTGTCAGGCCTGGTCGTAAATATTCTCAGCGGTTCATCTATCCCCTCGACCGGGAAATCGACCTCCACCCCCTCGCCTTTGCCTATCCAGTTCTTCTGCATGAGGACTACCCGTTCGGGCCATCCGCTTAGTTCATCGCAGGCGCTGAGGAGCTCTTCAGCATAGCTCGTAATCCTGAAAAACCATTGCTCAAGCTTTTTCTGCGTAACCGTTTCGTCGCATCGCCAGCATTTTTCGTCTATCACCTGTTCGTTCGCCAGAACAGTCGCACAGGAAGGACACCAGTTGACATAGGAAAATTTCCGGTACGCGAGTCCCCGTTCGAGCATCTTCAGGAAAAACCACTGATTCCACCGGTAATACTCCGGAGCGCATGTGGTGACCTCCCTGTCCCAGTCATAGCTCAACCCTAAACGATCAAGCTGCTTTTTCATGGTCTCAATGTTTCTGGACGTCCATTCCGAAGGATGCACGTTGTGCTTGATCGCCGCATTCTCGGCAGGAAGCCCGAAGGCATCCCATCCCATGGGGTGCAGCACATTATACCCGCGCATCCTTTTATACCGTGCGATGACATCGCCGATTGAATAGTTTCTTACATGACCCATATGGATTTCACCGGACGGATAGGGGAACATCTCCAGACAGTAGAAGTCCTTGTTCGCGGGATTCTGCCCGGTCTTATGGAGTCCTCTCTCTGACCAGAACTTCTGCCATTTCAATTCAACCTGCCGCGGATTGTATTTTTCTTCCAATGACGGTCCCCTCCTGAAAGTACGATGAAATCAGCAATGAAAACACCTGAAGGCTATTATAGCAAAAAACCGGGGTTCTGATATTCGAAACCGGGATGTCTGATGCTGACTAGAATCCTGAACCGGACACGCTATGCAGCATCAAAGTTCAGCTGGAAAGAACTCCACTGCCTGCACCCGGGACACCTCCCCGACCAGTCGGAAGTGGCATTCCCGCATGACCTGCATTTATATGACATACTGACAGCGCATTTATGGGATTCAAGCGCCTTTTTGAATTCATACACAGCCCTTTCCGGCTGGTTCCTCTTCAGGTAAAGGTTCCCCATAAGCTGGAACATTTCGGGGTAGGCAGCCCCGCCTGTATCGATTGAGGTCATGGTCTCGAACGCATCATCTATCATCTCCAGCCGGAAAAAAAGTCTCCCCAGAAAGAATTTTACCATGGGATTCTGCGGGTTCCTGAGTATGTTATTCTTATGGATACGGATAAGCCTTAGCGGTTCGCCTGCACTGATGAGGAGGTCTTCGAGCCTCAGGAGGATGATCGTGGAGGACGTCTGTTCATAACTCTTTTCGAGATGATTGATGGCCTCTTCTGTTTCTCCTTCGCGCAAAAGCACTTCTGCAAGGCCGAGCATTGCGGGCACAAAATCCTTCTCCAGCCGTAATACCGTCTTGAAGGCCTTTTTCGCCTTTTCCAGGTCACCGTTCTCAAGGCTGTGCCTTCCATACTCATATTTGTACCCTACAAGGTTTCTCCGTTCACGGGATTTGTCTTTTTCCGTATGCTCATTTTTCAGAACAATCTTCTGAACAAACACGATTTCATCCCATTTTTCCTGCTTTTCAAGAATGTCCCGCTTTTTATAGAGGGCAGTGAGGTTCTTGTCGTCGAGATCGAGAACCTCTTCAATATACCGGAGGGCCTCATCCAGCCTGCCTGTCTTTTCCATAAGCCTTTCGAGGGAGAAGAGAACCTCGATATTTTTTGCATTCAGGTCTCTCGCCTTCTGATAATATTCCCGGGCTTTCTGGAAATCATCCTCTGCCATGGCGATATCTCCGAGCTGGAGCAGGGTATTAAGATGGTCCGGATCTTCTTTGAGTGCATCCTGAAAAAGTTCTTTGGCTTCTGACTGGTTATGGTGCGCAAATAAATTATTTAATGCCTTTGCATAAAGGTCTCTGACCTTCGCCTCTTTCCTCTGTTTTTTCTGATATTGCCAGCTGTCGACATATTTTTTTGTGTCTCTTATGATAACCATGAGGAGCATCCCGAGCGCACCGATCGCCACCGACATCAGGATAAGGGCAATCGTCGGGGTTTCATATACCATGCCGAAGGGAATCTTTACTGTGGTGACTGCCTGATTGAAGATCGCAAAGAGCGCCAGCGCTGCGAGGAAGAGGATAAATATGAATACGGCGAGCTTACTCATTGAGAGTGATGCTCTTCCGGCGGTATCCTTGCAGCATCGATCCAGAGTTTTTCGAGTTCATAGAACGCACGAGTCTCTTCCTCAAATATATGGACTATGATATCGCCATAATCCATGAGAACCCAGTGACTGTATTTGAATCCCTCGATCCCGAGGGGCTTAAGACGCAAGTCGTCAAAGGTTTCCTCTATGAGTTCAGTGATTGCTTTTACCTGTGTAGTGCTTTCTCCAGAACAGATTACAAAATAACCTGTAATGGTGGTCAGGTCTTTTACATCGAGGATCAGAACATCTTTTGCCTTTTTTTCGAGAGCAGCCTGAGCCGCCCTGATGGCTTTTTCTCTACTTTCTAAAGGTCATCCCTCCCTTCTTAAAAAATTTCGAGTAAAGAGTTCAAAGTGAAAAGTGATGAAAATATCCGGACAACAACTTCTTGCCCTTATCTTTCAACTCTTAATTTTTATAAAGCTTATTTGAAATTATATAAGATTCAACTTCCGGTGGCAATAGGAATTTTATGCTTCTGCCCCCTCTGAGAAGACGTCTTATCTCTGTCGAGGAGATTCCGACCGGTGGAATGGCCAATAAAAAGGCGTCTCTATTGCTTGCAAGTTTGACCCTGTGGTGTCCGATCTTCCCACGATCAAGTTCTTTCAACATCCCTCTTCCGGCCTTCAGATAAGGCGATTCTCGTACCTCTTCGAAAAGATACCCGGGCCTTGAGATAATGGCAAAATCGGTAAGCGAGGTCAGCTGCTCCGGATGCCACCAGTTCGGGATATCAAGGAAGGCGTCTATCCCGAGGATGAAGCAGAACTCCGCATTCCGATACTTGAGTTGCAGTGTTTCGATTGTCCTGACTGTGTATGACTTGCCCTTCAGTCCGAATTCGATGTCGGAAAGACCAAGCGGTTTGCTGCCGCGAAGGGCGCGTTTCAACATCTCGTATCTGTGTTTCGCAGGAGCGATGTCTTTTGTTTTCAGAGGAGGATTCTTGGAGGGGACAAAGAGAACAGTATCCAGTTCCAGCCGCTCCCTGACCTCTTCCGCAGCCCTCAGGTGCCCGTAATGCACCGGATTAAAGGTCCCGCCGAAGATGCCGATCTTCAAATTCTTATTCCCTTAATTGTCCGTCTCCCAGGACAATAAACTTTGTGCAGGTGAGTTCTTCAAGTCCCATCGGACCGCGCGCATGGATTTTATCAGTCGAGATGCCGATTTCCGCGCCGAGACCGAACTGAAATCCGTCATTCAGCCTGGTCGACGCATTCACCAGTACCGCCGCCGAATCAACCTCTTTCAGAAACCGCATGGCTTTCCCGTAGGCTGTCGTAACGATAGCGTCTGAATGGGCAGAACTGTAACGGGCGATATGCTCCATTGCATCGTCCATATCACTTACGACTTTTACATTTAATATGAGATCGAGATACTCCCTGGAGAAATCCTCTTCCCGTGCTTCCTTGACAGACGCATCAATCTTTCTTGTCAGTGGGCATCCTTTCAGTGTGACCCGCGCATTCCTGAACCTTTTGAGCATGCCCGGCAGGAATGCCTTTGCGATCTTCTTGTCCACGAGCATTGTCTCCATGGCGTTACAGGTGCCGGGTCTCTGGACCTTTGCATTGAAGCAGATATCCTCAGCCATCTTCAGGTCAGCGTCCCTGTCTACAAATATATGACAGACACCTTTATAATGTTTGAGAACCGGTATCCGGGAGTTTTCTGCGACAAACCGTATAAGCCCTTCTCCGCCCCTGGGGATTATCAGATCAACAATTCCTTCGAGTTTCAGCATTTCTGTTATTGCCTGCCTGTCGGCGGTATCGATGAAAGTCACCGCGCCTTCATGGAGCCCGTTCTTTTTTGCCGCATTCCGGAGGACACTCACAATCGCCTTGTTCGAGTGTATCGCCTCGGACCCCCCTCTTAAAATAACCGCGTTGCCGGCCTTGAGACACAGACCTGCCGCATCTGCGGTCACATTCGGCCTTGATTCATAGATAATCCCGATAACCCCGATCGGGACTCTCATCTTTCCCACACTCATCCCGTTCGGCCTCCGCCGCATTCTGGTGATTTCTCCCACCGGGTCCGGGAGGGCCGCCACCTCGACAAGCCCCTGTGCCATTTCAAGAATGCGTTTTTCGTTCAGAGTGAGCCTGTCAATGAGCGCTTTTGATAACCCCTTCTTTTCAGCAAACTGTATGTCTTTTCTGTTTTCCGAGATGAGTCTTGCGGCGTTCTTCTGCAAGGCCCCGGCCATGGCAGCAAGGACCGCGTTCTTCTGGTTTGAAGAAGCCTTTGCGAGCGACCTTGCCCCTTCCTTTGCCTCGAGCGCTTTATTGTAAACAAATGTCTTTATATCCATGAATGCCTCCTTGATATGATCTGTTAAAAAATTATACATGAAACTGTCCTGTTTTTAATAATCTGTCCGTCCTTGCTCCGTTCTCATCAATGCTGATTGACTTAGAATCGCCTGCCTTTTAAAATGTTGTATGCCCCGGATAAAGGTTCTCCCCTCTGATTTAAGGAACAAGATCGCAGCAGGAGAAGTCATTGAGAGACCGGCATCTGTTGTCAAGGAATTGATAGAAAATTCAATAGACGCCGGGAGCACCGATATCCGGGTCAATGTCCTCCATGGGGGGAAACGCCTCATCAGGGTATCTGACGACGGCTCGGGCATGGACAGGGACGATGCCCTCCTCTGTTTCGAGAGGCACGCAACGAGCAAACTTGCAACCGAAAACGATCTCTTCACCATAAAAACCATGGGCTTCAGGGGTGAAGCCCTTTCGTCGATCGCCTCGGTTGCAAAGATACTCCTGGTTACCGGGCTCCGGAAAAACCCTTCAGGAGTTTCGGTCGAAATACTGGGGGGCGAGATCAGGCAGGTCAAAGATGCGCCGGCCCTCGGCACATCGGTTGACGTCAGGGATTTATTCTACAACACCCCGGCCCGGAAGAAATTCCTGAAAACAACCGGCACCGAGATTTTTCACATTATAGACACTGTTACGAAAGAGGCCCTGTCACACCCCGGGATCGCTTTCAGCTTAACCTCCGACAATCAGGATACTGTGCAGCTCTCTGTGTCTTCAGGCAGAAAAGAACGTATTATGCAGGTCTACGGAGAGGAATTCCTCAGTGGTTTAACAGACATTTCCGCCGAAACCGTGGGAATAACAATGGAAGCCTACTTCACAAAAGGCGGGAATTTCAGAAATACGAGGTCTCATCAGTTCATCTTTCTCAACACACGCCCCATAAAAGACCCGGCGCTGTCTTCGGCCATTTATAAAGCATACGAGGGGATTCTCCCACAGGGAAAACACCCGATATTCTTCCTTTTCCTGGATATCGATCCGGAAAAAGTGGACGTGAATGTTCATCCCACAAAACGGGAGGTAAGGTTTGAGGACAGGGAATCCATCTATCGCTTTATTCTGACGAATATCAGGGAAGCGGTCCGGAGAGAACGGGGAGAGTATACAAAAGAATTCATTGCTCCCCCTGCCGGCTCAGCAGTACCGATGCATGAAACAACCCGTCAGAACAGTTTCCATGTGGAAGGCCCTGCCTCCATGATCGCAGAGCCCCTTGAACTCTCATACAGAACGCATCTCCCTCATCTGTACCTCGGCGATACCTTTCTTGCCGTCTCAGGGAAAGGGGGCCTCACACTGATAGACCATCATGCCGCGCATGAGCGGGTTCTCTATGAGAGATTGCTCAGCGGACTGAACCTGAATTCACACAGGCTGCTCTTTCCCCGTCAGATAAAGCTTTCCCCTAAGGAATACCGCGCGCTTATGGGCAGTCTTGATATCATCAGGGATTTCGGGATCGAACTAGACGATTTCGGGTTTGACACCGTTCTCGTGCGCTCGTTGCCGGATGCATTCGAAACAGCAGATATAAGGGGTATCCTCGCCGACGCTGCTGCCTGTATTCTCAAAGGCATCGCTCCGGGCAAATCTCTGAAAGAAGAACTTGCAGCACGGATCGCCTGCCACAGCTCAGTGAGAGGAAAGGCAATACTCAATCAGGAAGAAGTTGCGCAGCTCATCGCCGACCTTGAGCAGACAGAACATCCTGATCAATGCCCCCACGGCAGGCCGACAAGGATATTCTTTTCGCTTGACGACCTCAAGAAGTTGTTCAAGAGGAAATGAAAAAGGTCATTATCCTCCTCGGCCCCACCTGTGTCGGGAAGACCGGGACAGCAATTCTCCTCGCCCGGGCACTGCAAACGGAAATCATCAGCGCCGATTCGATGCAGATCTTCAGGCACATGGACATCGGGACGGCAAAGCCTTCAAAACAAGAACGGGAAATGGTCAAACACCATATGATCGATATCGTCGACCCATGGGAATCCTACAGCACAGGGAAATATATCAGGGCGGTAACACCCGTTATTGAGGGCCTGCATCGAAAAGGAAAAATCCCTGTCGTAACTGGCGGCACAGGGCTTTATATCAAGGCAATGACGAGGGGTATTTTTCGCGGGCCTTCTGCTGACTGGGACTTGCGGGAAGAACTTCTTTCCATGGAACACGAGGAGAAAGGATCTCTCTATGCGTATCTGAAAGACCTCGATCCAGAAGCCGCGGAAAAAATAACACCGAATGATACAAGGAGGATAATCCGGGCTTTGGAGGTTATTCTTAAAAGCAATGCAACAATGTCCGGCATGCAGAAAAAATACACCCTGCCGCTCCCGTATGATTTCGTGAAAATAGGCCTGACCAGGGAGAGGAAAGAGCTTTACCGCATGATTGAAGAGAGGGTTGACGCAATGCTGGATGAAGGTCTTGTCCATGAGGTCAAAGAAGGTCATTGATATGGTGAACGGACATTTCGAAAATCTTTCCTGCCCCTCACCCTCTGCCCCTTGCTCCTCGATGCAGGCGATAGGGTATAAGGAGACCGCCCAGTATCTCAGCGGTGAAATTTCCCTGGAAGAGGCCATTCGTCTTATCAAGCGGGGAACGAAACGGTATGCGAAAAGGCAGTTCACCTGGTTCAGAAAGGAAGAAGGAATCCGGTGGATGGACATCACCGGGATTCAGGACAGCGCAGAGATATTCCCCCGTGTGTATGAGACCGTGAACACTTGCTGCGGTGAAAATCAGAGCATCGGGAAGCTCTTGCAATATTAAGCAAAATACTATATCGTAAAAAGAAAAAATACAGTTAAAGGAGATACGGGGATGACGAACGCAGGCAAAGGTCCGAACCTTCAGGACATCTATTTAAACCAACTGAGGAAGGACAGGATTCCCGTTGTTATTTATCTTACGAACGGTGTCAGGTTGAAAGGAGTGATCAAAGGTTTCGATAACTTTGTAGTCCTTCTTAAAGAAAACACTTTTGCGCTTATTTATAAACATGCGATATCAACAATCGTTCCCGAAAGAGACATAGAACTGGACCTGGGATTTGAAGCACCACGGTAACCCGGCAAACCCTTTTCTCACCGTAGATGTTATCATAGAATACAATCCAGGGATTCTCCTGGTGAAAAGGAAAAACCCGCCTGAAGGCTGGGAATTGCCTGAACATATTGCGTTCGATCACAGGAAAATCCTGGATGATTATTTTACAGGGAGGTATTAAAGGATGCTCCAGTCAATGCGGAAGCACGCGAGATATTTTTATGTTCTTTTTTTCATTGTTATCTTAACCTTCATATTCTGGGGTGTCGGCACTGTAGACAAGACAGGACCGGCGGAAATCGTTGCAGAGGTGGGGAAATACAAGATAACGAAAGACGATTACTGGAAAAAATACGACAGGATATACAGATTCTACAGGGACATCTATAAAGATAAGTTTGACGAGGAGATGGAGAAGAAACTGAACCTTAAGGAAAATGTCCTCGATTCGCTGGTTGACGAAAAGGTCCTCCTCATCGTAGCGCAGGAAGCAGGCATGACAGTGAGTGATGAGGAACTGCAGGAAGCAATCAAACGGGAACCCGCTTTTCTGAAGAACGGCGTTTTCGATAAGGACGTTTACCTGAACAGGCTCAGGCTGAACAGGTTGACTCCCGAAATGTTTGAAGGGGTAAAACGTCAGGAACTGCTTATGACTAAAATCACCCGCTTTATAGAGCTTTCAGTGGATGTAACAGACACCGACATGCAGACAGCACAGGCATCCGGGAACGAAGAGGTTGCAAAGATGCTCAGCCAGGCGATACGGAATGACAAGCAAGAGAAAGCGCTCAAGTCATACATCGAGGGATATAAGAAAAGAATAAAAGTAAAAGTCAGGAAAGAACTCATTGCCTGATCTGTCTTACCCACTGATTATCTGTCTTGAAAACCCTCTGTTTTTTGTAGTAGCATAGTAATCTGGGCCGAAGTGGTGGAACCTGGTAGACACGCACGTTTGAGGGGCGTGTGGGGAAACCCGTGCGGGTTCAAATCCCGCCTTCGGCACCAAAAATTCGCTTCAATTTCAACCAGTTGCATTTGTTAAATATCCTGTTTCTTCGTGCACAAAATATACTCTCGGTGATGACTCCTTCTTGAAAGTCAACTTTTCACTTCCTTCCTTTACTCGACACTCCCAATATGTTCTTTTCCATATGCAAATTATTAATTTCATTTTTAGCTATGAAGTATGTAACCTATGAGTGGAAGTATCGAGTTTGATTCCAATGATGGAACGAAATTTGTGATTACAATTGCCAAATGCTAAAAAGGACATATCAATGACGAAAACAGAAAAAGCAAAGATATTGATCGTTGAGGATGAAAGGAATATAGCGAGATATATCAAAGAGAGCTTAAAGAGCTTTGGAATCGATGCTATCAAGATAGCTGTTTCAGGGGAAGAGGCTATTCAGAAGGCAACAGAAATGAATCCTGATGTAGTTTTGATGGATATTGTTTTAAAGGGAACAATGGATGGCATAGAAGCGGCTACAGTGATAAAGGAGCAATTAGGTATCCCGGTTATTTATATTACTGCTTACTCAGATAATGCAAGAGTGAAGAGAGCAAAGGCAACAAAACCTGTTGGATATCTTCTGAAACCATTTCAGACAAGGGATCTTCAGCAAGGGATCGAAATTGCGCTTCAGCAACATTGACAACATCGTTGAATTGTTATGCACCCTTTCACTTTCTTCCTGATACAAACACCCTCGAACACTGATATAATTGTGCACAGTACAACTGATAGGTAAGAGATCAACAAGGATTATATATGACAGATATTGATAGAATTCTTAAAGAATACGAAGCAGCGTTAATGAAGAAACGGGAACTTTCAGAAAGGCTGAAACAAGCAGAAAAAACAGAGCCAGATTATTCTTATCAGATATGGATAATTCGTGATCAAATTGCCTACTGGGAAGGAAGGGCTGAGGGGTTAAAGTATGCTCTTGACGAACTTAATGGATAATACCTAAACTTTCTTCTGGCACAAACATCTATTAAACTTTAAATAATGGCAATAAGTACGTTGGATAATCTTCATACCTCCATAATTATTCATATTTTCTCCACATTTCCTTCGTTATATCTTCATGCGTTTCTATGTATGCTTGAATATCAAACTAAATATAGTTTGTGGTAAAGGAGGAAGCATGAAAACAGGAGTCATTGCAGTAGTAGTGGTACTATCATTAGTATTTGTATTATCAGTATCCGCAAGCGAAGGAGTTCAGCCTGCGCAAGAAACAATCGTTAACTTTGATCAGATAAAGGCTGATCAGCTCAAAAACATTGACGAGCGCATAGAGAACCTTCAGCAGCAAAAGACCTGCGTGCAGATGGCAAAGGACCAGGACAACCTCAGTGGTTGTTGGATGAAACATAAGGCTGAGGGGAAAAGGAATCGTAATGATATGAGAAAGGGACAAGGTTTGAGTGATCGAAGCAGTCAACCTCCCCTTCCAGTAAAGTAGTTTTTCTGCTGACCTTGTTATATGGAAAAGCGGGATAGATAAAAAGCTATCCCGCTTTTCAGTTGAAATTTGACTGTGTCAGGTCTTGATATAAGAAATAAGCTCCAGCACTCGTTTGCTTAGCTGTCGCTCTTTTCCCATTCTCTCCTTCAATCGCGCTGACGCCTTGGTGACAGCACTGTAATGTATCCAGCCAAAGAGTTTTCCTATTTCTTCGTTTTTCAATCCCGAATACCTTTGCACCAGATGCACTCTTACAGATCAGGCACTTATTCCTCGTTTACAAGTGCCAATATGCAAACATTTCAAGGCATCTACCCCATTTTATTAATTTTCTTGACAAGTAAAATCTTTTGGATATAAGCTCTATTTCAAGTCAGCTCTGGGACTTTATTTTGAAGTAAAAATATTCATGGTGAGGGGATGCAAAAGATGGGGCTTCTCCGATATGCGGACAATCGCAGGAAATGGGGTAATTCCCCAGTCAGTATCAATAAAATGACTTCTTTTAAGGAGGGTAAAAGATGAATTATCAAAAAAATCTGGCACTGATAGTTTTAGTTGTTATAATTATGGCATTTTTATTGTTGCCTGCAATTTCTTTTGGCGGTAAGAGTAAGATTATTACTCTTCCTTCATGGGATCAGACACTTTCTGCTGATAAAAGATTCTCAGTGGTACTCAATGGTGCAGCTGTTCTTGATAAAGAGACCGGCCTTGTCTGGGAAAAAGACCCTTCTTCTGCTACACAGACATGGCTGGATGGTATCGAAAACTGTTATACAAGAAATGTAGGAGTACGTAAGGGATGGCGGCTTCCAAGCATCGAAGAACTGAATTCTCTGGTCGATACTACAACCATCAACCCCGCCCTTCCGAGCGGACACCCTTTCGGTAATATACAAATGGGCTGGTATTGGACAATTAATATCAATCCAAAGAACAATCTGCATGTATGGTATGTTGATTTTGCTTCAGGAAATTCTGGAACAGACAATAAATATAGTTCACGCTTTATCTGGTGTGTCCGAGGCGGGCATGGTTTTGATATTCATTAACCCAAATAATCGAACACAGAGCATACAGGCTGGATTCTTCGTTTATAAAAGATCCGTTTTGACTGTTTTTTGATACCGTACTCAATAACAATATGGAAATTATAAAGGGCTTGGTTAATCCAAGCCCTTATTTTATATTGATTGCTTCAGGGATTTCAAAATTTCATGCTCCAGTAAAAGTGAAGCATTGTGTAGTTTGCATCAGCCTCAACCTTAACCTGTTTGTATTTCAGTACCCCGGAGGAAAAGGCGCATAACCATATTCATCCCAGAGCCTGTTGTCCTCTTCCTGCCAACAACTAAGAAGCCCTTTTTTGCAAAGGACATCGCGCCATTCATACTTCACAAGTATCTTTTCATGCGGGATGCGTTCAGGCTCAAACTCAACCCTCACTACAGGCGAATATCTCCCATCGCCAAACCCTGTCCCTGCAGATTCGTTCCTGTATCTCTTCGATTCACTCTTTCCAGGTGCTCCTGCCGAGGGCGCAGGTGACTGCTCTCTGAGAGTTTTGTCAAAAAAAATCGCGGGCCTGTCCTTTTCACGAAAAACAGCAACAGTAATTACTCCCATTGCAGATGTATCGCCAAATGTCCTTACCGAGTAAGAATCATGCACATCAGTGAAAAAGAACTTGTGTACGGTATCATCATCAGTCCTCCATCCTTCGAGCTTCACAGAACCGTAAGGCCCAACTATGTACATCATCTCATTATTCCTGAGATACGACTTTTCCCCCGATATGATATTGCGTCCATCAACAGCAACGACAAGGCCGATTTTTTCACCCATTGTGTTCCTTACAACAATACTGTAGTTTTCTCCTTTCCGCGCCTCAAGATACTTTTTGATAATATGTGTCTGTCCTGAAAAATAGTTCTCAAACGGTATCGTCGTGAACTGACCTCCTTTATCAGGAACGATCCTAATGTCCACATTGCCTCCTCTGTGATGCGCACACGCTTGCGCGGAAAAACCCAAGAGCATAACCAAAACCACTAAAAACTTTAAGGATCTCATATTCTTTCTCCTTTCTTTTTTGGCCTCTGGTTATTTAGACAACCGGAATGCTTAATTTGTTCCAGGAAAAATATTCTTCTTCTGATTATCGTTATTGAGAAAATGAAAAATTAAGGTTTGGCCCTCAATGCATTCAATAAAACACTATAAATCAACGTCTCCTATTTTCTCTTACCCTCCTGCTAACATAAAAGTCTGATATAGCAATAAATTGCTTCTACGAAGTATCTTTAATCTCATCACAAAGACTAAAGTATATTCATAAACAGGGCCTTTTAGAATTACTTGATTTTAGTTTATAATTAACAATTATGAACTTAGCAGTGTCTGGAGGAGTGTATCTCAAGGTATATGTCCCTCCTTCGGCACCATGATTCTCTCACATACCACCTTGCAAATCCAGGGAATTAGTTGAATATACTCCTTATCTATCCTTATTTCCTTGATGACAGGCTTCAGGCCGAGGATGCCGGTGTGGTGCCTATCGGCGTTTACTATGTCGGCGCACTGCTGAAGGAACACGGCTATGACGTCGAGGTACTGAACTGGCATGACATCAACAAAACGCCCGGGGAAATTGAGGCAATACTCAGAGAGAAAACCCCCGATATCATAGGATTCTCTCTTGTGCATGCGAACCGATGGGGCGGGATTGACATCGCAAGAATAGCAAGGAATCTTCTGCCTGAGGTCAGAATTGTATTCGGCGGAATCGGCGCCACATTCCTATGGGAACATCTGTTGAGGAATTTCGGGGAAATAGACTACATTGTATTGGGTGAAGGGGAATACAGCTTTCTCAATCTGGTCAGGTGTCTTGAAAAGGGAGAGGATGACCAAATCCCCGGAATCAAGGGGATCGCCTACCGCAAAGGGAAAACGCCTGTAAAGACTGCGGCTGCTGAATTTGTCAGAGACCTTGACCAGTTGCCGATGCCGTCAAAATTCTTTACTTTCCCGCACGTTTCCTCTTCACGCGGCTGCCCCTCCAACTGCACCTTCTGCGGATCACCGCAGTTCTGGGGACGGAGGGTCAGATTCCACTCGCCTGAGTACTTCGTTGCGCAACTGGAACAGCTCTCCCGCAAAGGCATTTCTTTTTTTTATATCTCGGACGATACGTTCACCATGAAAGAAGACCGCGTAATCGATATCTGTAAAAGGATAGTGGCAAAGGGCCTTAAAATTTCATGGTTCGCCATTTCACGGGTGAACTGTGTGAGTGAGGAGATGCTCTGCTGGATGAGAAAAGCAGGGTGCATCCAGATCAGCTATGGAGTTGAAAGCGGGTCGGAAAAAATCAGACAGACTCTCTGCAAGAATATCAGGGCCGAAGATATCAAAATGGCTTTCGCCCTGACCACCCGGTACGGCATACTGCCACGGGCTTATTTTATCTACGGGTCGCCGGGCGAAACAGAGGAGACTATACAGGAAACAGTGGACCTCATGCGCGAGATCCGTCCGCTGAGTATGGTTTCCTATATTCTCGATATCTTCCCCGGAACTGCGTTATATGAAGATTTTCAACAGAGAACAAAGCTTGGGGACAACATCTGGCTAGAGAGGATCGAGGATATCATGTATTGCGAGACCGATCAGAAACTGCCGGAAGACATGATCCTGTCCTTCGGAGGGAAACTCCGGACAGAATATTACCGCGGTCTTCCCGGGTTTGCAGATGCGATCTCGCTTGCTGACAGGGAAGATCTTCACGAAAGCCATGCTGATTTCCTTTCGAGGCTGGGGATGACCTTCAGTCACGGGGACTACGCTGCAGTAGATGCAATCCCGGATAAAGAGGGGGTTGCGGAACGGTTGTTCAGAAGGGCTCTCTCGTACTTCCCTGATCACCGGGCTTACCTTGGGCTTGGTATTCTCAAACAGAAACAGGGAAAATACGAAGAATCGATAGCGCTACTCGCTGAAGGGGAGAAACACTTTCCCGCAAGTGACCAACTGGCCCTCTGCCAAGGGTTAAGCCATATGAACCTGACACATTATACGAAGGCGCTGCAATGCTTTGACAGGTTCCCGGATTCTCCTCAGATATCACCCTACAGGGCGGCCTGCCATCGTGCGTTAGGGTGCAATCCCGCTTAATTCACAAACTTCCTCAGACATTGACAGGGTTTATGAATAACCCCAGGTGAGAAGTAATTTTTCTACCCCGGCGGCCAGTGCATAAGACGTCCTCCGAGTATATGAAGGTGCACATGAAAAACTGTCTGCCCTGAATCACGATTGCAGTTCATCACAAGCCTGAAGCCGTTTTCAGCAATCCCCTTTTCCAATGCAATCCGGTTCGCGATCTGGAATAAATGCCCGACAAGTCCAAGGTCTTCCTCCTGCAGATCCAGGTTCGTAGCGATGTGCTTTTTGGGTATTATGAGGGTATGGACCGGAGCCTGGGGGTGGATATCATCAAAAGCCATCACCTGTGCATCCTCATATACGATTTTAGCAGGCCGTTTCCTTTCAATAATTTCACAGAATAAGCATCCCATAGGGTTGAACCTCCATTTCTCTTTTAGAATATCATTATAGCATCTCGACAAGGAGCAAGTGCAGCTACCCTTATTATTTTTCATCCTCCCCTTTGCAAGGGGAGGGTGGAGGGGTTTTTAAAGAATACTCAAAACCTCCCCTCACCCCTCCTTGGAAAGGAGGGGATTTTTGAAATTCATTTGATCGCCATGGAATATTCTTGACACTACCTGAAAGCCTTTTGATAATCGAGATTTTTGACATGATCGACATTTTTGTATTGACGAAATCGCATCCGGCAAGGTATAACTGTACAGATTCGGGGGGAAGGAAAACAGAACATTTCTGGTATCACGCTCTTTACTCTGTTACAAACGGGAGGAAGAAAACAGAATGTCAGACTTACAATCAAAAACCCCGGCAGAAACCCTTGATGTGCAGGGCAGATCGTGTCCTTATCCCATCGTGCTCGTAAAGAAAATGATGGAGACCCTTCCACAGGGGTCGATACTGAAAATTCTCTGTGATTCGGCCGACACCGCAGAAGATTCTATTCCACGGTACTGTGACAAGCGTGGATATGATTTTGAATCGGTAAAGATTGAGAACGGTTACTGGGAGCTGTTTATTCAAAAGGGTTAGCCCTCTTCTTCCTGACATCCCGGATAAGCCAGACGAGCAATCCTGCGATCAGGAGACCAGCCGCAATATATTTTTCATACCGCTCAATATCTCCAAGCAGGCGCTCCAGTGTTGCGCCAAAGAAATAGCCTGCGTAAGTGCATATCGTTGCCCACAGGAGACAGCTCAGGAGCATGAACGTAAAATACTTTGCAGTCCCCATGCGTGAGAGCCCCAGCACCGCGGCGCTCAGCAGCCTGAAGCCGTATACCCATTGACTTATGAATATTGCGGCAACTCCGTATTTTGCCATAAGCGCCTCAAGCTTCAGCAGGTTCACCTTGACAAATCGCTGGATCAATCCAAGGAAAGCCTCTCTCTTATAGAGGGCGATAAGGAAAAAGGTGCCGTGTCCTATGTATGAAGCTGCGAAAGAGACGAGGATTACCGCAAATTCATTCAGGTATCCGTTGAAAGCGAGGAATCCTGCTGCGATGAGCACGCTTTCACCCTCGAAGAAGGTCAGTATGAATATTGCGATGTATCCATATTTCGAGAGAAATTCTTCCAGAAAGCCTCCTGTCCGGCATGAACCACCGCGGCATCCCGGCAACATAACTCAGGGAAAGGATGCGCAGGGAAGACGCAAAAAAGGGGATGCTGGCCTCTCCAGCATCCCCTTTTGCTGTATTCGAACATGCTGCTAAATTTTACTGCTCTTTCAGTGTTACTGCGCCTGTCGGACAAACGCTGACGCAGGTTTCACATCCCTCGCATAAGTCCGCCTGAAAAGGATCTGATTTTCCGTCTGTAAGCTGAAAAACGCCGACAGGACAATTATTCACGCATTCCTCACAGCCATCGCACTTATCTTTGTCAACTGTAACAATAAAGGTTCCCACTATTCTTTCACCTCCTTGAAGTTAAAAACCATTCGGTTTTTATATTTTATTTTAATTTATTTTAAATATATTTTAAAAGAGCGCCTCTTTTTTATTCGGCTTTGATCTGTCTTTCTCCATATTTGTCAAAGACAACTTCTTCCTTCACTGATACTGCAATCTTGTACAGGATAGTCAATACGAGAAACCCTATCGCCCATACGGCAAGCGTGATCAATGCTTCCGGGAGCGTCGGCCAGTACTCGGTAATTTTCTCAAAAGGATTCGGCACAAATCCTCCGATAACAAGACCAAACCCCTTATCAATCCAGAGGGAGAAAAATGTTGCTACACAGGCGACTGCAAGCAGGCTTTCGTTTTTCCTGATCTGAGGGAAAATCAAGCAGAGCCAGAGCAATAACCGCCAGGATGCTTGAAAGCCACATAATCGGAACAAGCTGTGAGTGTCCGTGCAAGCCGGCGTACAGGTATTGAAAAGCGTGCATATGTCCGGGTATTTGGCTATAGAATGCGGTAAAGAGCTCAAGCCCGAGGAAAAAGACATTGATGAGCATGCAGTAGGTAACAATCTTTCCGAGCGTCTGAATCGCCTCTTTGCCGGGATCAAACTTCGTATATTTTCTCACGATCATGGCAAGGATGATAAGGAGCGCCGGACCACCGGCAAATGCCGATGCCAGGAATCGGGCAGCCAGAATTGCCGTCAGCCAGAAGTGTCTGCCAGGAATACCGGCATACAAAAAGGCAGTGACGGTATGAATCGACGGCGCCCAGGCGATCGAGAGGATGATAATAGGTTTTACCCACTTGGGCGGGGCAACTTCCTTTCTCTCTGCGCCCAGAACTGTCCATCCAATCAGGACATTGAGGAAGAGATATCCGCTCAGCACAAGCATATCATAGAACATTACCGAATTGGGGGTCGGATGCAGGATGACATTCAGGACACGAAGCGGCTGTCCCAGATCGACAAAGATAAACAGCATACACATAATGACCGCAGCAATGGCAAGAAATTCCCCTAAAATGGTGAGTCTGGCAAATTTCTTGTAGTCATGCAGGTAATACGGAAGGACGACCATAACACCTGACGCAGCCACACCGACCAGAAAGGTAAACTGACCGATATAAAGACCCCAGGAAACATCCCTGCTCATGCCGGTTACCCCAAGGCCATTTTGAAACTGATAAAGATAGGCCAGGAACCCGACGCCTATCAGAGACAGCAAAAAACATACCCACACCCAGTATCTTCGACCTCCGTATATCGCTTTCTCAAGCATTCCAATTCCCTCCTAAATTATGTAATACACACTAGGGCCTGTCCCGAGTTCGGGCTTACGTCTGATGGTAAACCGTTCACTGAGGATTTTTCTGACTTCAGAAGCCGGATCTTCCAGATCGCCGAAAATTAATCCGGGTGTTGTCCCCTTTTTTGCTGCAACCTCCCTGGCCGCCTCCACACAGGCAGGCTCAAGGCCCTTGGCAAGCCTTTCATAGCATAAGGTGCATTTCTCTACAACACCTTTCATCCGTGTTGGAAATTCGGGGTTTTCTTTTGACTCATCAAGATAAGGCCTTGGATTTTTGTAATTGAAACTCCTGGCGCCGTAAGGACATCCCGCCATACAGAACCGGCATCCGATGCACCGGTGCATATCCATCATAACTATGCCGTCACTTTTTCTCTTGTATGTTGCCTGAGTCGGACAGACCCTTACGCAGGGAGGATTTTCACAGTGGTTGCAGAGCATAAGGAACGGCATATGCTGATATTTCTCAGCGCGGTATGCATCTTCATTGCCGGGGAAAGCATGTTCATAGGTTTCCGGCCACATCCATTTCACCTCATGCTTCGGATTATCGGTTATATGAGGCACATTGTGAACACGGTGACAGGCGTCGATGCAGGGCTGGAAGTCTTCTTCTGAGGCAAACTTGCTCATATCAACGACCATGGCCCAACGTTTCGCGGTTAATGCCTCCGGACTTTTTGAAACCTGGGAAGCTTCAACGCTGTTCTTTAAAGCAGTGACGCCGGCAACCCCGCCAATGCCGAGTATAGAGGAAAGACCGGCTATTTTTATAAATTCTCTCCTATTCATGCTCATAACCCTTTCTCCTTCGGCTCTAAGTGGCAATCCCAGCAATATGGACTTACTGCAGCATAATTGTGACATTCATCACAGAAATTCTTCTTGTTGGAATGGCATTTCATACAGGTGTTCTGGAGGCTCATGGTATATTGTTTTCCCGTCGTACTCGTATAGACCGTTACTCCATCGCGGACAACCCAGTCCCTCCACTCATTGAGCATTTTCATATGTTCTTTTTTCATATAGGCCTTTGATTCAACACATTGCCTTTCACTCTCCGGAAGCTTAAGAATTTCAGGGGTATCAACCTTTGGATCAGGTTTTGCAGTTGCCTGCTTCCCGCTTAACCAGAACGGAGCAGTCACCAAAGCGATAAAAATAATCAATCCCAGCAGTATCTTTCCGCCGTTATACATCTTCTTCACCCTCCATTCCCGGGAGTGGATCGCCACGCAGGTCCGTAGTTCGTTTCTTCTCTCCCTTCATGATTAAGGCATTTCCAACCATTTCATGGACACCGGTGACACGAACGCCAGGAACCCAGTAGTCCACCGAAGTTGTGAGGGCTGCCCTGTCAATAGCACAGACACAGGCGAGCATATTCACTCCATACTTCTTGTGGACATGCCGCACTGCATTCGCCCGGGGTAATCCCCCTCTCAGCCTCGATTCCATATTTTCGGAGGCGTTGAGCCCGGAGCCGCTCCCGCAACAGAACGTCTGCTCTCTGATCGTATTCTCCGGCATTTCGTAGAAATTGTTGCAGACATTGTTGATTATGAACCTCGGTTCCTCAAGCAATCCCATGCCCCGCGAGGTGTTGCAGGAGTCATGGTAAGTGACAATCAGGTTATCATTTCTTTTCGGATCAAGATTCAATTTGCCGTTTTTTATCAGATCCGCAGTAAACTCTGTGATATGAACCGTTTTGTTGGACTTTGCATTCTCGAACCTTGTGCCGGTAATCGGTGAAACCGGCTCTTCAAGATAGTCCACAGGTCCGAACCAGGTGTTGTGGTACTGATGCCAGACCCTCCACATGTGACCGCATTCTCCGCCAAGAATCCATTTCACTTTTAATCTCTTTGCCTCATTATAAATCTTATAGTGGAGCCTTTTCGCCATTTCATTCGTGGTAAAGAAACCGAAATCTCCCCCTTCAGAGGCAAAGGTGCTCCAGGTGTAATCGAGTCCGAGTTCGTGAAGAAGAATCAGTTCACCCATAGTAGTATAGGTACCTGGATCAGCAAATAAATCACCTGAAGGGACAACAAAAAGAATTTCGGCCCCTTTGCGGTTGAACGTAGGATTTACCCTGATCCCTGTTATTGTTTCGACATCATCAATAAACATCTCGAAGGAATCTTTAATCGTATGGGGCTGAAGGCCTAGATGGTTTCCTGTCCTGTAACAATTCGCAACAGGACCTGCAATCCAGTCAATGTTTAACCCCAGTAAATTGAGGAGTTCTCTTGCCAATATAGTTATTTCAGCAGTATCAATCCCATACGGGCAGAAAAGAGAACAGCGGCGGCATTCCGTGCACTGGTATGCATAGTACCAGATCTCTTTCAGCACATCGATTGTCAGGTCCCTTGCTCCCGCGATCTTGCCCATAATCCTGCCGGATGTCGTACAGTACTTTCTGTATACGGACCTAAGGAGTTCTGCCCTGAGCACCGGCATATTCTTTGGGTCCCCGCCTCCGATATAAAAGTGGCACTTGTCTGCACAGGCGCCGCATCTGACACAGATATCGAGGAAGAGCCTGAACGACCGGTACTTGTCGACCCGTTCTCTCAACCCTTCGATGAATATCTCCTGCCAGTTTTCCGGGAGATGCCAGTCCTCGTCTTTTACTGACCACTGCCTCGGGTTCGGCATGCCGACATATTCAAGGGATTTTGCTTTCGCAGCATGACAGAATATGCCGGGTTTGATTTCAGTAGGGGTATCCATCCATGCTTGCTTGGGCGGGACATGGTTTATTCTTATAAGTTCTTCTGGTTTTGGGTTTGCCATAATTACTCCTTTTCTACCGGTAATCCTGCTTCTTTCATTTTATCTCTAAATTCTTCCTCATACTCATCATAGGTGTGGACCTTGACAGGATAATTCCACGGGTTGACATGCATCACCGCGCGGTTATTGTTTGCAAGGTTCCTCGTAGGGCTCAGGAATACTCCCGCCATATGCATAAGCTTGCTCATGGGGAAATACGCAAAAAGTGCGCTGACCAGGAAAAGGTGGATGTAAAAGATAGTCCCGATACCCGCCGGAATAACAGGATTGAAGGTTATCAGTCCCATCATCAACTCTTTAATGCCCACTACGTCTGTCTTCAGGAAATATCTCATCAGAACGCCTGTAGCGCCTATCGCGCCGATGAGGAAAAGCGGGAAGTAGTCAGAGGCAAGGGAGATATATCTTACCTGCGGGATGATGACCCTTCTCAGGAAGAGGAAGGTTACCGCACCAAGGAAGATCAGATCAGTAATATAAAGGACAGGCGCCCCGACCTGGAAAAAACCGTCGAGGGTCTCTAAAATGCCCACGAAAAACGGAACCGGCTCGAAGAAAAGCCTCAGATGCCTCGTAAGGATAATGAGGAAGGTCCAGTGGAAGGCAAGCCCGGCCATCCAGAGCCATTTGGTTGAGCCATAGGTAAGTTGTGGCCCGTCTCTCAGTTCCATCTTCGTGTTTCTGAAAAGGGAACGGAAAACGAGCACTTCAAGTGCCATCCTGATGATAACCCCGAACGAGGTGGACGGGTTGTCAATCTTATTCGATTTTATCCATGGGAGACTCCTTTCCTGTCCGGCTGTTGTCGGTATCCGGAACGGAACAGGAATACGCGCCCATTTCAGCACCCGAGCCGCAATCCCCACAATGAACACTGCGAAGGCAAGATAGGGGATAATGACCCCGAAGAAGTAGTGAAGATGGATGCTCCTCACCCCTACGAAGGCAATAACCCCAAGTGCTACTACTGCGAAAAAGGAAAATAATAGTCCCATGGTTCTACCCCTCTATTTTTTGAGTTAGTACTGTTTCCTCACCGAGATCCTGGTCCCCATCCGGTATTTCGCATACCAGGTTTGCTTTTTGCAAAAGCCTGAACATCATATTCCGTGCCTCATTCGTCTTGATCTCGAAAATCTTCTCCCGGCACTTCATGAAAATATCAAAGGCAAGAAGCGCCAGAGCATCTATCTCTGAATCCAAAGAATGCAATTCATCCTGGAATTGATTTCTCTGTAATTCTTTTCTCAGTTCCTCCCGGATAACGTTTTTCAGCAGGAAAAGGAAGGAGACTGACTGGGAAGGAGAAAAATCCTGCACCGCCTTTATCTTTATGATATCGTTGAGGTAAGGGAAATATCTTTCCGGGTCCCCTCCCTGAAGGAGTTCTTCGAACAGACCGTGTGTTACCTCCGAGAACGTATACCCTACCGGATTGGCAAACTGATTGTGATTGTTTTTAAAAAAATTTGAGGTGTCCGGGGCATAGCTTGCAACAATTGCATCAAACCACCTTTTCAGGATGGATGATTTCTTTTCTAACAGGAGATCCTTGAGATTCATATCCCGTCTCTGCGTCACCCCTTGATTTGAGATTAAGAAAGCATGGTACGTCGGTAATTTTATTGTATAGACTAAAAAACGTCAACGTATTTTTTTGAATACTACATAAAATGAAATTGCAAAATGAAGAGCAAGAAGTGAGAAGCCGGAAAACACTGCTCACTTCTTGCTTTTCCAGACTCTTTTTTTAAGATTATACGCAGCCTGTCGGTTTCGGAAGCCCTGCATATCTACATGCCTGCTTTGCGGGACCGCCCGGGAATAATTCATACAGGTACTTTGTGTTTCCCTTCTCCGGGCCGAAAGCCTTGCCGATTTCCTTTACAAGAATTTTAATCATAGGTGCAATCTGGAATTTGATGAAATACTCTCTCAGGAACTTGATGATTTCCCAATGCTCTGTCCCGAGTTCAACACCATCCTGGGCTGCCATAATCGGAGCCATTCCTTCCTTCCAGGATTCCCAGTCTACCAGATAACCATCCTCATCAACTTCATATTGCTGTCCTTCAAACTCTAAATGCGGCATTTTACTTCCTCCTTTTCTCTGTATTTAATTTTTGATAGAAGCGACACTCCCATCAATTTAAGACAGAGTATACTAGCACACAAATATATGAACTTTCAATAAATGCAAATAAAGGTTATTTTTAACGGGTTATACAAAGTAATATAAAGACATGAGTGCGGTCAAATAAAAAAAATTTATTTGTGAATAAATTTTTTTCTTTGATGGGACTGCGCCATCGGATATACCATCCACCCACTCCTGTGTGCCAAGGGCATGGATATGGGTATAGGTGGCAAGCACATTCTTGTAACAGATCCCGTCCATTTTATTCAGTATCCCCTGCCCTTTCTGCATCCTGAATGCGAAAGAAAACCCTTCTTTTTCCGATAGTTCGCGCACATAGGAATAATGGAATTCATGGCCGTGGAGGACATTGCCGCGGTCGAAATACGGGTTTGGGTGTGTCTACCTCAGCAATTGTATAGCCATGCCCCTGCGGTTTTTTGCTCACCCCGATGACGATCGGGAAAATACCGGCCATCTCATAGGTCCTGCCCTCCCAAAGCAATGTTTTCGCCAGATACATTAATCCTCCGCACTCGGCATACACAGGCATTCCTTCCTCAGCAGCGTTTCTCACTGCCTCACGGAGTTTCCGTTGGCGGAAAGGGCCTCGGCATGAGTTTCGGGGAAGCCTCCGCCGATATAGAGGGCATCCAGTGAAGACGGCAGATCATCGGTCAGGGCGCTGAATTCAACTATATGCGCCCCTGCCCGCTCCAGCGCTTCTATATTCTCCGGATAGTAGAACTGGAAGGCTGAATCACGAATCACTCCGATAGTGACCTGTTTTTCCCTGCCCTCTAAAGCCGGTGCATGCCGCAGACTTACCGCAGGAGCGCTCAGTCCTGCAATTTGCCATATCTGTTTCATGTCCAGGTATTCGGAGACTGTCTGGGCAGCCTTCTCAATTGCATCTTCGGCAACAGGATGTTCCTGGGGAGGTACGAGACCGAGATGTCTCCCCGGGAAATTGATATTCTTCAGTTTCGGGATTGCGCCGAGGACCGGCAGATGACAATACTGTTCTATACTCTGCCGGATAACTGATTCGTGACGATGGCCTGCCAGTCTGTTGAGGATAACCCCCTTGATCGGCACTGCAGGATCAAGTGTCTGACATCCGAGAACAAGGGCTGCAACAGTGCGGGTCACCTTTGTGCAGTCTACGACGAGAATAACGGGGGCCTGAAGGAGTTTCGCCACTTCAGCGGTGCTCACACTGCCTTCGGCATCCAGGCCGTCATACAGCCCCCGGTTGCCTTCGATAACAGCGATATCCGCGCTCTGCGTATGCAGACTGAAGGAAGAGAGCACCTGATCTTTATTCATCAGGAAAAGGTCGAGGTTATAACACGGACGGCCTGCGCCACGGCTCATCCAGCCCATGTCAATATAATCAGGTCCTTTTTTAAAAGGGACGACCCTGTGTCCCTGTTTTTTCCATGCACGGCAGAGACCTACACTAAGGGCCGTCTTGCCGGTGTCTCCCCCGAGACCGGCGATGACAAGCCTGGGGCATTGTATCATCGTCTGCTTGGGCCGGGCACTTCGATCGTGCTGCAGCTGCCGCTGCTGCAGCTCTTGACGGTAGAGGTTGCTTTGCTGCCGCTCACTGAAGCGCCGATATTGATGGTGCTTAATATGCGCTCAACCTCCGGTGATTTGCACTTCGGGCACTTCATTTTTACGCCTTCTTCCTCTTTCTTCATTTTCAGAAGTTCGAAGACTTTCCCGCATTTCAGACAGCGGAATTCATAAATGGGCATAGCTGCTCCTTTCTTCTCAATAAAGTAATTTGACCGCGCTGAATATATGCTGCTCTCAGTTTTACAATAAATATGCCTTTCAGGAAAAGTCAAGGAATCCCGCATTCCACGCGGTTGTAAAATACCTGTTCCTTCAAACAAACCGGGGAGGCTATAATAAAAAAACACGTGGGAGGAGATCGCATGACTACTGCACCGGAAGAACCCCGCTGTCCTTTCTGTTACCGCAGGATCGAGCAGCCGAGAGAACTGCCCCAAAGAAAAGTCATGGAATTTCCTGTCGGCGCCTGTACGCACTGCGGTGCCGTGTATGCATACGACACAACAGGACATAATCTGGGGGCAGCGTTTATTGAGGCCCTCCTCTTTGCCTGCAATGAAGACGACTATCTGGCCTTCTCTCTCTCACACGGAGATGATTACACTGATGCTGTTGTCGGGAATTACGACATCGTAACCCATAGCATTGTGCCCGAGAAAGTATATAATGACCGGTATGTAAGGGGAGTCCTCTTGTTCGTCAAGCTCTTCGGCCAGTTCCATGATGCGACAGAGGGGAAGGTAAAAGAAAAATTAAAATATTCCACCCCTATCGTGAAGACAAAACTCCGCTCGGAAAATTTCTCGAAACAAAAAGTCCGTCAGGATGTTGCAGAAAATAACCTCCCTGCCCTTGTGGCTCTCGCTCAAGAAGACACCCGGGTAATCAATGAACTGCAGCGGATGCTCTATACGCCGGATGATCAGGTACGCTGGAAAATTATTGACATACTCGGCATGGTCTGCAGGAAAGTTTCCGAAGAAAGGCCTGATATCGTGAGTAAATTTATCAACAATCTCCTGCAGAGCGCGGCATATCCCGGGGCATCAGCATGGGGCGCCCTTGAAACAATCGGCGCCGTTATCAGCGTAAATCCGGGTTTGTTTGGCGAATTCACAAAGCCTCTCCTTTCTTTCATGGTTCACGAAAACCTCCGGAAAGAGCTGCTGTGGGCCATTGGAAAGATTGCAGCAGCAGATCCCGCCCTTGTAAAGCATGCTTTCCGCGCCCTTTCTGCATTGCTTGACGATAAAGACCCTGGAGTGCGCGGATATGCTGCATGGGCGTTAGGCAGCATCGGGTTCAATGACGTGCTTGAAAAATTAAACAGTCTCGAATCCGATGACAACACCCTCTCTCTCTGGAGAGACGGAGAGCTGCAGGAAGTGAGTGTTGCGCAGCTCGCGAAAGAGGCGATCGAAAAGATCACCCGATGAAGAAACCGGCGATACGGTACCTTGTGGCATCACCCTATGGTGACGTCCCGGTCGATGATGAAAAGCTCGATTTCCCTCTCGAAGCGGACCCGCTAAAAACCCCCTACAGACTGTATTTCCGCTCGATCAGCGACTTTCTTCTGGGGAACAACTGCATGCCGCTGCTGCACTCGCTCAATACAGCGCCCGGGACGGAGATTCCAGCCCCATGATATTGAGGAAATCATTGTCCGGACAGAAAAACACGGAGCGCTCTACCATCCGGCAAGCATCGAAGTCGTCTGCAGGGAGAACAGGAGGAAATTCGGCCTGAATGTCGCAGTCACCGATACGGGCAAAGATTTTCTCAAGAGAGAATTTACGCTGCTCACCATGCTCCATGAAAAATTCAGTCTGCCGTATATCCCGGCCCCCTATTTCCTTGACGAATTGGATTCCATGGTTTTTCTTATCGAGGAATGGTTCGAAGGCTATCATGAATTCCATATTGCGAAGACTGAAGACGGGGGGCAGAAGGTGAAACTCTGGGAATACGGGAAAGGGGACCGCTTTCTCTCTCCTGAAGAGAGCGCTGAAATATACCGTCAGGCTGCCATGATTCTCACTCTCTATTATGATCTTGAGGACTTCAGGCTAATCTATCCATGGCACCATGCAGCAGGGGATTTCGTGGTAAAGATACCCGAGGGGAAAGGGATAGAGGTGAGGCTCACAACAGTACGCGGCATATGAACCGTTCCTCGGGTGCCGGTGAAGACATGGTGCATCCCGCCCTTGCCCTGTTCTATTTCCTCCTCCATCTCTCGATCCAGATGCGGCTGGATAAACTGGACGGCGTCGGTGACACTGCCTGGGCAGACGATGGATGCGTAGATGCCACGCTCACAGGGTTCTTCCACGGACTTGAGTCAAGGAAAGATTTTCTCGAATGCTGTGGTTCGGCTGCAGAATTTCTGAAGCTGCTGAAATCATTCGGGAGGGATGACCTGAAAACTACATTCCGCGCTGTTGCGGCTCAGTTCGAACAAACGAAAGATTTTCCGGTGATAGAAAAATATTTAGAGGACCATATCGGCAGGTTTTATTCTTACGCTTCAAAATTTCCCTTGATGATATCGTCAAAAGACATCCGCAATATCCGCGAGAGCGGCAGCATGAGATTTGCTTTCCTGTCAGGATGGAGCGTTTTCCCCTCGGTCAAGAGCTTCTCGGACAGCTTGCAGAGTTCACTGTAAATTTTGTCGAGCTTCACCGTTGGATAAGAGGCCTTTTCCTCAAAACCCGAAATACCGCAGACATACGAATGTTCCTTTTTCTCTTTCCTGAGGCTGTAGGGAACACCGTAAACACGGCAGATAATCGGGCGGGTCTCATAGAGTACACATTCTTCTTTGTCACTAAGAAAAGGACATCGCACCCGCTGCTTCCCGAGTCCGTAGACTTTCATTTTCGGGTCTTCATCAAACACCTTGAGGGTATCCTTGGCCTTCAGCATCTCGGCCTCGGCCTTTTCAGCCCTTCTGCAGGATATCTCTCCGGACCTTCCGTTCGAGGCGGCTGAAATGAGAATGATATAGGCTGCCTCTATGGGGAAGACACCGAAAACAGCATGACAGCAGTCGCAGCAGCGGATCCTGCAACGCACACTGTCAGGATATTTCTCCTGGATGGTCTTGAAGAGGATATCTGCCTTCCGGGCGAATATCGCGTATTCTGAAAAAAGCTCTTCGATCATTTCTTCGGCCTGGCTTTCCCTGTCCTTTTCCCTTTTCCTGTACCCGAGGCTTTTCTGTCTTGGTTTTAGGTTTGGTTTTAGACTTTGTGGTAATTTTGGCTTTCGCTGTTTTGGTCTTTGTGCTGCCTGCAGTCTTCTTTTTCGCTTTTTTCCGGTGCGGTTCGAGAAGTTTCAGGAAATCGGGATGCACCTCAAATCCGAGAGCAAGCGCCTTATCGCAATGTTCGATCGCTTTCTCCATCTCACCGTGCAGATGATACACATTCGCGAGGTTGTTGTAGCCAAGGGCAAAATCCGGCGCGAATTCCAGCATCTTCCTGTTCATCGCAAGGCTTTTCTCAACATCCCCTTTCTGGAGATACGCATTTGCGAGGTTGCACATTGCCTGCACAACATCAGGATTCAGTTCCAGCGCCTTTTCCAGCGCCTCTATAGCCTCATCGGTCTTCCCCATCTGAAGGTAGGCAAACCCGAGATTTGCATATCCTCGTGGCATACCGGGGTTCTATCTCCGACCGCCCGGAGATTTGCCTTCACAACCTTTTCCAGGTCTCCGTCCTTGAAATAGATATAGCCAAGATTTACAAAGGACTCAAACATCCTGACGCCCTGGTCGATCGATTCTTCAAACGCATCAATCGCCTCATCGAATTTCCCCTGACTGCATCAGGGCAACTCCCAGATTATAGAGGGACGCTGCACAATCCGGTTTCTCCATCAGCCGCAGTTTCTGTTCGTTAATAAATTGTTCGATGTCTTTCGGTTCTTTCATAATATTTTATCTTACCATAATGTTCTATTCTCTTCAGTTTAAGCGTAAAGGCAGGTATTTCTCTGGATCAGCCCTGAGATGAAAGAAACATGCTTACACTGACGAGATGCTGAAGAAAGTCAGCAAAGGGTGGCCTGACTATACAGCCACCCTTTGCCTAAATCCTTACCCGTATAAATCGTCGTTCAGGAAACAAAGTACTAGCCTGAGTTCTGCGAGCTCTATCCTCCTGAATCGCCTGATTTTTCGACAGATATGCCTCTTCCTTTCAGTCCGTACATGGTAGAGCTTCCGGTTGACAATAACTCCAATACCTCTTCACTTACCATCGCAGATGCTACCTTCTTGATCTCTGATGCGCCGGCGTCAGGGATAGTCTTCTTCACCCCGGTAAGCATATCCTTGAAATAGAATTTGCTCTTTGCGCCTTTTGAGGCATAGTCTATGATAGCCTGTCTAATGTCTTCTGGTCTTCCCATAGTTTTTCACTCCTCTTTGTTTTCTTATATACCACCAACAGCCTTGGATACAGCCCATGCATGGTCAGTATATTTAAACTGGGTCGATGTCCTGTAAGTATCAACAGCAAGGCGGTAATCATCCAGGCTCTTCTCGGTGAACGGGATACCGGTCTTCTCGAAGAATTTCTCCCAGCCGATACGCTCTGCCCAGTCGCCGATTCTTTCATACTTATTCGCATCTTTTGCCCAGACTTCAACCATATGTCTTGACCACATCGGTCACCTCGGGCCAGCGCGGCATATTGTTCGGCAGCCACGGGATAATGACCTTTGAGAATTTCGGCATGCTGATACGGTTCGAAATCTTCCCGCCGACCAGAATAGCGATACCGTCACCCTCAGCGTCTGCCAGAGGCAAGTCCCATGCACATGGTGTAGCAGTTTCCGCAGTACATGCACTTTTCCTTATTGACTGAGACGCTCTTTTTGCCTTCTTCGGTCGTGATCGGCTTGATCGCATACAGCGGACATGCCGCGACAACCAGGGGAATCTCGCAGACCTTTCCAAGGACCTCATGGTCGATGGCCGGCGGTTTGCGGTGATAGCCGAGCAGCGCGATATCAGAACAGTGCACTGCACCGCACATATTGAGGCAGCATGCCAAGGCTATTCTCAACTTTCGCCGGCAGCCTCATGTTCTTGAACTCATCAAACAACACGTCAGCAGTCGCCTTGACCGGACCGGAGGCATCGGTTGCAGGCGTATGGCAGTGAACCCATCCCTGGGTATGGACGATATTTGACATGCCCATTCCTGTTCCGCCTGTCGGGAATTTAAAAGAACCTCCAACATGTTTTCTGCTGTCAAGCTCTGTTTTGAGCGCCTTTGCCTTTGCTTCGTCGTCCAGATATAAATTCAATGTTGTTTCTTGTGGTGAATCTCACATAGCCATTGCAGTGTTTATCTGCGATATCACAGATTTCACGGATATGCTCAACCGACATTAATCGCGGTGCAGCAGCTCTCACGGTAAACGCCTTTTCACCTGTCTCGGAAACATGCACTAAAAGACCGGGCTCCAGTATCCTGTGAGAAGCCCATTTCCCGTAATTCCTCCTGATGACAGGCGGCAGCATCTGCCCGATAATGATTCGGGCCGATATCAGTTATCCTGCCTTCCTGAGGCTTTTTGGGATTAAAATAACCAAGTTTGCCTTTCGACATAACATACCCTCCTTTATATTATCTTGGATGTCTGGTTCTGTAATCGTTAATATCCCTCGTGCCATCCGCCGGGAACCTCTGTCTTCCTTGAAGAAGACATACGGATTGGAACGGGGCTCTTTCACCATCTGAGGCATAGGCGGAATCCCGAGCACCTCAATGAATGTCTTCAAGCTCACGCGCTGGATTGTTTCACCGATACGCTCACGGTTCTTGCCTTCTTCAATCCACCAGTCAA
The DNA here is from genome assembly GCA_963753165.1 of Thermodesulfovibrionales bacterium. Taxonomy (GTDB): domain Bacteria; phylum Nitrospirota; class Thermodesulfovibrionia; order Thermodesulfovibrionales; family SM23-35; genus JAKLQR01. The sequence continues at coordinate 21,657 of CAVWBP010000002.1, read as the reverse complement.
AGACCTTTCCGACAAGAGCTTTGATGGCTGTCATACGGCTTGTTTCGCATACATGAAAGGTATCGTCAGTGCATGCCATCTGAGCGCCTTCAAGGATCGGTGCCTTTGCGCCAAAGAGGATGCTCACACCCTGATCTTTTCCGACTCTTAATGCCTCGGGCATGGCGTCTATACAATGCATGCAGCGGTTGCATTCAGCATTGTTGATGCTCAGTTTCTTTCCGTCCCACTGCATGCACTTGGTAGGACAGAGGTCAATGATTTCTTTCTGGATGTCGAATTTGCCCCAGTCTCTTCCGGCAAATGCGCCGCCGTCAGCCGGGATCTTCCCGGCGACATATTCCTTGCACCGCATCCTGATTAATGCGGATGTCATCCTTCCATGTGCCGATATACGACATATCCGAACGGGCGATACTTGCGGTACAGCCATTCGGACATCCGTCAAATTTAAACTTGAATTTATAAGGGAATGCCGGCCTGTGCAGTTCATCCTGATAACTGCATGGTCATTTCATAACACATATCCATGGTGTCGTAACATGCGAACTCACAGCGTGCCTTGCCGATGCAATCAGAAGGGGTACGGAGGTTTCCGCCTGAACCGCCTAGGTCAACACCGAGGTCATGGGTCAGGTCAAAGAATATAGGCTCCAGCTGGTCTGAGAATGAACCCAGAATAACAAGGTCGCCGGTAGAACCATGCAGGTTGGTTAATCCGCTTCCGCGGTATTCTGCGATATCACAGAATCCTCTCAGCCAGTCAGTGGTATAAAACTTCGCGCTGGGCTGATTCACACGGATGGTATGGAAATGCGCAATATTCGGGAATTTCGCCTGCTGGTCGCAATAACGGCCGACAATGCCTCCGCCATAACCGAGGACTCCAACGATACCGCCGTGTTTCCAGTGGGTCTCACCCTCTTTATAGGAAAGCTCCACAACTCCCAACAGATCATCGCAAATCTCTGCAGGGATCATGAGATTGTCCTGCCCCAATTTATGTCTGTGCAAGGCCTCTCTCTTTATGTCGCTCACAAAACTGGGCCAGGGACCTTTCTCTAATTCATCCAACATTTGAAATATCATGCTTAGCCTTGAAATTCTTCAGCTCGTCTTCTGTATAATTCTTCAACTGCTCATCAGTAAAAATTCTTATATCGTCATATTTTCTATGCTCTTTTTCTTCTTTATCCCACAGCTTCTCTTGTCCTGGGACTCCCATCGTTTACCTCCTTCTGCTGAGTTTTTATAAGTTGGTGCAACCGGAACAAAAACAACAGTCCTGATTACTCTTCACCCCCTTCCTCAAGATATGAATTTCACTAAAAATTGTAAACAGAAATATGCCTTTTTCTTTCTGGTGAAACCTTAAGAAAAGTGTTTAATGATAATCAACTCTCTATGTTTTGTCAAGTACAGAATTTTTATAGAAAATTTAAATGGACTGAATTAATTTATCTGATAATTAGCACCTGATTGCAAGCAATTGCTTATATTTCAAGCAGTGAATATCCGTCAATGGAATTTTCATGAAGCATTCAGTTCCCGGTCGCCCCGGTTATCCTGCTGAGGGCTTCTTCAGTCCATTCTCTCAGGGATTTTACTGAAAATTTCCCCTCGCAATAGATAGTCACTGCAGCATCAGATACCCGCATCTGTCTGAGAAAAGGCACAGCCGGCCTGTATCCAGCCCGGCCCATTGCCCATGCGAGCAGTCCGAGCGTCTCCGCGTCCGTACTCGCAAACACCGCGAATATCCTGTCATGAAAGAAATCCACCGAGTCCTCAATGCGCTTCCCGAGACGGCCTACGCCCCAGAGCCCGCCCTTTACAAGGGGCGGCTCATCAATAGTATGCGCAATCATCATGCTGCCGTACGGGTCTATGATCTCAGGGATATGGACAATAATTTCCGCAATGGTCTGGGGAGCGCTCCAGCCGATCCCGCCTGACTCATCCGTCAAAGACCAGAAGAGGGTCCTGATATAATTCCTCACCTTTTCTTCCTGCCCTGCCTTCCACCACTGCTCCATAACTTCGGCCACAGTCTCTATCGCAGCCCAGCGCACAGGTTCGTCCAGATCATAAAGCCGGAACCTGACCGCCTGCCAGAACTGCCGGTCCCTGATGCAATATTCAACCAGGAGGGCATATTCTCTCCTCTTCAGCAGTTCTGCTACCCTGCTCTTTACCGACAAATCTCCCTTATCCATTCCATTCACCAATTTCCCCCATTTTACAACGTTTGTGCCCCTTCAGTGAAGAGTTCAATCCCCTCCTTGATTCAGGAGGGGCCGGGGAGGTTTAAATATATTTTCTAAAAATACCCCACCTGAACCTCCCCTTGTAAAGGGGAGGATTTTCCCACATGCAACTGAATGGTTTTCACTGTTTTGATATTTTTGTTTACAAGCACCCTATATTGAGTGATATATTAAGGGGTTTACAGAGGAGCATAAAAAATGAAAATACGACTGATAAGCCTCATTTTTATCCTGATCGCCCTTCCCGCACTTGTCTGTGCGGAGGAATTCCCCGTGATCAATTCAATCGAAATACAGGGACTGAAACGGATAGAAGAAAGTGCGGTAAAAGCAAAGATTACGCAGAAAGCAGGCGAACCGATCTCCCAGGAGAAGACGAATGAGGATATCAAGGCCATCTATAAAATGGGGTATTTCGACGATGTCAGGGCAGAGATAGAACCCTTCGAAGGAGGGGTAAAGCTCATTTATGTGACCAAAGAAAAGGCGACGATAATAAAAATCGACCTGCAGGGCAATGAAGAATTCGACGATGAGAAATTACGGGAGAAAATCACCATAACGACCGGAGCTATCGCCGATGCGGTCCTTATCCAGGATAATGCGAACAAACTGAAAGATTTTTATGAAGAAGAAGGGTACTGGCTCGCACGCATAGTCCCTGTAGTCAAAACGGTCGGCGAGCATGAAGTGAGCCTCACTTACCAAATCGAGGAAGGTCAGAAGGTAAAGATAAAAAAGATACAGGTAGAGGGGAGCAAGGCCATTTCGGCGGGAAAAATCAAGGGCGTCATGGAGACAAAAGAGTGGTGGTTCCTGTCCTTTATCACCTCGTCAGGGTACTACCAGAAAACCCGCATGGATGCGGATATAGAGCGGATACGCGACCTCTATTTCAATAACGGGTACCTCAAGGTCGTGGTCGGCGATCCGGAAATACAGCTCGCGGAAGACAAACAGAAAATGACGATCACCATCCCGGTCTCTGAAGGGGAACAGTTCAGCCTTTCCTCAATAGAATTCAGAGGGAACACGGTGTTTGGGGATGAGGAAATAAAGAAGAGGATCACCATGGCGGCCGGCAAACCCTTCAGCAAAGAATCCCTCAGAAAAGACATCATGGGGATTTCCGATCTCTACTCGGAAAACGGGTATGCGCTGATAACGGTCACCCCGGACCTCGAACCTGACGATGCTGCCAGACTCGTAAAAATAACGCTGAAGATTGATGAGGGCGCAAAATATACTATAGGAAGAATAGAGATATCGGGGAACACGAAAACACGCGACAAGGTCATCAGGAGAGAAGTGAGGCTTGATGAAGGGGACACCTTTAACAGCGCCCTGATCAAGAGGAGCTATGAGAAAATCAATAACCTGAACTACTTCGAAACAGTCGATCTCTCGCCGAAACCCCGCCCCGAGGAAAAACTCGTCGACCTTGATATCAAGGTAAAAGAAAGGCCGACGGGCTTCTTCAGCATCGGCGGCGGATACAGCTCCGTCGAAAAATTTATCGCCATGATCGAGCTGACACAGGGGAACCTTTTCGGCAGGGGACAGTATATGAAAATAGGGGCACAACTCGGAGGGAGAACCACGTATTACGATATCACGTTCAGGGAACCGTGGCTCTTTGACAAGCCGATCTCGCTCTCTACCAACGTCTATAAAACCCAGAGAGATTATATCGAATATGACAAAGACGCGATCGGTTTCGGCATCTCCCTGGGCAAAAGGTATACCGACTACTGGTCCGGCAGCATCGCGTATAATTTCGAAAATGCAAAGGTCACCAATGTTGCTGATGACGCCTCGGTGATCATTCAAGACCAGGAGGGTTCGAAGACTACAAGCAGTGTCACGCCCACCGTTGTCAGGGATTCGAGAGACAACTATCTTGACCCGTCCCGCGGTTCGAGGAACTCCCTCTATGTGACATATGCCGGTCTCGGAGGAACGAATAATTTTGTAAAGAGTGAAATTGATTCCGCATGGTATCTTCCGCTCGGCCCCACCTCGTTTATGCTCCGCGGGAGATTAGGGTATGCGTCGGGGATAGGCGGCAAGGAGCTGCCCCTGTATGAACGGTTCTATGTGGGCGGCATCTATACCATAAGGGGCCTTGGCTTTGGTGAAGCAGGACCCAAGGACAGCAACGGAGACGAGATTGGCGGGCTCACCCAGCTCATTTTCAATACTGAGTTTCTCTTCCCCCTCGTGAGTGACATCAGATTAAAGGGCGTTGTCTTCTTTGACGCTGGAAATTCATACGACACTGAAAGTGCAGACGTCACCTCCGACAGTTTCGGCGATCTGAGGTATACAACCGGAGCAGGCCTGCGATGGATCTCGCCGATAGGGCCCGTAAGAATTGAGTGGGGATACAACCTTGACAAAAGGCCCGGAGAAAAATCAAGCAGGTTCGAATTTGCTTTCGGGACCTTCTTCTAGATATTTTTTTAACCAGAACAAAAAACAACGAGGAGGATGCATGAAAAAACCTGTTATGAGAGTACTCACACTCAGTATGGTGATTGTGGTTTTGTGCCTGCTGCCTGCGTTCACCCATGCTGCAGAGGTTGTGAAATTCGGTGCGGTCGATGTGCAGAAGATACTGAATGAATCCGACGCCGGGAAAAAGGCGAAATCCGACCTGGAGTCCCTGATAAAATCGAAACAGACGCTCATAGACGAAAAGGGCAAGGCCATCGAGAAGCTCAAGAACGATCTCGAAAAGCAGGCTTCGGTGCTTTCTCCGGACGCGAGGAAAAACAAGGAAGACGAACTCGAAAAATATGTAAGAGAGTACCAGCGCCTCGTGCAGGATTCACAGGCCGACGTGAAAAAGAAAGAGTCCGAGCTTACTGAAAATATCCTGAAAGAGGTCCAGGACATGATCCAGAAGATCGGCGAAGATGAAGGATATACCATGATCTTCGAAAGAGGCATGGTTATCTATTCAAACAAGGGGATAGACCTCACGGATATTGTGTTAAAGAAATTCGATGACTTAAAATCCAGATCGAAGAAGTAGTGAAGCTCAGAGAACTTGCATCGCTCATACACGGCGAAATCATCGGTGATGAGAGTATCGAGATCACCGGGGTTTCCGGCATCCGGGAAGCAAAGGAAGGCGACATTACTTTCCTTTCGGCCAGGAAGTACCTGAAAGACCTTGCCGGTTCCGGGGCATCGTGCGTAATCGTCAGGGAGCCGTTTGACGACATCCCGGTTGCCCAGATAAAAGTGCCGAATCCCCAACTGGCTTTTGCAAAACTGCTCGCACACTTCTATGTGAAACGTCACGATCCTGCCGGGGTAAGCGCTGATGCATATATCTCCGGGACTGCACGGATCGCGGAAGGGGTCTCTGTCTATCCGTTCTGTTATATCTCTGCCGGGGTTTCTCTCGGGAAGGGGACAGTGGTGTATCCCCATGTTTTTATAGGGGAGGATAGTGCGATCGGAGAAGACTGCATCCTGCACCCCAATGTTACCGTAAGAGAGAAGGTCCGGATCGGGGACAGGGTCATCATCCATTCCGGTGCGGTGATCGGCTCCGACGGGTTCGGGTATGTGTTTGATCAGGGCGTACACCATAAAATCCCCCAGGTCGGGGGAGTGATCATTGCAGACGATGTCGAAATAGGGTCGAATGTCTCGATCGACCGTGCAACTACAGGGAATACCCAGATCGGCAGCGGCACAAAAATAGACAATCTCGTGCAGATCGCGCACAATGTAACAATAGGGAAAAATTCTCTCATTATCTCGCAGGTCGGGATCGCAGGGAGTTCTGAAATAGGTGATTATGTCACCCTGGCCGGTCAGGTCGGGGTCGCAGACCATACCCACATTGAGTCCGAAACAATATTCGGCGCGCAGTCGGGCGCCATGGGGCATGTTGCAAAGGGAATATATTCAGGTTCTCCCGGCATGCCGCACAGAGAATGGCTGAAGGCCCGGGCAGTCTTTGCAAAACTGCCGGAACTCCAGAAAAAAGTGAGAGAGCTCGAAGCAAAAATAAAAGAACTCGAAAAGGAGGAATCCTGAATGATAGATATAAAAGAGATTCAGACACTCCTGCCTCACCGGTATCCTTTCCTCCTGGTCGACAGGATCATCGAACTGAACCCAGGAGAAAAAGCGGTAGGGATAAAGAACGTCACCGCAAATGAGGAGTTTTTTCAGGGCCATTTCCCGGGCAATCCCATTATGCCGGGTGTCCTCATGGTTGAAGCGATGGCACAGGTTGCAGGGATCCTCGCCTTCAAGTCAGGGGACATTCAGGGTCAATCCGTATATTTCATGAGCATCGAGAAAGTAAAATTCAGGAGACCGGTAGTGCCCGGAGACCAGCTCAGGATGGAGATCAAAATACTCCAGCAGAGGGGCAACGTATGGAAATTCTCCGGACATGCATTTGTCGAGGACAAGATCGCCTCAGAAGCAGAGTTCACTGCCATGGTTACCGACAAGGAGATATAGAGAATTATGGAGAGAGATATTCATCCCTCAGCCGTTATCGACCCGAAAGCTGAAATTGAGGAAGGGGTTGTAATCGGCCCGTTCTCGATAATCAGGGAAGGGGTCCGGATTAAAAAAGGCACCAAGCTCATGTCGAATGTCATTCTCGAAGGAGATACCGAGATAGGTGAAAACTGCACCATTTATCCGTTCACGAGCATCGGCCTCCCCCCGCAGGACATGAAGTACAAGGGGGAAAAAACCGGGGTAAAGATCGGCAACAACAATACCATCAGGGAGTATATTACCATTCACAGGGCCTCTGTCGGCGGAGACGGATTCACCAGGATCGGAAACAACAATTTCCTCATGGCATATGTGCATATCGCGCATGACTGCAAGATCGGCTCCGGCATCGCCATGGCGAATGTTGCAACGCTCGCAGGACATATTCTTGTCGAAGACCATGCCGTCATCGGCGGCCTCGTCGCAATACACCAGTTCACCCGGATCGGAGCCTATGCAATGGTCGGCGGGTTCAGCGGCGTGGGGCAGGACATCCCGCCGTATATGATCGCAGCAGGAGCACGGGCGAAGCTTTTCGGACCGAACACCGTCGGGCTGAAGAGATACGGCTTCCCGGACGAGACCATTAACGAACTGAAAAAAGCATACAAGATACTCTTCAGAGAGAAACACACCCTGAAAGAAGCGATCAAGAAAGTTCAGGAGGAGCTGCCGTATACCGATGAGATAAAACACCTCATCGAATTCATACAGGCGAACAAAAGAGGAATCTGCCGCTGAAAAAGAATCAAGTATCAATGAACAATTATCAATTCGGGTTTTGAGATGATGACTGATAATTTTCACTCGCTTGCCTACTTCATTGATACCTGTTAATTGATAATTTATGATTCTAACTTGATTGTCTTCCCCGGAGATAATTTGACAAAACCTCGTCACACGGACAAAAAAATCGGCCTCATCGCCGGTGCAGGCGAACTTCCTATGGCAATCGCAAACGAAGCAAGGGCGCAGGGCTACCGCGTCTTTGCGGTCGCGCTCGAACCCCTCGCTGACAAGGGCATCTCAGCCTGCGCAGACGGAATCATCTGGGTGAACGTCGGCAAATTCGGGAAGCTGATCGATGCCCTCAAAAAACACGGCATCAGCGAAGCCGTTATGGCAGGGAAGGTCTCGAAGACCCTCCTTTACAAAAGCAGGATTACCCCTGACCTGAGGGCAATCAAACTGCTTTTTTCCCTGAAAGACAGGAAAGACGATTCCATTCTCCTTGCGATCACACGAGAACTCGAACAGGAAGGAATCCGCCTCCTTGACATCACCCGCTTCAGCGGTTCCCTTCTCGCATCCGAAGGGGTGCATACGAAAAGAAAGCCGACCGACGCTGAATGGAAAGACATCGGATTCGGATGGAAGATCGCGAAGGAAATCGGAAGACTGGACATCGGCCAGACCGTTGTGGTCAGGGAGCAGGCAGTCATGGCAGTGGAGGCCATCGAAGGGACGGACGAGGCGATCCGGAGGGGAGGCGCCCTTGCAGGCGAAGGCGCTGTTATTGTAAAAGTGAGCAAACCCGAACAGGATATGAGGTTCGACGTCCCTGCCGTGGGCCCCCAGACGTTGCATATCATGAAAGAGGTCCACGCAAAAGTCCTTGCCGTGGAAACAAACAAATGCCTTATCCTGAACAAGGATGCCCTGATCGAAGAAGCGAACAAAGCACAAATCACCATTGTGGGATATTCAGGTTCATAGCGCAAGAATCAAAATCAGTCGCGAGAGGGGAGATAGCGCATGAAAAGTTACAAAGTATTAACCGCAGTATTTTTAACTGCACTCTGCTTTCTTCTGGCCGGATCACAGTCAGAGGCAAAGAAACCTGTAGTCATTTTCGACCAGGGGCACGGCCAGAAATTCGTGATCGAACAGAAGGGGGACCTCCATCTCTCCGGACTTTCAGGGTTGTTCAAAAGTGAAGGCTTTGAAGTAAAAATCAATATCGGACAGATCACCGACAAGGTCCTTGCAAAAACCGACGTACTGGTGATTTCCGGCGGGTTTAAACCCCTCGCTTCTGCGGAAACAGAAGCCATAGTCCGCTTTCTGAAAAGAGGAGGCAACCTCTGTGTAATGCTCCACATCCCGCAACCGGTTCACGAATTGATGGCCCGGCTCAGGATCTACGCCTCCAACGGGGTGCTTCAGGAACAGGAGAACCTGATAAAACAGGGACCGAAAGAATTTTTCGTAACTCAACTGGGGCAGCACGCAATCACACACGGGATCAAAAAATTCGCCGTCTACGGCGGATGGGCGCTCATAAGCGAATCGCCAACAGGGAAGGTCATCGCCTGGACCAGCCCGAAGGCATGGATCGACCTGAACAGAAATAATAAACTCGATGCCCCTCCTGATGCAAAGCAGGCATTCGGTGTCGCTGTCGCCGGCACCCTCGGCAAAGGGCGATATGTTATCTTCGGAGACGATGCAATATTCCAGAATACATTTCTTGTGCGAGAAAATATGGCCCTCGGAAAGAATCTGGTGAGATGGCTGAAGAGCCGAGAGAGAACTACCCCCCAATCGGGTATGACCCTCTAAACCCATAGTATTCATAAATTTCCGGAGAGAACGCTGTTCGGCATATGAGTCAAAATGCAAAGCCGCTGATAAAGAAGGATGTGGTCATCATCGGGGCGGGAGCTTCAGGCCTTATGTGCGCCAGAGAAGCCGGGGAGAGAAACCGTTCGGTTCTTGTCCTCGAACATATGAACAGAACAGGGAAGAAAATCAGGATTTCAGGCGGGGGTCGATGCAATTTCACCAATATACACCTGCAGCCTGACCAGTACCTGTCAGACAATCCCCATTTCTGTAAATCCGCCCTCGCGCGATTTACCCCGCGCGATTTCATCAGCATGGCAGAACGTCACGGGATAGCATACAGCGAAAAGGAAGAAGGCCGGATGTTTTGCCAGAGGTCTTCAGGGGATATCGTGAAGATGCTTGATGAGGAATGCCGGAATGCCGGGGTAAAAATACTCCTGAACTGCAGAGTGGGAAGCATAACAAAAACCGGCCATTTTTCCATTGCAACAAATTCCGCCAGGATAGAAGCAGAGGCGCTTGTTATCGCAACGGGTGGGTTGTCGTATCCTGAACTCGGGGCAACAGACCTCGGATTCCGTATCGCACAGAAGTTTGGCCTGAGGCTTACAAGGCTGAGGCCCGCGCTTGTCCCGCTTCTGTTCAGCCGTCGCGATCAGCATGCGTTTGATGGCTTGAGCGGCATTTCATTTGATGCCGTGGTCAGGTGCAGGGGCAGAGAGTTCCGTGGGAAAGTCCTTTTTACCCACCAGGGGATGAGCGGTCCGGCAATTCTTCAGATTTCATCATACTGGGATTGCGGAGATGAAATCTCGATCGACCTGATGCCCGGCATGGATTCCTATGCCCTTCTCACAGGAATGCGAAAGAGCCGGATGGAGCTGAGCAACCTTCTCTCGTCATATCTCCCCAGAAGGTTCTGTCTGCAGTGGTGCGCAGTGAATGCGCCCTCAAGACCGGTATGCCAATATACAGAAAAAGAGTTAAGGGAAATCGCGCATAAAATCCACTATTGGACGATACAGTTTGAACGCACCGCCGGCTATGCACAGGCAGAGGTCACCGCCGGAGGAATCGATACCGCTGAACTGTCTTCAAGGACAATGGAATCAAAGAAGGTTCCGGGGCTTTTTTTTGCAGGCGAGGTTATTGATATTGCAGGACAGCTCGGCGGCTACAACCTTCAGTGGGCATGGTCTTCGGGATTTGCTGCAGGACAATATGCGTAACATCAGAACTGTCATACTCGCATCGGCGTCTCCGAGAAGAAAAGAAATTCTCAGGAAGACGGGGCTGAAATTCCGGGTCGATAAAAGCGACTACGAAGAACACGCCGTTCCCGGCCTGAAGCCCCACGAACTGGTAAAGTTCCATGCGCGCCAAAAGGCGAGGGACGTTGCCTGCAGGCACAGAAATGCTCTCGTCATCGCTGCCGACACTATCGTTGTGCTGAAGGGTAGTCTCTACGGAAAACCCCTGAACCGGGCACAGGCAGAAGAGATGCTGAAAGCCCTGAGCGGAAAGGCACATTCAGTCATTACGGGATTTACGATAAGAGACTCTGCCAATTCCAGGGAACTCTCCGGATCAGTCGAGACAAAGGTCTTTTTCAAGCGGCTGAGCATGGATGAAATCAAGGCATATGTGAGATCAGGCGAGCCTCTCGATAAAGCGGGAGCCTACGGCATTCAGGGACTTGGCGCTGTGCTGGTAAAAAAAATTGAAGGGGATTTCTTTAATGTGATGGGCCTGCCCTTGCATGCTCTTGCCGAAGGGCTGAAGAAATTCGATGTGTTTGTGCTATGAGACATGTCCCTGATTTGAGCTGACCATGCAGATTCCCCCTTATCTTGTAAACGAACATTATGACGACCGCTATTTCGATGTGGTTAATGCAATTGAAGAAGCGAAGCACATCTTTTTTCGGGGTACCGGCATCATGGATATCCTTTCCGCCGCAGGTCCGGGCAGGAAAGAATTCAGAATAGGTGAGACAGGCTTCGGCGCAGGCCGTCTGCTCATTGCACTCATGGATTTTCTGGACAATTGCGGCATCACGGATAGAGCGATTATCTACAATTCCGTTGAACTGCATCCGGTCACCTCTGAGCGAATGGCGTCCATTCTTGAAGGATTCAGAACAGAGACGGGTCAGCTTATTGATCTGCTTGTCCGGAATTACCGCCGCGTCGAACTTTCCAGACCGGGGTGGCACCAGATACAACTCACCCGGCCTTTTGGCACCCTGACCCTGAATCTCTGGATCGGTGAGGCCCTCGAAATGGTCCAGGCGCTCACCATTCCCTGTGACACATGGTTTCTGGATGGTCATGGACCAAAGAAAAACCCTTCCATATGGAGGCGTGAGCTTCTTATGGCGATTGGAGAAAAAACAGTAACCGGCGGGACCTGTGCCACCTATACTGTTGCGGGAGCCGTAAGACGGGGACTTATCGCTGCGGGGTTTTCTGTCGAGCAGCGCCCTGGTTTCGGCGGGAAAAAATCAGTGCTCAAAGGACTAAAACTGTAGTCATAATTAATGTTGATCCTCAAGTCTGCCTCCCCAGCCTTCCTCTTTCTGGTCCTCTTCCTCAATAACCACGAGCATCAGGCCGCAATCGGAGCACTCTTTGTCCTCGGGGCCAATGGGGGAAGCACATGCCGGGCACCTGCCCTGGCTGATCAGTTCGTGGGAAGCCCGGAGCTCCGGATGTATTTCCCTGTAGTATTCCGCAATACGCTCCTGTGCCCTTTCAAAGTCCTCTTTCGATACGATCAACATGCACTTGGGGCGACAGCCTTTGTTACAGCCGGCATCGGAAGTGACCGTGCAGGGGATACCGGCATTGATAAGAGCGTTGTACAGTTCACCCAGCCACTTCAGGTCGCCCTCCCTTACCACGACCGAGTTTTCAACCGCCTTCTCCATCAGCCGCTTCTTTTCCTCCTGTGCCTGTCTGTGCTCCTCGTGCAAAAGGAGGACCGCGCCGCAATCAGCGCATTTTCCGATATGCGGCAGATATTCCATTTCGCAATCAGGACATATCTTATTTCGGTTCATTCTCCTATATTAACAGAGCCTGGAATAAATTAGAGGCAAGAGTATGGTAGGGTCTTGTGAAAGGAAGGGAGTAAAGACAGCACGATGTCAAATACTCACAGTTATAAACAAAAACATCAGTTCCCTGATATCTGTTCAATTCCCATTCAAGCAAACAAAGCCGGAGCAGATTATTGGTGTTTCTTTCCCTTTGAATGACACAGTTATCAAAATTGCCAGGGCGTTCAATGCGAGGAGAAATACGCGTTTCTTGGAGGAATATTGTGAGTGCGAAGCAATATCAGGGCCGGCGGGCGTTTGTGTCACCTACGAACACGCATATTTAATACGCTATTAGCAGTGAGGATTACTTGTTGAAATATACAATATCAAGGGCGAGATTAAAACCTCGCCCTTGATTGAGTAGTAAGAAAACTTACTGTGAGCAGCTAATTGTGGTAAATGTTCCCTCATAATACAAGTCTGTGAACCCAGCAGGCATTGATGGATCCTGCATAGCTCCGGATGGATTATAAAACTTCGAAATGATCCAGAAGGTTCCACTTGTATCCGTACCCAATATCGCTTGGCCCATACCGACTTCACGGAGGGTTGAAGGAGTGTAATCATCTGAGGCATTCAAGTGCAAGATTACGTTCCCGTCTCTGTATATACCGCATACCATGCATAACCTGTGGCAACTGGCTTCCAATAATTGTATTATCGACCAATCCTACTTCAACTCTGTACATCCCTCCGCCAATATAAGTCACTTTGCCTTCAGCCGGCACACGTCAGACTCTGCAAATCCGCTTGCAGGGTCTGTAGACCGTAATTGTTGCAATCCAGCATACTTTCCCTTCAAAGCTCGGCACTGGATTTACATCTGCCACTCCATCCATTGACCCGCTCAGAGTAACAGGCAGTTCTGATTTTTTACAACCTTTCGTTATATCTGTCAGAATACGCAGATTCCCTTTGCTCTTGTGATAGCATCCCTGTAAATCTTCTGCCTGACAGGGCAACCAAGCTACCAGTAAAAAACATACAATAGTGATCATTGCAATAAATACTGTTTGCTTTCTCATTGTCTTCCTCCTTTTCTCTATGAAATATATTTTGTATTAACCAAAACTACTTCTCTCACCCCCTTTCTCTAAAGGAATATTTAATGCTCTTGCCTGATCAATATAAATCCTGACTTAGTTGTATCAGCAGAGTTAAAAGAAAAGGCAGGGTTTTATGCTCCCTGCCTTTACGATAAAACAGTTTTATTGAATTTCTGCTTTTGCTGCACACTGTTGGATAGAGTCTTTTTGTTCTTCACTTATTATCCCAGCTTTTTTCCAACTGTTAGTGAGATGAGCAATACAGCTTACGAATGCACCATGATTTTTCGCTTTCTCTGCACACTGAGCAATCAGATCGCTTAAAGTACATCCGTCATCCAATAGTTTATTGCTCACTCCGGTATTACAATTATCCAGTGTAACTACTGTATTCATATCGGAATCCTGGCATTGGTCTGCATCATCGTTAATACCATCGCCATCACTATCTTGCTGACACTCGATGTCATCTGGATGAAGATCACAGAATAAAATCACTTCATCCGCAACATCAACATTCATCATTAGATTGCCTGATGAATCTGCAATTTCTACTATTTTTAATGATTTGTAGAAAGGAAAAACTACGCTAAAAGTTACGTCATCCAATATTCCTCCATAGGGGGATCCTGCCTCTGCTTGAATCGTCCTCGGATCATAAATACCAAACTGATAGATTGGTGTTCCATCATATTTTTTCAATGCGACGATAAAATCTTCTCCCTGCACCCTGTAATCCATTGGGCTACCATATCCTATTCTTGTTCTAAGGTAGCTGATTTCACCATTTAGAAAGCGTAAGAATACTTTTACAGTCTTTTCATTGCTTGTTTCTTCTTGTGCCTGACTGCTGTTCCACCAAGGTAGTCGAGGATATTCGGCCAATATCCAATTGACACGTCGAAGACTGGCTCTTCCGAATCCATTATTGTTGTTTATCATTATCTGTCCAGCACCATCATCTAATCTCCACCAACCATCTCCACAACAGATGTTGTTATCGCAAAACTCGTCGCAATCACTGGGATTCCATCCTTGAGAAAGTGCATCGCTTTGACAATTAGCTTCAGACGACCAGATATTCGCTGGTCCTCCATCAGTATCATTCTGTTCGTACCCTGTACAAGGAGTGGAATTATCTTCGTATTCGTCTTTAAGTTTAAACACAGCATGTCCAGATTCGTGGATGAAAGATCGACCGCTATTATCCCCTTCCGCAGTAAATTGAAAACTCCTTGTCGTACAGTCTCCAAGGTTTGCTCTATGAAGAATTACGACCGCATTTGCAAAATCACACTGTGAATTATCGAACGCATCCGGCAGTTCCCCTCCACAGCCGTTTGTTGCGTCTCCTTCTTGTGCCATATAATAAAAATTGAACTTATCCATGTTGGCATCTATCGGAGATGTTATTCCGTACTCGTTAAAAATCAGATCGTCAACATGCTGTAAGAAAAGCTCAAAGTTACCATTATAGTCGGCATCGGGTACAAAGACGAGGTCTATCTTGCCAGAACTTCTGCCGTTAATATAAAAGGGGATACATGGCGTTGGACATGCCTGATCAGCAATGCCCCCACAATCAGCCCCTGCCTCATAATGTCCTTTAAAGCCATCATGTATATCACAGGCATCTCCGATATTATCATTATCAATATCACGTTGATCTGCATTTATTAGATACGCACAGTTATCACACGCATCACCTATTCCATCAGTATCAGTATCCGTCTGATTTAAACTGCAATTGAAGCCTTCTCCGCATTGGACATCATCCCAGCAATCCCATGAAGAACCGTTAAAGTAACCGTCATATCCTTCATTTCTGACACACCAACCATTTGCAACTTCCATTCGGTCTGCTCGGACAGTTATCACACACATCGCCAATCCCATCATGATCAAGATCTTCCTGGTTTTTTTGACCGCAGATACCGGCATCAACGCCACACATATCATCCGATGTGCAAGACTGTCCAATCATGGTATCCTCACCTGCAATACAGGTGCCTGCAAGTGGGCCATTGGTAACTGATAGACAATTATCACACTCATCTCCGACTCCGTCTCCATCGGTATCCAGTTGTCCATAGTTTTTTTCATTTAGACAATTGTCGCATTCATCTCCAACTCGATCTCCATCGCTGTCATTTTGTAGGGGGTTATAAAATCCTGGGCAGAAATCACAAGCTTCTCCCACTCCATCTCCATCGTCGTCAGCCTGGTCAGCATTTGCTACAACCGGACAATTATCCAGAGGGCAGGTATTAACAGGATATCCAGGATCACCAAATCCGTCTCCATCATCGTCGGTACACAAATCACAAGCATCTCCATACGAGTCTCTATCATAATTCTCTTGTCCCTGGTTTGCAGTATCGGGACAATTGTCACATATATTCCCTATCCCATCTCCATCATTGTCGGCTTGATCACTGTTTGGCAAATAACGGCAATTATCCTGATCATCAAGAACTCCATCACCATCTGCATCGTCTTCACAGACATCTCCTATCCCATCACCATCAATATCTCCCTGGTATACGTCACAAGCAGCACCATCACACTCTTCAAGATCCCTGCAATCATGGTTGGTTCCGAGGCAGGTTCCTAAATCTGGGCCATTTGGTACCGTAGGACAATTATCAGTGGGACACGTATTATGGGCGAAACCAGGATCGCCATAACCGTCTTCATCAGTATCTGTACATGTATCACAGACATCTCCATAAGAATCTCCATCTGCATTTACCTGTGTTGGATTTCCAAGAGTAGGACAGTTATCACATACGTTCCCTATTCCATCTCTATCCTCGTCTTCCTGATTCATGTTACAAACGAATGGGTCACCAATTTCTTTGGCACAGTGATCATCACTTGTGCATGCTTCTCCATCATGAGCTCCTCCAAAACAGGTTCCGTACACAGGACCGTTTGGTGTTGTCGGACAATTGTCCTCTGTATTGATCACCCCATCATTGTCACTATCATCAACTGCGTGTACTGAACTGCTCATTACAATAAAAAGAAGAAAAAGAATGACGAATAATACATGTGGGAATAGTCTTTGATGTTTCATCTTTACCTCCAAATTAAAGTAAAAAACCGAACTAACCGAAAATTTCCTTCGGCAGCTCGGCCATCTTTTTACAGATCCGAAACTTTCCGCCCTCTCTTCTCAGAAAGTTCGGCATTGTCGGGAAACAATAATAAAACGTAGATATGACTTAATTTTATAAACTAATACCGAAATTCAAAATAAATGTCAATCACCAAATAGGCTTATATTATTGAGGTAATGGTTTTATAAATATATAAACTATAGTTTGATTATATTCTGTAACTTGCTGTTTTATTGTTGTTTATGTGTAGTATTCAGCCTCCTTATGATTCTAAATATCATAGCATTCAAGAGGAAATAAACATTTTCAGAAATTATTGGCTATGTTGACTACTATGTGTATTCAAACTTTCAGACGATGTTATCTTGGATGACGCAGGACTTGCCCCATCGGAATTGCTTGCGATGTCGCAGACGGACAGGAACGCCGACTTGGAAAAGATCCGGCAGGTTCTCGAGATGAAGATGGTCGGTGAAAGGCTCAAGCAGCTGGGTTTTACACAGGCTGAAGTACAAAGGAGGTTGAATAGCATCAGTGACCAGCAGCTTCATAAGTTTGCCCTTCAGCTTGATGACCTTAGAGTCGGAGGGGATGGAGGTGCAGAGGGTGCGATCGCAGTTCTGTTGATTCTCGTGCTCTTCTTCATGATGATGATAATGACGCTTACAAGCTATAGAGGTGGTAGAGGTGGTAGAGGTTATTTCAGAAGGTGAGCATTAAGACTCTCTTTATGTGGATGGAGAGACATGTTTGACGTGCATGCCTCCCTGCTGTTCATTCTCACTGATTTAGTTACTTCTGCATGCCTGTACCGCGCCTCACATCATATCCGAACCGGGGCAGCACCGCATTATTCCGGGTGTACCGTTTTATGCACAGGAGAGGGTGCCATGCAGCTTAGCACTCCCGTTGTGAAGGGAAGGTTTCTCTTGTAAATTCTCATTAACTAAGCCTGCCAATAACTGGGGATAAGTAGGTGCAGCAAACAATCGACTATCACATTATTGCTTCCGTTCTGCCGTATACGCTGAGGAACGAGTATTTCTCCTCGTATTCAATACACTGCCAGTTTTTGGTGCTGCTTCATTCAAATGGAAAGTCACGCCATTAATTTTCTGAGGTCAGTTAAGTAGAATGGGAAATGAACAGATATCAAAAATTGATGCTTTTGCGCATACTGTGAGCTTGAGCGGACAACTTTTTGTAAAGGGGCTTCTGTCAACGGTCTGGGCATAACTTATTGATTTTAATGAATGAATTTAGTTCCGTATTTTTATATAAATTTATATATTTTTTGTCCTTTCGGATATATTCTGCTACAAATCTGCTACATTTTTTTTGATGCTTACAATGCTGAAATGTCGATTATTAATTCTTGAATTCCTGATGGCCGCAGTTGATAAAGCTGACTTGCCAAAAAACCTCATATAAGAGGTAAAAATGCCTCAAATATGTATCACTCCGTTTTTAAAAATACAAATAAATCAATAAGTTATTCGTGGCATTTAATTTGCTTGTTTAAGTATTGGGTCAGACTCCTCATATCCTCTGGATAATGATGGGGCAATTTTTAAGGCAGGTTTAACCTGCCTTTTTTTTGGCTTGATCTTAAACAGGAATAAACACGTCAAGGACAAAAGAAATGATTCAGAATTTAATAATAAGAAGGCAAACATTCTTCCTGAAACAAACGGAATTTAAAATTGGTATAATTATGCATACTTCAAACGTAAATGAATACCTATAAGGAGAGATAGCATGTCGGAAGAATGCGAACTTTTAGAACAGTGTGGTTTCTTTAAAGAATTTCAAAATATTAACGAGATTGCCTGTAGAGGCTTCATTAATCGATACTGCAAAGGTCCTTTAATGAATACATGTAAAAGAAAAGAGTATCGACAGCAACATAGTACTCCCCCTTCAGATGATATGATGCCAAATGGGCTAATGTATATTAAGAAAAAGTAAGTAGCGGTACAGATTATCTGTAAAGTAGCTAAACTCCTTCCTTGTTTATTCCAGTTAGCATAAAAAGAATCTCTTCAGTTATTGAATCTTTCAAATGGTAATGTAGCAAATCTGCGATTAAATTACATCATTCATAAAATGAGCATGAAGTTTGACAAATAGATTATTTCTTGATATAAGATAATCAAGCAGCCGCTAAGAGGGGAACCATGGAATCAGGGAAAAGAAGGTATTCAAGATCCAATTTCTCAGAAATCATGACGTATTCTCTGCTTCCTCATATTGATAATAAAGTTTCTACGGGATTGCTTCACAATTTCAGTTATTCCGGCTTCTGTATAATAACGCAGCATCCTCTTCAAGCGGGTCAAGAGATACTGATAAAGAGCGGTTTGATCGATGCAATAACTGCTTTAGTTCGCTGGTGCGGCGATACGGGTAATTCTACATATAAAGTCGGATTAGAGTTTAAGAGATAAAAATCGAATTTTATCTGTAGGTACTAAGCACATCTTTATTGCTTCCTGTAATAGGTTAATTTTAGGAGATAGCTTTGAGAGAATGGGATATTTTTGATGAGATCATAGATTTAGGTAAGTGGCGTGGAACACTTACTTATGATGAGATAAACGATGCCTTTCCTTCAGAGTTTGTTTCGCCTGGAGAATTATCAGACTTTATGGATCTTCTACAAGATATTGGGATTGAAGTTATAGATAATAAGGAACTCTGCACTGACGATGAAGAATGTTTAGAGGAAGAAGAGGGGTATGAAAAAACAGAGGACCTTGTTCAAACATATTTCCATTCGATGGGGAATATTTCAATACTGAAAAGGGATGAAGAAGTAGAGCTTGCAAAGAGCCTGGAAGAAGGGAAAGAGATAATTAAAGGAATAGTTACAGCACTGCCTTTATACAAGAATATCGAAGCGAGTTTAAATGGAAAAGATGAAGAGGACCTGAATAATTCAGAAGAAGATAAAACAGACGAAGCTCTTGAAATAAGCCTGAGAGTGCTTGACAATCTCATGATAAAAATAGAGCTAACAGATAGGAAGATTGCAAGATACGGGACTTTGAAAGGTTTAAAAAAACTAATAAATGAAAAAAGGAAACGAGATATCAATCCTGTAAAACTTAATACCCTTGCAAAAGAAGTTCAGAATGAGTATAAGCAAGTTGAATCAGAGGTGGGAATCAAGATTGACGAATTGAAAGCCAAGTGGGACAGAATAACCAAGGCAAGAACCCTTGTCAGCGAAGCAAAGAATGAATTAATAACTCGTAACCTGAGGCTGGTAATTAATATAGCTAAGCATTATATAGGAAGGGGATTAGATCTGCTTGATCTCATTCAGGAAGGGAATATCGGTCTTATGAAAGCCATAGATAAGTTCGACTATAAAAAGGGGTTTAAATTCAGCACCTATGCAACATGGTGGATAAGACAGGGAATAACGAGGGCATTAGTTGATAAGACAAAGACTATAAGAGTTCCTGTCCATATGATGGAATTCTATAACAAGGTTACTAAAGCATCCAGAGAATTAAGACAGCAGCTTGGAAGAGATCCGAGTAAAGAAGAAATTGCCAAAAGATTGGCAGTGTCAACTGGAAAAATCGAAGAAGTATTCGGAGCAGTACAGGACCCAATAGCTCTTCAAACCCCTGTTAGGGGATGAAGGTTCAACAATAGAGGACCTTATCAGTGATAAAGATAGTCCTTCCCCATACTCCGATACAGAAAGAAGTAAGATCACCGAGCAGATACTGAGGGTTCTTAATACTCTAACTCCAAAGGAAGCTGAGATTATAAGAAGGAGATTTGGTATAGGATTTGACAAAGACCACACCCTCGAAGAAGTGGGGAGACATTTTTCCATTACCCGTGAAAGGGTAAGACAAATAGAGGCAAAAGCATTGAGAAAACTCAGACATCCAAGTAGACGTGGTGCTTTGATGGTCTTAGTGGATTAAACTTATTTGACCGTCAGTCACTCAGTAGTAAGCAATCACAGTGAAATGGGTGTTTTGGTATTTACAAAGCGAAATTCAGTCAAAGCACTGCCCACAAACAAGCCCATACCCCATGATAACCGAAACTTCCCTCTGTCTGAGGGCTAGAGGGAGGTGGGTCTCACGCCAATTACTTCCTGAAAGAAAGCAACCCCAACCTTTGCCGGAGAATGTAATGTTTCAAATTGAAATCAATAAAACTAAATAGGTATTAATGCCTCTGTTAAAGGGCAATATGCCTGATATTGTACATCTTTTCTGCTCCATAAAACTAAATAAATCAATAAGATATATCATGGCATTCCTTTTGCAAATTAATATTTATATTGGTATATGCCGAATAAATCGTCTTTGCCCGGAGGTGATGAACTGATGGCCGAAATAAAAGTTGACTGCACGGGCGAAACCTGTCCGGTTCCTTTAGTTGAAACGAGAAAAGCCCTGAGAAAAGCAAAAGAAGGCGATATCGTGATAGTCATTGGCACGCATCCGGCATCCAAGAAAGAAATACCGATGGCGATTAAGGCATTAGGTTTGGAATTGATTGATATAAAAGAAGACGGCGATGTCTGGACGATCAGCATTCGCCAATAGGGGGAAAATATGGCAAACAAAGCAACCATAGTAGCACACAGTGGTGATATGGACAAAATATACAGTGCATTAATCATTGGAAACGGGGCACTTGCCATGGGAATGGAGGCATCAATCTTTTTTACATTCTGGGGGCTTCAGCGCTTGAAAAAAGGTGGATCTGGAAAAAGGACCTCTTTCGAAAATGAATATGCTGGGGCTGGGCAAGCTGATGGTGAAACTTAAAATGAAGAAAGTGGGGGTTGTTTCTTTGGAGAGGCTTCTGCAGGACTTCAAGGAACTCGGCGGTAAAATACTTGCCTGCGATATGACGATGGAGATTATGGGCATAAAGAAAGAGGAACTGCGAGATGATCTTAATTTCCGATTACTGTGCTGTCGGCACTTACGTAAATGAGGCAAGAGATTCATCAATCACCCTTTTCATATAATAGG
>CAVWBP010000001.1:0-62092 GCA_963753165.1 Thermodesulfovibrionales bacterium | reverse complement strand
TTTATGGGTTTCATTTCCGGAGGATTTTTGAAAAACACCTTCACGGTACAGTCCGTTAAGGGGATGTGTTCTACCCCTCGGAGGTGGATATGGAGAGATTCTCATACAGTGAAGCCCGGTTTTTTCCCGCCTTTCAATTTGCCCATCCCGTCATCTGACTTCCTATGTGCAGGATCGAGCTGCAGAGCTTTCCTGTAATAGCCTTCAGCTCTCTTGACAAACCCAAGCCTGGAATATACCTCCCCAAGTTCTGCAAGTATATCCGGATCAGAAGGCATTAATTCATAGGCCGTGTTGAGTGCTAAAGCGGCCTCTTTCAGTTTTCCGATCATCGACAGCGCGGACCCATAGTAATAATGATATTCCCCTGCCGATCTGTCAAAGTAGAGTGCCGAAGCGAATAAATGTGCGGCATCTTCATAGTGGTGCTTCTTGAATTTTTCTTTCCCTTCGATAAATTTTGACCGTGCCAGTTCTGCATTCTGAACGGGGCCCGGCTGGCCTGAATCCAGAGAAGTGTCGTATTCATCCCTCGCTGCGGGATCTCTCAGGGTCATATAAACATTCGTAATATGCGTGAATATTTCGAGCAGTTTATTCTTCATATTCTTCGAGAGAAGGAAATGCACATCAGGATGAAATTCTTTTGCTGTCCTGTAATATGCTTTCTTAATTTCCTCATGGAGCGCATTCCTGCTTACTCCTAATAGGTCATAGTAATTTAATTTTTTATAGTCCTTATACATATGCTCAATGTTCTTTACGACTTCATCCGGCAGGTCTTGAATTGTCTCGAATATTTCGTCCATGGACATGCTCTGCGAAGATTCTCTCTCTTTTTTGATTTCCAGTATCCGCGTCTCAAGGAGGGCAGAGAAAGTTCTAAGGGTTTCTGTCTGATCGTCGGGTGAAATCTTCGTAATATCTCCGATCGTTGTCTTGCCGTCTACAAGCGCGATTATCGCTCTGTCTTTTTTATCAAGGCTGATATTCTGAAACAGGTTTAACGGGGTTGATGAAAAGCCTATGATACTGTCGAGGAGATATTCTTCAAGAAGTTCGATGGCAGCAGTCTTTTTTATTTCCCTGAATACAATATCTGCGACAGGAAGCCTTAATGCTACAATGTTGCCGGTTAAATGTCTGCCTTCCCTGAACTCAAATTCAGCGTCTTTAAGAGGGAAGAGACTCTCGATGATCACTTTCGACTGGAGCTCCAGAGTCTTTTTCAGATCTTCTGCCTTCAGAATACCGAGGTCTACCAGCAGCTTCGGATACGGTTTATTCGTCTCTCTCTCGATCTCCGCTGTCTGATCGTACTGGTTCCTGTCCATTTTCCCATAGCGAAGCAGTATATCTCCGAGCCTGTCTTCATCGAGGTTTGATGTTGCCGCGACCATATCTCCATCCCTGAAGTACACTGCCTTTTTGAGAGCGCCACGCCTGATGGTAAGGCTTCCGTGTTTCAATGTCTTCTGGAGTCCTATGAGGATGTCGGAAAGGTGATAGTGCCTGAATAAGCCATGGAGAGGCCCCATCCTCCGGACGCCCACTCTCAGATGGGAATTCAGTTTCTTCGTCCATTGCACTTTTCCCTTTTGATGGATGTTCAACTGGTCTATGGATAAATCGATGGTGTCACCCGCGCGTAAAGGCACCGCCTCGTTCACAATAAAACTGAGTCCGCTGAAAGAGTAATTAATGACTTTTGCCTGAACGGATTGACTATTGATATGCAAGAAAAACAGAACTTCTGCAGGGTATCTTTTGAAATATCTTACATCCAGATCTATTGGAGGTTTATGCCGGCTTTCCATTGCTCTCGTTTTCACTCGCTGAACGGAATCAGAGAAAAAACCAGATTACACTTTATTGTAAATGACTCTGCGCTATAGCACAAGCCCTGTTTTTGCAGGAAGCGGCCTGTAGCGCCGGTTTTGAAGCCGGTGCTTAAAAATAGCGATATGTCCCCCGGTACTTTTTGGACAATGCACCTGTTCCTTTTCAGTATATCACCACCGTTAATGTTCTCATGAAATTCGGAACTGAAGCATCTGCCATATTTGTCCTTGTCAATCCGCAATTCTCAAAGCTATAATAGACGTCATGCGTGTTCCCTATGAATGGCTGAGAGAGGTTGTTGATATTGCTGCACCGCCTGAAGAAGTTGCCGACAGGCTCACTATGATCGGGTTTGAAGTGGAAGGTGCGGAGTCAGTAACTGGCGATACCGTCTATGAAGTGAATGTCACTCCAAACAGGCCCGATTGTCTGAGTATCATAGGGCTTGCACGGGAATTGTCCGCGATATATAATGTTCCCCTGAAGGTGCCTGAACACGGAATATCCGGGGAACAACCGGCCTCTGAGTTCACCGTCGAGATCGTGAATCCCAACCTCAGTAACCGGTATACGGGACGGGTGATTACCGGGGTCGCTATTGCGGAGTCGCCCGAATGGATACGGTCAAGGCTCGAAAAGTGCGGGATACGCTCTATCAATAACGTGGTTGATATTACCAATTATGTGCTCCTGGAATTCGGACATCCGCTCCATGCGTTTGATTCCGATACACTCAGGGGCAAAAAAATTGTTGTCGGCGCCCCGGATACCATGAAGGGAAGAGGGGCACAGACAAAGATAAAAACCCTTGACGGCACGGACCGCGGGATACCGGGTGATTCGCTTCTCATCTGGGATGCGCATGACCCCGTTGCAGTAGCGGGCGTCATGGGCGGCGCGAATACGGAAGTGACGGAGAAGACGAAAAATATATTCCTTGAAAGCGCATATTTTGATCCTCTGTCCATAAGGAAAACATCAAAGACATTAGGTCTCTCCAGTGAGTCTTCCTACCGGTTTGAGAGGGGCACGGACATAGAATTTCTCGAAAAAGCGCTCGATCGTGCGGCGCTTCTCATCAGCCGGACCGCAGGCGGCACAGTCCACAAGATTATCGATGTGTATCCTGTGAAATATGTCGCCGAACCTTTTGAGGTGAGGTATGCGCGGATAAACAGGATTCTGGGCACTGATCTTTCTTATCCTGAAATGCTTGCCATACTGAAGAACCTTCTTGTCCCCGCAGAAGACAGGGGCAAAACTTTTGTGGTTCATGCACCCCCGCACAGGCGTGACCTGAAGGGAGAGAACGATATCGCCGAAGAAATCGCACGGATATACGGGTTCAACAACATCCTCACCACGGCACCGGGAAGCCCACTCTCTTCCAAGGGAGTAAACCGGAGAACTGCGCATCTCAGGAATATCCGCGAAGCGATGAGGAAAGCAGGCTTTTCAGAAGTGGTCAATTACAGCTTCATGAATACTGCAAGCCTCGATCTCCTTGCAATACCCGAAGCAGACACGAGGCGGAGGGCGGTCAGCATCTGCAATCCGCTGAGTCAGGAACAAGGTTTTTTAAGAACGACCCTTGCTCCGTCGATGGTCGCTAACCTTGTCTATAACCTCGACAGGGGCATGGGGGATGTCAGGATATTCGAAACAGCACGTATTTTTCTGTCTGCCGGTGAAACACTTCCGAAGGAGGAGTTGCGCCTGGGAGGAATTTTCTACCGTGACAGATCGCCTGCGCTCTGGAGCGAGCAGGCGCACCCGTTCTATATCGTGAAAGGCGCTCTTGAATCCCTGTTCCAGGAATTCAAGATAAGGAATATCAGATTTCTTCCGACCGGGGAGACTTTCCTTCACAGAGGGCAGTCGTCAGATATCCATATTGACGATACACGGCTGGGATATCTCGGTGTGCTTGCCCCGGAGGTTGTGGAAACCCTCGATCTCAAAAAACAGAAACCGGAAATCGTCCTCTTCGAGCTGAACCTTGACGGACTCCTCCCCGCAATTCCTGAGACGATCCTGTATCGTGCAGTCCCTAAATATCCCTCTGTTGAGCGCGACATCGCGCTGGTAGTGGATGAAACCCTTCCTGCGGGGTCTCTTGAGGAGACTATCCGGTCTTTCCCCACAGACCTTATCGAAGACATTGCCGTATTCGATTTTTACAAGGGGAAGCACATTGCAGAAGGCAAGAAAAGCCTTGCCTTCAATATCATCTACCGCTCCGGCGAACGGACCCTCACGGTCGAAGAAGTGGAGCAGCTCCATGCATCCCTCGTCGAATATCTCGTCGGAAAGACCGGCGGGGAACTGAGGCAGTAAAGAAAGCACGCCCTGCATCGCGGCTGAGACTGCGAGCCTTATCCCGACCCCCGTTCCCCATTGCCTTGACATTCCGCACGGGATATGTATTAATAGAAATGGTTTCTATTTATATCTGGGGGATTCCATGCTTCGCGACTTTCAATCGGTTCTGAAAAAATTGCATCTCAAAGTTACCCCGAAACGGCTTGCTATACTTGAGATCCTCAAGAACGAGTCAGTCTACCTGAGCCCCGAGGAAGTATGGAGGAAGCTCAGGGAGCAGTTCTCGCGGGTGGGCCTTCCGACAGTCTACCGCAATCTGGAGGAGCTTGCCCAGGGCGATGTCATCTCGAAGGTTACCCACCCAAACCGTCAATTGTATTATTACTTCTGTCTGAATCCTTCCCATCATCACCATTTTATCTGCCTCTCCTGCAGGACTGTTGAGGATATAGATTTCTGCATGTTTCGTGAACTGGAGAAGAGGGTAAAACAGGAACTGAAGGGCAGGGTTGTCTCCCATATCCTTCAGGTAAACGGGTTATGCAAAAAATGCCTGAAGAAAGACGGGGAAAGTCATGCATAAGGCTGCACAGGCGCTCATTCTCTTCATCTGCATCGCTCTCGCTTGCCCGGTTATTTCATGCAGGCAGAAAAGTACAGGGGGCAGCGCAGGAAAGAAACTTATTGTGGTAGCAAGCCTGTTCCCTCTCTATGATTTTGCAAGGAATATCGGGAAGGAGAAAGCCGAGGTCATTCTCCTTCTCCCTCCCGGAGTTGAACCGCACAGCTACGAACCCAGCCCTGGAGATGTCCTGAAGATGCACGAAGCAGATATTTTCCTCTTTACCGGAGAGGCAATGGAACCGTGGATCGGGGATATCCGGAAGGAGATACGCGGGGAGAAACCTCTGATCGTTGATACAGGAAATGGAATCAGAATGACCGACGGTCATGCAGACAGCGAGGAAGACGACCATGACCACGGAAAGAAGGACCCCCATATCTGGCTCGATTTTTCGAATGCGCAAAAAATGGTCGATACAATTCTTGAAGGTTTTGTACGGGCTGATCCTTTAAACAAAGAATTCTATATGCAGAATGCTGAAGCGTACAAGCAGCAATTACAGGAGCTGGACAAGAAATATTCCGGTTCCCTGGCTTCCTGCAAAAAACGCATCCTTATTCACGGAGGGCACTTCGCCTTTGGTTATCTTGCGGGAAGATATAATCTTCAGTACCTCTCTGCGTATCAGGGCTTTGCGCCCAATGCCGAGCCGACCCCGGGGAATCTGATTGAACTCGTAAGAAAACTCAGGGACAGTAAGCTGAAGTTCGTGTTCTATGAAGAACTCATCGTACCACGGGTGGCGGAGACTATAGCGCAGGAAACCGGTGCAGGCCTTCTCAAGCTCAATGGCGCCCATAATGTCACAAAAGAAGAACTTGCGCAGGGCGTTACGTTCATTTCCCTCATGGAACAAAACCGCGAAAACCTCATGAGGGGGCTCGAATGCCGGGAGAGATAATTACGGTCGAACACCTGAACTGCAGATACAATTCCGTGGAAGTGTTAAGTGATATCTCTTTTGCAGTAGAGGCCGGAGACTACGTCGGATTTGTCGGCCCCAACGGGTCAGGGAAAACAACCCTTGTTAAGGCAATCCTCAGGCTGATCAGGCAGGAGAGCGGAACAGTGGCGCTCTTCGGAAAAGATCCGGGAGAATTCAACGAGTGGTTCAGGATTGGTTACCTGCCCCAGAAACTCAGTTTCCTGAACCCGAATTTTCCGGCAACGGTAAAAGAAGTCATCTCGCTTGGACTATTTGCGAAGAAGAAGTTTCCGAAGCGCCTTGATAAATCAGACCGGATATTGATTGATGAAGCCATGAAACTTATGGATATAACCGATATCAGAGACGCCCTGATCGGCGAACTTTCAGGCGGCCAGCAGCAACGGGTGCTTGTTGCGAGGGCAATAGTGAACGGGCCGGAACTCCTGATCCTCGATGAACCGACGACCGCTTTTGATCCCGAGGCGCGTGAACATTTCTATCATACCCTTCAGGATTTAAACAGGAACAGACAAGTTACGATTATCCTTGTTACCCACGACAGTGCGACAATAGGGAAATATGCATCCAAACTCCTCTATCTCGATAAGAAAGTCATCTTCTTCGGCAGTTTTGACGCCTTCTGCACCTCTGAACACATGACGTCCTATTTCGGTGAATTTGCGCAACACCTTATCTGCCACAGGCATGATTGATATGGATATACTCAGTGCGCTTCAGTATGAATTCATCCGGAGGGCAATCATCGCGGGATCGTTCATCGCGCTGGTCTGTTCGCTTCTCGGGGTTCTCCTTGTGCTCAGAAGATACTCGCTTATCGGGGACGGTCTTGCACACGTGACGTTCGGGAGCGTAGCCCTCGGTTTATTCCTGAGACAGCATCCGCTTTCCGTCGCCATACCGGTCGTAATGGTGAGTTCACTCGGTATCCTGAAGCTGACACAGAAAGCGAAAATATACGGAGACGCGGCCATCGGCATCGTCTCATCGCTCGGTATCGCGCTGGGGGTGCTCATTGCAAGCTTATCCGGCGGATTCAACATTGACCTGTTCAGTTTTCTCTTCGGCAACATCCTCTCCATTACCGATATTGAAGTGTACACGTCCATCGGCCTCTCTGTGGTGGTCCTGTTCATGATTATTTTTTTCTATAATGAACATCTGTCCGCCACGTTTGATGAAGAGTTCGCGCGGGTTTCCGGGATCGATACGGAAAGGATCAACACGCTCCTGGTTCTCCTGACAGGAATAACCGTGGTGCTCACCATGAAAGTAGTAGGCATCATGCTTACCTCATCGCTGCTTATACTCCCGGCCGTCACGGCACTCCAGTTTGCACGGGGGTTCAAAGGCACTATGGTGATCTCATCATGTGTTGCAGTAATATCAGTTATTACCGGCATCTCTCTCTCCTTAATCCTGAATATTCCTACTGGTGCGACGATTGTTCTCATGAACTTCATGTTTTTTGTCTGCGCGTTTTTATACCGGCACTTCTCCCAGAAGGGCCTGCACTAACTCTAAGTATTTGTTTACTGATCATATCCAATAATTCCATACTCACAAGCTGGTTATAACAGAATAAAGCTATTGCTTGAAGGAATAATTTTAAAAACTATTGACTTCGAAACTCCCCTGTGCTAATCTGAATTTAGTTATCTGAGCCACGAAGGCTTGAACAATGACCAGCAGGTCAGAAAGCTTTCGGGGCTTTTTTATTGCCCTGAGAAAGGGGAATCCATGGTTCAAAAACACTTCTGATGCCGATAAACACTCCCGTTGCTCCGCAACTACTTTGGAACAGATATTTCATGAATATATTCAGGAGGGAATCGTGAAACAAACAAAGAACAGACCGATGAGTTTTTTATTCTTTTTTGCCATTTGTCTCTTCTTTATCCTCACAAATAGTGTTTCAGCCTACGACGTGAACGAAAAATTGTCCATAGAGGGCATGCTGACCGGTATCTATCAGCATGCAGATGTGGACGGAGAAGACACGGATAATGCCGGGAGGGGCGCTGCGGTAATGGATCTCGGGATGAATTTTCACCCTACAGAAGTCGATGAATTCCAGGCAACACTCAGTTTTGGCGCAGGAAACGGGCTGAACTCTCTCGGACTGTTTTCGCTTGTGCCCTATGCGGGAGACCTTGAGGACGACCTCAGAGATATCAACGGAAGGAATAGGGACTACCTGCTCGAAGCGTGGTACAAACATACATTCCTTCTCTCTGATAACGCAACCCTGGGTATAACCGGAGGCATTATCGACTCGACTGCATATATCGATGACAATACCTTTGCCAACTGCGAGCGCAGCCAGTTTATGAATGAGGCCTTTGTGAACCATAAGAATGTGAATTTGCCTTCCTATGACCTTGGCGGGGTAATCGAGATGGATGTTTCAAATTTTTCGATACGTGCGCTTGCGATGAACTCTAAATTTGAGTCAGGTGATGATGCATTCACCAACTATACTTATTACGCAGTCCAGGCAGGATATAAACTCGTTACCGCCCTGGGAGAAGGCAACTATAGGGTATACGGATACACTACAAACGAACGGTTTCAGTGTCCGGACGAGGGGGAAAAAGGGAGCCTCCAGGGAATCGGGATATCGGCTGACCAGAAGTTGAGCGAAATCGTCGGGGTTTTTCTGAAAGCCAGCTGGCAGGATGATGAAGCGGTGATTGACCATGACAAAGTCTACTCCGGCGGGCTGAACATAAACGGCAGGCTCTGGGGCAGAGAAGACGATGAATTCGGGTTCGGCTATGCATATCTCGATGGAGCATGCGGCTCGGATATCGACCGCACGATTGCAACAGAAGCCTATGTGAGAGTGAAAGTCTCTCAATTCAGCGATCTTACGCTTGATCTTCAGTATATTGATGATGATCTGAAAACGAATGCGGACCGTGATGGATTCATCTACGGAGTAAGAGCGAACGCGTATTTCTGAAATGAGCGGAAACAACGTATGATAACAATTTAGATTGAGGAGGCAAATACTATGCATATGGCAGATGCGTTACTCTCTCCCGCAGTAGGTGGCGCGCTCTGGGCCGGGACGCTCGGGACTATTATTTTCTCTGCAAAGAAACTGACGGCAAAGATGGACGATAAACTCATCCCCCTCATGGGGGTTCTCGGTGCATTCATTTTTGCGGGACAGATGATTAATTTCACCATACCCGGAACAGGGTCAAGCGGGCATATCGGAGGAGGAATGCTCCTCGCAATTCTCCTTGGACCCTATCCTGCATTTCTCGTCATCGCATCCGTTCTCATGATACAGGCACTTTTTTTCGCCGACGGGGGGCTGCTCGCCCTGGGTGCGAACATATGGAACCTCGGAATCTATCCCTGTTTCATCGGGTATCCCCTGATTTACCGGGTGCTGGTAGGAAATACAGCAAATCACCGAAAATGATAACCCTCGCATCGATTCTGAGTGTGGTCGTCGCTCTCCAGATTGGAGCCTTGTCTGTTGTTCTTGAAACCAGGCTTTCGGGGATAACCGAACTCCCGCTCAGTACATTCCTCGCGCTTATGCAGCCAATACATCTCGCCATTGGCCTGATCGAAGGGTTTGTCACAGCCGGTATTGTCATCTATGTCCGGTCTCTCAGACCTGACATTGTGGAAGACCTTGAGGGTGTGAAATCCGTTGCCGCGGGTGGATCGATCAAGAAGGTGCTGATTGTTATGGCGATCCTTGCAGTTATTACCGGCGGCGCATTTTCATGGCTTGCCTCAACGCATCCGGACGGGCTTGAATGGTCGATTGAAAAAATATACGGGAAACCCGAAGTGCCGGTACAAGAGAATCCGGTAAGTGAAAATCTCTCAAAACTCCAGGAGAAGACAGCCATTCTCCCTGACTATTCCCTGCCGTCCAAGGGGGGTGAAGAGAATACAGAAACCACTCCTTCTTCCTGGCCGGCAGTTGACCCGGGCACCTCGCTCTCAGGTATTATAGGAGGGTTGATGGTCCTTGCATTGATAATACTTTTCGGATTCGGGATTAAATTTATGAACAGAAACAAAGCAAAGATGTGAAATTCGAAGCGGAGTTTTTCAACATAGGGTATCTCGATACCCTTTCATACAGGGATACCTTCGTCCACAGACTTGATCCAAGGATGAAGCTAACGGTATCGTTTATCTTTATCCTCTTTGTGGTCTCTTTCCCTAAATATGAACTCTCCGCGCTCATTCCGTTTTTCCTCTATCCGGTGTTTCTCCTCACCGTGGGGGATATTCCTTTCAACGCCATTGCGAAGAAGATCCTCTTTGTATCACCCTTCGCCGTGTTCATCGGAATGTTCAATCCCCTGCTCGATACCAATGTCCTCCTTGCACCCTTCGGCATACCGGTTACCGGAGGGTGGGTGTCGTTCCTCTCGATTCTTGTGAAATTCATCCTCACGGTAAGCACAGCCCTTCTGCTTATTGCAATCACCTCGTTTCCGGGAATATGTGAAGCGCTCGAACGGCTGAAATTGCCGAAAGTCTTTGTCCTGCAACTGCTTTTTCTTTACCGGTATCTTTTTGTGCTCCTCGATGTTGCGTTGAGAATGCTGCGGGCACGGGAGGCGCGGTCATTCGGGAAAAAAGGAAAAGAGATAAAGACGTTCATAAAGCTCATCTCAGTCCTCCTCGTGAGGAGTGTTGAACGGGCCGAAAGGATCTATCAGGCTATGCTCTCCAGGGGATTCAAGGGGGAAATACGGATGCTGAAACGTCATTCGTTCAGAGTTCCTGACCTGCTTTTTGGAGTAGTCGCTGTTGCACTCTTTTATTTTTTCAGAAAAGTCGATGTCGTGAATTTCCTCGGTGAAACAGTCAGCGGGTATCTCAGATGAGCCACCATATTGTAGATCTGACTGATGTTCGTTTCAATTATCCTGATGGAACAGAAGCCCTGAAGGGAATTTCGTTCAGGATTCTTCACGGAGAATCCGTCGGGATTGCGGGCGCAAACGGAATGGGAAAAACAACTCTTCTCCTGAACCTCAGCGGCCAGCTTATTCCCACAAAGGGTGAAATATCGGTCGGAGAGGTGATGCTCAGCAAACAGACGAAGCAGGAAATAAGAAAAAAAGTCGGGGTTGTTTTTCAGAGGACCGACGACCAGCTTTTTATGCCCACTGTGTATGAAGATGTTGCGTTCGGTCCTATCAATCTCGGATTGTCGGAAGAGAAAGTGAAGGAACGGGTAAGGACCGCGCTCGATATGGTGAATTGTCTCCATCTTATGGACAGGCCCCCGCACAGGCTCTCCGAGGGGCAGAAGAGGTCGGTTGCAATCGCAACCGTCATGGCGATGGACCCTGATATACTTATTATGGATGAACCGGCATCGAACCTCGATCCGAAATCGAGAAGGCAGCTTATCAATCTCCTCAGGGGATTCGAACACACGAAAATTATTGCGTCCCATGACCTTGACCTGATTTTGAATGTATGCGAACGGTGTATTATCATAAAAGACGGGCAGGTAGCTGCCGACGGTCCTGCTGAGGAAATACTCTCAGATGAGAATCTGCTCGAAGACAACAGCCTCGAATTGCCGTTGTCCAGGCAATACACACGAAGGTAAAGCCATTATCACATTTTTTTGACGAATATTGCCTTTGCGATTTCAGGGTCGAGGGCGATGGTTGTCTCATCGATCTGGATAACAAATGAAGGGGTTTTCTGCAGGAGCCTGATTACGCTCCCTGCGGTGATTCCCAACGAATTCAGCCTGCTGAGTCTTGATGGATCAGTCTGTACAATGAAGGTGATCCTGCCTTTTGAGCCTACTTCAAAAGCGGAAAGCTTTGTGACCAGAGGTTCGATTTCCACCTTATATTTCTTGCAGCATTCTCCTCTCGGTATGGCTTTGCCATGCGGGCATGTCTGCGGATGACCGAGAAAGGTGCAGACGCTGTCGGTGAGTTCCTCACTGAGGATATGTTCCATCTTGCAGGCATCTGCAATAACAGTGTCTTCCCTCAGTTCGAAGACATCCGTGAAAAGTCTTTCAGCAAGGCGAAGGCGCCTTATTAATGCTTTTGCCTGAACGCGGCCTTTTTCAGAGAACTGGATAGAATCACCGGTAACAACTACAAGGTCTTCTCTCCTGAGAACAGCGATGACCGCATCGATTTCATCGTCTTCGGAACTCATCCTGAAGCGGTTCAGATCCTTATGACCTTCTTCACTGAGAACCCAGAGGAGTTCTAACGCTTCATCAATTCTTTCTTTGTCCATAAAGGGTCACAATGGGAGTTGCACCGACATTACTTTGCAAAAGCTCCTCCGGTGGATCGGACAGGGGCCGAACTCCTGAAGCTTCTGCATGTGTTCTCTTGTCGAGTAGCCTTTGTGTTTGCTGAAATTGTACTGGGGATACAGTTCGTGGTACTCGGTCATAATCTTGTCCCTTACGCATTTGGCGATAATTGAGGCGGCTGCAACAGAAGCGCTCACGCTTTCTCCTTTGACAGGAGTGAGCTGGCGGATGGAAACCGAGGGGAGTGATACCGCATCAATGATGAGGAGGTCGGGTTGCAGCGAAAGATTTTCGACAGCAAGCTTCATCGCGTATCTTGTTGCCCTCAGAATGTTCAGCCTGTCAATATCGGCGTGGTCGACAATGCCGATGCCCATATCGACAGCGGTATTTTTTATCTCCGAGAAGAGCGACTCCCTTTCCTTTGCAGGAACCTTCTTGGAGTCCCGGAGACCGTCTATTCTGGTCCCTGTTTTCAAGACAACCGCTGCGGCAACGACAGGGCCAGCAAGTGGTCCTCTTCCTGCTTCATCGATACCAGCAATCAGAGGGAACCCCTTTTTCCGGAGGGATTCGTCATGCTGATAAATATCCATAAGGGGTTATTCGGATTGGGTTCTCTTTTGTTCGAATACCCTTTCTTTTTCTTTTACCTTTGCAGCCTTGCCTTTCTTCCCCCTCAGATAATAGAGTTTGGCCCTTCTCACGTCGCCCCTCTTCAGGACATCGATTTTATGAATAGAGGGAGAGAAGAGGGGGAAAATCCTTTCGACACCAATGCCAAACGATATCTTCCGGACAGTGAACGTCTCGCGGGTGCTTCCGCCCCGTCTTGCAATCACAACGCCGTCGAAGGGCTGGATTCTTTCCTTGTCTCCCTCGATGACTTTCACTGAAACTCTGACTGTATCTCCGATGTTGAATTCCGTCATGTCTTTCCTGTATGCTTCCTCAACAGCCATTACAAGGTTCATGGTGTTTCCTCCTTTATCTCTTGTGTCAATCTCTTGTCTTCATCGCTGAGCGTTCTTTTTTCAAGGAGATCCGGTCTCCTCTCCAGCGTCCTGCGAAGCGCCTCTTTCCTTCTCCATTTCAGGATGTCCTTATGGTTCCCGGAAAGCAGGACCTCCGGTACGCTGAAACCCCTGAAATGCTCAGGTCTTGTATAGTGGGGATAATCGAGCATCCCCCATGTAAACGATTCTACCTCGGCAGAGTGTTCGTCTCCGAGCGCACCCGGCAAAAGCCTGGTGATGGCATCTATTATAACCAAAGCAGGCAGTTCGCCGCCAGTAAGAACGTAATCACCGATCGAGAGTTCGTCGTCAACCAGCGCCGTCTTCACGCGCTCATCGATGGCTTCATATCTGCCGCAGAGAAATACGAGACGCCTCGTCTCCTGTGCCATCTCCTCTGCGATGCCCTGCTCAAACCTTTTACCCGCAGGGCTTAACATAATGACTCTTCTCGCGGAATCGTCAGAACAGATCGTTTCGATGGCAGTAAAAAACGGCTCAGGTTTCATTACCATTCCTGAACCGCCTCCATAAGGGGAATCATCAACCGTTCTGTGTCTGTCCGTGGTAAAATCCCGGAGGTTATGGATCCCGATCTCGATGATCCCTTTCGCGATCGCTCTCTTCATAATACTTTCACTGAGATACGCATGAAAAATATCAGGAAAAATTGTAATTATGTCGTATCTCATTGCCGGGTTCCGGGCCCGGAGCCTGACAGCAGCTCAGGGCTTATGGAGAAAATATAAAGGGGTAAAAGAATTTTTTGTCTTGTTTCTCTTTTACCCCTTTTTCTTCCTGAATCTAAGTTGTCCGGGGATGTGGATGCACAGAGAACAGATACGTGGGTATCCCCGCTAAAAAGTACATGATGAATGGTTATTCAAGGATTTCAAGCACACAACGTTTGCCGATTTTGGTTCCTGATGCACTGAGAATCGTCCTCATTGCGCGTGCAGTCTTTCCCTGTTTTCCGATGACCTTTCCAAGATCGCTTGGTGCTACCCTGAGTTCAAATACAGTGGTTTTTTCGCCCTCTACCTCAGCAACATTCACCTCTTCAGGCTTGTCTACCAGAGCCTTTGCCATCTTCTCTACCAAGTCTTTCATCGTTCCACCTCCATGCGTGTTCCGGCTGCCTATAGGCTAGCCCTTTGCATTAGCTTTTTAACAATCTCAGTAGGTTGTGCTCCACGCTGCAACCAAAATTTGGCCTTTTCCAGATCGAGGATTATCTCAGAGGGCTCCTTCAGGGGATTATATGTCCCCAGTATCTCGATAAAGGGGCCGTCCCTTCGCGCCCTGGAATCAGCCACCACTACTCTGTAGAAAGGTCGTTTATGTGCTCCCAACCGGGTTAGTCTGATTTTAACCAATTCATCACCTCCTTAGAGACTAAAATTCTACTATATTTCTCTATAGAAAGTAAACCCTTGGGAATGGTATACACAGCGCCGATCCCCTTATGCAGGAAAGGAAGGTTCCTGCCCGGACCGTTATCGTGTTTATCGACACGGTATCTATTCCGGAGGATGTTTGATTTTTCGCGGGTTTTTCCGGTATTATCACACACATGGATATTAAAAAGTTGCTCGAAGAATCAAACCGTTACCTCATGAATACTTACAGCAGATACCCTCTTGCGCTCCGGAAAGGAAGGGGGATCAGGGTATGGAGTTCCGACGGCAAGGAATATCTCGATTTTGTAGGCGGAGTCGCGGTAAATATCCTTGGCCATTGCCACCCCAAGGTTGTCGTGGCGCTGCAGAAGCAGGCGCAGCGGCTGATTCATGTCTCGAATTATTTCCATATCGAGCCGCAGATCAAGCTCGCGAAACTTCTTGTTGAACATTCCTTTGCGGACAGGGTCTTCTTCTGTAATTCCGGCGCAGAGGCGATTGAGGCTGCGATAAAGCTCGCCCGCAAGTTTGCAAAAGAAAAGATGAACCCTGAACGGTTTGAGATTCTTACTGCGCGGAACTCATTCCATGGAAGGACACTTGCGGCAGTAACGGCAACCGCACAGGAAAAGTTCCATAAGGGGTTTGAACCCCTGGTGCCGGGATTCAGATATGTTCCCTTCAATAATATCGATGCACTGAAAGGTGCGGTGACAAAGGAGACCTGCGCGGTACTGCTTGAGCCGATTCAGGGAGAGGGCGGTGTCAATATCCCGGATGAAAATTATCTGAAAGCTGTCAGGGAGCTCTGCGATGAAAACAATCTGCTTCTGATCTTCGATGAAGTTCAGACCGGCATGGGAAGAACCGGGAAACTTTTTGCATATGAGCACTACGGCATAACTCCGGACATCATGACTGTAGCAAAAGGTCTTGGCGGGGGCGTCCCGATCGGCGCGATGCTTGCAACAGAGAAAGTC
This sequence comes from Thermodesulfovibrionales bacterium, assembly GCA_963753165.1. Classification (GTDB taxonomy): domain Bacteria; phylum Nitrospirota; class Thermodesulfovibrionia; order Thermodesulfovibrionales; family SM23-35; genus JAKLQR01. Next base: position 46,675 of record CAVWBP010000001.1, on the reverse strand, counting down.
GCCGAATCTTTTCAGCCGGGCAATCACGCGTCAACTTTCGGCGGGAACCCGCTTGTCTGCGCTGCGGGAGTCGCAACGCTCGACACAATCCTTGAGGACGGTTTCCTCCTTGACCATTGCAACAGGATGAGCAGCTATTTTATCGAGAGGCTGGAACACCTTCATGCGGCATTCCCGAACCTTATTCAGGAAGTAAGAGGGAAAGGTCTCCTGATAGGCATGGAACTGACCAGGGAAGGCGGACCGGTTGTGACCGCATGCATGGAAAAAGGGATGCTTATCAATTGTACCGCGGTGAATGTCCTGCGTTTTCTTCCGCCTTTGACTGTTCAGCAGAAGGACATCGACAAGCTGATAGAAGTCCTCAATAGAATATTTATGAAAATATGGTAATGGTGCGTGAGACTGTTTAAATACTGCATCCTCCATAAATTTCATGAAAATATCAGGGTAGAGGAGAGATGACGACAAAAAGAGATTTTTTAACGCTCAGGGATATAACGCCACAGGAGCTGCACATGCTCCTGCAGCGTGCACAGGATCTGAAAAAGGGAAAGGATGCAACCAGATGCCCGTTAATCGGAAAGAGCATCGGGCTGTTATTTGAAAAAGCATCAACAAGAACACGGGTGTCGCTGGAAGTAGGCATGTATCAGCTCGGAGCGCAGACTATCTATATGAATCCCAAGGAGATACAGATGGGCAGAGGCGAGACGATCCATGATACGGCAAAGGTCCTGTCCCGGTACCTTGATGCGGTAGTTATCAGAACATTCAGCCACGATACCCTTAAAGAATTCGCCTCCCATGCCGCAATTCCTGTGGTGAACGGGCTGAGCGACCTTCATCATCCATGTCAGGCGCTCGGCGACCTGCAGACGATAATCGAGAGGAAGGGAAAGCTGAAGGGCCTCCGTCTTGCCTATGTCGGTGACGGCAATAATGTGGCAAACTCTCTTATCGAGGCAGCTTCCCTTACCGGGATGAACATCTCGCTCGCATGCCCGAAAGGATACGAGCCCGACCCCGGTGTTCTGAAGAAAGCGAAAGAATCTATAGGCGCTGAGATTGCGGTCGTTCGGGACCCTGTGGAGGCTGTCCGGAAAGCGGACGTCGTATATACCGATGTATGGATAAGTATGGGGCAAGAGAACGAGGCGTCAAGAAAGCGAAAGAAATTTGAGAAATATCAGATTAACAGCACGCTCCTCTCGAATGCCCGGAAAGACGCGATTGTGCTCCATTGTCTGCCTGCACACAGGGGAGAAGAAATAACGGACGAGGTTATGGACGGCCCCCGGAGCGCAGTCTTTGATCAGGCGGAAAACCGGCTTCATACCCAGAAGGCGCTTTTAGAGTTCCTTCTCGCATAGCAGGGAACATGTATTCTCATCTTCTTCTCACCCTCACTTTTTTCCTGCTCACCTGCACCTCTGCCTTTGCCTTTCACGTCGAACTCTCTCCTGATGTGATAAGTCCCGGCGACCCTTTTGTGGTGAAAGTAACCGGTGCAGATGACGAGCATGTCCCTACTGCTTCACTGAAAAAGAAGACCTTTCCTTTCAGCAGATACGGTGATGACGGGTTTGTGGGAATAGGAGCGGTTGACGTAACCACAAAGCCCGGTGCGTATTTTCTGACAGTAGAAGTCGGCAAGAAGAAAAGAAAGGTAAAACTCACTGTTGAACGAACTGTTTTCAAGACACAGAAACTGACCTTGCCCAAGGATAAAGTGTCCCTGAGCGGGAAGGATACTGAGCGGGTGAAGCAGGAGAACAGGAAACTGAAGGAACTCTTTTCGAAGGTATCGGATCGGATATGGAATGGGGCATTCATCATGCCGCTGCCGAATGAGATATCTACCGATTTCGGCACGCAAAGGATTATGAACGGGAAATGGAAGGTGGTCCATAAAGGCCTGGACATCCGCGGTCAGGAAGGCGAGGAGATCAAGGCTGCAAATGACGGCAGAGTTGTGCTCGCAGAGGAATTATTCTACGGGGGAAACACCGTTGTTCTTGATCACGGACAGGGCGTCTATACGGTCTATATGCATCTGTCTCAGTTCAATATTGAGATTGATGATTCAGTTTCGAAAGGCGATGGTATAGGACTTGTCGGGATGACAGGGCGATCAACCGGCCCTCATCTCCATTTCGGAGTGAAAGTAATGAACCTGAATGCAAACCCGGTTTCATTTATGAAGCTTCCTTTGTAGAATACATTAAGCGTTATGACGGAACAAGAAATTCTTAAACGCATCTCATCACTGCCGGTAAAGATCTACAAACGCATCGGTGTCCTGACGAAAAAAACGGATGTCCATCTGGTCCTGAAATTCCGGGTGTTCCTTGCGGACAGGCCGGGATCCCTCGCGGACTTTGCGTTGTTGATCGCAGGGAGTAACGGGAACATCAGTTTTTTCCATTACGACCGCTCTCTCCACAGTAACCGGGTTGTTGCCGAGGTGCAGATATCCTCATGGGATGATCTTGCGGCGCTTGCGGATTCCATGGAACGAGCATCGGGCTCTTATTGAAGAAACCCGGATTATCAGGGATGATGTCCAGATAACGAGCATCGAGAATATCCTCGAAATAAAGGTGCGGCTTGAGAACAAGCCCGGGACGCTTGCGGCGTTTGCAAATCTCCTCAAGTCCCACCGTGCGAATGTTCTCTATATGCTCTATGACGAAGACATCGACCTCGAATCCGCCGATATTGCCATGGCAACGAAAGACCTCGGGGAGATCGACAGCCTTCTCGATGCAGTGAATAAAGCCGGATTTTACTACAGGGTCCTCTACAGGGGTACCGACGAAAAAAAGGTAGAGCATATCATAGGGCTGAAGCTCGTTGAGAAATTTTTCCTCAAGCTCCGGAAACTGCTTGCCCATGAAGACTTCGATGAACTGCGCTCAATTGTCGACTCCTCACAGGATATGCAGGCTGACCTCGTCCAGTTCTATGAAGAGGCGGGGAAATACCTTGAATCGGGCGATGTTTTCGAGAAGATCCTAGCCCTCGCATCACAGTCGCGGAGCAGGATAGGGGAGCGGTTTTCTGCGATTGGGATGCCGCCTGTGCAGATCAATGAAAACGTCACGCTTTACAGCTTCCGTCTTCCCACCTCTGAGAATATCTATCTCTTCCATCATGACGGGGAATTGACTATGATTGATGCGGGATACGGCGTCTATTACGAAGACATAAAAAAGTTGCTGCGGGAAAAATCGATAGAGCCTTCGCAGGTCACGCGGATATTCCTTACCCATCCCGACGCAGACCATGCGGGCACGGCAGAATATTTTGCCGACGAGTTCGGGACACAGGTATTCCTGCATCCCGGATGCCGGGGGGTCATCGAGAACGAGAACAGGGCGTACGGACTGACAGGGAGACTTGCAGACCTCAACAAGTACTACACGCGGCTGATCAATACCTTTACGAAGAGCAGATTTCACAGGAACATTACCTATTTCCCCCTTTCGGATCTGGGATATTCGGGAGCATTTAAAGTCGTATTCTCCTTTGAGATCGGCGGTCTGAAATTCGAAGCGCTTGAGAGCCATGGCGGTCACGTCCCCGGACATGTATTCTTTTTGAACAGGGAATACGGTCTCATTTTCACCTCTGATTTTCTCATCAATGTCCAGAGCCTTTCTCCCGAAGAGCGGAATGTCCTCGGTGTATACAGATATTTATTGACGAATCCGAACAGCGACAGTCAGCTCTTCAAAAAGGAATCGGAAGCGTTGAAAAAGGTAATCATTGCACTGGACGCCGGGCTCAGGAAACACCGCAGATATGTTACAATTTTTCCCGGACATGGAGAATACTACCGGGCGGAGCTGTTGAAGGAGATACAGGCAGGAAAAAAATAGGCTGTGCGTGACAGGAAAGAGTGAGGCTCTTTTCATACACCATACCCTTTGGAGGAAACATGCTTAAAGCAAAAGACATAATGACAGAAAAAGTGATTACGGTGAAAACCGGAGCTACGATGGAGGAACTTGCCCGGGTGCTTATCGAGAACCATATCAGCGGCGTCCCGGTTGTCGACGATCAGGGAAAGATGATAGGCGTTGTGACCGAGAACGATCTCATCAGCAAAAACAGCAGACTCCATATCCCGACAGTATTGAGACTCTTCGATGCGTACATACCGTTTGGAACAGGCAAGATGGAGAGCGAGATCAAAAAGATGACGGCAACTACCGTATATGAGATATGCTCCAAAGACGTGATTACTGTGGATCAGGAGGCGTCAGTCGAATATATCGCGACGGTCATGACCGAGAAGAAGGTCCATACGCTTCCCGTAACGAGAGAGGGCAAGCTTGTCGGAATCATCGGCAGAAAGGACCTGATCAGGAGCATGTCCGAACAGTAGATTCTCAGGGCCAAATAGAGATTACAAACGAAATGAAATTCCAGGAGAGCGGGCAATGAATTATGCAGTAAAGTTGATCAGCAGCGGGGAAATTGCCAAAGACATTATGGCCTTTCAGTTTGAGAAGCCCGCAGGGTATCAGTTTACCGCAGGACAGTTCTGCTTCCTCAACCTCCCTGATATGGGCTTCAATGACGAGCGGGGACTCAGGAGACACCTGAGCATCGCTTCCTCTCCTCTGGAAAACGAATTGCTCTTCGCTACAAAAATGAGTGAAAGCGCTTTCAAGAAGACACTCCGTGCTATGACAGCAGGTACGGCGATTACTATTGAACAACCAATGGGCTTTCTCTCTCTTCCCGAGAGCACGGCGTTGCCGGCCATTTTTCTTGCCGGAGGGATCGGGATTACCCCGTTCAGGTCCATGATCCGCTATGCTTCAGGAGCAGGGACCGGTTATACAATAACGCTTTTTTATTCCAACCGGACCCCGGATGAAGCGGCTTTTCTCGGAGAATTGGAGGGAATAGCCGAAGTATATGGCAACCTCCGTGTACTGCCGACCATGACCAGGATACAGGAATCGGCTGTCCGGTGGCCGGGGCTCACAGGAAGAATCGACGCTTCGATGATCGAGGAACACTGCCGGGATTGGCGCGATTCGGTTTATTATCTTGCAGGCCCCCCGGTCATGGTGGACAGCATGAAGGAAACACTCAAGGAGATGCATATCAGCAATGAACGTATGCATGTCGAAAAATTTTCAGGCTACTGAAAAGATGTTTCCCTCTCAGGGGATGCATGGCCCGATCATGTTCCCCCTGTTTTATACCCCGCCCGAAAATCTGTAATCTATCCTAACTCCCTGAATAATCCGGGATGCCATATCTGAACTGCAGGACATTCGGTGTGGTTTGATATATTGTTTGACTTCAGGTTGACACTGCAGCGCAATACTGATAGACTCCTGCAAATGAAGAGAAGAATGTATGTCTGTATGCTCGCCGCTTTTTTGTTCGGAAGTTTTTTCGCAATATCTTTCTGCGCAGCAGAAGAAGACCTTTGCGCAAAGGATGGTATTGCCATAAAAAATCTTACCTTGCGAAGCGATCTGTGGTACAGCAGAGATAAGGGCAACTGCACCCTGCTGAGCCGGCATCAAGTCACCAGAATAAAACCGGAGGAGACGCTGGAGATATTTTCAGACCTTGTCTGCGAAACTCCCTATTGCTCTGATCCTCCAACATATTCTCACTACAAATCGCTGGACAAGGATGGCGACTGCACAATCAGAATCCTCCCCGGAGCGAACCTCACAGATATGTGAGGATTCTGACTAATGTGTATTCTTCATTACCCCTTAATTTTTCTGAAAGCGCCGGGGAACCCTGCGCTTGAGAGATTACAATCATGGTGTAAGGAGGAAATATGCAATACGCTGAAATAATAAAATGCCTTGCCCCCTGTGGGTTAAACTGTGTCAAATGCATAGCGTTCGATGAAGGTGATATAAAGAAGCATTCTCATGAACTGAAAAAGCTTCTCGGTTCATTTGACAATTACGCTGAGAGATTTTCTCATTTTATTCCAGTGTTTAAAAACTATCCTGCTTTTAAGGAATTATTAAATTATTTTGCCCAGGCGAATTGTAAGGGATGCCGTCAGGGAGACGGGAAATATCCGGATTGTATTGTTGCCTCTTGTTGTAAGCAGAAAGGAATCGACTTCTGTTCCCAATGTGATGAATTTCCCTGTGGAAAGATAAATTTTGACCCTAATCTCAAAGAGAGATGGATCAAAATAAATACCCGGATGAAGGCAGCAGGTGTTGAAGCATACTATGAGGAAACAAAAGAGTCACCCCGCTATATATAGTCCCTAAGTTTTTGTTGTGCCTGGAGAGATGTAGAATCCTCATAAGCTTTGAAGGATTTCTAAGTTCTATTTATTCTGTCTATTCAGATTTCATATGCTGCAGTTTTGCTGCACCCCTGAAATAACAAATTGCAGAAATGCCTAAATTTCCCTTAAAATCAACTATGCGAGAGTGGCGGAACTGGCAGACGCGCTGGACTTAGGATCCAAAAAGGCAAATAATTATAAATCGGCTTCAGCTTGGTTTTCGCTTAACACGCTTGTTCAGTGCTATTTTGGCTTGCTTGATCTTTTGTATAATTGCCTATTTTCTGTGCATTCCGATATTTTCTGTCACGTTTTAGTCCAATTTGGTCACACTCAGAGCCGGGTGATTGGAACAACGGAACTTGATCTTAGTTGGGCATATGAAGTAGAACAAGGGAGAGCAGAGCTACTTTAAGTTCTTCACCTGCAAGTCCGCAAAACGAGCATATGATGAAAAATAATGATTTGTATTTGTACTGTTGTGTGTCTGTGGTAACATGTCATGAAGAGTGCTTTATCGATTATTAATATTGCAAGACATGACCCTAAGATTCTCTCTTACAATCAGATACGTGAGCGTGAACTATGAAAGATAACCGATTGCGGGTAACTGTTACTGAAGATGAGTTTGCTTCATTCATCGGAGAAAAGTCACAGAAATACCTTTTGAAGTTCAGGAAATTTTCTGTTAATGATATTGATCGTTTTTCAGCGACATGGCACTGGCCTGCCTTTCTTGTTGGTTTCTGGTGGCTCTTATACCGGAAAATGTATCTCTGGGCTGTCGTTTACTTCATTTTACTGTTCATACCCTATGCAAATGTTGCTGCATGGATAACCCTAGCAGTTTCAGGGAATTATTTTTATTGCCGATATGCCAAGGGAGAGATACTCAGGGTAAAGACATTGCAATCCTCCGGTGACATTCTAAAAACCCTGTCAGAACTCGGGGGAACAAATAAATGGGTGCCTGTTATCGGAATAGTTGTCAGCTCAGTAGCTTTTTTAATGTTTATTCTAGGATTGATCCTTTCTGCCTGCTGAAATTATCCCCCCTCTTTTTAGTCCACCTGCTACTGCGCACCGGGCAAAAAACAATATCGTTAAAGAGTACATCCAGGACTAAATATGCCGGGATTTTTGCAAATAGAGTCTTTCAAATCGAAATAAATAGCTGTGCCTTGTGGACCGGCATTTATTTCTTCCGGGAATAAATGGAAGAAAGCACAAATCCATTGATAGCGTTTATTTTAAACTGTACTACGCTGGTCTCTCGGTTCAATCCGAAGAGCACAAATTGTCGGTGTCACCTACAAACACGCAGGGTCGACAAAGCGAAATAAATGTTGATTAACGTTAAAAGTAAATGGTTGACGCGTAGTTCAGCTTAACTTCTCAAGATCAAACAGAGATGTCTCCAGTTCTGTATCTCCAAGAAAACTCCACCCCCCTGTACTTAACAACTAAGAAGTCTTCCGTAACCAAGCCTATTGACATTGCGGACTCGCTTTATGTCGCTTTTGCATTACAGAAAAGAGCCAAATGGCTACTCCGATTGCAATAATAGTTTCTCGTAGTTCGGATGGTATATTTGCGCGTTGGAGTTTAATAATATTATCCGGGGGAATGATAGCCTCTACAAAGAAGTATGCTTGACTAAGCCATGGGGGCAGTGGCATTTCTATTGACCACATAATGCGACGGAAGAATCTGCTAAGCCAAATCGATAAAGGTAACAACATGCCACCACAAATTGCAAGAAGCTGCAATAATTTATTTGCCCAATAAATACCGATAAAGGGCAAAGGTATATTGTGAAGACTAGTATCGTGCTGATAATTGATTTGTCTAATAACATCGACTACCTTATAATGAAAATATATTTCTCCCCATTTTGTCTCCTCAGCAGCCACAAATAAGCACCCGGCTGCAAGTGCTAATAACCACCAGACCCGCAGACTGTATGACAAACGATGTCGCAGATAGGGAAGGGCTAACCCTATTGCAACTAATCCAGCAAATACATAACATACTACGGTCAAATTACCAAACACTCCAGTATCTGTAGTCAATTGAGCAGCCCAGGAGTCATAGCCAGGGATAAGACTTAACGTTACAAAAACTATCCAAAGGAATAGAAACAGCCATAGAAACCTTTGTAGACCAACTGGCTGCACAGTTGGGATAATTGAAGAAGCGTCCACTTGGGACGGACTTTCATACCAACGCGAAATGATTTTTTTTATAATATAGAACGAAATAACTCTTCTAAAAAACCATAGAATGATGCATAGACCAGCCAGAAGTAATAGCCCATATCTCAATACTATAACGTAGGCATGTCCCTCTTTAGAAATATGATGGTCAGGACTAAACCATCGCTCAACAAATGTATCATTACAGATAAGGGCAACAAGAGCAAATATACATGCGACAACAAGAAGTAGGTGCCAACCCCAATGGGGTCGATTGGGATTTTGAGATAATTTATTATCTGTATTCATTATCCTTTTTCATTTAATATTAAAACTTTTTTTAGGTTCTTGAAAGAACATAGCATATTAGGTGAAAAGTATAAAGAGACATTATTGATTTTCGGTAGTAATTAACAGTTCTCAGGTCGATACTTCCAGCGCATAGTTCAGGAAGGAGCAAACCGAGGCCAGAAATCTCTCGCTGCGCTGAGTTAACACACTGGGGGTTAGGTCATCATGGCCCGGACGAAGTTGTCCACGAGGAGTGGATTGAATTCCTTTCCTGCGGTTTCAAGGAGCAGCCCCAGAATAGCGTTCTTGCCGAGAGGTCTCCGGTGCGGGAGTCCGGCGCTCATCGCAGAATAAAAATCTGCAATGGCAACAATCTGACTTATGATATGCTGCTTACCCGGCGTGCTGCCTGCCTCAGGATATCCGGTCCCGTCATATTTTCTGTGGTGCTCATACGCGACAACGATCGCGATCTCAGGGACTTTGTTCAGCGATGCGAGGAGGGCTGCGCCGGAATCAGTATGGGTCTTCATTTCTGTCCATTCAGTTTCACGGAGCGAGTCCTGCCTGTCCAGAAGGGTATGCGGCAGCAGCGTCTTGCCGACGTCGTGAAGGAGGGCAGCGAATCCGATGTCAAAGAGGAGGGCATTGCCCATACCGAGACGTTCACCCTGAAGGATCGAGAGCATCGCCACTGCTGCGGAGTGAACATGCAGGTCATTCCCGTTTTCCGTCATGGAGACAAGGAAAGCATGCAGATCTCCTTCCCTGCGGACGTGCGCAATAAGACGCCCCACAACTGCATCGACAGAAGGAATATCGATGCGTCCTTTCACAGAAATGTCGTGATATATGCGCCTGATCTGAAGGAGGTCATCCTTCAGTCCCCATTTCGGGGGAAATATATCGCTTCGGGGTGGCTGCTCGCTTCGTTTTACCGCGATATGCGCATAGGAGTGGAAAAAACCGCCTGATGAGGTGAGATCTGCAAGGAACTTCTGGACCTCACCCGCCCGCACCCCTTTGCTGACCACAATCGAGACAACCCCTTTCTGCCGCAGCTTCATGAAAAATTTTCTGACATCAGGCATATCCAGAGACATCCGGACCCCGTTGATAAGCATACTGTTGTCGCTCACGGTAATGGTGAAGAAATGCTCGATATGCAGTGACTTGATGATGTCGAGGGCTTCTTCCACATGCCGGGAAACGGACCGGGGATCACCGCGATGCGACCGGTAATCAGACATCCCGGAAACGAAGCAGGAAACAATTTTTGCCGCTTCCTCAATCATGCCGTCCCCCCTGCTTTCCAGCCTGCGGGACGGATGTCTTCGTAAGTTTTTTGCTGATGGCCACGAGCTCTTTATTCCCCGATTGCATGCCGAAGTCAATGAGCGGGCCGATCGTTGTCGCAGGATAATTATGGAGCGTCTTGAAAATTTCGACCTGCAGCTTGTTGAACTCATTCTTATGGAGGCCGCTTGTTGACCTGCAGAGACGCAGAAGATGACCGACCGACCGGCTGTCACCGATCCTGCCGAGCGCCCGGACAATACCCTTTTTGAGCGTGGATCTCTTCCCGGGAACCTCTTGGTCCTGGAGCATGCGCAGCAGATGGGGCACCGCGTATTTGGTCCTGTACGCGCCTGAGAGTCTGACGGCCCCCTTCTGCAGCTGGGACACGTCGCTTTTGAGAAACCTTACTAAACAAGCGTCTGCCTCCTGGTCCTGAAAACTGAGGAGCGTCCTCAGGGCTTCAAGCCGGACAAGGGGCACTTCGTGCTTCAGGAAATCCCTTACTGCCCGCGAATGACTCCTGCCCCGACATTCCCTCAACAGGTAGAGCATATTCCGCACGACATACCAGGAACTGTCGCGGAGACGTCTGGCGATATGATCGGCGGCATCGCTTCGTACCTCTGTGAGGAGCGATATAAGAAACCTTCTTATGCTCGTGTCTTCCTCTTCACTGAGGGCATCGAGCAGGTAGGGTATGATGAAAGACCGCAGAGCGCTCGTAAGCCTGGAGGCAATGTCCCGCCGTTTTCTCCCATATCGCCGCAATGCGCCCACAATAGCAGCAATCACCTTTTCAGAGGAAAAGACTCTCCTGGTAATTGCTGATGCGTGATCTCTCCATTTCCCCTGCAATGACTGTGTCTTCAGGGAATTGAAAATATCGAGGACCTTCCCGAATTCGCCTTTTTCCGAAAATACTTCGACGAGCGCGATGAGCCTTCCCTCAAGATTCCGGTACGAATCATCATCAAGAGAACTTGATCCGAGGAGTGAAAGCACGACATCGAAACAGGCCTCGGTAATCGCTTCCTCGGTACATTCCGCAATGATCGCGGCCTGAAATTCCGGATCACCCGCTGCTGTACGGGTAGAAGAAAGAAGGGCATCCAGTGCTCCGCTATTATGAAAGTGTGCCATATGTGCCTCATCAAAGAGGAGGGCAGTTTCTCCGGATATTTCAATGTCATGCAGCACCGCGTTCCCGCACGCGATAAAGTCGAATGAGAAATCAGAACCTTTGAGAGTCCTGCAGGGAACAAAGGCGGGTTGTTCAGGGTGCAACTCCGCATCCTCCCGTTTTCCGGAAGGGACAGAAATTCCCTGCACCGCCTCAGGCAAGAGGTCCCGCTCCTGGTTCGCAAGAGGGGCGCCGGCACCGAAAAGGGAATTATAGCGTGAGAGAAATGGACGCCGGAGGTCAGACTTGAGTCCGGTAAGGAATATCCTGCACCGTTCAGCAACGCTCTCAGCAGTTCCTCCGCCCCCGCCAAAATAGGCTCTGATCACCCTGTCTATCACTTCTTCACCCGGGGCTCTGAAAAGCATGGTATTAAGGAGATGTGCCATCTCAACCGGGGGAATTTCCCTTATAACGCTGCAGGCGTCCTCAGAGACGTTGTGTTCAAGAAGGGCTTCAACGCATTCGGCATAACGGGCGCCCTCCGCCATTTCCTCCATGCTGCCCTTCCCTCCGGACTCCATGCCGAAAGGAGATAAATCCTGGGAGGGGTCCTGTTGATGCATTCCACTCTCGTTGCCCCTGATAAGACCGTAACTGGCAGCATCTTCATGGGGGTCTGCTCCAGCGGGCCTGGTGAAGAAGGGAGCCTGGGCTTGGCTGCTCTGCATGTAATACATGGTATTTTCATAGCCCTTAATGAACCCCTCAGGAGCTTTCTCTTCAGGCGGGAGAACCCCCGCATTGCCGGATAAGGATCTCACCGGGTTTACGCTGATATTCACAATGCTTTTCTCTGCCATCGCATGGGATAGCTGCTCGACGCTCAGTTCCTTCGTCGAAATAATATTGTGGAAGGCAATAAGTTCCCTCCGGGTAAGCTCCCTCACAAAAGACAACGCCTTGATATGCCTGCTATTGAGCCAGGCTGCAAAATTTCCAATGACGAGGGTATCGCCGGCCAGCACCTCCCCGTCAAGCATCAGCCTCCCCTCAACCGTTTCCAGGTGCAGGGGCAGGTTTGTCCGAAAAGCTTTTTGGATGCTATGGAAAGCATTTTTAAGGGCATCGGATATGAGCGGATGTTTATAAGGATAGAGAAGCGAGTGAACGTGTGCAGCATACAGATTGATTACCGCATCCGAAACAAGCTTTCTATGGCGGGACTGTTCCGATCTGTCAAATAAATCCTGCAAAGTTAATTTTCCATATAAAATTAAAAAACTTACAACTCCTTAAAAGAAACCAGCCAAGCATAGTATAAAATAAAATGGTGATTCTATGAGTATGGAAAGCAATTCTCTTTTAATTTTGCTTCTCATCGTTTTCACTTCTCCTAGTTGTATTTTAGATATTCTTGTAACAGAGTAAATCCTACCTGAGTAGGGGATAGCCAAGACCGTAAAAGTATTTCATTGTAGTCACCCAACCTTGTTTTGAGTAATGATCGATCTCGCGACATTTATCCCGGAAAAGAGTATTTCTCCTCGTATTGCATTCCCTGCCAATTTTAACAACCGTTTCATTGCACTGGAAAGAAACACCATGACCTTCTCATGTGATGTTTACTTGAATGGGAAAGGAATAAATAGCAGGAATTGAAGCTTTTGCGTGTAACTGTGAGAAAGTGAGATTTCTCTGGAACCCATGAAATCTTACGATCTCAAAATAGGATGGAGGGAACGAGGGGAGGGGGTAAGCGGAGCCTTATTGGATCCCGGGTATACTCTGAATCATCGTGGGAAAGAACACGGATGAAGAGGTATAATACAACATGCCAACGAAGAAGAAACGGAGAATCGGCAATCTTATCGCAATGGTTATTTTCCTGCTGGTTGCCGGGTTCTATGTTATCAATGAAAAATATCCCTTCGCGGGCAAACAGGAAGAAGACTCCTATGTCTTTGTCCTTACGGTGCATGACGGAGATACCGTGAGTGTGCTTTTGGGTAGAAAAAAGGAGAAAATCAGACTGATCGGCATCGATGCGCCCGAGATGGGACAGCAACCATGGGGCGAAGGGGCGAAAAACTACCTTGAGAGCATCCTGAATGCATCGGGACAGAAGGTCCGGATTGAGCGTGACGTTGAAGAGAGAGACACCTACGGACGTACGCTCGCATATCTCTGGACGACGAAAGGGGAGATGGTGAATGTCATGATGGTCAGGGGCGGTTACGCAATGCTCTATACTTTTCCCCCCAATGTAAAATATGTTCAGGAATTCACTGATGCACAGACAGAAGCAAGAAATGCACGGGCAGGTGTGTGGAGTGAGAACGGGCTGCAGGAAAAGCCCGGAGATTACCGGAGAGAACACCCCAGAAAGTAATTCCCCCCCCCCGGCAGATCAGGAATTCTGATCCAGTACGGATTTTTTAAATTCCCGGAGTATATCGCAGACCTCGTCAGCGTTGTCGACAAGCTTAATGAGGTTCATGTCTTCAGGCGATATTGTACTATGAGGGATAAGGTTTGTCGTGAACCAGTCGAGGAGGCCTTTCCAGTATTCCCTGCCGAAGAGAATTATCGGGAACGGATAAATTTTCTTTGTCTGGGCGAGCGTGAGCGCTTCGAATAGTTCATCCATGGTGCCGAAGCCGCCGGGGAAAATGATGAAGGTGATGGAATATTTCACGAACATCAGTTTCCTGATAAAGAAATATCTGAAGGAGAGCGAGAGGTCCTGAAAGTCGTTTCGCTCCTGCTCAGCCGGTATCTCGATGTTCAGGCCGACCGATTTGCTTTTCCCCTGTTTCGCCCCCTTGTTTGCTCCCTCCATAATGCCGGGGCCGCCGCCGGTGATGACCGCAAACCCCGCGTCTGAGAGTTTCTTCCCCAGTTCAACCGCTTTTTCATAGTGATATGATCCGGCTTTCATCCGCGAGCTCCCGAAGATTGCAACCGCAGGACCGAGTTCATGAAGGGTTTCGAACCCTTCGACAAGTTCTGATTGTATCCTGAAGACACGCCATGTTTCGGATTGTTTGAGATCTTCCATGCGATTCTCCTTATTGATTGTTTTTCATAAGTTTAAATGAAATTTCATGAAAAAACCATTTTGCACTTCGTATGCCTTATGGTAAAGTGTAAGGCATATGCATGTATTGAGAGAGAAACCTGAAAATACGGGCAGCAGTCAGTGGTAGTCTGGGTTCTCATCCTTTCGGCAGTCGTCCCGCTGTTCTGGATAGTCATAATTTACAACAGTCTCGTCTCACTGAGAAACGACGTAACAAATGCCTGGCACCAGATCGATGTCCAGCTCAAGCGCCGACATGACCTCATCCCCAACCTTGTATCTGTCGTGAAAGGATATATGGAGTATGAGCGGAATGTCCTGGAAACGATAACGACTGCAAGGACAAAGGCAATAGCCGCGGCAGATATGCGGGAGAAAGCTGTTGCAGAGGACAGCCTGACTCAGGCGTTGAAAAGTCTTTTCGCAGTTATGGAAAATTATCCTGTGCTGAAAAGCAATGAGAATGTTATGGAGCTTCAGGAAGTGCTTGTATCAACCGAGAATAAAATCGCTTTCTCAAGGCAGTTGTATAATGACCTGGTTGCCAATCTTGCAACAAAAATCGAGATATTCCCGAACAATATGGTCTCATCAGTCTTCGGATTCAGGAAGGCTGAATATTTCTCTGCAGACGGGCGCGGTAAAAATATGCAGGGGAAAGAGAGCAAAGAGCAATGAGCACGCACTGGAAGGGCGTTGAATATTGAGAGCATTTCAAGTTTGTTTTGAGGAAGCAATAATCCGTTTATGCCCATAACCTTCATCGACATTGAAAAACAGAAAACAACAAGAATAACCCTCCTTTTTCTTTTTTTGCTCTGTATGTATGTTCTGGTCACGATTGCATTATTTCAGGGCGTTCTGTTTTTTATCCCGGTTTTTTTCCTGAAAACCGAACTCCTTTTCTTCTGGAGGAACCCGTTCTACCTCCTGTTTATTGTGGGATTTTCCCTGGCTCTCGCCTCAATGCACTTTTTCTTTGCCACACGCGGAGCGGTGAATTCGGTCATGAAGAGCGCCGGAGCAGTTCCGCCGGACCCGGAAGACGGAATCCACAAACGCCTGATGAATATTCTTGATGAAATTCAGGTCGTGACCGGCGACACGAGAAAAATACGGTGTCTGGTCATTCCGAGTCTTTCCATGAACGCAGTTGCAGCGGCTGATATCAAAGGCGATGCAGCCATTGCAATTACCGAAGGACTGCTGTCACGGCTGACGAGACCTCAGTTGGAGGCTGTGCTGGCCCACGAAGCATATCATATCCTGTCGAACGATTGTGTCGAAGCGACAGTCGCCACCAGCCTCTTCGGGGCCTATGCTGCAATGCTCGATCAGATGGCAAGGATGGGGGAAGATGAGAAGCGCGGCGGCGGAATACATCCCGCATTTTTTCTCTTCTGGATACTGGTAAAGCTCAGTCATATGCTTGCGATGTTCATCTCAAGGGAACGGGAATACAGGGCAGATGCTGCATCGGTGAGGATGACGAGAAATCCGGTGACTCTCGCTGAAGCGCTTCACTCGATATCCCGGAACTGGACAGGCTCCGGGTTCATAGGCAGTGGCCTCGAAATGCTCTGTTTTGCAGACCCTAAGGGAAGCGAATTCGACGAATCTGCCGGATATTGGGAAACCCTTATGTCTACACATCCGCCAATTCGGAAAAGAATAAAGGTCCTTTTAAGAATGGCCCATTTGCCTCTTGCAGCACTCTATGACGGGAGGAAGCAGGAAACAGTTCCTGTATCAGGAATCCCGTCTTCGCCTCCGATGTATCATGCCCTTGGCCCGGAACAGCGCTGGGAGGGACCCTTTACGCTTCCGGAACTCGCTGCGTTGCCATGGATTTCTCCCGGCAGCTGGATCAGCAGGGACACTGGGCAGGAAATCGAGCGGGCATCTGAAAATATTGCAGTCAATGCGCTCTTCACCGGCCGCGCCGAAAAGGGAGCAGGCTCATCCGCGCGGTTCTCATGCCCTCATTGTAAGCAGGGGTTATACGAAATTTCTTATGAGCGGACGAAACTCTATGAATGCCGTTTCTGCAGGGGGGTGCTTGTGCAAAGCACGAAAATACCGAGAATCATCGTGAGAAGGGAAAAAGAATGTACAGAGAGAATTGCTGTGCTGGCCCAGGCGGTCATGGCAGATAATCAGAAAAAGCTGACGATAAAGAAATTGCAGAAGATTACGGGACAGGCACTGCATCTTATCCCGTGTCCGGGGTGCAGGAATCTCATGATGCGGAGATTCTACAGCCTCGCATATCTTATTGAGATCGACCGGTGCGCCTATTGCGGCCTGACATGGTTTGATAAGGATGAACTGGAAATGCTCCAGTGTGTCATTGAGAACAAAATGACAACAAGAATGGAAATGGAGTGATACTGGAAAAGCTTCTTGCACCGAGACAGCGTTTGCCCGGCAGCATGAATTGTCTGTTTTGGATAGATGTGATATTATGTGCCATAGTAGCGAATGAAAGGGGGAATCGTTATGCAAAGGTATGCTGTATTGATAACCGCAGTTTTCCTGGTGCTTTGTTTTGCCTTGCCGGTGTCCGCTGCGGAATGTATCGACTGTCATAAAAAGATCACGCCACAGATTGTCACTGACTGGGAATTGAGCGAGCATAAGAAAAATGGCATCGGTTGCGCTGCTTGCCATGGAGATGAACACCAATCTGCCCAGGATGTCGCAAAGGTGAAAAGCCCTCTCCCCGAGGTCTGTGCAACCTGCCATCCGACACAGGTGCAACAATTCAAGAAGGGAAAACACGCGCATGCATGGGAGGCGCAATGGGCCATGCCGACTGCCCATTGGCAGCCTGCGGCACTGATGGAAGGAAAAAAAGGATGCGGAGGATGCCACAGGATCGGACTGAAGACAGAGGCGGAAGTCAAGGCATTCAAAGAAAAAGGCGCTGACTTCGGCCTTGCTTCCTGTGATACCTGCCATACGCGGCATTTATTCTCGGTGAAAGAAGCAAGTCAGCCTCAGGCATGCATCACCTGTCATATGGGCTTCGACCATCCGCAATGGGAAATGTTTTCGACTTCGAAGCATGGGGTGAGATTTCTCCTCAAGCAATTAAATATACTGCCGGAAACCGCAGCGGCTCCAACCTGCCAGACATGTCACATGCAGGAGGGCAATCACGAAAACAGGACTGCATGGGGATTCCTTGCTGTGCGGCTTCCCATGCCTGAAGATGAAAAATGGGCTGCCGATCGCAAGACTATCCTCCAGGGGCTTGGTGTTCTCGATCCCGCAGGAAATCCGACAGCGAGGCTTGCGGTGGTGAAGTCAGCAGACGTAGTCAGAGTAACACAGGAAGACTGGCAGAGAGAACGCGACAAGATGATCACAGTCTGCAATCAATGTCATTCGGTGAATTTCGTCCGGAAAGAACTTGAAAAAGGCGATCAGATGATACGGGAAGCAGACCGGCTTATGGCAGAGGCGATCAATATTATAGGCGGTCTCTATAAAGACGGGATACTGAAGAAGCCTATGAAATATTCTCATGCGTATGCAGATCTGCTCACTTTCCACGATGCTCCCACGGTGATAGAACAGAATCTTTTCCTGATGTTCCTCAAGCACCGCATGAGGACTTTCCAGGGTGCGTTCCATTCGAATCCTGATTATGCGCTCTGGTACGGCTGGAGCGAAATGCAGCGGGACCTGACAGAGATAAAAGAACGCGCGGCAGACATGCGGGAAAAAGCAAAGAGGGAAACGCAATAAACACTTTACTTCTCGATGCCTCCGGAGGAACCGGATGTTCTTTCCGGAGGCGCATCATTCAGGATAAGAATCTGATATAATAAAGTTCAGTGGAAAACGCTCTTTCTGTGATTCCTCTTGGCGGGGTCGAGGAGATCGGCCTCAATATGACGGCTCTGGAATATAACAGCGATATTATTGTCGTTGATGCAGGGCTGATGTTCCCCGAAGAAGATACCCTCGGGGTAGACTTTATCATCCCCGATTTCTCCTATCTGCTCCAGAACAGGGAGAAGGTGAAAGCCGTATTCCTCACCCACGGTCATGAAGACCATACAGGGGCACTC
Source organism: Thermodesulfovibrionales bacterium (assembly GCA_963753165.1). GTDB lineage: Bacteria > Nitrospirota > Thermodesulfovibrionia > Thermodesulfovibrionales > SM23-35 > JAKLQR01. The sequence goes on along the minus strand of CAVWBP010000001.1, from coordinate 28,314 downwards.
CCTTTTCTCCTCAAAGCACTGCCGGTCCCTGTGTATGGAACTCCCCTGACCCTCGGGCTTGGTGAAGGAAAAACTCCGCGAACATAACCTCGAGAATGTCGAACTGATCCCTGTTATGCCGAGAGATATCGTCCAGGTTGGGGTATTTAGCGTGGAGTTTGTCAGGGTAACCCACAGCATTGTTGACGGTGTCGGACTCGGAATAACAACGCCTATAGGCCTCGTGGTACACACAGGTGACTTCAAGCTTGACCCGACACCGGTTGACGGACAACTTATGGACTTTCTCAGATTTTCCGAATACGGAGAAAGAGGCACGGTTCTCCTTATGTCTGACAGCACCAACGCGGAAAAAGGGGGCTTCACGTTCTCGGAAAAGGAGGTAAGAAGGGCTTTTGAAGATATCTTTGCACAAACCAGAGGCAGGATTATCATAGCGACCTTTGCTTCCAATATTCACCGGATTCAGCAGGCAATCGATGTGGCGGTAAAATTCGGAAGAAAAATCATCCTCTGTGGTAAGAGCATCGTATCGAATGCTCAGATCGCTTTGAATCTCGGATATCTGAACATACCTTTGGATACCTGGCTGAAACTCGATGACCTTAAGAATCTGCAGGACCATGAAGTAGTTATTATTACAACAGGAAGCCAGGGCGAGCCCATGAGCGTCCTTTCCCGGATTGCAATAGACGAACATAAGCATATAAAAATAAAAGAGGGAGACATGGTCATCCTTTCCGCCAAGATGATCCCGGGGAACGAACGTTCAATCGGAAAGATTATCAACCATTTGTTCAGAAGGGGCGCCCAGGTCGTCTATGAAAAGGTTTCTGAGGTCCATGTCTCCGGACATGCATCGAAAGAGGAGCTGAAACTGATGCTCAACCTCATCAAGCCGAAATATTTTATGCCTATTCATGGAGAATACAGGCATCTTGTCTACCATTCGATGCTCGCCAGGAAATGTGCAGTTCTCAAGGAACATATCTTTCTCATGAAAGACGGGGAGATTCTTGAAATATCAGAGACAGGGGCGAAGAAGAACGGCTCGGTGAACTCGGGCCGCATATTTATAGACGGGAAAGGCTTTGGTGATGTCGAGGAAATGGTACTGAGGGACAGACTGCGGCTCGCCCACGACGGGATTGTTCTGATCCTCCTCGGTATCGAAAAACTTTCCGGCACCATCGTTTCCGGCCCGGAAATTATATCACGGGGTTTTGTTTTCGAAGATGTCTCTCAGGATGTTATCAATAAAGTAAGAGAACTTGTCGCGGATACGATCCATGGCCTTGATAAAGAAATGCTGTCAGATGCGTCCCTCCTCAAGGCAAAACTGAGAAGCACCCTGAAGAAATACCTCAGGGATACGATGGACAGAAGACCGATGATCATGCCCATCATCTTAGAGGTATAATATCCGTGATCGAGGCAATAATCCTCGGCATTGTTCAGGGGATAACAGAGTTTTTGCCGGTCAGCAGCACCGCACATCTCATCTTATTCCCCTGGTTTTTCAACTGGGGCGGGAGTGTCGATACACTCACTTTCGATGTTGCGCTCCATGCAGGAACACTCTGTGCCCTGCTCCTCGTTTTCTGGAAAGACTGGATAGACCTCTTCCTCAGAAAACAGAAGCTCCTCGGTCTGATAATCCTTGCAACAATTCCGGGCGGAGTTGCCGGATATTTCCTGAATGATATTGTCGAGAACAGTCTGAGGAATCCGTTGCTCATCAGTCTTATGCTCATCGCGGTGGGAATCGTTATGCTCGTTGCTGAAAAAACGCTGCAAAAGAAGGGCATGGAAATGATAGGCTTCAGGGATGCGCTTCTTATCGGTATAGCACAGGCCCTGGCCATTGTCCCCGGTGTTTCCCGCTCAGGCATCACAATCTCGGCAGGACTCTTCATGGGCCTGAAGAGGGAAGAAGCCGCCCGGTTTTCTTTTCTGCTCTCCACGCCGCTTATTGCCGGCGCTACGCTTCTCCATTCCAGGAAGGCTTTTTTTGGACAGGCGGACCACGACCTCATGCTGTTTGCTGCAGGCTTGACTGCTTCTTTCATCACCGGCTTTTTCGTAATAAAATTTCTCCTCGGATTTCTGAAACGCTACCCCATGAATATCTTTGTGTATTACCGGTTTGTCCTCTCGGTTGTTATAATAGCAGGGATATGGTTGAAAGGATAAAGCGCGTCAGGGAAGAAATATTCGGTGTTCTTGCGGTAATGGGAAGCCTCTATCTTCTCATGACTCTCTTTACGCACTCTATCAGTGACCCTGTCCTTTTTTTCAGAACAACGGAGCCACTGGAACCTTTCAGGAATCTCGGTGGGGTTATAGGCGCCTATCTGTCGGGATGGATGATAATCTTTTTCGGCATTGCTGCGTACACTGTCCCTCTGTTTCTTATCGCTTTTGGCGTCAAACGGCTCTTAGGGAAGGAAGGGCATAGAATATATTTTCTCGGAGGGGCTCTGTTCCTCATATCTTCCGCCTCTCTCGCAGCACTGATTGGCAATACATTTCATGTCAGCTTTGAGCAATATCCGGACGGGGCAGGAGGGCTTACGGGAAGGGGCATAGCGTATATTGCACATGAATTACTGTCCGTCCCGGGTGCATATCTGTTCACGCTCGCACTCTTCCTGTCTTCTCTTATCCTGATCAGCCCGGTCTCCGTAACCGGTATCGCTCTGCAGAGAAAAGACAAGGGGACAAAAAGAAAAGAAAGAGAATTTGCCGCGGAGGAAATACTTCCTGACTATGAAGACCAGGAGATTCTTATCAGGGAACCCGAGTTTCAGGACGAGACGCCGGTATCCGATATCCGGCCGGTTTCTCCACCGGAGCCTATTGTGTCGGTACAAAGGGGTGGATATACCCTGCCGCCACTGGAACTGCTCAGCACTCCTGATGCTTCAACCGTCCGTCCGGCAAAAGAAGACCTCCTGAACGACTCGGCGCTCATTGAACAGAAGCTTGACGACTTCGGTGTTGAGGGGAAAGTCCTCCAGGTAAACCCGGGCCCTATTGTCACCATGTATGAATTTGAACCCGCCCCCGGCATAAAGATCAATAAAATTGTCGCGCTCGGCGATGACCTTGCGCTTGCCCTGAAAGCACAAAGCGTGCGGATTTCTCCAATCCCGGGCAGGGCGGCGATCGGTATCGAGGTCCCGAACAGGCAGAGAGAGACCGTAGCGCTGCGTGAGGTTATCTCATCGGAGAATTTCAAAAAGAGCAAATCAAGACTGACGCTGGGACTCGGCAAGGAGATCTCCGGTCTGCCGGTTGTGGCGGACCTGTCGAGGATGCCCCACCTCCTCGTAGCCGGAGCGACTGGTTCAGGGAAAAGCGTGTCAATAAACTCAATGGTCATGAGTATCCTCTATAAGGCGACGCCTGCCGAGGTGAAGATGCTCATGGTCGATCCGAAACTGCTCGAACTTTCTGCATATGAGGGGATACCCCACCTTATCTCCCCGGTGATAACGAACCCCAAAGAGGCATCGGATGCCCTGAAAAAAATGGTCATCGAAATGGAGCGGCGGTACAGGGTCCTTGCTGAAAAGTCCACACGGAATATCGAGAGCTATCAGGTCCAGGCAACAGAGGAAGAGAGGCTTCCTTACATCGTTATTCTTATCGATGAACTTGCAGACCTTATGTTTACCGCACCGACTGACGTCGAAGACTCGATCACCAGACTTGCCCAGATGGGAAGGGCGGCGGGTATCCACCTCATCCTCGCGACCCAGCGGCCCTCGGTCGATGTAATCACCGGTATCATAAAGGCGAATTTCCCTGCCCGGATATCATTTCAGGTTGTCATCAAAAGTTGATTCGAGGACCGTGCTTGATTCTCAGGGAGCTGAGCAGCTTCTCGGCAAGGGAGACATGCTCCTCATGCTTCCGGGCACAAAGATCGTGCGTGTCCATGGAGCGCTTATCACCGAGGATGAGATCAAGGCTGTCACTGAATTTGTGAAAGTCCAGGGAAGTCCGGATTATGCCATCATGGAAAGTATACAGACTATTGAAGAAACCGGCGAAGACGAGGGTATTTCCGGAAGGGATGAGATGTATCAGAAGGCGGTAGAGTTTGGGGAGGCGGTCGGAGAAATATCTATATCTTCCATACAGAGGCGTCTTAAGATAGGGTATAACCGTGCAGCACGGATCATGGAGCTGCTGGAAGATGACGGACTTGTCGGTCCGCCGAAAGCTGCAGGGAAACCAAGGGATTTTCTGCGGAGAGGAAGATAAAAAAAAGGGTGAGGGGTTGCCTCACCCTTTGGGTATTATTCTCTTACCAGTTGTACCAGATTGAACCCTGATAACGGGTGCCATGCTGGTCACCGGTCGCCCAGTCTGTTTGTACATGTGCTACCTCAACACCGGCAGTTATATCCTCCATAACCTTGACCTGGATATTCCCGAAGGTGTACTGGCTCTTCTGATAAAAACTGCTTCCTACATCTGCATTCTTCGGATCGTTTAAACCGTATCCCAGATTAAGCTGTACGGTTTTGATGGGTTTTGCGCTGGCCTGTATCCATCCGCCTCTGGTAAGAATAGCATTGCCGTCAGCATTGAAGGTTCCGCCTTTATTGAAATATTCTCCTCCAAGCCCCTGGCCCATATAAGCTTCACCGCTGATCTCGACGAAGGGGAACGGAACTTTTAGTTCAAGCGCTGTCAGATACGGAGTGACATCATTCCCTGCAGCTTCTCCGTCCCTCACCGCTGCGCCGAGCGCGATGTATGCTTTCTGCTGGCTTCCCATGAAAGGTGTCGAGTAAGCAAGTTTTGCACCGATCCATGGCATATGAATTTGAGCGTTATCGTCGTCACTCCAGCGGTAACGATATGTGGTGATGAGACCTTTGAATCCTGCGCCGAGGTCCTGGTGCACTGTTACCTGGGGCACCCTGTTCCAGAGGTTACCGTTATATCCCATAATTGCGAAGTCGATGGTGTTCGGATTCAGACTCGCAATCTGGTTCCAGTCCTGTCCTACCCTGAAGAGCGTGCCGCCTTTTTCAAAATCGATATAGGCGAGACGGATTCTCAGATCGCCGACGCTTGTAGAATCGGTGCCATAAAAATCAGACTCGAAACGGCCGCGTGATGCCCAGCCGTTCAGGGAAGGACCGGTGACGGCGACACCGAACCGTGTGTCACGGATGTTGAATGTTGTTTTGTCTTGTCCGTCCGCATTGGCGGGAAGGTACGTGATGAACTCGTCTCTCCCCATGTTATTGGTATCGTAGATCGTATCGAATTTGAGTTTCCCATAGACCTTGATATCGTATTTTGAAGTGACCTTCACATCCTGTGCAGCAGCGGCTGCCGGTGCAGCCTCCATCCCCTTGATGTCCTTGATCTTCTTCTGCAGCGCTTCGATCTCGTCCTTCTGCGCCTTCATCGCTGCATCCATGTCCTTGACCTGCTGCATCAGCTTGTCCATCTGTTTTTCAAGCTGCTTGGATGAAGATTCACCACCCAAGACCGGAGCTGCCAGAAAAGCAATCAAGCAGACAACTAAAAACCCTCTGAAAAGCCCTTTCATATAACCCTCCTTTTGATGAAAATCTATAATGCCCCTACGGGGTGATGTGTGTAAAAGTTTACCCTTTAATGAATTATTTTTCAACCCTGGCGTCTGTGCCTGTTGAATATTATCAAAGCTCAAGCAGCACGCGAACGGAGTCATCATCGGACGATATCCTCCTGAAGCCCATTTTTTCAGCCCGGTACATCATCCTCGCATTCATCTGGAGGATTTCCATCCACATCTTCGTGATGCCCAGCTCTTTGGCGATTTTCAGGCAATGTACGCAGAGCGCTTTCCCGATTCCCTGTCCCTGCCATTGATCCCCGACAACGATCGCCATCTCCGCACTCTCCATGTCAGGGAGTTTGCTTATCCGCACTTCACCGATAAGTGTCTCACGGTCGCCATTCCGGATAACTGCAACGAAGGACATTTCCCGGTCATAGTCGGTGTGGCAGTATCTGACAAGCTCTTCATGGCTAATCTCAGTGACCTTGCGGAAAAACCTCATCATAAGGGTTTGCTCCGAAGACGTCCGCAGAAGTTCGGCGAGAAGCGGTTCGTCCTCAGGCCTTATAGGCCGTATGATGACCGTGGGACCGTCTTTTAATTTAAAGAGGTCGATATACTGGTCCGGATAGGGACAGATCGACAGGTGAGGGGGACAGAAATCACCCCGGACAGGGACGAACCCCTCAAGCACATCAGCCTCGAGCAGGATACTGGCATCCAGCACAAAACATTCTTTTTCAGTGACAAAGAACGGGTTGATATCAATCTCCTTGATATGGGGGAAATGTATGATGAGATGGGAGAAGCGCACCAGAATTTCTTCAAGAAAGCGCAGGGTGTTTTCGAATTCGTTTTTTGTCTTGAGATATTTGCCTATCTTTGTCTCGATCATCATGCGTCGGGTAAGGCTCTGGTTGAGAGGCGGGAGCCCTATGGAATAGTCTTCAGTCGCCTCAAGAAGTTCCCCGCCAAGGCCAAAAAGGATTACGGAACCGAATGTCGGGTCCTTTTTCCCTCCGATTACCAGTTCATATCCCTGCCGGATTACCATTGGTTGTATGAGCACTTTCGCCGTAGGGTCGTTCAGGGAGTTTGCAAGACCATCGAGTTTCCTGAACGCTTCTCTTACCGACTGCTCATCTTTTATGTTCAGAAGAACTCCGCCATGTTCAAGTTTGTGGATGACCTTCTGTGAATCGATTTTTAAGACGACAGGATATCCGATAGACTCTGCACTGAGGACCGCTTCCTGCTCTGTTTGTGCCTTCTGTGTCGGGATCACCGGTATGCCGTAGTATTCGAGAAGTTCTTTCACTTCGTGAAAATTCAGGATGAGTCTCTTTTCTTCAGAAATCTTTCTGATCACTTCTTCTGCCCGGTACTCGTCGGGTTCAAAGTCCTTGAGAATAACCTCGGGCGTCTCGTGGAGGAGCCGCAGGTTATAGTCATAACGATACATGTACATGAAACTCCGGACAGACTGTTCCGGCGACACGAACGTCGGTATCCCCTGCGCATTCAGCAGTTCCCTCGCAGTGACCACCTGTTCTTCGCCCATCCATGCGGTAAAGACCGGTTTATATGAATATGCCGCCGCTGCAGTCACCACCGCCTGTGCGATGTCCCGTGAATTGGTTGCATACGATGGGGTATGGATTACGAGAACCCCGTCAACCTCTTTGTCCTTTAAACAGCTCGTTATGGTGAGTTCATAATCTGCCGGAGATGCCTCGAAAATAAGGTCTATGGGATTGTGAACATGTTTGAGGTACGAAAGATGCGATTGCAGCAACTCAATCGTTGCGTCACTGAAATCAGCCAATTCTCCGTCCAGCCGCAAAAGGGCGTCAACCGCTATGATAGCCGGGCCTCCGGAGTTTGTAATGATCGCGAGCCTTTTTCCTTTCGGCCTGCGCTGTTTCGCGAGCGACTCGGCCAGATAGAAAAGATCGAGTATCTCATCGACTCTTATTACCCCCGCCCGTTCAAAGGCGGCGTCATACACCTTGTCTTCCCCTGCCATATACCCTGAATGGGTGAGGGCAACATGTGCCGAAAGATCGAATTTGCCGGATTTGATCACCATAATCGGTTTGCTCGATGCAAAACTTCTCACCGAGGTCATGAACCTGCGGCCGTTCTTGATGGACTCGATATACAGAATAATCGCCCGGGTTTCAGGATCTACCCCGAGGAAGTCTATGAGGTCCGCGAACTTTATGTCAATTTTTGACCCGACCGAAATGAAATAGCTGAAGCCGATGTTTTTGCTCGCTGCCCAGTCGAGCATTGCGATGGAGAGTGTTGTGCTCTGGGATATAAGTGCGATATTCCCTTTCGGAGGTATCCGGGGAAAGAGACTCACGTTCAGGTTCCTGCTCGGTTTGATAAAGCCGAGAGAGTCCGGGCCGAGAATCCTGAGCCCGTACTTTTCCGAGGCCTGTTTCATTTTCATTTCTATTGCCGGCAGATTTTGAACGTGGGTTTTGAAATCAAAGCAGGGGATGATTACTCCCTTCACCCCCTTTTCGCCGCATTGTTCAAGCGCTTCTTCTATCTCTGACGGGGGAACGGCCAATACCGCGAGGTCTATGTCGCGCTGAATGTCGGTGATCTTCGGATATGCCTCTACCCCCTGAATAGCTTCCATGCGGGGATTGACCGGATAGACCGAGCCTTTATATCCCTTGCCCAGCAGATTCTTGAAAATGTTATATCCGATAGAAAACTTGTCTTCGCACGCTCCTATGACCGCAATCCGTTTCGGGTTGAAAAAAGAATCAAGGTACTTAACTGACACGGTTGCTCTCCCTGCTCTGTTTATTTTTTGACCGCAGTGCCTTGAAAAAGTGATGCATGCCCGGAAATTTATTTCGACGCCGGGTCTGTAACAGGATACAGAGCAGAGAGACGGCGCTCCGTCTCTCTGCCCGTTTCCGTATCTCTATTGTTTTCCCTTGAGAATTTCGTTCACTACAGAAGGATCGGCAAGGGTAGAGGTGTCTCCGAGATCATCGGTATCGCCTCTTGCTATCTTCCTGAGAATCCTCCGCATTATCTTTCCGCTCCTGGTTTTAGGAAGCCCGGGAGAGAATTGCATCTTATCAGGAGTAGCGATCGGTCCGATGACCTGTCTGACATGTCCGACGAGAATCTTCTTTAATTCATCTGACGGATCGTACCCTTCCTTCAGGGTAACATATACATAGATGCCTTCACCTTTGATCTCGTGGGGATACCCGACTGTTGCAGCCTCTGCAACCGCTTCATGGCTCACCAGCGCCGACTCGACCTCTGCGGTGCCGATTCTGTGCCCTGAGACGTTAATGACGTCATCGATCCTTCCCATGAGCCAGTAGTCGCCGTCTTCATCGAGACGCGCACCGTCACCGGTGAAATATACTCCGGGGAACCTGGTAAAGTACACTTCTTTTATCCGTTTGTTCTCAGGGTCTCCATATGTGCCACGGAGCATTCCGGGCCAGGGTTTTTCAATTACAAGATATCCCCCTTCATTCGACCCGGCCGGTGAGCCGTCCTCTTTGAAAATCTTCGGAACGACACCGGGGAAAGGCTTGCTTGCCGATCCCGGTTTTGTAGTCATCGCACCGGGCAGAGGGGTTATCAGTATACCGCCTGTCTCGGTCTGCCACCAGGTGTCGACGATCGGGAGCTTTTCCTTCGCCGACATGAGTGTGGTACCACATCCATGCCTCGGGATTGATCGGCTCGCCTACGGTTCCAAGGAGCCTGAGTGAAGAAAGATCATATTTTTTCACCCAATCCGGTCCTTCCCTCATGAGGGCTCTGATGACGGTCGGGGCGGTGTAGATAATATTTACGCCGAATTTCTCCACAATTCTCCAGAACCTTCCCGGATCGGGATATGTCGGGATACCTTCAAACATGAGGCTTGTCGCACCATTGCTTAACGGCCCGTACACAATATAACTGTGGCCGGTAACCCAGCCGATATCCGCGGTGCAGAAGTGGATATCTTCTTCGTGATAATCGAAGATCCAGCTGAAGGTAAGGTTTGTGTAGAGCATGTATCCGCCGACGGTATGCAGCACCCCTTTCGGTTTGCCGGTGGAGCCGGAGGTGTAGAGAATGAAGAGCGGGTCTTCGGCATCCATCTGCTCGGGTTCGCAGTAATCTTTGATTTCCGGGTCGTTCATCTCATCATGCCACCAGATGTCTCTTTCTGGCTCCATGTCGACATGACCGGTCCTCATCACCACGATCATTTTTTCTACTGTCGGGCATTCCTGGATCGCATTATCTGCATTCGCCTTGAGAGGGACATTCCTTCCGCCGCTGACTCCCTTGTCAGCGGTAACGAGCAGCTTCGACCTGCAGTCCTGTATCCTGTCTCTCAGCGCGGCTGCGCTGAATCCGCCGAAGACGATGCTGTGGATTGCGCCTATCCGTGCGCAGGCAAGCATTGAGATAGCAAGTTCAGGAATCATGGGGAGATAGATGGTAACCCTGTCTCCTTTCCGGACCCCGTACTTCTTGAGGACATTGGCGAACCTGTTTACCTCGTGGTACAGCTGCTGATAGGTGTATGTTTTATAGGTGCCGTCGTCAGCTTCCCATATGATCGCTGCCTTGTTCCTGAGGGGTGTGTTCACGAACCTGTCGAGACAGTTATACGAAGCATTCAGTTTCCCCCCGACGAACCATTTTATCTGGGGTTTCATAAAGTCGTATTCAAGTACCTTGTCCCATTTTTTAAACCAGGAGAGACGTTGTTCTGCCATCTCGCCCCAGAAACCCTCAGGGTCATCGATCGACCTTTTGTATAAGGCTTCATAGTCTGCAAGGCTCTTGATATGAGCCCTCTCGCTGAAATCTTTCGAGGGCGGAAATGTTCTTTTTTCTGCCATCAATACGTCGATGCTCTCTTTAGACATCCTTTCTACCTCCCTGACGAAATAGATTAGTAAGCACTATTGTACATGAACAGGAGTATTCCTTGTTCCCGTGAGAGTGACAAGTGGTGTGAGAGAATTCAGTGTTATGGGTGTTCTCATGCACTGTCCTCTTACATAGTCCTCGGATACCGGAGACTTCCCACCATATCCTGTACCTCTTTCGGGGGTTCCTTTGTCAGCTTCGAAACGACATAGGTTACCACAAAGTTGATCACCATACCGATTGTGCCGATTCCTTCAGGAGAAATACCCCAGAGCCAGTTTTCAGCCTTGTTCATATCCGGGCTTACGAACTTGAAGTAAATGATATATGCAGCGGTAAAAATTATCCCGCAGAGCATGCCGAGAATTGCGCCTTCCTTTGTGGCCCTCTTCCAGAAGACCCCCATGATGATAACCGGGAAGAACGAGGAGGCCGCAAGACCGAAGGCAAAGGCTACGACCTGTGCAACGAATCCCGGGGGATGGATGCCGAAGTATCCGGCCACCATGACTGCGACCTCCGGCAGCAATTCTCGCAGCGATCAGTTCACCTTTCTCAGAGATGCCCGGGGCAATGACGTTCTTTATCAGGTCATGGGAAAACGCAGATGCGATAACGAGGAGAAGACCGGCAGCAGTCGACAGCGCCGCAGCAAGTCCTCCTGCCGCAACGAGTGCAATAACCCACGCGGGGAGTTTCGCGATTTCGGGATTGGCGAGAACCATGATATCCCTGTCGATATAGAGTTCATTGGTGCTTGTTTCATCAAGCGGTGTGGTCACAACCCTTTCACCGTAAGGTCCGACCGCGTTTGCATCAAATGCGATTTTCCCTTTAAAGGCATTCCCTTTGGCATACTGGATCTTGCCGTCGCCGTTTTTGTCCTTCCATGCGACGAGACCGGTTTTTTCCCAGTTTTTAAACCAGCTCGGCGCTTCGGTATAGCTTTTATTGTTCAGTGTGTGGATCATATTCAGTCTGGCAAATGATGCGACAGCAGGAGCAGTTGTGTAGAGAATTGCGATAAAGAGCAATGCCCAGCCGGCAGAGGCGCGCGCACCCCTGATAGTCGGCGTCGTGAAGAAACGGATGATGATATGCGGCAGTCCGGCTGTCCCGACCATGAGGGCAAAGGTTATCATGAAGACATCAATCGTGCTCTTTGCTCCCTCCGCTTGTATAGGCCGAGAACCCCAGTTCCATCTGTATCTCATTGAGCTTATCGAGCAGGTACCCTCCGCTGGTACCCAGTAACTGCATGCCGTTTTCACTGAGCTGACTGCCATACCCGAACTGCGGGATCGGGTTCCCTGTCAGCATGATCGAGATGAAGATCGCCGGAATGAGATATGCGGTAATCAACACGCAGTATTGTGCGACCTGCGTATAGGTAATTCCCTTCATCCCGCCGAGAACAGCGTAGATGAAAACAATTCCCATGCCGATCATAACACCTGTATTAATGGGAACCTCGAGGAACCGTGAAAATACGACGCCGACACCGCGCATCTGTCCTGCGACATAGGTGAAAGAAACGAAGATCGCGCAGATGACCGCGACAACACGCGCTGTCTGTGAATAGTAACGTTCACCGACAAACATCGGCACGGTGTATTTCCCGTATTTTCTGAGATACGGGGCAAGGAGCATCGCGAGAAGAACATACCCGCCGGTCCAGCCCATGAGATACATGGCTCCGTCCCTGCCGAGGAAGGATATCAGCCCTGCCATTGAGATGAACGAAGCGGCTGACATCCAGTCAGCGCCTGTTGCCATTCCGTTCAGCACCGGATGGACCTGCTTTGCAGCAACATAAAATTCACCGGTTGATTTTGCCTTCGACCAGATGGCAATTCCGATATACAAGGCAAATGTTATACCAACGATTATCCACGTCCAAGCTATAATGCTCATAAGGTTCTCCTTTCAAAAGTAATGATCACCAGTAACTGGTCGATTGAGCCTGCTAATCACGCCTGCTCATCGTTCGTGGACATCATATTTGGTGTCGAGTGCATTCATCAGCTTGACGTAGACAAGGATGAGTATGACAAATGTTACTTCCGACCCCTGATTTGCAAACCAGAATCCCAGGGGGAAGCCGAAAAGTCTGATGGTATCAAGCGCATCCGCGAAAATTATTCCGCAGAGATAGGATACGACAAACCAGATGGAGAGAAGAATAACGATATAGGTCAGATTCTGTTTCCAGTATGCTTCAAATTTATCTTGTTCCGCCATGACTAACCCTCCTCACTTTTTTTTGATATGCTGGTGCTCTCATAAAGCACAATATGCTCCTCTCCTTTCAAGCACCCTTAGCCGTATTGCCGCAGGCTATGAACCATTTTCACGTTCTTGCTCACCTCCTTTTCAAAAGACGTCATATTTTCCGGGGCCTTCCTGTTCCGAGGAGGTCCCTGAGTGAATGAATTCCATATTTTTCCAGGGATTGTATGAACCTCTGGAAAAGCTGTGCAGTAACAAACGCATCATTCAGTGCATTGTGTGCATCACTGACCGGTATGGAATATTTTTGTGCGAGAGAGAATAAATCCACCTGTTCCCTGATCCCGGCGTGAAATGCACAGGTTTGTTCCTCCCTGTGCCGTATCCAGGTATAGACCATCTGTGTATCGAGCGAGGGGTTCTGGAGAGGGAAACCGAACAACCTCTTCATTTCTTTATTGATAAAGGCCAGGTCGATCGCTACGAAATGGCCGATCAAAATTCCGTCTGCACAAAAATCGAGGAACTCCGGCAGGAGTACCTCGATTGTCGGACAGACAGAGGCCTCGGAAGGCGTGATTCCGTGGATTATTACACTTTTCCCGGTCAATTCAGTCTCCGGGGCAATGACCCGGTAATAGGTGCTCCCATGTCGATCCTTCTCCCAAACATCTTGAGTGCGCCGATAGATACAACGGAATCTTTTTTCAGATTGAGGCCGGTAAGTTCTGTATCGAACACAATATAGGTTGCCTCAGAAAGCGGGACGTCGAGCTTCATATTTTCCGGGACAGACAGATGTTTCAGGGCGGACGGATGGAGGTCCCGTTTCCCCATGATTTTCCGGAGCATTTTCTTCTTATATGCGGTCAATATATTACTCATCAAAGGATTGATCCTGTGCCGGGATTATATTTCTTGTTAATGATTTCCTGTATTTTTGCGATAAGCTGGCATGATTCCTTGAATACTTTTCTTTCGAAATTATTGAGCTCCTTCGGATTGAGAAAGTTGTCCGGTTCCAGGCCTTCTTCGATCTGGGCATGCTGCCGGCGTATCCTTAAGAACGACAGGAATTCAAACGCATGTTCAAGGTCTCCGCCGAATTCGGTCATAATGGTATGCCGGTGGCTGAGGGCATGTATCCTCTCGATCGTTGAAGTCTCGGGGATCCTGTCTTCGAGACTGAACAAGCGGACGATATTGACCAGAGGAGCAAGGCAGGTGAATTTAAGGTTCAGTTTGTTTTTGTGCTCACCGCTTCTTTCCACCACAAAGGTCCTGAAAAAACCGAGAGGAGGACGAACCTGCACCGATATCTGAGCCATATGCTTCAGGAACAGGTCCTGATTCTCCAGGGTCTTTATCAGCTGACTTCTCAGGCGCTGGGCGAGGGTGAAATCGCCATGTGCAGGCCTGAAATCGAATACGATGCACGAGGCAAGCACTGCCTCGCTGGTAGGGGTATGGATCCATTGTGAGAAATATTTTTCCCAGACGGTGAGCGGCTGGCGCCATTGGGGATTTGCCGCCATATAATTACCGGGACAGAGAGGAAAACCGCATTGCACAAGGGCGTCCCTCATAGTCTCTGCCAGCCGGGTGAAATATTCTTCCGCAGCGCGGGCCTCGGCTTCAGTTTTCGGGTCCTGATAGATAATCGCGTTATCCTGGTCGGTCTTGTAGGTCTGTTCCTTTCTTCCTTCGCTGCCGAACACAATCCAGCAATAGGGAAGCGGAGGCTGGCCAAGCTGCGTCTCGATACTCTCAAGCAGTTTATTGAGAAGCCTGTCGTTGATTTCGGTGATGATCGCGGTGATACTGCTTGCCTTTGCCCCTTCCTTGAGAAGCAGGGAAATGACCTTGTCGATATTTCTCGACTCGGAAATGAGTCCGTCCAGCGTGTCCTGACTTTCGATATCTCTCACTATAGAAAGAGGAGAGGTCCCCTGCAGCACCATAAGGTCATGATTTGTCAGCATGCCCTTGAGCTGGCCGTTTCTCATTACGATGATATGGTGGATATTATGCTGAATCATTTTCAGCACCGCTTCAAAACACACATCCTGGGTGTCTACCCTTACCGTGGGAGGAGACATGATATTTCTGACAGGCTCGCCGACATTTCTGCACTGTGAGACAACCCTGTCTCTCAGGTCCCTGTCTGTCACTATGCCTACAGGGTGACCCTCTCCATTGACGATGATGAGGGAGCTTATTTTGTTCCTGGCCATGACCAGCGCAGATTCCTGTATTGAGGTGTTCTCCATGACGGTTATCACCTCTTTGAGCGCAATATCTTCAAGGCGGGTTTTAAAGAGCAGACTGTTGCTGCTTCCGTACAGGAGCGGCTTGCTCCCGATCGACCCTAACGGCTTCTCGATATATTTTTCAAGGTGAGACTGGAGGAAGTATTCGGAAAAAGAGGGAGTTGAATCGAGGAGGCGGAGAACAGTATCTCTTGTCATGAGATAGCAGATTGTGTCCTCGATTGTGATAACGTTTGCTTTTGCCTTGTCTCTTCCCAGGAGAGAGAGAAATCCGATTGTATCTCCCTCTCCCCTGAAATCGATGATGATTTCTTCCCCGTTATCCGTATTGCGGTAAACTTTTACTCCGCCCTTATAAATAATATGGAGGAATTCGCTGGGGGGGCCATCCTGCTTCAGGATGAGGGTTTCTTTGGGATAGAATTGCGCGGTAAGATTTTGTGCAACCTTCTTCAGATCTGCGTCGTCGATGTTCTGAAAAGGCGGAGTGTCTATTAGAAAATCTATAATATCATATACATCCATGTGTACTTAACAGTCTGTTCAAGAGTCAAGTACGTGATATTATACCCATTAGAAGAAAAAAAGCAAATAATTATTTAATAATTATAGCAATTGATAGAATAGTGGAGAGAGTGAGGTTTGTGAAAGCTTTGCGGTGAAAAGTATAACAATTTACATTAAAATCAGGCAGAGACTTGTCAGTATTTGCAAAAAAGCCCGAATTACCGGAGGATTAACTCCGGTAATTCGGTAAGCAATTGTTGGAACAATATATTATTCAGCTCCTAATCCAACGTATGTTCTGACCTTTTCATCTTCGAATTTTTCTTCGGCCTTCTTCTCCGGAGAGACGAGTGAAACAAGAATGCCGACGAGAAAAGCCAGCCCCATAGAAAAAATTGCGGGGTTTTTCATAGGAAAGACCGGTTTTGGCAAAGTAGCCTTCAATTCCTTGATTTGAGATTCGGTCTGAGCTTTTTCTTCCGTAATGACCGTGTCTATGTGCGGCATATTCTTCCCTGCGGCCTTTTGCTGCTCGAGTGTCTCGATCCTGGTTTTCGATTCTGTCTCGATATCCTTTATCTGTGTCTCTATAGCCTTCTTCTCTTTGGCATGGAAAACATCGACCCATACCGTCGGACTCAGTATGATGAGGCCTGCAGCGAGAATAAGGCCGGTCCATATGCTTGCAACCGCTCCTTTTGTGGTGAACTTCTTCCAGGTTATCGAGAGAAGAAGCGCAGGGAAATTCGCACTACAGGCCACTGCAAACGCAAGACCTACCATAAAGGCAACGTTCTGCCCCTTGAACAGAATGCCAAGGAGAATTGCTGCAATTCCGAGACAGAGGGTAGCAATTCTTGCAACCTTGACCTCTTCCTTTTCTGCAGCCTGTCCCCTCCGGATAACGCCGACATACAGGTCATGGGAGAGGGCAGATGCGCCGGCAAGCGTCAGGCCTGCAACTACCGCGAGAATCGTTGCAAACGCGACTGCAGCGAGGAATCCCAGGAAGGCAGTCCCTCCAAGCGCTTCAGCGAGAAGGGGGGCTGCCATATTGCCGCCTTTATCAATGCCTATGATGATTTTCTGGCCCACGAGCACTGCTGCGCCAAATCCGATCGTAACGGTGAGGATGTAAAAATACCCGATAAACCCGGTTGCATAGAAAACTGATTTCCTTGCGGTTTTAGCATCGGGCACTGTATAGAACCTCATCAGAATATGGGGCAGTCCTGCTGTGCCGAACATGAGCGCAAGTCCGAGCGAAAACGCTTCAAGGGGGCTGGTTATCAGTCCTCCGGGTTCGAGAAATTTATCGCCGTATTGCTGGGCCGCCTGACTAAAAAGTTCGCCGTAGCTGAACCCAAAGGAGTTCAACGTGAGAAGCACGAGAATTGTGGCGCCGCCAAGGAGCAGCACGGCCTTGATGATCTGGACCCAGGTTGTGGCGATCATGCCGCCGAAAAGAACATACGAGATCATCAGTGCGCCGACGATCACGACGGCTATTTCGAACGGAAGGCCGAACATGAGCTTTACCAGGGTGCCGGCGCCCACCATCTGTGCGATCAGGTAAAACAGCACTGTCACCAGTGACCCGGCAGCAGCCGCAGCCCGTATCGGCCTCTGTTTCAGCCGGTACGCAACGACGTCTGCGAACGTATATTTCCCGAGATTCCTCAGAGGCTCTGCAATGAGAAACATAATGATCGGCCACCCTACGAGCCAGCCTACCGAATAGATGAGCCCGTCATACCCCTTTGTCGAGACCAGACCGGCAATGCCCAGAAATGACGCGGCGCTCATATAGTCTCCTGCGAGGGCGAGGCCGTTCTGCAACCCTGTAACACTCCTGCCCGCAGCATAAAAATCCTTTGTGGTCCTCGTTCTCTTTGCGGCCCAATAGGTGATTGCGAGTGTCGAGAGCACAAAGGCGAAGAAGAATAGAATCGATGTAGTATGTACCTGTCCAATAGTTGTCTCTTGCACGGTTATCCCCCTATCTTATCCCGGACTTTTTTGACCATGACATCGTATTTCTGGTTCGCCCATCTGATATAGATCCCTGTGAAGATCCATGAGAGAACGATCACCCCGACAGCGATAGGAATGCCTGCGGTGATTGCTCCGGATATTTTCGTCGCAAGGAATTCCCTGTTGTACGCGATCAGCGCAATGAATCCGAAATAGACAACCAACTGCATGATCGTGAGAATTATTGAGATGGTATTCTTCTGACTGCACAAGGATTTGAAATCCCTGTCTTCGAGGATATCCTGTGTCGTTATTTTACTTTTACTGCTCTTGTTGTCCATTTTTCCCCCGTGTCTGAAAGAGTGGTATGCTCTAGAAATTTGTTATATTGCCTGCGATCTTGAATTCATCACCTCCATGATATGGTGTCCCTATCTCCAACAGTTTTTCTATTTGTGTTATTTCTGCTTCCATAAGGATCGGGAGAAACCGCTGAAAGAGCTGTGCCGTGATGAAGGAATCCATAAGCGCATCATGAGCTCCTCTCACCGGAATCCCGAAACATTTTGAGATTTCGTACAGTGCGCAATCCTGCGGTGTTGAGGCGAAACAGTCATGGGGCGGCCCCTTTTTCTTCAGCCATGCGTAGAGAGAGAATGTGTCAAGTACCGGATTCGGGAGGGAAAATCCAAGGGTCTTTTTCATTTCCCTGTTCAGAAAACTCAGGTCTATCGAGACGCAGTGCCCGATGAGGATGTCATGTTCGCAGAATTGCAGAAACCCGGAAAGGACAGTCGCGCTATCGGGCTGCTCCTGTACATCGGATGGGGTGATGCCATGGATCACTATGCTTTCAGGTTTCAGGGGAGCCCTTGGTTTTATGAGTTGATGGAAGGTCTTGCCCAGTTCTATCTTGATGCCGGTCATCTTGACTGCTCCGATCGAAACGATCGAATCCTTTCTCTCATTCAACCCGGTAAGTTCAGTGTCGATGACCGTATAATGGGCGTCTGTTACGGGGAGTTGCTTTTCGATCTGAAGGGTATCTTTTTTCCTGAACCTGAAGAACTCGCGCATGCGGGTTACCAGATCATGGCTTTATATCTCTCGATGACCATATCCTGTATCTTTGAGATGAGCTGGAACGTCTCTTTTGCAATTCTTTTTTCAAGGTTGCTCAGCGCGTTAGGGTCGATAAAATTGTTGATCTCTTTCTCTTCCTTCAACTGTTCGAACTGGTGCTGGATCCTCAGGAGCATGATGAACTCAAAAGAATGGATAAGCTCATCGGCATATTCCTTCACGATTGTATGCACGTCTCTCAGCAAATGTATCCGTTCGATCGTTGATGTCTCACGGATACCTTTTTCGAGCGCGAACAGTCTGACCATATCCAGCAGGGGAGCAAGCCCTTTGACCTTCATGTTGAGTTTGTCTTTGTGCTCTCCGCTCTTCTCGACAACAAACGTCTTCAGGAACCCTATCGGGGGCATGTTCTTGATCGCCAGATTGGCTATGTAACCAAGGAATACTTTCTGGTCTTTCACAAGGGAATGGGTGTAGTCTTTGAGCCATTCTACAAGCCTCGTTTCCCCGTATACCGCTCTCAGATCGAAAAAGGTAACAGAGTTGAGCACCGCATCCGAGGTAGGGGTGAATATCCAGTTCATAAAGTATTTTCTCCACACATGGAGCGGCTGACGCCACATGGGGTTTGTTGCCATGAAATCTGCGGGGCAGGCAGGGAACCCGCATTTCAGGAGGCCGTCCCTTACAAAGAACGAAAACTGTCTGAAATATTCCTCTGCAGCCTTTTCCTCCTCGTCAGACGCGGGGTCTGCATAAATAAGCGCATTATCCTGGTCGGTTTTGAAGGTCTGTTCCTTGCGGCCTTCGCTGCCGAACGCGATCCAGCAGTATGGGACCGGCGGCTCGCCGAACTGCTCCTCAGCGAACTGGAGGATCTTCCGGACAAGCCTGTCGTTTATCTCGGTAATAATCCGTGTGATGTTGCTCGCTTTCGCGCCTTCAGTCAGCAGCAACCCCACGATATTATTAATCTTCATCGATACCGGGACCAGTCCTTCCACGGTTTTCTGGCCTTCGATGTCTTTTACGATAGACAGCGGCGAGGTCCCCTGAAGGAGCATGAGGTCATGGTTGGTGAGGATACCCTTGAGTTTGTCACCCTTCATGACGAGCAGATGGTGGACGTTATGTTTCACCATTTTTATGATTGCCTCAAAACAGTATTCGTTCATGTCGGAACGGACATGCGGAAAACTCATGATGTCCCTGACAGGATCACTGCAGTTCTTTCCCTGCGAGACCACCTTGTCCCGGAGGTCCCTGTCGGTGACTATCCCCGAGGGACGGCCGTTAGCGTCGACCAGGATAAGGGAACTTATCTTCCGGTGAGACATTATCTGCGCAGCCTTTTGTATGGTAATGTCCTGTTCGGCAGTAATGACCTCTTTCGCAGCGAGTTCTCCGACCGGTATGGTGAAAAGGATTCTGTCGCTCGCCCCGTGTGCGAGTGATTTGTTCTGGATTTCCTGGAATGTTTTATCGAGGTACCTGCTCAGGAACGATTTATGGAAGAATTCCCTTACCGAAGGATTGATGTTCAGGAGGTTCTGAATGGCCTCGCGCCTGATCAGGTAGCAGATGGTATCATCGATTGCCACTACATTGGCCCGTGATTTTTCACCGCCGAAGATAAGGAGATACCCGATGAGGTCGCCTTCACCCCTGTAGTCAATAAACACCTCTTCATTTTCGTTCCTTATGAAGACCTTTACTTCACCCTTCTTGATGACCAGGAGATGTTCCGGAGCAGGGCCGCCCTGATAGGTAATGGTTGTTCCTTTCGGATAGAATTCCATCGAAATATCGCTGGTGATATTCAGGAGGGTAGTGTCATCAAGGAACTGGAAAGGCGGAATTTTTCTCAGGAACTCTATTACTTCTTCAATAATCATAGGTCTATTTTACCAGCATTATTCCTCTGCTTCATGGCGCCGCATCCACTGGCTGCTCTTTCTATCTTAAATGGAGTCGGGATTGTAAGTATAGCAAAAAATAAGAGTTACGTCATCAGGGAAAAAGAGAGCCGGCTGTTCTTCTGCCGGGAAGAGAGAAAAAAGAAAATATTATGCAATATCAAATGGTTATAGCTTGTAAAATTTTTCAATATCACATAAGATTATAACAGTTCGTTCTGTGCTGTATCTGAATTCATCTCTCATAAATTATGAAGGAGGTGCAGGCGTGCCTGAAATCAAAAGAATAGGCGTGATAACCAGTGGAGGAGACTGCGGCGGATTGAATGCGGTCATTAAAGGAGTTGCACGGGAGGCATATGCCCTCGGCATCGAGTCGGTTGTGATTCCTCACGGCTATGCAGGCCTCTATAATCTTGTTAAACTCGATGACGTGGTATTCCTCAATGCGGAAAGGGTGAGCAAAATAGAGGCGTCCCTGGCCGGTTCCGAGGCCGGTCATTCACGGGTGAAGATAAGCAAGATAGCAGACCCGGAGAAATATGAGCGGATAAAAGAAGGACTCAGAAAATTCAAGATCGATGCGCTCGTGATCAGCGGGGGTGACGATACCGGAAGCGTTGTGGTAGACCTTACCCAGAAGGGGATCCCCTGCGTGCATGTCCCGAAGACGATGGACCTCGACCTTCAGCCATATAGTGTCGGGGGCGATTCGGCGATCAACAGAATTTCGGTATTCGCGAGGGACCTGAAGACAACCGGCATGAGCCACAACCGAATCCTTGTCATAGAGGTATTCGGAAGGTATGTCGGTCATACTGCCTTCAGGGGAGGGATCGGCGCCGAGACCGATTGTATCCTCATACCGGAAATCCCTGTTGACTTTGATGTTGTGTATGAGCATATGAAAACAACGTTTTTTGCACGCATCGAACGAAGCGATGTAAGATCAGGAACATACATCATAGTCGTTGCAGAGGGGCTCAAACAGGCAAGCGGTGAAATGCTCTATGACGAGTCTATAGCCCCTGATGCGTTCGGGCACCGGAAGCTTACCGGAGCAGGGAAATATGTACGGCAGCAGCTAGAAAAGAGGCTGAAGAGCGACCCCGCGGTAAAAGATTTTATGGAGCGGACAGGGATGTTTGCCCCCGGAGTCTATGAAGTTCCGGAAGTAAGAGAGGTTACCCCTGGACATCTTGTCAGGTCAGGCCATTCTTCCGCCTTTGATGTAAATTTCGGCTACAAGACAGGGGCTGCGGCCGTATTGCTCCTGAAGGAGGGGAAATTCGGGGTGACGGTGGTTGAAGTGGAAGGAAACCATATCCACTATATGCCGACCGAAGAAGCGATCATACGGAGAGAAGTTGATGTGAGGGAAATTGCCATTTTTGAAAGCCTCGGCACGTGCTTCGGAAGACAACCTGAAAAATACGAATACGAACTGATCGAGCAGAAAAGTCATATAGACAGGCATCTGTAACAGGCAAGGAATAGGTATTCCCTTCGCTGCCTAAAAATATTTTGATAAGGGACACGGCTCAATTCCCGGACGGAAATCACGGGTAATCCGAATAGGCTTTAGCCTTTCGGGAAGACAGAGTGGAGGTCTCAGCCTTTACTCCGTTATAGAAATAGACAAGATTTAAGTTTACGGGCACGTCGGATTTTGTTGTATCAGTTTGAGGATTCCGCATAGGAAGAGTTTTTTGTGCATTTTAAGGCTTGCATTGCATTCTCACTAGTACTAAACTCCTGGTGAATTTTCTTTGGAGAGCCACCTTGCACAGAGTAAGAAATATCATATCTCTCAGACGATTGGCGGGATGTTCTCACGGGAAGGATACGCCCTCGATCATGCCGATAACTCTGTGGAATATAGCTGGCATTGTTACAACGGAAAAATAACAACCAGGGCGTCTGCAAGAAACAAGACCTGTCCCGAACTCTTTCGCAATGTTTGCTTCAAACGGAACCAAATATCATTAACCGCCGATGTTTCCTTCCGCAACTGTCATTGCAGCCATCATCATGAAGCCTATGGGCTCAATTTCTCACTCTCCCACCCCCACAACGAAGGCCCTTCTGCCTTTACATTGGAAACGTATGCGTTCACTCCACGGCGGTAAAGTTTTCTGAGCAACCGTGCGATTTTCCCGACAGGATAGGTTTGTGAATCGACTGCCGAGACAGGCATAACCTCCATCGTGGTATTCGTGAGAAATACCTCTTCAGCAGCGTAAAGATCGTTCTTTGTGAACATTCCTTCCTGTACCGGTAACCCTTCTTGTCTGGCAAGGTCTGTAACGATCCCTCTCGTTATGCCGTCAAGTATCCCGCAGTCAATCGAGGGGGTGCAGAGAGAACCACCCTTATAAAAAAAAATGTTGCTGATCGTCCCTTCTGCGAGAAAGGCGTTTTCATTCAGCATGATTGCTTCGTAAGCCCCCTGCTTTTTCGCCTCGATTTTGGCAAGGACATTGTTAAGAAAATTCAGGGATTTAATCTGCGGATTGATCGCTTCCCTGAGGTTCCTTCTCGTTTCCGCGATCATAAGTCTGATCCCGTGTTTGTAGTATGCCTCAGGGTATTCTTTGAATTCCTGGGTAATGATTATGACCGTCGGCCTGGGGCAGAAATCGGGGTCAAGCCCCAGAGAACCCTGGCCCCGTGAAATCGTTAACCGTACATATGCATTTTTTAACCGGTTCGCGATAAGGGTCTCGTACAGGGCGATCTTCAGATGGTCAGTGTCCAGGGGGATCGAGAGGCCTATCAACGATGCGGAACGGAATAATCGCTGGAGGTGCTCATCGATTTTAAAGAGAACGCTGTCGTAAACCCTTAAGGTTTCATAAATACCGTCTCCGTAGAGGAACCCGTGATCGAACACAGAGACGACTGCCTCTTTTGAGGGCACAACCTTTCCATTTACATACACATACATACACTTAATTATATCACGGCGAAAACACGGGAAAGTATTGCCGTCCTCCCTTAAATAAGGGGAGGGAAGGTGGGGTTACGTCTGAAGGTGAGTCAGCGCTGGAAATTCCACTGATGTGTTGAATATTTCTGCGCTTCCAGTTCCTCTGCAAGCCGGGTCTCTTCTGTGGAAGGCGTTGCGCGCTTGAATTGTATGTCAAATACTTCCTCAAAGGCAGATCTGAGCGCACTCTTCAATCCGTCCATCGTGAGAGAAGGAACAATCTCGCGCAGTCCGCACATGGTTTCCTGCAAGCTCCTCGGGTCCGCGCAGCGGAAAATCATGGAAACCTCATCGTATGCGATGATTGCGGGGATGGATCCCTGTTGCAGCAACCCGTCTCTCCATCTCTTCTGGGCGGACCCTATGATTTTTCGCTTCTGAAACGAAATTTCACCATAGGAAGCGGAATGAAAACAGAGGGGGTTTCGTGCGCGGGTGCTCGTTTTTGATTCAGCAGGGAGTTGACGCCGCCGCTTCGTTTCCGGGACGATACCGATGCGTGCAAATGCGAGGCCCAGGGCTTTACTGATCTTTGCATAGCTGTCGCGCAGGCCGGAGGAGAACATCCCGGCATCGGTCTTTGCAGAGAAGCTGTAGGTGAGTTCCTCCCCGTGGAGGATACCCCGGCCACCGCTTGGTCTCCTTACAACCGGAATATTTCTGTCTGCACAATATGCAACGTCAATATCGCTGCTTCTCTGGAAGTATCCGATGGTGACAGAAGGCCTGTCCCATCCGTACAATCTCAGGGTAGGCGGGGCGAGTTCCTTCCTTACCGCGATGGCGAGCGCCTCATCAAGAGCCATATTATAGGAGGCGTTGTTCACCCCATCATCAAGGTAACGCCAGGTGGTATTCATGGGAAACCCCGTCCCAAGGTTGTCATTATCCGGCTTGACCGGATAATCCAGTTCTTTTTTCCAAAAACTTTCGATACTGGATTCCCCGATCAAGTCGTGGAATGACGGAAAAATACCTTATGCAACCTTTAATGTTTTTGAATGTTAACACTATAGATGACTATAAAATGAGGGACATGCTTTTATCAAGGATACATCACGTGTATTGTCAACGGAAAATTTCGTGTGGTATGCTTAAATATCTGAAAGGATGAAAGAGGTGAAAATGAATATAGTGATGCCGAGGAAAATTATTTCATAAAAGCAGTCTCTGTTTTCTCCTGGTTGTGTTCTTTTTTCTGCTGCCCGTGACGGTCCGGGGGGAGGGGGTTGACGATGAAATCACCCGGATACAGCAGGCATATGCAAATCTTCAGGACATCAAGGGCAGTTTTGTGCAGAAAAGTTACATAAAAGACCTGAAAAGGACCGATACGTTCAAGGGGGAATTCTACATCAAGCGGCCTATGATGCTGAAATGGTGCTACCGTGGGGAGAATGCACAGGAGGTGTTCATAAGGAACGACGAGATCATCATATACCAGAAAAAAGAGAAACAGGCATTCAAGGGCAGCTTCGACCGGGAAACGTACGGCCAGGCGCCGATAGCGCTTCTGAGCGGCTTCGGAAAGATCAGGGAGGAATTCTCCGCATCCATGAAAAACGGGAAGCTCATTCTGACACCCAAAAAGCCGATGGGCGGAATTGTCTCCATTGAACTGCAGACTTCCGGCGAGGGATTCCCGATACAGTCGTTTACTGTCATCGACTCGCTGAACAACAGAATAGACATGGTATTCAGCGATATTGAAATCAATACAGGATTAGAAGAATCATTTTTCACCCCTTCCCTGCCGAAGGGCGTGACTATTCTTGAGCATTCTTCGTAAACGGTCCTGTGCTGATCCTCGGTATTGATACCTCATGTGATGACACATCCGCCTCTGTAGTTGAAGACGGTGCGGCAGTGCTGTCGAACATTATTTCAAACCAGACCGAAATTCACAGGAAGTATGGCGGCATCGTCCCTGAGCTCGCCTCGCGCCGTCATATCGAAATGATATGGCCGGTTGTTGACGAGGCATTGACCACGGCAGGGCTTCGCCTGGAAGATTTGGACGGTATCGCAGTATGCAGGGGGCCGGGCCTGATAGGGTCGCTCCTCATAGGGTGCTCTTTTGCAAAGGCGGTATGCTATGCGAAAGCAAAACCGCTGATTGCGGTGAATCACCTGGAGGGGCATATCTTCGCGGCATTCCTTGAGGAGCCGAGACCGGAGTTCCCTTTTCTCGCCCTCATCGTATCGGGAGGGCATACCTCTCTCTATAAAATAGAAGGGTTTTCCCGCTATGAAGAGCTGGGGAGAACGAGGGATGATGCGGCCGGAGAAGCATATGACAAGGTTTCGAAGCTTCTCGGTCTCGGTTATCCGGGAGGGCCGGTCATCGACAGACTTGCGAAGGAGGGGAATCCGAAGTCGATAGGCTTCCCGAGGGCATATCTCCCTGAGTCATTCGATTTCAGTTTCAGCGGACTCAAGACAGCGGTGTTGAATTATGTGAAACAGCAATCAGGAATCAGGGACCAGTCGGCAGAGAAAACCGGAGACCGCATAGGGCATTCATCTTTCGTGCTTCATCCTTCATCCTTGCCTGATATTGCCGCATCTTTTCAGGCTTCTGTTGTCGATGTCCTCGTGAGAAAGACGGAATGGGCAATCAGAAAGAAATGGATTAAGAAGGTTGTTCTTTCAGGCGGGGTTGCAGCCAACAGCGAGCTGCGGAGGAGGATGAAAGAGATGGCGGAGGAGCGGGGAGTGGAGCTCTTTATCCCCTCGCTTTTACTCTGCACTGACAACGCTGCCATGATCGCAGCTGCAGGGTATCACCATCTCATGGCAGGTAGCATCGCAGGGCTTGACTTGAATCCGCAGGCATATCTGCCTCTCTGATTTTTACTCACTCTCAATGCATTCTAGCCAAATTCAACCCTGTTGCCGCCTTTTACTTTTGCCCGGTACATAGCAAGGTCAGCCGCCTTTACCAACTTCTCAGGCGTGTCTATTTCCGGATCTGGAATACTCGTCACTCCGATACTTACCGTGATTTGATCGGGGTAGCCTGAAAAAGTGCTCTCCGCAATCGCGGTACAGATTCTCGATGAAGGAATCATGATATTTTCTTTCCCGGTCAGGGGCATGAGGACACAAAATTCTTCGCCTCCCCACCGTGCAACCGTATCAACCTTCCTCACATTATTTTGTATAATCTCCGCAATCTCTTTGAGGCATGTGTCCCCAACCTGATGGCCGTATTTATCATTAATGCGCTTAAAATTGTCTATATCGATCAGGAGGCAAGAAAGGGGCGACTCGTACCGTGCAGTCTTATTGAATTCATTATCGAGAAAAGCCTCGAACTGCCTCCGGTTGGAAAGACCGGTAAGGGAATCTGTCGCTGCAAGGATTTCCACCTTTGCGAGCACATCCATCAGCTGATGGTTCATCCGCCGCAGTTCGTCCTGTAATGTTTTTGTCCGGAGGCTCGCGTAGATTCTTGCGATGAGTTCTTCATCGCTGAAGGGCTTGGGGAGGTAATCATCAGCGCCCGCTTGTAAGCCATCAATCTTCTCTTCGGTTGAACGTTTTACCGTGAGGGCAATGATTGGGATCCCCCTGGTATCTTCGCTATGTTTTAACAAACGGCATATGTCGTTGCCATTGATATCAGGGAGGACAAAGTCAAGCAGTATGATATCGAGGGGCTGAGTCTTTGCAACCTTTATCGCTTTCTTCCCGTTTTCAGCCCAGATAATTTCGAATCCTTTGGCTGCCAGGGATTTTTTTATGGCTTTTGCCTGAAGCTTGTCATCTTCAACAAGAAGTATTTTTGCCATTCGGTTATTTATGAGAAAAGCATCCGGCGTTCAGAAGTTTTCAGCATACTGCTTCCGTTGCCTTTCTAACTACAAGTCAGATTTACAGTTAGACTTATATCAAATTATTCAGTATCAGTCAAGAGAAATGTCGAATTCTGTCGAATTCGAGTTGACCCACAAAAAATGCTGCCGTAGATAGCACTAAGTAGATAACGTTGACTCATAATGCATGTTACCGAAAAAACATGCATAAGAAAAGTACTACAGTATGATCTCAAAATCCAAGAGGGAATATCTTGAAGCGAACTAACGTTTCTCACAAGCAGAAAGCGCTTATCCTGGATGCATAGGGATTCCTTCATTTTGGTTCAATTGGCAGCATTGTGTATACGAAGCTGGGCCAATATCCAAACTGGATTTTTGGAACAGAAGCAATAAGGCCATCGGGCGACCACACCTTGATTATATATCCATTTTCTTTTTTCACCCATAGGGAAATACTTCCGTTCCATCTCCATCCCGGCCCGAAAGGTTCTGGACCTTCTGAGGCGACGAGCCAGACATTTCCAATTTCATACTGGTAATCTTTTTCCCAGGGAGTTTTTGGTAACTGCTCAAGGTATGGACCCTTCCATTTTTCAGGCTCCAAAGATGATACAGGCGCCTTTACAAGAGCTAAAAGATTGTCAGCGGTTGTAGGATAATTGCCTATGTCATTCTTATATTTTTCAAGTGCGATGACAATGACTCCAATATCAGCTTTTATCTGTTCTCGTTTTTTCTCCATTGTTGCACAACTTGCAAGAAATCCTAATGAAACCACAATTCCCAAAAAACAACCAATAAATTTTCTCAATGAATACCTCTTTCACTGCTTTTGCGAGCAGATTTCTCAATAATTTGAACGATTAATTTTCTTGTAGCTATCTATTATATAGTACTTTATTTGCAAGAATGATACCAATTAGAAAACTTATTGACATTGTTACATTCTTAAAGAGTATGATTGTATCGCTGTCAGTCAAAATGCCCTATTAACAGGACAATTTTGATCGTTGTAATTCTTAAGACT